>JAURWE010000141.1 GCA_030655075.1 Pararhizobium sp.
TCGTGTGGTTCCAGGTGAACTCCATCAGCGTGCGGTTGCTTTTGGCCACCTCGGCGGCATCGCGCCGGTAGGTCACGGTGCCGCCGTGCGCGGCGACCAGGTCCTTCAATGCTTCCTCCGCCGGCGCGTCGACCAGCGAGAGCACCGCATGGCAGCCCTTCGGCAGGTACTCCGCAAGCTGGCCCAGGTGGTCGGGCACCGGGCTGCCGAAGAAGGCCACTTCGCGCTTGTCGATGCCTGGTGCGCGCGCCAGTGCATCGGCGAAGGCCAGCGCGGTGTCGAAGCGCTCGAAGGTGACCAGCGTTTCCAGCCACGGCCGCGCCGGTGCCAGCGCCACTTCGACCTCCAGCACCAGGCCGTTGGTGCCCCACAGGTGGTGCATGCGCAGCGCCTCGGCACCGCGCAGTTCGACGATCTGCGGCTCGGGCTCGATGCTCATCGCGCGGATGCCCAGCACGTTGCCGGGTGCGCCGAGCGGCCCGTAGTTGATCGAGCCCACACCACCGAAGCCGCCCCCGAACAGCCCGCCCAGCGTGGCGCTGCGGAAGGTCGACGGGATGCAGCGGAACTCATGGCCGGTGGGCCGTGTCGCCTTCTCGATGTCGCCCAGCCGGATGCCGGCCTGCGCGCGGGCCGTGCCGCCGCGCACCCAGCACATCGCGTTGTAGCCGGTCATGTCGAGCACCACGCCACCGGCGAGCGGCGTCGTCTGGCCGTAGTTGCCGGTGCCGCTGCCGCGAATGGTGATCGGCAGCTTGCGGCGCGCGCAGGCGCCCACCAGACGGCGGATCTCGTCCTCGGTGCGCGGGCGTACCACGGTGTCTGCGCGCTTGTCTTCCAGCTGGCGCTTGAGCACGGGGCTGAACCAGGCGAAGTCCTGCGACAGGCGGGCGACGCGGCCCGGGTCGTTGATCCAGTCGAGGTCGGGGAGTTCGAGCTGCAGTTGCTCGATGGCGGAGACGGGAGCGTTCATGGGCAAGGGTCGTGTCAGTCGTTGGATAACTCGCTGGCGTGCCAGGAGCCGAGGGCGAGCTTGGACAGCCACGCCATCAGCACGAACAGGCCCACGCCGGTGAGCGAGATGAGCAGCAGGGCCGCGAACATGCGCGGGATGTTGAGCTGGAAGCCGGCCTGCAGGATCTGGTAGGCCAGGCCCGCGCCGGAGCCGCCGGTGCCGGCGACGAATTCCGCCACCACCGCGCCGATCAGCGCGAGGCCGCTGGAGATCCGCAGCCCGCCGAAGAAATACGGCAGTGCGCTCGGGATGCGCAGCCGCACCAGCTGCTGCCAGCGTGTCGCGCGGTTGAGCTTGAAGTAGCTCTGCAGGTCGGGGTCGATGCTGCG
>JAURWE010000144.1 GCA_030655075.1 Pararhizobium sp.
GCCTGGAAAGCGGAGAGGCAGAGGTCGCGGGTGGACAAGCGCGAGAGGTCGCCGTCGCCGAGGCGATGGGCGAGGCGGTAGGCGAGGGCATGAACCAGGCTCGGCTGATCCAAGACCGTGGCCTGGATGATGCCGGCATAGAGCGGCTCTTCGATCAGCGCGGCTTCGGCCTCCGCGCGCATGGCGCGCCACAGGTCGGCTTCGACGGTGGTCTGGCTGACGCTGCGCAGGGGCGGGCGGAGGATGTTGGTCGGAACGCTGCGCGTCGCCAGGCTGCCCGCTGTCATGGTCTGTCTTTCACTCCTCGCGCCCGGCTCGCGCGAGCCTGCATTTTACCCCCGCAGGCCGCACCCTCAGCCGATGCGTTGGAACAGCGTCGCGATGTAGCCCACGAGCAGGCCGTGGCCCTCGAACTGGACGTTCACCGCCTCTGCCCCATCGGGGCCGGATACGATGTCGACGATACGTCCCGTGGCGTGACGCCAGATGCCGAGCGCCTCGGCGACATCGAGTCTCGCGAACACGACCTGATCTCCGAGAACCATCGTTCCCTCCTCCGGGTACCGTTTTTCAGTGTTGGGGGATCGTCCGAGCACCCGACGGCCAATGCTGGTCAGGACTCACTCGCCTCGAACCGCTCATCTCATGGGTTCGCTTCTATGAGCTTTCGCCGAGCATCAGCAGTCCTGCGAGGCGCGGCTTGCACTCCGCAGACGCTTTGCGGATCGTCACGTTCGCGGGTAACAGTCCAAGGCGTGGTGACACGGATTTCCAATCCAAGCATTGCCTGCGGACAAACCCGTCTCGGGAGGCATGGCGCAGGCCGGCGGTTCTTTCTTTTGTCTCCCTGCATTGTGCATATCCTGCCTCGTTCCGGTCAACGAGAGTGATTTTCAAAGACTAGGCGCTTCCCGAAAGATCCTTCCCTTGAGTCTGGCGCGAGGAGCAGGCTTGTCTTTCCGCGCCGATTCCCGGCCATCGGCCTCCGGGACTGGCATCGCCGGTGCTTGGCTCCGGTCAGATTCCGCTGAACCAGTTGTAGCCCTGGTCCTCCCAGTAGCCGCCGGGATAATCGTTGGTCACGAAGACCGAAACGATGTGTTTGGGGCTCTTGAAGCCGAGCTTCGTCGGCACGCGCACCCGGAGCGGGTAGCCGTATTCGAGGGGCAGGGCGCTGCCGCCGAAATCCAGGGCCAGCACCGTCTGCGGATGGAGGGCGCTCGGCATGTCGAGGCTGCCGTAATAGCGGTCGGCGCATTTGAAGCCGAC
>JAURWE010000069.1 GCA_030655075.1 Pararhizobium sp.
TTGCGACAAACCACTGCTTTGCCAAGTGTCGATATGGGTTTTCCAATGGGCTGATAACGCCATGTTGTATCCTCTTCAAAAAATGCGGAGGATGCCAGTTTCTATTGGGCTTGATTAGATGGCACGGTTGGGCGCTTACGAAGGAACATCCAGAAAATCAAAGTTGAAATCTTTGAAATGTTCAAGAGCTTCTTCGAAATTCACTTGATGCCTCCAATCCTGTTTGGAAATAGTAGTCTGGATATCACCTGTTTTGTATTCAGCAACCCAGTTGATAAGCATCTTGTTCTGGACACTGGTCTGATGAGAGATGGGATAGCATACAACGCGGTGTTGAGAGTGGCCGACCATAACCATGGAGCTACCGGAGAGAAAAGGCTCACATTCTGTAGTGCCACGCCACATGGTGACGCCATTCCACTTTGGAGAGCCTTCATTAGGATACAAGATACTCCGTACCGTAGAATAAAGGCCGTCACAGGCCACCAAACAGCCGACTGTGACCGAAGCATTATCAAAAATGGCCGTCACGCTGCCATTGGCGTTTTGCTTGAAATCATTCAGACGCTGCCCGGTGTGTATCCGATTGGCTCCCAAGCGTTTCACTACAGCCTGATGTAGAATTTGTACCAAGGTGCCTCTATGGATGGAAATCTGCGGCCAGTGATAACCGCTGTCCAGTCCTCGGGCTTCTCTCCAAATTTGTTGGCCTCGCTTGGTGTAATAAACCAATTCAGAAGTGACTACGCTGGCTGCTGTCAACTCATCAAGTAGCCCTAACTCGGCCAACTCTCTCATTGCATGGGGCAAAACATTAACGCCGACTCCTAATTCATCGACTGACGGAGAGGATTCAAATATATCAATATCATGGATTCCAGCATCCAGCATTGATAGTGCTAATGTGAGTCCACCGACGCCAGCTCCGATAATTGCTATTTTCATAATTTTACCTATAAAATTAATTGGGTGATTTTTGTGGTTAAAAAATTAAGTCACTTTTATGTGAATTATTTTCTGTGATTTCTTAGTTCATCAAGGACAGTACATAATTGCCAATATTCCGACATATAGCTTGAAAAATAAGGTGACTTGTATTGAAACAGTGATATTTATTTCATCGGCACCTCAATACAAAGCACTTCTGATTGTTCACAGGCACCAATAGATAGCCCATCTTCATCTGTTATTCCTATTCCATCTCTTTTGTTTAAGTGTTGTGAGCCAATACTTACCTTGCCATAGATAATGAAAAAATAAACGCCATTATTCTTATTGTATTTTTCATAATTAATAAGTTGACCGGCATCTATTCTGGCAAGAGAGAAAAAGGCATCTTGATTGATACTTATATGGTTCGCAGTACCCATAGGCGTAATAATTAGTTGAAAATGATTGTTTATTTTTGGCTCATCAATTCTTCTTTGGTCATATCGCGGAATAATATTCAGTGTTTTTGGCATAACCCATATTTGCAGGAAATTAACTTCTTCATGCTCGGAATTATTATGTTCAGAGTGTGTAATTCCTGTACCTGCGGACATAACTTGTATTTCGCCAGCCTCAATAACATGTTTGTTTCCCATGCTGTCCTGATGTTTTAATGAACCTGCTAGTGGGATGGATATTATTTCCATATTTCGATGAGGGTGTGTTGCAAACCCGGCAGAAGGCAGAACAATGTCATCATTGATAACTCGTAATAAACCAAAGCCCATTCGTTCAGGGTTATAGTAATCAGCAAAACTAAAGGTATGGCGGCTATATAGCCACCCATGTTTTGATACTCCCCTGGAATCTGCAACATCTAGCATTCTGGACATTGTTCTAACGCGTCTTGATGATTAAACATATCAGATACCATGATGTCATTCAGATCCAATTGCCCGGGTCTGTTCCATGCCTCTTTCATCGCCTTTCCGATTGTTACAAACATTGAAATCACATGATCTTCGGGCAGCTTGATCAGCTTGGCGACTTCATTAAAATCAAACCCGATCATAGGACATGAGTCATAACCCATGGACTTAGCTGCCAGCATTAAAGTTTGAGCCGCAATGCCGCATGACCTCATAGCTTCATCACGTTGCACTTGAGGGTTATTTTTGTAGTAGCCCTCCATTACAGGCAGTACATAATCCTGTGCTTCTTTAGGTGCATTTTTCCAGTAACGGTTAGGTGCTTTATTCCATGCCTCTAAATCAGCGCACAGAATAATTAATAGAGATGAATCGGTTACTTGTGGCTGCCCATAAGCAGCTTTACTGATTTTATTTCTCAAATTAGTATCACTTACGATTACAAACCTCCAGTTTTGAACATTAAATGCAGTGGGTGACAACATAGCCAAAGAAATTAATTGTTCTTTTTCAAAACTTGTCATTTGAAAGTTGGGGTCAAACTGCTTAATAGAACGTCTGCTTTTAATTGCTTCTAATGTATTCATGCTTACCTCTTGCTTAATCTTTACCAGGAAAAAATGGCAATATTTCAAAATAAGATAAACGGATCAAAGTTGTTTTGCTGCGGATTGATGATACGTTTCAGTTTGACTCCGGCACCATCCGAGGTATTTTGTCCGGTAATAATCGTTGCAAGTTGTCATGTTTGCTTATTCATCTTGAGCCTCCAGTACATTTGCCTTGATTAAATAGTTGTCTAGGGAATACCGTCCGCCGCCCATAAATATCAGTGTCATAGTTGCTGATATTAAAGCCAGCGCATATTCAATACCGTGCGTATCCAGGAAGAAGCCATTACCCCAATGTACCCAAAACAGCGCTACCAGCATCGTGATTGCACTCACTATCGCCGCTGGGCGAGTCATTAAACCCAGCATTAACGCGACACCGCCAAAAAACTCAGCACTGCCCGCCAATAGCGCCATAGCAAACCCAGGAGTTAAACCCACCGATGCCATCCATTGTCCTGTGCCTTCCAAGCCATAGCCGCCAAACCATCCAAATAATTTTTGACTACCATGCGCTGCCAAAATTAAGCCGATAGGCACACGCAGAGTGACAGACTCCAAACCTGCATTAGAAACCAAAATTTTATTGATTAAATTTTTCATAATATCCTCTTAAAATATTAAAAATGTAAAGCTAAGCACTGCGTGATTGTGAAGCCAAAACCCCTGCTGCAACACACATACACAGGCCAACGATATAGCTTATAAAAAACGCCTCGCCCAGTAAAAGAACTAACCATAAACCCGCCAAAATAGGCGTTAAAAAAACCAACGGCGCAATGCGTGACGCCTGCTCAAGTTGTAATGCGCGCAGCCACCAAAAATAGGACAACCCATTAACAACGGTGCCATTTACTATTAGCCCCAGCCATGCATTGTTTGATGTGGGGAGTTGAACCCCTGTAGTGGCGAGCAATGCTAGCAAGGAAAATAAAGTTGCCCAGATAAAAAATAAAAACGTTGCGACTAAGGTATTGCACTGTATTTTTTTGGATAACAAAGAAAATAGCGCAAACGCCAATGCACCGATAAAAACAATGCCTAGAATGGGCAGGCTTTGCCTGTCAAATGTCGAGAAGTCTCCCTTTGTGGCAACGATAACCGTGCCGATAAAACCCATTGACGCTGCCACAATGACTTTGTTTGTGAGCTTTTCGTGAAGAACTAAAGGGGCGAGTAGAACAATTAACACCGGCCATAGGTATTGCACGACTAAAACAGCAATGCCATTAGCTTTGGAGTAGCCATAGTATAAGCACAAGTAATAAAAAAAACAGCCTAGAAATGCAGGGAGGGCGGTAGCCCATAAATTGCTTTTTAATTGCAAAGTGATGCTGCTGATTTGTTTGCGCCACATAATAAGCACACAGCCAATCATTAGTGCAGAAAGCGCGTTAGATAAAAACAACAGTTGTAATGGCGTAATATCGGCTGTTGCTACTTTAGAGATGACGGGAATGAAACTCCACGACACAACGCATAACAGTGCTAAGAAAACCGCTTTGTTTAACACCATGACTAAGCCTCCTGCCTGCGAAAATACAGACACTGAATGAGGCTTGTTGCAAACGCTTCAATTAAAACGAATCCATATTGGCTTGCCACCTGATTTAAATGTTGTTGACTATAAGCCTCCGAGCGAAAGCCTGAGCGTGTAAAGCAGTGAGATATGTCTGTTTCGATAAAATCGAGGTCGGAAATGCCACAATTTGTGTAGTAGTCTGAGCGTGCAATAGATGCTTGGGGTGAGCATTGCCAGCTAGAAACAACCACGTCCATGCTTGCTTCGGCGTAGACCGAAAATAAGGTTTCTAGGTCAGTAAAATTGCCAATAAGATTAAATGGTAATAGGCAGAGTGTTGTTTGGTTGAGTTGATATTTGAGGCTTATTTTATTGATATTTAATACATTATCGTTAATGAATAGAGCGCGCTCATACATGTTTGAGCGAGCAGCCCTTTCTAGTAGTGCATCAATGACGTTTTTTCTTATATCAATGCCGATGTAGTGAATTTCATGCATCCTAGCAATGTCATAACTACGCGCCAAGTCGCAGCCCATTTCAAGTAATACATCGTAGTTTTGTTGCTGTAATATCCTTGAGACAAAGGCGGACTCTGTTCGTAATAGCGATATAACACCATCATTAAAATTTTCGGCAGACATTATGTTGCCGCCATCGGCACTGCGGTAATAATTTAGGAGGGTGTAAATAAATTCGTGTAACCGCTTATTTTCAGAGCCGTACAATACGGCTCCATAAGGAGAGAAGATGAGCGACCTGATTAAAGACCCAAAA
>JAURWE010000009.1 GCA_030655075.1 Pararhizobium sp.
GCCGACTGCTCGCTCAATTATTTCGGTATCCGCGCCAGCGTTCCGCTCCGCGTCTGGATCGAAAAGGGATGGATCCATCCCGACGATCCGCGCGGCTGGTTTCAATGGTATTGCCGCTATTATTCGGGCCGGCGGATGCCCGACGAGGATCGCCGCCAAATTGCGCGGTGGCGCGCGTTCCGGCGCCACGCCGCGCAAGTGCGCAAGAATTGCGAGCCGGGCGATCCCTTTTGCCGGCCAAAGCAAAGGCAGGCGCTGCTGCATTGGGCGTATGATAGCCGCGATATCTGACGGCGCTTGCGGCTTCGGCCAATGATCGCATTTCCCTTCGTCGCCGCGCGCATTATGTAGGCGCCGCAGATCAAGGGAGTTTCCGCCGCATGCCGATCATGGCCGCCCGCCTCTACAATAATGGCAAGATTGTCCGCGATATTGGACCCGACGAGTTGCTGCCCGAAGATTGCGCCGACGGCGATTTCTTCTGGCTCGGCCTTTACGAACCGACGCCGGGCGAGCTGGAGGGCATCGCCAAGCGCTTTGGCCTTCACCCGCTCGCGGTCGAGGATGCGCTGAAGGCGAACCAGTTGCCGAAGGTCGAGGCCTATGGCGACCAGCTTTTCGTCATCACGCGCACCGCCAATCTCGACGCCGACACAATCCATCCGGGCGAGACGGCGTTTTTCCTCGGGCCGCATTTCTTCGTCAGCGTCCGCCATGGCTCGGCGCGGACGCACACCGACATTCGCTCGCGGCTCGAAACGCTGCCGGCGAAGCTCGCGCATGGTCCCGACTATGTCCTTTATGCCGTGCTCGATTTCATCGTCGACGGCTATTTTCCCGTCGTCGATGCGATCGAGGACCGGATGCTGCTCGTCGAGGAAAGCGTGATGGATACCCCGCTCGACGCGGCCGAGATCCGCCACCTCTATTCACAGCGGCACGAAATCATCCGTTTCCAGCGCTTGGTAGGGATGATGAAAGAGGTCGCCGGACGCCTCGCGACTGAAGATGATCTGCCCAATATCGATACCGCAGTCCGCCCCTTCTTCCGCGACATCTGGGATCATGTCCAGCGCGCCGAATTCCGCCTTGCCGGGCTTCGCGACATTGCCGCGTCGGTCATCGAAACCAACGGGATGCTTGAGCAGCAACGGCAGGGCGTGATCACCCGCCAGCTCGCCGCCTGGGCTGCAATCCTCGCGGTGCCCACCGCGATTGCCGGGATTTATGGCATGAATTTCGAACATATGCCCGAACTCGGCTGGACCTTTGGCTATCCGCTGATCGTCGGCGCGATGGGGGGGATATGCCTTAGCCTCTATTGGCGCTTCAAGCATATCGGATGGCTCTAGGCTTTGCGACGCATCACTTGCCAGCGGCAGCAGCTTATGGCAGGGGCGCGCTTCCCGCACATGGCGACATAAGCGGCATGGGAGGGGCGCTTAGCTCAGTTGGTAGAGCATCTCGTTTACACCGAGAGGGTCGGCGGTTCGAGCCCGTCAGCGCCCACCAGTCTTTTGAGGGGCTTAGTGGTTTTTCAGCTGGGTAAGTTGAGGCGCGACACCCCTCTGGCCATCAGATGACCATCAGGCTGGGCTGGTGAGGTACGAATTCGGCATGATAGTGGCGGGACGTACTCGTGCGTTGATTTTATACCTTTCGTGGATGAGGTTTTCGAATTCTTGACGAAGTGTAGCGGAGGCCCGGCATCACTTTGAACCGAAAGCGATCCGCATTTAAGTTGCCAGCGCTGTTTTTAACGCTCGACTGTCATCCGCTCTTGCCTGTTCGCTACTGTCGGCAGATCAGGATCTATTCGTCGGAAAGAATGCGCGGCGCGACAACGATCATGTCCGCTATAGGCGTTCGCTAAGTTATGTGCGTCCGCGAGCGGATGCGGCGCCTCGCTGACGATCTAGATGGCGTTGCGGATCGGTGTCACGCGTCCTCCGTTTCGTTTTCGCTATCAACGAGGGCACCTATTTCAGCGCGTAGGCCGGCAATTGAGTCTTGTCCCGGGTGATCCGAAAGCGTCGCGACGTTGAAGGTGGCACAATGGCGAAGATCGGCCATGGACATATAGGCTTTGTGGACGAAGTTCGCGGTTAGTTCTTCGGCATACGTGCCATATTCCAGTTCTTCCGTTACAGCGCTGTCGATCAGGAAGCGCTGATACAGCTCGGTGATGACTGGCTGCATGTGCTGCTCGATATTACGCACCTCGCGCATCATATCGAAAATTTCCTCATCGATCGCTTGCTGGTCGTTGAAGAATACAGTGCCCGTGGGATGAGCGATTTTGTTGCGCCGTTTCACGAATTTGGCGAACTCGCCAACCTGATCATTGTTACAGCCGATGAGCTTTAAAAAACGGAATATCTGCGACTCCTTCAACTTATCATAGAATTTGAAGGGACTGTCGCAATCTGTGATCTTTCCCTCATCCTCGGCGCGAAAGCCGACCATGGCCATGTAAAATGCTTCGGGCCGGGCCAGCCTTATCTGCCAGATCGAGAAGCTGACGAAGCTCATATATAGCAAGTGGAAAGCTAGGCTCGCGAACTCGTAGCGGCCCTGCTGATAGTTGCTTTCAAACGCCGACCACAGGAACTGGAGATAGCTCTGCTCATTCGCTGCCGCCATCGAATAGGGCAGATATTCGTGGAGTTCGAGCGCCTCGTCCATCAGTCAGCGTCCTCCTCGGAATCGCGCTCAGCAGCCTTGCCCCATACACGGGCGATGGCCTGTTCGATCTTTGCTTTAAAGCGGGTTGTGAGTTCGCGGTTCGCGTTCACCAGCGCTTGCTCGCACTCGATTTCAGCGACGATTGCCTGCTGAGTTTCGAGCGGCGGGAGGGGAATTTTGATTTTTTCTAGATTCCCCTTCGTGATGTGGACCAAGCCAACGCCGCCATGCAGATTGTCTTCCACCTCATCAACAGCAGCATTGAGAATGTGCAGCATGAACGATTTTGCGGTCTGCGAGTCCTCCAGCAACACACGAAAAATGTGCTGATTGAGGATTGCTTTTCCACCGTTCCAAATATGCGCGCCGAACGAGGTCCCGCGTGATCCTGACCAAGAGAAAAGTAGCTCTCCGGGTTCCACGATGAACTGGGATTTCACATCGCCCGAATAATAGTTTAAATTTGCAAATGGGTTGTTCAGGTTCTGAATGCGGATAATCGGCAAGCCGCCGCCTTCTTCCGATTCCCAATCAGAAGGTTTGAAAGCTCGGCCATTGATCAGACGACAACAGTCTCCAATGGCGACCATCGGCCAAGCTGGGTCGGCGGAGATGTGGGGGCGGTAGTTTTCGAGAACCATGCGAGCACCGTCGATAACCTTCTGGTATCCTTTTATCTCCGCGACCATGGCCTGCTGCACATCCAATGGCGGAAGGGGTATCTCCAACTCGCAAAACTTGGACTTCGAGATTTCCGCAAATGTGCCGCCCGTTGCCCACGCCTTCATTGTCGGCACTAGGCGCGTCAGCGCGAGTGCGACAAACTCTGAGCACGCGCGCTCGTGATCTTGCACCACAACATTCTTGAACCCCTGATTGGTCGCTATCGGAACACGATTGATGCCAATGCGCCCAATGGTCGCTCGCGTAGATACGATGATCGAGTTTTCCGGAACCACCTTTGCCGACGAATTTGCTAGGCCAGCATCAGAGATCGTCCGCTTCGTATCCGTAATTTGAGATATGAAATCGTCAGGCGGCAAATCGACCAGCGTCGCCCATCTGACGTCGCCGTCCCAATATTCGGGAATGTCGGTTTTTGGCGTGCCGCCACTTTCAACTTTGAACAAAGTGAGATCGCCGAGCGAAACTAGTGGAAACTCGGATTGCGCAGCTTCACCCTCACGATACCGTTCCCCGCTGAGGTTATATTCGCCACTTTCGGCAACTCGCTCCTTGTTGACCGCGAAACCCAGCGAAGGCTCCAAGGGCGCATCTATACCGCTGCGTGCCGCTGCCAGCCATGCGCCAACCTCGGCTTTCACCTGCGGCAATTGGCTGCCCTTCAGTGCGCGGCGCTGCGCGCCTAGGCCGAAGCCGTCATTCTTGACATTGAAGAAGGCGATGCTGTCGCTCGCTTTTGCGGCCGCGCGGTCGAGGATAAGGATCGATGTTTTTACCCCCGAATACGGATTGAACACACCCGCGGGCAGCGAGATGACGGCGGCGAGGTATTTGTCCACCAGCATCCGGCGGAGGTCGCAATAAGCACTCTGGCTCTGGAAGATGATGCCTTCAGGCACGACGATCGCGGCGCGGCCCTTAAGACTCAGATGCTCGGCAATATAATCGACGAACAGGACTTCGCTGCGCTTTGAGGGTACGCCAAAACGGTTGTGCGGTTTAATCCCGCCCTTCGGCGACATGAAGGGCGGATTAGCGAGGATTACGTCCGCTGTTTCGTTCCATTTGTCGTCGCTTGTCAGCGTGTCGTATTCTTCGACCCTTGGGTCGGCAAAGCCGTGAAGGTAAAGGTTGACGAGGCTAAGCCGCACCATGTCCGGCGAGATATCATAACCCTTGATATTGAGCGCCAGCCGTCGGCGGTCCTCAGGCGTCAGAAGGTCGCCGGCATAACGCAACGGGCTGTCCAGCGTCGCATCCGCCGCGTCGATTTCCGCGCCGTCGCCATTGACGCCGCCAGCATTGGTCGAGTTGGCTTTCAGGATGTGCTTGAACGACGAAATCAGGAAGCCCGCTGTGCCGCAGGCTGGATCGAGGATGACCTCGTCTTTTCTAGGGTCGATTATTTCGACCATGAAATCGATGATGTGCCGAGGGGTGCGGAACTGCCCAGCATCACCCTGACTGCCGAGCACCGAGAGCAGATATTCAAAGGCATCGCCCAAGCGCTCGCTATGATCATAGGTGAACCCGTTGATCTCGCGGAGGAAGCTGCGCAGTGTTTCGGGGTCGCGGTAGGGCAAAAAGGCGTTGCGGAAAATGTCTCGAAAAAGGACCGGCAACACCTCATTTTCTGGCATTTTTGCCAACGCCTCGGAATAGGTGTTGAGCATTTCCTGGCCGCCTACGCCGGGCGCAACAAGCTTTGCCCAAGCGTAACGTTCGAAATCGCCGGTGAAGAATTTCCGAGCGCCACCCATCTGTTCGGATTCAAGGTCCATGTCGTCCATGAACTTGTAAATGAGGGCGATAGTGATTTGTTCGACTTGGCTTTTGGGGTCGGGAACCTTGCCGACCAAAATGTCACGGCAAGTGTTGATGCGGCGCTTAGTCTCACTGTCTAACATGGGGGCTCTTTAAGGGAGGAATGGGTTCAGGGACACATAGTCTTTAATATATTCCGGGATGCCTCTGCGCCATTTTTCAGGAACAGCGCGCAGGTCCGTTATCCTGAAACTGGGATTCACATTCAAATCAGCGAAATGGCCGTCGTCGATGGATTTTCGGACGCTCGCATCTTTAATGTAGGCTTCAAAGAAATAGCGCATCTCGCGTAGGCGATCCGCCTCTTCTGGCTTCTGGTCGAGCAAGAATTTTTGGAATTCGTCGTCGATAAGCTCGTCTTTGGATCTGAACCGTGGAATGTGGCCGAACGCCTTTTCGATGATCTCGCGGATTGTGAGACGGCGGTCCAGACCGGCGGCGCGCCGCAGCTTGTCTAGGGTGAAAAACTCGTCGGGCTTGTCGAACAGTTCTTCGACCACACGTCGGACGGCGGCTTCCCAATTCTGCTGTTCGACCATCGCTGCGAGTGCCGGATCGGCGCGCGCCATGTCCTCGAACTTCTGGAACAGTTCGCGATCGACCCGCATCCCTTCCGCGCCGATCTGCTGCTCCTTTTGAGTCGCGATGCTGTCGGGCTGAAAGCTCTCGTGGGAGTAGCCGCGCTTCGGAGAGTCGACGCCGCTGGTAAGGGGCGACGTGGTGGGCTTCGGCAGCTTCAGCGCTTCGTCATACTGGAACTTCTCTTCGAAATATTCGCAGTTGGCGAAGAAGTCGAACAGGCGGAATTCGGTCTTTTGGAGTTCGGTGCTGTCAGCTTTGCGTTCGAGATCGCGCATCTCCTCCGCGAATCCGTGCTTGCGCGTTCCCCGCCCCTTCATCTGAACGAACTCTGAGGGGCTGAAAATCGGGCGCATCATCGCCAAATTCAGGATGTCAGGGCAATCATATCCGGTCGTCATCATTCCCACGGTTACGCAAACCCGCGTTTTGCTAGTGACGTAGCTTTCGTCGAAATTGCCGCGTCCGCCTAGATTGTTGTTTGCAAACTGTACTGTCATGGTCTGGGCGTTCATCACTTCACTGGTGACCTGCATGGCAAAGTCCGACTGATATTTTCGGGGCCAGATCGCATCGGCCATCTCGTTCAAAACCTGCGCTAGTTTGGCTGCATGATTCTGGCTGACGGCAAAGACAATTGATTTGCCGAACTCGCCGGTCACCGGATCTTGCAAGCCGTGCTTCAGGAAGGTTTCGCAAAAGACGTCGTTGGTGGCTTCGGCAAAGAACTTCTTCTCAAAATCTCGGCCTGCGTAAGCCTCCTTTACTTCGTTCCCGTTGTCGCCGGTCGTTTCCACGACATATCCGTCGTCGGAGAGGAGCTGAGTCGTGATTTCAGTGCGAGCATCAATCACATAAGGGTTGATCAGATATTCTTCGCGCACACCATCCAGCAGGGAATAGCGGAATGTGGGCTCCCCGCTATCGCATCCGAAGATGCGATAGGTGTCGAGCATCATCCGCCGCTCGGTCTCGCGCGGATCGCGGGTCGACGTACTGCTTTTAGATTGCTTGAGATAGTCTTTTGGGGTTGCGGTCAGGCCGAGCTTGTAGCCCACAAAATACTCGAACACGGCTCGGGCATTTCCGCCGATCGACCGATGCGCTTCGTCCGAGATCACCAGATCGAAGTCCGTCGGGGCAAAAAAGCGGCGGAACTTGTCGTTGAAAAGCAGCGATTGAACCGTGGTCACGACGATATCGGCCTTGCGCCAGTCGTCTCGCTGCTCCTTGTAGATGACGCAGGTGAAATCATTCTTGAGCAGCGCCTTGAACGCCTTGTCGGCCTGTACCTCCAGCTCGATACGATCGACCAGAAACAGGACGCGGCGTGCGTTGCCTGTTTTCAGGAACAATTTGATAATCGCGGCAGACGTCAGCGTCTTTCCGGTGCCGGTCGCCATTTCGAACAGGAAGCGAACCGCGCCCTTCCTCGCGTCACGCTGGACGGCCTTAACAGCTTTCTTCTGATAGTCGCGAAGGAACCGGAGCTTAGTCTTTTCGAGGAAAGTCCGTCGTTCGCCCTCATTCTTCCATCCAGCTTCATTGGCGTAGCCCGGCATTTGCGTGAGGGCGATATAGTCTCGCTCGACTAGCTCGTTAGCGAGGCGTTCCGCGTCGGGCTGAAACGCGTGGTGGTCTTTGATCGCATCGGGGCTGGGAAACTTGGATATGACGCTGGGATTTCCCTGATTCAGGTCCCAAAGATAATGGATGTTACCGTTAGATAGGATCACAAAGCGAGCATTCTGCTCGCGCGCGTACCGGCGCGCCTGCTCTTTCGCTGCCAGCGGATTTTTACCCTCAGACTTCGCCTCTAGGACGATGAGCGGTCGACCATCCTGATCGAGAAGCAGGAAATCGATGAAACCGTTCTTCACGGTTTCAAAATCCTCTCCGAGAGCATCGATGTCGGCCCGAGTGATTTTAGTGTTTGGCTCCAGAACTATGTTGGCCGGACCAGCCTCATCGGCAAAGAACCGCCATCCGGCTTCTTCAAGGAGCCGGTTGATCTTTATCCTCGCTGTAGCTTCTTTGGCTGCCAATGTTCGATCACCCCGCACCGCGCGGTAGCAGTTCCCCGGGTCAAGGCGAAAGGCAAATTTGCTCGCAGCAAACTTGGAAAGGCTTACGATGCAACATTAAGTCTAAAAGTCAGACGGCAGGTATTTGCCGTTGCAGTCGCGGCAGCCGTAGCAGATGCATGGCAAGCATATATTGCTTGAAATGCCGGGCATCAACGGTGCCTCGGCAGATACATACCCCGTTTCAAGATGGCGTCGAGCTCCGACTGCGACCGTATCCACATGATGCTCCCGCATTTGCTGAATGGCAGTCAGGTCAATCTAAACCGGGTAACCCGGTTTGCCTAAACAGCCCATTAGATGACTTGGTTGACCGTGCTCTATTCCGTCCGGGCCGGAAGCAGCCTTGCCTCTGCCGGCCTTCCTAGCAGCTAATAGCACCAAATAAACCGCTTGCCGCCTGATCGCTGTACCGATTGACCGCAAAAGGTCGCAGGGGCATCACTCAGTTGTGAGTCCTGACCGTTTGTCGCGCAAACAGGTCCCCAAAAGGGAGAAGCTGATGAGTTGGTTTGATCCACCCGCAATTACACTTCGCAAGCGGGTGCCGAGCAGCGCGTTGAGCAGTTTTAATAATGTGGAAGAGTTCACACTTTATAGTCTGCAGGGTTCGTCGCAGCAGCTTCGGCCATATCAGCTAGGCATGGTGCTAGCTTTATGGATTAAAGCCGGAGAAATCACCGGCGCGCTTAACCTTTCCCGAGGGGATTCCCGAAAAGTGCAGTCCGTGTATGTGAGTTGCATGAAAGTCCTGAAGAAGGAATCGCTGGACGCTTTCTTAATTCTGACGACTTTGGCCGAGCAGGAGGGGACATTTGGCATTCCACCTGAGTTCTATCGCCAGCTGTCAGCAAACGTGTCCGCGTAGGCGATTGGGCATAGCGGCTCAAAAAACATCGGGCTCTGCTATTCAGAATTCGCCAAAATCTTCGTGAGAATCTGCGACGGGCGCAGCACGTCCACCCGCAAAGGTCACTCCTCTTTGGAGTGAAGCGGAATGCCCTGCTGGTACTTCCTACCGTGTTTACCTGCACTGCCCATACGAGGGCCAATCGTGGTCCCCACCGTTCGGAGCTCGCGCGCCGTGCCGTGGTCGCAGTAGTCGTGACGTAAGGTGCAGATATCCCTTAGCCCTCCAGCGGGCGTCAGGGGGAGCGGGTGTCAACTCCCACGGTATACGTTCGTTAGAGTGAACGAGGCTCTTTTTTGGGGCCATTTTTCGCCGCGAAAATGTCGGCATGCAAACTTTCCCAAGTCTCCTTCATTAGTGTGCCGCGGGTGAAGGGACAAATCGCATAAACCGCTCCGACCTAGTTTTTACAGGCCGACAAAGGCATTGGACGGCAGTCATTGCCGACCGACTTCAGCCTACCCGGGCTCTACCCAAATCAATGAGTTTCCGTCGTCGAGACGAGAGTGACCATCAAGTGAGGAAATCAAATTTGCTGCCAGCGAAATATTGGCTTCGAAGAGCAATAGCGGTCTGGCAATCACGAGATTTCGCTCGTGCTACGCATGGTGTGCTGATCCAGCCATGCGTCTAAGTCAGTGTGACGATAGGTAACGCGGCCCCGAGCCAGTATCTGTACGTAGCTCGGGCCTTTGCCGGTCACCCGCAATCTGTTGAGAGTTGTTTTGGACAACCGCAGATACTGGGCGGCTTCATCGACCGTGAGGACGGAAGGTGTTTCCTGAGAATTCATGCCACCACCTGAGTTTGAAAGTGGCGGTCCATCTATCGGAAAATTTTGCTTCTCACCATCCTTCCGCGGCAATTCTGGCGCCAGAAAAAGCGACGATTTACAAGAGTAAACGTTTGAATTTAACTCATAAAGTTTTTTTTCCGGGTTACCCGTTACGGATCTTGCGCCGCTGGCGCAATGCGGGGTCAAGAGGCAATACATTGGTGCTCGTAGCGGTCGCTACGGCCTCCAGAACATGCCGGGTCCAACGGTGGCGCGCCTCCAACTTCTCGTTGAACCACTGATGATGCAGATAATCTTTCGCAGCGCCTGTCGGGATTTTGTGATTAAGAACAGCCTTGATGACGTCGAGCGGTACTCCCAAGCGCTGCATACCGGTTCCCACCGTGCGGCGAAGATCGTGGCACACCCAATCATCTATCGGGATGTCATCCCTGGTTTGAGCGATCTTACTGTCCAACGCCGTCTTCATCCGACTGTGGTTACCGATATGAGTTTCGCCATCATTGGTCAGCACGTAGCCTTCGCTGGGCCATCTATCGTCCGCTTCCGACCCGTCGCGCCTTTGCGCAGCAAGTGCGTCAAGAATATCCATAGCCGGTGTGGAGAGTGAAACGAGGTCAGCATTTCTATTCTTCGTTCTGTTTCCCGGGATCAGCCATTCAGCTCTGTCATGATCGAGCTCCGACCAACGCATCTCCGCTATCTCCGCACGTCGCTTCCCGGTCAAAATCGCTAAGCGAAAGAATGCCTTCCAGACCAATGGCAACTCACCCGCGGCTAACCATGCGGCTGCAAGCTCGTCGTCGTTCAGAACGCGCTTTCTCCCCTCAGGTTTGTTTGGTCGATCAACCTCAGCCACTACGTTGAGGCGAACTAGACGCCCTGCTCGACTACTTTTAGCCCACTCAAAAATTGCATAAGCAGTGTCGAAAACTGCCAGGGGCGTCGATTGCTTCTCCTGAGGGATTGTATCAAGCGCGCGCTGAACGTCGTCGGGGGTGATCTGCGTTATCGGAATTTCAGCGAGCGTGGGCGTAAGATAACTTGTGATTACCCAGCGGCAGGTGTCGTGATACCCGCGGCTTTTTCCCGACGAAAGAAGGGTGGCGAGCCACCGTTGCGCTATCAAGCGGAACTTTAGTTCGCTTTCTCGCTTCGCCTCTTCCTTTTCAGACAGCTGCTGGTGTTCGGCGGCGGCAATCATGTCTTTTCGCCTAAGCAACGGGTCAATGCCTTGCTTAACAAATATCGCGAGGCCGCTTGCCTCGTCTCGCGCGGTTGTCGGTGTCCAAGGGCTCCCATGCGAGCCAATAGTGAAGCGTGACGGCGGTGTGCGATCTGCGGCTCCCGGCCGCGCCAACCGGTACTGGAATATGTAGATTTTTTTTCCTGCGGGGGTCACTTTGAGGCCGAACCCTACAAGCCGGTCGTCCCAGATAATGTAGTTTGCCGCGGCGGGCGCCGCGTCATCAACGACCCGGTTCGATATACGACTTTTTGGCATTGCGACTTCCTATCCCGGCCATCAGATAGCCATCAGATTGATGATAACAAGCTACATCAAATGGTAACATGTGGAAACTAAAAACGTCGTTTCAACGGGTTACCCGTTAGCCGGTAGACCGCAATCTGACCGTAGTTCTCTCGTTTACACCGAGAGGGTCGGCGGTTCGAGCCCGTCAGCGCCCACCACGCAGTCACTATGTGACTGCCCCCCGCGACACACGGCGCCATTTTGGGATGAAACCGCGAAATTTCGCATTTGACCGCAAGATTTGCGGGACATCGCCTCCAAGCTTCTTTGACGCATGCCACCGCAGAGCGTCATTTCGCGGTCGGGTTCGTCCCATCCAACCCGAAGCGGGCAAGATATTTGCGCAGCCGATCGGCATCGTTCGTCGACCGCGGTTCCTCGCGCGACGCAGAAAAAGAACTCTTCCGGCTTCGGACAAATCTCGGCTTTCGCGGCAGGTTGCAACGGCAAAGGCCAGTTGTATCCGGTCGAATGGATCGAGCCGCTTTAGCGCCGGCTCGGAAACAATGGCGTCCAGAATGCCGGGATACCCCTCGCCGACCGACCAAAGCGATTTCAGTCGGGCCGATTCGCACGCAGCGGCGTCGACCGAGATGCGGTCCGCCGAGCTCAAAAATGGCCATTCGGGTAACGCTGGCCGAAAGATCGCGAAGGAAAATCGGGGCGATTGACGCCGACTGTCTGCAGCGCCTGCCTTTCGTCGGAGGAGGGCGGCGAGGATGGATTTTGAAGGGAAATGCTGCGTCGTTACAGGCGGTGCGACGGGGATCGGGCTGGCGCTCGCGAAGCGCCTCGGCCTGGCGGGCGCAAAACTGATCCTGAGCGAGCCGCGCGACGAAAAGCTTGCCGAAGCCGTTGAAACGCTCGCGGCGCTGAAAATCGACGCGCGCGGGTTCGTCGGCGACGCGACCGATCCGGCTTCGGTCGAGGCGCTCGCCGATTTCGCGTGGACGACGCATGGCCGAGCCGATGCGATCATCGCCAATGCCGGGATCGGCGGCCCGCGCATGTCGGTGATCGACTGCGATGCCGAGGCCGCGCGCGCGCTGTTCGAGGTCAATTTTTGGGGGGTGTGGAACTGCATCCGCAGCTTTGGCCAGCGCTTTCAGGCCGACGGACTTCCTGCGGCTATCTATGCCACGGCATCGGAAAATGCGCTGTTCAATGCGCTGCGGCAAAGCGGCGGCGCCTATGTCGCG
>JAURWE010000012.1 GCA_030655075.1 Pararhizobium sp.
CTATCACTAACTGGAGATCTGGTAGAATCAAGAAATTTAGAATAAGATACAAGAGATCCAAAAAAAATAACAAGATTATGGAAATACCGCCGGAACATATGGGCTATAATTCTCTTGGTGGACTATTATTTGGCAATATTCAGCTAATGCGTGATAATAAATTGCAATCTTTTGAATGGAATGATGAAGAAATATGTTCTTTCCCTCAAACTGGAACCACATCGAAAATCCATTATTGTTATAACACAAAAAAATTCCATTTAATAGTTAGCAAAAGGTTCAAAGCAGAACAATGCAATAATCAAAAACAAATTATTAGTTTAGATCCCGGAATAAGAACATTCCAAACTGGTATTACCGAAAATGAGTGTATCAAAATTGGGTCCAATATGAAGAAAAAAATAGAGCCTCTTCTCAAAAGACTTGATCGCACAAACAGAAAGAAAGATGACAAATATATAGTCCCGAAAAGAGAAAGGAAAAATAGAGAAAAATGTATCAACACGAAGATCAAAAACATAGTAACTGATCTCCATTGGAAAACTATAGATATGCTAACAAAAAATTATTCAACAATACTAATTGGCGATATGAGTGTCCAAAGTATTTCAAACAATGAAACAAGCAATTTAAAAGAAATGTCAAAAAGAGTCGGGTATGCCATGAGTCTACATACATTTAGAGAAAGATTGAGATACAAATGCCACGCTAATAAAATCAATTATAGGATAATTAGCGAAAGATACACCAGCAAAATGTGTTCTCACTGTGGAAATATTCATAAGAATCTTGGAAGTAGCGAAACATACAAGTGCACAAATTGCGATATGGTTATGGATAGAGATGTGAATGGTGCAAGAAATATATATTTAAAAAGCCATGACATAAAATACTGGAAGAAATAGTACATTGCGGTGTAAAAATCGCAACGGGAGCTACGGCCCGTGAAACTTGCATTGCTGGAACGAAAGTCTTAAATGTTGTTTTCTACGTATTTTTTGGGAACGGCAATCCAAAATGTTGCAAAGCGTAACATTAGGAACTCCGGAAAGGATCGAAATTTATTTATCTATGCAGCAGAAATATATATATGTAATAAGGAGGATAAATAAAGTGTAGTGAATAGAGGGATTAAGATGGAAACAATTACAAAGATTGTGCGAAAAAATTGAAGAGATAGCGATCAATGTAAAGAAATGTTAAGTTTTCTGTAGCGGAGTACACAATTTGAAATATATTTGTCTGGCGGAGAAACAATAGAAAGTTTTCCCTTGTTTCTCTTTGATTATTTGTCTTCGGTTTCTGAAAACGTTGTAGAGGCAAAGCCTCAACCCATAGGGTAATTTGTTATAACGTTAGAAGAAAGCGATACTTTAAATTAGCATAATATACCTTTTTTTATTAAAAAAGGTATATTATGCTAATTTAAACTGCACATTTTTTATAACAATTTATGATAGATT
>JAURWE010000013.1 GCA_030655075.1 Pararhizobium sp.
ATCGGCGTCAGCGTCTGCGTCGGCATCTGCGTCCGCATCTGCATCGGCATCGGCATCCGCGTCAGCGTCTGCGTCTGCGTCGGCGTCCGCATCCGCGTCCGCGTCTGCATCCGCGTCAGCGTCGGCATCTGCGTCGGCGTCGGCGTCGGCATCTGCGTCTGCGTCGGCGTCTGCGTCGGCATCCGCGTCAGCATCGGCATCCGCGTCAGCGTCAGCGTCAGCGTCAGCGTCGGCATCTGCGTCAGCGTCAGCGTCGGCATCTGCGTCGGCGTCGGCGTCGGCATCTGCATCTGCGTCGGCATCCGCGTCAGCGTCGGCATCGGCATCGGCATCCGCGTCAGCGTCTGCATCCGCATCGGCGTCAGCGTCTGCATCGGCATCTGCGTCCGCGTCTGCATCCGCGTCGGCATCTGCGTCTGCATCCGCGTCTGCATCGGCGTCAGCGTCTGCGTCGGCATCTGCATCAGCATCTGCATCGGCGTCTGCGTCCGCATCCGCGTCTGCGTCAGCGTCGGCGTCTGCATCGGCATCTGCGTCGGCGTCTGCATCCGCGTCCGCGTCCGCATCGGCATCTGCGTCTGCGTCTGCGTCTGCGTCAGCGTCTGCATCTGCATCTGCATCTGCATCTGCATCTGCGTCCGCGTCTGCATCTGCGTCCGCATCTGCGTCGGCGTCTGCATCTGCGTCTGCGTCTGCATCCGCGTCCGCATCTGCGTCAGCGTCAGCGTCAGCGTCAGCGTCAGCGTCAGCATCTGCATCTGCATCGGCATCTGCGTCAGCGTCGGCATCCGCGTCTGCGTCTGCGTCAGCATCTGCGTCGGCATCCGCATCCGCATCCGCATCCGCGTCCGCATCTGCGTCTGCATCGGCGTCAGCATCTGAATCGTCGCCTCCTCCGCCGCCGCCTGCGGCCAAGGCACCTACGCCGCCCAAGAGGCCGAGCGCGGGCAGGATGAAGCCTGCGCCGCCCCCGCCTTCAGCGAACGAGGAGCCCGCCAGCAGTTCGTTCCAATCGGCGAGCTCGAAATATTGGGGGGTTGCCCCTGGCCGCGCGAGCCACATTTGGCCATCGGGTTCTTGCAGAACCACTTCGCTGGCGTCGCCGGTGCTGTTCGCGATATAGAAATCGACGATGCGGATGGTTTCTCCCGAGCGCAGTTGGATCAGGAGGTCGTTACCTTGGCGTTGGATATTGAGGACATCGGCGCGGCTGAGTTGTAGTCTGATGACTGAAGGAGCGTCGAGGTCAATAGCGTCGATCGAAACAGTACGGGATTCCCCAGTCGATTTGACAAAAATTTCCGCAGCCATGCAGAGCCTCCGCTTATTTAACGGTAGATGGCCCCTAATTCATGCTTGCTTGCACAAGCATGCCCACGATCTTGCTGCCGACTTTTGTCGATCGTTCAGTGTTCCGATACCTCATCTAGCTGGTGGAAATTTCTATTCAACAACAGTTTAGCGATGAGTCCGATTTCGGAATGAATCGCTGCCTGTTAACCATCGGCGAGCGGACGCAACCCACAGTCCGGCTAACGAGGGAGTAGCCCTCCTGACTGACTTCCATCTTCGTGCGCTGGGGGATGGCCCACTATCCGATCGCGTCAACATGCAACGCGTGGATATTGTCGTCCCTGCGTAGGACGCCTTAGGGATATTCGACGCCGTCAACGCTGCTTTCGTGTCAGGATCGGATAGCGCTTTGGTCGCGTTCTCCACACGGCCAAGGGCTTTGTCCAACAGCGCGTTATCTCTCCGACGAGACGCCATTCCTTGAAAAAATCCCTGCTGAGCGCCAAATGCTTCCCCGCCGACCGGTTCGAATTGTCGACCAGTCTGACTGAGCGAACGCTTTGCCGCATTTAACGCCGTCGTCGCAAATTGACCCACTGCAGCCCATCAAATTGGCGACCCAGAGCTTGGTAAATAGTCCTTCGTAACGAAAAAAATATTGATATTACAGTCGGATAATATAATCTGATGCGATCTGCCGCCCCTGCCAGGACCGTCCCATTTCGTCTCAAGACGTCCCAGCGTGTGCCAGGATGTCTCGAGAAATCTGATGGGAAATCTGCGAAAAATTCGACCCAGTATGTCCCAGATCGTCCCAAGGACAATCTGACTTAAGCGGGTTGAGGGCAGGTATGCAGGGTAGCTCGGCGAGATCATCGGGCACCTGGCCACAGATTGCCGGGCTTCTGGTTTAAGATTTTGATTATTTTATAGTATATTAACAGAAGTGTTCTCAGCTTATGCCTAAATAACGGCGGCAAGTTCGAGTCCTGAGCAGCGCGTTCGACGGCTGCTTTGCGCCTCATACCGGCCATTCACGCTGGCATTTTAAGACACTTGGAAGCGGACGTTCGGCGGTGCGATAGGGTCAATCCTTTCCTGCTGCCGACGGATTTGATATCTGGCCATCTTATCAGAGGGAGGGAATATCTGTGATCCGCCTGGCATTCATTCTTGCACTCTGGAGTTCTCCCCTCTGCGCTCATGCCGCCGAGCCCGTGGGCCGAGGTATCTACGTCGATCCTCAAAGCACGACCGCCCAAGCGGCCGCGAAGCTTGAGGGACAAGCGCGGCTGGACGCCTTGCTTCTGTCGCGCATCGCGTCGGCCTCCTGGTTCGCTTATGGCACCCCGGCGCTCGTCGAGACAAAAGTTCGCGACATCGTCGATCGCGCCGTTGCTGAAGCGCAGGTTCCGGTTCTCGTCGCTTATAACATCCCTTTCCGCGACTGCGCGCTCTATTCGGCGGGCGGCGCCGCCGATGGCGCCGCCTATCTCGCGTGGATCCGCGGCTTCGCCGCGGGCATCGGCGACCGAGAGGCGATCGTCATCCTCGAGCCCGACGGGCTCGGCGTTATTCCGTGGAATCATGCGCTGGACGGAACGGTGGAAAATTGCCGTCCGGACGGCCGTGATCATAGCGCGTCCGACGCCCGCTACGATCAATTGCGCGGTGCGGTCGCGATCCTTGCTGCCCTGCCTCAGGCGCGTCTCTACCTCGACGGGACGGGTATCAGCTGGCTTTCGCCCGGCGAAGCGGCGAGCCGGCTGATCAAGGCCGAGGTCGGGCAGGCGGCGGGCTTTTTCCTCAATGTTTCGAATTTCGAAAGCGATGCGCGTGTTATGCCCTATGCGCGCTGGATTAGCGATTGCATCGCGCTCGTGACCCGCGGCGGACTCGACCCGCGAGAATGCCCCAGCCAACACAGCCCCGCGGTCTTCGAGGATATCTCGACATGGGGAAGGACCGATGCGGCTTATGACCGGTTGTTCGAGCGGCGGGGATTGAAGCGCGATCCGGCATCGCAAAAACATGCGGTAATCGACACCAGCCGCAACGGCAGGGGGGCTTGGCAGCCGCCGGTCGGCAAATATCGCGACGCCGAGGTCTGGTGCAATCCGCCGGGTCGCGGACTGGGACGGCTGCCGACCCTCGATAGCGACAATCCCTATGTCGATGCGTTCCTTTGGATCAAGATACCCGGCGAATCCGACGGCGAATGCCATCGCGGGAGCGGCGGTCCCGCGGATCCCGAGCGCGGACTGACGGCGCCGCCCGCGGGATCCTGGTTCCCCCAACAGGTGCGCGAATTGATCGGGTTTGCGAAACCGCCGTTGCAGCCCGACTGAGCCGCCGCGTCGATCGCTTTAATCGGGACGCGGCGCGGTCGAGGCGCGGACGAGCAGTTCGTGCGGATGGTCGCGCCGACGCGGGACCGCGGTTTCCTTCTCCCCGTCAAGTGAGGCGATGAGCCGGTCGGCCGCGTCCCACGCCATTTCCCGTACGGGTTGATGCACCGTCGTCAGCTGTGGCCAGGCGGTCCGCGAGACTTCCGAATTGTCGAATCCTGCGACCGAGACGTCGGCGGGCACCGCCAGCCCGAGATCGCGGGCGGCGGCGATCGCGGCCACCGCCATGTCGTCGTTCTGGGCAAGGATGGCGGTCGGACGGCGGACGCGGCGAAGCAGTTCGAGCGCGACGCGGTAGCCGACCTCATAAGTGAAGTCGCCGGTCACCACGAGCTCTTCGTCGATGGAGCACGCCGCCTCGCCAAACGCCTGTCGATAGCCTTCCAATCGTCCCTTGCTCGCCGCGTGCGAGGGGTCGCCCAGGATGATGCCCACACGCCGGTGCCCGAGCGCCAGGACATGCGCCGCGACGGTTTTGCCGGCGGCTACCTCGTCCATCGCGACGACGACGCCGCGGTCGAGATCGCTGTGCGGCGTTATCCGGGCGTAAGCGAGCTTCTGACGTTCGAGCATGTCGAGCAGTACCGGCTGGTCGCAAGCCGGTGGCGCGAGCAGAACGCCGTCGAGCCCGGTGCGCAGGAGAAGCTTGCCAAGCTCTTCCGGCCGGCTCGCGACATGGTTGAAGGGGAGGACGACGAGCCGGTAGCGGCCGTTCTCGAGCCGGCTGAGCGCCCCGTTCTGCAGCTCGACAACATAGCTTGGACTCGGCCGTTCATAGGTCAGGCCGATCAGAAAACTGCGCCGCGCGATCAGGCTTTGCGCCGCGATATTGGGATGATAGTCGAGCGCCGCCGCGGCCTCCTTGACCTTTCGGCGCACCGCTTCGCTGACATGCGGGGCATCGTTGAGCGCGCGCGAGACGGTCTTGGGGGTAACCCCGGCGATCCGCGCGATATCGACGATCGTTGATCGTTTCGAAATTTCCCCCTCCGATCAGTCCGATAGCGCGACGTGTGACGGTGCCGCCACGCGCTGAACCTCTCCTCTAGCGCCTCTCTTGACTTCTGTCGAGAATCGACGGTAAACGTTGACCGAGAAAACGGTAAACGTTGACATAACAAGGGAGGGGAGATGAGTTTGTCACGCGGGGCTGTCATGGCGCTTGGAGCGACGTCGCTGGTTGCGCTCGCCTCTCCCAATCTTGTCGAATTCGCCGCCGCGCAGACGTCGGTCGTCGAAGCGAGCGCCGAGGCGCGGCCGGAGAATTGGCCGGCGCGCAGCGCGACGGTCGTCCAGGATCCGGCTGTCGAGCAGCGGGCCGACGTGCTGATCGCCGCGATGTCGATCGAACAGAAAGTCGGACAGATCATCCAGGCGGACATCGCCAGCGTGACCGCCGACGATGTCTATCGCTATCATCTTGGCTCGGTGCTCAATGGCGGCAACTCCGATCCGGGCGGGCGCTATAATGCGCCGGCGAAGGACTGGCTGGCCGCCGCCGACGCCTTTTACGCCGCGTCGATGAAGCCCCATGGCAAGCTGCCGCGTATCCCGATGATATGGGGCAGCGATGCGGTCCACGGCCATAACAATGTAGTCGGTGCGACGCTGTTTCCCCACAATATCGGGCTGGGCGCGGCGCGGAACCCCGATCTCGTCCGCCGCATCGGAGCCGCGACCGCGATCGAGATGCGCGTGACCGGGCTCGACTGGACCTTTGCCCCGACGCTGGCAGTCGTGCGCGACGACCGCTGGGGCCGCGCCTATGAAGGCTTTGGCGAGACGCCCGAAATCGCCACCAGCTATGCCGCGCCGCTGATCGAAGGGTTACAGGGAAAGATCGGCGACAAGGACTGGCTGCGCGGGCCGCATATCATCGCCACCGCCAAGCATTTTCTGGGCGATGGCGGCACCAGCGGCGGCAAGGATCAGGGTGACGCCCTGATGCCCGAGGCGCAGTTGCGCGACCTGTTCAGCCCGCCGTATCTTCCCGCGCTTGATGCGGGTGTTCAGTCGGTGATGGTCAGCTTTTCAAGCTGGAACGGCGTCAAGATGCACGGCAACCGGTCGCTGATGACCGGCGTGATGAAGGATCGCTGGAATTTCGACGGCTTCTTGGTCGGCGACTGGAACGGCCATGGCCAGGTCGCCGGCTGCACCGCCACCGACTGCCCGCAATCGGTGATTGCTGGGCTCGACATGTTCATGGCGCCCGACAGCTGGAAGGAACTGTACCGCACGACGCTGGCGCATGTGCAGGACGGAACGCTGCCGATGACGCGGCTCGACGATGCGGTGCGCCGCATCCTGCGCGTTAAGATCCGCGCCGGGCTGTTCGAGGCGGGCAAGCCGTCGGCGCGGCCCTATGGTGGCCGGTTCGACCTGCTCGGCGGCAAGGACCACCGCGCATTGGCGCGCGAGGCGGTGCGCGAATCGCTCGTGTTGCTCAAGAACGCCGGCGGGCTGCTGCCGCTCAAGGCGGACGGTCAGATATTGGTCGCGGGCGACGGCGCCGACAACCTGACCAAGCAAACCGGCGGCTGGACACTCAGCTGGCAGGGTACCGGCACCAAGCGCAGCGACTTTCCCAACGCCCAGTCGATCTGGGAAGGAATCGACGCGGCGGTCAAGGCCGCTGGCGGCACCGCAACGCTCTCGGTCGATGGACGCTATGTGCGCAAGCCCGATGTCGCGATCGTCGTATTTGGTGAAGATCCCTATGCCGAATTCCAGGGCGATCGCCCCGACGTCGGTTATGACGATGCCAAAAACCTGGACTTGCTGCGTTCGCTGAAGGCGGCGGGCGTACCGACGGTTTCTGTGTTCCTGTCGGGGCGCGCGATGTGGGTCAATCCCTTCCTCAATGCGTCGGATGCGTTCGTCGCGGCCTGGCTGCCCGGATCGGAAGGCGGCGGCGTGGCGGACATCTTGTTCGGCAAGACCGACTTTCGTGGCAAGCTGCCCTACAGCTGGCCCCGGTCGAGCGATCAGACTGCGGTCAACGTCGGCGACGCCAACTATGATCCGCTGTTTGCGTACGGCTTCGGCCTGACCTTTGCCGACAAGGGCGATCTTGCGCCGCTGCCTGAGCAGCGCGCGAGTGCTGCGATAGCGGATCCTGGTACCCTGTTCGCGGCGGGAAAGCCGGGAAGCGGCCGCCGCTTGTTGTTGGGTGCTCCGGAGGCACTTTCGACCAATCCCGGCCCGCAGTTGATCGAAGCGCGCGCCGCCGACCGCACAGCGCAGGAGGATTCGGTGCGACTCCGCTGGACGGGGGCAGGGCATGCCGTCGCAACCATTGTCCAGGATAAGCCCGTCGACCTTACACGCCAGACCAACGGTGACCTCGCGCTTGAGGTTGAGATGAAGGTCAACGCCCCGCCGTCTGCCGACGTCAGCCTCTTGATGGGATGCGGCGCGAACTGCGTCGGCGGCATTCCGGTGCGCAGCCTGCTCACCGAAGCGGCGAAGTCGGACAAATGGACGCGCATCGCGGTGCCGCTGCGCTGCTTCGAAAAGGCCGGTGTCGACATGGCCCGTGTCGAAACACCGCTGACTTTCGCGACTGCCGGCAGTCTCGACATCACCTTGTCCTCGGCGCGCATCGTTTCGCCGTCGGGTCAGCAACTTGCATGCAAATAAGAAGACAAATTAGGGAGGATGTTATGAACAAGGGTATTTTTGGGCGTTCCGCGCTTTTGGTGCTGCTTTCCACCGTCGTCGCCATTCCGGCTTATGCGCAGGAGCCGGTGCCTTCCGAAACGACCGCAGAGGATCGCGACGATGTCATCGTCGTCACGGCAAACCGCCGCGAGGAAAATCTGCAGGATGTGTCGGGCGTCGTCCAGACGCTCGGTGCCGACCAGCTGCGCCGCGACGGCATCAGCGATCTGCGCCAGCTGCAGGTCGCGATCCCCGGGCTCAGCATCTCCAATCAGGAGGGCAATGTCGAAATCTTCATCCGCGGCGTGGGGTCGGCGAACAGCACCGAACTCGGCGATCCCGGCGCGGCGCCGCACCTCAACGGCACCTATATCCCGCGTCCGCGCGGGCTGGGCCTGATGTTCTACGACCTTGAACGCGTCGAGGTGAACAAGGGGCCGCAAGGCACGCTCTATGGCCGCAACGCGGTTGCGGGGACGCTGAACATTATTACCGCGAAACCGCGTCTCGGCGAATTTGGCGGTTATGCGCAGGCCGAGTTCGGCAATCGCTCGTCCTATGGCGCCGAAGGGGCGATCAATATCCCGCTTGGCGACACCTTCGCACTGCGCGCCGCAGCCTATTACATCAATCGCGATTTCGGCTTCAAAAATGTCTCGACCGGCGTGGTCGCGAGCGACTTGAAACCGGCAGGTCTCGAAGAGAATTACGCCGGCCGTCTGTCGCTGCTCTGGGAGCCGAGCGACCAGCTCAGCATCTCGATCGTCGGTGACTATGGCAAGGAAACCGGAACCGGTTATCCGGGCGCGAACATCTTCAGCGCCGTTCAGGCCACCGGCCTTCGGCCCGACAAGCTCAACCTGAAGAATGTCGTTTATCGCGGCCTGCAGGGCGAAATGGAAAATGAGCTGTGGGGCGTGCAGGGCAAGATCAACTATGATTTCGGCAGCTTCGGCGCCGAACTGACCGGCAGCTATCGCTCAGTCGACTTCTATCAGGTAAATGCGTCGAGCGAAGGCATCGACTATCCGGGCCGCGATCTGTCGGCGGTACTGTACGACAATTATTCGGGCAATTTCTGGCAGACGAAGTCCAAAAGCCAGGTCTATGAGGCGCGTGTGTTCGCCAATGAGGATCAGCGCTTCCGCTGGAATCTCGGTGGCTTCTACTTCAACGAAGACCAGGCAGTGGGCTATCTCGCGCTCGCCGATCGGGGCTATTGCTGCTATTCGGGCACCGAGTTCACGATGCCCGACGTCCAGGGCGAGAGCTACGCCTTCTATGCCGATGGCACCTTTGACGTCACCGACCGGCTGCGGTTCCTCGGCGGCATTCGTTACACCGACGAGAAAAAGTCGCGCTACGGCATTGGCGGTAACTGGGCGCTGACGCTGGGCGGCGAAGACTTCGCTTGCTGCTTTGCGACCCGCCTCGGCACCGAAGGCTTCAAGCCCAACCTGCTCGACCGGCCCAACTTCGACGTCACCGGTATCAACACGCCGCAGGGTTTGGCGCAATTCCTGATCGAAGGCATCAAGACCCCGGGACTGCGCGATACGCTGATCGCGCAGATCGGTTCGATCGCCAATGGCACCAACCCGAACGGCACCTGCATCGACCGCCCCGACATCGACAATGGTTTCGTCAACTGCCCCGCGCTCAACCCGTCCAACAACAACGGCGGTTTCAGCTATGCAAACCTGACGATCCCGGGGCAGCAGGTCGGCAGTTCGGCGTTCAACTTTGTCGATTGGCGCGCGGGCATCGAATTCGATGTCAGCGACGACAATATGCTCTACGCGAAGGTTTCGACCGGTCATAAATCGGGCGGTTTCAATGACAGCTTCAACGGATCGACGATCCCAGAAACTTTCAGCCCCGAAAAACTGCTCGTCTATGAAATCGGCAGCCGCAACAGCTTCGATGCCTTCGGGCGGCGGGCGGTCTTGAACCTCACCGGCTTCTATTACGACTATTCGAACCAGGTGTTTCAGGATCTCACCTGTATCAACCTCGACAGCACCCAGACCCCGCCGGTCTGCAACGGCTATTCGCTGGTCAACCGCAACATAGGCGCCTCGCGCATCCTGGGCGCCGAAGCCGAAATACGCTTCAGCCTGCCGGGCAATTTTGGGCTCGATATCAATGCAGCTTATCTGGACACAAAGATCACGCGCGGCACCGTCGCCGACGCGCGGGCGCAGGACTTTGGCGCGGGGGGCAATTCGCCGCTGATCAGCCTGGTCGGCAACCGCTTGCCGCTGTCGTCGAAGATGAACGTCAGCGCGCGCCTGTCGCAATGGTTCGATGCGGGACCGGGACGCCTCGATTGGCAGGCACTGCTCAGCTATCGCTCGTCCTACTTCCTCAGCCAGTTCAATGAGGATGATATCGTGTTCCTGAGTGGCGCGCGCCAGACTTCGCTGTCGGCGGGTTTCCCCGACAGGCAAAAGGGCTATGCGACGCTCAATCTGGGCATCGGATATACGATCGACAATTTCCGCCTCGAGGCTTGGGCGAGCAACTTCCTCAACGAGGAAATCTCGCAAAAGGCGCTGGTCGGATCGTCGCTCAACATCCGCTTCCTCAACGATGCCCGCAGCTATGGCCTGCGCGCCCGGGTCACCTTTTAGGAAAAAAGGGGCAGCCGCCCGGACCGTCAAAGGCGGTGCGGGCGGCTGTGATTCCGGTAGGCCGTACGCCACAGGCCATGACCTATGGTACGCGGGCGTTTGAACAGCTCTATGGGGGCGGGATCAATGCGGAGCGCGGTCGAAGCGGAGGGACGGCAGCCGCTCGGATTTATGCTCCTCTATGCGCTCGCCTATGCCGGGGGCGTTATCGCCTATACCCCCTTCCTGATGTTGGTGCTGCCGGCGCGCGTGACCGAACTGGCCGGCCCGGACGATATTGTCTGGCTGGGCTATATGGTCTTTGCAGGGGCGATCGCGGCGAGCGTCTCGGGCATCCTGTTCGGCTGGCTGAGCGACCGGACCAAAAACCGCCGCGCGTGGATCGCGGCCGGGCTCGCGATCATAACAGGCCTGCAACTCGCCATGATACGCTGCGACACGATCGTCGCTCTGCTGTGGCTGGTGGTCGCGTGGCAGGTGGCGCTCAACATGCTGCTCGTGCCGCTTATCGCCTGGGCGGGTGATCTGGTCCCGGACGGGCAAAAAGGGTTGCTCGGCGGGCTGCTCGCCATGGCGCCCGCGCTTGGCGCATGGTCCGGAATCTTGCTGGCGATGGGTGGCGTCGCTTCCTTCGGCGACAAGATTTCCGTCATTGCGGTGCTGGCGATCGTATCGGTCTTGCCATTACTGCTCTTCGGGCGTCCGCGGCAGGGGCCCGCATTGCAAGATTCCGCTTCGCCTGACAGGTCGCGGCACCCGCGCTTGGTGTCAGCGGCGACGCGCATGTGGGTGGCGCGCCTGCTCATGCAGATTTCGGGGGCGGCGCTCGCCAGCTATCTCTATTTCTGGCTGCGCGCGCTCGATCCCGCGATGGGAGATGGCGAGAAAGTCGCGCTGTTTGCCGGCGGGCTGACGGCGTCGATCGTCATCGCGTTCGCCATCGGCCGGTGGACTGACCGGCACGGCCGCCCTTTCGCCGCCTTGGCAGTGCTGGCCGCCGCAGCGGCGGCAGGGCTGGTCGCAATGGGGATGGCGGGCAATCCCACCGAAGCCAAGCTCGCCTATCTGCTATTCGCGGCGGCCGGCGCGACGTTTCTGGCGCTGCATGCCAGCCAGACGCTCCGCGTTCTCCCCGATCCCGCGCGGCGCGGCCGCGATGTGGGGATTTTCAACCTGACCAACACCGCGCCCTCGCTGGTCATGCCTTGGCTTGCGATCTCGGTGGTGCCCGACTTTGGTTTCGACAGGCTCTTCTTGGTGCTCATGCTGCTCGCGCTCGGCGCGGCCGCTGTTCTCGCGACCATCCCGCGCAATGTCTGAATATGCAATAAGTTTGAAGCCGGCCAACGACAATCTGCCGGAAGGCTCGAAGCGTCGTGGCGACCTCTCCTGACGCTATTTCAGCTCGGAGGCGGCGACGCGTTTCGATATTTTCATCGAGGCGCCGGCCTTTTCGGGTTCGATCAAGTCTTGCGAGTGGAGTCTGCTTGAGCGTGATTCGCCTCGATGTGCAGCCGGTCCGCTTTCGGCCAGAATAGGATCCTCCCCAAAACCGTGGCTGCACAATGTCGTATAAGCTCTGGTCGCAAGCAACGCGCAAATGCGCCGTCAAACCACCAAAACTGTAAACATGGAGCCGAGTTTGATCAGGATGTGCCATGGCGCTAACGCTAATGCCACCCGGCAAGTGGAAAATGTGATCACGCCCGCTCGAAACGCTCGATGCAAGCTTCAGGAGCTGGTATTCGGCAGGTCCCGGCCCTCGAAAGGAAACGCCTTGCTTGCCGGCTAAAGCTCGTGGCAAATCGGCTCAACATCCGTTCCCGTTAGCCTCGAAGCGGCGGCCCGAACTGTTTTGAAGGAGTATTTTGTGACCCTCTTCAATGAGCAAGAATTGATGGAGTTTATTTCGGGTCAGATGAGTGCAGACCGGATCGAAGAGTTCGCCAAGAAATGTGCCGAGGATACAGACACTCGGAATCTCGCGTCTTCCGGCTATTCGGGGCAAATGCAAGACCGGGTTCGGTCCGGCATAGATTATCGCCACTATGAGCCAATATTCCTGGTCGTCCCCAGTATTGCCGTCGACTACGCGATCCATGTCAAAAAAGGGCGTTGGCCAGAGGCGGAGACCGCAATAGCGAAGGACGGATGGGCAGCATCACGTTACGCTGCCGAAGTGATAGGCAATCGGTGGAAGGAGGCTGAGGCTATTCTGGTCAACGAACCGAGCGCCGCCGTATATGCTGAACATATGTTGGGCCATCGTTGGTCAGAGGCCGAATCGGCCATTGCCACCGACGGGGAATTTGCCGCTCATTATGCAATCAATGTCATCAAAGGCAGATGGTTTGAGGCCGAGAATGCGATAGCAACCACCGCGAGCGCCGCCTATTACGCAGGCATCATGCTCCACGGGCGTTGGCCGGAGGCGGAACCCGCCATCATCGCCGATGCTGCCGGCTTTTCAGGCTCCCGCAGCGCATACTATTATGCGGAGCAGGTGATTAAGGGCCGCTGGCCGGAGGTAGAGTCTGAGATCTCCAAATGCAGTTATATGGCCTATCAATATGCCAAGAATATTCTGAAACGACGCTGGCCCGAGTGCGAGAACCATATTCTGTCGTCTTACGATCCGCATTCGATGGCGAAATATGCGGTAGATTTTATGGATGCGCGTTGGGTCGAGGCCGAGGAATGGATTGGCCATCTCAATGGTACGGATGTCTGCACCTATCATTATGTGAAAAAATTCTTTGGCGACTGGAGGCCAGAAGCACAAAAGATCATGCCGGAAGACGCGTATCGCAGATATCAAGCGGAGCAAGTCGTCGAAGAAGTTGCAGCAGTCTCGGTTGCCGCCCCTTCTAGCGGGCATACGCAAAACCTAGACGCGCATGCTGAACTCGAACAATTGATTGGTCTTACCCGCGTCAAGGCAGAACTTAGGAAATTGGCGGCCACCGCATCGGTACAACGGCGGCGAAAGCAGCAAGGCCTCAAAACAGGCACGCAGACGCTGCACCTTGTGTTCACTGGAAACCCCGGAACTGGCAAGACGACGGTCGCGCGGTTGATCGGCCAAATCTACGCTGATCTTGGCTTGTTGGAGCGGGGGCACATGATTGAGGCGGCGTACTCCGATCTCGTAGCCGATTATGTCGGGCAGACGAGCGGCAAGACGCTCGCCCGCATTCGCGAGGCCGAGGGCGGCGTTCTTTTCATCGACGAGGCTTATAAATTGGCGCCGCCGCATAGCCAACTAGACTTCGGTCGCGAAGCAATCGAAACACTACTGGTCGAGATGGAGAATAGGCGCGATAAAATTGCCGTGATCGTTGCCGGATATCCGACGGAGATGGAGAGGTTCTTGGATACAAATCCAGGCCTTCGCTCACGGTTTACCCGATATATTTCCTTTGAAGACTACACGCCGGATGAGATGGTGAAAATATTTGAAAAACTGGCCGCCGAGCAGGACTATCAACTGTCTCCTGACGCCGTGAGCGAACTGCGCTTCAGATTTGTAGAAGCATTGGATCGAAGCAAAGGACATTTTGGAAACGGCCGTTATGTCCGAACCCTGTTCGAACGAACTGTCGAGCAACATAGCTTGAGGCGAGCGGATGATCTGGACCTTGATTTGGCAGTGATCGATGAGCTCGACATTCCCTTAGAGTAGGAACTGTCGAGCAGCGAAGGCGGGTCGATGTCAAGAAAAGGATGAGCAGTCCGCGACAGTTGCCCGCGCGATCTCAACGCGCACGTGGTCGGGCCGACAAAGCGGTTGCGTTAGGCCGTAATTCTCGCCTCTCCGGCTCAACTTAAAATCGCGCTCGCGCTGCGCGGGTCATCAATGTCCCTTAATTCGCGATGTCCGCTCTTCAGCGATACTGCCGATAAGCGGACCGACCGAAATCGGCCAAGGTCAACCATTTCTGGTCGCAGCTGTTGACAGCTCTTAACAAGCTGTTTCGAAATGGCCTCCGCTTGCTATGGGATGCGGATGGGTCGGAAAAATATGAGTGAGTTATCGCAGCCCGATAGTCGGGGTCGTTTT
>JAURWE010000017.1 GCA_030655075.1 Pararhizobium sp.
AACGCGCTCTCGGCCTTTGCGACCAATTCGATCTTCACCGGACCGATCGTGCCGCAGCTCAATTCGCTGTCGGCGCAGCAGCAGGCCCAGACCTGGTATTACCGCTTCGACTGGAACGAGGCGCCGGCGCCGTTCGCCGCCGTCTATGGTGCGACCCACGCACTCGACCTGCCATTCCTGTTCGGCAACTTCGGGACCAACGTGTTCTCGTTTGCGTACAGCACGGCCAACCGGCCCGGACGCACGGCACTGTCCGGCGCGATGATGGACAGCCTTGCCGCCTTTGCCCGGACAGGCAACCCGAACCATCCCGGCCTGGGCGTCACCTGGCCCCATTGGCCACGCCGGCTCGTCTTCGACGCAACGCCGACGCTGATGCAGAACAGCGCACCGTGACGAACGCACCCTCATAATCCGCGCGCCGCCGGAAGTGCACGCACGGCCGGCCGGTGCGGGTTTCTGTCATTGTGCGAACACGCAAACATTGCGTGAATCGCTGTTGACTTTGAAACCGATCAACTTTGTTTGAATGAAGGGATGCCTTGATGCTGGGTTTGATGCAAGACCAACCGCTGCTGATCTCGTCGCTGCTCGAGTTCGCGGACCGCCACCATGGCGATGCTGAGATCGTGTCGCGCCGGGTCGAGGGCGACATCCACCGCTACACCTGGTCGGGGGTTGCTGCGCGTGCGCGGCAGGTTGCCAACGCGCTCGATGGCAGCGACCTGCTGTTCAGCGACCGCGTTGCCACGCTGGCCTGGAACGGCTATCGCCACCTGGAGCTGTATTACGGCGTGAGTGGTTCGGGCCGGGTGCTCCACACCATCAACCCGCGCCTGCATCCCGACCAGATCGCCTGGATCGCCAACCACGCCGAAGACCAGATCCTGTGCTTCGACCTGAGCTTCCTGCCGCTGGTACAGGCGGTGCATGCGCGCTGCCCGACCATCAAGAAATATGTGGCGCTGTGCGACGCCGACAAGCTGCCGGTCGACAGCGGCGTGCCCAATCTGGTCAGCTACGAGGCCTGGATCGCCCCGCATCCGAGCGCCTATGACTGGCCGACCTTCGAGGAAAACTCGGCGTCCAGCATGTGCTACACGAGCGGCACCACCGGCAACCCGAAGGCCGCGCTCTACAGCCACCGCTCGTCGGTGCTGCATGCCTACGCAGCGGCCCTGCCCGACGTGATGCGCCTGTCGGCACGCGACT
>JAURWE010000035.1 GCA_030655075.1 Pararhizobium sp.
CAATTTCAACATCTGGAATATCCAGGGGGATTTGTAATAGCATGGCTCTATTTCCTGATTACAGGTAGGTCGGTAAGCTTATTGGCATTCAGTTATCATATACTACATGTAGTAGCTACCCCACGAAATCGGGAAGAGCCAGCGTTTGGTTAGGCTTTGGATCTGTAAATTTAAAGCCGAGGCACCAAGAAATAACAAAATCAATGACTCCGGCTTTATTTGATTCGCTTATTTAAGCTTAAGCTTTAATTCAGTTTTGTATGCCTTTAGAGCGCTCTGCATTACTTCCAACCAGTTATCTTCTGATCCTGTTTGAAAAGTATCTGATGCTTTCACGTTTATTATTTTGTTATCAATTGTGCTGTTATCTTTAATTGCAATATCTGTAGAAATTTCTGTACTTAACGTGATTCCCCAAAAACCAGGATTCATCCATGACCAGAATTTATTTATTTGTGCATCAAGAATATATGTATTGTTCGTTATTTGTTCTTTACTGTTAATAACTTTATAGCCACTTTCAATAAATGCTTGTCGAAGGGCGGCATCTATGAGTAGATTAACTGTTTTTCCTTCTGGTAAAAGGATATCTCCCAACCCCATACCATAAGTGTTTCTTTTGCGAGCAATGGCTCGAAGCTTTATTTTATCTCCCTGCTCCTCACTGGGATCAAGAGATGGAGTACTAGGTTCAGGTGGCTTTATTTCAAATAGTCGCTTATCTGTTACTAAATTAATATAAATCTCTTTTCCATTGGATTTAGAAATTTCTCCTGATACCGGTATAGGAACATCTATAACTGATCGGCTTGTAGCGCACCCACTAAGAAATAGAACACTGATAAAAATTGCAACAATAGATAAGTTAAATTTTGATCCCATTATTTTTTCCATTTGATTAATTTTAGATTGGGTTTGTACATACTTTAAGGCTAACGTAAAGCTCAGCGGCGTAGCGTTAGCGGAGTCCGCTGGAGCGTTGAGTTAGGCTTGCTATATGGCTATGTGCCGATTCGGTGTATGCGCACAACCCTACCACTTTGTGCTCTCAGGTCTGTTTCGTTTAAGCGCATCAATCACATCCGGTGCCAACGGTAGTAGTTCATCGATTCGACTGTTTGGACAGGTCGGTAGTTTCTCCAAGGTGTCGTTTAACCAT
>JAURWE010000074.1 GCA_030655075.1 Pararhizobium sp.
GCATGCCGAAAAAACTCTACAGCGCCAGCCCGAGTTCGCCGACTGGCGGCATGATCGGTTCCTGAGCGGCGCGATGCGGCGGGCCGTGCTGGGCTCTGCCCTACTCATGGCGCTTGCGCTGCCTGTCCGAGCCGACGAGAAAGTCGGCGCTGGCGAGACGGCGGCAGCCGTGGAGCCGCGTAATACGGAGACGGCGCCAGCCGTTGAGCCGCGTAATGTGGAGCCGGCAGTAGTCGTGCCAGCCCCCGGCTATGCCTTTGACAAGCCCGAGGTGCTGGCCGCGCAACTGCTCTGGGGCGTCGCGCATGGTGCGCGCCTGCTCGGCCTGGCTTGTGCAAAGAACGGCCAATACGCGGCGACCCAGGCCTGGATCAACTGGCAAGAGCGCGAAGCGGCGCAGATTGACGCCGCCAGACGCTTGCTGGGAAATTACTATTTTGGTGATGCCGAGCCCCTGCCCGCGGTCGTATCCGCTGCAATCGGACTCAAACCGGCGCTCGATCTGACGCCGGAAGCGCTCGAACCGGCCTGCGCCACGCTCGCGGCGGCGCTGGCGCAACCGCGTTACGACATGAACCGCCGGCACGCCGACATTCTGGAAACGATCCAACGTGGCCTGGAGCCCAAGCTGAGATGACTGAAGTGCAACGTGACCACATCCGCAGCTTTGTGCTGCGCCAGGGGCGGATCTCCAGCGCCCAGCAGCGCTATTACGACGAAGGGATGCCGCGCCACGGCCTGCCCTACGCGCCCGCTCCCCTCGACCTGGTCGCCGTGTTTGGCCGCGCCGCGCCGCAAATCCTTGAAATCGGTTGCGGCATGGGCGAGACGACGGCGGCTATCGCCGCCGCCCATCCGGAAAACGATTACCTCGGCATCGAGGTGCACACGCCCGGCGTGGGCAGCCTGCTGAAGGAAATCGCCACGCGCGAACTTACCAATTTGCGCGTCATCCAGCACGATGCCGTCCCCGTAGTGCGCGACATGATCCTGCCGGGCGCGCTTGCCGGCATGCACATTTACTTTCCCGACCCCTGGCCGAAAAAACGCCAACAAAAACGACGCCTGATCCAGCCGCCCTTTGTCGCCCTGTTGGCCTCGCGCCTGGCGCCCGGCGGCTATCTGCATTGCGCCACCGACTGGGAAGAATATGCAGAGCAGATGCTCGCGGTGCTCTCCGCCGAGCCGCTGCTGACCAACACCGCGACGGGGTTTGCGCCCCGCCCCGCTTGGCGGCCGCAGACCAAGTTCGAGA
>JAURWE010000042.1 GCA_030655075.1 Pararhizobium sp.
ATAGGCGGCGATGCCTTCGCCGCGCCCGGTAAAGCCGAGTCGCTCACTGGTTGTCGCCTTTACTGCCACGCGGCCGATATCAATGCCAACAATACGCGCGATCGCGTCCCGCATCAGGTCGCGATGCGGGCCGATCTTCGGCGCCTCGCAGACGATGGTCAGGTCGAGATGGGCGATGCGGCCGCCGCGGGCGGTGAGGCGCTCGACCGCGAAGGCCAGGAAGCGGTCGGACGATGCGCCGCGCCATTGCGCATCGCTCGGCGGGAAATGCGAGCCGATGTCGCCGTCGGCCAAAGCGCCGAGCAGGGCATCGGTCAATGCGTGCAGGCCGACATCGGCATCGGAATGGCCGGTGAGGGCGTGTGTGTGCGGAATGCTGATGCCGCCGATGATGACGGCGCGGCCCGGCCCGAAGGCATGGACGTCAATGCCGGTGCCGGTGCGAATGTCACCCAGCGCCGACAGGTCGTTCGCGGCGGCGTGCATGAAGTCCTCAGGGTTGGTGATCTTGATATTGCTGCTCTCGCCGGGAAACACGGTGACCTGCATGCCGGCCCATTCGGCAATTGCCGCGTCGTCGGTGAAGTCCGACCGGCCCTCGCGCGCGGCGCGGCGGTGCGCTTCGAGCAGCGGCGCAAAGGCGAAGGCCTGCGGCGTCTGCACCGCGCGCAGCGAGGCGCGGTCGAGCGTGTCGCCGACGAGCCCGTGACGATCGAGACGCTTGATCGTGTCGGTCACCGCAAGACCCGGAATGGCAGCGCCCGTCGCTTCGGCCGCTTCTATGGCGCGCGCGATCAGGGCGGCGCTGGCGAAGGGCCGGGCGGCATCGTGGACCAGCACGATGTCGGGCGCATGCGGGGCCAGGGCCTCGAGCCCGGCCAGCACCGAGGCTTGCCGGCTGGCGCCGCCATGGACCGGCGGCAGCAGCGCAAAGCCCGCGGCGGCGGCCCGATAAAGCTCGCCATCATCGGCGTGAATGACAGTCTGGGTGAAATTGATAGTGGCGCTTGAGAAGGCACCGAGTGTCTTGCGCAGCATGATCTCGCCGCCGACCGGGAGGTATTGCTTAGGGACCGCGCCGGACCCGGCACGGGTGCCTCGCCCGGCGGCAACAATAACCGCTGCAATTTTTCCGCGCCCGTCAACCGCCATGCGCCCCAACGTCCCTTCGTGATATGCCCGCTTTAGCGCGGAATCGGGCGTCCGGGAACGTGTCCCGGAAGTTGATACCCACCTTAAGCATGACGAAAATATTGCACTGCAGCACTTGCGTACCGGGCAGCACATTGGCTAAACTCTAAGCAACGAAAGGCTCAGCCTAAATGCTAGGCATTAAGCCCGCCGAGGGTGTTATCAGTTCGCTACACAACACAACGCTGGCAGTCGGTCCGGTCACGGTGCCCAACCGCGTCGTTTTGGCGCCGATGTCAGGCATCACCGATGCGCCGTTCCGCCGCGTCGCCGAGCGCCTTGGCGCGGGCCTTGTCGTGTCCGAGATGACAGCTTGTGCGGGCCTTGCGCAAGGCCAGCGTGAAGCCGCCGTACGCAGCCAGGGCGACGGCGTTGCCATCAATGTCGTGCAGCTTGCCGGCTGCGAGCCGCACTGGATGGCCGAAGGCGCGCGGATCGTCGAAGACCGCGGCGCGCAGATCATCGATATCAATATGGGTTGCCCGTCCAAGCAGGTGACCAATGGATCGTCCGGCTCGGCATTGATGCGCGATCTCGATCACGCGCTGACGCTGATCGACGCCACCGTCAATGCCGTCAAGGTGCCGGTGACGCTGAAGATGCGGCTCGGCTGGGACACGGACAGCCTCAATGCGCCCGATCTCGCGCGCCGCGCCGAAGCAGCCGGCGTGAAAATGATCACCGTTCATGGCCGCACCCGTTGCCAGTTCTACACCGGCACCGCCGACTGGGCCGCCGTCCGCGCCGTCAAGCAGGCCGTGACAGTGCCGGTCATCGTCAATGGCGATATCCGCTCCTTCGAGGATGCCGACCGCGCACTCGCCGCATCCGGCGCCGATGCCGTGATGGTTGGCCGCGCCGCGCAAGGCCGGCCGTGGTTTCCGGGGCAGGTCGCCCGCTATCTCGACACCGGCGCCCGCGAAGGCGCGCCGCCGCTCGGCGAACAGCTGGCTTTGATCGACGCGATGTATGACGAGATGCTGATGCAACATGGCCTCCGCATCGGCCGCCGTCCTGCCCGCAAGCATTTGACCAGGGCGCTCGACGCCGCCGCCGACAGCGCCGGCGTGCCCGATGACATGCTGAAGTCACACCGCACGCGCGTCCTCACCACCGAGGATCCGGCGCTGGCCCGCCGCCTGCTGGCGGAAGCCTATGATGCATTTGGCTGGAGGGCCGCCGCATGAGCCGCGCTCAAGCTCCCGCCATAGCGTCGCCCGAAACCATTTCCGCCGACGCGATGCTGAATGCCTTGCCGCATCCGGTGATGATGGTGTCGCCGGACGGCAAGATCGCCGACGCCAATGTCGCCGCCGAGCATTTCTTCGAAGCCTCGATCCCGATGTTGCGCCGCTTCATGCTGCGCGACCTGGTGCCGTTCGGCTCGCCTTTGCTGACGCTGATCGAGCAGGTGCGCCGCACCGGCTCCGCGGTCAATGAATACAAGGTCGATCTGGCGACGCCGCGCAATCCCGGCGAACGGCTGGTCGATCTGCATGTCGCGCCGCTGGCGGAATATGACGGCCATGTCATCGTCATGCTGCAGGAACGCACCATCGCCGACAAGATGGACCGCCAGATGACGCATCGCGGCGCCGCGCGCTCGGTGATCGCGCTCGCCGCCATGCTGGCGCATGAAATCAAGAATCCGCTGTCCGGCATTCGCGGCGCCGCGCAATTGCTCGAGCAATCCGCCGGCGACGAAGACCGCCAGCTGACGCAGCTGATTTGCGACGAGACCGACCGCATCGTGAAGCTGGTCGACCGCATGGAAGTGTTCGCCGACGAGCGCCCGGTCGAGCGCGAGCCGGTCAACATCCATGTCGTGCTGGATCATGTGAAGCGGCTGGCGCAGACCGGCTTTGCCCGCCACATCAAGTTCATCGAGGAATACGACCCGTCGCTGCCGCCGGTGCTGGCCAATCGCGACCAGCTCATCCAGGTCTTCCTCAACCTCGTCAAGAACGCCGCTGAAGCGATCGGCGAAACCGCCGCCGACGGCGAGATCTGGCTGACCACCGCCTTCCGCCCCGGCGTCCGCCTCGCCGTGCCGGGCACCAATGCGCGCGTGTCGCTGCCGCTCGAATTCTGCGTCCGGGACAATGGCCCGGGCGTGCCTGACGACCTGATGCCGCACCTGTTCGATCCCTTCGTCACCACGAAGCGGACCGGCAGCGGCTTGGGGCTTGCCCTGGTTGCCAAGATCGTCGGCGACCATGGCGGCATCATCGAATGTGAATCACAGCCGCGGCGGACGACCTTCCGCGTGCTCATGCCCATCTATAGCGGCGAGGGCGTCATCGACGATGCGCCCTCCGTCCAGAGCCCGTGAGGTAACCCATGCCGACGGGAAGCATCCTAGTCGCCGACGACGACGCAGCGATCCGCACTGTTCTCAACCAGGCTTTATCGCGCGCCGGCTATGAAGTGCGCTCGACCGGCAATGCCGCGACGCTGTGGCGCTGGGTCAGCCAGGGCGATGGCGACCTCATCATCACCGATGTCGTGATGCCGGACGAGAACGCCTTCGACCTGATCCCGCGCATCCGCAAGGCCCGCCCCGACCTGCCGATCATTGTCATGAGCGCGCAGAACACGTTCATGACCGCGATCCGCGCCTCGGAGAAAGGCGCTTACGAATATCTGCCAAAGCCCTTCGACCTGAAGGAGCTGATCGCCATTGTCGGCCGCGCGCTCGCCGAGCCGAAGGAGCCGCGCACCCCGCCGTCCAAGCCGGAAGAGTTCGACGCCATCCCGCTGGTCGGCCGTTCGCCGGCGATGCAGGAAATCTACCGCGTTCTCGCCCGGCTGATGCAGACCGATCTCACCGTCATGATCTCGGGCGAGAGCGGCACCGGCAAGGAGCTGGTCGCCAAGGCGCTGCATGATTACGGCAAGCGCCGCGCCGGCACCTTCGTCGCCATCAACATGGCCGCCATCCCGCGCGACCTGATTGAATCCGAATTGTTCGGCCACGAGAAGGGCGCCTTCACCGGCGCCAATTCACGCAGCGCCGGCCGCTTCGAACAGGCCGAAGGCGGCACGCTGTTCCTCGACGAAATCGGCGACATGCCGATGGAAGCGCAGACGCGTCTGCTGCGCGTCCTGCAGCAGGGCGAATACACAACGGTCGGCGGCCG
>JAURWE010000076.1 GCA_030655075.1 Pararhizobium sp.
GATGACGCGCTTCGAGTCGCGGCCAGCGCGCACCGGCCAGTGGGAGTACTACTTCTACATCGACCTCGACGGCCATCCCTCGCAGCCCCACGTGGCCGCGGCGCTGGCCGAACTGCGCGAGCTCTGTGCCTTCTACAAGGTGCTCGGCGCCTACCCCGTGACGGCCTGATTCCGCCACGCCATGTTTGAGCAACTCGGACTGATCGGCTGCGGCCTGATGGGCGGATCCTTCGCGCTCGCGCTCAAGAAGGCCAGGCTGGTGAAACGCGTGGTCGGCTACAGCAAGTCGCCCTCCACCACCGAGCGCGCCCGGCAACTCGGCGTGATCGACGTTGCTGCGCCATCGGCGTTGCTGGCCGTGTCGGGCGCAGACCTGGTGCTGATTGCGGTGCCGGTCGCGGCGTCGGAGGCCACTTTCAAATCCATCAGGCACGGCATCACCGCCGAAACGTTGGTGATGGATGTCGGCTCGACCAAGGGAGACGTGATCGAAGCCGCCCGCCGCGGGTTGCAGGAACTCTTCACCTGTTTCGTGCCGGCCCATCCGATCGCGGGCAAGGAGGTGTCGGGCATCGAGCATGCGGAGGCCACGCTGTTCAAGGGACGCCAGATCGTGCTGACACCGGTTCGGGCCACGCTGCGCTCCAACCTGCAGCGCGCCAGCCGCACCTGGACGGCGCTCGGCGGCGACGTGATCCAGATGACGCCCGAGGCGCACGATGGTGCCTTCGCTGCGGTCAGCCACCTGCCGCACCTGCTGGCGTTCGCATTCATTAACGGCATTGCCGGCCAACCCGAAGGCAAGCGCTTCCTCGAACTTGCCGGCCCCGGCTTCCGCGATTTTTCACGCATCGCGGCCAGCGACCCGGCCGTCTGGCGCGACATCCTGCTGGCCAACCGGGAACAGTTGCTCGCACAGACCCGGGACTTCCGCGAAGCGCTGGAAGCGCTCGAGCTGATGGTGGCAACCGGCGATGCACAAGGCCTCGAGAACGCGATCGAGGCCGCACGGCGCGTGCGCGCAGGCTGGCAGGCCGGCAACCCGACCGACTGATCCATGTTCTCGACACGTTTTCTTGACATTCCGCCGCTGTCGGAAGCCGCTGGCACGGTGCAGCTGCCCGGCTCCAAGAGCATCTCGAACCGGGTGCTGCTGCTGGCCGCCCTGGCCAGCGGAACCACGACGGTGCACGACCTGCTCGACTCGGACGACACGCGCGTGATGCTGGAGGCGCTGGCGAAGCTCGGCTGCCGCGTCGAGCGCGGCGATGGCACCTTGACCATCGAAGGCCTGGGCGAGCGGCGCCCGACGCATGAGGCAGCGCTGTTCCTCGGCAACGCCGGCACGGCGATGCGACCGCTCACCGCGGCGCTGGCGCTCTTGGGCGGCGAATTCGAGTTGAGCGGCGTGCCGCGGATGCACGAGCGCCCGATCGGCGACCTGGTCGACGCGCTCACGCAGTTGGGCTGCCGAATCGACTACCTCGGCAACCCGGGCTACCCGCCGCTGCGCATCCAGGCCGTGGCGCATGCGCAGTTGCAGCTCGACGCGCCGATTCGCGTGCGCGGCGACGTATCGAGCCAATTCCTGACGGCCCTGTTGTTGGCGTTACCGCTGGCCGCGGCGCGCGACATCACCATCGACGTCGTCGGCGAGCTGATCTCCAAGCCCTACATCGAGATCACGCTGAACCTGCTGGCGCGCTTCGGCATCGTCGTGCAGCGGGACGGCTGGCAACGCTTCACGATCCCCGCGGGCAGCCGCTACCGTTCGCCGGGCGAGATCCATGTCGAAGCCGATGCTTCGTCGGCCAGCTATTTCATCGCACTGGGCGCCCTGGCGGCCACCGGCGACGCGCTGCGCATCGAGGGCGTGGGCGCCGATTCGATCCAGGGCGACATCCGCTTCATCGAGGCCGCGCGCCAGATGGGCGCCAACGTGGAGAGCGGCCCCAATTGGCTGCAGGTCGCGCGCGGCGCCTGGCCACTGAAGGCCATCGACCTTGACGCCAACCACATCCCCGATGCGGCCATGACGCTGGCCGTGATGGCGCTCCATGCCGACGGCCCCAGCACGCTGCGCAACATCGCCAGATGGCGCGTGAAGGAAACCGACCGCATCGTTGCGAGGTCCGCCGAGCTGCGCAAGCTC
>JAURWE010000047.1 GCA_030655075.1 Pararhizobium sp.
AGCACGCCCGCCGCGATGCTCGGCCTGCTGAACACGCTGCTGATCGGCAATGCGCTCAAGCCCGCTTCGCGCCAGCAACTGCGCGACTGGCTGCTGGCCAACAAGACGGGCGACGGCCGGCTTCGCGCGCGTCTGCCGACGGGTTGGCAGACGGGGGACAAGACGGGTTCAGGCGCTCATGGCACCCACAACGACGTGGGCATCATCTGGCCGCCTGGCGGCAGGCCGCCGCTGTTGGTCACGGCCTTTCTCACCCAGACCGCCGCGCCCATGGCGCAGCGCAATGCCACGCTGGCGGCAGTCGGCGCCCTGTTGCCCGTACTGGCAGGCGCCTGAACACATTGTCGAGAAAGCTCAGCGTGCCCGCTTGAACAGCAGCACGAGCAGCAGCACCGCGAAACCGACGAAGCAGATGAACGACCAGTTCGCGATCGACAGGCCGAGGAAGGTCCAGTCAACCTGCGAACAGTCGCCACCGCCGCGGAAGATCATGGGCAGCGCGCGCTTGAGCGGAAAGGTCTCGATCATTCCGTAAAGATCGCGACCACAGGACATCACTTCAGGCGGATACCACTGCAGCCAGCTCTGCTGGGCCGCGGTGTAGGCACCGCCCGCTGCGGCCACCAGCGCCAGCCCGGTGCCTGTGCGCTGAAGCCCCGTGCGGTCGGTCGCGCTGCCAATGGCGGCGAACACCGCCACCAGGATGAGCGCATAACGCTGGACGATGCACATCGGACAGGGTTCGAGCCCGACCACGTGCTGGAGGTACATGCCGAACACCAGCATGGCGGCGCAGGCGAGACTGATGAGCGCCAGGGCACGCCGCGGCGCGCCAAAATACCAATTGATCAAGGAGAAACCCAATCTTCCACGAAGACTCTGGCCTTGCGCGGGGTGGCGACCACGGTGTCGCCCTCGCTCAAGCCCAGTTCCCGGAACTGTTGCGCAGGGAGTTGCGCTTCGATGATGGTTCCGGAGCCTGGATTATCAGGATTCGTTTCGACCGGCTCAAGTTCCAGCCGTGCGATCGGTCCGACCACGATGGCCCGCGTGAGCTTGGCCACGATGCCACTGGCACCGGCCACGTAGCGCTCGACGGACACGTCGTGCGGACGCACATAGGCCAGCGCCTTGCTGTCCTTGACCTGGCCATGCTCGGGCGCGTCGATGCGGATGCCCTCGACCTGCACCTCGCCATCGCGGGCGCGGCCGTGAAACAGGTTCACGTCGCCCAGGAAGCCGTAGACGAACGGGCTCGCCGGATGGTCCCACACGTCCTGCGGCGAACCGACCTGCTCGATCTGGCCCTTGTTGATCACGACCACGCGGTCGGCCACCTCGAGCGCCTCTTCCTGGTCGTGCGTGACGAAGATCGAGGTGACGTGCAGTTCGTCGTGCAGGCGGCGCAGCCAGCGGCGCAGTTCCTTGCGCACCTTGGCGTCGAGCGCGCCGAACGGTTCGTCGAGCAGCAGCACCTTGGGCTCGACCGCCAGCGCGCGCGCCAATGCGATGCGCTGGCGTTGGCCGCCCGACAGCTGCGACGGATAGCGGTCGGCCAGCCAGTCGAGCTGCACCAGCTTGAGCAGTTCGGTGACCTTCGCCTTGATCTGCGCGTCCGACGGGCGCTCCTTGCGCGGCTTCACGCGCAGGCCGAAGGCCACGTTCTCGAACACCGTCATGTGGCGGAACAGCGCGTAGTGCTGGAACACGAAGCCGACCTGGCGCTCGCGCACGTGCACGTCGGTGGTGTCCTCGCCCGAGAACAGGATGTTGCCCGCGTCGGCCGTCTCCAGCCCCGCGATGATGCGCAGCAGCGTCGTCTTGCCGCAGCCCGACGGGCCGAGCAGGGCCACCAGTTCGCCCGACTCGATGTCGAGATTGACGTTGCGCAGGGCATGGAAGTCGCCGAACTGCTTGCTGATGTTGCGGATTTCGATGCTCATTCCGATTTCTCTCTCTTGTTTCCAGGAACACCGCGGAACCGGCTCTGCCGGGCCGCTGGTGTTGCCCCCGGCAGGGGGTTGGCGCAGCGACACGCAGTGCGCGAAGACTGGGGGCGAGTCATGGGTTCGGCCGTTCGGGGGGCAGTTCGGCAATGGCCTTCATCTCGCGCTCGTGGCGCCACTCGATCACCGACTTGATGACCAGCGTGACCAGCGCAAGGATGGCCAGGAGCGAAGCCACGGCAAATGCGGCAACCGACTGGTACTCGTTGTAGAGCACTTCGACGTGCAGCGGCATCGTGTTGGTCTGGCCCCGGATGTGGCCCGACACCACCGACACGGCACCGAACTCGCCCATGGCACGCGCGTTGCAAAGGATCACCCCGTACAGCAGGCCCCACTTGATATTGGGCAGGGTCACGCGCCAGAAGGTCTGCCAGCCGGTCGCACCCAGCACGATGGCGGCCTGCTCTTCGTCGGTGCCCTGGGCCTGCATCAGCGGAATGAGTTCGCGCGCGATGAAGGGAAAGGTCACGAACACGGTGGCCAGCACGATGCCGGGCACGGCGAAGATGATCTTGATGTCGTGCT
>JAURWE010000078.1 GCA_030655075.1 Pararhizobium sp.
GGTACGGCGTATTGGCGGCAAAAGGGTGATCCTCGACATCAACCACTTCGTGGCCGATGTAATCCCCGGCCTGGACCGCGCGATTGCAGAGCAGTCGATCTACGCGTTTATCGAACAGACGTTGCAACTGCAAATTGCCTATGCCCAACGCACCATCGAGGCCCTGCCGCGCGGCAAAGACGACCAGACGCACCTCGACCTCGAGGGCCAAAGCCACGTGATCGTGGTGAGCAACCAGACGTTTTTGCAGGACGGGCGGCAGTTCGAGTACACCGAGTCGCGGCATACGTTGGATAAGTTTTATTTTTCGGATATTGCGCGGCGGTAAGCATAGGTCGGGAAGATCATTGTACTGCGACACTCTTCGCCAGCCCTGCTGCCCAGGCAGCGGTCATCTTCTCTCCTACCGCCGCAAACTCTGGGTGAGTGCTTTGATACTCGGAAAGCTCTGCCATCGCCCGAGCCATTCCGTCTTGCACTCTGGCAAGCAGTTCGTTGCAACGTGCCTCACTTAAACTGCACGAACTGCGTCCGAACTGCACCAGCATCTTGCGTTTTGGCCAGGCCTTCGAACCGCCGAGCAACAAGCCCATGATGTCGTTGCTGCTGTACACGGTGGTGGTCACCAGATCGTAAGCAGGTGCTAGCCAAACGTCCGCGTCCTCTGCACAACTCTCGTACAACAGGCCGAAGTTTTTCAGGTGTGCGTCACCGTTCTGGATGCCGGCAGAAAGCGCCACCATCAAGAAGAAGTCTTCCAACGTTCTGGTGACACGGCTTGGCGTGACAAATGACCTGATCAGCTTCGCGCATCCCTGGTAGCTTCCGTCGTACTTCTTCGCGGTTCCCCATCCCGATAAAACGCACATATCTTCAAATCCAAGGTAGGCGTTTTCACTGATGTCGAACCGTTTCACCACCAGGAATTTCCCGTGCTGGCTGAGCTGGAATTCAGGCACCTCAAGGCCGCAATGGAATGCAGCCCGCATGCAGAAAAACTCATTGGCCGCCAATTGTGGAAAGTCAGACTCATTGAACGCCTTCACTAGGTGAGTCGCGCCCCGATGGGTCAGACGCTCAACGCCGGAGGTCATGTCGTCAACATCGCGCACCAAAACCTTGGGCTGAACACCCGACACTCCCGAGTAGGCTGCGTAGGTTTTCAGAAGGTCGTCAAACAGGTCTTTGGCCCCGTCATAGACCAACAGCTCGGAGAGCTTGACCTCAGGCAGTGACTCGCCATCCGCGTCATGGGCAACGCTGATACGTCCTAACTGGTGTGGACCTACAATGCCGAGCAAAGCGAAGTCGTCAAAGCCACGCACTGACTTGCTGAAGCGCCGCACAAGCTCGCCCTTGAGATGTCCCTCGGGAATGTGCATCTCGAACAGAGGATGGATCCCATATTCCCAGTTGTAACTCTCCAGGCGCACCGGCATCGTCAGGGATACGGCATTCTCTTCATCGACCGTGTCGTTATATGAAAAAACCGTAACGCGCCGGTCCTCCTCACCCCGCCCGAGTGTCCCAGCAGGCACACCGCCTACGCCGATATATAGCCGCTCACTTTGACGGGTCATGAATGTTCTCCAACTTCAGTTCATCAAGGGTCTTGCGGCGACGCTTGGGAGTGGCGGTCAACTCATACCCCAGGCCTTCAAGAATGGCTGCTACCTTGCGAATCCCCACTTCCGGGATGGTATTGTTCTCAATCCCTGAAATGGTGGCGCGACTCATGCCATGCCGATGCGCGAGCTGGCTTTGTGAAAGGCCTGCGGCTTTGCGGAGCTGCCTAATCAATAGGCCTAAATCGTTCATGTCAAAACGCATCCAATGCAATGCAAAATTTCATAATACGGCATTAATGCACCCTATACGATGCGCCTAAATTTGAATAGTGCTTTACTCGCGCACAGGTCGTTGAGCGTTCGCACACCAGAAACACAAACATCCCGCCAAGCAGACTGTGCAAAAACGTAGTCTGTGAAGCAGCTTGTTACCGTTGAAATACGCCGCTACTTGGCAAACAAATACATTCTTCCGTAGGATGCGTTCGTGGCTATGGAACACCTTCCTTCTAACCTCCTATGACCTAGGGGTTTCGCTCTCCACACCGCGCCTGCTTCTTGCAGGCGTTTTTACATCAGCTGTAAAACCAAACTGCAACTCGTCCACGACGGCGGCCAAGGGAGATAAACAAGCATGAATCAGGATCTTTTCCTGCGTCGCCGTAGCAAAGTTCACGTCCCGATGGGAACTGGCGGAGCCACGCGCGCTCAGGTCGCGTCCGCTGTCCGGGAAGTCGCGGCGTTCCGATGCGTACTATCAGAGCCTCTGATTGCGCAAATCGGCATGTTGTCAGCGACAGAACTCAAGCACTGGTTGCACGAAATTGTCGGAGTCCTGCGCCGGCAAACTGGCGCTCATGTACACCACAAGCCATTTTATCCTGACTTTCCAGAGCAGGTCCTGACGGCCTCAGAGGCGGAGTTGTACCTTAACGCCATCATTCACTACTTCACGCTTCTACGTTTACCGCCAACTGAACATTCGCGACCTGCGATGCTTGAAGGCAACTTCATATCCCGCGTTATCGAACCGGGAACCATCGATGAATTTGAGGCACTGCTTGAGCCACTGGCTTCATCGCGCACTTCACTTTCCGAAGAGGAAGCCGCCGATGTCGCCTGGTTTATCCGAACGTACAAAAACGATGTGTTCCGCCTACTGCCTGAAGCCATTCCGTTCCGGGAGATCCGTGCACAGGTTGGCGGCGCACTTATCCTGCAGGTAGCCGGCGATGCACGGGTGGACGCATTCCTTGAGAAAAACGTCGAAACAGCAACTGACGTGCTACGACTCGCGGTCGCTCTGAGTGGTGGAGACGTGTCATTAGCGACAGCTTCGACGCGCTTCACAGCGATGAAGCGCTCGATACGCCGTCTGCTTTTGCGCCTACTCGACCAAATACCCAATGCTGTAGAAGACGTGATGCGCCATGCTGAGCGCTGGAAACGCCTGGCTGAAGTACTGCATCCGGGCGACTACGCCGATAAATACCCACGCGCGCTAGCCGCCATCACGGCAGCACGTCGCAACGAAGCGCCAGCCTCATTTGGATCACGTGTCGAAACATTGTTTGCCCAGCGTCACATCACCACGCTTACGTCCCTACTACAGAGCCGTCCTGGGGAGTTCGCACGACGGCTGGACGCGACCCTGCGGCGTGCGACGGAACCAGAGTCGGTTCTCGACGCGTTCGAGTCGGTTGCGACACAAGTTTCCTCACCTGTGCTGCTGCAGGTACTGGCCCAGGTACGTGCGCCGCGCCCCCTCCCACTGCGGGCCTTCACGCCGAAAGGTGCATTTGCCAAAGTCTATGGCATCAAGGATCGACGCGAACCTCTCGATCCGGACGTGTTAGCGCGTGCAGCCAGAATCTGCGAGGACGCGCTCGTTACCCGTTTTGCGTCGCTACCGCCACTGGGCCGCTGTTTCATCGATCCAGCATTACGCGAATATCGGGTGCCGCTGGCGCAGCGTGCCTCATCGAAGTCGCTACGTACGCTGGTGCGGGGCAGTCGGCTGCCTATGCCTGACACACGCTTCATTCGCCTGTTCCTGTGGTGGAAGAACGGCCGTGGACGCACGGACATCGACTTGTCCGCCGCATTTTTCGACGCCAACTTCGTGTTCAAAGAAACGGTCGCGTACTACAACCTGAAGGGTTTCGGCGGCTACCACAGTGGCGACATCGTCGACGCGCCCGAAGGGGCTTCGGAATTCATCGACCTCGACCTTGATGTCCTTGTCGAGAAGGGCATCCGCTATGTCGTCACGTCTATCAACTCATTCACAGAACAGCCGTACTGCGATCTTCCAGAATGTTTCGCTGGCTGGATGGCCCGCGTCGACACGGCGTCGGGTGAAGTCTTTGAGCCGCGCTCCGTGTTCGACCGTATCGATATCGCATCCGATACAGCGATCTGTCTGCCATTCGTGATGGACTTGCAGGAACGACGCATGATTTGGGCCGACCTGGGGCTCACGTCATCTGCGCGGTGGAACAACGTCGAGAACAATCTCAGTGGGGTATCGCTGATGCTGCGAGCATTGGTACATACACCAAGGCCGGATTTGGAGACTCTGTTCAATCTACATGTTCGAGCACGGGGAGAACGAGTGGCTTCACCGCAGCAGGCACAGGCGGTGTTTGCGCCTGATCAAGGTATAACACCGTTCGATACGGATTTGATTCGATCACAGTTTCTCTAATACCTACGCCAGCCTTTACCGCTCATTGAAAACGTAAATGTTTTGCTGTTCGGATATCGCGCTGCGGTAAGGCCAGACAGAGATCAACTGTGGGAGCATTGCCTGCAATGCAGACGCCTGGGTATCAAGTCATACCGAGGTGATGCCATCGCTGGCAAGCCAGCTCCTACAATTAGGTCTGTGGTATTTGATTTACCGTACTCCATAAACACAAAACCCCGGCACATGGCCGGGGTTTTGTTGTTCAACGCTCACCCGCTAACGCAGGATCACTCCCACTCAATCGTCGCCGGCGGCTTGCTCGACACGTCATACGTCACGCGCGAAATGCCTTCGATCTCGTTGATGATACGGCCGCTGACAGTTTCCAGCAGTTCGTACGGCAGGTGTGCCCAGCGGGCGGTCATGAAGTCGATGGTTTCCACCGCACGCAGGGCCACGACCCATGCGTAACGACGGCCATCACCGACCACGCCAACCGATTTCACCGGCTGGAAGACCACGAATGCCTGGCTGACTTTGTGGTACCAGTCGGCCTTGCGCAGTTCTTCGATGAAGATGTGGTCGGCGCGACGCAGCAGGTCGGCGTATTCCTTTTTCACTTCACCGAGGATACGCACGCCCAGGCCCGGGCCCGGGAATGGGTGGCGGTAGACCATGTCGTACGGCAGGCCGAGTTCCAGGCCCAGACGGCGGACTTCGTCCTTGAACAGTTCGCGCAGCGGCTCTACCA
>JAURWE010000065.1 GCA_030655075.1 Pararhizobium sp.
ACAACACCTCAAATGAACGCGCCGCCGAACTGCCGAGATGGCTGCATCGCTACAATTGGCACCGGCCTCATGGTGGGATAAAATTTCAAACACCAATCAGCAGACTCGGCCTGACCGGGAACAACCTGTTGAGGCTCCACACCTAGTTAGCGACTGCCAACCGAGGCGGCTTCGAATCCCCCACGCCCGCCTGCGCGATGAGCCATCTCCGGAATGCACGAGCCGCAATTGGTGCCGGCGTTCAGCTGCGCGCCGATCTCGGCCACTGCCCGCGCCGCCAGCGATGGCCGCGAGAATCGTGGTGCGGCCGACCCCGAAGCAGGCACAGACGATCGGCCCGGCGCTGACCATCCCGTCGATCGACTTGCCCGACAACAGCATGCGGCGCTGGTCGTCGCTGAGCACGTCGGCGGCGAACAGCTGCTTGATCACGTTCCAGTCGCCGGCGTCCTGTGCCGGCCCGATGAACAGGCAGGCTTCGATCCGATCGGCGGCAAACGCCGCGGCACGGTAGACGCCGCCGCCGAAATCCTTGTACTCGGCAAGATCATGAGGGGTCGCCGCGCGCAGCCAGGATTGCCAACCGCCGAGATCCGCGTTGTCGGCCAGCAGATAACCGTGGCCGCCGGCAATCGCGACATGGGCCCACCAGGCATGGTCGGGCAGGAACAGTGGCGTGCGTGACAGCGCAAAACCCCGGAACACGTAGTCATAGGGCGTGATCGTGGCCGGTGTCGCCGGTTTCGAACTGCACCGCTGCTGGGTTGTGGGATAGTTGCGGAGACGAGCTATGGCAGATGAGGACAGCCGGATCGACAATGGGCTGCCATAGCGGTCAACACGCATTTCGCTTGAAATGCCGCTTGTTGGCACGAAACCGACATGGCTCGATGCCCCGACTTGCGTCCGCTTTTGGAAGCAAAGCGGAAGTCGAACTTCGGGACCGTCAGGACAGCGTTTGACCCACAACGGACCTCATTGCCACCGGCGAGTTCTCGAAACGTTTTCGGGATCCGTTCTCATAGCTCAGGGGGTACTGGCCTGTTTCGACCCCTAGTGGCCTAGACTTCTTATGTAGTCACAGCGGCCAGCCTGATACCCGCGTATTCCTTTGATCACGGCTGGCGGGAATGGTCTCGCTCCAGACAAGCGCCAAGGCGCACGGGGAACGAACATGACGAACAATCAGATCACTGAACGTCGTGATCTGATTGGGGTGAACGTCGAACTGCTCGGCCAGTTGAGTTATCGTCCGCTCACCCTTGACGGCGGCAAGCGGGACCTTTGCCTTGAAGGCCGGTGTGTGGTTCCGGCGTGCTCGTCTGCTCATGGTCGCTCCTGATTCGCAGGCATAGCGTGCCGGCTGTCAGGCAGAGATTCCACTTAGCGCCCTGTGCAGAATTCCGGGACCGGCTCTCGCGCCTAAAACTTCTCAACCTTTCGGTTGAGGGAGGACCTCGCTAGCGCCCCCTTGTGTGGTGGCCGCGCAACATCTCAATGAAATATCGCGCTTGCGCAGCCATGGCGAATCGATGCTCGCCTCATAAACATTGCCTCTCCTAAAAAAAGCTTAGAAAGTACACCCTTAGTGAGTGCAAATTTGATTCGTGCCGCGTCCATTTTTTGGCGCTCGATGGTCATTGAACTGAACATTTAGGAGGAGGGCGAATTGTCTCGATCCAATGAATTTTATCTCAAGAATTGTTTGATTGGGGCTTTCGCTTTGGGCGTCGCCTCGCTCGCATCTTCCCCTGTCATGTCGCAGTCGAGTCCACAAAGTTGGGCCGGCTTTTATGTCGGAGGCAATGTAGGCGGGACGGAACATAATGCCTTCAGCGGCGGCGGTCAGATGGGCTACAATTATCATACCGGCCGAATCCTCTATGGCATCGAAGGAGACATCCAATCGGCAAATATCCGCGGGCACACTAGGGCAGATGAAGCCTTCCCGACCTCCGTCGCCGGTGCGCCTCTGTTTTGTCAACTCAACCAACCGTTCTTGCCGGGTGGCCCGCCGGCGCGTTCCTTCGACCTGACAGACCCCAACAATGCGTTCAGGAATTTGCTCCAGGCCACCACCGGCGCTCCGTCCGTATCGACTTCGGCACAATGCGCGGCCCTCACCGGCAACGCCACGGTTCGCGCGGCACTCACAGGGGCCTTTGGAGCCCTTGCGCCGGCGCTACGTTACATCAACTCCCCGACCGCGGTGTCGTATGACCTGTCGGGCCGGATGGGCTGGTTCGGAACGGCGCGTGGCCGCCTCGGGGTCGAAGCTGCGGACGGCCTGCTGCTTTATTTGACGGGAGGGCTTGCCTATGGCGAAGCTCAATTAGCGCTCGCGACGACGACGGCAACGACCGAGACCACAATAGGCGGCAATGTTACAGCGACAACCTTGTCGACCTTCATGACCACGCGCGACAAGATGCTGCTGGGCTACGCAGTCGGCCTCGGCGTCGAATATGCTTTTAATCGGCGATGGTCGATGAAAGGCGAATTTCTCCACGTCGATCTAGGCAATTCAGGCATCGGAGATCAGCGCGTCAGCTTCAACACGAATGTCGGTCGGCTCGGCATCAACTACCGCTTCTAAGATGATCGAAAGTCGAAGGCCGTCCCGCGTAACGCTTCGACGGCCTTTTTTGCGCGTTTCAAGGGAAAGCGCCGGGTAATGCTCGTTTGAGCGAACCAGCGCCCCAAACTAATTTTATCTTCAGCTCTCGACAATGACTTGGCTTGTATCCGGGGGTCTCTTTGGTTGCAGGAGCACGGCATTCCCGCTCCGCACATGCACCGAAGCTCATCGCTCCAGGGCAGGCCGGATGGTTCTCGCACACCCTCTCAGTCAATCACAGATCCTTTCGGATACCCTTGAACACGCAATACGATGCGGCGCACCTAATGAAGCTCATCAAAACAACACGAACCAAACTTCTTTTGATCTCCGTGGCCCTCCCAGCGCAATATTGTGGTGTCAGTGAAATTGTTAAACAGGTCGCCAAATTAGCAAACCCGATCCGACCGAGGGTTGTCGTCGGAGGTTCTGCGGTGAAGCTCGGCCTCATCCCGCCAATCCGTGGCGCTGATTTAATGGCTGGTATTAGTCTGCTGAGCTGAATACTCCTCCGAAGAGTTCGTTCGCGCACCGACGAACGGAGCAGTTTGTTGGGGCGGCGTCCGATGGAGTAGTGCCAGCGTAAAATAAGGCCCGGCGACTTCCGCCTGTTGGCACTTTCGGGACCTGAGGCGATGTCCGGTTTGAGTCTGCTTAAGCCGGACAGCGGACAAGAGTCGAGCTCGCTCACGAAACCTCGATTATGAGTACACGCCCTAGTTAGCGACTGCCAACCGGGGCGGCTTCGAATCCCCCACGCCCGCCTGCGCGATCAGCCGCTTCATCTCCGGAATGCACGAGCCGCAATTGGTGCCGGCCTTCAGCTGCGCGCCGATCTCGGCGGCACTGCCCGCGCCGCCAGCGATGGCCGCGAGAATCGTGGTGCGGCCGACTCCGAAGCAGGCACAGACGATCGGCCCGGCGCTGACCATCCCGTCGATCGATTTGCCCGACAACAGCATGCGGCGCTGGTCGTCGCTGAGCACGTCGGCGGCGAACAGCTGCTTGATCACGTTCCAGTCGCCGGCGTCCTGTGCCGGCCCGATGAACAGGCAGGCCTCGATCCGATCGGCGGCAAACGCCGCGGCACGGTAGACGCCGCCGCCGAAATCCTTGTACTCGGCAAGATCATGAGGGGTCGCCGC
>JAURWE010000070.1 GCA_030655075.1 Pararhizobium sp.
GATCAGCGGATACCAGCCTGCGCCCCAGATCAGCTTGATGACGTTCCAGCCGGAGCCGCGGAATTCGCCTTCGAGCTCCTGGATGATCTTGCCGTTGCCACGCACCGGGCCGTCGAGCCGCTGCAGGTTGCAGTTGATCACGAAGATCAGGTTGTCGAGCTTCTCGCGCGCAGCCAGGCCGATGGCGCCGAGCGATTCAACCTCGTCCATTTCGCCGTCGCCGCAGAACACCCACACCTTGCGGTTTTCGGTGTTGGCGATCCCCCGGGCATGCAGGTACTTGAGAAAGCGCGCTGGGTAGATCGCCATCAGCGGGCCGAGGCCCATCGACACCGTCGGGAACTGCCAGAAAGCGGGCATCAGTTTTGGGTGCGGGTAGCTGGAGAGCCCCTTGCCATCCACTTCCTGGCGGAAGTGGAGCAGCTGGTCTTCGCTCAGGCGGCCTTCAAGGTAGGCGCGCGCATAGATGCCGGGCGACACGTGGCCCTGGATATAGAGCAGGTCGCCACCGTGGCCTTCGCTCTCAGCGTGCCAGAAGTGATTGAAGCCAGCGCCGAACATGCTGGCCAGCGAGGCGAACGAGCCGATGTGGCCGCCGAGGTCGCCGCCATCGACCGGGTGATGGCGATTGGCTTTGACCACCATGGCCATGGCGTTCCAGCGCATGTAGGCGCGCAGGCGCTGCTCGATTTCGAGGTTGCCGGGGCTGCGGGCTTCCTGGCCAGGCTCGATGGTGTTGACGTAGCCGGTGTTCGCCGAAAAGGGCAGGTCGACGCTGTTCTGGCGTGCATGTTCCAGCAATTGTTCGAGCAGGTAGTGCGCCCGTTCGGGGCCCTCGCTCTGGATCACGGCGGACAGTGCGTCCATCCACTCTCTGGTTTCCTGCGCGTCAGCGTCGTTGGCTGCCGCGCCGAATTGCTTCTCGGGATTTGCCGACATGTTCTTTGTCTCCTTGATGTGTTGGCAGCAATTTACCGCCGGGGTTTGCGTCGCGCGGCAGTTTCGCATATTTTTTGTGAGATTTCAAATTGCGCATGCGTATTTCTTATTATGAGATTCGCCAATGACGAATGGCCCCACATCCCGCTCATTTCGAGCGCCGACGCCAGCGCAAGTCGGGGTTCCCCTAAACTCGACCGATGCCCTTTTCCTCCCGCGTCAACGCCGCGCGCCATGTCGTGACGGCGTCGCCCTTGTCGTGGTGGCGCCGCTGGTGGCGCAGGCAGACGCCGGTGCTGCAGGACGCGGTGGCGATGCTCGCTCCGCTGGCCGCCGTGCTGCTGTTCCTGGCGGCCATCGTCTCGGCGTTCTGGTACCTGCGTGCCGAGGAAGTCGAGCGCGAGCAGGAGTCGGTGAAACGCGATGTCGAGTACGCGCAGCAGCGGGTCCGCCTGCGCTTGCTGGAGCGGCAGGAGCAGCTGATGCGCATTGCGCGCGATGCGTCCAACCGCGAGATCGATGCAACCGAGTTCGCCAGCCGGGCCGAATCGCTGGTGAGTCAGTTCCCCGAACTGCAGTCGGTGAGCTGGATCGACGA
>JAURWE010000073.1 GCA_030655075.1 Pararhizobium sp.
TGGCCCGACCACCACCAGCCGCCCGCGGCAACGGCGACGACCAGGACGACGGCGAAACTGACGGCGGTGTTCTTCTTCATGGGGCTTGTGCAAAGTGTCGGCGGGCTCATCGCGCCTGAAAAATGCCAACTTTTGGTTACGGTTTCCGGTATTGAAACAGCGCTGGGGGGTCGGCGTCCACCACTGCCGTAAAGATAGGTAAAGCGAGCGTGCACGAAGCCCGCTCGCCTCCTCTCTGCTCGAAGGTACGGCCGGTAGAATCCCCGCTTCCCAGCCTCTGGATATACCCCATGAATCGCTGCAACAGCTCCCTGAACAACCGGCTCCTGCTGACACTCTTCCTGACGTTGGCCGGACTGGGCGGCGCCTATGCGCCACCCGCGCGGGCACAGGTCGAGAACGAAGCCACCTACGGCGGACGCAACTTTCCGATCGGCACACTGCGCGGCAAGTTCCTTCTGGTCAACAGCCCCGAGATCCTGCTGGACGGCGAGCCCGAACGCCTGGCGCCGGGCGCCCGGATCCGCAGCCCGCAGAACATGCTGATGATGCCGGCCGCCATCACCGGCCAGAACCTGCTGGTCAACTACACGCGCGACGCCGCAGGCCTGGTATCGCAGGTCTGGGTGCTGACGCCCGAGGAGGCGGTGGTCGCGCGCGAGTCGGCCGAAAAGCCGCTGCTCAACTTCTGGCCGTTCGTGGCCAACAGCGCGCCGCGCGACGACGGCAAGACGCCGTTCGACCAACTGCCGAAGTACGGCGAGTAATGCCGAAACGGGCCGCACGGCCCGTCCCGCTGCGAATCTGACCCTTGACCGGACAGAGCGCACGCTTTCCCACGGGTTCCTGCCATGAGCAAAAAAGTCTTTATCAAAACCTTCGGCTGCCAGATGAACGAGTACGACTCGGACAAGATGGCCGACGTGCTGAACGCCGCGCAAGGCTACGAGCCGACGCAGAACGTCGACGAGGCCGACCTCATCCTCTTCAACACCTGCTCGGTGCGCGAGAA
>JAURWE010000075.1 GCA_030655075.1 Pararhizobium sp.
GTGCTGGAGCGCGGCCATGAAGCACTGGTGCTGGCGCGCGCGCTTGATACGCCGGCATCGGTCAAGGCCGCCGAGCGTCCGGCGCCGACCCCGCCGGTCGCGGCGCGGCCGTCGCGTCTCTCCGTCACCGCCATCGAGGACTGGCTGCGCGATCCCTACACCGTCTACGCCAAGCACATCCTGCGGCTCTATCCGCTCGACGCTGTCGATACGCTGCCGGGCGCGCGTGACCGCGGCACTGTCATCCATGGCGCCATTGGCGACTTCACCGTGCAATTCGCCGATGGTTTTCCGGCTGAGCCGCAACGCAAGTTGCTTGAGCTTGGCGAGGCGCGTTTCGCGCCGTTGATCGATTATCCCGAAGCGCGGGCCTTCTGGTGGCCGCGCTTCCAGCGCATTGCGCAATGGTTCGCGCAATGGGACCGCGCCCGGCGCGATGACATCGTCACACTGCATGGCGAGATCAAGGGCGAACTGAAATTCCCGATCGGCGCGCGCGAGTTCACCTTGTCCGCCATCGCCGACCGCATCGAATGGCGGCGCGACGGCAGCTACGCCATCATCGATTACAAGACCGGCGCGGCGCGCACCGAGAAACAGGTTCGCACCGGTCTGGCGCCGCAACTCACGCTGGAAGGCGCCATTCTGCGCGCCGGCAAATTTCCGGGGCTGCGCGCCGGCTCCATTTCCGAGATCACGTATGTGACGCTGAAAGGCGCCGATCCGGCCGGCGATCCGAAAGAGATCAAGTTCAAGGAAGGCACCGCCGATGAACAGGCCGACCACGCGCTGGCGCGGCTGAAGGAGCTAGCGGAGAAGTTTGAGAACGCCGACACGCCTTATATGTCGCTGGTGCATCCGATGTGGACCAATCATTACGGCGACTACGATCACCTCGCGCGCGTCAAGGAATGGTCGCTGTCCGGCGGCGGCGATGAGGGCGGGGAATGAGTAAGTGCGGTGGCATGCCTTGTCCCGGACGCTTTGCAGTACGAAGTACTGCGAAGCAGAGCCGGGACCGTAA
>JAURWE010000082.1 GCA_030655075.1 Pararhizobium sp.
CCCCCCCCCGCTCCCACATTTCGATTGCATTCCAGCCATAAAAAACGCCGACGCTGTAGAAGCCGTCGGCGTTTAAACCTTGAAGGAGGTTTTGGGGCTCGATCAGAACGCCGGCACGACCGCACCGTTGTATTTCTTCTCGATGAAAGCTTTCACTTCTGGGCTGGTCAGGGCTTTGGCCAGCTTCTGGATCGCGTCGCTGTCCTTGTTGTCCGGGCGGGCAACCAGGAAGTTCACGTACGGCGACTTGGCGTCTTCGATGATCAATGCGTCCTTGGCCGGGTTCAGACCCGCTTCCAGGGCGTAGTTAGTGTTGATCAGGTCCAGGTCAACCTGGTCCAGTACGCGAGGCAGCAGGGCCGATTCCAGCTCTTTGAATTTCAGGTTTTTCGGGTTGCTGGCGATGTCTTTCGGCGTGGCCAGGGCGTTGCTCGGGTCTTTCAGGGTGATCACGCCAGCCTTTTGCAGCAGCAGCAGGGCACGGCCGGAGTTGCTGCCTTCGTTCGGAATGGCCACGGTGGCGCCATCTTTCAGCTCAGAGATATTTTTGATCTTTTTCGAGTAACCACCGAAGGGCTCAACGTGCACACCGATGACGGTGACCAGGTTGGTGCCTTTACCCTTGTTGAAGTTTTCCAGGTACGGCAGGGTCTGGAAGTAGTTGGCGTCCAGACGCTTCTCGGCCACCTGCACGTTCGGCTGCACGTAGTCGGTGAAGACTTTGATTTCCAGGTCCACGCCTTCTTTGGCCAGGGTCGGCTTGACCAGCTCAAGGATCTCGGCGTGCGGGATCGGGGTAGCGGCGACCACCAGTTTCTCGTTGGCCTGGGCGAAGCTTGCAGTCAGGGCAGCCGCCAGTGCGGTAAACAACAGAACCTTTTTCATGCAGTGTCCTTATCGAAAATCCGGGTCGTCTGGGACGGCCGCTTTTTTAGTGGATGCCAGCGAAGTGCTATCGCGGCGTGGAGCGGACAATACCGAGGTTTTTTATTCCAGAACAATACTTTTTATTCACTTTGATATTCCATTTTGCTCATACAGACCCCAACCCTTTCAATAGACGCTTCAACGCATCACGTTCGGCCTCGGTGCCGCTGCTGAGGATCTGTCGTGCCTGGTGTTCGATCTGCGCCACCGACGGCAGCGGCAGGTTCAAATGCTCCGGCAAAATCTCGTCGCCACTGCTGACCAACAGGGCAAAGTGAATCACGTTCTCCAACTCCCGGGTGTTTCCCGGCCAGGTGTGATGCTCCAACACGCGCTGGGCCTCGTCGCTGATCAGCGGCACCGGCAGGTCGAGGCGCTGGCTATAGATGCCGAGGAAATACTCGGCCAGTGACAGGATATCGCCCACCCGCTCGCGCAGCGCGGGCAGTTCCAGTTGGCCTTCGCTGAGGTAATGAAACAGACGCTCGTGAAACTTGCCGGCCGCCACGGCCTGAGCGAGGTCGATGCTGGTGGCGGCCACCAGCCGCACATCCACCGGACTTGGCTGATGAGCGCCGACGCGGGTGACTTCGTGGTTTTCCAGCGCCGCCAGCAACTTGACCTGGATCGGCAACGGCAGGTCGCCGATTTCATCCAGGTACAAGGTGCCGCCATTGGCCGAGCCAAACCAGCCGGCACGGCTACTGGCTGCACCGCTGTGGCTGCCTGCGGCATAGCCGAACAATTCGGCGTCGGCGTAAGTCGGGCTGATGGCGCCGCAATTCACCGAAACAAACAGGCCGGTGCGGTCGCTGCCCCGGTGGATATGCCGGGCGAGCAACTCCTTGCCGCTGCCGGTTTCGCCACGGATCAACACGGGCAAGGCGCGGGGGGCGAGGTTTTCGAGGTCTTCGCGCAGTTGCCGCGAACGCGGGTCGACAAACACCAGCGCCTTGGCACGAATGCTCAGGGGGCTTTTTTCGGCGTCGGGGAAGGTCAGCAGGGGCTGACCGAAGGTTTCATGCAGGCTCATGGCAGACTCCCGCCCCATCCACGAAGGGGAAGGGGCGTTTAAAAAATTTTATGCACGGCGCCGGGAGTGATGTTCCAGGCGATTTTGCAGGCGATAGAGGTAGGCGAAACCCTGTTCCCAGCGTTGATGGCCGGACTTCACGTTGATATGCCCGGCACCCGCGAGAATCCCTGCTTCGGCGCCCCAGTTACGTGCCAGTTCCAGGGCGCGGGTGGCGCTGACGGCGCTGTCGTTGTCGGAGCTGACGACCTGGCTTGGGAACGGCAGCAGGTCACTGGGGATGGGTGCAAAGTTACGCAGGGCGGGCGCGCAGGCAGGGCGTTCGACATCGGCCGGGGCTACCAGCAAGGCGCCGCGTACCTGACGCAGGAACTGCACCGGTGCGGTGGCGGCCCAATGGGCGACGGTGATGCAGCCCAGGCTGTGGGCGATCAGAATCACCGGGGTGCTGTCGGCGGCGATGGCTTCGGCCAGTGCGGCCACCCAGTCTTCGCGGCGTGGGGTGAGCCAGTCGGCCTGCTCCACGCGCGCGCTGTTGGGCAGGCTGTTCTGCCAATGACTTTGCCAATGATCTTCTGGCGATCCTTGCCAGCCCGGCACGATCAGATAACGAATCGACTCGCTGTGCATGGGTGTGCCCTCCTGCAGCGTTTAACGTTGTGAGTCAGTATAGGCACGGGGTATATATTCGTTAAGGAATAAGAAGCTATTTATTAATAACCAAAATGTTTATTTGAGAGTGGTTGGGGGGGTTTAGGGGGTTGGGGGGACATATCCGTTATTTGGGTAACGGCGACTTAGGGTTCCGCTCTTACAGCGGCTCACTTTTGAAGAGCGCAAAAGTAAGCAAAACGCTCTTGCCCCACCACTCGGCACCTCGCCTAGGCTCGGTGTGCCCTCACTCCGGCTTTGGACCGTGGGCCGCCGTCATGGGCCA
>JAURWE010000108.1 GCA_030655075.1 Pararhizobium sp.
CGTTTGCCGTATGGCGCGATGCTCTCGGGAAACCGCCACGCTGGCGCTCGATATCGGCGAACACCCGGTAGCGGCCTTCCTGATGCAGGCCATCCAGCTCGTTTTTGAAGAAAGTCTCGAAATCCATCATTGTCTCCAGAAGCTGACTTCTTTTTTGATTCAAAGCAGCCAACCGTCAACCCCCGAAAGGGCCTTGCAAGCCACCTGCGGCAAAAAGCACCACAGTTTTGAACGATTCCAACCTACAAGGACAAATGTTTCACCTCCGTTAGACAGTGATCACTTGCCCTTCAATCAAGAAACGGCCCGGGCTGCCGTTCTATTCTGCTAAAAATTCGAGCCCTCCCGAGGCGGTTGGACACCGGCGCACCTGATCATCGCCAAGTCGAGCATCGGGACCCTGCCCTTCTCCCGGCAGGCCTTGGCCGCCATCATTTGTCTTTTCCGGCGGGGAGGCAACAGCCATGTCTGGTCCAGAACGAAATTTTTCTCAAAAAAGCGGTAAACCGGGAAAGATCGACCTTGCGCAAGCAGCGACAAGCAACACGCGGCCACGCCATCCCTAAGTCGTATCGCCCCAATTCCCGCAACTTTTTTCGGGTATGTGATTGGCATCGTTCAGGTTGAATCAAAAAAATACCGTCCTGCATGTGGACTTATTGGTTTCGGACTTTATTGTTACCTCTGTGGAAACGAGATGACGCAGAGAATTAATCTCTGATGCATTGGGAGAAGCGGTTCCGATTTCGGCCGGAGACCGTCCAACTGTGGAGAATTTCATGAAGAAAGCCATTGCGCTAGTGTTGGTAGCCCTCGCCATTGCGGGCTGCACGAATACCGAAAGAGGTGCAGGCATCGGTGCAGTCGGAGGCGGGCTCGTGGGCCTCGCTGTTACCGGCGACGCCCGGGGTGCTGCAGTCGGAGCTCTGGCAGGCGGCCTCGGCGGCGCCCTGATCGGCTCCGTTCAGGATCAGCCTGGACAGTGCTACTACCGCGACAACCGCGGTCGCCGCTACATCGACGATTGCTGATATCAGCACCGTCCGACATCAGAAACCCCGGAACGAACTTCCGGGGTTTTTTGTTGCGCCGAAACCACGCAACCGGCTTTTCGCCGATTTCTGCTTCAATCGCAGCTCTTTGCTGTGTAGACTTCTTATTACCGTTAACGATACGGAAAACCCTGCCATGCAACATTGTGGCCACGCTTGACCGGTACCTGCGTTGTGTTGCTGAGTGGAAAGGTGCCTGACTGAACCGAATGCGGAAACCATCGCGTCATCCCGAAGCATTTTTTGCGTATCGGCGAGCTGGCACTGCATTGGCGGTCGCAGCATGGGCGACGCTTGGCCCCCTGACGGCAACCCCGGCCGCAGCCTTCGAAATTTTCGGCATGAAGTTCTTCGAGGATGACGAGGCCGCCGAGGTTATAGACCCGGTCAACTATTCCCTGACGCTGAATGCTGGAACCGATGATGGCGACCTGAAGGAAGCGATCGAAAACAGCGCCCTTCTCTACCAGGACAAGGAAAAGCCGGTGTCCGGCGATCTTGGCCTTGCCATCAAGGCGCGCGACGATCGCGACCGTATTCTCGCCGCGCTCTATGAAAAAGCGCGCTACGGCGGCGTGGTCACGGTCACGGTTAACGGCCAGGACATCGACACATTGGCGCCAGACCCGGAGTTTCCCGATGGCCAGCCGGTGCCCGTCACGATCACCGTAACACCCGGACCTGTCTTCTCGGTCGGCAATGTGCGCTTCGACGGTGACGTGACCGATCGAAACCCGTCGGACTATGGCCTCGCACCCGGTACCCGCGCCGATTCCACCCTGATCATCAAGGCCGGCGAAAAGCTGGTGCGCGACCTCAAGGAAGAAGGAAGGCCGCTGGCCAAGCTTACCGACCGCAGTGTCGTCGCCGACCACAAGACCTCGACCGTGGACGTGACGATTGGCGCCATCGGTGGGCCTGTCGCGCCGGTGGGCGAGGTCAGCGTTACCGGCACCAAGACGGTCGATGCCGGCTTTGTGGAAAACTACTCCCGTCTCAACGGCGGCAAGCCCTATTCGCCGGAGGCGTTGACAAAGGCCTCCGACCGGCTGCGCAAGCTCGGCGTCTTTTCCAGCGTGACGATCCGCGAGGCCGACCAGCTGGCGCCTGACGGCACGATCCCGATGACAATAGAGGTTTCGGAAGGCAAGCACCGCTATTTCGGCGCCGGGGCGCAGTTTTCCACCATCGACGGCTTCGGCCTGCAGGGTTACTGGGGCCATCGCAACCTGTTCGGCAAGGCGGAATCGCTCAGGATCGAAGGCTCGGTCGACCGCATTGGCGAGGCCGAGGAAATCGGTAAGCTCGACTATTCGGCCGGCATCATCTTCGCCAAGCCCGGCGCCTTCGGCCCGGCCTCCACTTTCAATGCCAGCGTCAAGGCCTCGATCGTCGAGCCGGACGCCTACCGCGCCGCCACGGTGACCGGCATGGCCGGTGCCAGTTTCGAACTGTCGGATGTCGATACGGTCTCTGGCGGCGGAGAGGTGAGCTTTTCCAACATCGAGGACGCCTTCGGCAAGAACAAGTATCTGACGCTGTCGACGCCGCTGGAATATATCCGCGACACGCGTGACGACAAGCTCAACGCCACCGAAGGCTACCGCGCCTCGATCAGCACCAAGCCGAGCTACGAGACCTATCGCGGCACCGTCTTCGGCTCGCTCGAAGGGTCGATCTCGGCTTACCAGTCGCTGAGTGCCGAAGACCGGGTGGTGCTGGCCGGCAAGCTCGGTGCCGGTGCCCTGTTCGGCGGCGCCAACCTCTCCGACATCCCGGCCAACCGGCGTTTCTACGCCGGCGGCGGCGGCTCTGTGCGCGGCTATGGCTATCAGGAAATCGCGCCCCGCAACGCTGCCGGAGACATTCTCGGCGGACGCTCCTACGTGACCGGATCGGTGGAAGCCCGCTTCCTCGTTACCGACACGATCGGCGTCGTGCCCTTCCTCGATGTCGGCACGGTCGGCGAAGATACGACACCCAACTTCTCCGACCTGCGCATGGGTGCCGGCATCGGCCTGCGCTATGCAACGCCCTTCGGCCCGATTCGGCTCGATTTTGCCGTGCCGCTCGACAAATACCCCGGCGGCAGCAGCTACGGCATCTATGCCGGTATCGGCCAGTCCTTCTGATTTCCAGGGATGCTCGGAAACCGTGATGGAACCTCGCTGCCTCCGGGACATTGCGCTTTGGTCTTAACCCTGCGTGCGATTTCCGTTATGGATGCCTCATGATCTATCTGCTTCGCTTCCTCCGCACCGTCTGGCGCATCACCAAATATTGCGTCCTGTTCGTGCTGGTTGCAGCCGTCGCGCTCATCCTGTTCGTCGGCTTCACGGCGCCTGGTGCGCGGCTGGCCGCAGGCCTTGTCGAGGACCTCGCCTCCACCCCCGACCAGATGATCCGCATCAAGGATCCATCGGGCCTGCTGACCGGCAATCTGACGGCCGAAACCATCTCGCTCAGCGACAGCCGCGGCATCTATGCCGAAGTCAGCGGCCTTTCGGTCGCCTGGTCGCCGCTGCAGCTGCTGTCGTTCGAGTTCGACGCGGAGAAAGTGGCGGCACGGGCGATCCGCATCGAGCGCCTGCCCAGCCCCTCGACCGAGACTGAAGAAGTGCGCTCCACCTTCGCGCTGCCGGTCGATGTCAAGATCGACACGCTGGATCTGCCGCATGTGGTGATCGGCAAGGCGATCGCCGGTCAGGAGCAGGCTGTCGGCCTCAGCGGCCGTGTCGACGCCACCAATGAAAGCATCGCCCTGGCGCTGACCGCCATCCAGAAGGACCGTCCAGACGCCAAGGCCGTGGTCGACCTCGTCTTCAACCCGCCCGGCAACGAGCTGAAGATCGAAGCGGCGATCGACGAGCCCAAGGGCGGCGTGCTGGCGAAACTGCTGCGCCTGCCGAATGAGCCCGCCGTCAACATCACCGTCACAGGCGACGGCCCGCTGTCGAACTGGACCGGCTCGGCGGCAGCTGCGCTCGACGGCACGCCGCTGGTCAAGCTCGGTGGACGCCACAGCCTGGCGGACAATGGGCTTCACACGGTGTCGCTGAACGGCGGCGGCAGTTTCGGCGCGCTGATGCCGCCGGCCTTCCGCGCTTTGTTCGAGGGCGAGACCGGCATCGATCTGATCGCCTCCTTCGACGACAGCGGCACCACGCTCAAGGTGGAGAAGGGCAGCCTGCAGACCGGCGCCCTTTCGCTGACTGCCTCGGGAACCGTCAGCCAGAAGGCGGACAACGACCTGACAGTCAACCTGGCCGGCCGCGACGGCCCGGTCGATTTTCGCTGGCCACTGGCAGAGGGCCAAATAAAGGCGCTGATCAACTCGGCCGCCCTGTCGCTGAAGGGCGCGGCCAATGCGGCGCAGCTGAAACTGGATGCCGATCTTGCCAGCGCCGAACTGCCGCAGGGCAAGATCGACGCGATCACGCTTTCTGCCACCGGCGCCGGCTTCGATCTCGCCAGCCAGCAGGGGCCGCTTGATTTCACGCTGCAGACTGGCACGACACGGTTTGTCAGCCCCGATATCGACCGCCTTGTGCGCGGTCCTGTGACGCTCAAGGGCAGCTTGGCGCTGGCGCCGGACAGCATCCGCTTCGATCCGGTGACGATCGAAAGCGGCAGCATCGGCGGCACGCTGGCAGGCACGTATCAGACCACGGCCGCGACCGTGGAAACCAGCTTCAAGCTCTTCGCCCTGCCCGCCGTTCTGCCCGAAGCCATCGCCGGAAAGTTCGAAACGACCATTGCGCTATCGGGCACGGCAAATGCCGATCTCGCCAATGGCAAGACTGATCTGACGAACCTGCAGGTCGTCTCCGGTACGTTGGAAACCTCCGGCTCGCTGTCGCTGGCCGATGGCGCGCTCACGGCCGCCCTCAAGGGCCGGCTGCCGGACCTGAGCAAGCTCCTGGCCGACGGCGAGGGTGCCGCAGACTTTACCGCCGACATGACCGGCCCGATAGACGGCCTGACGGTCAAGGCCGGACTAACCTCGAGCGGTGCGACCCTGGCCGGCCGCACGCTGAGTGACCTTGTAGTGACCATCGACGCGCTGGCCGATCCGGCCAAGCCGCAGGCGAACCTGACCGCATCCGGCGCGCTCGACGGGCAGGCGATCAACATCCGCACCAGCCTTCTGACAGACAAGGGCACGATCTCCATTCCCTCGATCGAGGCGGCGATCGGCGAGAACCGGCTGACCGGCGCGCTGACGCTGACATCGGATTTCAAACCGACCGGCAAGCTCGATTTCAACTTCCCCGATCTTGGCCTGCTGGCGGCCATGGCCGGCCAGAAAGCTTCCGGCGACCTGTCGGGCTCGGTCGACATCGCGACCACCAACGGCATCACCTCGATTGCGCTGAAGGCAAATGGCACCGGCATCAGGCAGAACGGCCTGACGATCAGCAAGCCGGTGGTCGATCTCACCATTGCCGATCTCACGGCACTTGCCGTTAAAGGCACATTCACGGCCGAGCGCTTTTCCTCCGGCGCCAACCGCGTCGAGGGGCTGAAGCTCGGCTTCACCCAAGAGGGCAGCCAGACAGGCTTCGACCTCGGCGGCACCTATGACGGCGGACCGCTGGTGGCCAAAGGCACGCTTGATACCAGCGGCGGCAAGATTGACATCCGCTTCGACACGCTCTCGGCAACGCCGAAGCGCATTCCGCTGAAGCTGGCCTCGCCGATGACGGTGACCGTCACCAACGGCACGGCCGACCTGCAGGACCTTGTCATCCAGGCCGGCGGCGGCCGCATCGCCATCGCCGGCACCGCCGGAAGCAACCTGAACCTGAAGATCGACCTCACCGCGCTGCCCGCCACGCTGGTCAACGCCTTCGCCCCGACGCTTGGGGCCGAAGGCGCCATCAGCGGCACGGTCGGCGTGACCGGCACGGCATCCGCACCGTCCGTCACCTACAAGCTGAACTGGGCCAATGCCGGTGTCGCAGCCGCCCGCTCGGCAGGGGTCGGCGCGGTCACCATCGCCGCCAGCGGCACATTCGCCAACAACAAGGTGACGCTCGACAGCACGATTTCAGGCCAGGGCGGCCTCTCCTTCAAGGGCGGCGGCACGGCCGGCATTACCGGCAACATGCCGCTGTCGATGAAATTCTCCGGCAACCTGCCCTTTTCGCTTCTGGCGAGCCAACTGGCGGCGCAAGGCTTCACCCTCACCGGCACGGCAGCGGTCGATCTGTCGATCAGCGGCGCCGCCACGGCGCCCGAGATCACCGGCACGGTCACGACCAGCGGCGCGCGGCTTCTCGATGTGCGGCGCAATCTGGCGCTCAACGATCTGTCAGCCCGCGTCAGCCTCGATGGACGCCAGGCGACCATTGCCAGCCTTTCGGGCGCGCTGTCGGGCGGTGGCCGCGTCGAGGCCGGTGGGACGATCGGCATCGCACCCGGCTCGGGCTTTCCGGCCAACCTGACGATCCGCCTGCTCGACGCCACCTATATCGATGGGACGCTGTTTACCGCCAACACCGACGGAACATTGACGCTGACCGGATCGCTTATCGGTTCCCCCGTGCTCGGTGGAACGCTGACGGTGAAGAAGGCAGCGATCACCATTCCGGAAAAGCTGCCCAACTCGATTTCCGAAATCAACATTAAGCACAAGAACGCCCCGGCCAAGGTGCGCGAAATGGCCCGTGACGTCAAAAAGGATACGGGCGGCGACGGGACCAGCGGTGGCGGTGGCATCGGGCTCGACCTGACGGTCAAATCGACCGGCCAGATTTTCGTGCGCGGTCGCGGCATCGATGCGGAACTCGGCGGTGACCTGACCATTCGCGGCACCAGCGCCCAGCCGGTCATTTCCGGCGGCTTCACGTTGCGCAGGGGCCGCCTGGAAATCCTCGGCAAGCGGCTCGATTTCACCAGCGGCGAAATCGGCTTCGGAGGCTCCCTGGTTCCGACGGTCGATTTCGAGGCGACCGGCACCTCCGGCTCGACGGCGATCACCGTCAACGTTTCGGGGTCGGCCAACAACCCGACCGTCACCTTCGCCTCGTCGCCGTCCCTGCCGCAGGACGAGGTTCTGGCCCAGCTGATCTTCAACCGCTCCATGTCGAACCTCTCCGCCCTGCAGATCGCCCAGCTCGCCAGCGCCGTCAGCCAGCTGGCCGGCGGCAGTTCGACCTCTTTGCTTGACGGGCTGCGCGGCAAGCTCGGCGTCGACGATCTCGACGTGACGACCGATGAGAACGGCGGCGCCCAGGTCCGGGCCGGCAAATATCTCAATGACCGCACCTATATCGAGCTGCAGCAGGGCTCCGAAGCCGGTTCCGGCAAGGCCGTGATCAACCTCGACGTCGGCCGTGGCGTCAAACTGCGCGGCGAGGCGGGAAGCGATGGCTCCGGAGCAGCGGGGATTTTTTATGAAAAGGAATACTAAAGCGCAGCGCGCGAATCCAATTCAGGCAGTGCGCTTTAGTCATGTCCAAACAGGTCGCGCGTGTAGACCCGATCCGAAACATCCTGGATATCCGCATCGACGCGGTTGGCGACGATGATGTCCGCAGCCTCTTTAAACGTCGCGAGATCGTTGATGACGGCGGAATTGAAGAAGGAGCCTTCCTTCAGGTCTGGCTCGTAGAGCACGATCTCAATGCCCTTTGCCTTGATCCGCTTCATGATGCCTTGGATCGACGATTCCCGGAAATTGTCAGACCCCGCCTTCATCGCCAGGCGATAGATCCCCACCACTTTCGGCTTGCGTGCCAGAATGTCGGCCGCAATAAAATCCTTGCGCGTCGAATTTGCCGAAACGATCGCCTGAATGAGGTTCTGGGGAACGCTGCCGTAATTGGCCAGAAGCTGTTTTGTGTCCTTCGGCAGGCAATAGCCGCCATAGCCAAAGGACGGGTTGTTGTAGTGATCACCGATCCGCGGATCCATCGAAACGCCTTTGATCACATCGGCGCTGTTGAACCCGTGGACGGCCGCATAACTATCGAGTTCGTTGAAGAAGGCGACCCGCATGGCGAGATAGGTATTGGCAAACAGCTTGATCGCCTCCGCCTCGCCGGAATCGGTGAACAGCATCGGGATGTCCTGCTTGATCGCCCCTTGCGCCAGAAGCGCTCCGAACAGACGCGCCCGGTCGCCACGATCGCCGACGACGATGCGCGACGGATGAAGATTGTCGTGGAGCGCCCTGCCCTCGCGCAGAAATTCCGGCGAGAAGATGATGTTGTCATCACCAAGCGATGCCCGCAGACCGGCCGTGTAGCCTACGAGAACCGTCGACTTGATGACGATCGTCGCTTGCTTGTTGTGCGAGCGCACAGACGCGACGACCGTCTCAATCGAGGATGTGTCGAACACATTCGTGTGCTGATCAAAGTTCGTCGGTGTTGCCACAACAACGAAGTCGGCCCCGGAATAAGCTTCCTCCGTGTCCGTCGTGGCCGTCAGGTGTAGTAGCTTTTCCGCGAGGTAGGACTGGATTTCAGGGTCGGCGATGGGCGACAGCCGCCGGTTGAGCTTCGAAACCCGATCTTCCGAAATATCGCAGGCAACGACAGTATTGCGTTGAGCAAGCAGGACTGCATTGGAAAGCCCGACATATCCGATCCCGGCGACAGCAATTTTCACGGTAAAACCCAGCAGTGAGATTGGTCGTCGGAACGGCGACCTATCTCAATCTCAGTATCTCACCCGCGAACCGGCCGCAATTCGTCTGGCCTAAGAACCTTCATCGCGAATGTTGAGCACATGGCCGCAGGCCTTGCAGTGCACGGCGTCCGTGTCGTGACGCTGCAAGCCGCATTGGGGACAGGGGAAATTCACCTTGTAGGGACGCACGATCGCCTGGGCGAGGCGGACGAAGAGCGAGATGCCGAAGATCATCGTGACGATCGACGTCAGCTTGCCGAGCGTGCCGGGCAAGGTGATGTCGCCGAAACCCGTTGTCGTCACGGTCGCCACGGTGAAATAGAGCGCGTCGATGAAATTGCTGATGCCGGCATCGCGGTAGTAAAACGTCGTGTAGACGAATCCGGTGATCATGAACAGGAAGACCAAGAGGTTGATGCAGGCCTGGACGATTTCTTCCCATTCGCCATAGCCGGAGCGCAGCAGCAAGAGGCGCAGGAGCTTGCTCTGCCCGAGTGCCCAGATGCGCGCGGCCCGCAGGAAGGCGAAGCTCGACAGAAGCGCCGGAAACATGAGCGTCGCCAGGATGGCGATATCGACCCAGGTCATCAGCCGGGTGAGCCAGTAGCGCAGGTTCGGCGCCATGAAGGCGCGCGCCGCCAGTTCGCAGGTGATCAGGAACGCGATCGTATAATCGATGATCAGATAGGACCGGCTCTGGTCGAGATAGGGGCCGATCAGGAAGAAGACGATGATGGCAATATCGACCAGCGCCATGCCGATCTGGAAGCGGACGGCGCGCGGATGGCTGCCGTAATAGAGCGAGCGCAAATGCCGCCGCAAGGCATTGAGGCGCGTGACCTCCACAGGCGCGATGGGCGGGGTCTCGATGGGCGGGCTCTCTGTCATGCACCGGCGAGATAAGCCGCCAACAGCAGCAAGGTCAACTCCCGTGCAGCCGAAGGCCACCGCTTTTCTGCCGCGAGCGCTCCGCATGACAAACCAAAAACCGCCCGGTAGTTTCCTTCCGGGCGGCTGTGGTGCGGTGTGGTATCCGTCTTGTCAGATCGTTGGCAGTTATTTCTGCCAGGATTTGACGAGTTCGTCGTAGTTGACGGTTACGGGTTTTTCCTTTTCGTT
>JAURWE010000109.1 GCA_030655075.1 Pararhizobium sp.
CGCAACGAAATTTTGCCCAAGGGCAAAAACGATATTTTGCCAGAGGCAAAAATCGGGTAACGCGGGGTGGAGCAGCCCGGTAGCTCGTCAGGCTCATAACCTGAAGGCCGCAGGTTCAAATCCTGCCCCCGCAACCAAATAAAAATACCAAAAAGCCCCGGACAGAAATGTCACGGGGCTTTTGGCGTTTAAGGCGTAGGCGAACGTGTTCCCGAGCCGCACCGCGAAAGGCGGATCCAAGGTCGGATTGCGGTTGCAGCACTTAGCGTCTTGCTCGTCGGAACCGTCCGGCGTCGCAGATACTTGTGTCTGCAGGGCGCCTCGTGGCATGAGAGAATACTCCCAGGAGGCTGGCACATGATCAAAACACTATCGGCCCGATTGTCCCTGAACATTCCCGTGTTCATCGCGGCTGTCTGTATGGGCGCCCCCGTCCATGCCACGCCCGTGCTCGTTGTCGACGCCTCAAGCCGACAGGTTTTGTATCAGGAGGATGCAGGGGTGCCGTGGTATCCGGCCTCGACGACGAAGCTGATGACGGCGTTCGTCGTGTTTGAGGCGCTGCGGGCCGGTAATGTTACCCTGAGCACGCCTGTGATGATAACGCGCAACGCGGCGAAACAGGCTTTTCTTGAATCCGGCCTCGCGTTCGGACGGACGATGAGCCTTGAGGACGCGCTGTTTGCCACCATCACCGCATCGGCCAATGATGTCGCGGTTGCCCTGTCAGAAGCGGTGGCGCCCGATGAGAAATCGTTCGTCCGGCGCATGAATACTGCCGCGTCGCGCCTGGGCCTGACCGGCACACATTTTACCAGTCCGAACGGGTTGTTCGACAAGGGCAATTATACCACCGCGCGTGATCTGGCGATCCTGGGTCTGGAGATCGACCGGCTGTTTCCGGAGTATCGCCGCTTCTTTGCCGGCTCGGCCGTCACCATCGACGGCAAGGAGATCAAGTCCAACAATGCCCTGCTCACCCGCTTCAGCGGCACGATTGGCATGAAGACCGGGTTCCTCTGTGCATCCGGACGCAACTACGTCGGGCTCGCGGCACGCAATGGAAAGCGTGTGATGGTCGTCCTCATGGGCGCGACGACGGAGCGGGAACGAAATGAACGGTCAGCGCAGTATCTGACGCAGGCTTTCGACGGCCGCCTGGCTTCTGCGGGTCTTGTGGACGATATCAAAAACCGGTCGGCTGTGACGCCGCAGGATATGCGCGTCCGCCTCTGCACAGACAAGAGCGCCGCCTATGAAGCCAGCCGCGACGCGCTCTATCCGATGGGCCTGCCGGGCCATGAAACCTACCTGCGGGACACGGTCCCCGGGCAGGTTCACGAGATCAAGACCTGGGCGAACGAAAACGCAACCGAAGTGCCGATACCCACACGGCGTCCCTCGTGATTGAGGGTGGGTATCGGCCTCGCCAGATACGACACTGACGCTCTGCAACCGCAGCCAGCTGTTTTCAACGGGACCCCGCTGTCCTGTCTCTCGAATAGCTCTGAACGCAAAGCCCGGTTGAGAGCGTCAAGCTGCCGCTTTGCCGGCTTCGGCCGCCGCCTCGACTTCGTTAAGACGGCCGGTCTTCACATCGTAGATATAGCCGTAGATCGGTATATGCGGGGCGACGAGGGGGTGTTCGCGGATGCGGCGGACGTCCTGGGCGACGCTGCGTTCATTGTCGGTGAAGGTGTGCCACTTGATGAATTGGCCGTGGGTACAGCCGCCGCCGTGTTTCGGGTTGCTCCAGCTTTCGCCATCAAAGGCTGCGGTTTCGAGATTGTCTTCCAGCAAGCCGCCGATGATCTCGTCCGAGAAGAGCTCCATGCCACAATTGGTGTGGTGAATGACGAACCATTCCTTGGTGCCCAGAAGCTTGTGCGAGATGACCAGCGAGCGGATGGCGTCGTCGGTGGCGCGGCCGCCGGCGTTGCGGATGACATGGGCGTCGCCCTCGGCAAGGCCCGCATATTTGGCCGGATCGAGGCGCGCGTCCATGCAGGTGAGAATGGCAAAGCCGCGGGCGGGCGGCAGGGCGAGTTCGCTCCGGTCGCCGAACGCGGCGGCGTAGCCGGCGTTGGCATCCAGGACTTCACCGTGAATCTTCGTAAGCGCGTGCTTAGACATCGTCTCTCCTGACTGGGTTTATCCCGGCGGATTTGCCGTCTGTTACCCAGTTCCTCCGGTCATCGTGCCGGAGGGACTGCACCGCGTTGCCTGGGAGGTGACGCCTGTGCGGGTATGATCGCTGGTTCCGCGAAAAACAAAAGAATGCAATTTCTACGGAAGCTGCAAAGTTTGGAAATCCATTACTCTACAAAATCTATAGATAATTGATGCTGCGTTGAATGCGGAGCCGTTTGGGGCATCTGCCTTTCACAGGATGTTCAATGCCGCTTACCATTGACTTCAGGAAGACGACCAATGCGCTGCCGGGCCTGGTGATTGGTATGGGTGCCAACATCCCTTACCGCGCTGCGGCCTGAGCCTTTCAACCCCGTTTCAAAGAGAGATGTCATGACCCTGAAAACCACCCGTCCGGAAACGCTCGCTCTTCACGCCGGCTGGCGCTCCGACCCCGCCACCGGCGCCGTCGCCGTTCCGATTTACCAGACGACGTCGTTCCAGTTCCGCGACACGGAGCATGCAGCCGACCTGTTTGCGCTGAAGGAACTGGGCAATGTCTATAGCCGCATCGGCAATCCGACCGTCGATGTGCTGGAGCAGCGGGTTGCCGCGCTTGAGGGCGGTGTCGCGGCACTGGCGCTCGGCTCGGGGCAGGCGGCATCGGCCTACGCGATCCAGAATCTGGCCAAGGCCGGTGACAATATCGTCAGCTCGACCGATCTTTACGGCGGCACCTGGAACCTGTTTGCCAATACGCTGAAGGATCAGGGCATCGAGGTGCGGTTTGTCGATCCGGTCGATCCGGAAAATTTCCGCCGCGCGACGGATGACCGGACCCGGGCCTATTATGCTGAGACCCTTCCCAATCCGAAGCTGACGGTGTTTCCGATCGCCGAGGTGGCAAGCATCGGCCGTGAATTCGGCATTCCGCTGATCGTCGACAATACGGCCGCACCGCTGCTGGCGCGCCCGCTCGATCATGGGGCGGCAATTGTCGTCTATTCGACGACGAAATATATCGGCGGCCATGGAACTTCGATTGGCGGACTGATCGTCGATGGCGGCAATTTCGACTGGGCGGCCTATCCGGAGCGGCAGCCGGCGCTGAACACGCCCGACAAGAGCTATCACGGTGCCATCTGGACGGAAGCGACCAAGCCTCTGGGTCCTGTCGCCTATATCATCAAGGCGCGGGTGACGCTGTTGCGCGACCTCGGTGCGCCACTGGCGCCGTTCAACGCCTTCCAGATCATCCAGGGTCTCGAGACCTTGCCGCTGCGCATCGAGCGCCACGTCAAGAATGCCGATGCGGTGGCCGACTATCTGTCGAAGCGGCCGGAGGTGGCCCGGGTCATCCATCCGTCCCGGCAGACCGGTGTCTGGCGCGAGCGGGCCGACAAGTATCTCAAGGGCGGCTATGGCGGGCTTGTCGGTTTCGAGCTGAAGGCGGGTCTCGAGGCCGGGCGGCGGTTCATCGACAGTCTGGATCTGCTCTATCACGTCGCCAATATCGGCGATGCACGCAGCCTTGCCATCCATCCGGCGACGACGACGCATTCGCAGCTGACCAGCGAGGAACAAGCAGCCAGCGGCGTATCGCCGGGTTATGTGCGCCTGTCGATCGGCATCGAGCATATCGATGACATTCTCGAAGATATCGGCCGGGGTCTCGACGCAGCCTCGGGCATCAGCAGCGACCGCAAGGTCGCCTGATCGATCGAATTGACCGGCCGTCACAGGCTATCGATGCGGCGGCCGGCTTTTTGGGGGAGCCATCAATGCCGATCGAGCCCATCCGGAGTTTCCGGTTTCATTTGGAGACCAGCCGGCTGGAATGGCCGACGGTCATTCTCGCCGTGTCGATCTACGGGGCGTTTCTCGCCTTGACCTTCTGGTGGGATCACCTGCCGCTTGCCGCCGTCATGCTGGGCGGTGGCTGGCTGATCGCCTGGCAGGGATCGCTGCAGCACGAGGTCATTCACGGCCATCCGACGCGCAACCAGGCGATCAACGATGCGATCGGGTCCGTGCCGCTGTCGCTGTGGCTTCCCTATGAGATCTATCGCCAGACGCATCTGGTCCATCACCACGACGAGTTTCTGACCGACCCGATCGACGATCCGGAATCGGCTTATGTGACAAAGCGGGCGTGGCAGGCCATGGGCCGTCCGGGCCGGTGGCTGGCGGATTTCAACATGACGCTGCTTGGCCGCCTGACAATCGGGCCGGCCGTGATGATCCTCAGCTTCCTTGCCGGAGAGGTAAATCTTGTCCGCACCGGCACGCCGGGGCGTGCGCGGATCTGGGCCAAACATCTGGCTGCCATCGTGCCGGTGATGATCTGGGTGACCGTCGTCTGTGGCATGCCGCTGTGGCTCTATCTAGTGGGCTTTGTCTATTTCGGTGCAGCTTTTACGCGACTCCGGTCTTTTGCCGAGCACCGCTATGCAGACGAGCATGAGGAGAGGACGGCGGTCGTCGAAGGCAGCCGCATCTTCGGATTGCTGTTTCTCTACAACAACCTGCATGTGCTGCATCATCTGCGGCCGGGCATTGCCTGGTACCGGCTACCTGCAGTCTACCGTGCCAACCGCGATCAACTGCTGCAGCACAATGGCGGGCTGGTCTATCGCGGTTATTTCGATGTGGCGCGGCGGTTTTTCCTGACCCGCCATGACGATCCGCAGCACCCGCAGCATTCGTGAGGGGCTGACAGCCTGGCCTCTTTAGCATTCTGCCATCTATCTGCAGCGCGGAAATTCATTCTCCCAAATAGTATATTAAAAAACATAGAGAAGCGCGGCGTTTATCCAACTGCCTACAAGCCCGGCACATTGCGTGAAAAGTTGTTCGGCGAGGGTCCCTATCTGCCGAAATAGCACCCGGCCGATGCCTATCGCGATATCGAAGCCTTCAAGGCGCGCATTGCTGCCGAGACGGCCAGCAGACGCTGAAATCGGTGGTGGCGTAATGTCCGCAGCACTTCTCGAGCTTCAGGACGTGTCGCTGAGTTTCAGAGTATCAGCGCGCTGAACCGCCTGACCTTCAGCGTCGCGGAGGGCGAGATCAGCGCCCTGCTGATTCCGGGGCCGTCATTTTCTGTGACACCCCTCGCGGCAACCGGTGATATTGATATTGCCGGTATTAAGCGGGCAAAGTCGTCTCGCCGGCGTCGAGGATGACGGCAAGTTCGATCTTGCGTTCGGGGAAATGGCCCGCATCGAGCCGGGAGAGGACGGCGCCGGCGGCGCGGCGGCCGATTTCGCTGGCGGGGGAGACGACGGTCGTCAGCAGTGGCGAGGAATAATTGCGGAAAACAAAGTCATTGTAGCCGGTCACTTGAACCTCGCCGGGCACGGAGGTTCCCCGCTGGCGAAGGGCTGCCAGAGCGGCAATGGCAATCTGGTCATTGGCACCCATGATCGCATCCGGGACGGCCTTCTTGTTCAGCGCTGCGCTGATGGTAGCGACGCTTCCGCCGAAATCCTGCTCGTCGCACTCGACGCGGCTGAAAGTGGCGCGGCCTTCCACGGCGGCACGCAGGCCCTGTTCGCGGCGCTCGATGGCCGGCCAGATGCGCGACGGCGCGACCCACATGATGCTTTTTACGCCTCTCTCGATCAGATGATCGGCCAGCGTCCAAGCGCCGGCATAGTCGTCCTGAAGTACGGCACAGGCATCACGAAGGGCGGCCGGAGCATCTTCCTGGATGATGACAAGCGGCAGATTGGTCTGGTGGAGCATGGCGTAGATATGCTCTCTCTCTTCTTTCGGGCCGGATGAAATGACCACATAGGCATCGACGCCGATCGGCCGTTTCAGCAGGCTGTCGAGATCGCCGATCGACCGGCATCCGGTAATGGTGACGCCATAGCCGGGTTCGACCAGGGCATTGCTCAGGCCGCTTGCGACCTGTGTCGTGAAAGGATCTGCGAGAAAGCTCGGGTCCGGATCGACGATGACGAAGCCGATGGCAAATTCGCGGTTGAATTTCAGGCTCAGGCCGCGGCGCTGCGGCTGGTAGCGCAATGTGGCGATGGCCGACTGTATCCTGACAAGTGTTTCGGCGCCCACCTCACCGGTGCGGCCGTTGACGACGTACGAGACGGCAGCAGCCGACACACCTGCCAGCTGGGCAACATCGTGAAGCGATGGCTTTTTGGTCGCCTGCGTGGTTTTCGCCGTCTTCATTAAGCCCCCTCCGCCTCGTCACCTTACTTTACTTAAATTGCGGTTCAAGGCCGAGAGCGAGGATGGAGGCTTAAACGATAAAGCGCAATCGTGGCAAGCATATTTCTTTTTTTGCTGCAATCCACCAAATGCGCCAGCTCTGGGGCCCGCAACAAAATTCCTTGACGAAAACGAGACGATTTCATACTTAAACGTTAAAGTTATTTTTGGAGAGTTTTATGTCAATACCCCCGCGCAAACGCCTTCGGTCTCAAGAGTGGTTCGACAATCCGGACAATCCGGGAATGACGGCCATCTATCTGGAGCGCTACCTCAACTTCGGTCTCGCCAGAGCGGAGCTGCAGTCGGGAAAGCCGATCATCGGCATTGCGCAATCGGGGTCGGATCTTTCTCCTTGCAACCGCCATCACATCGAACTTGCCAAGCGTGTTCGCGACGGCATCATCGCTGCGGGCGGAATCCCATTTGAATTTCCTGTTCATCCCATTCAGGAAACAGGAAAGCGGCCCGGCGCGGCGCTGGACAGAAACCTTGCCTATCTCGGGCTGGTCGAACTGCTATTCGGCTATCCGATCGACGGTGTCGTGCTGACCATCGGCTGTGACAAGACCATGCCTGCCATGCTGATGGCCGCCGCCACCGTCAACATTCCGGCGATTGCGCTTTCTGTTGGACCAATGCTGAACGGCTGGCACCGGGGGGAGCGTACCGGCTCCGGCACGGTCGTGTGGAAATCGCGCGAACGTCATGCGGCCGGCGAGATCAGCTACGACGAGTTCATGGATCTTGTCGCATCTTCAGCCCCGTCGGTCGGGTTTTGCAATACGATGGGCACGGCGACAACGATGAATTCGCTGGCGGAGGCGTTGGGCATGGAACTGCCAGGCGGTGCCGCCATTCCCGCGCCCTATCGCGAGCGCGGACAGAATGCCTATGAGACCGGCCTGCGCATCGTGCCCATGGTGCTGGAAGATCTCAAGCCCTCCGATATCATGACACGCCAAGCCTTTGAAAATGCGATCGTTGTCAACTCCGCGATCGGCGGTTCGACCAATGCGCCGATCCATTTGAACGCCATTGCACGCCACCTCGGTGTGCCGCTCGACAATGACGACTGGCAGGCCGTCGGCCATCACGTGCCGCTGATCGTCAATCTGCAGCCGGCGGGCGAGTATCTGGGAGAGGATTTTTATCGAGCCGGGGGTGTGCCCGTGGTGGTTGCGGAACTTTTGAAGGGCGGCCTTTTGCCCTATCCGGACGCGCTCACCGTCAACGGCCGCACCCTCGGGGAAAACTGTTCGGCGGCGGAGAACTTCAATGCCGATGTGATCAAGAGCATCGAGACACCGCTCGTTTCCCATGCGGGATTCATCAACCTCAAGGGCAACCTGTTCGACAGCGCGATGATGAAGACGAGCGTCATTTCGCCGGAATTCCGGACGCGGTATCTGGAAAATCCTGGCGATCCCAATGCGTTCGAAGGGATCGCGGAGGTTTTCGACGGGCCGGAGGACTATCATGCCCGCATCGACGATCCGGCTTTTGCGCTGACGCAGGACACGATCCTCGTCATGCGGGGCGCCGGTCCGATCGGTTATCCGGGGGCGGCCGAAGTGGTCAACATGCAGCCGCCAGCCTATCTCATCAAGGCCGGTATCCATACGCTTCCCTGCATCGGCGACGGACGGCAATCGGGCACATCCGGATCACCGTCGATCCTGAATGCCTCGCCGGAGGCTGCGGCAAACGGCGGACTGGCGCTGGTGCGGTCCGGGGACCGAATCCGGATCGATCTTACACGCGGATCCGCCAACCTCGTCATCGAACCGGGCGAGCTGCAGTCCCGGCGCCAAGCTCTGGCCGCTGCGGGCGGCTATGCGTTCCCCAGAAGTCAGACGCCCTGGCAGGAGATCCAGCGCGGCATGGTCGGCCAGCTGGACGAAGGCATGGTTCTGAAGCCCGCTGTACCCTTCAAAGGCATCGTGCAGAAGCATTGGGTGCCGCGCGACAATCATTAGAAGCGTCCGAAACGAATTGGACTTGACAAGAGGTTATCTACCGACTTAAACGTTAAAGTAACAAGAAAACGACGAATTCAGCGAGAAGGAACCTCGATATGACTGGGAAGACTTTCGAAATTTCACGCCGTAACCTCCTGAAGACAGCCGGTGCTGCGGGCGCCGCAGCTGCGCTCGGGCCACTCTCGGCTCCGGCGCGTGCCGTCGCCGGGGAAGAGATCACGCTGTTCACCTGGGAGACCTATCACGACGACGAGTGGCTAGCGGCCTGGACTGAAAAGAGCGGCGTCAAGGTCAATGCCATCCGCACCGGCTCCATCGACGAAATGTATGCCAAACTTCGCTCCGGCGCCGTCGAGGCCGATATCGTCTATTTCGACGTCGGTTCGATGCCGCGCCACATCGATGCGGGCCTTGTTGCGCCGATCGATCCCGAGCGCGTGACGAATGCCGTCAACATCAGCACCGGTCTCGACTGGAGAAAGCGCGCGACGATCAACGGTCAGGTCTGGGGCGTTCCCTATAACTGGGGTACGCAGCCGCTGATGTTCAATGCCGATGTGGTGAAGGTGAAGCCGACGTCCTGGAAGGTTCTCTGGGATGCGCAATACGCAGGCAAGGTCAATCTTCCCGACGACGCCTATATCACCTTTCCGATGATTGCACTGTCGGTCGGCGCCAAGAACCCCTACCAGCTGACGGATGAAGAATTCGAGAAATGCGCACAGGCGCTGCGCGAGCTTCGGCCGCAGCTGCGCACCATCGCCCGCGGCTTTGATGATGCGACGACCATCTATTCGTCCGGAGATGCCGACCTCGGCTATTGCCAGAACGTTTCCTCGGTCTTCCAGCTGCAGAGCCAGGGGAAAAACTTCGACTTCACCTTCCCCGAAGAAGGCACGCCGACATGGATCGATTGTGCGGTGCTGACGCCGGGCGGCGCCAAGCGCCAGGTGGTCTATGATTTCATCAATGACAATCTGACGCCCGAATGGCAGTCGCGCTTCATCACCAAATCCTTCAACAATGGCGTTCTGCAGTCTTCCATCGCCGCTGCTGCCGGTGTGCCAGCCGACGTGCTGGCAAAGACGAACATTCCATCGCAGGAAGAGCCGGGTTTCTGGGACAAGATGTCCATTCTCCAGAACCCTGAAAATATCGACAAGCGTCTCGAGATCTGGAACGCCTTCAAAGCGGGCACGCTCTAGTCGGGGATTGATGCGATGACCCAAGTTGACTTGCTCTCTCCAGCACAGACCGTGCCGGAGCCGGCCCGGGCCGGCCGCGACATCATCGCCCTTCAGGGTGTGTCAAAACGCTATGCCGGTGCCGCGCAACTGGCGCTGCAGCCGACCAGCCTGTCGATCAGGGAAGGGGAGTTTTTCTCCATCCTCGGCCCCAGCGGTTCGGGCAAAACCACGACGCTGCGGCTGATCGCCGGGTTTGAAAAGCCGGATTCCGGAGCGGTCTACCTCGGCAGCGCGGATGTTACAAACGTCCCGCCGGACAAGCGGGACGTCAACACGGTGTTCCAGAACTATGCGCTGTTTCCGCATCTGACGATTGCCGAGAATGTCGGTTTTCCCCTTGTCATGAAAAAACTCGGAAGCGCCGAGATCGCCCAGCGGGTCAAGGAGGCGATCGGTCTCGTCGAGATGACGGGGTTCGGCGCCCGGCTTCCGCACCAGCTGTCGGGCGGCCAGCGGCAGCGGATCGCTTTGGCTCGGGCGCTGGTGGGCCGGCCGAAAGTGTTGTTGCTGGACGAGCCTCTGGGAGCCCTGGACCTGAGGCTGCGCCAGCAGATGCAGCACGCTCTGACGTCCTTGCAGGAGCAGCTGGGCATCACCTTCGTCTATGTCACACATGATCAGGGCGAAGCGCTGTCGATGTCGGACCGGGTTGCTGTGATGAGCAACGGCCAGGTCGAGCAGATCGGAACGCCGGAAGATCTGTACTACGCGCCGAAGAACGAGTTCATCGCTCGCTTCGTCGGCAAGTCGAACCTGCTGGATGCTGATATCACGATGATCGATGGAGGCCTGACGGCGGGCGTGGCCGGTGTGCATGTGCCGCTGGCGCAAGCGGCGCGGACCGGCAAGGCAAAACTGGCGATCCGTTGCGACACGGTCTCCCTGTCATCCGGGCCGGGCGAGCCCGCGCTGCAGGCCGTGCCTGGCGTGGTCCGCAATGTCCTGTTCCTCGGGACGACGCTGGAAGTGGCGGTCAATTGCCAGGGAACGGAGCTGATCGCTGTCGTGCCGGCCCGCCGCGAGCGCGACGTCAAGGCCGGCGATCGCGTGTTCTGCAACTTCAACCCTCTCGACGTGGTGGTGCTCCATGACTGATGCGCTCAGCATGACGGACCGGTCGACCCATGGTTCGCCACCCGCCTTCGACCTGTCGGCGTTCCTGAAGAACAGGGTCGGGCCGGGCGCAATCTATGTCTGGCTGTTGGCATTCGTTCTGGTGCCCAATCTGCTTCTGGTCTTCACCAGCCTGATGAAGTCCTCCGGCGGTGCCGTCGTCTATGAACCAACCCTTGCCAATTACATCTCCGTTGTGGGGTCAGCGACGGTCCAGGTTCTGGCCCTGAAAACGGTTGTGGTGGCGGCGATATCAGCACTGCTGGCGACGGCGGTCGCCTATCCGCTGGCCTTCTACATCAGCCGCAACCTGACGAAGAGCAAAACGACGGCGGCCATGCTGATCGTCATCCCGCTCTGGATCAGCCTGCTGATGCGCATTTTTGCCTGGCGGGTCATCCTAGGCGAGCGCGGTGTTCTCAACACACTGCTGATCAACGCCGGGGTGATCGAGACGCCAAGCTCGCTGTTTCTCTACACGCCGCTGTCTGTCATCCTGACACTGACATCCGTTGCCATTCCCTATGTATTCGTTGCCGCCTATACGGCCATCGAGCGCGTGCCCTTCAGCCTGATCGAGGCGGCGCGCGACAATGGCGCCTCCAACTATCGCACCTTTACGAAGATCGTCTGGCCGCTGACCCGGCAGGGGACTGCCATCGGCATCGCGCTCGCCTTTCTGATGGCGATTGGCGACTATGTCACACCATCGATGGTCGGCGGCCTGAACGGCACGATGCTGGGTATGGTCATCTCATCGCAGTTCGGCATGGCCGGAAACTGGCCGCTTGGGTCGGCGCTGGCCATCTACATTCTGGTCTTGGTGGTCGTGTGTCTTGCGGTGCTCTTTGTGGCGCTCCGGTCGCGCGGCGTCCTCACCGAGGTCGACGCCGGGGTCAAGCCAATCGTCAAGCAGTGGAGAGAGCTCGACGGAGCCCAGAAAGTTAGGCGGCTTTTCGGACGCGTCCTGTTTTTGCTGCCCTATGTGGTCCTCTATGCGCCGCTGGTCGTCATCACGCTGTTTTCCTTCAATGATTCGACGGTGCAATCCTTGCCGTTCAAGGGCTTCACCCTGAAATGGTATCAGGACCTGCCGCAGAACGGTGCGCTTCTGGCTGCCCTGTTCAAGAGCCTCGAACTGGCCGTGATCGTGACGGCGCTTGCCGTGGTGATCGGGACGGCATTCTCCTTTCTTCTGGTGAACTGGACAGGCCGATTTGCCAGCGCCGCTGAAAATCTGATCGCGCTGCCTCTGGCCGTTCCCGGCGTCGTCCTCGGTATTTCCATGGTCATGGCGGCATCTGCCGCCGGTGTCGCGCCGGGTATGGGGCGGCTGGTTATCGGCCATCTGGTCTTCGTGATGCCGGTTGTCATGCTCGTCGTCACCGCCCGGTTGAAGCGGATCGATCCGAGCTTTGCTCTTGCGGCCCGCGATCTCGGGGCAGGGTGGTGGACGGCCTTCTGGAAAATCCAGTTTCCGATGGTTCGCAGTGCCGTTGTCGGAGGCGCACTGCTCGGTTTCACGATCTCGGTCGATGAGGTGGTTGTCAGCCTTTTCCTAACCGGCGCCGAGCCGACGCTTCCCGTCTATGTGTGGAACCAGACACGCTTCGGGTTCACGCCCTCCGTCAATGCGATTTTTGCCGTCATCGGCGCCGTGTCGCTTATGCTGGTGCTTTTTGCGCAGGCGCTCATCAATCCAGACTCAAAACGTACGAATTAACGGATTTTCATCATGACCATTCAGCAAGACACGTTCGGCATTTCCAACGGCAGCGAAGTCGATGCCTACACGCTCACCAACAAGAACGGTCTGAAGGCGCGCCTGATTACCTTTGGTGCCCGCCTGATCGGCATGCATGTGCCGGACAGGAACGGCGTCTTCGCCGATATCGTCCTCGGTTTCGATGATCTGGCATCCTACGAGACCACCGATACCTATTTCGGGGCGACCTGCGGTCACTATGGCAACCGGATCAAGGATGCGACGTTCGAGCTTGATGGCGAAACGGTCAGGCTGACGCAGAATGAAGGAACGACCCATATTCACGGCGGTGTTGCCGGTTTCGACAAATATGTGTGGAATGCCTATCCCAATGAGGCCGAAAACTCGGTCACCTTTACCCATGTCTCACCGGATGGTCATGAGGGCTATCCGGGCAATCTGCTGCTGAAGTCGAAATACACGCTGCTGGATGATGACAGGCTGCTGATCGAAATGTCCGGGGTGACCGACAAGACGACGATCCTCAACATGGTGCATCATTCCTACTGGAACGTTGCCGGCGATGACAGCGGTCCGGTGACGGAGCACCTGCTGCGGGTCGAAGCCGATTTCTATACGCCTGTTGATGAGAACCTGATCGCCTCAGGCGAGGTTCTGAGCGTTGCAAAAACACCGTTTGATTTCCGCTCCGACAAGGCGATCGGCGCTGATATCGCCGATATCCCCAACATCGGCATCGGCCACTTGAGCGGCGGCGGATACGATCACAATTGGGTGCTGCGTGATTTCGGACCTGGTCTGCGGGCTGTCGCGACACTTCGCGATCCGGTTTCCGGCCGGGGTTTTTCGCTGCGCTCCAGCGAACCCGGCGTGCAGATCTACACCGGCGGTTATATTACCGAGAGCGTCATCGGCAAGGGCGGCAAGCCCTACCAGACCTATTCCGGGCTGACGTTCGAGACCCAGAAATTCCCCGGTTCGCCGAACTTTGCGCATTTCCCATCCGCCAGACTGGATGCTGGCGAAGTTTATTCACACGTCATGGAATTCCAGTTTTTCGCTGCTGAATAGGAGGCTGCAATGGCAAAGGCCAATCAATATGACGTCGCGATCATCGGTGCGGGGCACAATGCACTTGTCTGCGCCAACTATCTTGCGAGAGCCGGGCTGAGTGTTGTGGTTCTTGAGGCGCGCGGCGTCGTCGGCGGCGCCTGCGTCAGCGAGGAACTGATCGAAGGTTCGACATGGTCGTCGTGCTCGTTCATCCAGGGCATGTTGCGGCCGGAAATCATCGCCGATCTGGAGCTTGCCAAATTCGGGCTTGTGTCGAAGTCGCCGGATATCCAGGGTTTCGGGCTGTGGGAAGACGGCGATCATATCTTCCTGCACAAGGACCTGGACCGGACGATCGCCTCGATCGAAAGCCACAGCAAGGGAGACGGAGAGAATTTCCTGAAATTCGCCGCGCGCATGAAGCGGTTCGGCGATGTGACCCGCGACGTGCTTCTGTCCGAGCCGCCGTCGCGGTCGGAATTCCTCAAGCTTTTCGAGGATGAGGGCGAGCATGAGCTGCTCAAGGATTTCGTGTTCTCGTCGGCTGCCGATCTCACCGAGAAATATGTTCGGTCGGAGCGCCTCCAGGGATACATGATGTTCCTCGGCATGGTCTCGACCTGGGGCGGCCCTTCGACGCCGGGCACATCCTATGTCTACGGTTATCATGCCCAGGGCGAGTATGATGGCATTCTCGGCCGATGGGCGCTGCCGGTTGGGGGCATGGGCGCGATCACGCAGGCGCTGGCCGCCGGTGCCACATCCTTCGGTGCCGATATCCACACCAGCGCGCCGGTCGAGAGCGTTATCGTTCGCGGCGGGCAGGCCGTCGGTGTGGCGCTGAAATCGGGCAAAGAGTTCGAGGCCAAGCTGGTCATTTCCGGCGCAGACCCGAAACGGTCGCTGACGAAGTTCCTCGACAGCAAACATCTGCCGGATCGTGTGCGCAAGGCGGCGGAAGCCATCGACCAGCGGGGATCGATGGCGCGTATTCATCTTTTGATCGATGAATTGCCGGAATATGTCGGTTTCGACAATTCGGCGCCGGGGCCAGAACATTTCGGCCATACGATCCTCGGCGCGACCAAGGAGCTTTACGAGAAGGCCTGGGAGGCGCAGCGGCGCGGCACGTTTGCCGATGAATATGTCATCGAAGCGCTGATCCATTCGCTGACCGATCCGTCGGTGGCCAAGCCCGGCCAGCACACGCTGTCGCTCGGCGTGCAGCAACTGCCCTATGCGCTTGCTGACGGCACCTGGGATGACCACAAGGAAAAATGGGCGGACGGCGTTGTCGAAACCCTGTTTAAATACGCACCCAACCTGCGAAACCATATCATTGGGCGTCATGTCATCTCGCCGCTGGACCTCGAGCAGGAATACAATCTGACCGGCGGCAATATCTTCCAAGCATCCATGGTCGGGCTCGATCAGTTGATGGATGCGCGCCCTCTCTGGGCGGCGGGTCATTACCGGACGCCGGTCGACAACTACTACATGTGCGGCGCCGGCACTCATCCCGGGGGGGGCGTGACGGGAGCGCCGGGGCACAATGCGGCCATGCGGGTGCTGGCGGACCTTCGCGGCGAACAGTCCGTGCGGCAGATCCGAACCCGTGCCGGCGGCAAGACCATCATCGACAGCATCATGGAAACCAGCCTGGGGCAGAAAATGGGCTTCCAGATCGCCAAGTCGCGCGGCTTCCGATCGTTGACGAAACACCTCTCAAAGACCAAGCGCTAGACCAACAAGGAATGAATGCAATGGAGAAAACGTTGGAAAACGGCATCATGGAAAACAGTGCCCGGTTCCCCAGTCTGCGCGACAGGGTCGTGTTCGTCACGGGAGGTGCTTCTGGTATCGGCCGTAGCATTGTCGAACATTTTCACGATCAGGGCAGCAAGGTCGCCTTTGTCGACATCGCCGAACAGGCGGGAAACCAGCTGGCCGACGCGCTTGCGGCCAAGGGCGGCCACCGGCCGTTTTTTGCGAAATGCGATCTGAAGAATGTCGATGAGCTCGGCAAGGTCATCGCCACCGTCGGCGAGACGCTGGGGCCGATCACGGCGCTGGTCAACAATGCCGGCAATGACGACCGCCACAGGCTTGAGGATGTCACGTCGGACTATTTCGACGACCGGGTTGCCGTGAACCTGAAGCACCAGCTGTTTGCCGCAAAGTTCGTGCGGCCGCAGATGAAGGCGGCGGGCGGCGGCTCAATCATCAATTTCAGCTCAATCACCTGGACCGTCGCCGATGGCGACTGCGTCGTCTACGTGACGTCCAAGGCGGCAGTTGTCGGTCTGACGCGGGCCCTGTCCACGGAGCTCGGGGTTGAGAATATCCGCGTCAATGCGATTGCGCCCGGCTGGGTCATGACCGACCGGCAGGTGTCGCTGTGGCTGAACGAGGATGGCGAACGCCAGATCGATGATCGTCAGGCTCTAAAAGGCCGGGTGCACTCGCCCGACATCGCGCGGATGGCGCTCTGGCTTGCCGCCGATGACAGCAGGATGTGCTCGAAACAGACTTTCGTCGTGGATGCGGGCTGGATCTGAGGTCCTTCGATCGTCCAAAAATTTGAACATTAATGAAAAGGTATCTCACGATGTTTGACTTCAAAAAGCTTACCACCGAACTCTATTCCGCCGTTCTCTCCGACGTCATGGACGAGTTCGGTTTCAAGAACCAGGCGCTGCGTCCTTTCATTCGTCCTGTGGATGACAGCCTGGTTTTCATGGGCCGCGCCCGGACCGGCCTCTTTGTCGACACCTATTCGGTGCGCGAGGGTGAAAATCCCTATGAGATCGAGATCAAGCTGCTCGACGACCTGAAGCCGGACGATGTTCCCGTGCTTGCCTGCAATGGCCCGACGAACCGCATCGCTCCCTGGGGCGAACTGCTGACGACGGCCTCCAAGGCGCGTGGCGCGGTCGGTTGCGTGACCGATGGCCTCGTTCGCGACCTCCGTCACATCAAGGAGCTGAAGTTCCCGGTGTTCCACGGCGGCATCGGCCCGCTCGACAGCCGTGGACGGGCCCGGATGATCGAGATGGATACGGTTGTCGAATGCGCCGGCGTCACGGTCTATTCGGGCGACCTGGTATTCGGCGACATCGATGGCGTCGTGATCATTCCGCAGAAACACGCTGCCGAGATCATCGCCCGCGCCAAGGAGAAGGTGACCAGCGAGAACCATACCAGAGACGAGTTGCGGCAGGGGCGGCTTCTGGGAGAGGTCTACGAAAAGTACGGCGTTCTCTGAACCTCAGCCGACGCAAGAAACTTTGCACACTCCTCTCCCATTTCAAGCTCGGGGAGAGGATGTGCGGCGGCACGCATGATTTTCGACCGTGATGGCGTCAGCTTCTGTGGTCGAGACGGGCGACCAGTCTGTCGCCCAGCCACTGGATGCCGCAGACCATGATGATGAGCACGACGACGACGGCGATCATGGCGCCGGTCTCGAAGCGCTGGTAGCCGTAGCGGATGGCGAGAGCGCCGAGGCCGCCGGCGCCGATGGCACCGGCCATGGCCGAGGCGCCGATCAGCGTGACCAGGGTGACGGTGAAGCCGGCGACGATGCCGGACTGGGCTTCCGGCACCAGCACCTCGCGAATGATGGTCCAGCGATTGCCGCCCATGGCGCGCACGGCCTCGATCAGGCCGACATTGTCCTCGACTGTCTTTGCCGAGAGCAGATTGAAGTGCTGGAAAATCATGCCGATCTTGCGGCGCAGCGGCTGCAGCTGGCTCTCGGACAGGCCGGCGATGTCGCGGCCTTCGATGAGGACCGCGCCCGAAACCGGCCGTTCGAGGCCGTTGAGGCAGCGGATGAGGGTGGATTTTCCGGCGCCGCTGCGGCCGATGATGCCGAGGATTTCGCCTTTGCGGACCGAGAGCGAAACGCCGTCCCACCAGCCTAAAGCTGATGGCTCCAGGGCACGAAGCGGCCTTCGATGAGGCGGGCTGCCGTTTCGAACAGGAAGGCGACGGCGGCGATGGTGAAGATGCCGGCGATCACCACGTCGGTGACCAGAAACTGCGCAGCCGCCTGGATCATGAAGCCGAGCCCACGTGTTGCAGCAACGAGTTCGGCAGCCACCAGCGTCGACCAGCCGGCACCGAGGGCAATGCGAGCGCCAGTGAGGATGGAGGGAAGGGCGCTGGGCAGCGTGACATGGCGCAGAACCTGCCCGGGTGTGGCGCCGAAGGAACGGGCAGCGTTGACGCGGTCTTTCGAGACGGCTTTGACGCCCGCCACGGTCGACAGGATGATGGCCGGCAGCATGGCCAGCGAAATGACCACGACCTTCGAGGTTTCGCCGATTCCGACCCAGATGATGATCAGCGGCAGGTAGGCCAGCGGCGGCAGCGGCCGGAGAAACTCGACGATCGGGTCGAAAATGCCCTTGCCGATGCGGCTGGCGGCGATGGCAAAGCCGACGGGGATTCCGATCAGCAGCGAGGCAAACAGCGCGGCGAAAATCCTGATGAGGCTGGCGCCGGTGTGCTGCGCCAGCGTCGAATCGACGAAACCCACCGTCACCAGATTGCCGAGCGAGAGTGCGACGGCGAGAGGCGAGGGCAGGAAGATGGGCGAGACGACCTGGAAATACGAGAGCGCGGTCCAACAACAAAGGAGGACCGCGATGGTGATCAGCGAAATAACGATGGTGGGAACGGTGCGGCCGGCCTTCTCGCGGGTGTCTTCCGTGTGGTCCGCCGGCTCGATGCCGGCGACGATGAGCGCTTCGGTCGACAGGGTCATGCGGCGCGCTCAACAAGCGTGTTGTGAATGAGGTCGGTGAGTGTTTCGTAGATCGCCTGGAAGGCGGGATCCTTCTTGATAGCCCGGGCCGGCTTGCTGTCAAGCAGCGACCGGCTGAAGGAAACGGGAATATCGGCCGTGATCCGGCCGGGCTCCGGCGACAGCACGATGACGCGGGTGGCAAGAAACAGGGCTTCCTCGATGCTGTGGGTGATCAGGAGAATGCCGGCGCCGCTTTGCGACCAGACATTCAGCAGCAGTTCCTGCATCTTTTCACGGGTCAGCGCATCGAGTGCTCCGAGCGGCTCGTCAAGGAGAAGGAAGCGTGGACTGGAGGCGAGCGCCCGGGCGATACCGACACGCTGGCGCATGCCGCCAGAGAGTTCCCAGATTTTCTTGTCACCGGCGCCGGGCAGCCCGACGTGTTCGAGCAGCTTCTCGGCCGCAGCATAGCGCTCTTCCTTGGCAACGGCGCGCAGCTGCAGCGGGAAGGCAATGTTGTCGCGGGCATTCAGCCATGGATAGAGGGCATCGTCCTGAAAGACCACGGCGCGGTCTGCGTCCGGCTTGCTGATGGCATCGCCGTCGACGGCGATCCGGCCCTTGCTTGGGCCGAGGAAACCGGCGGCGAGATTGAGAAGGCTGGTCTTGCCCGAGCCGGAGCGGCCAATGACGGCGACGAATTCGTCGGAGCGGATAGACAAGTTGATGCTGTCGAGAACCGGGCTGGCGGCCCTGCCGGCGACGCCATAGTCCAGCGAAACGTTTTCGAAGGAAAGAATGCTCATGGCGTAACCTTTCAGGGAAGGGGCAGGATCAAAAAGCCGGGCGCTCCTATCTGGAGGCCCGGCCTGTCATGTCCCAGAATTAGAAGGACAGCTTGGTTGCGTCGGTGACCCAGCGGGTCGAGACATAGGGCGTGTAGTCCGGCAGGACGGAGGGAATTTTGCCCTGTTCCAGCAGGAAGGCCGAGGTTTCTGCGATTGCCTTTACCGTGCCGCCGCCGAGCAGGCCGGCTCCAGCCTGTTCTTCCAGCGACGGGAAGTAATAACCCTTGAGAAGCGCCGGGACTTCGTCCTGCTTGGCACCGGTCAGCTTGGCGATCTTTTCGGCTTCCGGCGAGGTGGCGTTCCAAACATCCGGGTTGGCCCTGTAGGAGGCGTAGGCATCGCCGGTCACCTTGACGAAGGCGGTCACGACATCAGGATGTTCGGCTGCGAACTTCTTGCTGACGATCCAGGCGTCGAAGGTCGGGCCGCCCCATTCGGCGACATCGGCCGAGGTGGCCAGCACGGTGCCGGTCTTCTTCAACTCGGCCAGCACCGGATCCCAGACATAGGCGCCGTCGATATCGCCGCGCGACCAGGCGGCAGCAATTTCCGGCGGGCGCAGGTTGAGGATCTCGACCGACTTCGGATCGACCTTCCAATGTTTCAGCGCCGTCAGCAGGCTGTAATGGGCTGTCGACACGAAAGGCGTGGCGATCTTCTTGCCGGCGAGTTCTTCCGGTTTGGTGATGCCCTTGACGGCAAGCGCCTCGGCTTCGCTGATCAGGCCGACGACGAAGATGGTTTCGATCTCGAGACTGCGGCTGGCAGCAGCGGCGAGCGGCGAGGAGCCGACGTAACCGATATCGATCGAGCCCGAGGCAACGGCCGCGATGACGTCAGCGCCGCCATCGAATTTCTGCCAGTTGATGGCGGCCTTGGTGGCCTTTTCATAGGTGCCGTCCGCCTGTGGAACGCGCGACGGCTCAACGATCGGCTGATAGCCGACATTGAGCGTCACGTCGGTGGCGAATGCGCTGAAACTTGAGCTGATGAGGACGGCGGCTGCGGCCGCTGTCGATAGGAAAAGGCGTCGTGTTACGGACATATTGGAATCTCCCGCCATAGTGTTTGATGTTTCCACCCGGCCCCCGGGAGTGATTTTGGAAACTTGACAGCCTTATGATGATATATGCCATAGATTTTATAGAGATAAATAATTCCCGTCTGACGCATCGTTTCGCAACGGAATTCCATTTTCGCCGGAAATTTCGTGAAATTTGAGCGCCGCAGCGCCGGTTGCGCTCCCGCACGTGGAAAATGGAGCCTTGCCGAATTTTGAGCTGGCTTACCGTCCTGATGTGAATTATTATTCTTTGGCTGAATTATATTGACTAAGTATCCAGCCTGCGTTTAGGTGGCGTCATCGGGGTTCGAGGAGGAATTCCGGTTTTCGGATCGACGGTCACCTGTTGGGGTGCCACGGGTTAATTGGGAGGGGCTTCGGCCTCGAGGAGGAATCTTGCGCAAATTTCTAAGCACGACCGCTCTGGCGGTCCTGGCATCCACAGTGTTCGCCGGCATGGCGAGTGCCGAAACGGAAAACCCGTTTCGCTGCAAGCCGGGCGAAAAATATGTGATGAACGTCATGGTGTCGGGTGTCGAATACTGGTTCCCGGTCTATGAAATGTTCAAGCAGGCCGGCCAGCAGCTTGGCTGCGAAACGGCCTACACCGGCACGCCGGAATATGATGTCAACAAGCAGATTGCCACGTTCGATCAGGCGCTTGCCCAGAACCCGGCCGGCATTCTCGTTCATCCGATGAACTCCGACCCGTTCATCGAGCCGATCAACCGGGCGATCGACCAGGGCACGGCAGTCGTCACATTCGCTGCGGATTCGCCGCAGTCGAAGCGCATTTCCTTCATCACCTCCGACAACACCCGAGAAGGCACCTATGCCGCCGACGCGATCGCCGGAAAACTGGGTGGCAAGGGCGAATATGCCGTTCTCGAGAACCCCGGCCAGGACAATCACGACAAGCGCATTTCTGCCTTCATCGCCCGCATGGAAGAGAAGTGGCCGGACATGAAGCTGGTCGGCCGTGCGGCGTCGAACCAGGATGCCAACAAGGCTTACCAGGCTGTCTCCAGCCTTGTTCAGGCCAATCCGGGTCTTAATGCCGTGTTCATGCCGGAGGCCAACTCGGCCATCGGTGCGGCCCAGGCCAACAAGGAAGCCGGCGGCAAGATCCTCGTGATGTGCGCCGACGTCAACGCCAACATTCTCGACATGATCAAGGCTGGCGAAGTGTTCGGCTCGATCAACCCGAACCAGGGTATGCAGGGTTACATGGGCTTCATGCTGCTGTGGCTGGCCAAACATCCGGAACTGATCGATCCGATGAACGACGCCAAGCGTTCCGGCTTCAACCCGATGAGCATTCCGTTCGTCGACAACGGCCTGTCGATCGTCACGGCTGACAATGCCGATGACTTCTACTGGGATAAATACCTGAAGCGCCGTGGCACGAAGGGTATTGAAGAGTAAGCTCTTCATCAGCGGCTGTCCGGAACGACAAGGCTCCGGACAGCCCTTGAGACAGTGTCAGGAGGAGCATGCATGGCGCCGGTTTTGGAAATTCGCAATGTCAGCAAGCACTTCGGTGTGGTGAAGGCGCTGACGGACGTGAACTTCAGCCTGGAAAAAGGTGAGGTTCACGCGGTTTGCGGCGAAAACGGCGCCGGGAAATCGACGCTCATGAATATCATCGCCGGTGTGCTGCAGCCGAGTGCCGGTGACATTGTCTACGATGGCGCGCCCGTGAAGATCAACTCGCCTGCCACCGCCCAGTCGCTGGGCATCGGGCTGGTGCATCAGGAAATCGCCCTTTGCCCGGATGCGACGGTGGCCGAGAACATGTTCATGGCGGCAACCAACAAGCGGCGCTCGCCCTTCATGAATTACGGCAAGCTGGAGCGCCATGCGCAAGCGGTCATGAACCGTCTCGCGCCGATCGACGTGCGCCAGAAGGTCGGCGATCTGTCGATCTCGAGCCAGCAACTGGTGGAGATCGCCAAGGCGCTGACGCTCGACTGCCGGGTGCTGATCTTCGACGAACCGACGGCGGCGCTGACGGAAGCGGAAGCGCAGATCCTGTTCGGCATCATCAGGGACCTGAAGAGCCAGGGCATCTCGATCGTCTATATCAGCCACCGGATGGCGGAAATTTTCAGCCTGTGCGACCGGGTCACCGTCTTTCGCGACGGCCGATATGTCTCGACCGCGCAGGTGGCCGATGTCACGGCGGAAGATGTGGTGCGCAGCATGGTCGGACGCGAGATCACGCAGCTCTATCCTGACAAGCAGACGGCGGCGGAGCGCACGGACGAGACCATTCTCTCGGTGCGCGATCTCGGCGACGGGGTGCTGTTCAAGGACGTGACCTTTGACCTGCGCAAGGGCGAGGTTCTCGGCATCGGCGGGCTGATCGGTGCGGGACGCACGGAAATTGCCGAGGGTATCTGCGGCTTGCGGTCGGCGCCCGATGGTGCGGTACTGCTGCATGGCAAACCTCTCCAGAGGCGGTCCTATGCAGACGCCGTCAAGGCGGGCGTCGTCTATCTCTCGGAAGACCGCAAGGGCTCCGGCGTGTTTCTCGATCTGTCGATTGCGCAGAATATCGCCGTTCTCGATCTGAAGGCGCTGACCGGGCCGCTGGGACTTCTCAACACCAGGGCGGAGGCCAAACGGGCCGAAGATCTGGCAAAGCGTCTTGGTGTGCGCATGGGCGGCATCGACATGCCGGTCTCGTCGCTGTCGGGCGGCAACCAGCAGAAGGTGGCGATCGCCAAACAACTGGCGGTCAACCCCAAGGTCATCCTGATGGATGAACCGACGCGCGGCATCGATGTCGGCGCGAAATCGGAAATTCACCGGCTGCTGCGCGATCTCGCCCGCTCCGGTATCGGCATTGTCGTCATCTCGTCCGAACTGCCGGAACTCCTGGGCCTCTGCGACCGGGTTCTGGTCATTCGCGAGGGCAGCGTGGCCGGAGAGGTCGAGGGAGAGGCGATGACGGAGGAGGCGATCATGCGGCTCGCCTCTGGCGTCGGCCCGAACACAGCAAACACATCGAAGGCATCAGCGCATGCAGCCTGATGAAGACGCCGGCACGGGAGGCAAGGCAATGACGGATCACACACTGGCCATGACGAAGGAGGTTCGTGCGCCGTCCTGGAAGCGTCTCGGCACCATGCGCGAGGCCGGGCTGATCGCAATCATCATCGCGCTCTGCGTCGTCATGACGTTCGCCTCGCCGCATTTCCTGACGCTTGGAAACTTCCGGGCGATGTTGATGTCGTTCTCGGTGGAAGGTATCGTCGTCGTCGGCATGACCATCCTGCTGATCGTCGGCGGCATCGACCTGTCGGTCGGGTCCGTCGTCTGCTTCTCGATGGTCCTGTCCGGATCGCTGTTCCTGATAGGCATGGACCCGTGGAGCGCCTCGCTGATCGGCATTCTGGCCAGCGCCCTCATCGGCGGCGTCATGGGCTTCTTCGTCACGGTCATCGGGCTCAACCATTTCATCACATCATTGGCAGCGATGGTGATCGTGCGCGGGGCTTGCCTGATCATCACCAAGGGCACGCCGCTGTCGCTGTTCACGCTGCCGCCTGCCTTCAAGCAGGTCGGACAGGGGACGTTCTACGGTGTGCCGCTTGTCATTCTCATCTTCGTCGCCGTGGTCGTTCTGTTCGATTTCCTGCTGCGCCGGGCGACGGCCTTCCGCAAGGTGTTCTACACCGGCAGCAACGAGAAGGCGGCGCTCTATTCCGGCATCAAGACGAACCAGGTGAAATTCTGGGTGACGGTGCTCTGCGCCACGCTCTCGGGTGTTGCCGGCGTCATCTACATGTCGCGCTTCGGTGCTGCGACGCCGACCTTCGGCGTTGGCATGGAGCTCAACATCATCGCTGCAGCGGTCATCGGCGGCGCGTCGCTGAACGGCGGGTCGGGCACCATTCTCGGCGCTATCCTCGGTATCGCGCTGCTCTCGGTCGTCACCAGTTCGCTGATCCTGCTCGATGTCTCGGTGTACTGGCAGGACATGATAAAAGGCTGCATCCTGCTTGCCGCAGTCTCCATCGATCATTTCCTGCACAAGCGGAAGGCTCTCTGACATGCCGGTCGTCAAACTCAAATCCGTCACCGCACCGCGTGAGGAAATCGTCATCGCGCGGCAAATGCACCAAGCGCTGGTGCTGCATTTTCTCGAAGGCCTGACGCAGTCGCAGATTGCCGACCGGCTGGGCATTTCACAGCCCACCGTCAACCGCCTGATCAAGCGCGGCCGCCAGCTCGGCCTCGTCGAAATCAAGATCAAGTCGCCCGTCGAGCCGCTGGTCGACATGGAGGAGCAATTGCTGGCGCTCGGCGGCATCAGCCGCGCCATCGTCGTGCCGACCGTTTCGGACAATCCGCAGACAGCCCTACAGGCGGTCGGCGAGGCTGCCGCGCGGCTGCTTCTGGAAGAGATGATCGACGGTGATACGATCTGCATCACCGGCGGCAAGGGCGTCAGCGCGGTGGTTGCCGGCCTGCAGGCGCAGCGCCGCTTCGGCGTCGACGTCATTCCGCTGACGGGCTGCGTCCAGGGCAAGCACTACACCGACGTCAACCATGTGGCGACGCTGATGGCCGACCGGCTGGGCGGCAAGTCGTTCCAGATCCATGCCCCGCTGTTTGCCGACAATGCGGCCGAACGCAACATGTTGATCAACATGCGTTCCGTTGCCGATGTGTTTCAAAAAGCCCGGGAGGCGAAAGTCGCCATGGTCGGTATCGGCTCGATCCTGTCGGATGATTCGAGCTATTACGACCTGCATCCTTCATCCAGCACGGATCGTGCCACCATCGAACGGTCCGGCGCCTCCTGCGAGTTGCTGGCCCATCTGCTTGATGACCAGGGACAGGTCTGCGACTACAGCCTCAACCGGTCGTTGGTGTCGCTGACCCTGCCGGAGTTCGCCTCCATTCCGACCAAAATCGGCGTGGCAAGCGGACCGAACAAGGCCGGGCCGATCCTCAGCGTCATGCGCGGCAATCATTTGGATACATTGGTCACGGACGAAGCGACGGGTGCACGCGTGCTGGCGCTGGCGAAAAGCGAAGGGCAACGGGCATGAGCGGCGAACAGATCACACGCGAGATCGGCAGATCCGGCGTCAAGGCTTCGGCCATCGGGCTTGGAACCTGGGCGATCGGCGGCTGGATGTGGGGCGGCACCGACGAAAAGGAATCGATATCCGCCATTCAGGCCTCGCTCGATGCGGGCGTCAGCCTTATCGACACGGCGCCGGCCTACGGACTCGGGCGGTCGGAGGAAATCGTTGGCAAGGCGCTGGCAGGCCGCCGCGACAAGGCGGTCATCGCGACCAAATGCGGCCTCGTCTGGCATACGGACAAGGGCCGGCATTTCTTCGATCAGGACGGCAAGCCGGTGCACCGCTATCTCGGGCGCGACGGGATTTTCCACGAAGTCGAGGAAAGCCTGCGCCGCCTCGGCACTGACTACATCGATCTCTACATCACCCACTGGCAGGATCCGACGACACCGATTGAGGAAACGATGCGGGCGCTTGAGGACTTGAAGTCCAGCGGCAAGATCCGGGCGATCGGCGCCAGCAATGTCAGCCATGCAGACTTGGAAACCTATGCCGCAACCGGTGGGCTGGATGCGATCCAGGAGCGGTTCAGCATGATCGACCGGGAAATCGAGGGTGATCTGCTGCCCCTGACGAAGGCCAACGGCATTTCGACACTCAGCTATTCGTCGCTGGCCCTGGGGTTGCTGTCCGGCGTCATCGGGCCTGACCGGGTGTTTTCCGGTGACGACCAGCGCAAGGGCAATCCGCGTTTTTCCGTACCCAACCGCCAGAAGGCCAGCGACTTTGCTGCGGCGATCCAGCCGGTCGCCGACGGGCATGGTGCCAGTATCGCGCAGATCGTCATTGCCTGGACGCTGGCGCAGCCCGGTATCACCTTTGCGCTCTGCGGTGCACGCAACAGCGCCCAGGCGATCGACAATGCCCGTGCCGGCTCCATAAGGCTCGGCGCGGACGAGCTTTCGGCCATTGACGCGGCCATATCGGCAAAACTGACGACTATGGACAGGTAACGGATTGCCATCATGAAACGTGACGAGATATTGGACGGGCTTCGCCAGAGCCCGAAGGTGGACGTGTGTGTCATCGGCGGCGGCATCAACGGCATCAGCGTCTTTAGGGAGCTGGCGCTGCAGGGGCTGAGCGTTCTGCTGGTCGAGAAACACGACTATTGCTCCGGCGCCAGTGCCGCCCTGTCTCGCATGGTGCATGGCGGGCTTCGTTATCTGGAGAACGGCGAGTTCAAGCTGGTTCAGGAATCGCTCACCGAGCGCGACCGGCTGTTGCGCAACGCACCGCATTACGTCACACCGCTGCCGACGACGGTGCCGGTGTTCGATATTTTTTCCGGTCTCGGCAATGGGCTGGTGCGGTTCCTCGGGCTCACCCGGCGGCCAAGCCGACGCGGTGCGATCGCTGTCAAGGCGGGGCTCAGTATCTACGATTTTCTGACGCGCAAGCGGGCGCTGATGCCGCGCCACCAGTTTCGCGGCCGGGCGGCGACTCTGGCCAAATGGCCGGCTCTTCACCCAGGCATCAAGAGCTCGGTGACCTATTACGATGCCCAGGTCAGCCATCCGGAACGGCTGGGCATCGAGCTTTTGCAGGACGGGTTTGGCGCGGGGCTTGGTGCGAGAGCGCTGAACTATGCAGAGATCCGCCAGGTATCGGCCGGGCGCTATGAGGTTCTCGACCATATCGGCGGTCAATCGGTGCCGGTCGAACCTGCCGTCGTCATCAATGCGACGGGCAGCTGGATCGACATCACCAATGGCGCGCTGTTTACCGGCGAGACGCGGCCCGCACCGATGGTGGGCGGCACCAAGGGGTCGCACCTGGTCATCGACAATCCGGAGCTGCTCAAGGCGCTGGCCGGTCACATGATCTATTATGAAAACGATGATGGGCGGATCTGCATTCTCTTTCCCTACCTCGGGAAAGTTCTCGTCGGCTCGACGGACATTCGTATCGATGACCCTGATGCGGTGCGCTGCGAGCCGGATGAGAAAGACTATATCCTGCAATCGCTGGCGTTCGTGCTTCCAGACATCACTATCCGGCCGGAAGAGATTGTCTTCCAGTTTGCCGGGGTGCGACCGCTGCCCGCCAGCAACGACGACATTACCGGGCGCATTCCGCGCGACCATTTTTGCACCACCGTGGAATCGACCGCCGGCGGGCCGCCCGTGCTCTGCATGATCGGCGGCAAGTGGACGACCTTCCGATCGTTTGGTGAACTTGCAGCCGATATGGCGCTGGAGCGGCTTGGCAAAACCCGGAAGATTTCGACGGAAAACCGCGCCATCGGCGGGGGCCGGGGGTTTCCGGCGAGCCCGGCGGCATGGATTGCCGATATCGCCCGCCGGACCGGTCTCGAAGGCCTACGCGCGGCCGAGCTTTTTGCCCGCTACGGAACCGGCACCGAGCGTGTTGCCGCCTTTGTTGCCGGGGATGCCGACAGGCCGCTGCCTCAGGGTGGCTATTCCGTGCGCGAACTTCGGTGGCTGATCGAGACCGAAGCGGTCGAGCATCTCGACGATCTTCTTCTGCGGCGCACCACACTGGCGATCTCGGGCAATCTCTCGCTCGACATGGTGGATGCCGTGCTTTCGGTTCTGGCGCAGCAGAAATTGTGGAGCGCTGCAGAAAGCACCACTGAGCGTGCCCGTTTTCTCACCGATCTTCGCGAGCGCCACGGCATCGACGAGGACACACTTTCCGCAAGGAACGATCAAAGGAGTATCGAATGCGAAACAACCGTAAAGTCCGGATGAACCGCCTGTTTGGCGAAGGCCGCTGCCTCGACGTGGCGATCGACCACGGTGTCTGCAACGAGCCGTCTTTCCTCAGCGGTCTGGAAGACATGCCGGCGGTCGTCAATGCGCTGGTGGCTGCGGCACCCGACGCGATCCAGATGAGCTATGGTCAGGCCGACTTGCTCCAGGATATCCCCGGCAAGGACAAGCCGGCGCTGGTCATGCGCATCGACATGGGCAATCCCTACAACCGTATCCGCCATCGCCACATGTGGGCGCTGCTTCAGAACGAGGCCGAGCCGCTGGTCGGCGCGCTCGAAATGGATGCGGCCTGTGTCGTCGTCAACCTGTTCATGCTGCCCGACGAGCCGGATCTGTTCCGCCAGTGCGTGCAGAACATTTCCCGCGTGCGGGCCGATTGCGACAAGTACGGCATGCCGCTGATGATCGAGCCGCTGGTGATGCAGCCGGTAACGGAAAGCGGCGGCTACATGGTTGATGGCGATGCCGACAAGATCGTGACGCTGACCCGGCTGGCGCGCGAAATGGGCGCCGATATCGTCAAGGCCGACCCGACCACCAATGCGGAGGATTTTCACCGGGTCGTGGAGGCTGCCCGTTGCCAGGTTCTGGTGCGCGGCGGCGGCAAGGAGGATCTTCGCGCCGTGTTCGACAAATCTGCGGCCTTGATGCAGCAGGGTGCAATGGGCATGGTCTATGGGCGCAACATCTATCAGCATGCCAATCCCGGTGCCGTCGTGCGGGGCCTGATGGCGATCATTCATGAGGATGCAAGCGGCGAGGACGCGTTCAAGCTCTACGAGCGTGGCTGAGAACGGCACTTTCGAACCTGGGAGGGGGGAGACTATGGGACAATATCTTTTGGGGCTGGATGCCGGCAACACGGTCATCAAGGCGGTGATTTTCGATATCGAGGGCAATGAGATTGCGGCTGCGTTCGAAGAGGGACACAGCCGCATGCCGCGCCCCGGCCATGTCGAGCGCGAGCTGGACGAGCTCTGGGCCAACGCTCGGCAGGTGATCGCGCGCTGCATTGAGCAGGCAAAGATCCGCCCGGAAGAGATTGCCGCGATCGGCTGCGCCGGTCATGGCAACGGCCTTTATGCGCTGGACCATGCGGGCGAGCCGCTGCTCGGGATTCAATCTCTCGATACACGCGCGGCCGATCTTGTCGAGGAATGGCGCGAGCGGGGTGTCGGCGACCGCACCTACCCGATCGGCCAGCAGCGGCCGTGGCCATCGCAGACGCCGACCCTGATGGCCTGGCTGAAACGCCACCGGCCGGAAATCTTCGGCAAGATCGGCACGGTGTTTCTCTGCAAGGATTTTATCGTCAACCGCCTCACGGGAAAGCGTGTCAGCGAGGTCTCCGACATGACCGGCTGCGGGCTGTTGAATGTTGCCGCCCGCCGGTACGACGCGGAGCTGATGGAGGCTTTCGGGCTTGGAGACGATATCGGCCTTCTGCCCGATCTGATCGAGAGCTCCGATATTGCCGGACATGTGACCGAGGAGGCGGCAGCGCAGACCGGGCTGGCGGCGGGAACGCCCGTCATCGGCGGGTTATTCGACGTCATCGCCTCGGCCATCGGTTCCGGTGTGACCCGCACGGGGGCTGCCTCGATCATCGCCGGCACCTGGAGCATCAACCAGGTCATCATCGACCGGCCGCAGCTCGACGGCCCGGTGTTCATGTCCTCGACCTTCGACCGCGACCGCTACATGGCGATCGAATCGAGCGCCACGTCGGCGGCCAATCTCGAATGGCTGGTGCGGGAGTTTTTCCCGGATGCACAGCCGGACGCGCGCTCAGCCTTCGACCTTTGCGGTGATCTCGTCGCGTCGGTCGAGCCTGCGGCCGACGATCCGGTCTATCACCCTTTCCTCTACGGCGCCCAGCAGGACGGCAATGCCCGGGCCGGGTTCTACGGCGTGGCGGGCTGGCACACCAAGGCGCATCTCGTCCGCGCGGTCTTCGAAGGCGTCGCCTTCGGCCATCGCCATCATGTCGAGAAGATGCGCGAGGCCGGTGCGGTGTTCAACGACGCGGTGCTGTCAGGCGGCGGCTCGCGCAGCCTGATCTGGCCGCAGATCTTTGCCGATGTGCTGGGGCTGCCGGTCTCCGTGGCCCGGTCGCGCGAGACCGGTGCCTTGGGGGCGGCAATCGCGGCGGGAACCGGCGCCGGGGTGTTTCAAAGTTTCGGCGAGGGCGCCGGTGCCATGGTGCGGCTTGAGCGGCACTACCGGCCGAATACAGCGCTGGAAAGCCATTACGGGGGGCGATACAGCCTCTATGTCGATATGGCCGAGGCCATGGCGCCACTGTGGCGGCGTCTGGCGGCGCAGCCTGTCCGGGCGGCGGCCGATGTGGCGGCATAGCCACTACTGAGTGGCACATGATTTAGACAAAACGGGCCAGCTCATGCTTGAGCGGGCCCGTTGCCGTTTTGGCCTATGTCCGGAGCAGGGTCAGGTCCGGGGCTTGAGGTTCTCAGGGTCGTAAAGCGGCTTGTAACCGATGCTGACGACCTCGACCGGGTAGGTTTCTGCGAAGTATTCGACGTTGAGCTTGCAGCCTTCCTGGCAATAGGCGTGCGGCAGGTAGGCCAGGGCGATGTTCTTGCCGATGGTCGGGCCAAAGGCGATGGAGGTGGTGTAGGAGCGCCGGCCAAGCTCGTCGATCAGCACCTCGCCGGTTGCCGGGTCCATCACCGGCAGCGAGCCGACCGGGTAACGCTTGACGCCGCTCTTGTCGGTGTTTTCGGTCATGACCAGGGTGCAGAGCATCGCCGGCTGGTGATCGCGCGCCTTGTATTCAAGATGCTTGGCCTTGCCGCGGAAATCGGCCTCCTTGACCTTCGGGCGGGCAAGATCGGCCTCGATGAGGTTGTACTGGGTGAGAAGGTCAGCGTTCTGCAGGCGCAGGCTCTTTTCCATGCGGCGCGAGTTGGCATAGGTCTCGACGCCGAAGGCCATGACGCCGGTGGCGCGCAGGGCGTCCCAGACGGCCAGGCCATCCTCGTATTTCATGTGCAGCTCCCAGCCCTGTTCGCCGACATAGGAGATGCGGAAGGCGGTCACCGGCTTGCCACCGATCTCAATCTGCTTGATCGCGGCGAAGGCGAAGTTTTCCGGATCGAGCGCGGCAGGTTCCGCAACAGCTTTCTTCAGCGTGTCGCGGGCGTTTGGCCCCCAGATGCCGATGGTGATGAACTTTTCCGTGACGTCGGTGATGGTGACGTCGAGGCCGCGATCCTGTGCCACGCGCTTCATGTAGTGGAAGTCACGCGGGCCGGCGTCGGCGCCGTTGATCAGGCGGCAGCGATCGGCCATGCGGATGACGGTGAAGTCGGCGCGCACCATGCCCTCGTCGTCGAGGAAGTGGGTGTAGATGCCCTTGCCGATATTGCCGTCGCCGCCGATCTTGGCGGCGCAGAGCCATTCGAGAAGCGCGACATGGTCCGGGCCCTCGATATCGACCATGTGGAAATGCGAGAGATTGACGATGCCGCAATCCTCGCTCATGGCGAGATGTTCGGCGTTCGAGACACGCCAAAAGTGGCGGTTGTCCCATTCGTTCTCGCGCACCGGAACCTTGTCGCCGTATTTTTCCAAGAGGTGTTCGTTGGCGGCGTAGCCGTGGGCACGTTCCCAGCCGCCGAGCTCCATGAAGTGACCGCCGAGTTCCTTTTCGCGCTCGTGGAAAGGCGACCGCTTGACGCTGCGGCTCGACGCATAGGGTTCGCGGGTGTGGACAGCCGGGAAGTAGATCTTCTGGGCAGCCTCGTAGCAGCGGTTCTCGATGAACTCTTCCGTCAGCTGGTGCGGGTAGAAGCGGGCATAATCGATCGAATTGTGGTCGATCTCGGTGCGGCCGTCGGTCATCCAGTCGGCGATCAGCTTGCCGTAGCCGGGGCCGTCCTTGACCCAGATGGCGACGCAGTACCAGAGGCCGCGCACCTTCTGGCTTTCGCCGCAGGATGGGCCACCGGCGGCCGATACCTGCAAGAGGCCGTTGAAAGAGTGGCCTTCATTGTAGCCGATCTCGCCGAGGATTGGGGTGAGTTCGATCGCCTTTTCCAGCGGCTCGATGATCTGTTCCATGTCGAGATCGCGCTGCGACGGCGACAGGCGGGCTTCGTGCTTTTCGAGAATGTCGCGCGGGTGGCAAAGACGGGGCGTCTTTTCTTCGTAATAGCCCCACTCGAGCTGGCCGCCTTCTGTCGTTTTCGGGTCGCCGGTGTCGCGCATGTAGGCCGAGTTGCCCTGGTCGCGCAGGAGCGGGTAGCCGATTTCCTTGCCGGTGCCTTCGAACTCGTTGTAGGGACCGAAGAAGGTCAGGGGATGGTCGACCGGCATGACCGGCAGGTCCTCGCCGACCATTTCGGCGATCAGGCGGCCCCAGATGCCGGCGCAGACGATGACGTGATCGGCCATGATCGTGCCGCGATGGGTGACGACGCCCTTGATGCGGCCGCCTTCGACGATCAGGGACTGGGCCGGCGTGTTGCCGTAGATCTGCAGCTTGCCGGACTTTTCAGCGGCATCGACGAGCTTGCCGGCGACGGTCTGCGAGCGCGGAATCACAAGGCCGGCATCCGGATCGAACAGGCCGCCCATGACCATGCTTTCCTCGATCAGCGGGAACTTTTCCTTGATCTCGGCGGGGGAAACATAGTGCGCCCGCGTGCCGAAAGCCTTGGCGGAGGAGAGCTTGCGCTTGATTTCCTCCATCCAGCTGTCGTCGCCGGTGCGGGCGACTTCGAGACCGCCGATGCGGGCGTAGTGGCCCATCTTCTCGTAGAAATCGATCGAATATTGCGTGGTCCAGACGGAGAGGTAGTCATGGCTGGTGGTGTAGCAGAAGTCTGAGGCATGGGCCGTCGAGCCGATGTCGGTCGGGATGCCCGACTTGTCGATGCCGACGATATCGTCCCAGCCGCGCTCGATCAGATGATGCGCGATCGATGCGCCAACGATGCCGCCCAACCCGATGATGACGACTTTCGCTTTTTGCGGAAACTGTGCCATTGCGTACTACCCCGATTAGTATTGAACCCGGATTTTAGGATTTGCGGCGCAGCAATTAGAGCCTGTCTACGACATAATCCGCATGTTGCACGACGACTGCCGCACAGTCCGGCGATGCGGGGCATCGACCGGTTGCGTGATCGTTGGCGGGTACCATAGGCCGGGAGAAGGTTTGCGCGCGAGCGAAACCTGTTGAGAGATGGGTAATTGTTGGCGTTTCGCCGATTTGCGGCGGTCAGCTTGCGGTTCAGAGCGCGCCGTTGCGCGGCGGCGGCGTTTCGTTGAGGTGATAGTCGCCAACGACATGATATTTCCAGCGAACCGGATCGTGCAGGGTATGGGTCCGGGCGTTGCGCCAGTGGCGGTCGAGGTTGAGGCTGATCCGGGTCGAGCCTGTGCCTGCCAGTTCAAACAGGGTGCTGGTGGCTTCGAGCGCGATCTCGGTGGTTAGGACCTTGGCGCCGGCAACGGCCAGCGTCGCCTCGACGATGTTGCCTTCTGTCGGGTTGACCTGGGCAATATCGACCTTGTGACCCGCCCGTTCGACCAGTGCCGATGCGGCCTCGATGCGGATGGCGAGATTGCCGACTTTGGCGATGGTCAGCGGGTCCTGCGAGGCGCGTTCGACGCCGCTGTTCATCCAGGGGCGGGCTTTAGTGCGCACGAAATCGACCGTATCCTTGAAAGCAGCGCGGGCGATGCCGAGATCGACGCCGGCATGGATGATCTGGCCGACGGAGCCGATGGTGGTCGCCCGCTCGAAACCCTTGTGATGACGCACGACGGCGTCGGCGTTGACATAGACATTCTGCAGAACGGTGGTGCCGCTGCCGGTGGTGCGCTGGCCGAACCCGTCCCAGTCGTCGATGATCTGCAGGCCTTCGGTGTGGCGCGGCACGAAGGACATGGTCAGCTTGTCGTGGGCATCAAGCGCGAAAACGACCACCCATTCGGCGAAGAGCACGCCGGTCGAATAGAATTTGCGGCCGTTGATGCGGTAGCCGATGCCGTCGGCGGTCAGGCGGGTGTTGTAGTCGCCGACCGTCTTGGTTCCGGTTTCCGACAGGGCATTGCCGAAGCGGTCACCGGCCAGCGCCCGGCCGAAGAAGTATTTCTTCTGCTCCTCACTGCCATCGGTGCGCAGCGCTTCGAGGATGTAGAAATGGTTCTGCGGGATCTGGCCGATCGAGCTGTCGGCTTCCGAAAGGATGGCGGTGACTTCGGCGAGCACCGCATTCGAAACATCGGCGCCGCCGTATTCGTCGGGAACGGTGATGCCGAGCAAGCCCGAATGAGCGAGAAGATCGAGCTCCTCATAGGGAATGATGCGATTGACGTCGCGTTCGCTGGCTCTCTCGGCGATGATGGCGGCGACGCTGACGGCGGCGGCGATCGCCTCCTCCTCGGTGTGAATCCGGGTGGCTGCCGGGCGAATATGCTCGGAGAGATGGGACACTGTTGCCATAGATCGCTTCCAATCCTGTCAGGGTGCCCCATGAGTGCAGCATCGTGAACCGGCCGGGAAGAAAGTATATTCTATCGATTTTATCGATATTGAACTTTCTTTGCTTCCAGACCTGTTCTGGCGCTGTATCGGTATCAGGATCGGTGCGCGGTTCTTAGAGCCCGGCCAGGAAGGTTCCGTACTGGCCGTTGTTGTAAACCAGCGACTGGCCGCTGCCGGTGACGATGGAGACAACGCGGCCGATGATAATGCCGTGGCTATGGCGCTCGATGATTTCCTCGACTTCGCAATCGACGACCGCGAGCGCATCGACCAGTGCCGGAGCGCCGCTGGCAAGCGTCGTCCACTCGGCGCCGTGATAGCGCTCGATGCCCTTGATGCCGCCCTTTCCGGCAAAGCGGTCGGCAATGTGCTGCTGGCCTGCCGAGAGAATGTTCACACAGAAATGGCCGTGCGCCCGGATGATGGGAAAGCTCGACGAGGTGCGGTTGATGTTGACAATCATCGTCGGCGGATCGACCGAGAGCGCGGTTGCCGAAGTGACGGTTGCGCCGGTGCGCTCGTTGCCGTGGCCGGCGGTGATAACCGAGACGCCGCCGGACATGCTGCGCATGGCAAGCTTGAGCGAGAGGTCGTCAGCCGGGATCGAAATCGCCTGGGTGGACGGAGCATCGACTGTTCGCAGTGCAAGGGTCATGAGGCTTCCTTTTCGCAACGTGTATCCTGGTTGCAACTGAACGAGCGGGCGCCGAGGCGGTCGTCGTGACCGGCTTAAACGCCTCAATATACCCAAGCCTGCATGGCGATTTTTTCATTGTCAACTAATTTTATAGATTATATTGTTTTGCTTGATGTGGCGCAGCCGTTAAAATCCAGCCTATCGATGATTTTTGCATCATGCTGAAATATTGGAGTTTTTTGCCCATGACAACCGTTCCGGAAAAGATCGACGTTCTCTGGTTTCTACCAACTCATGGCGACAGCCGATATCTCGGCACGTCTATTGGCGGACGCAATGTCGATCTCAAATATCTGAAGCAAGTGGCGCAGGCCGCAGACTCGCTCGGTTATTTCGGCGTGCTGATTCCGACGGGCAGAAGTTGTGAGGACAGCTGGGTCGTGGCCTCGGCTTTGGCGCCGCTCACAGAAAAACTACGCTTTCTCGTGGCTGTTCGCCCCGGCCTTCTATCGCCGACGCTGGCGGCCCGCATGACGTCGACGCTCGACCGCCTGTCGGAAGGGCGCCTGCTGATCAACGTCGTCACCGGCGGCGATCCAATCGAGAACAAGGGTGACGGCATTCACACCTCGCATGCGGAACGCTACGAAGTGACCGAGGAATTCCTCACCATCTACAAGGCGCTGCTGCGCGGCGAAGACGTGAACTTCAAGGGCAAACATTTCGATATCGAGGACGGCCGCCTGCTGTTCCGGCCGCATCAGGATCCGCATCCGCCGCTCTATTTCGGCGGCTCGTCCGGCATCGGCCAGCAGATCGCCGCACGCACGATCGACAAATACCTGACCTGGGGCGAGCCGCCCGAGGACGTCGCCAAGAAGGTGGAGGAGGTGCGGGCGCTCGCCGATGCGGAAGGCCGCAAGGTCACCTTCGGCATCCGGCTGCATGTCATTGTCCGCGAGACGGCGCAGGAAGCCTGGGCCGCTGCCGACAAGCTCATCCAATATGTCGATGAGGATACGATCGCGGCGGCACAGAAAGTCTTCTCGCGGATGGATTCGGTCGGCCAGAGCCGCATGAGCCAGCTGCATGGCGGCCGCAAGGACAAGCTTGAGATCAGCCCGAACCTGTGGGCAGGCGTCGGCCTGGTTCGCGGCGGTGCCGGAACGGCGCTGGTCGGCGATCCCGATCAGATCAAGGCCCGGATCGAGGAATACCGGCAGATCGGCATCGATACGTTCATCATGTCCGGCTACCCGCATCTGGAAGAGGCCTACAGCTTTGGCGAACTCGTGTTGCCGAACCTGCCGCTCAACCATCCGGTCAAGCTCAAGGAGCAAACCGCCAATACGGGACCCTTCGGCGAAACCATAGCCGGAGATCACCGGCCGGCCTTGAAAGTATCGCAATCCTGAGCCGTGATAAGCACAAGGAGCATGCCATGCCCGAGATCGAACCTTGTGTGACAGTGGCAATCGTCGGCGGCGGCTTCAGTGGCGCCGCCGTCGCGGCGCATCTGGCACGGCAGTCCGGTTCCGGGGATGTGCAGATCGTGGTTTTTGAGCCGAGGGAGCATCTCGGCCGTGGGCTTGCCTACGATACCGACAATGACGCGCACCGCGTGAATGTTCCGCCACCAACAAGCTGTTCGAGTTGGCTGGGACGCGCTCGACGCTGGCCGAACACGGGCTCGACCGTCATTGGCGCAATGCCCGCACCCATACGCTGCACGACCCGGTGCGCTGGAAATATTCCATCCTCGGAAAATATTTCCTCAACGGCGAAAAGCCTCCGCTCCACGCCTGGAGCTGATGTCAGGCTGGCAGCGGCGAGGGTCCGCGCCTTCGCGTCTACCAGCTAGGAAATCACGTTGCGAACGAAGCGAACCCGGCCTGTGCCGGGATTGCTGTAGGCATAGGGTTGCGCCGTTGGAAAGACGGCAAAGCCTCCCGCTGCGTAGTCCTGCCAGGCACCGGACAGCTCCAGCCGCAGCACGCCCTCGGTGACGCAGATCATTTCGTGCCAGCCTTCGGGATCAGGCTCAGCCTCATAACGCTCGCCGGGTGCCAGCGACCAGAGCCACATCTGTGCTTCGGTGGAAGCCGGGCAAGCGCCGAGCAGAACGGCCGAACTCTCCTCTCCCTTACCACGCCATGTCACCTCATTGATCTCAGCGCGGGGCTCTTGTGCTGGGTTACGCACGAGATCGATGAAGCTGACCTTCATCGCTGCAGCCAGCTTGTCGAGGGTCGACAGGCTGATGTTGGCGTCGCCACCTTCGACAGCGGCAATCATGCGGCGGCTGATGCGGGAGGTTTCGGCAAGCGCCGTCTGGCTCATGCCGGCCGCATGGCGCAGACGGCGGAGATTGCCCGACACATGCGCCAGCACATCGGCGCGGTCTTGACTGTGCAATATATTGCTCATACGGTTGTTGTAACTCTTTCTGCGGCGGCGTCAACGGCTGCCGCGAGTAACCCCGTTGGAAAGTCCGATCCCATGAAAATTCGCGATTTCGGCGTCGAGATCTGGATGAACAAATACGAGATGTCCTGCGAGTGGAATCTGGCGGAGACCTGCGTCGAGTCTTTGACGGTGGCGGAGCTGCTTGTCATGGCCGGCAAGACAGAGACAATTCTTGACGAACTGCTGCCGATGAAACTGACCTATGGCGAGATCGAAGGCAGCGTACGTTTGCGGACGTTGATCGCCGGGCTCTACGGCCAGCAGACGCTCGACAATGTGGTCGTCACCCACGGGGCGATCGGCGCCAATGCGCTGGTGCATGAAACATTGGTGGAGCCGGGCGACCGGGTGATCTCGGTGCTGCCGACTTATCAGCAGCATTATTCGATCCCCGAGAGTTTCGGCGCCGACGTGCAGATTTTGAAACTGCGCGAGGAAAACGCCTTTCTGCCGGAGATCGAAGAGCTGCGCCAACTGGCGGTGGCGGGCACGAAACTGATCGTGCTCAACAATCCCAACAATCCCACCGGGGCGCTGATGGATCGTGAGCTGCTGGTGCAGATCGTTGAGATCGCGCGCGCCTGTGGCGCCTGGATCCTTTGTGACGAGGTCTATCGCGGCACCGATCAGGAGGGTGATGGCATGACGGCGTCGATCGCCGATCTCTATGAAAAAGGCATCAGCACCGGCAGTATGTCAAAGACCTATTCGCTCGCAGGCCTGCGGCTCGGCTGGATCGTGGCGCCGGCCGGGCTGCTGCGCGCCGTCTCGGTTCATCGCGACTACAACACGATCAGCGTCGGCATGCTCGACGATCATTTCGCCGCTATTGCGCTTGAAAACCGTGATGCCATTCTCGCCCGCAGCCAAGCGATCACCCGGACAAATCTCGCCATTCTCGCTGCCTGGGTTGCCGGCGAGCCGCTGATCTCGTGGGTGAAGCCGAAATCCGGAACCACGGCGCTGCTGCGCTACGACCTGCCGCTGGCATCAGAAGACTTTTGCCTGAAGCTGCTCGAGCGCACCGGCGTCATGCTGACGCCCGGCAGCGCCATGGACATGGAGGGCACGCTGCGTATCGGCTACACAAATGGCGAGGAGGTGCTGCGCGAGGGGCTGAAGCGCCTGTCGCAGTTCCTGAAAGAGGAGCGGGCGCTGGCCGCCTAAAAGGATAGATCCAGGACCCGGTCTTCGAACAGGCGGTTGCGGGACCCTTCGAGGTGGAGGCGCATCGCCTTCTGGGCGTCTTCGGAACGGCCATCGGCGATCGCCTGGTAGATGGCGTTGTGCTCCTCGAACACCTTTTCCAACCCGAGGCGCGGACCCATCAGCGACAGGCCGTGCAGATGCATGCCGACGGCGATGTGCGGTTTGAGGGCCTCGATCGAGGCGGTGTAATAATGGTTGTTGGCGGCCTCGGTGACGCATTTGTGGAAAACGAAATCGGCGTCGGTGCGGTGCAACTGATGGCTTGTGGCTTCGCGCAGATCGGCAAGTGCCGAGGCGATTTTCTGGATGGCAGCCTCGTCGCGGCGCTGGGCGGCGAAGAAGGCGGCGGCCGGCTCGATCGTCAGGCGAAACTCGTAGCAGCGCTGGATATCGGCGATCGTCTTCACCGGCGAATAGGCAAGATGGGTTGCGGGCGAAGCCTGGGCGCTGACGAAAGTGCCCGCTCCCTGGCGCGAATAGACCATGCCTTCTTCGCGCAGGCGGCCGAGCGCATCGCGGACGATGGGCCGGGAAACGCCCATGATCGAGGCCAGTTCATGCTCTCCGGGCAGGCGCGAATCCGGCGGATAGTTGCCGGAGCGGATGCGCTCCTTCAGCTGGTCGAAGACGCGATCCACCAGCCTCACGGATTTGCCCCGTTCCTGCTTGGCGTTGTTGCCGGGCTCTCCCATTGCGGGGGCATCTTGCGCCATTGTTTCACCATGCCTGTTTTTCAATTTTGAGCCTGCCGGAAGCGGATTGATTTAGCAGATTCTCCGGAACGAGTTTTAGCAGAGAATCGACGCTACCAAAGCCCCCCGATTTGACCGCGCAGCAGAATGTTCGCCCATCCGGGCCGGTGATCTCGAACCAGGGAATGCCCGGCTCGATTTCCCCCTTGGGAACCAGCACGGAAACGCCGAGCTGCTTCAGGATTGCCAGCGCCGTATCGCCGCCGCCCATGACAAGCATGGTGGGGCGCGTCTGTTCGATGGCGCGATAGATCCCTGCGGCGAAGCGCGCGGCGACATCTCCCGGATCCGCTGTCTGTTCACCGGAGCACTGGGCGATGGCGGGCAGGGCAGACATGCTGTTTGCGGGCAGATGACCGGCCGGCGCTACAATGGAGGCGATGTTGCGGTTGTGGGTGAGGTGTTCGATCTGTGCCGATGTGATCGGGTCACGGGAGCCGAAGGCAAAAAGGATATCGGCAGACGGGAAAAACGATGCGGATACCGACGCGGGTTTTTTCAGCAGGCGGGCGAAGGCGCTGCCGAGCCCGCGTGCGCCGACGGCAATGGAGGTGCTCCAATCCATCGCGCTGGCGATCTGGTCGAGATCGCTGTCGCTGGAGGCATCGTAGACGTCGATCAAGACGGCATCGGCTGGAAACAGCGGCCGGATGGGCAATGGCGTCTCGACTCCCCGGCCGCAGACCGCGCCGTTGATGGTGAAACGCTGCTGGTCGGGAATGGCGGGCGCCAGGATGATGCGCTTGCGCCCGGATGCCTTTGACAGTGCCGTGCTTTCGGCGGCGATATTTCCCTTCAGGCGCGAGTCGATCTTTTTGAAAAGAATATCCGGCGCGGCCTGCTCCAGCAGAGTGTAAGCGGTGGTGATCTTTCCTGCCGCCTCGTCCGGCGAGAGCGCGCGGGATGCGGTGTTGACGACGATCACGTCTGTGCCGCGGGCCAGCGCCTCAGGAATGGCGTCCATGTCGATTGCCACCACCACGCTCAGACCGGCCTCGACAAAAGGTGTGCCCGTATCCAGCGCGCCGGTCAGGTCGTCGGCGATGATGGCGATTTTCACCGTCATCCCGGCAGGCCCTCGGTCACCGCATGACAGGCAACCATGTGGCCCGGCCGGGCCTCGCGCCATTCCGGCACGACCTTACTGCAGATGTCCATGGCGATCGGGCAGCGGGTGTGGAAGCGGCAGCCCGGTGGCGGCGAGAGAGGGCTTGGCACGTCACCTTGCAGGATCTGCCGCTTGCGGCTGCGCTCATGGGCAGGATCGGCTTCCGGCACGGCCGAGAGAAGAGCCTTTGTGTAGGGATGCAAGGGATGCTCGAAAAGCTCTTCGCGGGTGGCGAGTTCGGCCAGCCGCCCGAGATACATGACGCCGACCCGGTCGCTGATATGACGGACGACGGCCAGATCATGGGCGATGAAGAGGTAGGTGAGGCCGTATTTCTGCTGCAGGTCGAGCAGGAGATTGATGATCTGCGCCTGCACCGAGACGTCGAGCGCCGAAATCGCTTCGTCGCAGACGATGAATTTCGGCTGGCAGGCGAGAGCCCGGGCAATGGCAACACGCTGGCGCTGGCCGCCGGACAGTTCATGCGGATAGCGCGAGGCGAACCGGGCGGGCAGGCCGACATCGGCCAAGAGGGCAACGATCTTGTCCTTCAGCTCCGCCTTGGTGGCCAGCTTGTGGAACAGGATCGGCTCGCCCACCGCCTCGCCGATGGTCATGCGCGGATTGAGGGTCGAATAAGGGTCCTGGAAAACGATCTGCAGCTTGCGGCGGTAGGGCCGCATGGCCTTTTCATCAAGCCCGGCAATGTTCTTGCCCTCGTAGATTACCCTGCCCTCGGTCGCCCGGTGCAGATTGAGCAGCGTGAAGCCGGTGGTCGACTTGCCGCAGCCGGATTCGCCGACGAGGCTTAGGGTTTCCCCTTCGAAAATATCGAAATTGACATCATCAAGCGCATGTACGGTGGCGGCGCGTTCGCCGAATGCGCCGAGCCGGACGTGGAAATGCTTGACGAGATTTTCGATCTGCAGCAGCGGTTGGGCGGCCATCATGCAGCCTCCAGTTTTCGTTGGGCGACGAAGCAGGCGACGCGGTGGGCGCCGCCTTCGCCAATGCCTTCGAGCACGGGGACTTTTTCATGGCAGATGGGTTCGGCCAGCGGACAGCGCGGTGCGAAAGGACAGCCCTTCGGACGGCGTCCCGGCTCCGGCGGCGTGCCGCCGATCGAGCTCAGGCGGGACGAGCGCTCGTCCGAGAGTTTCGGGATCGAGGCCAGCAGGCCCTGCGTATAGGGATGACCGGGATTGGCAAAGAGCGCATCGACGGGCGCATCCTCCACCACGGTGCCGGCGTAGAGCACATTGATGCGATCGACGAGGCCGGCGATGAGAGCGAGATCATGGGTGATCCAGACGACGGACATGCCCAGCTTGTCGCGCAGGTCTTTGACGAGATCGACGATCTGCGCCTGAATGGTGACGTCGAGCGCCGTCGTCGGCTCGTCGGCGATCAGCAGCTGCGGATTGCAGGCGAGGCCCATGGCGATCATGACGCGCTGGCGCATGCCGCCGGACAGTTCGTGCGGATAGGCGTCCAACCGGTCTTCGGCGCCGGGAATGCCGACCAGTTTCAGGAGCTCGCCGGCCCGCTTGCGGGCGTCGGCCTTGCTCATGTTGCGGTGATAGATCAGCGGTTCGGCCAGCTGCTTGCCGATGCGCATCACCGGGTTGAGCGAGGTCATCGGATCCTGGAAGATGAAGCCGACATCGCCGCCGCGCACCTTGCCAAGCTCGGAATTCGACATGGTCTGAAGGTCGCGGCCGGCGAAATTGGCCTCCCCTTTCGTAACGCGGATCTTGTTGGGCAGAAGCCGCATGAGGCTGAGCATCGTCAGGCTCTTGCCGCAGCCGGATTCACCGACGATGCCGAGCGTTTCCCCCTTGTTCACATGCAGGTCGATGCCATCGACGATGGTCGGGCCGCTGCGGGTCTCGATCTCGATCGTCAGTCCCCTGACGTCGAGAAGGCGTTCGCCGGTTCTAGTGCCGGTTTTTCGGGGCTCTGCCGGGCGGATGTCGCTGGCCATCATCATCATTTCGCTCCGCGCGGATTGAGGGCGTCGTTGAGGCCATCCCCGAGGAAGGAGAAGGCGACGGAGGCGAGACCGAGGACGGCTGCCGGTGCGGCCAGAAGGTGGGGATAGTGCTGCCAAACGCGCAGGCCGTCGGAGATCATGTTGCCCCAGCTCGGCGTCGGCGGATTGACGCCGACGCCGAGGAAGGAGAAGGCGCTTTCCAGAACCATGGCGGTGCCGAGACCGGCGCTGACGGCGACGATCAGCGGGCCGATAGCATTGGGCACGACATAGCGCATCAGGATGATGCGGTTGGTCAGCCCCAGCGCCTGGGCGGCGGTGATGTAGGGGCGCGAGCGGATCGACAGGACCTGGGCGCGCACGAGGCGGGCGTAGGGCGGCCAGGAGATCAGGGCCATCGAGCCGAAGACCAGCAGGAAATCGACCCAGATGGTCTCGCGGTAGATGGGATTGAGCGTCGCCAGATAGCGAGCCTCCATCCAGGCGGCGATCGGCGATTTCAACGAGGCGTTGATGACGACGACCAGCAGCAGGTTGGGGATCGACATGGTCATGTCGGTGAGCCACATGACGATCCGGTCCGTCCAGCCGCCGAAGAAGCCGGCCAGCGCCCCGAGCGTCACGCCGATCGTCACCGCGATGAAGGTGACGACGACGGCGACGAGAAAGGCGGTGCGGGTGCCGAAGACGACGCGGCTGAAGACATCGCGGCCGAGGTCGTCGGTGCCGAAGAGATGGGTCAGCGACGGCGCCAGGTTGCGCGCATTGAGGTCCTGGCTGAGAAAATCATAGGGCGTCAGGTAGGGGCCGAGCAGCGCCGTCAGCGCCAGAAGGATAACGACGGCGAGGCCGAAGACGGCGAGCTTGTTGCGGCGCAGCCGGTACCAGGCATCACGCCAGAGGCTGACGGGAGGCTCGATGTCGACAGGGGTGCTGAGAGTGGGAACGGCGGACATGTCAGCGGCTCCTTCTGGCGTCGTTGGCACGTGGATCAAGCAGCGGGTAGAGCACGTCGACCAGAAGATTGGAGATCATCACCAGGAACGAGCCGATCAGCGTGATGGCGAGAATGACCGGATAGTCGGTGTTGGTCAGCGCCTGAACGGTCAGGCGGCCGAGACCGGGCAGGCCGAAAACCAGCTCGACGAAAATGGCGCCGTTGACGATGGTGATCATGATCAGACCAAGCTGGGTGGCAACCGGGGTCAGGACGGGGCGCAGGATATGGCGGATGGCGACGATGGTTTCGGGTACGCCCTTGGCGCGCGCCGTGCGGACGAAATCTTCCGAGAGAACCTCGATGACGGCGGCGCGGGTCTGGCGGACGATGAGGGCGACGGGCTGGAAGGAGAGAACCAGCAGCGGCAGCAGGATGCGCACATCGAAAATGCCGCCCCAGCCATAGGGCACGGCCGAACCCGGAAGCACCATGATCAGCAGCACCATCAGCATCGGGCCTGCAACATAGGCCGGGATCGCCCAGAGAAACAGCGCCGAGCCGAGAATGGCATAATCGGTGCGGGTGTTCTGCTTCAGCGCGGCGATCAGGCCGAGCGGAATGGCGACGACGGCGGTGAGGATGACGGAACAGAGCGCGAGCTTGAAGGAGACGGGGGCGGCGGCTGAAATCAGCGCCCAGACGGAGCGGCCGGAGTTCAGCGAATTGCCGAAATTGCCGTGCAGCAGGTTCCAGACGTAGCTGCCGAACTGGACGAGGAACGGCCTGTTCAGGCCGGCGCTTTCGCGGATGGCCTCGATTCGCTCCGGATTGTAGGCAACGTCGCCCGGCGCGCGCAGGAAAATGAGCTTGATTGGGTCGCCAGCGCCATAGAAGGCCAGCGCATAGACACCGAGCATGACCAGAAGAACGGAGGGAACCCAGACGACGAAACGGGTTACGATGTAACGAAGCATGGCAGTCTCCCACCCCAGTTTCAGACGATGACGCGTCAAGCTGCCGCCGTGGCGACAGGGATCCCGCATCATCCAGCATTCATAGACTGTGCGGAAGCGGTTTCCGCTCCCGCACAGAAGGTTTGCCGGTTATGGCTTATCAGGCGATCGAGATTTCCCAGGGAGCAACGACCTGCCAGTCGAGGTTCTTGTCGATGCCGGTCACCTTGTCGGTGGCCCAGCGCGACATGGCCTGTGCGTACCAGGGAATGAAGTTCCAGTCTTCACGGAAGGCCTTCTGGGCTTCCTGCGCCAGAGCGACACGCTGCGGATCGTCAACGGACTTGGTCGCGGCTTCGGCGAGAAGGCTGTCGACCTTGTCGTTCTTGTAGCCGCCGAGCTTGTTCTGCGCGTTCGACGAGGTCGAGGCGATGGAACCGGCGAGATAGGAGACGGCATCGGGAACGCGGGTGCCGACGTCGTCGCGGAAGATCTGGACCGCATTCTGGTCGGGGCCGGCATAGGCGTCCTGCTGCGGCTTCATATCGACGGCGGTGATGCCGAGGTTCTGGCGCCACTGCTCGGCAATGAACTGTGCTGCTGCTTCGATGGCCGGGCCGGAGACGCCGACGAAGAGAAGCTTTGGAAGACGTTCCGGGCCGCCATAGCTCGATTCCGCCAGAAGCTTTTTTGCAGCCTCCGGATCGTAAGGATAAGGCTCGAAGCCGGAATTGTCGGCGCCGGGCACGGAGTTCAGCACCTGATCGGTCTTCTTGTGCGGTCCGTCAGGGAAGGAGGCCTTCATCAGGCCTTCGCGGTCGACCGCCATGATCAGCGCCTGGCGGACCTTGGCATCGTCCATCGGAGCGCGCGACGAATTGAACCAGAAATGCTGGCTGGTCGGGATCAGCGGGCCTTCGGCAAAGCTGGCGCCGAGGTCCTGAATGATCGTCGAGGTGACCAGTTCGGTGTGGGCATTGTATTCGCCCGACTTCAGCAGCGAGGTCGCCGTGACGTTGTCTTCGATCGAGTCGATCTCGATGCGGGCGAGTTTCGGCTTCGGCCCGAAGAAGTTTTCGTTCGGCTCGAACACCAGCGTGCCGGCATCGAGATCAATGCTCACCAGCTTGAACGGGCCGGAATAGACGGCGCTGCTGGCCGGCGTGTACCAATCGGCGATCTCTTCGCCGTCTTCACCGCGCGACTGCGATGCCTTGGTGATCGGGGCAATATGGTTGCCGAGGCGCATGAAGAAGATCGGGTCGGCTTCAGCCAGCGTGACAACAACCGTGCCTTCGTCCGGCGTGGCAATGCCGGAAATTTCCTTGGCCGTGCCGGCGCCGACTTCGGCGTAGCCTGCAACCTTGCTCAGGACCTGATCGGCGCGCTGGTTCTTGGTGTTGGGCATAGCCGAGACGTTCCAGGAGCCCTTCACGTCTTCAGCGGTTATCTTGCTGCCATCGGAGAAGACGGCCTTCGGGTCGATCTTGAAGGTCCATGTCTTGTTGTCGGCGGCCGGCTCCCAGCTTGTAAAGACGTAAGGGTGCAGTTCGCCCTTGCTGTCGAAATACATCGGCGCTGCCCACCAGATCGAATTCCAGCGGTACGGCGGTCCGCCACCGCGCAGCGGCGACCAATCCTGGTTGAATGCAGGATGCGCGACCTTCAGGACCTGGCCTTCCTGGGCGACGGTGATGCGGGCATTCAAGCCGAAGAGGCCAAGCGCCACACTGGTCCCGAGGCCGAGTTTCAAGGCGTTGCGGCGGGTAATCTGCGGCTGCGACAAGCCGGCTTCCTTGTTCTGATTAGACATCTGATCCTCCAATAGATGCTGTCATCGCGCCGTCCGTCTGCCTGGTTCCCTGCAGGTTGCGGCGCCATGATGAGGCCAGACACTGGATTGCTATTGTAAATATGTCAACATTTATTCTGTATTGAAATCGTGAACATCGACAAATATGGTATAAAAGCTATAATAATCAACGGGATATTTTAATCTACGAATTTTTGTCGGAGATTTTTTCTTGACAACTTGTCATGATTGCGGAAAGAACGGGGCCGCTGGCGGCAGGATTGCGGGCCGGCAGGCAAGGCGGGAGGAGTTCGCACATGGCCGTTCACAAGATCACCGGTGTCTATAGCGCTGCCACCACGGCGCTGAATGCCGATGGCAGCCCGGACCTCGGTCTTTTCACCGCCCACTGCAGCCGCCTCATCGAGGAGGGATGTCACGGCGTGGCGCTGCTCGGCACGACCGGCGAGGCCAATTCCTTCTCATCCTCCGAGCGCCGGACCATTCTGGAAGCGACGCTGAAAGCCGGACTTCGTGGCGATCAGCTGATGCCGGGAACCGGCGTCGCCGCCATTCCCGAAACGGTGGAGCTGACGCGGCATGCGCTGTCGAACGGCGTGACGCGCGTCGTTATGCTGCCGCCGTTCTACTACAAGGGTGTTTCGGACGATGGGCTGTTTGCCGCCTATACCCGCGTCATCGAGACAATCGCCGACGACCGGCTGCAGATCGTTCTCTATCACATTCCCCAGGTCTCCGGCATTCCGCTGAGCCTGCCGCTCATCGGTCGCCTGATCGAAGCCTTTCCGGAGACGGTGGTCGGCATCAAGGATTCGTTTGGCGATTTTGCCAATATGCAGGCGCTTCTGGCGGCTTTCCCGGGCTTTTCCGTGCTGGCCGGCGCCGATCCGCTGCTGTTGCCGCTGATGAAGGCCGGTGGTGCTGGTTGCATCACGGCGACCTCCAATCTCGTCGCGGATTCCCTGCGCACAGTGTTCGACCACGCCCATGACGCCGGCCGCGCCGGCGAAGTCGAGCAGGCGCAGGCCCGCATCAATGCCTACCGGTCGCTGTCGAATTCCTATGTGCAGATACCCACGATCAAGGCGATGGTCGGGCTGAAGACCGGCAATTCCGCCTGGGCGCAGCCGCGTCCGCCGCTGATGGCGCTGAGCCCGGCGGATCAGGCGGATCTCGCCGTCAAGTTCGCGCAACTTCCCTGAGGAGCGAAATCCGTGCCCGCTGCAACGGGGCTGCACCCTGAAGACATTCCGCCGCTGATGAACGGCGTTTTAGTGCCACATCCCTTGGAAACAGGGCGTTTCGAGGCATTCCTGCCATCGCCTTGCGTCCAGAATCATGCGGCTAACCTGGCTTTTCTGCCGGATGGTACGCTTGCCTGCGTCTGGTTTGGCGGGACGATGGAGGGCATGGGCGATATCTCGATCTACATGTCTACTTTGCTGCCGGGTTCCGCCACCTGGTCGCAGCCGCAGAAGATGTCCGACGATCCGCAGCGTTCCGAGCAGAACCCGGTGCTGTTCACGGCGCCGAGCGGCGATGTCTGGCTGATCTTTACATCTCAGGTTTCCGGCAACCAGGACGGCGCCATTATCAAGAAGCGGGTCTCCGTGGATGGCGGGCAGTCCTTCGGCCCGGTCGCGGTGCTGTGCGATATTCCGGGAACCTTCGTGCGCCAGCCGCCGGTGGTCAACGGCAGCGGTGCCTGGCTTCTGCCGGTCTTTCGTTGCATCGGCGAGCCGGGTCTGCGCTGGAGTGGCGATATCGATACGGCCGCTGTTCTGTTGTCCAACGACGACGGCGCCAGTTGGGCGATGGTCGAGGTGCCGGACAGCATCGGGGCTGTACATATGAACATCGTCGCGCAGCAGCACGGCCCTCTGGTGGCGCTCTTTCGCAACCGCTTTGCCGAACAGATCCTGCGCAGTGTCTCGCATGATGAGGGACTGAGCTGGAGCGCGCCGGAGCCGACGAGCCTGCAGAACAACAATTCGTCAATCCAGGCCGTCCGTCTTTTGAATAGCCGCCTGGCGGTGGTTTTCAACGATTCCAATGCCTTGAGTTCAAGCGACCGGCGTCTATCCCTTTATGACGAGATCGACGACCAGGCTGAGGCAGCCACAGAGGCGGTGCCTCCGGTTGTCAACGATGACCGCCGCAAGGCCGTATGGGGCGTACCGCGCTCTCCGATGAGCCTGGCGTTTTCCAGGGACGATGGCGTCAGCTTCGAGAGATATGCCGAGCTCGATACCGGCGACGGCTATTGCCTGACCAACAATTCCAAGGATGCGCTCAATCGGGAATATTCCTACCCGACGATCGTGGAGGGCGCCGATGGTGTGCTGCACATTGCCTATACCTACTACAGGCGGGCGATCAAATATGTGCGTCTGACGCTGTAGGGAGCCTCTTTGATGGGCGTGTAGAGGTGGATGACGGCGCGGGTTTTTACAACTTCCGAAATCGCGGGAGGGCTTGCGTTCCGTGCAGTCGAATATACGACTGAATTTTACAGGTTTGGGGCGGCAATCGTCGACCCTCGAGATGGTTCGTACTCCTGCCGGGCTCGGCCGTTTAATGGCCACTAGCCTTGTAAAAATCCTTCTAAACAACGATTTAGCCGAAAATTGACCATGCTGTTTCCGCCTGCATAGGTCTGCGAACTCAGAAAATGTCGTAGCAATCAAAACTTCGCTCTTGCCAGTTAGTAGGGGTTTATGTAACAAATTTACATGTTGCCGCGTGCCGTGAATGGCCGCCAGCGCATGATGCGAGGATGACCATGAACAGCTTGAGCGCTCCCCTGACGACTTTCCGGCCCGAGATCATCGAATTCGGCGTCGGTGTTGCGGCCCGGCTTGGCGCGTGGGCCGCCGCGCAGGGGTTCCAGCGTATTCTCGTGGTTTCGGACGCGTTCAATGCCTCGCGCGTGGATGTGCTGGAACTGTCTGGGGTGGTCACTGTTTTTTCGCAGGTCCGGCCCGAGCCCGATACGGATAATCTCGATGTGCTTCTTGCCGCCGCAGGTGAGGCAAACCCGGATCTGATCGTTGGCTTCGGCGGCGGCAGCGCCATGGATCTGGCGAAGCTCGCCGCTGTTCTCTCCGGTTCGGCGCAGACGTTGACCGATGTGGTCGGCGCGGGAAAGATCGCCGCACGCCGCCGCATTGGGCTGGCGCAGGTGCCGACAACATCGGGAACCGGCAGTGAAGCCGGCATACGGGCGCTGGTGACCGATCCGCGCACGCAGGCAAAGCTCGCCGTCGAAAGCATTCATATGCTGGCCGATATTGCCGTGGTCGATCCAGGCCTGACCTTCACCGTGCCCGCTGCCGTCACGGCGGCAACCGGTGTCGATGCCATGGCCCATTGCGTCGAGGCTTTTACCAGCCGCAAGGCGCATCCGATGATCGATCTCTATGCCATCGAGGGCGTGCGGCTGGTCGGCCGCTATCTCGCCCGCGCGGTTGCCGATGGATCGGATGCGGACGCCCGCGCCGGCCTGTCGCTGGCGTCGCTCTATGGCGGTTTCTGCCTCGGGCCGGTCAACACGGCGGGCGGGCATGCGCTGGCCTATCCGCTGGGCACCCGCTGGCATGTGGCGCATGGCGCGGCGAATGCGCTTATCTTCCCGCACGTGCTTGCCTTCAATACACCGGCCGTCGAGGACAAGACGGCCAGGATCATCGAGGCTCTCAACCTGAAGGCCGGTTCCGACCAGGCCTCGGTTTTCGACGCGACCTTCGGGTTTTGCGAGAATCTTGGCATCGAGATGCGTCTCTCGGGTCTAGGCGTTCCGCAAACGGATCTCGGCACCATGGCCGACGATGCCTTTGCCATCCGCCGCCTTCTCGACAACAATCCGCGCGATCTAGGCCGGAGCGATATTCTTTCGATCTACGAAGCTGCCTATTGAGGCAGGACCCCCGCAGATGGACAGGCATCTGGCCGGGTTACAAAGGAAATCAGACATGAGCAAATCGCGCGTTGCCATTACGCTGGGGGATCCGGCCGGTGTCGGGCCGGAAGTCATCGTCAAGGCGCTGGCGGACTTGCCGGAAGACGATCGGGCGAACTTCGTCGTCGTCGGCAATATCGAGGCGCTGGAGCGTGCAAACCGGATTACCGGTACGAGCCTGCTTTTTTCGCAGACACCGGCAGCGGGAATGATCACGGTCGAAGAAGTTGCCATCGACGGCAGCCTGCCCGAGATCGGCAAAGTGAGCCCGGTCGCTGGCGATGCCTGCGTGCGCTATATCAGGCGGGCGGTCGAGCTTGCCGAGGCGAAGGACGTGGCCTGCATCGTTACGGCGCCGATCAACAAGGAGGCCATGAATCTTGCCGGGCATCACTTCGATGGCCATACGGGCCTTCTGGCGCATCTGACGAAGTCGAAAAGCTCGTTCATGCTGCTGGCATCGGAGCGGCTGAACACGATCCATGTCTCAACCCATGTGTCTTTGCGCACGGCGATCGAGCGGGCGACGATCGAGCGGGTTCTGGCAACGATCGAGGCCGGGCACAATTATTTCCTGCGCATTGGCCGCAAGGCAAAGATCGCGGTTGCCGGCATCAATCCGCATTGCGGCGAGGGCGGGCTGTTCGGTGACGAGGACATGAAATTTCTCGAACCGGCGGTCAAGCTGGCGCAGGCCAAGGGCATCGATGTTACCGGTCCGGTGCCTGCCGATACGGTCTATGCACGCGCCTATGGCGGCGCCTTCGATCTTGTCGTGGCGCAGTATCATGATCAGGGGCATATTCCGATCAAGCTCGTCGCATTCGAAACGGCTGTGAATGTGTCGCTCGGTCTGCCGATCGACCGTGTTTCGGTCGATCATGGCACGGCGTTCGACATTGCCGGAACCGGCAAGGCGAACCACGCCAACATGCTGTCTGCGATTGCCTATGCGCGGATGATCGCGGCGGCACCGCGCCTGGACAATCCGGCTTGAGGAAGCTTTGGACGGTGACTGGCGAACTGCTTTATAGGATGGTGTCAGAAGCAGTGTCTTCGATTTCCATCCGGTTGCGGCCTGTGTGTTTCGCCAGATAGAGCGCTTTATCGGCCCGTGAGATGGTCGCCTCGATCGCGTATTCTCTGTTCAGCCGAACGGCGCCGCCAATGCTGACCGTGACGGGCAGTTCGACATTTCCGGCGAGAAACGGGGTGTTGCAGATTTCCGTTCGGATGCGCTCGCCGATCTCGGCGATTTCGTTGATGCCGGCGCCACGCAACAGAACCGCAAACTCCTCGCCACCCATTCTTGCAAGTAGATCATAAGAGCGGATGGCCTGGCTGCAGCGGCGGCTGAACTCCTGGAGAACGGTGTCTCCGGCGGCGTGGCCGTAGGTGTCGTTGATGTGTTTGAAGTTGTCGATGTCCATCATCAGGACGGCATGATCGGACGACCGTTCTGTGTAATGAAGTGCTGCCTGTTCGAAGAAACAGCGCCGGTTCATGATCTCCGTCAGCGAGTCGGTATCGGCGAGCCGCTTCAATTCCAGCGCATGTGTCCGCTCCCGCGTCACGTCGAGGTAGAGGTTGACGTTAAATGTGCCGATGGTGCGGTGGCGAAATTGAATGGTCCTGCGCGTGCCATCCCTGGAGGCGACTTCCAGATCGAACGGGTTCATTTCCCGGTTTTCGGCACGCGCCTCTGCGGTTTCCTTCTCCCACAGGGTCTTGGCATAATCCCGGTATGCCGGATCGGGATAGGCCATCGACCACCAGTCTTCGATGCTTTCCAGTTCGTGCGGCGAATAGCCGAAAAGGTCGTGGAAGTGTGAATTGACGAACTGAATTTCATCGGTCGTGCTGGCAATCTCGAAGCCGAACGGCAGCCAGTTGAGCATGGCGATGATGTTTTCCTGCCAGCCTGCGAGCGCGACCGAGCCTTCCGGCGGCGCGTCCGAAAAGGTGAAGAGCCGCACGGGTTCGTTGTCGACGACGATCTGGGAGATCTGCACCATCAAAAGGCGTTCCTGGCCCTGAACGATGCTGCGGATGATGAAAGGCTCGCCAGTGATGCCCGCAGCCGCATTGCTCCAGATCTGTCCCAGCATGCGTCCGGCCATCTCGCCGACGAGGCGCTCGATGGGGCACTGGGCAAACTGTTCGGGCGAAATTCCAAAAAAGACGGTGGCGCTGCGGTTGGCCATGCGGACAACCAGCGACTTCTTTTCCATGACCACCAGCGGTGCGCCGAGGCAATTGATCCAGAATTCCATATCCTCGCGGGACCTGCTGGTCTCAGCGGATGGAGCAACTGCGGGCAGATCAAAGTCGAGAAGAGGCGCTTTGAGTTTGTGTGTGTTCATGTTTCTACCGCCGCGTAGCGAAGACCGGCGGGGGACGTCTTCCTGAACAGGTGTGTCGGGGTGGAATGGCTTAGGTTGGATGGCGCCCGTGCCTTGGATTTCATGGCCGAGCGCCCGTGATGAAGGGGCTGGTTTTGTTCGCCGCCGGCCTGCGAGGCCAGGCTGCGCGACATTTGCGGTGCACTGAAAAGTGCCCATACGGATTGGCTGGTGTCATTGTGCCGCAAAGTATCACCCAAAATAAAAATAATTCAGCAATGAAGTCTAGAAAACGCCGGCGCCGCAACGGCCAGGCTGCCAAAATGGGCAGCGCAATGCTCGATAGCAAGCGCGTTGTACAGGGCGCACCTTGTGTTCACCTGTTCATCGCGCAGATGATCACCAAATTCTTTTCAAGACAATACGCGATGTTTCAGAGTGGGGCAGGGTCGGCGGGCCAACACTTCAGGGATGTCTCGATAACGCGGTAGAGCGCGTCGCGGTCGGCGCCGGAGGCAGCCTGGACGGCGGTGCCTTGCGAGATGGTCATGATGTATTGTGCCAGTTCGGCGGGATCCTGATCGGCGGGCAGGTCGCCGTCGGTATGCGCGCGCTCGAACCGTTCGGTCAAAAGCCGCTCGGTCTTCTGCCGGCTTTCGATCAGGGATTTCTGGACGTCGGCCGCCGCCTCGCTACATGCCAGAGCACCGCTGACGGCCATGCAGCCGCCGGGATTGGAGCCATCGGTCTGCATGTCGGCAAAACCTTTGAGGATCTTTTCGGCAACGTCGCGTGCCCTTGGCTCGGCCAGCGCCCGCACGAAGAAGCAGAGTTTTGTCTGTTCGTAGCGCTCAAGCGCCTTGCGGAACAGCTCTTCCTTGTTGCCGAAGAAGCCGTAGAGGCTCGGCTTGGTGATGCCCATGCCGTCGGTGAGGTCGGTGACGGACGTGCCCTCGTATCCCTTGCGCCAGAAAATCTCCATGGCGGTCTGCAGGGCATCATCGACGTCGAACTCTCTGGGCCGTCCCATTGTTCACTTCCTCCAAGAATTTTATACCGATCGGTACAAAATTCTGTTGACACGCATCCATCCCCCCGACTATTTCTATACCGACCGGTATTAAACGTCAATGGACCGTTTTCTGTTGCTCCTCCCAAGCATCCAGAACAAAGCGTCAGAAACAAGGATTGACCTCATGTCCTTCAGGAATTTCAAGCGGAACCTGCTTGCAACCGTCATCGTTCTCAGCGCCGCAACGATCGCGCCGACACTTTACTACGATCTGGAAGGAAGCCCGGCCGGCTCCGGCAACGCAGCCGAGACGGCGACGGCCCCTGCGGCCGTTCCGGTCTCGGTTGCCATTGTCGAAGCACGGCCGGTCACCGAGTGGCGGGAATTCTCCGGCAGGCTGGAGGCGGTCGATCACGTTGAGGTCCGCTCGCGCGTTGCCGGTGCCATCCAGTCAATCCATTTCAAGGAAGGTACGATCGTCCAGAAGGGCGATCTGCTTTTGACCATCGATCCGGCGCCCTACCAGGCAGAAGTCGACCGTGCCCAGGCGGCCTATGCGGCTGCCGAAGCGCGGGCCTCACTGAGCCGGACCGAGTTGAAGCGCGGCAAGCAGCTTCTGGGATCGAATGCCGTGTCCCAGAGCGACTACGACCAGCGCATCAACGGCGAGGCCAGCGCGCGGGCCGACCTCCAGGCGGCCCGCGCAGTGCTGCAATCGGCCTTGCTGAACCTTAGCTATACCGAGATCACTGCGCCGATCACCGGCCGCATCGGCCGGATCGAAATCACCAGCGGCAACCTGATCGCGGCCGGTCCATCGTCCCCGGTTTTGACCCAGCTTGTGTCGCTGAGCCCGATCTATGCCAGTTTTGAGGCCGACGAAGACGTGGTCGCCAGCCTGCTCGCGGACCTGCCCAAGGGTGTCAATGCGCGCAATTTCATCGACCAGGTTCCGGTCAGGATGAACGCGGCCGGTCTGCCGGACATCAAGGGCAATCTTCAGCTGATCGACAACAGCGTCGATCCGGCCAGCGGCACCATTCGCGTGCGGGCCGTGTTCGACAATGCCGAGGGTGCGCTGATGCCCGGCCAGTTCGCGCGGCTGAGCATGGGCGAGGCGAAGATGACCGACGCCGTGCTCGTCAATGAGCGCTCCATCGGCACAGACCAGAACAAGAAGTTCGTGAGGGTGGTGAAGCCCGACAACACGACGGAGTACCGTGAAATTTCGCTCGGCGCCAAATCCGACGGGCTGCGCATCGTGACCAGCGGGTTGAAGGCCAAGGAACGCATCGTCGTCAACGGCCTGCAGCGCATTCGCCCCGGTTCGCTGGTTGCGCCGCAGGAAGTTTCGATGCGCACGGGTGTTAACCCGCAGCTGCAGGCCTCCAATATCAGTGCCACAAACTGATCAATCCATATTGACCTCGACGCTCAAAGGCGGATGGTGACGTGAATATTTCAAGATTTTTTATCGACCGTCCGGTCTTTGCCGGTGTGCTTTCCCTGATGATTTTCCTAGGCGGTCTGCTGTCGCTGACCATCCTGCCGATCTCGGAATATCCCGATGTCGTGCCGCCACAGATCGTGGTGCGCGCCGCCTATCCGGGTGCCAACCCGAAGGTCATTGCCGAAACGGTGGCGACGCCGCTGGAAGAAGCGCTCAATGGCGTCGAGGACATGCTTTACATGAGCAGCCAGGCGACCGCCGACGGCTCGATGACGCTGACGGTGACCTTCAAGCTCGGCACCGATCCGGACCAGGCGCAGCAGCTGGTGCAGAACCGCGTGTCGCAGGCCGAGCCGCGTCTGCCCGAGGAGGTGCGCCGCCTCGGCGTCACCACGGTCAAGAGCTCTCCCGACCTGATGATGGTGGTTCACCTGACCTCGCCCGGGGGCCGCTACGACATGACCTATCTGCGCAATTACGCGCTGATCAACGTCAAGGACCGGCTTGCCCGGATCGACGGTGTCGGGCAGGTGCAGCTCTTCGGCTCGGGCGATTATTCCATGCGCATCTGGCTCGACCCGCAGAAGATGGCACAGCTGGGGCTTTCGGCCTCCGATGTCGTCAATGAAATCCGCGCCCAGAACATTCAGGCCGCCGCCGGCGTCATCGGCTCGTCGCCAAACCTTGAAGGCGTCGACCTGCAGCTTTCCGTCAATGCGCAGGGTCGCCTGCAGAGCGAGGAAGAGTTCGGCGAGATCATCATCAAGACCAGTGCGTCTGGTGCGATCACGCGCCTGCGCGATGTGGCGCGCATCGAGCTCGGATCGGCCGAATATTCGCTGCGCTCGCTGCTCGACAACAAGCAGGCCGTGGCTATTCCGGTTTTCCAGGCGCCGGGTTCTAACGCCATCGAGATCTCCAATCAGGTCCGTGCGGTCATGGACGAAATCAAGACGACGATGCCTGAGGATGTCGGCTACGAGATCGTCTACGATACGACGCAATTCGTCCGGGCCTCCATCGAGGCCGTTGTCGATACGCTGCTCGAAGCCATCGCGCTGGTCGTCATCGTCGTCATCATCTTCCTGCAGACATGGCGTGCTTCGATCATTCCGCTGATCGCCGTTCCGGTCTCCATCGTCGGCACGTTCGCGGTGATGCAGCTGTTCGGCTTTTCCATCAACGCGCTCAGTCTGTTCGGCCTGGTGCTGGCCATCGGTATCGTCGTGGATGACGCGATCGTCGTCGTCGAGAATGTCGAGCGCAACATTGAAGACGGTCTTGCGCCGCGCGAAGCGACCTACAAGGCGATGCGCGAGGTCTCCGGGCCGATCATCGCCATTGCGCTGGTTCTGGTAGCCGTCTTCGTGCCGCTGGCCTTCATTTCCGGTCTGACCGGCCAGTTCTACAAGCAGTTCGCGCTGACCATTGCCATCTCGACCGTTATCTCCGCCTTCAACTCGCTGACCCTGTCACCGGCGCTTGCTGCCCTGCTTCTGCGCGGCCACGATGCGCCGAAGGACCGGCTGACGCGGGTGATGGACAGCCTGTTCGGTTGGCTGTTCCGCGGCTTCAACGCGGTGTTTTCGCGCGGCTCGAACGCTTATGGCCGGGGTGTGCGGGGCGTGATTTCGCGCAAGGGTGTGATGATGGTGATCTATCTCATCCTCATCGGCTCGACCGTCTTCCTGTTCAAGGCCGTGCCGGGCGGTTTCGTGCCGCCGCAGGACAAGCAGTATCTCGTCGGCTTCACGCAGCTGCCGGACGGCGCTTCGCTCGACCGGACGGAAGATGTCGTGCGCCGGATCAGCGATATCGCGCTGAAGGTGCCGGGCGTCGAAAGCGCCATCGCCTTTCCGGGTCTGTCGATCAACGGTTTCACCAATGCATCGAATGCCGGCATCGTCTTCCTGTCGCTGAAGCCGTTCGAGGAGCGCACGACGCCGGATCTTTCGGCGGGTGCCATCGCCGGACGGCTGAACATGGAGCTTGGCGCGATCCAGGATTCCTTCAGCGCCATCTTTCCTCCGCCACCTGTGCAGGGGCTAGGCGCGATCGGCGGCTTCAAGCTGCAGATCGAGGACCGCAACGGGCTTGGTTATGAGGCGCTGGACGGCGCGGTGAAGGGCTTCCTCGCCAAGGCCTATGCGCGGCCGGAGCTGGTCGGGCTGTTTTCGAGCTATCAGATCAACGTTCCACAGCTTTATGCCGACGTCGACCGGGCCAAGGCTCGTCAGCTGAACGTGCCGCTGCCTGATATTTTCAACACGCTGCAGATCTACCTGGGCTCGGCTTATGTCAACGACTTCAACAAGTTCGGCCGGACCTATTCGGTGCGTGTGCAGGCGGATGCGGCCTACCGGGCGCAGGCGGAAGATATCGGCAAGCTCGAGGTTCGCTCCAGCACCGGCGAGATGATCCCCTTGTCGGCGTTCTTGAACATCAGCTCCAGCGCCGGACCGGACCGGGCGATGCGCTACAACGGCTTCCTTTCGGCCGATATCAACGGCAATGCGGCACCGGGCGTTTCGTCCGGGCAGGCGCGGGCCGTGGTCGAGGAGATCGCCGCCGAGACGCTGCCGGCGGGTGTCAGTTTTGAATGGACGGAACTGACCTATCAGGAAATCATCGCGGGCAATTCGGGGCTCCTGATCTTCCCGCTGTCGATCCTGCTGGTCTTCCTGGTTCTGGCCGCCCAGTATGAAAGCCTGACCCTGCCGCTGGCGATCATCATGATCGTGCCGCTCGGCATTCTGGCGGCGCTGACCGGGGTGTGGCTGACGGGAGGCGACAACAATGTCTTCACGCAGATCGGCCTGATCGTGCTGGTGGGGCTATCGGCGAAGAACGCGATCCTGATCGTGGAATTCGCCCGGGAGCTGGAGTTCGAAGGGGCAAAACCGTTCGATGCCGTGGTCAAGGCGAGCCGGTTGCGGCTGCGGCCGATCCTGATGACTTCGCTGGCCTTCATCATGGGTGTCGTGCCGCTGGTGATCTCGACCGGCGCCGGCTCCGAAATGCGCAATGCCATGGGTGTCGCGGTGTTCTCGGGCATGATCGGCGTGACGCTGTTCGGCCTGTTCCTGACGCCGGTCTTCTACGTGCTGGTGCGGGCGATGACCGGCAACCGGCCGCTGAAGCAGCATGGTGTGCCGGAGCTGGCAGCCCCTGTGCATGCCCATCCGGCGCAGCTGGCGCTCGACCTGCCGCAGGCTGCCGAATAGCAGCCTCATGAAACTCTGCGCCGGGGCGGACTTGTTCCGGCGCAGCCAATCTGGGATGGATGCGCATAGCGCAACAGGTTCCAGACTGTGTTCGACGACGAAACCCAATCCGACATTCCCACAGCCCGCATGCTTGCCTGGGCCAAGAACTCGGCCATCTGGCGTCTCGCTCGCAAGATGATGAGCGAGCGCGAACTCTCCGACGCCATCAGCCGTAAGGCCAGGGCGAAATTTCCGGACATTGGCGCCGCGCAGCTGAAAGCCGTCGCCGCCTTTGCAGTTGAATTTGCCCACAGCCAGAATGCTCTCAACGATGTGGCCTATGCAGAGGTCAGCGCCCGCTCGGGCGTGCGCAGCGGCAAATCGAAAAAGATGATTGCCCAGAAGCTTTCCGCAAAAGGCATTGGCAGCGACGCTGCAGTCGCAGCCCTTGAGGAGACCGACGATCTCCATGCGGCCTTGGTTTTTGCCCGCAAGCGCGGCTTCGGCCCGTTTCGGCGCGGCGCTCTTGACGACAGGCGCAAGGCCAAAGAACTGTCGGCCTTTGCCCGCAACGGCTTTGCCTTCGAGATCGGCAAACGGGTGTTCGAGATGACGGCAGAGGATGCGGAAGAGCTTCTCGCTGCCGGTCCGGCGAGCCCTTGACCTGTGGCTATAGAGCGCCGGACCAGAAGAAGAGGCGAGCTGACGACCAGCACGGTGGCGGCATTGTTGAGGACCGGGTCACCGGCATGGCGGCCACGACAATAATCCCCGTGACAGGACGTCCCCGCAACAATATACAGTCAATCCGATTGACAATGATTTTTGGCGCTTGTGGATGAAAGACTGGTTCCCCGACCTGACGCGCAGCAGCAGTCCCCGCTACATGGCGATTGCCGATCTGATCGAGATGGATCTGCGCAGCGGTCATCTCGTCATCGGCGACCGGCTGCCGCCGCAGCGCCAGCTGGCGAAGCGTCTGGATATCGACTTCACCACCGTGGCCCGCGGCTATGTCGAGGCGCAGAAGCGCGGGCTGGTGGATTCGCATGTGGGGCGCGGCACGTTCGTTACTGGCGGTGCCGGCAAGGAGGGCCGGGGTTTTGCGTCCGACACCGCGCCGGACCTGAGGCGTGCTGCAGCCATCGATCTGTCCATGAACATGCCGCCGGAGCCGGCCGATCCCGAGCTTCTGGGGCGGATGCGCGAGGGCATGTCTGCGGTTGCTTCCAACCTCATTCCGCTTTTGCGCTATCAGGGTTTCGGCGGCTCGGGCATGGACAAGGAAGCGGCCGCCACCTGGCTGAGCCGCCGGGGGCTGGTGCCTTCGCAGGAGCGCATCTTCGTGACGCCCGGCGCGCATCCGGCGCTTCTGGCGATCTGTGGCCTCTTGGCCAAACCCGGCGAAACCATCCTGTCGGAAAACATCACCTATCCCGGCATCCGCTCGATCGCCGCGCAGCTGCGGCTCAATCTTGCCGGTCTGCCGATGGATGCCGAGGGTATCTTGCCGGACGCCTTTGCCGACGCCTGCGAGAGGCTGAAGCCGAAAGGGCTGTACCTTAATCCGACCCTGCAAAACCCGATGACGCTGACCATTCCGGAACAGCGGCGTGCTGAAATCTGCGCCGTGGCGCGCAAGTATCATGTGCCTGTTGTCGAGGACGATGCCTATGGGTTCATTCCGCTGCACGGCCCACAGCCGCTGGCGGCTATGGCGCCGGATCTGACCTGGCATATCGGCGGGCTGGCAAAGTGCATCGGCGCCGGCCTGCGGCTTGCCTATGTGGTGGCGCCGGATACGAAAGCCATCTGGCCCTTCGTCAGCGCGATGCGCGCCAACACTGTCATGGCCTCGCCGCTGAACATGGCGCTCGCCACCCGCTGGATCAAGGATGGTACGGCCGACGCGATCCTGCGGTTCATCCGCAAGGAAGCAACGGCGCGCCAGGACATGGTCGCCGCCATACTGCCAACCGGCAGCTACCGCAGCGATCCGATCAGCTTCAACATCTGGCTGACGCTCAGCAACGGCTGGACGCGTTCCACGTTCGGCAGCCACATGCGGGCGTCCGGCATCGGCGTCGTTGCCAGCGATGCTTTCACGGTCGATGGTCCGGCGCCGGAAGCGGTGCGCGTCTGCCTCGGCGGGCCGATCGACCGGGAGCGGCTGCAGGGCGCGCTGGAATTCATGGGCCATGCGCTCGAAGGCCCGCCAGAGCTGTCGGCCTCCTTCTTCTGAATTAACGATCTGATCGAGAGACGTGCGGCGGCGTGCCGTTGCGCTCTGCGGCAACGTGTCCAATTGAATCGACAATTCTCAAAATGTATCTGTATTGAATGCAATCAATAATGATATTGATTGCTATTGTATGGAGCATGACGATGCAGACGGAGTGGCCACCTCTTTCGCCAATGACCACAGGGCTTCGCGGCCGTTGCCCGCGCTGCGGTCAGGGGCACCAGTTTCGCGGGTTCCTGACGTTGCGGCCCGAATGTGAGGTCTGCGGTCTCGATTATGGCTTTGCCGACCCGGCCGATGGCCCGGCCTTCTTCGTCATCTGCTTTGCCTGTGTGCCCAGTGTCTGGCTGGGTGTCTGGCTGGAGATTGCCTATAGCGCGCCGCTCTGGGTGCATCTGCTTCTCACCGGCCCGTTCATGCTTCTGACCTGCATACCGCCCCTGCGTCCGCTGAAGGGCTGGCTGGTGTCGAGCCAGTATTTCTACAAGGCGGAAGAGGGCAAGCTGGCGCGAACACCCGCCCAGATCACCTGAAGCGAACACCTTCTTCGGAGTCATCCACCTGATTTCAAGGAAAATTTCGATCCAGCAGTGGATGGATTGAAACGGCGCACTATTTGTCGGCAACCGGTCATTGATCGTCGAATGGCCATTGTTCAAACATGAGTTCGCAGATCATGCCGTCCACTGCCGTTTCAACGCCGTTTGTTGCTGCCCGAAGTCTTGCCGATTCCATGGATTGGCACAGCTCGCCGTTGGGTGACAAGGCCTCCTGGCCGTCGATTCTGACAGCCACGCTGAACCTGGCGCTTGATTCCCCGACACAGATCGTTCTCTTCTGGGGACCCGATTACGTGGCGCTCTACAACGACGCCTATGCCCCCACCATCGGCGACAAACACCCGCAGGCCTTCGGCCGCCCGGCCAGCGAAAACTGGACCGAACTCTGGGACGACCTGAAGGCGCTGCTCGATCAGGTGCGCGAGACCGGCGAACCGATTATTGCCAAGGACCGGCCGTTCGAGATCATGCGGCATGGTTTCCTGGAAGAGGTGACGTTCGACATCGCCTATTCGGCCGCCCGCGACGAGACCGGCGCGGTTGCCGGCGTCATGTGCATGGTCAGCGAAACGACCGACCGGGTGCGCTTCGAGCGCGAGCTGCGCGAAAGCGAGGCGCGTTTTCGCAACATGGCCGACAACGCGCCCGTGATGATGTGGATCACCAATGCAGAGGGCTATTGCACCTATCTCAACAGTTCCTGGTATGCCTATACAGGCCAAAGGCCTGAGGAGGCTGAAGGCTTCGGCTGGCTGGACGCCACGCATCCGGATGACCGTGCCCGGGCAGAAGCCGATTTTCTCGCGGCCAATACCAAGGGCGAAGGCTTCCGGACCGAATATCGCCTGCGCCGCTATGATGGCGTTTATCGGTGGGCAATCGATGCGGCCGAGCCCCGGCTTTCGCGCGATGGCACGTTTCTTGGCTATATCGGCTCGGTCATCGACATCGACGAGCGGCATGATGCGGAACAAAAACTGCGTGAAAGCGAAGGCCAGCTGAAGGCGATCACCAATTCGATCGACCAGATGATCTGGTCGACGCGGCCCGACGGGTTTCATGACTACTACAACGACCGCTGGTACGAGTTCACCGGCGTTCCCTATGGTTCGACGGACGGCGAGGCGTGGAACGGCATGTTCCATCCGGACGATCAGGCGCGTGCCTGGGCGGTTTGGACAAAATGCCTGGCCACTGGCGAGCCCTACCATATCGAATACCGGTTGCGGCATCATTCGGGGACCTATCGTTGGGTCATCGGCCGGGCCAACAGCGTCCGCGACGAAGAGGGCCGGATCACCCGCTGGTACGGTACATGCACCGATATCCACGAGCTGAAGGCCGCCGAACTGCAGCGTTCGGCCACGCTCGGTTTCCAGGAAGAAATCCGCCTGCTTCATGATCCGGCCGACATCGCCTTTGCGGCAACGAAGATGCTCGGCGAGTTCATGAATGTCAGCCGGGCGGGTTATGGCACCATCGATCCGAAGGCCGAGACCATCACCATCGAGCGGGACTGGAATGCACCGGGCGTGCAGAGCCTGGCGGGCGTGCTGCACTTCCGCGATTACGGCAGCTATATCGAAGACCTGAAGCGCGGCGAAACCGTCGTTTTTGCCGATGCGGAGCTTGATGAGCGGACCGCGAGCACGGCCGAGGCGTTGAAGAACATCAGCGCGCAATCTGTCGTCAACATGCCGGTCACCGAGCAGGACGGTCTGGTGGCGCTGCTCTATCTCAACCACGCTTCCGCCCGCCTTTGGACCGAGGACGAGCTGCGCTTCATCCGCGAGATCGCCGAGCAGACCCGCCATGCGGCTGAGCGGCGGCGGGTGGAAAACGAACTGCGCGATCTCACTATTTCTCTCGAGCAGCAGGTGACCGAGCGCACGGCGGCGCTGATGAAATCCGAGGAGACGCTGCGGCAATCCATGAAGATGGAGGCCGTCGGGCAACTGACCGGCGGCATCGCCCATGACTTCAACAATATGCTGGCGATCGTCATCAGCGGCCTCAATCTGCTGCAGCGAAAACTGCGCCGGGGCGAGACCGATGTCGACCGGTTCATCGACGGTGCGATGGAGGGCGCGCAGAAGGCGGCATCGCTGACGCAGCGGCTTCTGGCCTTCTCTCGGCAGCAGCCCTTAGCGCCCGAACCGATCGACGGCAACCGGATGATCGCCTCGATGAACGACCTTTTGACCCGGACCCTGGGCGAGCATATCCGCATCGAGACGGTGCTGTTTGCCGGGCTGTGGAAAACGAAGGCCGACCCGGCGCAGCTTGAAAATGCCGTCATCAATCTGGCCGTCAACGCCCGCGACGCCATGCCTGATGGTGGCAGGCTGACGATCGAGACGGCGAATGCGCAGGTCGATGAGAAATACGCCCGCGAATACGATATCGCCACCGGCCACTATGTGGTGATCGCGGTCAGCGATACGGGCCAGGGCATGACGCCCGAGGTGATGAAGAAGGCCTTCGATCCGTTCTTCACCACCAAGAGCGTCGGCAAGGGCACCGGGCTCGGGCTCAGCCAGGTCTTCGGCTTCGTCCGCCAGACAGGCGGGCATATCAAGATATATTCGGAGACGGGCATCGGCTCGACCGTGCGGATCTATTTGCCGCGTTTCTACGGCGAGCTTGAAAATGTCGAGGCGGCAGTCCGCGCACCATCGACGCAGCCCGGACACGGGGAGCGCATTCTGGTGGTCGAGGACGAGGAGCGTGTCCGTCTCTTCACGGTGGAGGCGTTGCGGGAGCTGGGTTATACGGTGCTTTCGGCGGCTGGAGGGCCCGAAGCCCTGAAGCTGCTGGAGAGCGGCGTGCGGGTGGACCTGCTGCTGACCGATATCGTCATGCCGGACATGAACGGACGGCAGCTTGCCGATGCGGCGCTTGTCATCATCCCTGGGCTCAAGGTGCTCTACGCTACCGGCTATACGCGCAATGCCATCGTTCACAATGGCATGCTCGATCCGGGCACGAATTTTCTGCAGAAGCCGTTCGGCATCGATCAGCTGAGCGAAAAGGTCCGCACGATTCTCGACAAGGAGTGACGGTTGTCAGGATAGTTCTGGGGCAGCGGGAGTGCTATGGAATGGGCCCCGTTTCCCGACCTGCGGATGATCACATGCGAAAACTGCCGGCGCTTTCGGCCATGAAGGTGTTTGAAGTCGTCGGCCAGACCCGCAGTTTTACGCGCGCGGCCGACCGGCTGAACCTGACGCAAAGCGCCGTCAGCCGCCAGGTGCGCAATCTCGAGGAGCAGCTCGGCGAAGCGCTTGTCATCCGCCATCACCACCATCTGGAGCTGACACCATCGGGCGCGGCGCTGCTGGCGGCGCTGCAGCAGGCATTTCACACGGTCGAACTGACGGTTCGCGGCATCATGGAAAAGAGCAACCGCAACCGGCTGCGCATCAATGTGCCGCCGACCTTTGCCAAGCGCTGGCTGATGCCGCGCCTTGCGAGCCTCAGACAGGCATTGCCGGATATCGAGATCAGCATCAGCACCGATCTGCAGGACAGTCTTGCCGAGCGCAGCCTGCTCGATTGCGCCATCCGCTTCGGCGATGGCGAGTGGCCGGTGCTGCAATCGCGCATCCTGATGACGGAACGCCACATCGCCGTCTGCGCGCCTGGCCTTCTCGACAGCGCCCGCCCGATCGATCTGTCGGCCTTCACCTTCCTGCATGTGCTGGCCTCGGCCGATCAGCGCTATCTAACTTGGCAGCATTGGCTGGATGCGGCGGAGCTGAGCGACACGGATACGGGCGGCGGGCTGGAGTTCGACCTGCAGGACATGGCCATCGAAGCGGCGACACGCGGCCTTGGCGTTGCCGTTGCCGATCGTTTCATGATCGCGCCGCAGCTCGACAGCGGCCAACTGGTGCAAGTGCTCGATGTGGAGGTGGAGGGTCACGAGTCCTACTGGCTGGTCACCCGCAGCGAGCAAAAGGAAAGCCCCAATGTGAAGGCTTTCCGCACTTGGCTGCTGGCGGAGCTGAATGCGGCTTCGGCTTGAACGCTCCTGTCACAAACATGCGTTTTTGGAATGTTTGGCCCGACAATAACTCGCTTGCGAAGCAGGCCCGATGCCATGCCTAGTTCATCCTGAAACAGTCTTGTTCGGGTGAGCATCATGGCAGAGCATCGCAACTTCATCGGCGGCCGTTTCGTCGAGGCCGGATCGCAGCCGGATATCGAGGTGCGCGACCCGGCGACCGGTCAGGTTTTCACCACCGTTCCCGCCGCCAGCGACGCCGATGTTGTTCAGGCGGTCGAAGCGGCCAAACAGGCGCAAAAAGCCTGGCGGAAGCTGCCGTCGATCCAGCGCGGCGATGCGCTCCGGCGTCTGGCCGATGCGGTCGAGCGGCATGCGCCGGTCATCGGTGCGGCGCTGGCGCAGGAGTCGGGCAAGAGCCTGTCGGATGCGACTTCGGAAGCGATCTACGGCGTCGAGCTGATGCGCTATCACGCCGAGTGGGCGCGGCGGGTCGAGGGCGAGGTGATCGAGAGCGACACGCCGGATGAGACGCTGATGCTGAAGCGCGAGCCGATCGGCGTCGTTGCCTGCCTGATCCCCTTCAATTTTCCGATCTACACGCTGGTGCGCAAGATCGCCCCGGCGCTGATCACCGGCAATGCGGTTGTCGTGCGGCCGAGCAACACGACGCCAGCCTCGGCCTTTGCCTTTGCCCAGGCGGTGATCGAGGCGGGTCTTCCGGCCGGTCTGGTCAACATCATGACCATGTCGCACGAGACGGCCCGCACCATGTGCACGCAGCCGGACGTCGGCATGATCACGCTCACCGGCAGCGTCATGGCCGGCCAGACGGTGCTCGATTACTGCAAGACCAACATTGCCAAGCCGTCGCTGGAGCTTGGCGGCAAGACGCCTGTCATCGTCGAGCCGGATGCCGATCTCGATGCGGTGGCACGCATGGTTCTCGGCGCCAAGACCGCCCATTGTGGCCAGGTCTGCACCTCGGTCGAGCGGCTTTATGTGCATGCGTCCGTGCATGATGCGCTGCTGGAAAAGCTGCGGACCGGTTTTTCCGGCCGTTCGTTCGGCGACCGCTCGAAGGATGCCGATGTGATGGGGCCGCTCGCCAATGCGGCGGCGCGCGACCGCATCCATGCAATGGTCGAGCGGGCGGTGGGCGAGGGGGCAAAGGTCGAGACCGGGGGCGTGGTGCCCGAGGGCGATGGCTATTTCTATCCGCCGACGCTGCTGTCCAGCTGCCGCCACGAAATGGAGATCGTGCGCGAGGAAGTGTTTGGCCCCGTGCTGGCCGTCATTCCCTACGAGACATTCGATCAGGCGTTGGCGCTTGCCAGCGATCATCAGTTCGGGCTTGCCTCGGTGCTGTTCACCGAAAACTACCGCAAGGCGATGCAGGCGGCGAGCGAGATCGAGGCGGGCGAACTTTACATCAACCGGTTCCCGGCCGACCCCTATCAGGGTTACCACGCGGGCTGGAAAAAATCCGGCCTCGGCGGCGACGACGGCAAACACGGCATGCTCGAATTCACGCAGACCCGCCTTGTTGTTTTGAAGCATTGAAAACCCGGCAGGGAAGGAAACACCCATGAAGATTGCATCGCTGAAAACCTACGTGGTTGCCGTTCCGCCGCCGCATGTCGGCGGCATGTACTGGATCTTCGTGCAGCTGGAGACCGCCTGCGGCATCACCGGGGTCGGCGAGATCTATTCGGCCTCCTTCCATCCGATGGCCATGGTGCCGCTGATCGAGGATGTCTTCCAGCGCTACCTGCTTGACCATGACCCGCACGAGATCGAGCGCTTCTGGCGGGCCGGCTATTCCAGCGGTTTCACGCAGCGGCCCGACACGACGATGATGGGCATTGTCTCGGGCCTCGAGATCGCCTGCTGGGACATCATCGGCAAGGCCGCCGGGCGGCCGGTGTCGGACCTGCTCGGCGGCACGGTCAACAAGCGTCTGCGGGCCTATACCTATCTCTACCCGAAGAATGCGGCGGGCGATTATGACTACGGCGATCCGGACCTGGCCGCCGAGGAGGCGATCCGCATGGTCGACATGGGTTTTACCGCCCTGAAGTTCGACCCAGCCGGGCCCTATACGAACTATTCCGGTCATCAGCTGTCGCTGGGCGTGATGGACCGCTGCGAGCTGTTCTGCCGGAAAATCCGCGAGGCCATCGGCAGCAGTGCCGATCTTCTGTTCGGAACCCATGGACAGATGGTGCCGTCATCGGCGATCCGGCTGGCCAAGCGGCTGGAGAAATACGACCCGATGTGGTTCGAGGAGCCGGTGCCGCCGGGACAGGAGGCAGCAATGGCCGAGGTGGCGCGGGCCACGTCGATCCCGATTTCCACCGGCGAGCGGCTGACGACGAAATACGAGTTTCAGCGCGTGCTGCAGCTCGGTGCCGCCTCGATCCTGCAGATGAACGTCGCCCGCGTTGGTGGCCTGCTGGAAGCCAAGAAGATCGCCGGCATGGCCGAGGCCTTTTATGCGCAGATCGCGCCGCATCTCTACAATGGTCCGGTCGGTGCCGCTGCCAGCATCCAGCTGTCGGCCGCGACGCCGAATTTTCTCATCCACGAGGCGATCATGGACTTCGGCGGGTTTCACGCCGAGGTGCTGAAGACGAAGCTGCAGTTCGACGACGGCTATCTCACTCCGTCGCGCGAACCGGGGCTGGGCATCGAGCTCAACCTCGATGTGGTCGAGAAGAACTCGCCCTACACCGGCGACCGGCTGCACCTGCAGATGGCGTCCGAGCCTGCCGACATCAAGGAATTTGCGCCCGCCCGGGGCTGAGCCGAACAGAGACGTTTCATGATCTACGACTTCGTCATCATCGGCGCGGGCTCAGCCGGCTGCATTCTGGCCAGCCGCCTTAGCGAGAGCGGCCGCTACAGCGTGCTGCTCGTCGAGGCGGGCGGCAAGGACGATTCTATCTGGTTCAAGATCCCTGTCGGTTACGCCAAGAGCTATTACAACCCTGCGGTCAACTGGATGTATTCGACCGAGCCGGAAGCGGAACTCGACAACCGCCGCATCTATGTGCCGCGCGGCAAGGTGCAGGGCGGTTCGGGCTCGATCAACGCCATGGTGTTCGTGCGCGGCGCGGCAGACGATTTCGACGATTGGGCAGCAGCCGGAAATCCCGGATGGGGCGCCAGCGATGTGCTCCCCTATTTCCGCAAGCTGGAGACCCATGAAAAGGGCGCCTCCGACTGGCACGGCGACAGCGGGCCGATCCATGTGACGCCGATGCGCGGCATGACGCATCCGGTGACCGATGCCTTTCTTCGGGGATGCGAAGAGCTGCAGCTGCCGGCCAGCGCCGATTTCAATGGCGCGTCGCTGGAAGGGGCGGGGGTCTACGACATCAACACCCGCAGGGGCCGGCGCTCGCATTCAAGCGCGGAATATCTGCGTCCGGCGCTGAAGCGCCAGAACCTCACTGTGGAACGCCGTGCGTTGGCACAAAAGCTGACCTTTGCCGCCGACGGCAGCGCCAACGGGGTCGAGGTGCTGCAGAATGGTGTGCACCGCCGGTTTTCGGCTCGGCGTGAGGTGATCGTGGCCGCCGGTGCCGTTGATACGCCGAAACTGCTGCAACTGTCCGGCATCGGCGATGCTGCGGCATTGTCCGCCAAGGGCCTGCTGATGCGGGCGCATCTGCCCGCCGTCGGCGAGAACCTGCAGGATCATCTCTGCGCCAGCTTCTATTACCGCGCCAACAGGCCAACGCTGAACGGCGTGTTCGGCAGCCTGTTCGGCCAGGCGGCGCTCGGGCTGCAATATGTTTTGACCCGCAAGGGGCCGTTCGCCATGAGCGTCAACCAGGCCGGCGGCTTCTTTCGCGGCAAGGCCGACGAAGAGCGGCCGAACATCCAGCTCTATTTCAATCCGCTGTCGTACCGCATCCCGGTCAACAGGAGCGCCTCGATGCTGCCGGAGCCCTATCCGGGTTTTCTGATCGCCTTCAATTCCTGCCGTCCGACCAGCCGCGGGCGCATTTCGATTGCGTCCGCCGATCCAGCAGAGGCGCCGCTGATCCAGCCGAATTATCTCTCGACGCAGCGCGACATCGACGAGGTTACTCAGGGCAGCCGGCTGGTTCGCCGTATTGCCTCTGCGCCGTCGCTGGCCGCCATCATAGAAGACGAGGTTTCGCCATCGGCAGTAGTCGAGAGCGACGCGGCGCTGCTCGATTATTTTCGCAGCAATGCCAGCTCGATCTATCATCTCTGCGGCACCTGCATGATGGGCCCGGACAGCCGGACATCGGTGGTGGATGCGCGTTTGCGCGTCCATGGCGTGGCGGGGCTTCGTGTCGTCGATGCGTCGGTTTTTCCGAATGTCACGGCTGGAAATATCAACGCGCCGACGATGATGGTTGCCGAAAAGGGTGCGGCGATGATCCTCGAAGACGGGCTGTAAACAGAACAATAAGGGGGCGATCATGCAGTACGGTTTTATAGGGCTTGGACATCTCGGGCAGCATCTGGCTGGAAGCCTGTTGCGCGAGGGTTTTGCCGTTACGGTTCATGACCGGGACAGGGACCGTGCAGACGCCTTGCTCGCGCGCGGTGCCGGCTGGGCGGAGGATCCGCAGTCGCTGGCGTCTGGTGCCGATGCTGTCATCACCTGCCTGCCGTCGCCGGCTATTTCCGAAGCCGTGTTGACGGGGCCAAACGGCATTCTGGCCGGGATGAAGGCGGGCGGAACCTGGATCGAGATGAGCACGCTCGACCAATCCGATATCGAGCGCCTGTCGGCGCTGGCGGCGGCGAAGGGTGTGCGGATGCTGGAAGCGCCCGTCACCGGCGGCGTTCACCGGGCGGCGGCTGGTGATATTACCGTCATCGCCGGTGGCGACCGGGATCTGTTCGATCTGCATCGGCCGGCCTTTGAGGCCATGGGCGGCCAGATCTTTCATGCGGGGCCGCTGGGCAAGGCGGCCGTCATCAAGGTCATCACCAACATGCTGGCCTTCATTCACCTCTTGGCCACCGGCGAGGCGCTGATGCTGGCGAAGAAGGGCGGTATCGATCTGACCGATGCCTTCAACATCATCAAGGCGAGCTCGGGCAACAGTTTCGTGCACGAGACCGAGGGCCAGGTGATCCTCAACGGCAGCTACAACATCAACTTCACCATGGATCTCGCCTGCAAGGATCTGGGCTTTGCGCTCGGCTTCGGCAAGGAGTTCGGCGTGCCTCTCGATCTTGCCTCACAGACATTGCAGACCTTCATTCGGGCGCGCTCCACCTACGGCGGCGGCGCCTGGTCGTCGCAGGTGGTCAAGCTCCTGGAAGACGCCGTCGGCACCGACCTGCGGGCGCCCGGTTTTCCGGCCGAGCTTTAGGCCTTAGGTTTTCCGTCGATAGAGCCATAGCTGCGCCGGCGGGATGTTGCGCACGACGAAATCGTAGTGCTGGATTTCATAGCGGTCCGGCATGGCGATGACGGGAGAGAGCGGCCCGTAGGTGATCTGGATCACCGGGCGTCCCGGTGGAATGCGCGCCAGCAGGTCCTCGATCAGCTCGACCCGTTTTGCCATCGGGAAGCTCAGCATCGGTACTGCGCAGATGACGCAATCGAACAGCGTGTTCCTGCTTTCACCGAGCGTCGTGTCAAGGTTGAAAGCATCGCCATGGCGGAAATCGACGCCGGGAAACCGCGCAAGAAGGTGGTCGTAGAAGTCCTTGGCGAATTCGACGGAGATCAGATTCTCCGGCCTGACGCCGCGCTGAAGAATGGCCTTGGTGATGACGCCGGTGCCGGCGCCAAGCTCCAGGACCGGCAGGCCCGATTCCGGGGTGATGACGCTGGCCATGCGGCGCGCGGCAAATCCCGACGTCGGAATGATAGCGCCAACCGCCTTCATGTTGTTTTTCCAGCCTTTGAAGAATTTGATCTCCTCATCGAACCGGGTGCCGATGCGCGTCTTCAAATCGAAGTTCATGAATGTCCCCTCCTGCAATACGTCTCCCGCGCGGCCGAACCCTCACGGGCGTCGTCCGCATTGTCCCGCCCTCTATGTGTCGGTCTATTGCGACAAAAACAAGTCTTTTTGCGTCGTCGCAAAGCGACGTCAACGAGGGGTGTGGAGAGTGGAACAGAGGTTGAAACCCGGGTGAGGTCCACTGGTTCGGGATTCACACCTAGAGAACGACTTCTATACCCTTGCGGCGGATGACATTTAGAAGCGCCAATGCGGGGCCAGTCGGGCGCTTCAATCCGCGTTCCATCTGGGAAAGGTGGCCTGTCGTCAGATTAAGGTGTTTCGCAAACACGGCCTGGCTCATATGTGCCTTTTCCCGAAGCGCCCGTATGTCGTCAGCTGAAAGCGGCGCGGAGGCCGGGGCGGCTTGCGTGAATTCACGCAACGTAATCTTGCGGAAAGGGGCCTCGTCCAATGTGTCGTTGGCGCGCATATCATTGGCGAGTTCGAGGATCTCAAGCCTCAGCCGGGAGGGCATTTTAGTCTTCGTTGTCATGTTTACACCTCGTTCAAAATTCCGGCGGCCAGATCCTTTTCAATGCTCCTTGGATCCGCCAGCCATTGTTTGGCGATCGTTTTCAGGTCTTCGAGATCAGCATCCGCAATGTTGGCGCGTTCGTTCTTGGCAAAGCCCGCAAGAAAGATAGCGAGGCTGCCTTTGCGAAAAAGCAGTATCGTTCAATATCCACCGCTCCGGCCTTGCCCCGTCCGCGCCACTCTTTGTTTGATCAAGCCGCCACCAAGATCCGCGTCGATCAATCCTTGGTCGGCCCTCAGCGCCGCTTGGATTAGGTCCGCATCCGCAAGGCTTTCCTTGCGCAGGAAGCGGCCAAATATCCTTGTTTTGTAGACCCGCACGCAGTCTCCATAGTTCATAGCACTATAGTGCCAAGAACTATATATTTCAAGCGATGGCAGGTGCCGAGATCAGAATGGCGCGGAAATCGTTGACGTTGGTGCCGGTGGGGCCGGTGACCAGGAGGTCGCCGATCGTGTCGAAGGCGGTCCAGGCGTTGTTGGCGGCAAGCAGCGCCTTGGCGTCGCTACCGGCGGTGCGCAGACGGGCGACTGTGGTGCCGTCGGCAAAGGCGCCGGCGTTGTCTTCGGATCCGTCAATGCCATCGGTGTCGGCGGCCAGTGCATTGATGCCGTCGATGCCGTTGATGCCGGAGGCGAAGGACAGAAGGAATTCGGTGTTGCGGCCGCCCTTGCCCTTGGCGCGCAGGGTCACGGTGGTTTCGCCGCCTGACAGGAGCAGCACCGGTTTTTTGAACGGCCGGTCGCGCTCGGCGATTTCGCGGGCGATGGCGGCGTGGACCAGGCCGACATCGCGCGATTCGCCCTCGATGGAATCCGAGAGGATCACCGCTTCGATGCCGTGCTTGCGGGCTTCGTCCGCTGCGGCTTCAAGCGAGACGCCGGCCGAGGCGATGACGTGCACCTCATTGCGGGAGAAGCGGGGATCTGACGGAAGCAGGCCATCGGCGGCCGGCGAATTCAGGTGGGCAAGCACGGCGGCGGGCAGGTCCATGCCAAAGGTCTGAATGAGGTCGAGCGCGTTCGTGCGGCTGCCGGTGTCGGGCACGGTCGGGCCCGAGGCGACGAGCGCCGGGTTGTCGCCGGGAATGTCCGAGACGACCAGCGAGACGACTTTTGCCGGGTAAGCGGCGGCGGCGAGACGGCCGCCCTTGATGGTAGAGATATGCTTGCGGATCGTGTTCATCGCCGAGATCGGTGCGCCGGAGGCGAGCAGCGCCTCGTTGACGGCGATTTCGTCGTCCAGCGTCAGGCCAGCGGCCGGCGAGGGCAGCAGGGCTGACCCACCGCCCGACACGAGGGCGATGACGAGATCGTCTTCGCTCAGGCCCTCGACGTAGCGCAGAAGGCGTTCAGAGGCGACAAGACCGGCGGCATCGGGAACCGGATGGGAGGCTTCGATGATCTCGATGTGTTTGCAGGGCGCGCCGAAACCGTAGCGGGTGACCACCAGTCCTTCGAGCGGGCCGTCCCACAGCGTTTCCAGGGCGGCTGCCATCTGGGCCGAACCCTTGCCGGCGCCGATGACGATCGTGCGGCCTTTCGGACGGGCTGGCAGGTGCTGACGGATGCCCTGCAGCGGATCGGCAGCACGGACCGCCGCGTCGAAGGTGGCGCGGAGGATGGAACGGGGATTTTGGATCTGCATGGAAGCCTCGACTGCCCTAAAAATTCTGCTCTGCGTCAGTGGCCCGACCGGATGAGGTCCGCCGCCTTTTCGCCGATCATGACGGTTGCCGCATTGGTGTTGGAGGAAATCAGACGCGGCATGATAGAACTGTCGCAGATGCGAAGCCCTTCTATTCCATAGACTTTCAAATTCGGATCGACCACAGAATTTTCACCCGTGCCCATGCGGCAAGTGCCGACGGGGTGATAGGCCGAGCGGCCGTGTTCGCGGGCAAAGGCGGCCGCCTGTTCGCGCGTGCGCATGGTGTCGCCGGGCAGGTGCTCGCGCTTGATGAACGGCTTGAAGGCCGGCTGCGACAGGATCTCGCGGCTGATCAGGATGCCATCGACAGCGCGCTCCAGATCGTAAGGCTCGGCATAGGGATTGGGATCGATCAGCGGTGCTGCGGCCGGGTCGTTCGACTGCAGCGTAACGCTGCCGCGCGAGCGCGGGCGCACCGGGTAGGAATTCAGCGTGCAGCCGTTGCCGCCGGGAACCGAGCCTATGCCTTCCTCGACGCCGGCGCCGGGGAGGAAGTGGAACTGGATGTCGGGGGTCTTTTCCGACCGGTCTCCCCACCAGAAGCCGCCGGCCTCGACGATGTTGGAGGCGACGGGTCCCTTGCCGAACAGCATGTATTCGAGCCCGGCCATCGCCTGCCAGCGCCAGGTCTTATAGCGGTCGATGCCGTAGGAGCCGGAGAGTTCGGCCAGCACGTCGACATCCATATGATCCTGCAGGTTCTGGCCGACGCCGGGCAGGTCGTGGGTGACCGTGACGCCTTTGTCGCGCAGGTGGTTGGCCGGACCGATGCCGGACAGCATCAGAAGTTTTGGCGAGCCGATCGCGCCCGAGGTGACGATGACTTCGCGGTCGGCCCGCAGCGTCACAGGACGGCCGTTCTCGACGATCTCGACGCCGGTGGCCCGGCTGTTCTCGATGACGACGCGGTTGACGAGGACGCCGGTGCGCACGGTCAGGTTCGGGCGCGACAGCGCGGGCTTCAGGTAGCCGGTGGCGGTGCTGCTGCGTTTGCCGTTTTTGGTGGTGGCCTGGTATAAGCCGGCGCCCTGCTGGGTGCCGCCGTTGAAGTCGGCGTTGTAGGGCAAGCCTGCTTCCTGCGCGGCCTTGACGAAGACGCGGGTGAGCGGATGCGGCGTGGTCGAGGTAACGCCGAGCGGTCCCTCGGTGCCGTGGTGTTTGCCACCCAGCGTGTCGTTGCCTTCGGAGCGTTTGAAATAGGGTAACACGTCCTCGTATGACCAGCCGCTGCAGCCTTCCTCGTTGGCCCAAGTGTCGTAGTCTTCCGGGCAGCCGCGGGTGAAAACCTGGGCATTGATCGAGGAGCCGCCGCCGAGCACGCGCGCCTGTGGATACACCATGCGCCGCCCGCCGATTTCGCGGCCGGGTGCTGTTTCATAGCCCCAGATCAGCGGGCCGGCAGTCATCTTGAAGAAGCCGACCGGCAGATGGATGTAAAAATTCGTATCGCGCGGACCGGCTTCCAGCAATGTCACCGAGACATGCGGGTCCTCCGTCAGCCGCGCAGCCAGCACGCAGCCGGCCGAGCCGCCGCCGATAATGATGTAGTCGGGCATTCATTCCTCCAGCAGGCAACGTCTTTTTCTTCGCCGCACGGTGCGTCGCTGGCTGCACCATCTCAAGTCTCTTGCGCAGCGTCAAGAGAAAGGGTACGGTTATCGTCTTGAAGGGTTGTCGTACAAATATGGAGGATGTACGGTGGTTCTTCTGCTCCTGCCAGCACACAAAAAGGCGGCAGGCAGAGAATGACGCGAATTCCAAAGGGAGGATTGAGAATGAACGACGACAAGACTTTTATGGGCCTCGGGCAGGTGAACCGCCGGACGCTGATGACCGGAGCAGCGGCTGGTATCGCCATCGCCGCCATGCCGAAGCGGCTGTTTGCGCAAGGGGCGCCGACACTGGTGACCTCGATCCGCTCGCTGTCCAACCCCTATCATGCCGTCTGGAAAGCCGGCGCCGAAGCCTATGCTAAATCGGTCGGGCTTGAGCATGTGACGCTGGTTTCCGAAGGCAACAGTGAAAAGGGTATCGCCGATATCAAGGCGATGCTTGCCAAGACCGGCGGCAACATGGTGCTGAATTCCGACCCGAACGATACGCCGGACGCGCGCCCGATCGTCGAGGCCTGCAAGGCCGCCGGCGCCTATATCGTCACCCAGTGGAACAAGCCCGCCGACCTTCACCCGAAGGATTTCAGCCCGAACTACGTCTCGCACATCGAGTTCGACGGTATTGCCAGCGGCAAGGCGATTGCCGAAGTGCTGTTCAAGGCCATCGGCGGCTCCGGCGGCATCATCGCGCTTGGCGGTCTGATTTCGACGACGGCTGCCATCGAGCGCAAGAAGGGTCTGGACGAGGCGCTGGCCGCCAATCCGGATATCAAGCTGCTCGATTTCCAGGTTGCCAACTGGAAATCCACCGAAGCTTTCGACCTCACCTCCAACCTGCTCACCCGCTTCGGCGACGAGATCAAGGGTGTATGGGCTGCCAATGACGACATGGGCACCGGTGCTCTTGAAGCGCTGCGCGCCGAGGGTCTCGCTGGCAAGGTTCCGGTCGTCGGCATCGACGGCATCAAGACGGCGGTGGATGCGGTTCGTTCGGGCGAGTTCGCCTGCACCATCACGTCCGATCCTTTCTGGCAGGGCGGCATGGGTCTCGCCATCGGCTACAATGCGCTGATGAAGAAGTTCGACCCGACGACAGAGCCGCCGGAACACCGCGAATTCTACGGCAAGGTCGTTTCGATCACGAAGGACAATGTCGAGGAATATTACAAGACCAATATCGACGCTCAGCCGACACTGGACTGGAACGATCTGTGGGGCCGCGTCACCGGCCCGATCCGGACCTGATCGAACACAAGAAAGGACGCGGTGCGTCCCTCACCGGCAGCGGATCCGTTCCGCTGCCGGTTGTTCCAGCCTGAATGCGGAGTATTGTCTTGTCAGCCAATTCTGAGATCTTGAAGCCCGTTGCGAAAGTGGAGGGCGCCACCCCGATGAGCGATACTCTCGGCGGGCTTCTGTTAAACCAGTGGAAACGCTGGCGCACCTATGCGCCACTGATGGTTCTGATCGTGCTGTGTGTGCTGATCACCATCGCCAATCCCAATTTTATCGAGGTCAGAAACCTCGTGCGCGTCGCCAATTCCGCCGCCGTGCCGCTGACGCTGGCCATGGGCATGACCTTCATCATCCTGCTCGGCAGCATCGACCTGTCGGTCGAAGGCGCGCTGTCGGTTGCCGCGATGGTGCTGGTGCTGCTCGCCACCAATGATGCCAATGCCAATGCCTACGGCTGGTTCGCCGTCGTTGCGGCGATTGTTGCCAGCACGGCAATGGGTCTGCTGAACGGCGTCGTCCAGACGGTCCTGCGTATCCCCTCGTTCATGGCGACGCTTGGCATGTGGTTCATCGGGCTCGGGCTATCGGTGTTCATGCTTGGAGGCTCGGCCGTGCGGCTGATGGACAATTCCATTCGCTCGCTGGCGCTGGAACGCTTCTTAGGCCTGCCGCTGGCGGTCTGGGTAGCCGCCTCAGCCTTTCTGCTTGCCGTCGTCATCCAGTATCACACGCGCCTTGGCCGCCACATTCTGGCGGTTGGTGGTGGCGAGGATGTGGCCGAGCTTTCCGGCATCAACATCGCGCGTGTCCGCATCACCGCCTTTGGCCTTGCCGGGTTCTTCTTCGGTGTTGCCGGTGTCCTGTCGGCAGCCCAGCTCGGCCAGTCCAATGCCGTCATCGCCGATGGCCGGCTGTTCGCCTCGGTCACCGCCGTGGTCGTCGGTGGCACGGCGCTGACCGGCGGCGAGGGCGGTGTGCTCAACACGCTGGTGGGCGTGCTGATCGTCACCGTTCTGGCCAATGGCATGGTGCTGCTCGGCATCTCGCCCTATGTGCAGCAGACCGTGCAGGGCCTCATGATCATCGCCGCCGTCGCGCTGTCGCTCGACCGTCTCCGCCTCAAGATCGTGAAGTGAACGGCGATGCTTGCAGTCAATGGAATCTCAAAATCCTTTCTCGGCGTTCAGGCGCTGAAAGATGTCAGCATCGAGATCCGGCCGAATGAGGTCGTTGGCCTGATCGGTGAAAACGGCGCCGGCAAATCGACGCTGATGCGCACGCTGGCCGGCACGCTGCGGCCGGATGCGGGCACGCTGGTTCTCGACGGCGAACCGCTGCGGCTGAAGAACACCCGCGATGCGGCCGGCTATGGCATCGGCATGGTGTTTCAGGAACAGTCGCTGCTGCTCAACATGTCGGTGGCGGAAAACATCTATCTCGGCCAAGAACACCAGTTCACCCGCTTTGGCGTCGTCAACTGGAAGGCGATGCGGGCTGCCGCCCGGCGCCAGCTGGCCAAGGTCGGTGTCGATATCGACGTGGCGACCCGCACCTCCGAACTGACCTTCGCCGCCCGCCAGATGGTGGAACTGGCCAAGGCGCTGACGCTGGAGGAAAGCGTGTCGCGGCCGCTGGTCATCCTGCTCGACGAGCCGACTTCGGTTCTTGCCACATCCGATGTCGATATCCTGTTCGGCCGGGTGCGGGCGCTGAAGTCGCGCGCGAGTTTCGTCTTCGTCTCGCATCGTCTGGACGAGGTGCTGCGCATTTCCGACCGGGTCTACACGATGAAGGACGGAGCGGTCGTCGCCGAGCACCTGGCCAGCGAGGTCACCGGTCCGCAGTTGCACGAGATCATGGTCGGCCGCGGCCTGCATACGGAATATTACAAGGAACCGCGCCAGATGGCGCCGGGTCCGCAGGTGGTGCTCGAAGCCAATGGCCTTGGCGTCAAGGGCGCCTTCCATGGGGTCGATTTCAAGATCCATGCGGGCGAGATCGTCGGCATTGCCGGCGTCGTCGGCTCCGGCCGCGAGGAAATCACCCGCACGATCGGTGGCTTCATGCCGCAGAGCGACGGGTCGCTGACCATCAATGGCGAAGAGGTTCGTTTCACCTCGCCGGAGCAGGCGGTGCGCAAGAGTGTGGGTTATATCCCGCGCGAACGGCGGGTCGAGGGGCTGGTGATGTTCCTGTCGATTGCCGAAAACATCACGCTCGCCGATCTTTCGAGCGTCATGAAACACGGGGCCATCGATTATGGGGCCGAGCGTCGGCTTGCCGTCGAGTGGATCAAGAAACTTCGCATCAAGGCGCCGGGACCGGATGTCGCCTGCCGCAAGCTTTCAGGCGGCAACCAGCAGAAGGTGGTTCTCGCCCGCTGGATGACGGCAGGATCGCGCATCCTCATTCTCGATCATCCGACGCGCGGGCTCGATGTCGGCGCCAAGGAAGAGGTTTACGAGCTGGTGCGCGACCTCTCGGCGCAGGGGATCGCCATTCTTCTCCTCTCCGACACGCTGGAAGAAACGATCGGCCTTTCGCACAAGGTTCTGGTAATGCGCGATGGCGAAGTTACGGCACGGTTCGATGCGAGCGCCGGCAACAAGCCGGACCAGGTCGATCTTGTGCGGGCAATGGTGTGAGGACGGGCCGATGAAAAAACTCTCCGATATGTTTTCCGCCGGCTGGGTTCAGGGCGCTATTCCTCCGGCGCTGCTGGTCGGGCTGATCGTCATCATCGAGCTTGCCTCACCGGGCTTTCTGACCGGCGAGACGCTGGCGCTGCTGCTTGCCAACACCGCCGTGCTGTTCATTCTGGCGACCGGTGTCACCTTCGTCATCCTGATCGGCGGCATCGACCTGTCGATCCAGTCGGTGGCGTCGCTTGCCAGCGTCATTCTTGCCCAGCTGCTGCCGTCGATCGGCATGCTGGCCTTTCCGGTGGCCATCGCCTCCGGGCTTGTCTTCGGCATCATCAGCGGCATCGTACATGTGCGCTTGCGGGTACCGTCCTTCGTGGCGACGCTGGCCACCGGCGGCGTCGTGGCCGGCATGGCGCTGTGGATCGCGCAAGGGCGCGCCATCACCATCGAGGAGGCGGGACGCCTCAACACGACCTGGATCAACGGCACGGTGTTTGGTCTGCCGATGGTGGTGATCCTTGCCAGCATTGTCGGCCTCGTCAGTTTTCTCGTGCTGCGCTACACGCGCTTCGGCCGCTACAGCCTTGCTGTCGGGGCGGGCGAGCCGGCGGCGCTGGCGGCGGGCATCAATGTCGACCGCACCAAGATCATTGCCTTTGCCATCTCGGGAACACTTGCCGCCATTGCCGGCTGCATCCTGGCAGCACGGCTCTCCAGCGGCTCGCCCAGCCTGGCCAACCAGCTGCTGCTGCCGGCTATCGCCGCCGTCATTGTCGGCGGAACGGCAATCACCGGCGGGCTCGGCGGCGTCGGCCGCACGGCCGTCGGCGCGCTGATCATCTCGATCGTGCGCATCGGCATGACCTTCGTCGGCGTCAACATCTTTGCGGAAAACGTGGTCTTCGGGGCGGTGCTGATCATCGCCGTGGCGATCACCATCGACCGCAGCAAGATCCCGGTCATCAAATGACGGCGGCATCACAACGCGTCAGGGAAAACGGGAACCGCGCCAGGCGGCGCGATCCCCGCGTGTCAGGCTTACATCGTGTCGAGGCCGATGAGCTCGATCTTGTAGCCATCCGGATCTTCGATGAAGGCAATGTGGGTGGTGCCGTGCAGCATCGGGCCCGGCGGGCGGGGAATGCGGGCGCCCTGTTCTTCCAGCTTGGCGCAGACGGCGTAGATGTCCTGGACGCCGAGGGCCAGATGGCCGAAAGCGGTGCCGAGTTCGTAAGGCTTTTCTTGGCCCCAGTTGTAGGTGAGTTCGACGACGGTGTCGGTTTCTTCCGGCCCGTAGCCGACAAAGGCGTTGGTGAACTTGCCGCCCGGATAGTCGTCGCGGCGCAGAAGCGTCATGCCGAGAAGCTCGGTGTAGAATTTGATCGAGACGTCCAGGTCGAAAACCCGGATCATTGTGTGCATCATGCGAAAGCCGCTGTTTGCGTCGCTCATCGTTGTGTTCCTCCAGCAAGTGATCGTTTTTGTTCCGGTTTCCGGTCTCAGTCTTGTGGGCAAGCTTCGCCTGCCCTTGAAGTTGGACGCCAGAGTTGTATGATAACCATGCAACAGGTTCAGTTGTCCAGTTCTTTTCAGTTCATGCCGGAGTCCGTTTGATGAATGTCGTTCCCGCTTCACAGGCGCAGCTGCTGGCGACACTCGCTGCAACGTTGCCGGACGGCATGCTGCTGACATCGCCGGACGATCTGGCGCGCTACAGCCGCGACTGGTCCGGCGATCATTTCGGCGTGCCGCTGGCCGTCGCACGGCCGGGATCGACCGCCGAGGTTTCCGCCGTGATGCGCGCCTGTCACGAGCTTGGCCTCAACGTCGTGCCGCAGGGCGGCCTCACCGGTCTGGTGGGAGCGGCGGTCGCAGCTCCCGGCGGCGGCGAAATCGTCGTATCGCTGGAGCGCATGAACCGCGTTCGCTCGATCAGTCCGATCGATTTTGCCATGGTTGTCGAGGCCGGCTGCATTCTCGAAGACGCCAAGACCCAAGCGGATGCTGCCGAGTGTCTGCTGCCGATCACGTTCGGTGCCCAGGGTAGTTGCCGCATCGGCGGCAATGTCGCCACCAATGCCGGCGGGTTCAACGTGCTGCGCTACGGCATGACGCGCGATCTGGTGCTCGGGCTGGAGGTTGTCCTGAGCGACGGCCGGATCTGGAACGGGCTGAAGATGCTGCGCAAGGACAACCGCGGTTATGACCTGAAGCAATTGTTCATCGGCAGCGAGGGTACGCTCGGCATCGTCACCGCTGCGGCGCTGAAGCTATTTCCCAAGCCGTCGCAGGTCGAGACGGCGCTTGTCGGCCTGCGCTCGGTCGAGGATGCGATGACGCTCTATGCCCGCGCCCGGCGCGAATGCAGCGATCTTTTGACCGCCTTCGAACTGATGCTGCGCGGCGGCATCGAGATCGCCATCGGTGCGCGCGACGACCTGCCGGATCCGCTATCGGAGGTTTGCCCGGTCTATGTGCTGATCGAGGCTTCGGCCGGCGGCCGTGTCGATCTTCGCGCCATCCTGCAGGATTTTCTCATCGATGCCGGCGACCTGATCGTCGATGGCGTCGTCGCCTCCAATCAGGCGCAGGGCGCGCGGCTGTGGCTGCTGCGCGAAATGATGGTGGAGGCACAGGGACGCGGCGGGCGCTATCTGCGTACCGATGTCTCGGTCCAGATCTCCATGCTCGCCGATTTCGTCGAGGATGCGCTGGCGGCGCTGGCAACGAGCCATCCGCAGGCGCTGGCCGTCACCTACGGCCATATCGGCGACGGCAATATCCATCTCAACGTCGTGCCGCCTGTCGGCATGCAGCCGGACGCGATCGATGTTTTGTTTCACGAGGCGGAAGAGGTGATCTTTACCGTCATCGACAAATATGAGGGATCGCTCAGCGCCGAACACGGCATCGGCCGGGTCAAGCAAAAGGCCTTCCTGGAGCGGATCGACGAGGTTTCTCTGGATCTTGCCTGGCGCATCAAGGACGCGCTCGATCCACAGGGCATGATGAGCGAGGGCCGCATTCTTGCGTCGCGCGCCTCATTGAGACATAGGTGAGCGATGACGCTGAAGCTCGACAAGGTCAATCGCGGTCCGCATCTTTCCACCCTGGTGGCAAGTTCGATTTCGCGCGAGATCGCGCAGGGGCGGCTCAACCCCGGCGATCAGCTGCCGACCGAGCAGGCGCTGGCCCAAACGTTCGGCGTCAGCCGTAATGTCGTACGCGAGGCGATCGCCCGTTTGCGCTCGGAAGGCCGCATCTGGTCGCAGCAGGGCCGCGGCGCCTTCGTCGCCGATGTGCCGAACACCACGGTTCTGACCATCGACTATGATGCCCTGCAGCAGGCCGATGCCTTTCGCAGCCTGTTCGAGCTGCGTGGCATCATCGAGGTGCAGGTGGCAGCGCTTGCCGCCAGGCGCCGCAGCGAGGCTGATCTTGACGCCATGCGCAATGCGCAGGCGATGATGGCCGAGGCGCCCTATGGCAGCGTCACCTGGCTGAAGGCCGATCTGGAATTCCACCGCACCGTCGCGGCTGCGACCCAGAATGCCTACACGGTGCAGTTTCTGGTTTTCGTCTCGGAACGGGTGCGCGACAGCATCCTGGCGGCGGGTAACCAGCAGCGCTCCGACGACATGGCGGGTGCAACGCTCGGCGAACACGAGCGCATTCTGGCGGCCATCGAGGCGGGCGATGCCGAGGCGGCGCAACGGGCGATGCAGCAGCATCTCGCCAATGCCGCCCAACGCGTCGGCGGCGCACAGGCCGAGCCGGACCCTTAGCACAACAGCGTTGTGTCAGTCGCGTCTGGCCACCTATATCTTCGACAGCATGATCCGGCCGGCGTTTCGCAGCGCCAGGGCAGAATCGGCCATCTGGGCGACAAAACCCGCTTCCATGGCGGAATTCAGAGCTTCGGTGTATTCGTCACCCTCGAGGCCGTGTTTCTTGGAATAGTTGAGAACCGCACCCCGGCTGGCTGTCGGCGAGGTTCCGTAGCGGCTGTTGCGGAAGGCGTCGACGATGATCTGGTGTTTTTCTCTGGGCGTCATGACGGCTCTCCTTGGGGTTGCCGTGGTGCTATCAGTATGCGGGACAAGTAGATAGGGCAAACCGGGTCAACCCGGTCTCATGGCTTTTTGAGGAGTGTGTGGAGCTTCTGGGCGCTGGCCAGGATGCGCATGGCGGCGCAGGCGGCGCCGTAGCCGTTGTCGATGTTGCAGACCGTCAGGCCGGGCGCACAGCTGGCCAGCATGGCATTGAGCGCCGTGCGCCCGCCTTCGGCAGCGCCGTAGCCGACCGAGGTCGGCACGCAGATCAGCGTTGAGCCGACCAGACCGCCGAGCACGCTGGCGATGGCCGCATCCATGCCGGCAACAGCAATCACAATCGGGTGGCGGCGGATATCTTCCAGCCTGTCGGTTAGCCGCCAGAGCCCGGCCACGCCGACATCGACGATCAGCGATGCTTCTACGCCGCCGTGGCGCAGCGTTCTGGCCGCTTCCCGAGCGACCTGCGCGTCGGAGGTACCCGCCGCGACGATGGCGACGGCGTTTTTCTGCATGACAGGACGGAGCGGGCCAAAGAAGGCGGTTTTCGATGTCTCGCAATAGTCTGTCACTGCGCGGTGCGCCGTGGACAGTGCGTCGTATTTGTCGGCGTCGAGCCGGGTCAGAAGCAGCGATGCGTTTCGCGTCGCCGCACCTTCGAGAATCTCTTCGATCTGGGTGGAGGATTTCCCCGCGCAGAAGATGGCCTCATCGAGCCCGATGCGGGTGGCGCGATCGAAATCAAAGACGCTGTCGTTGATCGTCATGGCCGGGCGCCCACGAAGGCGCTGCCATTGCGATAGGGCGCGAAGTCGATGCTCTTGTGCATCAGGCTTACGGGCAGCAGCCGCGCGATGGACGCGGCCAGCAGCGTGCGGTCATCGCCGGAAACGGCGTCGAGGCTGGTGGCATCAAGCTCGACAACGACGCCGGAATGGCGGACGCGGCAGCGCACGGTGCGGGGCGCGAGCTGCTCGGAGACCAGGCGCTCAACCGCGTGGATGGCGCTTAGCGTTTCAGGCTCAATACGGATCAGCGTCTCGACCCGGCTCGACAGGCAGGGCGAGGCAGGAAGGTCTGCGAGGTCGCCGAGGTGCAGTTGGCTTGCCAAAGCACGTACGGTTGCCTTGTCGATCCGCGCTTCGAGATAGGGGTGGCGAACGGCGTGTTTTTTTGCGGCGTCGAGGCCGGGGCGGTATTCGCCGAGATCGTCGGTGTTGGCGCCGGAGAGGATCTGGCGGTCGGTGCGTCCGGCGATGGTGCCGTAGAGATTGCCCTTGCAGAAGAAGCAGCGGTTGACGGGGTTGTCGCGGTAGTTCTCGTCGGCAAGCTCGCCGGCATCGATCAGCTGCAGGTCCCAGCCTTCGTTTAGTGCCCAGTCGCTGACCCGCCTCGTGGCTTCCGGTGGCACGGCGGCGGAGACAGCATGCATCATCGTCACACGATCGCGGCCAAGTGTGCGATGCGCTAGCACTGCCAGCGTCATGGAATCGACGCCGCCGCTGACGGCGATTGTCGATGGGCCAATGGCGACGAGGATGTCTTCGAGTGCGCGCCGCATCATGTGTCCTCTTTGTCCAAGGCTGCCCGGTGCGCCTCGATGCGCATCGTATCACGGGCGGCGCGGCCGGGAATGCCCGCCAAATCGTCCGCCTCGACTTTCGTGGTCGGCCCACCGGGTCGGTCGACCGTCTTGGTGCGAAGCGTTGTTCCGTTGATCTCGTGTGTGTTGGCCCGGCGCGGCAACATCGCGCGCTCGGCCTGCGTGTGGCGCAGGCCGATGGTGCTGGTCTCCCCGAAGATGCGGGCGATGATGGGATCGAGTGACGCGGGCTCGGCGAGAATGCGCACGGATGTCATCATCCGGCCTTTCTTGCCGAAGACCGGGGCCTGAACGATATCGAGCACGCCGGTGACGGCACGCAGGTGCTCAATCGCATGGGCCAAATCCTCAGCGGTCTGGTCGTCGATGTCGAACTCGATGACGCGGATGGTGTTGTCCGGTGCCGTCTGTTCGTCGGTGTCAAACAGCAGAACCCGCAAGCAATTGCTGATGCCCGGCAGCGTTCTGGTGCCAAATCCGTGGCCGGAAGCGACAAGGCGGCGCGGGCCGGGCTTTGTTGCGTCCTGTTTGCAGAGATAGCCCAGGATGGCGGCACCAGTCGGCGTCACGCGTTCGCCAGAGACGCCGTCGTCGAGGGTCAAAAACCCTTCGAGCAACAGGGCGGTTGCCGGAGCCGGCACCGGCAACATGCCGTGGGCGGTGCGCACGCGGCCCGACCCGAGCGGCAATGCACCCACCGTCCAGCGGACGGCACCAAGCCTCGAGATGAGAAAACCGGCGGCGACGATATCGGCGATCGAATCCCAGGCGCCGACTTCGTGGAAGCTGACGTCCTCCGGCGCGACGCCATGCACCCGTGCCTCAGCCTCGGCCAGGAGAGCGAAGATGCCGAGCGCGTGGCTGATGGTGTCCGCGTCGAGAGACGATTGCTCAATGGCTGATCTTATGTCGCGCCAGCGGACGTGGAGATGATCGTGGGTGTGCTTATGATCATCGTGCCGGTGCGGATGATGGTGGCCATGCGGCAGATGCTCATCGCGAGACACGACAAAACGTTTTCCGGTCAGGATGCCGTCATCGTGCGCTGTCACGTCAAGCGAGACGCCGTCGAGCAGCGGGCAGAGCGCCATGGCGTGCTGGAGACCGGCTTCCAGATCCGGCCGTGCATGCAGGATCGCCGCCACGAACATGTCGCCGGCGATCCCTCCGAGCGGGTCGAGATGAAGTTCCATCATGCCCTTATTCTTAGCGTACCGGCAGCGGATCGACCAGCGAGACGCCGTTGAGTTTGGCGATCACGTCCGACAGGGCCGGTACGAAGGCTTCGCCCTGTCCGCCGGCGACGGCAGTGGCAAAGCTGTTGCGCACGGCAGAGCCGATCGGGTTCGCAACGCCGGCCGACTGGGCGAAAGAGGCGAGATAGGACATATCTTTGAGCGCATTGACCATGGCGAAACGCTGGGCGTTTTCGTTGCGGTTCAGCACGAAATCGAAGAAGGCCTGGTAGAAGGAGCAATCCATGCGGCTGCCGCTGATGACGCTGTTGAAGACCTGCGGTGTCAACCCGGCCTTGGCGCCCAGCATCAGCGCTTCGGAGTAGATCGCCGAATATCCCATGGAAATGAAGTTGTTGAGCAGCTTCATCGTATGGCCGCTGCCGGTCGGCCCCGTGTGGATGACGCGGGCGGCAAAGGCGTCGAGGACAGGCTTGGCGCGGGCAAACTGTTCGTCGGTGCCGCCGGCCATGACATCGAGCTTGCCTTCGGCGGCTTCCTTGGGCGTGCGGGCGAGCGGCGCGTCGATCAGCGTGATGCCGCTTGCAGCGAGCCCTGCTGCGAGCTCGACCGTCAGCGACGGGTTGGAGGTCGAGCAGTCGATGATGAACAGCGGCTTGCCGGCCGACGCCAGACCATCGGCACCCTTGACGGCTTGCTCCACCTGCGGCGAGCCGGTGACGCAGAGAACGACAATGTCGCTGGCAAGCGCCACGTCCTTCGGCGTCTTTTCCTCGACGGCGCCATCGGCCACCAGCCGGTCGATCGCCTCGCGCTTCCGGTGCGCCATAACGGTCAGCGGAAAACCCTTGGCGAGCAGATTGGCGGCCATGCCCGAGCCCATGGCGCCGAGGCCGATAAAGCCGATACGTTCCTTCATGATGTCGTCTCCCTGTATGTTCGGCGCTGTTTTTCAGCACCTGCTTTGCTATTCTCGCTGCCATCGGTTAGCTGGAATGCAGTGGATTCCCGGATCGGGACGTGGCGGAAAGGGTTTTTGCCAGAATGACGGATAAGGAAGCGGCATCTTTCAATGCCATCCAGCACACGCCGAACCTGCGCAGCGGTCTGGTCGATACGCTGGTGGCGCAGATCGAATCGGGCGATCTGGCGCCGGGACAGCGGCTGCCGACCGAGCAGGCGATCATGATGGCGACGGGCGTCAGCCGCACGGTGGTGCGCGAGGCGCTGGCCTCGTTGCGCGCCAAAGGGCTGATCACCACACGGCAGGGGCTGGGCGCTTTCGTTTCCAGCAATCCGACGCCGCGCTCTTTTTCCATAGTGCCGAATGATCTTGATTCGATCGAGGACGTGATCCGCATTCTCGAACTGCGCATCGGCATCGAGGTCGAGGCGGCCGGGCTTGCGGCCCTTCGCCGGACCGACGAGGATCTGGAGCGGCTGCAGACGCGGCTCGATGCACTGGATGCTGTCATCGCCGACGGCGGGCCGGGCACGACGGAGGATTCCGCCTTTCACCGCGCCATTCTCGTCGCCACGCAGAATTCCTATTATGCCCGTCTGTTCGATACGTTCGGCAGCATCATGATCCCGCGCCAGTGGGCGCGGTTCGACACAATGAGCCCGGCCGAGCGCAAGACGCACACGGCGCGGATGCGGCGCGAGCATGGCGCCATCCTGACCGCCATCCGCGACCGCGACGAGAATGCGGCGCGGCGCAACCTGCGCAATCACCTGACGCGCAGTGCTGCCCGTTTCGCCGAGTTGCGCGATCTCGCCAACAGCCATGCCAGCCAAAGCGTCACGCTGCGAACTGCGGAATGACATAGGGGCCCTCCGGAATGATGGCGACGCGGGCATCGCCACTGCGGCTGATGCTCTGCGTTATGGCGTCCGTCAGGTCCTCGATCATCGCGACGCCGGTGAGATCGCGGTCGGCGCCGGCAAGGCCTGTCGTGTAGAGTTCGATCCGGCCGACGCGCATCGGCTTCAGCTGCATCTCGGTCTGCCATTCGTCGATCTCAGCCAGCGATTTCGCCGTCAGTGTCGCCAGAAAGCGCTCTGGTCCAAGCTCGATCAGGCGGGCCTGCGCCTCGCGGAATTCATGCGAGCCAAAGCCTTCGGAACATTCCGACACCATGATCAGCGTGCCTCCGGGCTCGAGAATGTCGAGCGGCGTCACCATGCCCTTGATCGTCTGGTAGTAGGTTTTGTCGAGCGGATAGCCGGCCGACGAGGTGACGACAGTGGAAAATTTGCGCGGCAGGCCGACGCGGGTGGCGTCGCTGACGAAGGCGACGGCCGCCGCATGGCTGGCGATGATCTCGCCGAAGGTGACGCAGACCAGATCACGGTCCTCGTCGATGACCGTGTTCAGCGCATAGACCTCGCCGAGCATCTTGACGATTTCCAGCTGCTCTTCATGCAGCGGATTGCCGATGAGATTGCACTGGACCGCCAGCGGATCTTCCATGAAACGGGCCGAGTGAAAGGTGCGGATGGTCTCGTGATGGGCGACGCCGGGGGCGATGACCTTGCGGCCGCCGGACCAGCCGGCCATGAAATGCGGCTCGACCAGGCCGGTGGCGATGCGCAGATCGGCCTCGACGAAGAGCTTGTCGAGCTTCACCGGCGTGTTGCGCGTTGCCGTGAAGCCGAAGTCGACATGGTCTTCCTCGTTGCGGGCGTAGTGGTTCTCGACGCGGACATTGTCCAGAACCCAGGGGTCGCCGACAAGTTCGGCCAGTTCGTCGCCAAGGTTGGGGCGGTGCAGACCGGTGGCGACCAGCACGGAAATCCGGTCCCGGGGAATGCCGGCGGCGATCATCGTCTCGATCATCGGCCGCAGGAACAGGTGGTTGGGAACCGGCCGGGTGATATCGCAGATGAGGATGCAGGCGCTCGATTTTCCACGCGCCAGCTCTGCGAGCGGGGCGGCGTCGATCGGGTTGGCCAGCACGTCGGCAATGGCTGCATGCGGATCGGCGATCTTGGGCAGCTGCTGTTTGCGGATGACTGTCGGTTCGGCATGGGCGGGCAGGGGCAAGGCCAGATGGCCGCGCCCGTAGTTGATGGTGATCGGCTCATCCTGCATCGGCATGTTCCTTGATTCCGCCGAGATAGAGTTCGCGCATCAGCGACATGTCGCGCAGTTCCTCGATCGGACCGGATGTGGCAATCCGGCCATTCTGCATCAGATAGCCGCGCGCCGCCACCGAAAGCGCCAGTCCGGCATTCTGTTCGACAAGAAGCACGGAAGCGCCGAAGCGTTCGCCGATGTTGAGGATGATCGCCTTGATTTCCTTGACCAGAAGCGGCGAGAGCCCGAGCGACGGTTCGTCCAGCAGCAGCACTTTCGGCCGCGCCATCAGGCCGCGTCCGATCGCCAGCATCTGCTGCTGGCCGCCGCTCAGCGAGCCGCCCTTGTCGCTGCGCTTCTTGGCGAGGATTGGGAAGAATTCCTCCATGGTCTTCACGTCGGCGTCGATGGCGGCGGAATCCTTGCGGGTGTAGGCGCCGAGCCTGAGATTCTCTTCCACCGTCATGTCGGCAAAGATGCGCCGGCCCTCGGGCACCAGCACGACGCCGCGCTTGGCCATCACATCCGGCGGCTCGCCGGTGACGGTCTGTCCCTTGAAGGTGATCTCGCCGGCGCGTGGCTTGACCAGTCCCGCCAGCGTGCGCAGCAGCGTCGATTTGCCGGCGCCGTTGGGTCCGAGGATGGTGATGATCTCGTTTTCACCGAGCGTCAGCGAGACATCGCGGTTGACGATGGTGGCGCCGTAGCCGGTGGTGACATTTGAAACGGAAAGAAGTGGGGAAACGGAAAGCATGCTCACAGTTCGCCTCCAAGATAGACTTCAAGAACCTTCGGATCGTGCAGCACCTCGGCCGTCGGGCCGTCGGCGATCTTCGAGCCGAAGTCGAGCACGGCGAGGCGTTTGCAGAGCATCTGCATCAGCTTCATGTCGTGATCGATGACGCAGACGCTGATGCCATGGGCCGGAAACTGTTCGACCAGCCGCACCAGTGCCGTCGTTTCTCGGTCGTTGAGACCGGCAGCCGGTTCGTCGAGCAGAAGCAGCGAGGGCCGGGTGGCGAGCGCCAGGGCCAGACCGAGAAGACGCAGGCTGCCAAAGGGCAGGACACCGGCGCGCTCCTGGGCCAGATGCGGAATGCCGACGAACTCGAGAAGCGATTCCGGCGTCGGCCAGGCAAACGCCCTGTCGCGCGGGGCGGTCGAATGTTCGGTGGCGATGCGGACGTTTTCCAGAACCGGCAGCCCGGCAAAGGCCATGGCCTGCTGGAACGTGTAGCCGATGCCGTTGCGCGAGATTTCATAGGCCGGAATGCCGGTGATGTCCTTGCCCTTCCAACTGACGCTACCAGCTGTCGGCTTGTGCACGCCGGTGACGACGTTGAAGAGCGTCGTCTTGCCGGAGCCGTTGGGGCCGACGACGCCGAGGATCTCGCCGTCGTTGATGGTGAGGTCGACCCCCGACAGCGCGGTGACGCCGCCGAACTGCTTTTTCAGGCCCTTGATTTCGAGAAGCGCGCTCATCGGCCGGCCTCCGGGGTCTCTGTGCCGGCAGCGGGTTTGCCTTGCAGGGTTTTCATCAGCCAGGCCCAGCCGTCGATGATGCCGGCGATCAGGCCGTTCGGTAGGAACAGGATCACCGCGATCAGGCAGACGCCGTAGAGAATGCGCGATTCGACCGGCCCAAGGCTGAGCATTTCCGGCAGGAAGGCGACGAGGATGCCGCCGGCGAGGGGTCCGAGCAGCAAGCGTGCGCCGCCGATCATCACCATCAGTGCCAGATAGATGCTGGGGAAGGAGGCGAACTGGCCGGGAGAGATATGGCGGAGGAAATAGGCGAGCAGCACGCCGGAAATGCCGGCGAAGACGCCGCTGACGACGAAGGCGCCGATCTTGTGGCGGCCAACGTTGATGCCGAGCGCCGAGGCGAGTTTTTCATTTTCGCGGATAGCGCGCAGCGTCCGGCCGTAGGACGAGTTGATGATCGCCCAGCTGACGACGGCGCTGAGCGCAACGAAGGCAACGACCAGCGTGTAGAAGCGAGCCAGCGGATCGAGCGCTGCGCCGAACAGCATGACCGGCTGCTGCATGTCGAGGCCGCTGGCGGCGCCGGTGTATTCGCCGCCATTGGTGAGCATGATCGTCAGCAACTGGCCGAAGGCGAAGGTCATGATGACGAAATGGTGGCCGCTGACGCGCAGCGACGGGATGCCGATGATGACTGCGACGATCGCCGCCATGACGCCAGCGACCGGCAGCGACACCCAGAAGCCGATGTCGAAATCACGGGCGAGGATCGCGGCCGTATAGGCGCCGACGCCGACCAGGGCCGCATGGCCCATGGAAAGAATGCCGGTCTGTCCAAACAGGACCGAGAGGCCGTAGAGCGCGATGACGTTGATGCCGGCGGAGATGGCCAGCGACAGGAAACGATTGCTCGGTCCCATCAGCGGAACCAGCGCCAGCAGCACCAGAATGACGAGTACCGGTATCAGCGAGCGGAAAGGGGAAGCGGATTTGGTCATTGTGTCAGGCCGTTTTCTTTCATTGTCATCGCATCACGCCATTTTCGGGCCGCTGGTGCCGCCGAAGAGGCCGTGCGGACGGAACAGGAGAACGAGGATCATCAGGCCGAAGGAATAGGCATCGGTCCATTCGGAGAAGCCGTAGCCGGCGCTGAAGCCCTCGACGATGCCGAGGATCAGGCCTGCGGCAACGGCGCCGCTGAGATTGCCGAGCCCGCCGATCAGCGCCACGGCAAAACCCTTCATGACCATGGTGCCGCCGGTAAAGGGCGTGATCGGGAAAAGGGCGATGAGCAGGCCGCCGCCGAGACCGGCCAGCGCGCTGCCGAGAACGAAGACACCGGTGATATAGCGGCGCACGGGAATGCCCATCAGTGCTGCTGTATCACGATCCTCGACGCTGGCGCGCAGCGCTCGACCGTAGCGGCTGCGGGTGATCATCACATAGGTCATGGCGACGACGGCGATGGTCATCAGAATGACCATGACGCGGACGGAGGCGATGCGCACACCGGCCACTTCCCAGACTGTCGTGAGCGGGCGCGGAATGCTCTTCTGGTTGGCATTCCAGAACAGGATGACGACGTGCTGGAGCACGACGATCAGGCCGAGCGAGACGATGAAGCCGTTGGTCGGCCGTTCCAGCGTGTAGCGGAAGATGCCGCGCTCCAGCGCAAAGCCCATCAGCGCCACGGCGGCGACTGCGAGGATCAGCGCCAGCGGAAAGGGGATGCCGTTGCTGACGGCGAGCCATGTGACGATGCTGCCGACCATCAGGAATTCGCCGTGAGCGAAATTGATGATGCCGGTGAGGCCGAAGATCAGGGTAACGCCGACGGCAATCAAGGTGATGACGCTGGCGATCGACAATCCATTGAGGATCTGCTGCAGAAGAATGTCCACGGCGGCTTTCCGTTCTGTCTTTTGAAAGTGGGTCCGCCGGACCTGTTGCAAGGGCCCGGCGGAAGGAGTGGTAGCGGACGTGTTCGCCCGCCACCGTCTCGGGGAGCTTATTCAGGCGCCTTTTCGGGTGGCTGCTGCATCGAGCAGGTGATGTCGCCACCGGGGGCTGCGGCGCAGACTTCCGTTGCGTGCGTCACCTGATGGGTCTCGTTGAAGGCCAGGCTGTCGGAAACGACGCCCGAATATTTCAGCGACATCATCGCCTCGACCGTCTTGTCCGGATCGAACGAGCCGGCCTTTTCCCAGGCCTTGGCGAGGAAGTGGACATAGTCGTGATAGAGCAGCGAAACCGATGAGGTCACGCCGTGCGGTGCGCCGGCTGCGAAATAGGCGTCGAAATATTTCTTCGAATTCGGGTTCGAAGATTCACCCCAGCAGACCGGCACGCAGCTCATGGCCACAGGCACGTCGGCGGTCAGGCCGCGTTCTTTCCAGATGCCCGGATCGACGCCGAAGAGGAAGTAGCTCTTGGCAACGCCGAGTTCGAGTGCCTGCGGCAGGGCCGTCAGTGTCGAGTCGCCGTTGTACCAGAAGTGCACGACGTCAGGAGACAGGCTCTTGGCCTTGGTCAGGAAGGGCGAGAAGTCGGTTGTTTCCGGCGGGTAGAAGATGATGTCGGGAACTTCCTGGCCTTCGGCCTTCAGGGCCGTCAGGTAGAAGGACGACAGGAACTGGCCGGTGGCGTCGTTGCCGACGATCATGACGGACTTTTTCGGCTTGGCACCGAGCAGCGGTTCCAGCAGGCTGAGAACGCCTCGGGCTGTCGAGCCCGAGCGCTGGAATTCCTGCGGTTCGGACTGGAAGAGATAGTGCACGTCGCCGCCGGCCTTGACGCCGTCGGCTGTCAGCACCTTGCCGAGCGTCGAATTGCCGGCGAAATGCAGGATCTTGGCAGGCTGGGTGATCTTGGCCATGGCGAGCGTGAAATCATGCGATTCCGAGCCGAAGATCGCCTGGACCTTCTCGTCGCGCACCAGTTCCTGGGTGGCGGCAATCGCCGTGGCGATATCGGTGCGGTCGTCACGCTTGACCATTTCGAGCTTGTAGTTCTTGCCGCCGACATTGATGCCGCCGGCATCGTTGATCTGCGTGACCGCCAGGCCGACGCCGGCCGGCAGCGTGTGACCGGCCGAAACGAACGCGCCGGACTCTGCGGCGACGACGCCGATCTTGATTGTGTCCCCTGCATCCTGGGCCAGTGCCGGATAAGCGGCAGCGCCGAGGCACAGCGCCATGGCGGCGCTCCTCAATAGACTTGTTTTCACGGTTTCATCCTCCCGATGAAGATTTTGCATTCTTACCGGGTTGTCGTACAACCCTGTTCTCTGATAATGATAGCGCTGGACGATGTCAAGCGCATGTGCTTTTCATCCGGACCTGGCGGGAGACCGCCCAATGGATTTCTAGGGAGACAAAAATGCGTTCAAGACAATTTGGCCGGACCGGCAGCAGCGTCAGCGAAATCGGCTTCGGCGCCTGGGCTATCGGTGCAGCCTGGGGTGAGGTCAATGACGAGGAGGCGATTGCCGCCCTGCATGCAGCCCTCGACAGCGGCGTAACCTTCATCGATACGGCCGATGTCTACGGTGACGGCCATTCCGAGCGGCTGATTGCCAAGGCGCTGAAAGAGCGTGGCGGCGACAAGCCGTTCGTTGCCACCAAGGCCGGCCGCCGCCTGCCGACGCAGACGGTCGAGGGCTATAGCGCCGCCAACCTTACCGACTATATCGACCGCAGCCTGAAGAACCTCGATACCGACACGCTCGATCTGGTGCAGCTTCATTGCCCGCCGACAGACCTTTATTACCACCCGGAAGTGTTCGAGCGTCTCGACACGCTGGTCGAGCAGGGCAAGATCCGCAACTACGGCGTCAGCGTCGAGCGGGTCGAGGAAGCGCTGAAGGCGATCGAATATCCTGGCGTCGTCAGCGTCCAGATCATCTTCAATGCTTTCCGCCAGCGCCCGGCCGAGCGCTTCTTCGCGCTTGCTCAGGAAAAGAACGTCGCCATCATCGCCCGCGTGCCGTTGGCCAGCGGTCTTCTTTCCGGCAAGTTCAAGCGCGACACGAAGTTCGAGACGACCGATCACCGTCTGTTCAATCGCAACGGCGAAGCCTTCGATGTCGGCGAAACGTTTTCGGGCGTGCCTTACGAAGTCGGCCTCGATGCGGTCGAGCGTATCCGTCCGCTGGTGTCCGGCGACACGACCATGGCCAAGTTCGCGCTGCGCTGGATCCTGATGTTCGACGCCATCACCGTCGCCATCCCCGGCGCCCGCAATCCGGCCCAGGCCCAGTCGAACGCCGAGGCTGCCCAACTGCCGGCCCTGTCTGCCGATGTCATGCAGGAGATCGTCAAGATCTACGATGAAAATATTCGCAAATACGTTCACCAGAAGTGGTGAGAGCGGATTTCTGAAGACCAACACGATCAGATGGACACGACAATGCCGACACCTGTCATCGACAGCCATCATCACTTCTGGGATCCGAAGAGCGAAGGCGATTATGCCTGGCTGAGCGGACCATTCGAACCGATCAACCGCGTGTTCGCGCCGGATGATCTGCGCCCGGCGCTTAAAGCCAACCATGTGTCCGGCACGGTTCTCGTCCAGACCTGGAACGGCCTTTCGGAAACCTGGGACTTCATCCGCACGGCGCAGGCGACGGATTTCGTCGCCGGCGTCGTCGGCTGGGTCGATCTCACCGATCCCAAGGTCGGCGAGACGCTGGCCGACCTCAAGGCCAGCCCGGACGGCAAATGGCTGGTCGGCATCCGTCACCTGATCCAGACCGAGGCCGACCCGAACTGGCTGCTGCGCGACGACGTTCGCCACGGCCTGGAGGCCGTCGAGGCGGCGGGGCTGGTCTATGATTTCGTGCCCAACCTGCCGCAGCTCCTTTCCTGCGTCCGCACCGCCGAGGCCTTTCCGAAGCTGCGCTTCGTGCTCGATCATATTTCCAAGCCGAAGATCAAGGATCAGGATTTCGACGGCTGGGCGCGGACCATGCGCGGCTTCCGCGCCGAACGGGACCACGTCTGGTGCAAGCTCTCAGGCATGATCACCGAGGCCGACTGGCAGGCCTGGACGGCCGAGGACCTGAAACCCTACGTCAACGAGGTGCTCGATATCTTCGGCATCGATCGTTGCATGTTCGGCACCGACTGGCCGGTCTGCCTGGTCGCCGGCAGCTACGATCAGGTGGTCGAGGTCTTGAGCGAATGCCTGAAGGATCTCAGCGACATGGACCGCGCCAAAATCTTCGGCGGCAATGCCATCGAGGCTTATCGCCTGCCGGAGTTTGGGGCCGCAGCATGACGAGAAGAGGCCGGGTCACATTTGCCTCGACGCTCGGGTTCGGCGCCAGTGGGATCGGCACGCTCTACCGGGATGTGAGCGAGGAGGCGGCGCGGGAGGTTCTCGCAGCCGCCTATGGCGCCGGCATGCGCTATTTCGATACGGCGCCGATGTACGGGCATGGGTTGAGTGAGCTGCGGCTCGGCCAGTTCCTGCGCACGGTCCCGCGCGACAGCGTCACGCTCTCCACCAAGGTCGGCCGCTATATGGTGCTGCCGCGCGGTGAAACGGTGGATTACGGCCGCTGGGCAGCACCGCTGCGGCTAAAGCCGGTCTATGATTACAGCTACGACGGCACGATGCGCTCGCTTGAGCAATCCGCCAGCCGTCTTGGCTTGGCCCGTTTCGATCTCGTTTACATTCACGACGTCGACCGCTTCACCCATGGCGAGGCCTATGAGCGCCGGTTCGGTGAGGCGATGGAAGGCTGTTACCGGGCGCTGGACGAGCTTCGCCGAACCGGCGATGTTGGCGCCATCGGCGTCGGTGTCAACGAGAGCGATGTAGCGACACGCTTTGTCGAGGCAGGCGACTTCGATGCCGTCATGATCGCCGGCCGCTATACGCTGCTTGACCAAAGTGCGGCGCTCGACCTTTTTCCGGCCGCTGAAAAGGCCGGAACCGACATCGTCGTTGCCGGCGTCTTCAACTCCGGCATTCTGGCATCAGGCCCCGAAAGTTCCGCTGCTACCTACGACTACGGCGCCCCGCCGCCCGCCATTCTTGAGCGGGCAACGCGGCTGTCGGCGCTCTGTGCGGCGCACGGCGTTCCGATCCAGGCGGCCGCTATTCAGTTCCCGTTTCGCAACCCGATCGTTGCGGCTGCCGTGCTCGGAATGAGCCGGCCGGAGCGTGTGGCGCAGAACATGGGCTGGGCAGCATTGCCGATCCCGGATGCGTTCTGGGACGAGTTCGGGCTCTAGCGCTTCGCGCTGCGGACATCATTGCCTCCACCTTTTGTTGCGTTCCGGCAACACTCGTTCAAAAGCGTGAGTTGCTTTCCATGTGATTGGGTTCGTGCCGCCCGGGTCAGCGCGTCGCCCCGAGGCCAATGGAATCAACGACTAAAGATGAGTGTAATAGGCAAGTTAAGCTTCTAATTCATCCGCCGGCACCGGTTTTCGTAAATCTCTGTTGTTGCACAGCAAAATCGAACGTTCTATCCAGCCTTTGCAGAACGCGAACGTCTGAAATGGCCGCAATGGCCCATTCGACAGGATAGTTTGGGGCAGATGACGATCGAAACGGAACCGAGGTTTACGACCGCTGCGCCGGCTCACCTGGCAGCGCATCGTGTTGTCAGGCAGGAGCTTCAGTCATGAGCGAAGCCGATCTGTGCCAGGGTGTCTATCTCGCCCACCGTCCCGCGCTCGTCGACTATGCGGCCCGCATTCTCGGGTCCCGCGAGGCTGGCGAGGATATTGTTCAGGATGCTTTCCTGCGCTTCTCGTCCGCCACCACCCGGGCTGGTTCCGCCCGCCAGGCGCTCGCCTATATCTACAAGATCGTCCGCAATCTCGCCTTCGACGTCCTCAAGCACCGCAAGATAGAGGCGCGTGAACAGCAGAGCGACCCGCCGTTCTGGACCGTTCCGCGCGACGTCGATACGCCCGAACAGACCACGCTGTTCGGCGACGAGGTTCGCCGTGTTTCGGCGATGATGGCGGATCTGCCGGCGGAGGCCCGGATCGCCGTTGAGATGCACCGCTTCGGCGGTCATACGCTGGAGGAGGTGGCGAAGCACCTCGATATTTCAGTCGCCACCGCCCACCGGCACGTTCGCGCCGCGATGATGCTGATCGCAGCTGGCCTCTCGGATACGAATTCCTGAATATATTTCGTCCGCGATGAAAAAAATCTTGCGTCAATCGTCTTTGCCGTAGGATGAATTTTTTCGGCCGATTGCCCGTTGCCGGCTTTTGGATCGACGCAGGAACGACAGTGACCGAGAACGACGAGACAGCATTGGGTGCTCTGGAAGAGGCGATGGACTGGTTGCTGCGCCTTCGCGAGCAGCCTGGCGACGCAAAGACACTGCAGGCGTTCTATGCATGGCTCTGTCTTTCCGACCAGAATCGCGACGCCTGGGCCAAGGCCCAGAAGACGTGGCAACTCATGGGCGAGGTGCCGCCCGTCTACCGGCATGTCTGGCAGGCACCCGCTACGGTGTTTCGCCCCGCGCCTGCTCGTTTTGGCTGGCCGGTCTGGAGCCTTGGTTTTGGTGTAGCGCTGGCGGCCTGTCTGCTGTTTCTGTTCATGCCGGCGATCCTCATCTGGCTCGACGCCGACTACACGACGCGAACGGCGGAAAACAGGCGGATTTCGCTGGAAGACGGCACGGTCGTTGATCTCGGCGCCGGCAGTGCGTTCAAGGTCGAGATGACGCCGAATGCCCGCAAGGTGGTTCTTCTTCAGGGCGAGGCATTCTTCGATGTGGCGCATGATGCGGCGCGGCCGTTCACAGTCGAGGCCGGCGGCGTCGATGTCACGGTGCTGGGCACCGCCTTCGACGTGCAGCTTTCGAGCAGCGAGACGACGGTTGCGCTGGCGCGTGGCGTCGTCAGCCTGTCCTATGATCTGGCTGACGTGTCCGCGGATTTCGAGCTGGCACCCGGCGAGATGGCGATGGTTGATCATGAAAGCGGCGTGTTCGAAAAGACCGCCGTCAGCCAGGAGAGCATCGGCGCCTGGCGCACGGGCCGCCTGTTCGTCAACAATGTCACCATCGCATCGATGATCGAGCAGCTGCAGCGCTATCATCCGGCCTGGATTCGCGTGATAAGCCGCTCGCTGCCGATGCAGCGCATTACCGGCCTTTATGATCTGAGGGATCCTGATCGCGCGCTGCGCGCCGTTGTGGAGCCTTTTGGCGGCCGTGTGCGGAGTGTATCGCCCTATGGACGGGTCGTTTCGACCTATTAAGTGCGCCTCCGGCCATTGCTAAAAAAATATTAAAGCTTTGTGAAAAAATTCTGCGCGGTGATCGTCTTTGCACTGGAAGCGCGTGCCTGGGGGCAATGCGCTCGCTACCAGGAGTATTAGCATGAGTTCGCCGACCCGCCGTGCAGGCCGTTTCCAGACCAATCGCAATCGCCGTATGTCCGTCGCCCGCCTGTTGGCCACAACTGCCGTCGCCGGCTTCTGGTCGCTGTCGCCGATGGCAATCCAGCCGGCTGCTGCGCAGGCCAAGACCTCGCGCGTGATCGCTGCCCGTACCTTCGATATTCCGGCACAGCCGCTTGATGCGGCGCTGAACGCCTTCGGTCGCCAGTCCGGGTTGCAGGTTACACTGGCTGCCGAGACCTCGGAAGGCGTGCGTTCGAATGCCGTCAGCGGAAGCCTTACGCCGCAACAGGCGCTCGACCAGCTTCTCGCCGGAACCGGCATCAGCCATCGGCTGACGGCCGACGGCACTGCCGTCATCAGCTCGCCGCAGGTTTCAAACATGAGCGTCGGCGCGATCAATCCAGACGGCACCACCGTTCTGCAGACGATCACCACGCGCGGATCCGGCAAGGCCATCGGGCAGGGCGACGTCGGCGAAATCAACATCACCGCCAAGGATCTGGAGCGCAAGAACCCGCAAAACATCGCTGACGTGTTCAGGGGCGAGGCTGGCATTCAGGTCGGCAGTTCGCTGCCCATGTCGCAGAAGGTCTATGTGCACGGCGTCGAGGAAACCAACCTTGCCGTCACCATCGACGGCAGCCGCCAGAATAACAAGGTATTCCACCACAATGCGACGACACTCATCGATCCGGGCCTTTTGAAGGCCGTCAGCGTCGATGCCGGTGTTGCGACGGCCGATGCAGGACCGGGCGCCCTTGCGGGCTCGATCGTCTATGAGACCAAGGATGTCGGCGATCTTCTTGAGGGTGACGGCATCGGCGGGTTCGTCACGTCCAGCTACAACACCAACAGCAAGACCTTCACCAACGGCGTCTCGGTCTATGGCAAGCAGGACGGTCTGGAAGCGCTCGGCTATCTGAACTTTGGCCGCGGCGACGAGTTCAAAGCCGGCAATGGTCAGATCGTCGGTGGAACCAGCACGGACATTCTGAGCGGTCTCGGGAAGGTGGCTTATGAGTTCGACAGCGGCGACCGCTTCGAACTCAGCCACGAGCAACTGCATGATGCAGCGCCGCGTCCTTTCCGCGCCAATGCCGGCTATGTCTTCGTTGCGAGACGGCCGTGGGAACCGCGCATTCGCGACTATACGATGGATCGCATGAACACGGTCTTCACCTACACCGACGCCACACCGGAAGGCTGGTGGGATCCTACACTGGTGTTGGCACACAGCCGGACCAGAGTCGCTACGCCTTTTTACGTGGCTCCTGTTCTGCCAAGCACTGTGCCTGCAATTGACTATGAGGCGATCGGTGTCACAGAAAGTTTGAACGGCAAGTTTGAGAACAAATTCTCCTTCGATATCGGCAACATCATTGCAGGTCTGGATTTCTATAGCGACCGGACGGCACTTGAGGCCAGCACGGATTCTTCCAAGGAGCGCAATCGCAATATCGGCGCTTATGTTCAGGCCCGGCTTGAGCCGTGGGAACGGACGCGTCTGTCTTTTGGCCTGCGCGGCGACCGCCAGAGCTTCATTGGAACGGGAGGCCAGAAATTTAACAATTCTGGCCTCAGCAGCAACATTTCGGGCGAATACGATCTCATCGAAAACTTCCTGACGGCGAAAGCAGGCTATTCGCATGTCTGGGCTGGCATTCCGCTGGCCGAAACTTTTAATATGAACCCAAAGTGGACCTATGCAGGTGGTGCGGAGCCGACAAGTGCCGACAATCGAACTGTCGGCCTTCTTGCAAAATATGAAGGTTTTTCCGTCGAAGGCACACTGTTCCAGACCGATATCTATAGCGCGCGCGTCGCTAAATTTGGTCCCGCTCTGGCATTAAGCGCGAGCCGTGTTGAAACCGAAGGTTATGAAATCGGTGTTGGCTATGACTGGATCGATGGCTTCTTCAAGGTCAAATACGCCAATATCGACGTCAAGATCGACGGTAAGCCGGCCGATTCCGACGTCGGTACCTATTTGGCGACACCGGCTGGCGAGCTTGTCACCCTGACCGCCGGGCACACGTTCACCGACTGGGGCCTCACCGTCGGAGGTGATGTTGAATTCGCGCTGGACTATGACAAGGTCTCAACCGGCAGCAAGCCATTTGAGGGCTATCAGGTCGCCAACATCTTTCTGGAATACAAGCCGGTTACGCATCAGAATCTGACGTTCCGGGCCGAAGTGAACAACATCTTCGACAAGACCTATTCCGACCGTGCAAGCTACGGTCAGGAGTTTGGAAATGTAACACCGCTGTACGAATCCGGTCGTTCCTTCATGCTGACAGCCAAGGCGACGTTCTAAGCCATCGTCATGAAGCAATCCGCCGCTGATGCAATGCGCCAGTCTCTGGCCGGTTGCATCGGCGGCGTGCATTTTATAAAGATGAACCCGCTAATCAAGAAATAGGAGGTCGCGCATGCTGCTGGCGACAACCCGGTTCGACACGGAACACGGACAGAAATATCTTGTCCAGCTGTGCAAACATTTCGGCCACAGGATCGAAACCAGCTATTCGGATGACCACGGCGAATGCCATTTCGAATTCGGCACGGCCGTGTTCGATGCGGATGCGACGGGCCTGAACATCGCGGTCAATCTGATCGATGAAGCGCGCCTGCCGCAGGCCCAGTCGGTCATCGTCGATCACCTCATGCGCTTTTCCTTTCGCGAAAAACGCGATGCGCTCGACTGGCAGACGGTGCCGCAGGCCTGATTCAAGGCACTGCAGACAAGTGAAAGAGTGACAATGCGTTTCTTCCGTTCGATCGTTCCGTTTGCCGCCATTCTCCTCTGCGCCGATCTTGCCCAGGCGGCCGAGATCCAGACGGCGACCGGCACGGTGTCGATCGATGGCGTGCCGAAGAGTGTTGCCGTGTTCGACATCGCCGCGCTCGACACACTCGACCGGCTGGGCATCAAGCCATCGGGCATTCCCGACAATCTCTATCTGCCGGAACTCTCGCATCTCAAGGATGGTGCAAAGGTGGTGGGCACGCTGTTCGAGCCAGACCTCGAAGCTCTGAGCGAAATCGCACCCGACCTGATCATCGTCGGCGGACGGTCATCCTCCAAGGTCGAAGCGGCGGCGCAGGTGGCGCAGACGATCGACATGACGATGAATGGCGACGATCTGCTAAACCAGGCTAAGGCCCGGCTTGCGGCATACGGCACGCTGTTTGCCAAGCCGGACGAGGTGAAGGCGGCGGAGGCGGAGCTTGATGCTGCGGTTGAGGCTGCGCGGGCGGCCGTCAAGGGCAAAGGCAAAGCACTGATCATCATGACCAATGGGCCGAAAGTCTCGGCCTATGGGCTTGGCTCGCGCTTCGGCTGGGTGCACCGCTCGCTCGATCTGCCGGCCGCCGTCGATGACGTCGAGGCCGCCAATCATGGCGAAGCGGTTTCCTTCGAATTCATCCGCAAGGCCAACCCGGACTGGCTGCTGGTTCTCGACCGGGCGGCGGCGATTGGCTCGGGCGAGGCCGGCGCCAGGGCGACGCTCGACAACGAACTTGTGGCTGAAACCACCGCGTGGAAAAAGGGGCAGGTGGTCTACCTGCCGTCAGCCGATTTCTATATTGCGGCCGGTGGTGTCCAGTCGATGAGCCGCGTGTTCAAGGCCGTCACGGACGCCTTTGCTGCGGCGAAATGAGCCGCTTTATCGGGACGGCTCGCAAAGGTCCATGGCTGCTTGCTGCGGTGTCGTTTCTCGTCCTGTTCGTCCTCAGCCTGTGCGTCGGCGTCAGTGATTTTTCTCTGGCCGAGGTCTGGCGCGATCCGCAGGCCTTGCAGCTCCTTCTGATCAGCCGCCTGCCGCGCACGCTGGCGGCCGTGCTTGCGGGGGCGGGACTGGCGATTTCCGGGCTGATCATGCAGACGCTGGCCCGCAACCGCTTCGTCGAGCCGGCAACGGCGGGAACCGCCCAGAGCGCGCAACTCGGCATTCTTCTGATCACCATTCTCTGTCCTGCCGCCGCCCTGCCGGTGAAAACGCTGGTGGCCAGCGCCGGCGCGCTTCTCGGCACGTCGGTGTTCATTCTGGCGGCGCAGCGCCTGCCGCCGACGCAGCCGTTTCTCGTGCCGCTGTTCGGGCTGGTTTATGGCGGGGTCATCGGCGCTGCTGTTACCTTTGTCGCCTGGCAGGCGGACCTGCTGCAATATCTCGATGTCTGGACCACTGGCGAATTTTCCGGCGTGCTGCGTGGCCGCTACGAGCTTCTGTGGATTGCCGCCGTGCTGATCGGGATTTCCTGGTGGGTGGCCGACAGCCTGACCGTCCTGGCCTTGGGGCGGGATGTCAGCATTGGGCTCGGGCTCAATTATACGCGCATGCTGCAGCTCGGCCTTGTCATCGTGTCGCTGATCTCGGCGCTGACCGTCGTCGTCGTCGGCATCATTCCGTTCGTCGGTCTGGTCGTTCCCAACATCATCTCCCGCCTGATGGGCGACAATATGCGCGGCACGATCGGCTGGGTGGCGGCGGCAGGCGCGGGGCTGGTGCTTGGCTGCGACATTCTCGGGCGGCTGATCCGCTATCCCTACGAAATTCCTGTGGGTACGGTCATGGGCGTCGCCGGTGCACTCCTGTTCCTGCGGCTTGTCTTCCGGCGTGGCGCCCATGGCTGACCGGCGTCTTCTAGGCCTTGGACTTGTCGCACTCTTCTCCATGGCCGCCTTCATGGGGCTTGGCCTGCGTGGCAACATTGGCTTCGTTCTGGAACTGCGGGCCACCAAGCTTTTGGCGCTGGTCCAGGTCGGCATTGCCATCGGCATCTCGACAGTGATCTTCCAGACCATCACCGTCAACCGGATCCTGACGCCGTCCATCATGGGTCTCGACCAGCTCTACGTCTTCGGCAAGTTCGTGCTGGTGTTCCTCTTCGGCGGCGTCGGGTTCGCCGCGCTTGACCGGCAGATCGTCTTTGCCGGCGAAGCGTCCATGATGATTGGGCTTGCCTGCCTGGTAATCCTGCCGATGCTCAAGGCCCGCATCGATCTCAATCTGCTGCTGCTGGCCGGCGTCATCTTCAGCGTGCTGTTTCGCAGCCTGTCGTCGCTGCTCGCGCGGCTGACCGATCCCAATGATTTTGCCGTCGTGCAGGGCACGAGCTTTGCCAATTTCAACGATGTACGCACCGATCTCGCGCTCTTCGCCACCGTCCTCAACATCGCCGCCGTCATCATCGCCTGGCGGTCGCGCCATGTGCTCGACGTGCTGGCGCTGGGCGCCGATACCGCGACCGGGCTCGGTGTCAACTGGGTGCGCACGGTCAGCGCGCTGTTCCTGCTGGTGGCGGTTCAGGTCGCGGTATCGACGGCGCTGGTTGGGCCGGTCGCGCTGTTCGGCCTGCTGGTGGTGGCGTTGAGCGAGCGCATTGTCGATACGCGGCGGCATGGCATTCTCCTGCCTGCCAGCGCCCTGATGGCAGTGATCATTCTGGTCGGTGGCCAGACGATCCTGCAGCACGGTCTGGGCGGCGCCTCGACGCTCGGTGTCGTCATCGAATTCCTCGGCGGCCTCGTGTTTCTCCTCTTGCTGATCACCGGGAGCCGAAAATGATCCGGATCGAAAACGTTTCTCTCGTGCACCAGAACACGCAGATCCTCAGCGATATCTCGCTGGACCTGCCAAAGGGCGGCATCACGGCGCTGGTCGGGCCAAACGGGGCGGGAAAGTCCAGCCTGCTGTCGCTGATCGCTCGGATGCAGCCGCTGCAGACCGGCAGCATCACCATCGATGGACTGCCGGTCGCCACCACCCCCGGACGGCAGATGGCAAAGGTGCTGGCTGTCCTGCGTCAGGACCCGGGCGTCGCCAGCCGCTTGCGGGTGCGCGAGCTCGTCGGCTTCGGCCGTTTCCCGCATCATCGCGGCCAGCTGAATGCCGAAGACCACCGCCTGATTTCGGAGGCGCTGGCCGCGTTCGACCTGACCGATCTTGCGGACCGATTTATCGAGACCCTGTCCGGCGGGCAGCGGCAGCGAGCGCTGGTGGCCATGGCCTTTTGCCAGGGCACCGACTACCTGCTTCTGGATGAGCCGCTCAACAATCTCGACATGTATTATGCCCGCCAGCTGATGGTGACGCTGCGCGCGATCGTCGAAAAGAGCGGCCGTACGGTGCTGATCGTGCTGCACGATATCAACCAGGCCGGCGCCCACGCGGATCGGATCGTGGCGATGAAGGGCGGCCGGATCGTTGCCGATGGTCCGCCATCCAGCATTCTCGATTCGGGCACGCTGGAGCATGTTTTCGGCTTCCGCATGCGGGTGGAGCCGATCGATGGCAAGCCAGTGGTTCTTCACCATTTGCCCTGAACGCGTCTGATCTGCGCTTGACAATACGTCCGGTTTGATCGCCTCATCCGGCCGAATTTGGATCCAGACTCGAAGGGTGTCCCCATGCTGAAAAATCTCAATCCGCTGCTCACCGGCGACCTGCTCGGCATTCTCGCCGACATGGGCCATGGAGACGAAATCGCACTCGTCGATGCCAATTTTCCGGCTGCCGCACTGGCCCAGCGCCTGATCGAACTGCCCGGCCAGCCGGTGACGGATGTGCTCGACGCGGTCCTGTCGATCTTTCCGCTCGATGATTTTGTCGATCAGCCGGCCGGTGTGATGAACGCGCCCGACGAGCGCCCGGCGATCTTTGCCGAATTCGAGGAAAGCATCGTCAAGGGCGAGGGCCGTCCCCTCGATCTGGAACTGATCGGCCGGTTCGAGTTCTACGATCGCGCCGAGGCCGCCTATGCCATCATCGCCACCGGCGAGCGACGTCTCTACGGCAATATCATCCTGAAGAAGGGCGTCGTGCGGCTCTGATCGCAGGTGCCGATGCTCCGGAGGTTCCTGGTGCAATTGTTCGCTGGCGTTTTCGACGAGGTGCGAACAGGATAGGGATATCCGGGTCGAACGGGAGGAAACATGCGCGCAGTACTTGAACAGGTCCAGGCACGCCGGGCAGAAGCGCATCTTGGCGGCGGGCAGAAGCGCATCGATGCCCAGCATGGCAAGGGCAAGCTGACGGCGCGCGAGCGTATCGACGTCCTGCTCGATGAAGGTTCGTTTGAGGAATACGACATGTATGTGGTCCACCGGGCGGTGGATTTCGGCATGGCGGAACAGACGGTGGCGGGCGATGGCGTCGTCACCGGCTGGGGCACGATTAACGGCCGCCAGGTCTACGTCTTCAGCCAGGATTTCACAGTGCTCGGCGGCTCTCTGTCGGAGACCCACGCCCAGAAGATTTGCAAGATCATGGATATGGCGGTGAGGAACGGCGCGCCGGTCATCGGGCTCAACGACAGTGGCGGCGCGCGCATCCAGGAGGGCGTGGCCTCGCTTGCCGGTTATGCCGAGGTGTTCCGCCGCAATGCCGAGGCTTCGGGTGTGATTCCGCAGATTTCGGTGATCATGGGGCCCTGCGCCGGCGGTGCGGTCTATTCGCCTGCCATGACCGACTTCATCTTCATGGTGCGCGACAGTTCCTACATGTTCGTCACCGGCCCGGATGTGGTGAAGACGGTCACCAACGAGATCGTCACGGCAGAAGAGCTTGGCGGCGCCGGCACGCACACGAAAAAATCTTCCGTTGCCGATGCGGCCTACGAGAACGACATCGAGACGCTGGAGCAGGTGCGGCTGCTGTTCGATTTCCTGCCGCTCAACAATCGCCAGAAGCCACCGGTGCGGCCGTTCTTCGACGATCCGGCCCGTATCGAAATGCGGCTCGACACGCTGATCCCGGACTCGTCGGCCAAACCCTACGACATGAAGGAACTGATCCACGCGCTGGCCGACGAGGGTGATTTCTTCGAGCTGCAAGAGGCCTTTGCCCGCAACATCGTCACCGGCTTCATCCGGCTCGAAGGCGAAACCATTGGCGTCGTCGCCAACCAGCCGATGGTGCTGGCCGGGTGTCTGGATATCGACAGTTCGCGCAAGGCGGCGCGGTTCGTGCGCTTCTGCGACGCCTTCTCGATCCCGATCCTGACGCTGGTCGATGTGCCCGGCTTTTTGCCCGGCGTTGCGCAGGAATATGGCGGCGTCATCAAGCATGGCGCCAAGCTGTTGTTTGCCTATAGCCAGGCGACCGTGCCGATGGTGACGCTGATCACCCGCAAGGCCTACGGCGGCGCCTATGACGTCATGGCCTCCAAACACATCGGCGCCGACGTGAACTATGCCTGGCCGACTGCCGAAATCGCCGTCATGGGCGCAAAGGGCGCCACCGAAATCCTCTATCGTTCCGAACTCGGCGACGCGGAGAAGATCGCGGCGCGGACGAAGGAATACGAGCAGCGGTTTGCCAACCCGTTCGTGGCGGCCGAGCGCGGCTTCATCGATGAGGTGATCTTGCCGCATTCATCGCGCCGCCGCATCGCCCGCGCCTTCGCCTCGCTGCGCGGCAAACACAAGGAACAGCTCTGGCGCAAGCACGACACGATACCGCTGTGAGGATCCACATTGCCGAAAGTTTTCGTATGGAAGGGCTGGCGCTTTGAATTCTATAGCCTTGATCGATTCGAACCTCCGCATGTACATATCCGCAAGGAGCGGAAGGAAACGAAGATCTGGCTCGACCGCCTCTCGGTTGCACGCAACAAGCGCTGTACCCAGAAAGAGCTGAACGAGCTTCTTGATGTGGTAAAAGATCACCAGCAAGAATTTCTGGAGAGATGGAATGAGCACTTTGGAGATTGATGACGACCTGCTGGAGCCGACGAGCGCCCATTGCACAGAGACTGATCTGGTCGTTCAGTTGGCCGATGGTGCCACGCTGGTGACGCCGCTCTGGTGGTATCCACCGCTTCTCGCTGCTTCGCCCGAGCAGCGCAACCGGACCGAGCTTTCGCCCTATGGGGTCCACTGGCCTGATCTCGATGAAGATCTCAGCATCGAAGGTATGTTGCGCGGTGCCAAATATCCTAACGCCAAGCCGCCTGCCCAAGCGGCCGAATAGAACCCGCATCTTTTGTAAGGCACGCGCCGCTAAGCGTTTGGCTCTATAGAATTAACGGCAACGCTCCATATCTGCACCTTGCGCTTATTTTCAGCGCCCTCCAAAATCAGGACCTATCGCGATGACCGAGAAATCCCCCGAAAACAATTTTCCCGCCGGCTATGAAGTCCCAAAAGTCTGGACCTGGGAAAAGGGCAGTGGCGGCCAGTTTGCCAATATCAACCGGCCGATCGCCGGGCCGACCCATGACAAGGAGTTGCCGGTCGGCAAACATCCGTTGCAGCTTTATTCGCTGGCGACGCCGAACGGCGTGAAGGTGACGATCCTGCTGGAAGAGCTTCTAGCGGCCGGGCATTCGGGTGCCGAATACGACGCCTGGCTGATCCGCATCAACGAGGGCGATCAGTTCGGCTCGGGCTTCGTCGAGGTCAATCCGAACTCGAAGATCCCGGCGCTGATGGATCGCTCGACGCCGGTGCCGACCCGCGTCTTCGAAAGCGGCTCGATCCTGCTCTATCTCGCCACCAAGTTCGATGCCTTTCTGCCGAAGGAACACAAGGCGCGCACTGAGGCGATCAGCTGGCTTTTCTGGCAGATGGGATCGGCGCCCTATCTCGGCGGCGGTTTCGGGCACTTTTATGCCTATGCGCCGATGCACATTCAATATGCGATCGACCGCTTCTCGATGGAGGTGAAGCGCCAGCTCGACGTGCTCGACCGGCATCTGGCCGACAACCGCTACATGGCGGGCCAGGACTATTCGATCGCCGACATGGCCATCTGGCCCTGGTATGGCAATCTGGCGCAGGGCAAGCAATATGGCGATTCCGGCGCCTTCCTCGAGGTTCAGAGCTATAAGCATGTGCAGCGCTGGACGGCAGAGATTGCCGAGCGCCCGGCGGTTCAGCGCGGGCGCATGGTCAACCGAGCCTTCGGCGAGCCATCGGAGCAGCTGCACGAGCGCCACGATGCGTCCGATTTCGAGACGAAGACGCAAGACAAGATCGCCAAGGCCTGAAGGACAGCGGAATGGCCAAGACCCCCGAAATGAACAAGCATCGCGGCTTTCCGGCCGGGCTGACCGGCACGCAGTGGCAGTTCACCATCCGCCGGGCAAACCAGAAGGTGACGGTGCTTGGCCAATGGCGGCGCCATCCGACGCTCGACAAATCGGTGGCGCTGGCGGACGCCGCGTTCCTGCATGCGCTCTGGCACTATTTCGGCACGGAACCGTTCGAGCGCGGCAATCTCGACGGCGAGCGCCTGTCGCGGCTGTTCGGCCGCGAAATCCTGCCGGCGGAACGGGCCTTCGACCCGGCCTCCTATCAGGCGCTGCTGAAAATCAACGAGCCGCTGGCCCGCAAGAACTTTCCGCAATCCTTCGAAGACGTGATGGAAGTCTGACCGCATGATCCAGAAAATCCTCATCGCCAATCGCGGCGAAGGGAATGGCTAGACAGAGCGAAGCGCGTGGTCGGTAAGCGAAATAATACATTTGGCAGGAGCTAAATGTGCATAAGTTGTGAGGCAAACAATATGGCGGAAGATAAATCTCACTTGAACATTGATGTTGGCATTTCCGCGAAGGCCGAAATCACAGCCGAGGTCCCAACGTCTTCCATGGGGAGGCTTGTCGATGCATTAACGGACGCTATACGTCCATTTACAGAAGCACGTGGTATGCGCGCAGACCAGATACGGCTTCAGCGAGAAGACGTGATGATTGAAATAGCAAAAAAAGCGAACAATCGACTTCAAATAGAAGGAGTTATTCCTGGTCCTGTACCTTCCAAAATTCTCATTCCATTGATTGAGAAAGCCTCGCTCACTGAACCAGATGATGATTTTATTATAGAAAAATGGGCCAATTTACTAGCGTCCGCATCTCGTGGTGCTAGTGCGAATCAAGCGATTTGCATAGATATATTAAGCAAGCTAGATTCCGTCCATTTAAAATACTTGGAGTTTTTGGCGCAGCCGCATAACGAAAGCGAACCACCGGATAGTTTTCTACACATAAGTAACGACATTTATGAAAATTTTGATTCAATATTACCTGCGCACATCAATGCGATGAGGATCCATAACCTCGAAGAAGGCTACCCTGAGGAGCTTTCGGTGAAATGCAGTAATTTTTTTCGACGACGAGGCTCTTGCTTGATCGCAGGTGCTTTAGACCTCGATCAACAAGTTGGAACGGCGTATGTCTACGAAATTTATGGAGGAGTAGATTTCAGGATCTTTCCTGAATATGTGGCGGGTGCGCTGGAAAGTTTGAATCTCATCCAGCGGAAACGTTTTGAGTATTCTGGAGTGTTGGCAGCTCATTTTTGGGCCGAATACCACGTGATGACCTTGTTCGGGCTTGAGTTTTTCTATGCCGGATACAACGGCAAAAATATAATGGGTGCTGAAGAGTGATCCAGAAAATCCTCATCGCCAATCGCGGCGAGATTGCCTGCCGGGTCATCAGGACGGCGAAGGCGATGGGTCTTGCCACGGTTGCTGTCTATTCCGATTCGGATGCCGAGGCGCTGCATGTGAAGCTGGCGGATGAGGCGGTGCATATCGGGCCGGCGCCGTCTAACCAGTCCTATATCGTCATCGAGAAGATTCTGGACGCCGTCCGCCAGACCGGCGCCGATGCGGTGCATCCGGGTTATGGCTTCTTGTCGGAGAATGCCGGTTTTGCCGAGGCGCTGGAGAAGGCGGGCGTGATCTTCATTGGCCCGCCGGTGGGTGCGATCAAGGCGATGGGCGACAAGATCACCTCGAAAAAGCTGGCGGCGGAGGCCGGGGTTTCGACCGTGCCCGGCCATATGGGGCTGATCGCGGATGCCGACGAGGCGGTGAGGATTTCGTCGACAATCGGTTATCCCGTGATGATCAAGGCGTCGGCTGGCGGCGGCGGCAAGGGCATGCGCATCGCGTTCAACGATGCCGAGGCGCGCGAAGGGTTTCAGTCCTCGAAAAACGAAGCCAAGGCCTCCTTCGGCGACGATCGCATCTTCATCGAGAAATTCGTGACCCAGCCGCGCCATATCGAGATCCAGGTGCTGGGCGACAAACACGGCACAGTGCTCTATCTCGGCGAGCGCGAATGGTCGATCCAGCGGCGCAACCAGAAGGTCATCGAGGAAGCGCCATCGCCGTTTCTCGATGCGGCCACACGCAGGGCCATGGGCGAGCAGGCCGTGGCGCTTTCGAAAGCCGTTGGCTACCATTCGGCCGGAACTGTCGAGTTCATCGTCGATGGTAACAGAAACTTCTATTTCCTCGAAATGAACACGCGGCTGCAGGTCGAACATCCGGTAACGGAGCTGATCACCGGCATTGATCTGGTCGAGCAGATGATCCGGGTGGCGAGCGGAGAAAAGCTCGCCTTCGGACAGGACGACGTCACGCTTACCGGCTGGGCGGTCGAAAGCAGGCTCTATGCGGAAGATCCCTATCGCAATTTCCTGCCGTCGATCGGCCGGCTCAGCCGTTACCGGCCACCGGCCGAGGGCGCGATGGCGGATGGCACGGTGGTGCGCAACGATACCGGCGTCTATGAGGGCGGCGAGATTTCGATGTATTACGATCCGATGGTGGCCAAGCTCTGCACTTGGGCGCCGGACCGTCTTGCAGCCATCGACGCGATGAGCCGTGCGTTGGATGATTTCGAGGTCGAGGGCATTGGCCACAATTTGCCGTTTCTGTCGGCTGTCATGCAGCACGAACGCTTTCGCTCGGGCAACATCACCACGGCCTTCATCGCCGAAGAGTTTCCCGATGGCTTTCACGGCGTCGAGCCGGACAGCGTGTCGGCGTCCAAACTTGCTGCTGCGGCGCTTGCCGTGCACATGGCGGTGCAAAGCCGCGCTGCGCAGATTTCCGGAACCATCGGCAATCATCGCCGGGTGATTGGCAAGGATTGGGTTGTTGCCTTCACAGGTTACGAGCAGGCGCTGACCTTCGAGGCCACGGCTGACGGCACCTATGTTTGTGGCGCCGATGGCCAGTCGCTGGCGGTTGCGACCGACTGGGTGCCCGGCCGGACCCATGCGACCTTCACCATTGATGGCATGCCGATGGGTATCAAGATCGAGCTTTCGGGCGCTGCCATCCGCCTGCGCTGGCGCGGCATCGACATTCTCGCCCGTGTGCGCAGCCTGCGTGTCGCCGGGCTTGCCCGGCTGATGCCGAAGAAGCTGCCGCCGGATACGTCGCGGCTGCTTTTCTGCCCGATGCCGGGCGTGATCACCTCGATCGCGGTTGCCGAGGGCGAGACGGTCGAGGCCGGGCAGACGCTGGCGACGGTCGAGGCGATGAAGATGGAGAATATTCTGCGCGCCGAACGCCGGGGCGTGGTGAAGCGCGTCGCCGTTGTGGCGGGGGCGAGCCTTGCGGTGGACGAGTTGATCATGGAGTTTGTGTGATGGCTTTCGGAGCTTTCGCCCATCATCGAACCGAACATGTCCCCGTGCAAGCTCCCCTCTGTCGGCTGCGCCGACATCTCCCCCACAGGTGGGGAGATCGTCCTTTTTCCGCGCAATTCCTCAAATTTTCGATGGTAAGGCGGCCAAACAACGCGCCGCCGATCTCCCCCTTCGTGGGGGAGATGTCCCGAAGGGACAGAGGGGGGTATGCTTGCTTCGGGCAACACCGGAGCCGGAAGGTTGCGAAACAAGGGATGCGGCCGCATGTCCGATAAAAAAAATATCAAAGACTGGGAATCCCTCGCCACCCGCGAACTCAAGAGCCCGGTGGAAGAGCTTGTCTGGCAGACGCCTGAGGGTATTGCCGTCAAGCCGGTTTATACTGAGGACGATCTTGAGGGCCTCAACCATCTGGGCTCCATGCCGGGTTTTACGCCGTTCACGCGTGGTCCGCGCGCCACCATGTATGCGGGGCGGCCCTGGACGATCCGGCAATATGCGGGGTTCTCGACGGCCGAGGCGTCGAATGCGTTTTACCGGCGCAATCTGGTGGCCGGGCAGAAGGGACTGTCCGTTGCCTTCGATCTTGCCACCCATCGCGGCTACGACAGCGACCATCCGCGCGTCGAGGGCGATGTCGGCAAAGCAGGCGTGGCGATCGACAGTGTCGAGGACATGAAGATCCTGTTCGACGGCATCCCGCTGGCGGACATGTCGGTGTCGATGACGATGAACGGGGCGGTGGTGCCGATCCTTGCCAGCTTCATCGTCGCCGGGGAGGAGCAGGGCGTTCTGCGATCTGAGCTCTCAGGCACGATCCAGAACGACATCCTCAAGGAGTTCATGGTTCGCAACACCTATATCTATCCGCCGGAACCGTCGATGCGGATCGTTGCCGACATCATCGAATACACGGCAAGGGAAATGCCGAAGTTCAACTCGATCTCGATTTCCGGCTATCACATGCAGGAGGCCGGGGCCACGCTGGTGCAGGAGTTGGCCTTCACGCTGGCCGATGGCCGTGAATATGTCCGTGCCGCCATCGCCAAGGGGTTGAGCGTCGATGAGTTCGCCGGCCGCCTGTCCTTCTTCTTTGCCATCGGCATGAACTTCTTCATGGAGGCGGCAAAGCTTCGGGCGGCGCGGCTGTTGTGGTCGAGGATCATGGCGGATTTTCAGCCGAAGAAACAATCTTCGCTGATGCTGCGAACCCATTGCCAGACCTCCGGCGTATCGCTGGCCGAGCAGGATCCCTACAACAACATTATCCGCACCGCGTTCCAGGCTATGTCGGCAGTGCTTGGCGGCACGCAGTCGCTGCACACCAATTCCTTCGACGAGGCGATTGCACTGCCGACGGAATTTTCCGCGCGCATTGCCCGCAACACCCAGCTGATCCTGCAGCACGAGACGGGCGTCACCCATGTCGCCGATCCCTTGGCCGGGTCTTATTATGTCGAGAGCCTCACCAATGAACTGGCGGAGAAAGCCTGGTCGCTGATCGAGGAGGTCGAGGCGCTCGGCGGCATGACCAAGGCCGTGCGTGATGGCTTACCGAAGCGCTTGATCGAGGAGGCAGCGACACGCCGACAGGCCGCCGTCGACAAGGGCGACGCGGTGATTGTTGGTGTCAACAAATACCGGCTGGATGATGAAGCGCCGATTGACATTCTCAATATCGACAACAGCGCCGTGCGCCTTTCGCAGATCAAGCGGCTGGAACAGACAAAGCGGCTGCGCGATGCGGCGGAGGTGGAAAAAACGCTGGCGGCGCTGACCAAGGTCGCGCAGTCGGGCGAGGGCAATATTCTGGCGGCGGCCGTCGATGCGGCCCGGGCGCGGGCGACGGTCGGCGAGATTTCCGACGCGCTGCGGTCGGTCTTCGGCGATCATGTCGCCGTGCCCGAGGTTGTCACCGACATCTATGGTGATGCCTATGCGGGCGAGCCGGAGCTCGAGGTGCTGACCGCGCGCCTGAACGATTTCGCGGTCTTGGCGGGGGCAAGGCCGAAAATCATGGTGGCGAAGCTCGGTCAGGACGGTCACGACCGGGGTGCCAAGGTCATCGCTTCCGCCTTTGGCGATATCGGCTTCGATGTGCTGGCCGGCCCCTTGTTCCAGACGCCGAACGAGGCGTCGGACATGGCGATCGGTGCACAGGTCAATGTTATCGGCGTGTCGTCGCTGGCGGCCGGTCACAAGACGCTCCTGCCGCAGCTGGTTGCCTCGCTGAAAGAGAAGGGCGGCGGCGAGATCATCGTCATCTGCGGCGGCGTCGTGCCGCGCCAGGACTATCAGTTCCTGCTCGATCACGGTGTTGCGGCCGTGTTCGGGCCGGGCACCAATGTGCTTGAGGCGGCGCGAGCGGTGATGGATCTGATTGAAAAGAAAAAATCCAACACCTGGGTTTGAGAGGTCTTTGCCCGTTCGGTGGGCAAGGGGCAGGGATGCTCAAAACATGCCCAATTATGTCTAGACATTTAAGTTGAAAGATGGTGCTATGTCGTCATGATCTGCGCGAAAGCAGGCGGAGGGTGCAAGGCATGAACGGTTCCGGCATGTTCGACCTGACCGGTCGAAAAGCTCTGGTTACCGGCGCAAGCAGAGGTATCGGCAAGGCGATTGCCGAAGCACTGGCTGGCGCCGGTGCGGATGTTGCGGTGACCGCCCGCGACCAGGCGTCGCTTACCGAGACCGTTGGCGCGATCGCATCTCTCGGCCATGAGGCCTTTGCTTTTGCCCTCGATGTTCGGGATGTCGATGCGGTGAGCGGTACGATGGCTGCGGCCGCGCAAGCGCTCGGCGGTCTGGACATTCTCGTCAACAATGCTGGCTATGAGGAGATCCGGCCGTCGCTGGATGTGGATGAGGCGCTGTGGCAGCGGATCGTCGATACCAATCTCAAGGGTGCGTTCTTTTGTGCTCAGGCAGCTGCCAAGGAAATGACCGCAAGCGGAAAGGGTGGGGCGATCGTCAATCTGTGCTCGCTGACCTCATATGTCGGCGTTCCGACCGCCGTGCCTTACGGGTCGTCGAAGTCCGGGCTCTTGGGCATGACCCATGCGCTGGCCACCGAATGGGCGCCGCTCGGCATCCGGGTCAATGCCATAGCGCCCGGCTATTTCCGCACGGCGATGACCGACGTATTCTATCAGGACGAAAATTGGCAAAAGGCGATGCTGGCGAAAATTCCGCAGCGCCGTTTCGGCAATGTCGAGGATGTCGCCGGCGCCGTGATCTTTCTGGCAAGCGGCGCCTCTGCCTATGTCACCGGCCATTGCATTCCGGTTGACGGCGGCTATCTGGCGGCCATCTGAGAAATTTCAAGGACACAGACCATGCAGGCAGTTACGGAAAAGAGCGATACAGCCCGGCTTGATGCCGGTGCCGTCGCGGTGTCCGTCAAGGATGTCAGCATGGTGTTCGACGGCGTCCATGCGGTGAAATCCGTATCTTTCGACGTGCCGCAGGGCAAGTTCCTGACCATTCTCGGGCCCTCCGGCTCGGGCAAGACGACGCTTCTGCGGCTGATTGCCGGTTTTCAGCGGCCGAGTGCGGGCGAGATTTTTATCAACGGGCAGGCGGTCAGCTCCGTGCCGCCCCACAAGCGCTCGATCGGCATGGTGTTCCAGAAACTGGCGTTGTTTCCGCACATGACGGCCGCCGAAAATGTCGCCTTTCCGCTGAAGATGCGCCGCCACGATGCGCGCACCATTCCCGAACGGGTCGAGCGTTATCTCGAGCTGGTCAAGCTCGGCGGCTATGGCGGGCGGCGGGTGCATGAGCTTTCGGGCGGCCAGCAGCAGCGCGTGGCGATTGCCCGGGCGCTGGTTTTCGAGCCAGACCTGCTGCTGCTCGACGAGCCGCTGGCAGCGCTCGACCGCAAGCTGCGCGAGGAAATGCAGCTGGAGTTCCGCCGCATCCAGCGCGAACTCGGGGTGACGACCCTGAACGTGACGCACGACCAGCGCGAGGCGCTTGTCGTGTCGGACGAAATCATCGTCATGGATGGCGGCGAGATCCAGCAAAAGGCGCGGCCGTCGGTTGCTTACCGCAATCCGTCCAACGCCTTTGTCGCCAATTTCATCGGCGTCACCAATTTCGTTCCAGGCATTGTCGAGAGCGTTTCGGACCGGTCCTGTGTCATCGTTCATGCCGGCTACAGGTTGTCGGGCGTGACCGGTGACGATCGCAATCCGCCGAAGGCCGGGCTTGCTGCGTCCGGCGCAATCCGGGCCGAGCAGATCCGTATTGCCGCCTCGCCCGAGGCGCTGTCCGGTCTCGGCACGGTCTTGCCGGCGGTCCTGACGGATGCGATCTTCGAGGGTGAGCGGGTGGTCTACGAACTCCGCGTCGCGGCCCTCGGAGACACGATGCTCAGGGTCTTTGACCACGACCCGATCGGCCATACACAATTCGAGCCCGGTGCCAGCGTGCATGTCGGCTGGAATGACAGAGACGTCCTAGTGTTCAACACCTAAGCCGGGCAAACCGGCGAGCCAGAGGAGAATGACAATGACGGAAAAATTGATGGCGACCGAAATCCGGCGCCGGACACTATTGCGCGGCGCGGCGATACTCGGCGGCGCATCCGGGCTTTCGACGCTGGGTCTGACCCGCGCCTTTGCGGAAGAGCCTGAAAAGCCGAAGGAAATCATCGTGCGCGCCTGGGGCGGCAGCTGGGTTGACGCGCTGAAGGCCGGCGTCTCGGACAGCTTTACCGCCAAAACCGGCATTGCCGTTCGCCACGACCTGACCGAAGACAATGAAATCCAGCCGAAAGTCTGGGCAGCCGTGGCGCAAGGCCGCGTGCCGCCGATCCACATCAACTGGGATACGACCACCAATGCCACAAAATCGGCCTTGCGCGGCGTGACGGAAGATCTGTCGGATCTGTCGAACCTGAAGAATACCACGGATCTGGCCAAGCCCGTCGGCCTCGACGGCTATCCGATCGTCAACACCTACGGTTACGTCTACGTTCTCGCCTATCGCCCGGAAGCGTTCCCGGACGGTCCGCCGAAGTCGTGGAAGGACCTGCTCGATCCGAAATACAAGGGCCGCATCGCGCTTTACAATGACGGCATCGGCTTCCATTTCCCGGCCCAGGTCGCTGGTGGCGGCAAGCTCGAGGATATCCCGGCCAACATGCAGCCGGCCTGGGATTTCGTCGCCAAGATGAAGGAACAGGCACCGCTGCTCGGCGAAGACCCTGACTTCACCACCTGGTTCCAGAAGGGCGAGATCGACGCCGCCTGCACCATTTCCACCAATGCCCGCGAAGCCAAGAAGAACGGCATCGACATCAAGTGGATCGTGCCGGAAGAGGGCGCCAAGTTCGACACGGACGGCCTGTGGATACCGAAGGGCCTGCCTGCCAACGAACTCTACTGGGCCAAGGAATACATCAACCATTCGCTGACGGTCGAAGCCCAGCAGATATGGCTCGACGGTCTCGGCCTGCCGGGTGTCGTTCCGGGCGTCAAGCCACCGGCAGACCTTGTCGGTGATCCGTCCTATCCGACCACGGAAGACGACTTCAAACACCTCATCCGCATCTCGTCCAAGGTTCAGGTCGAGAACGAGAGCGAGTGGTTCTCGAAGTTCAAGGGGATCATGCAGGGCTGATCTGGGAGTAGGGGGCGACTGTCATTCCGATAGTGCCTGGCCGCCCCCTCTGTCGGCGACGCCGACATCTCCCTCACAAGGGGGAGATTAACCGCGAAACCCTTGCGTCCCTTACAGGGGCGATAAAGGAAAAGAATGATCTCCCCCCATGTCGGGGAGATGTCACGCAGTGACAAAGGGGGCGACCAGGCGAGGTCGATGCGACGACGCGTTCCCCTCCCAACACTCAAGGAAACCCATGCGAGCGGCGAAATCGGCCTATCCCCTGACCTGGCGCATCATGGATGTGCTCGAGCGTTTTGCGGCCTTTGTCTGGCCGCAGCGTTTTGGCCCGGCCGTGCCCTATCTGCTGCTTATGCCGGCCGTGCTTTTGGTCGGGCTGCTGGTGCTCGGGCTCTGGCAGATCGGTGATGCCAGCCTGCGCACGCTCGATACCACGACCTTCCTGATGTCGGAGACATACACGCTTGAAAACTACCGCCGGGCGCTGACGGAATCGCTGTTCATCACGGTGGCCTGGCGCAGCCTGCTCGGGTCGCTGATCGTCACCGTCGTCACGCTGATCCTGGCCTTTCCCTATGCCTATGTGATGGTGCGCACACCGTCGCGGGCGCTGCGCAAGATGCTCTTGATCGCGCTGTTCCTGCCCTTTTTCATCGGCCAGGTGGTGCGCGCCTATGGCTGGCTGATCATTCTGGGCAATCAGGGCATGGTCAACGAGATGCTCGGCCTTGTCGGCATCGCGCCGGTGCGGCTGCTTTACAACTATCCGGCCGTGCTGTTCGGCCTCGTCCAATACATGCTGCCCTTTGCCGTGCTGATGCTGGCGCCGGCGATGACGGCGATCCCGGAGGAGCTGGAAGCGGCCGCCGGGTCGCTGGGTGCAGACTGGGTGCGCACGCTTTGGCATGTCGTGCTTCCGCTGGCGCGGCCGGGTCTTGTCGGGGCCGGGCTGGTGGTGCTGACGCTGGCGCTGACCGATTTCGCCATGCCGGCGATCCTCGGTGGCGGTTCGCAGGATTTCATCGCCAACGCCATTTACGACCAGTTCTTCCGGACATCCGATCAGGGGCTGGGTGCGACGCTGGCGCTGCTTTTGGTGGCCGTCGGTTCCCTGCTCGTCGGTCTGGTGTTCACGCTGTTCGGGGCGGGCACGCTCGCCATGGGGAGGGCGCGCCAGTGACCGCCTCACTTGGCAAGAACATCGTACTCTGGACCTTCGTCATCGCTGTGCTGGTGATGCTGTCGGCGCCGACCGTCGTGGTGCTTGGCGCCTCCTTCACCTCGGGCAATATCATCACCTTTCCGCCCGAGGGCTTTTCGCTGAAATGGTACGCGAAAATCGCGGCCTCCAGCGATCTGTGGGATGCGTTCCTGCGCTCGCTCTATGTCTCGGCCGTCTGCACCATCGTCGCCATTCCGGTCGGAACGCTCGCCGGGATCGCGCTCGCCAAATATGCGGTTCGGTTCGAAAAATCCTTGCAGATCTACCTGCTTCTGCCCTTCACCATTCCGTTGATCGGCTCGGGCATCGGACTGATGCTGGTATTCGGCGAGTGGCGGCTTCTGGGACAGCTCTGGCCGGTCGGCATTGCCTGCTGTGTCATCAACCTGCCCTTCATGATCTGGGCGGTGACGGCCAGCGCCTCCAGCCTCGATCCCGATCTCGAACTGGCCGCCGCCAGCTGCGGCGCGCCGCCGCTGTCGACTTTCGTGCATGTGACGCTACCTGCGGTCGTTCCCGGCATCATCAGCGGTTCGCTGCTGATGTTCATTCTGGCGCTCAACGAGTTTCTCGTCAGTCTGCTGCTGGTCGATGCGCGCATCGTCACCCTGCCGGTGCAAATCTACAATTCCATCCGCTCGATCATTACCCCGGATCTGGCGGCAATCTCGGTGGTGTTCATCGCGTCGGCAGTTGCCGTCATCTTTCTGCTCGACCGGCTGGTCGGGCTCGATATTTTCCTCAAATCGAAATGAAGGCCTGCCCGATGCCAGACGTCTCCTTTCACCACCTTTCCACGCTGGATGCCAATGCCCGCAATGCCCTTTTCGCCCGCTCCGAGACCGACCTCTCGGGCTTCATCGACAAGGTTGGGCCCATCATCGAGGCCGTGCGGACCGAGGGTGATGCGGCGCTGGTGCGGTTTGCCCGCGATCTCGACAAGGCTGATCTTGATGCCGGCAGCCTGAAGGCGACCGAGGCCGAGTTCGATGCAGCCTTCGACAAGGTCGACAGGGAGGTGATCGAGGCGATCCAGTTCGGTATCGACAACATTCGCCATTTCCATGAGGAGCAGAAGCCCGAGGCCATGTGGCTGAAGGAGATGCGGCCCGGCGCCTATGCGGGCGACCGTTTCACGCCGATCCGCTCGGTGGCGCTCTACATTCCGCGCGGCAAGGGTGCCTTCCCGTCGGTGACGATGATGACGGCGGTACCGGCTGTCGTGGCCGGCGTGCCGGAACTCGCCATTGTCACGCCGCCGGCGCCGGACGGCTCGGTCGATGCGGCAACGCTGGTTGCGGCGCGGCTTGCCGGTGTCTCGACGGTCTACAAGGTCGGCGGCGCGCAGGCTGTGGCCGCCGTTGCCTATGGCACCGAGACGGTGAAGCCGGCCCTGAAAATCGTCGGCCCGGGCAGCCCCTGGGTGGTGGCGGCCAAGCGGCTCCTGTCCGGGGTCATTGATCCCGGCCTGCCCGCCGGTCCCTCGGAAGCCGTGATCTTTGCCGACGATACGGTCAAGGGCGGTCTGGCGGCGCTCGATCTGCTGGTCGAGGCCGAACACGGGCCGGATTCGTCGGCCTATCTCGTCACGCACAGCCGCCGCGTCGCCGAAGAAGCGCTTGCCGCCCTGCCGGAGCATTGGGCCCGCATGACCGAGCAGCGCGTCGCCTTTTCCACGGCCGTGCTCACCGGCAAGTGCGGCGGCATCGTGCTGACCTCATCGGTGGAAGAAAGCTACCGGTTCATCAACGATTATGCGCCTGAGCATCTGGAAATCCTCTCGACCGATCCTTTCGCGCATCTCGGCCACATCACCGAGGCGGCGGAAATCCTCATGGGGCCGTATACGCCGGTTTCGATCGGCAATTTCGGCCTCGGCCCGAATGCCGTGCTGCCGACCAGCCGCTGGGCGCGGACCTATGGGCCGCTGTCGGTCACCGATTTCGTCAAGCGCTCGTCGATCGGCTATGTCACGGCGTCGGCCTATCCGGAATTTGCCAAACATGCCCGTGTGCTGGCTCGCTACGAAGGGTTCTCGTCGCACGAACATGCGGTGTCCGACGTGCGGAAAGCCTATCTCTGATGCATCCGGATCAGGCACAGATGAAGGCGGTCAGGCTCTATGCGGCCGGCGATATCCGGGTCGAGCACATTGCCCGGCCCGGATCGCTTGAGCCCGGCACCGTGCGCCTGAAGGTCACAGCTGCGGGCATCTGCGGATCGGACCTGCACAATTTTCGCACCGGCCAGTGGATCAGCCGCTCGCCCTCCGTGGCGGGGCATGAGTTTGCGGGGGTGGTGACCGAGGTTGGCGAGGGTGTGGATGCGTTCCAGCCGGGCGACCGGGTGGTTGCGGATTCGCGCGTCTGGTGCGGTGAATGCCAGGCATGCCTCAGCGGCCGCAGCAATGTCTGCCTGCATCTCGGTTTTGTCGGCGAGGTCTGCGATGGCGGCTTTGCTGAGGAGACCGTGCTGCCGGCCCGGTTGCTGGTGAAACATGACGCTGATCTGGATCCAGCGATTGCCGCCATGGCCGAGCCGCTCGCCGTGGCGCTGCATGCGATCCGCAAACAGGCCGTGCCTGCGGGCGAGCCGCTGCTGGTGGCGGGTTGCGGGCCCATCGGTGGGCTGGCGGCCTTGCTGCTGTCGAAAACACGCGATGGGCCGCTGCTGGTCGCCGATCGCAACGCCAAGCGTGCGGCGCTGGTGGCCGATGTCTGCAATGCGGCGATGGTCGATCTGTACGACGGGTCGATCACGACGGCGCTCCGGCACAGGCCGCTGCGCCATGCGCTGGATGCGACGGGCAATATCGGCGTGCTGTCGGCGCTGCTCGATGTCCTGGCGGGCGGCGGTTCCGTCGCTTTGGTCGGCATCGGCCACGGCAAGATCGAGCTTGATCCCAACGTGCTCGTCGAGCGCGAAATCTCGCTCATCGGCTGCCACGCCTTTGCCGGTGAGTTGCCGGAAGTGGTGGCGATGCTTCCCGGTCTGGCCTCGCCGTTGCGACGGTTGATCGACGCAGAGATCGGGCTCGATGAGGTGCCTGCCGCCTATGAGCGGCTGCTGGCAGGAAACGCCACCGGTCTCAAAACCATCGTGCGAATTGGATAGATCATGACCGGAACCGGCAGCCGCACCGCAGAGATCCGACGATTGGCCCGCACCGATGAGGGGGCTGCAACGCAGCTTCTCGCCGATCTGCTGCGCGCGCATTTCGGCCTTGAGGCCCGCGATATCGTCATCAACCGCGACCAGTACAGCCTCAACTCTCTGAACGGATTTTTCACCGCCGATGGCGAAGCGCTGTTCTTCAAGTTTCATCAGGAAGAGGGCGAAGATGCCATGTCCGGTGAATATTACAGAGCGGACATTCTGGCCAGAGCGGGATTGCCGGTCGACCAACCGGTGCATATGTCGACGCTCTCGGGCGAGCAGATTCTTGTCTACAGGCGCCGTGCCGATCCGCGGTTTTCCGATGTGCTGCGCAAGCTCGACATTGCGCCGGACCCGAAAGCCGAAGCGATCGCTGTCACGGCGGAGCGGCAATTGTCGGAAACGGTGCTGGATATCTATCTGAAAACGCTGCATCCGGTGACGCCGGAACAGGTGGCCGCCGAGCCGATCCACCGGTTGTTTTACGACCGGCTGATCGACCGTGACCTTGAAGGCCAGATTTTCCCCGGCGGCCGCTACGGAAACTTTTATGTCGGCAAGCGCTTTGCCTTTCCAGGCGTGGAGCTCGACTGGGAGACGTTTTCAACGGCGCGCATCCGCGTCAATGGGCGACTTTACCGGTACAGCGTGGGTGCGCTTTTCAACCGGGCAGCCGAACGGCTGCGGCCGGAGCGGCTCGCCGATGCCGGCGGGGTGGTGGCCCATGGCGACGCGCATAATGCCAATGTCTGGTACACGGCAAAAGACGACGCGGCCGTGCTTTCCTATTTCGACCCGGCCTTTGCCGGCGAGGATGTTCCCACCTTGCTGGCCGAGGTGAAGACGACCTTCCACAATGTTTTCGCCCATCCGCTCTGGCTTTATGATCCGGCAGAGGCGGCGCTTCGCTACAGGGCACGTGCCTCCTATGGGGCAGGGATCCTGTCGTTTGAGACGGACTGGACGTTGAACGCCGTACGCGCCGCCCTGCTTGAGGTGAAGGCGACAAGCCTGTGGAAGCCGCTGTTGACAGAGCTCAAAACGCGCGCTCTCCTGCCTGTGGACTGGCGCGAGGTCATCCGGCTGGCGCTGTTCCTGTGCCCGACGCTGGTGCTCAACCTGCGCGCCGGGGCTGCCACGCACAATCCCGTCTCGTCGCTGATCGCCTTCTCGGTTGCGGTGATGGCCGGGAGCGAGCCGGAGGATGGAGACGACGTTGTCAGCCTGTTCCTCGATGCGATCGATCCCGCCACGTGATGTGAGTCCAGAGACAAATCCGGAGATACTGTTTGACATCGATCCACCAGCGCATTTTTGACGATATCGAAGCCAAGATCATGAGTGGCGTCTGGCAGCCGGGCCAGCGCATTCCCGTGGAGCACGATCTGACCGAACAGTATAACTGTTCGCGCATGACGGTGAGCAAGGCGCTCACGGCCCTTGTCGACCGGGGAATGGTCGTGCGCCGCCGGAGGGCAGGCTCCTTCGTTGCAGCACCGCAGATCGACCGGACGGTGATGGATATCAAGGATATCGGCACCGAAGCCCGGATCGCCGGCCATGCCTATAGCTATTCGATCCTGTCGCGGGCGGTGGAGACCCTTGCCCCGGCGGAAGCCGCGCATATCGGCGTGGAGGCCGGGTCCGAGGTGTTGCGGGTGAAATGCCTGCATCTGGTCAACGGCCAGCCCAATGCGATCGAGCGGCGCATCATCATGCTGGCGGCCGTTCCGAATGCGCGCACGGAGACCTTTGCCAAAAAGCCGCCGGGCAGCTGGCTGCTGGCTGAAGTGCCTTGGTCAGAGGCCAAACACGTCATCCGGGCCATTCCGGCCGACGCGACGACGGCCCGTCTCCTGGAGATGCAGCGCGGCGAGGCATGCCTGACGCTGGCACGGCAGACATGGCAGAACGGCCGTACCGTTACCTACGTGGAAATCACCCATCCAGGCGACCGTTACCAGTTCGCTGCCGTCTTCCACCCGTCCACGGGTTGACCAAAACAGCAAAATTGGCGAAGATCGACGCGCACGAAAAAAAACATCGTGCAACGGAACTTTACTCAGTGGTCTGCGTTTCGACATGCCCGCTTTCTGCGAATAGGAAGGGGTACGGATCTGAACAACCAGGTGAGGAGATGCCGATGGCACAGTTGCCACAGCTTCACGAGGGACATGCTCCCATTACGTTGCATCATTTGTTTCGTGATGCTCTTGATTCGTATGAGGACTGGGATGAGGGCGCTGCCGAGCCCGTGGTGATCTTCGAAGGAGGCGTCGTTCCGATCAGCGCTGTCTTTGAACATATGCGCGATTGCACCGATATTCTGCCGAACAATCTCGTTGGTGCGATCAAGGACCAGCTGAGCAAGCCATTGAGCAGCGACAGTTCCCTTGAAGAAATGACCGTTTCGACGGCTGCCCGTGTGATGCGCATTCTCATGCGCAAGAGGCAACTGCAACACGGCGGAGGCGATCTTGCATCGTTCATCCGGCGGATGGAACGGCAGCGCGGCTATCGTCTGGCGCGCTGACAGCAGGCGTTGACCACCGGCATGGCACCTTGTCGCTGGCGGTTTGAAAAGTCCCGCCAGTGCTGCTTTTAAAGTGGAATTGCATGACAATACCGGAATGATGAAACGGCTTGAACCCGGATGGGTTCCGGGTTTAAATAGACAAAATATATAGAGTATGCCGTGTATTTCTGAACTGCCGCCGATGGGTGGCCATAGAATGTTCAACGATCCTGCCGGATAGGGCGGAGAGGATATGATATGACGGTTCGCGCTCTTCCGGCCTCTCCCTACCCAAAAGCGGACACGTTGCGTGTCGCTATTGTCGGTCGCGGTTTTTCGGGCATGATGACGGCGATTGCGCTGATGAAGACGGTGACGCGCCCGTTTCATCTGCGTCTTTTCGATCCGCAGCCCTCGGTCAGCGGTGGCCAGGCGCTGGCCTCCGTCCATTCCACGGAGATTCTCAACAGCCGCGTTCGCGACCTGTCGGTTTCCACCGGCGAACCGGAGGATTTCACGATCTGGCTGACGGCGAACGCGAGATTTCGTGAAACCGTGCCGGCGGCAATCCCCGGTTTCGGGCAGATATTCGTTCAGAAGGGCATTTTCAGCGACTATGTCTACCAGCGCTTTTCCGAGGCGCTGGCGATGCGTACCGACGTCAGCATTCAGCTGTCGAACGACGTGGTAACCTCAATCAAACGTACGGCAAGCGGGACGTTTTGCCTGCAAACGGAAGATGGCGACGAGCTTGCCTATGATACGGTTTTCATGGCGACCGGCTATGGCGACCGGGATCAGGCGAAGAAACCGGCAGATGTGGAAACGGGCATGGTGTCCAATCGCCGCCTCGGAGGCCCACGCCGCGTCGTCATTCTTGGCAGTGGCCTGCGTGCGGTCGACCGGGTTTTCCAGCTCCGCGATGGCGGCTTCACCGGCCAGATTACCATCCTCTCGCGGCGCGGGTTCCTGCCGCAGCCGCATACGCGGCTGTCGGCCGACCCGGTCTTTCCGCCGCAGCCGATGCCGTCGCAGCTTGGCGGTATCGTGCGTTTCGTGCGCCAGGCCTGCGCCGAGGCGGAGGCGAGCGGCAATGGCTGGCAGGCAGCCATGAACGGCTTGCGGAAACGTGCCCGGTTGCTGTGGTCTTCGCTGTCTCCCCGGGAGAAGCGCCAGTTCAACCGGCATCTGCGCGCCATCTATGACAGCCACCGCAACCGTGTTCCTGCCGACGTGCATGCCCGAATGGAGCGGGAACTGGCTGGAGGTGCTACGGATCTGAAACGGGGCCATGTGCTGAGACGCGCCTATGGCGGTCTGGTCGTGCGATGGCCGGGCCAGAATGACGAGGACCTGCTGATGGCGGATGACGTCATAGACTGCCGCTGTCTGGCGCCGGATCTGTCAAAGCCCGCCATACGCACCCTTCTGGACACCGGCCTTGCCCGCACCGACGAACTGGACCTGGGTCTGGCGGTGAATGCGGCCGGCGAAGTGTTTCCACCCAAGGGCAAGCAGACGGGGCTTTTTGCCATCGGCCCGCTGGGGCTCGGTTCGCTGCCGGACATCGACCTTGTTCCGGAGATCGTTACGCAGGCCTATGCTGCGGCAGCGCTGGTCGAGATCCGATACCGGCCACAGCTCCAGGCCGGCTGACGGCCGCGCCAGCTTCCCCAAAAAGATGGCAGAATCGCACCGTGCCAGCCGGTTCGCCAGGCGGATATTGTGCGGTGCACGATTTTTCTTCCGGATGTCGTGTTCCTATGTAATATCTTTGGCAGGGGCACAGGCAGCTGCTCTCGATCCAGGCCAAAAAACAACGGAACCAAATCCGCTCTGGACAGTTTGCGCACCGACAAACCTCTCGCCGAGCGCCGGATCATTCCAGCGTGCCGGTAACTGGCTTTCTTGTTTGCTTTACTGAAAAAGGGGCTCCCATTGACCGTCCGCTTTACGCTTGGCTGCGAACTATCCTACGAGGTCAGAAGCCCGACGGTCTTTATTTTCAATCTTGAGGTCGCCCAGCTGTCGCGGCATCAGGACCTTTACGAACAGCTGACGATCTATCCTGATATTCCCCGCCGCACCCACATCGTTCCCGATATCCGCAACCGCTATGTCAGCGTTGCCGCCGACCCGGGCCCGCTTTATGTGCGCTACGAGGCGCAGGTGACGCTGGATGTCTACCGGGCCAATCCGGACTGGGTCAACGAGACGCCGCTGGCCGATATCCCGCTCGACATCATGCCGTTTCTGCTGCCATCCCGCTTTGTATCATCCGACCGGCTTGCCGCCTTTGCCCAGCGCGAGTTCGGCAATATGCCGAAGGGGCACAATCGCGTTACGGCGATCTGCAACTGGCTCTACGAGAATATCGACTATCAGCGCGGCTCTTCGAACGAGCAGACGACAGCGGATGAAAGCCTGCTCCTGCGCGCCGGCGTCTGCCGGGACTTTGCCCATATCGGCATCGCCTTCTGCCGGGCGCTGAACATTCCAGCGCGTTTCGTCAGCTGTTATGCCTACGGGCTGGCGCCGCGCGATTTCCATGCGGTGTTCGAAGCCTATCTCGACGGGCGCTGGTGGCTGTTCGATGGAACGCGCCAGGCCAATCTCGACGGCCTCGTGCGCATCGGCGTTGGCCGCGATGCGGCCGAGATCGCCTTTGCCTCGCCCTTCGGCGACATGGAAGCGGGCCCGATCAACATCATGATCGAGAAGATCGACGGCTCGCCCGAACCTTTCGAGCGAACCACGGACGCCATATCGACCGAAGAACCGGCACCAAACGGCGGTGCGTATTAGACGGCGTCGGCCTCTATCGCCTTCAGAGCTGCGCGGCCGACCTCGAAATCCTGATCGCCCGAGCCGGAACCGACGCCGATTGCGCCGGCCAGTTTTCCATTGAAGCGGATCGGCAGGCCGCCGGGCAGATGTGTGACGCCGCCCTGCGAGGCAACGCCTGCAGCCAGACCGAACTCCGCCGTCATGCCACCGGTGGGGTTGTTGATCGAGGCGGCGGTGCGGGCTTTCGAACGCGCCGTGTGCATGCTCAGGTATCTTGCGCCGTCCATGCGCAGGCTGGCGACGGTTTCGCCGCTGGTGTCGACGATGACGATGCACTGCGGCACTTTCATGCCGCCTGCATGTTCGGCGGCCGCCGCGAGCGCCTTCAAGGCACCTTCATGGGTAATCGAAACGCAGTCTCTGAAGTTGGCCAATTTTGTCTCCAGGGTTTTCAATGGTCGCAAGGCAGTGCCTTGTCAGATCGCGGCGTTGACGGCGCGCTCGATGTAGATGTCTCGCAGGCGCTTGCTGACCGGACCAACGGCGCCGTCGCCGACCGGCCTATTGTCGATACGGATCACGGGCGTCACGAAGGCCGTGGCCGAGGTGATGAAAGCTTCCCTGGCCGCCAGCGCTTCTGCGACCGTGAACGCGCGCTCTTCCAGCGCGCATCCGGTCTCCTCAGCGAACCGCACGACCGAGGCACGGGTGATGCCGTGCAGGATGTCGCTGGTCAGCGAGCGGGTGATGATCTTCCCGTCCACCGTGACGATATAGGCGTTGGCCGAGGAGGCCTCCGTCACCAGCCCGTCCTGAACAAGCCAGGCGTCCTGGGCGCCGGCCCTGTAGGCCTCGTCCTTGGCCATGGAGGAATAGAGAAGCTGTACGGTCTTGATATCGCGGCGGCCCCAGCGGATATCCGGCAGGGTGATGACGGCGATGCCGGTTTTTGCGGCCGGGTTGTCGATGACGGCCTTTGTCTGGGTGAACATGATGATGCCCGGTTTCGTATCGGCGGGCGGAAAGCTGAAATCGCGGTCTGCGACGCCGCGGGAGACCTGCAGGTAGATCAGGCCCTCATCGATGCCGTTGAGCGCGATCAGCGTGCGGTGGGCCGCGAGGATGCCGGCCTCGTCGATCTTGAACGGCATCGACAGATGCTGCATCGAGCGGGCGAGCCGGGCCATGTGGCTGTGAAAATCCACCAGCTTGCCGCCGATGACGCAGGTGACTTCATAGATCGCGTCGGCAAAGAGATAACCCCGATCGAACACTGAAACCTTGGCTTCGGATACAGGAACGTACTCACCGTTGACGTAGACCTGGCGCTCGGTTTTGCTCATGGGGCATCGATCCTGATGGGGGCTATGAAGCCGGTCAAATTCTGAAAGCGGTATTTCAATATCCGCGCGTGCGGTCAACCTGGGCCGGAATTGTCCCCGATGATCGGTAGCCCGCGATGTTGCCCGCCACGATTTTTGCGGCCGTTTCACGGTCGGTCGGGGCGGAGATATGCGGAAGTACCGTGATCTGAGGATGGTCCCAGAGGACGGATTGGACGGGCAGGGGCTCGACCTCGAAAACGTCGAGGACGGCATGCTTGAGGTGGCTGCTGTCGAGAGCCGCGACGAGATCGTCTGCTACCACGACCGGGCCGCGGGCAAAATTGATCAGGCTTGCGCCAGCCGGCAAGGCCTTCAAGGTTTCGGCATCGACGAGGCCGCGCGTCTCGGCTGTCAGGGGAATAAGGCACACGAGAATGTCCGTCTTGCGCAGCATTTCGCTCAGGCCGCCGCTGCCGGAAAACGTCTCGATGCCGGGCAGGACTTTCGCTGACCGGCTCCAGCCCATGACGTTGAAGCCGGCGCCTTGCAGCCGGGCTGCCGCAGCCAGCCCCAAGGCGCCAAGGCCGAGGAGCCCGATCTGCGTTCGATCAGCACGGCGGTAGGGCTGCTCCTCCCAGATTTTATCCTTCTGCTGGCGGGCATAGGCGGGCATGTCGCGGAACAGGTAATAGGTCCAGGCCAGAACGGCTTCGGACATGGTGTGGGCCATCTGCGGATCAACCAGCCGGACAATCGGCTGCGGCATGTCCTTGAGCTCCAGCACCAGCCGCTCGACACCGGCCCACAGGCTGTGGATCCATGTCAGGTTCGGCATGCGGGCAAGGTCGGCGGGGTCCGGATTTGCGACAATGGCGATCTCGACGCTGGCAAGCTCGGTCTGTTTGAGGTCGCGAAAGGCGACGATTGTTTCTCCGGGCATTTCCCGGCGCAGCGCGTCGAGCCAGCCTTTTTCACCGGCGGTGTCCGTTCGGGTTACAAGTGCCACAAGCCGGGTCATGCAAGATCTTTCAATGGTTCAGTGGCGGCTCAGATGTTGCGCGCGCCGGTTTCATAATTAAGTGTCTACTGTGCGAAAACGCTGTCGAAATCCTTGAAGCCCTTGATCTCGATGGGATTGCCGCTCGGATCGAAGAAAAACATGGTGCGCTGCTCGCCGGGCTCTCCCTCGAAACGCACGACGGGCGGAATGTCGAAGGCGATGCCGTTGTCCTGAAGGCGTTTGGACAGTGCCAGCCAGTCCTCGAGCGCCAGCACGACACCGAGATGCGGCATCATCACCAGGTGATCGCCGACCTTGCCGGTGCGGGTGGTCTCGAAGGGTGTGCCCAGATGCAGCGAAATCTGATGGCCGAAGAAATCGAAATCGACCCAGCTGTCGGTGCTGCGGCCTTCCTTGCAGCCGAGCACATCACCGTAGAAGCGGCGGCAATCGTCGAGATTTTTGACGTGATAGGCAAGGTGGAAGAGCGAGCGCATCTGCGTGGTTCCTTTCGAAATTCCGGTCACGCTGTCTATCGCATTTTGACGCTGGAGAGGAACTGCTTTGGCCGATCTGCTGCCGGGCGGCAACAGGTTTATCGCAACGCGTGCGAAAGATCACTAAATCTATGCATTGTCTCATTTTTTGTCTTGAGACGGTCTCAATTCTACGGTAGCCAGAATGTAACCTGTCGTTGCGGCCCGGGGTTATGTGGCCGTTTTTGAATGAGTCCTCAGACATGCTGACAAAAAAAGGGAAATACGGGCTGAAGGCGCTGGTCGATCTGGCGCAACTCGATATTGGCGAAACGGCCTTCGTCTCTGAGATCGCGGTGCGCAACAATATTCCGAAGAAGTTCCTCGATACGATCCTTCTTGATCTGCGCAAAGCCGGTATCCTGCGCTCGAAGAAGGGTCCGGGCGGCGGTTACTGTCTGTCGCGGCCGGCTTGCGACATTCACATCGGCCAGGTGATCCGCACGCTCGATGGGCCGCTTGCGCCAATCCGCTGCGCCAGCCGGACGGCCTTCGAGGCCTGCGACGACTGTTCCGACCCGACCGGTTGCCATGTCCGGCGCTCGATGAGCCATGTGCGCGACGCAATTGCCTCCATCCTCGACAACATGACGCTCGAGCAGTTTGCCGCCAACGACAACAGCCCCGCCGTCATCGAGACGATGTTCGCCAGCGGAGCGAGCTGACCTCCACACCATCGCGCGGCTTGATTTGGCCTGTGCCATTGGCAATATGATCCCGCAGACAGCATTGTGGGGACAGATGGCAGAGACGGGCGTCAAACTGGAAGAGAGCTGGAAGGCCGTGCTGGGGAGCGAGTTCTCCAGTCCCTACATGCTCCAGCTCAAGCAGTTTCTCACCGCCGAGAAACAACAGGGAAAACACATTTTTCCCAAGGGCAGCGAGTATTTTCGCGCCCTCGACCTGACGCCGCTCGACGAGGTGCGCGTGGTCATTCTCGGGCAGGACCCCTATCCTGGTGCCGGACAGGCGCACGGGCTCTGCTTCAGCGTCCAACCGGGCGTGCGCACGCCGCCGTCGCTGGTCAATATCTACAAGGAACTGCAGGCCGATCTCGGCATTCCACCGGTTCGCCACGGCTTTCTCGAAAGCTGGGCAAAACAGGGCGTGCTGTTGCTGAACAGCGTGCTAACCGTGCAGGAAGGGCTCGCCGCCTCGCATCAGGGCAAGGGCTGGGAGCGTTTTACCGACGCGGTCATCCGGCAGGTCAATGACGAGTGCGACGGTGTCGTCTTCATGCTCTGGGGCGCCTATGCACAGAAGAAGGCGTCCTTCGTCGACACCTCGAAACATCTGGTGCTGAAGGCAGCGCATCCGTCGCCGCTGGCCGCCCATAACGGTTTCTTCGGCTGTAAACATTTCTCCAAGGCCAACGCCTATCTGGAATTGCGCGCGGTGGAGCCGATCGACTGGAGGCTGCCGGAGGGTCCTCAGCTGGCCTGAACAGCCCGTGCCGTTGCAAGCTCACGGCTTTGCCACTATCCCCAAGATGGCGAATGTGATGTCGAGAACAGGCGATTCGCGCCGGAACGGCCGGCTGATCGGGGAGCGGCGGATGATCATCTGTTTCGATATCGGCGGGTCCGCCATCAAGGGTGCCATTGCCCGCTCGCCCAGCGATATCCATCCTCTGGAGCGCAAGGCAACGCCGTTGCATGATTTCGAGGCCTTCGTCTCGGTGCTGCGAGCGGTGATGAATGCGGCTGGCGGCGCGCCCAATCGTATCGCGCTGTCGGTTACCGGCGTTGTCGATCCGGAAACGCGACGAACGATATGCGCCAATATTCCCTGCATCGACGGCCGGTTGCTGGCCTCCGATCTGTCCGAGCGGCTCGGCCTTCCGGTTCTGATCGCCAATGATGCCGACTGTTTTACGCTGGCGGAAGCAACGATCGGGGCCGGCGCGGGACATCGCGTCGTTCTCGGCGCCATCTTCGGTACGGGCGTCGGCGGCGGTCTTGTTATCGATGGCCGCCTGATCAATTCGGATGGCGGCTTTGCCGGGGAGTGGGGCCATGGTCCGGCGGTCTCGCTGATGGCCGGCAATCCTCCGGTCGCCATTCCACATTTCGTTTGCGGATGCGGCCAGAAAGGTTGCGTCGACAGCGTCGGCGGGGCGCGCGGGCTCGAGCGGCTGCACCAAACGCTTCACGGCGAAACCCTGCCGAGCGAAATGATCATCGAACGCTGGCTGACCGGAGACAAGGCGTCGGCACAGAGCGTCGATTGTCTGGTCGATCTCGTCAGCTCGCCCTTAGCGCTAACCATCAACATAACCGGCGCGACCGTCGTGCCCGTTGGCGGCGGCCTGGCCAATGTCGAGCCGCTGATCTTTGCGATTGACCGGACGGTGCGCCAGCGCATCCTGCGCAAGACCGACCGGCCGCTGGTCGTGCGCGGGGCGCTGCGCATCGAGCCGGGTCTCATCGGAGCTGCCATTCTCGGTTTGACGGGATCTATCTGATGTTGCTTGAAGTTTGCATTGACGATGCATTTGGCTTGCGGAGCGCGATCGAGGGTGGGGCTGACCGGATCGAGCTTTGCTCTGCGCTCGGTACAGGCGGTTTGACGCCGTCCGCGGGTATGATGGCGCTTGCGGCCGAACAGTCCGTGCCCTCCTATGTGATGATCCGGCCACGGCCGGGCAATTTCGTCTATTCCGGTGCCGACATCGACGTGATGCTGCGCGATATCGATGGGGTGCGGGCAGCCGGGCTGGCGGGTGTGGTTCTCGGGGCCAACCGGCCCGACGGGGCACTGGACGTGGCGTTGTTGCAGCGGCTGGTCAGCCATTCGCAGGGCCTGGGAATGACCCTGCACCGTGCGATCGATCTGGTCGAAGATTTCGACGAGGCGGTCGAGGCAGGCATAACCCTCGGGTTCGAGCGCATCCTGACATCCGGTGGTGCGCGCACGGCACTGGAGGGCATCGAGGTCATCCGGCGTGCAGTCGAGACAGCAGCCGGGCGGATTTCGATCCTTCCGGGCTCCGGCATCTCCGCCGAAACGGTCGGGCCTCTTCTTGACATTGCCGGGATCGTCGAATTTCATGGCTCCTGTTCGGTGGCCGTTGAGGGCACGCCCGGCCGGGCAAGGGAGTTCGGGTTCTCGACGGCGGTGGAAAAACGAACCTCGCTCGACAAGGTACGCGCCCTCAAGACACGGATTTCCGGCTAGTCCTTATGCGTTCTTCCTGAAAACACAGGTGCCGCCGATCCAGGTGGAATGCATTGCCAGCTCCGGTGTCAGCAAAACGAAATCGGCATCCTTGCCTGCTTGCAGTGATCCTTTGCGCTCGTTGACGCGCACGGCTTCGGCCGGATAGAGCGAGGCCATGCGCAGGGCATCCTCCAGCGGCAGGCCGAGCGTGCGGTGGGCGAAAAGGACCGACGACAGCATGTCGATATCGGCGCCTGCCAGCGTTCCGTCGGCCAGCGTCAGGCGGCCGCCCTCGCGAAAGATGTCGCGGCCGTTAAGCTTGAAGGTGGTGATATCGGAGCCGATCGTCGACATGGCGTCGGTGACGATGAAGATGCGGCCGGGACCATTCTTGGCGCGCAGGGCGACACCCATCGAGACCGGATCGACGTGGAAGCCGTCGGCGATGATGCCGGCATGCAAGGTGCCGATGTCGAGCGCTGCGCCGACCATGCCGGGCTCGCGATGGCCAAGCGGGCTCATGGCGTTGAAGAGATGGGTGACCGTGCGGGCACCGGCTTCGGCCAGCCGCCGGACGGTCTCATAGCCCGTATTGCTGTGGCCGAGGCTGACGACGATGCCTGCCGCCGCCAGTGCCGAGACCTGCGCCGGCGTGACGCTTTCGGCCGCGACCGTCACCATCATGGCTTCGAACGCACCCTTGCAGGCCAGCATACGCTCCAGATCGTCCTGTTCCATCGGCCGGATCAGCGCCGGGTCGTGCGCGCCCTTGCGCGCGACGGAGAGATGCGGGCCTTCGAGATGCAGGCCGAGAAAGCCCGGAACGCTCTGCGCTTTTGCCTGCCGCCCGGCCGCAATTGTCTTGGCCGTTGTCTCGCGCGTGTCAGTAATCAGCGTCGGCAGAAGTGCGGTCGTGCCGAACTGCGCGTGGGCGGCGCAGATCGTGGCGATGCCATGCACATCCGGCTCTTCGTTGAGAAGCACGCCGCCGCCGCCATTGACCTGCAGGTCGATGAAACCGGGAACGGCAAGCAGACCCTCCGCCGCGACGATCGCTGCACCATCGGGAACGGATTCCTGATCGGCCAGAGCGGTGATGCGGCCATCGGCAAACAGCAGGATCTTGTCCTCGTGCCAGCGCGTACCGTCGAAAATGCGGGCGCCGGTGATTGCAGTAGGTGCGCTCATCGTGTTTCCGTCACCTTCTTCAGGTTTTCCGGCGCATCCGGGTTAAGCCCGCGCCCGCGCGACCAGGCTTCGACGAAGCCGTAGAAGGGCACAATCAGCGCCAGCGAGTCGGTGATCGGATGGCCGGTGGCGATAAAGGGCAGCGTACGGGCGGTGGTGGCACCATCCGACGTCAGGCAGGCGAAGATGCCGCGTGCGGCAAGATCGTTTGCCGTCTGGCTGACGGACCGTTCTGCCGCGTCGCGGGCGGCAAGACCGATGACGGGGAATTGCGGGCCGACCAGAGCCACGGGCCCATGCAGCACTTCGGCCGAGGAATAGGCTTCGGCATGCATGCCCGAGGTTTCCTTGAACTTCAGCGCTGCCTCGCTGGCGATGGCGAGCGACGGGCCACGTCCGAGCACATAGAGTGATTCCGCATGCTTCAGCTCCAGTGCAAGTTCACTCCAATCGAGCTTGACGGCCGCAGCGAAATGCTCCGGAAGGGCTGCGACGGCGCGTTTCAGGGCTTCATCGCCGGTCCATTCTCCGAGAATGGCGAGGCCCGCGACAATGGAATTGACGAAGGATTTCGTGGCGGCGACGGCGATCTCGGGACCGGCGGAAATATCGAGCGCGTGGTTCGAGGCTTCGGCAAGCGGAGAGGCGGGCGTGTTGGTGAGCGCGATGGTCAGGGCACCGGCCCTCGTTGCCGAAGCGGCCATGGCGACGATGTCTGGGCTCTTGCCGGATTGTGAGATGGCGATGGCCGCTGCACCATCGAGTTTCAGTTTCGCATCATAGATCGAGGCAAGGGAGGGGCCAAGCGATGCGACCGGCCGGCCAGCCGTCAGCTCGATGGCATATTTCAGGAACAGCGCCGCATGGTCGGACGAGCCGCGCGCGACGGTCACCAGAAAGGCAGGGTCTTTTTCGCGCAGCGACGCACCGGTCGCCTTCAGGGCGGCGGCCGAACCGTCGAGCAGCCGGGCGGCTGCCTCGGGGATTTCGTTGATTTCGCGCCGCATATTGGTTTGCATCGCGTGTCCTTTCTCAAATCAAATGGCCGGAGCCCGTCAGGAGTCCGAAAGCGTCAGTTCGGCGACGAAGTCGTAGGCGTCGCCGCGATAAAGCGAACTGGTGAATTCGACCACGCGGCCGGTCGAGAGATAGGAGACGCGGGCAATCGACAGGCCGGCGGAGCCGACCGGCACCCCGAGCATGGTGGCGTCCGGGTCTTTCATGTTGCAGGCCGATATGCGCTGGACGGCCCGCACCGGCCGCAGGCCGCGCTTGTCGAGTTCCGCATAGAGCGAGCCGTCGAGGCGCATCGGGTCGGGCAGGAACTCGACGCTGATGGCGGCCCGTTCGATGGCGAGCGGCATGTCGTTGGCAATGCGCAGACGCCCCAGCCGCGCCACAAGTGCATCGGCCGGAAGACCGAGGGTCATGATCTCGCCCGGCGACGGGTGGAACAGGCCCCGTTCCAGCCATTGTGACTTGGTGGTGAAGCCGCGCCTTGCCATGTCCTCGGTAAAGGAGGTGAGGCGGGACAGCGACTGCTGCACCTTGGAGACCGGTTTGACGACGAAGGTGCCGGAGCCGTGGCGGCGCACGAGCAATCCGTCCTTGACCAGATCGTCGACCGCCTTGCGCACCGTGACGCGGCTGATGCTGGCGAAATCGGCCAGGTCGCGCTCGGGCGGCAGTGCATCGCCGTGGTTGAGTTTGCCGGACTGGATCGCGTCTTCCAGCGACTGGCGCAGTTTCAGGTACAGCGGGCCGGAGCCGCCGGTCTGCAGGCCGTCTGCCGACAGGATCGAAGCCAGATGGTCGCTCATGCGATGCGCTCCTGGCGGTTGCCATGGCGGATCGCCGCCAGGGACACGGCACCGGCCAGCGCGTCGGCTTCCGGTTCGAAGAGAATGGTGCGGTGATGCTGGGCGAGCCAGAGGGGATAGAGACTGGACAATCCGCCGAGCAGGCAGAGCCTGTTGCAGCCGCCCGCCGTGATGGTATCGAGCGCTGCATCGACACTGCGGGCTGCAGCTTCAATCAAGGTGATAGCCACCACATCGCCGATGCCTGCATGATCAAACACCATGGGTGCGAAGCGGCCGAAATCGCCGGGACGGGCGGTGCGGGCGAATTCGACCAGTTTGCCCGGCGTGTTGTCGAACTCGGCCAGGATCGTCTCTGTAAGCCTCGAGGCGGGCCGCACATGATCGTGTGCCAGCAGCGTTTCCTGCAGCAGGGCCTGGCCGATGCGGGCGCCGCCGCCGAGATCACCGACAATGAAGCCCCAGCCGCCGACGTAACGGACCGTCTGGAGCGTGCGAGACATGAACACGGATCCGGTACCAAGTATGGCGACGGCACCGTCATGTTCGCCAAGCGCACCCTGCAACGCGATCAGGCCGTCGGATTCTATGTCGGCACTGGAAAAGGGCAGGCGTTCGCGCACATAATGCGCCACGTCGCCGACATTTGCGCCGGCAAGGCCGAGAACGGCCGATGCGGCGCTCATGTCGTCGGAGCCAAGGCCGGCGTTGGCAAACGCCGCACGGGCGCAGTCAATAATATGGATCAGAGCGGTATCTGCATCGGTCAGAATGTTGGCGGCGCCGCTGACGCCGCGTCCGATGACATGTCCGTCGGCTGTTGCGACCGCTGCCCGGCAGCTGGTGCCACCGCCATCAATTCCCAGAATGAAGTTGGACATGAATACCTCCAACCAAAACAATACCAAAAAAATACCTTTAACCAAGAGGTAAACGCTGGATTTTTTTGAATCTGAATTATTTCGTTGAAAATAAACGATTATTTTGAAATATGAAAAATTTATGAGGGCAAAAGTTAATTTCCTGTAGACAATTGGTATTTTTTTGGCATTAATTTGGATCGAGGGAGAATTCACGATGTACGCTGGCAAAACCGAATTGCTGCACGACCAAGCGAACGGGCTCGACACGATGGAGCCGGTTGCCGTGCTGCGTATTCTGGTGGGCGGACAGCAGGCGGCCGCCGAAGCTGTCGGTGCTGCAGTCGATACAATTGCCGATGCGGCGCGCCTTGCTGCCGATTGCCTGATGTCCGGCGGGCGTCTGGTCTATGCCGGTGCCGGAAGCTCCGGCCTGATGGCGATGGCCGATGCGCTGGAGCTTCCCGGAACCTATGGGTTGAAACACGAGCAGGTGGTGATCCTGCTTGCTGGCGGGGCGGCCAGCCTTGCTGATCTGGCGGGCGGCTACGAGGACGATACGGATCTGGCACTGCGCGACGTCGCCAAGGCCGATGTGCGCGACGGCGACTGTGTCATCAGCCTGACCGCGAGCGGCAGCACACCCTATGCGCTGGCCGTGGCGGACGGCGCGCGGGCGCGTGGCGCCCGCGTCATCGGTTTTGCCAACAATCCCGGTGCAGCGCTTTTCCAGCGCTGCGATGTTGCGGTTCTCCTGCAGACGCCGCCCGAAGTCGTGTCGGGATCGACCCGCATGGGGGCGGGCACGGCGCAGAAAATCGCGCTCAACATGTTTTCGACGATGGTCGGCATTCATCTCGGCCATGTGCATGACGGCCACATGGTCAATCTCAAGGCCGACAATATCAAGCTGCGCGGCCGCGCTTGCCGGATCGTTTCGGACATTTCGGGCGTGGATACGCGGGAGGCCGGGAGGCTTCTCGATGCGACCTCCGGTTCGGTCAAGGCAGCGATCCTGATTGCTGCCGGGGCGCGCGATGCGGCCGAGGCGGAACGTGTGCTGCTTGCGTCCAACCAGAACCTGCGGCGGGCACTCGCCAGCATGGGCTGAAGATTTCATAACCGCGCCATTCCGGCGCATATAAAAGGGAGAACGTGAATGACCCGCACTGGACTGAAAACACTGCTTCTCGCATCGAGCATTCTCGGCGCTGCCGGTCTTGCCCATGCGCAGGACAAGACGCTCACCATCGAAAGCTGGCGCAACGACGACCTGGCCATCTGGCAGGAAAAGCTGATCCCGGCCTTTGAAGCGAAGAACCCCGGCATCAAGGTCGTGTTCTCGCCATCGGCCCCGACCGAATACAACGCGGCGCTGAATGCCAAGCTCGACGCCGGTTCGGCCGGCGATCTCATCACCTGCCGTCCGTTCGATGCCTCGCTCGAACTCTACAACAAGAAGCACCTTGCCGACCTGACGAGCCTTGCCGGCATGGAGAACTTCTCGCCGGTCGCCCGTTCCGCCTGGACCACGGACGATGGCTCGGCCACATTCTGCGTGCCGATGGCTTCGGTCATCCACGGCTTCATCTACAACAAGGACGCGTTCGAAAAGCTCGGCATCAGCGTTCCGGCAACGGAAGCCGATTTCTTCGCGGCGCTCGACAAGATCAAGGCTGACGGCACCTACATTCCGCTCGCCATGGGCACGAAGGATACCTGGGAAGCCGCAACGATGGGCTACCAGAACATCGGTCCGACCTACTGGAAAGGTGAAGAAGGCCGCCTGGCGCTGATCAAGGGCACACAGAAGCTGACCGATGCCGACTGGGTCGAGCCCTACAAGGTTCTGGCCAAGTGGAAGGACTACCTCGGCGACGGTTTCGAAGCCCAGACCTATCCGGACAGCCAGAACCTGTTCACGCTCGGCCGTGCTGCGATCTATCCGGCCGGTTCGTGGGAAATCTCGGGCTTCAACACTCAGGCTGACTTCAAGATGGGCGCCTTCGCACCGCCGGTGAAGACGGCCGGTGACACATGCTACATCTCGGACCACAACGACATCGGCATCGGCCTCAACGCCAAGAGCCCGAATGCAGATGCAGCCAAGACGTTCCTGTCCTGGGTTGCTTCGCCGGAATTCGCAGAAATCTACGCCAACGCGCTGCCGGGCTTCTTCAGCCTGAACTCGACTGCGGTGAAGATGAGCGATCCGCTCGCTCAGGAATTCGTTTCCTGGCGCGAAAAGTGCAAGCCTTCGATCCGTTCGACCTACCAGATCCTGTCGCGCGGCACGCCGAACCTTGAAAACGAAACGTGGGTCGAATCGGCCAATGTCATCAACGGCACGGATACGCCTGAAGTCGCAGCCGAGAAGCTCCAGAAGGGCCTCGACAGCTGGTACAAGCCTGGCAAGTAAGGGCTGATGTTTCCACCCTCTCCCGGATGGGGGGAGGGTGGAATTTTGCCGATCTGACCGCAATGTCGCGGCCGAGCCGGGCGCGATCTCTTCTCCCCATCGGAGCGAAACGATGAGGGGGTGTCTCCAAGGTTTCGGATCAAGCCGCCCCCTCATCCGGCCCGGTGGGCCACCTTCTCCCCGCTTGGGAGAAGAGGGTGCAAGCCGTCGATATCGTCACCTCCATCAAGGCGGTGCAGACTATGCCGAGATGTTTCGGCCAACCATCAAGCGGACATAGCCGATGAGCGATGCGGTAATTCAGAGCACCAGCCCTCAGCGGCAAAAGCGCGGCAAACGCTGGCACATCCTCGTCTTTCTGTTTCCGGCGCTGGTGGTCTATACGGCCGTCATGATCCTGCCGCTGATCGAAACGCTCCGGCTGTCGCTGTTCAACACCGTCGATGGCCAGTCGACCTTCGTCGGTCTTTCGAATTTCAATGTGCTTCTGGGTGATGACCGCTGGGCAGCGAGTTTCTGGAATGCGCTCAAAAACAATTTCATCTTTTTCATCATCCACATGCTGGTGCAGAACCCCATCGGCATCGCGCTGGCGGCGCTGCTGGCCATCCCGAAATTGAGGTTCAGTGCCTTCTACCGCACGGCCATCTTCCTGCCGACGCTTCTGTCCTTCGTCATCGTCGGCTTCATCTGGAAGCTGATCCTGTCGCCGATCTGGGGCGTGTCGCCCTTCCTGCTCGATCTAGTCGGCCTGAAATTCCTGTTTGCGCCCTGGCTCGGCAAGCCCGGCTCGGCGCTGATCGCCGTGTCGCTGATTTCCGTCTGGCAATATGTCGGCATCCCGATGATGCTGATCTATGCGGCGCTTCTCAATATTCCAGAAGAGGTGATCGAAGCGGCCGAGTGCGACGGTATCACCGGCTGGGGCCAGTTCTGGAAGATCAAGCTGCCGCTGATCCTGCCGGCCATCGGCATCATCTCGATCCTGACCTTCGTCGGCAATTTCAACGCCTTCGACCTTGTCTACACCGTGCAGGGGGCGCTTGCCGGGCCGGACGGATCGACCGATATTCTGGGCACGCTGCTCTATCGCACCTTCTTCGGCTTCCAGCTGCAGCTCGGTGACCGGTCGATGGGGGCGGCGATCGCGACGCTGATGTTCCTGATCATTCTGTCGGGCGTCTCGATCTACCTATTCATCATCCAGCGGCGCATCCGCCGCTACCAGTTCTGAGGGGAGCGCGTCATGTCGAAAGCCCGCACATCGCCATTTCGCGCCGGCGCCGTCCATTTTGCGCTGATCGCCTATACGCTCATCGCGCTGTTTCCGGTGTTCCTGACGATCGCCAACTCGTTCAAGGCGCGCAACGCCATCTTCCGTGATCCGCTGGCGCTGCCGACGCCCTCGACCTTCAGCCTGATCGGCTACCAGACGGTTCTGGGGCAGGGCGATTTCGCCGGCTATTTCCAGAACAGTCTCGTCGTCACCGTCGTGTCGATCCTCTTGGTGCTGCTGTTCGGCGCCATGGCGGCCTTTGCGCTGTCGGAATACCGCTTCAAGGGCAACACGCTGATGGGGCTCTATCTGGCGCTCGGCATCATGATCCCGATCCGGCTCGGCACGGTCGCCATCCTTCAGGGCATGGTCGCCACCGGACTGGTCAACACGCTGACGGCGCTGGTGCTGGTCTATACGGCGCAAGGGTTGCCGCTGGCCGTGTTCATCCTGTCGGAGTTCATGCGGACGGTGTCCGATGATCTGAAAAATGCCGGCCGGATCGACGGTCTGTCGGAATATTCGATCTTCTTCCGCCTCGTGCTGCCGCTCATCCGACCGGCCATGGCGACGGTTGCGGTCTTCACGATGATCCCGATCTGGAACGATCTCTGGTTTCCGCTGATCCTGGCGCCGGGCGAAAGCACCAAGACCGTGACGCTCGGGGCGCAGATCTTCATCGGCCAGTTCGTCACCAATTGGAACGCGGTTCTGTCGGCGCTGTCGCTGGCGATCTTTCCGATCCTCGTCCTCTATCTGATCTTCTCGCGGCAACTGATCCGCGGCATTACTGCAGGAGCTGTGAAGTGAGCAAACCCATTCGCGTTCTCGTTGCCGGTCTCGGCAACATGGGGCGGAGCCATGCGCTCGCCTATCACAACAATCCCGGCTTCGAGATCGTCGGTCTGGTCAATCGCAGCACGCCGACGCTGGCGCCGGAGCTTGGCGGCTACACGATCCATCCCGATTTTGCGACGGCACTGGCCGAGCTTAAGCCGGACCTCTGCTCGATCTGCACCTATTCCGACAGCCACGCCGACTATGCAGTCATGGCCTTCGAGGCCGGCTGCGACGTCTTCATCGAAAAGCCGCTCGCAACGACGGTGGCCGATGCCGAGCGGGTCGTGGCGGCAGCGCGAAAGGCGGGCAAGAAACTGGTGGTGGGTTATATCCTGCGCCACCATCCGTCCTGGATCCGGCTGATCGCAGAAGCGCGCAAGCTCGGCGGCCCTTACGTCTTCCGCATGAACCTCAACCAGCAGTCCAGCGGCCCGACCTGGATGACCCACAAGTCGCTGATGGAAACGACGCCGCCGATCGTCGATTGCGGCGTGCATTATGTCGATGTCATGTGCCAGATCACCGATTCCAAAGCGGTCGAAGTGCGCGGCATGGGCCTGCGCCTGTCGAACGAGATCGCGCCGGACATGTACAATTACGGCCATCTGCAAGTGATCTACGCCGATGGTTCGGTCGGCTGGTACGAGGCCGGCTGGGGGCCGATGATGTCGGAAACCGCCTTCTTCGTGAAAGACGTCATGTCGCCGAACGGTTCGGTCTCGATCGTCATGGATCCGAATGCCAAGTCCGACGATATCGATACGCATACCAAGACGGCCGTCATCCGCATCCACAAGGCAGAGACCGGGGCGGACGGCAAGTTCGTGCACAAGGACGAGGACCTGACGATGGCGGGCGAGCCCGGCCATCAGGAACTCTGCGATTTCGAACAGGCCTATGTGCTGAAGGCGATCCGCGAAGACATCGATCTCGAACGGCACATGGACGATGCGGTGCAGTCGCTGCGCATCTGCCTTGCTGCCGACGAGAGCGTTCGCAGCGGCCAGCCGGTCAAACTTTAACCAACGCCTGTCCGGCTCCGGTGCGCAGCATCGGGGCGACGGGCAGAGGCGACACGGAAGGGACTTCCTGTGGGATCACTTCAGCTTAAAAACATCCGCAAGGCCTTCGGCATTCACGAGGTTCTGAAGGGCATCGATCTCGAGGTGAAGGATGGCGAGTTCGTCATCTTCGTCGGCCCGTCCGGCTGCGGGAAATCGACGCTGCTACGGGTGATCGCCGGTCTGGAGGACGCAAGCTCCGGCGACGTGATCATCGACGGACAGGACGTCAGCACGACGCCGCCGGCCAAACGCGGCATCGCCATGGTGTTCCAGTCCTACGCGCTCTATCCGCACCTGACGGTCAAGGACAATATGGGCCTTGGATTGAAACAGGCGGGAACGCCGAAGGCAGAGATCGAGACCCGTGTCGCCAAGGCGTCCGGCATGCTGTCGCTCGACCAGTATCTCGCCCGCCGTCCGGCCGAGCTGTCCGGTGGCCAGCGCCAGCGCGTCGCCATCGGCCGCGCCATCGTGCGCGAACCAAAACTGTTTCTGTTCGACGAGCCGCTGTCCAATCTCGATGCGGCGCTTCGTGTCAACACACGCCTGGAGATCGCCAGCCTGCACCGCAGCCTGAAGGCGACGATGATCTACGTCACCCACGATCAGGTCGAGGCGATGACGCTGGCCGACAAGATCGTCGTGCTCAATGCCGGCGAGATCGCGCAGGTCGGTTCGCCCATGGAACTTTACAACCGCCCGGCCAATACGTTTGTTGCCGGCTTCATCGGCTCGCCACAGATGAATTTCATCGATGCGGAGCGGCTGGGCGAGCAGGGCGCCAAGACCATCGGTGTCCGGCCGGAACACATTGCGCTGTCGCGCGAGAGTGGCGAGTGGCAGGGCAAGGTAATCCATGTGGAGCACCTTGGCGCCGACACGATCGTCTATCTGGAGACCGAGAAGACCGGACTGCTGACGGTGCGGCTGTTTGGCGAGCATCAGTATGCGCCTGACGATATCGTCTACGCCACGCCGGATGCCGGCCATAGGCACCGGTTTGATGCCAATGGTATTGCCCTGACGAATGCCAAATAGGCTTGCTGCTGAAAAAAAGTGCTAAATATCATACTTATTCTGGCATGCCCGCTCTGACAACGCAGCGCTTCCAAGGATTCCCGTCTGGCACGCTTCCTGCATAATAAATGGTGCAAGTCCAGAGGGGACTCTGTGTAAGCGCCGGTAAAGAGCGCACAGACAAGCCGCCGTCCCAGCCATGAGAGCCTCAAGAGGGTTCCGGTAGGGGCGGCGGCTTTTTTCTTTACTTCTTCGCCTTTTTCTCCGGCAAACCCTTGCGGTCCGTCTCGGCAAAGTCTTTCAGCTCCTTTTCCGTCATGGATTTCTCCATGCTTTTGGAGGCGCCCTTGAGGCTCGATTTCGGCGTATCGCCGCGTTTGGCGGAAAGGGCCGCACCGGCGGCCTTCTGCTGTGCTTTCGATGTGGCTGGCATGATGATTCTCCTTGCTTTTAAAGATCAAAAAAGGATTGCCAGGCCAGAAAGTTCCGGGCTGTTCAAGCTTTTGCGTCGATCATCGCCATCAGCGTTTCCAGCCGGTCGGCTTCGTGCGGCAGCTTGTCCTGCCTCAGCCTTGAAATGCGCGGGAAACGCATGGCCACGCCGGACTTATGACGGCTCGACAGGTTGATACCTTCGAAGGCCACCTCGACGACGAAACCGAAGTCCGGCTCGGCCCGCACGGCCCGCACCGGCCCGAAGCGGTCGGTGGTGTTGTTGCGCACGAAACGGTCGAGCACCTCAAGTTCGGCGTCGGTGAAGCCAAAATAGGCCTTGCCGACGGGAACCAGCGTGTCCTTGCCCTCGACCGGCGCCCAGACACCAAAGGTGAAATCGGAATAATAGCTGGAGCGTTTGCCGTGGCCGCGCTGGGCATACATCAGCACCGCATCGACATTGTAGGGATTGCGCTTCCACTTGAACCATGGCCCCTTCATGCGGCCGGGCGTGTAGGGCGAATCCAGCCGCTTCAGCATGATGCCCTCGATGACAGGATCGGGCGGTTCGGCCCGCAGCCCGTCCAGCTCCTCCCAGGTGGAGAACGGCACGAGCGGCGAGAGATCGAAGCGATCGGGGGTGGCCTTGTCGACCAGATGGGCGAGACGATCGCGGCGGGCGGTAAAGCCCTCGTGGCGCACGTCCTCGCTCCCATCATAGAGCAGGTCATAGGCGCGGATGAAGGCCGGGTAGTCGTCGAGCATCTTGGCGCTGACGGTCTTGCGGTTCAGCCGCTGCTGCAAATCGGAGAATGTGCGGGTGGCCCGGTTGGTGCGCGCGGTGCCGCCGACCAGAAGCTCGCCATCGACGACGCCCTCGAAATCGAGTGCCTCGAGAATATCGGGAAAGGCACCGGTAATGTCGTCGCCACTGCGCGAGTAAAGCCGACGCATGCCGCCGAGATTGGCGAGTTGGACGCGGATGCCGTCCCATTTCCATTCGGCAGCAAAATCTTGCGGGTCGAGCCCGGCAAGATCGCCGTCGCCGACCGGTGTCGCCAGCATGACGGCGTGGAAGACCGCCGGCGTCGTCATGGCAGGCTTGTCGGCACTGCCATCGAGCCATTGGAACAGAGAGACATAGGGCGGCTCGAGACCGTGCCACAGCGTTTCGATCTCGATGACGTCCTTGCCGCCGAAGTCGGCCAGCGCCTGCTTGGCCAGCCGTGCCGAAACACCGATGCGCATGCCGCCGGTCACCAGTTTCAGGAAGGCGAAGCGCCCGGCCGTGTCGAGCCGGTCGAGCATGGTGCGCACCAGCGCACGGACCTGCGTCTTGCCGGCGCTGTTGAGCGCGTCGATGACGGCGCTGATCGAAGGCGGTGGGGCGAGGTGCGTTTCGCTCGTGTCTTCCGGCTCCCAGACCAGCGAAATGGTTTCGGCGAGATCGCCGACATAGTCGTAGGAGTAGCGAAACAGCACGTCGTCCATACGCTCGAGCGCAAGATCGCGCAGCAGGGCGGGCTTGACCGAGGCGATGGAGAGCGTTCCGGCGATGGCGGCCAGCGCGTAGCCCCGGTCGGGGTCGGGCGTGTGGCGGAAATAGTCGACCAGCAGTCGGATCTTAGCGTTGCGCTGCGGCGTCAGAACGAGGCTATCGAGCAATTCGGCGAAGGGTTTCATCGCTTAGTCCCCCTCGTCTTCATAGCCGACCAGATGCAGCGGCTTGGCGGCGATGCCCTTGAGTTCGCACCAGCGCACCAGGGCCTCCTCGCGACCGTGCGTCACCCAGACCTGGCTCGGGGCGATCTCGGTGATCGTCGCCGTCAGTTCCGGCCAGTCGCTGTGATCGGAAATGATCAGCGGCAGTTCGACACCGCGCTGCTTGGCGCGCTGCCGCACCATCATCCAGCCCGAGGCGAAGATCGAGACCGGATCGGGAAAACGGCGGGCCCAGCGGTCTGCAAAAGCAGAGGGCGGGCCGATGACCACGGCGCCCGCAAAGCTTGCCTTGCTGCCGGTTTCCAATGTCGCCGGGCGAATTTCTCCCAGTTCGATGCCCTGGCTCCGGTAATAATCGCAGAGTTTGACCAGCGCGCCGTGAATATAGATCGGCGCTTCATAACCTGCCTGCCGCAGCAGGCTGATGACCCGTTGCGCCTTGCCGAGCGCATAGGCGCCGACCAGATGGCTGCGTTCGGGAAAGCGGCGCAACGAGACCAGCAGCTTGCCGATCTCGTCGCGGTCGTCAGGATGGTGGAACACAGGCAGGCCGAAGGTCGCCTCGGTGATGAAGACATCGCAGGCGACCGGCTCGAAGGGCAGGCAGGTCAGATCGGGCCGCCGCTTATAGTCGCCGGAGACGACGATGCGCGTCTCCTTGTGTTCGATGGCGATCTGGGCGGAGCCGAGCACGTGACCGGCCGGATGAAAGCTGACGCCGACGCCGTTGATGTCCAGCGGCGCGCGCAGCGGCGCCTCCTGCTCGCTGCCGCAAAACTCCTCGCCATAACGGACGCGCATGATGTCCAGCGTCTGGCGGGTGGCCAGCACATGGCCGTGGCCGGGGCGGGCATGGTCGGCGTGGCCATGGGTGATCAGCGCCCGTTCCACCGGCTGCACCGGATCGACGTGGAACTGGCCGGCGGGGCAGAACAGGCCTTTCGGCGTCGGGTAGAGCAGGGCATCCGGTTTCATGCCTTTAGAGATAGACGAGCGGCGGCGGACTGCCAGTCGCTCCCCACAACTTTCTTAGGGCAACTTTCGTCAGGCAGTCTTCTTATGGGCGATGACGTTGTGGATCAGCGCCAGAACCTTATCAGGCTCGATACCAATGCAGGCCAGTTGGCTGGGGTGACCATCCCAGGGGCTGGCAGGATAGCTTTCATCATCCGGCATCTGGATGGTCTGTCCCTCGGCAATGCCGTCGGTGACGACGCGGATGGCGCCGCTGCGGGTGGTGAACAGCTCCGGCGCCACCACATAAACGCAGGCGCAGCTGTCATGCACGACCATGCCGTCGTCGATGCGGGTTTCATAAAAATCGATGTAGAACTGCGAGATATCCGACAGGAGCTTGACGCGCTTGCCACCGGCATCGGCCATGACTGCCAGTTTCTCACGGGTCATCACCGTCTGTTCGGTTACGTCGAGCCCGACAACAACCACGTGCCAGGGTGTGGTCATCACCACGTCGGCCGCCTCCGGGTCGCCGTGGATATTGGCCTCGGCCGCCGGGTTCATGTTGCCTCTTACGTCGAAGGCGCCGCCCATGATGACGACCTCCTTGACCAGCACGGCGATTTCGGGATCTTCCCGCAGCGCCAGCGCAAGGTTGGTCATGCGGCCGACAGCCACCAGCGTGACCTCACCGGGATTGGCGCGCACCGTCTCGATGATGAAGCGGTGGGCCGGGCGCGGATCGACCGGCATGTCGATGTTGCGCGGAACGCCGATATTGCCGAGCCCGTCATCGCCATGGATGAAGGTGGGCCAGCCGACATGTGGCCTGGCCGGGTTCAGCGTCTCGCTCAGGCCCTTGGCCACCGGCGCATCGATCTGCCATTCGCGCTTCAGGAACAGGGCGTTGCGGGTGGTGGTCTCGATCGAGGCATTGCCGAAGACGGTGGTGATGCCGATGAGATCGATCTGCGGGTGATGGTGCAGGAACAGCAGCGCCATGGCGTCATCGACGCCGGGGTCCGTATCGAAAATGACCTTGTGCATGGCGCGTTCTTTTCCTGGCGATTGATGTTGGCAGTGACCTCTATGGAGCCGCGCGCTCCGCGAATGTCAATATTTACTGGAAGCGCCGGATGTCAAACGGCGCCATGTCCGGCACGGGACCGTGGTCGAGCAGATCGGCGAGACGGCGGCCGGTCACCGCCGACAGGGTCAGGCCGAGGTGGCCGTGGCCGAAGGCCATGCCGATACGGGGATCATGTGGGCTGAGGCTGATGACGGGCACGGAATCCGGCGTCGAAGGGCGCCGGCCCATCCATTCGGTTCCGCCTGTTTCCGGCAGGCTCGGCACATAACGGCGCATTTTTTCGCGCATGGCGGCGGCCCGGGCAAAATTGGCGGGGGCATCGGGCTTTGCCAGCTCGACGGCGCCGCCGATCCTGAGCGCGTTCCACATCGGCGTGGCGACGAAGCCGTGCTCGGCAAAGAATACCGGCAGCTCCAGCGTCACGGCGGGGTCGCGAAACGTGGTGTTGTAGCCGCGTTCGGTTTCCAGAAGCACCTTCAGGCCGAGGCCTCGCACCAGATCGCGCGACCAGACACCCGCTGAAATGACGGCCTTGTCGAAGGTCTGGCGCTGGTTCTGGTTCGTCACGAAGGTAATGCCGTCCGTGGACGGCGCGATGGCCAGGATGGCGGCATCGACAAATGTGCTGCGGGCGCGGACCTGATCCTGCAGCCGCCGCAGCAGTGCCAGCGGGTCGAGGAAGGTGCGATAGCCGCTGGAAAACACCGATCCGGCGAAGCGGCCTTCGAGCGCCGGAACCCGGGCACGGGTTGCCGCTTCATCGAGTTTTTCAATGTCGTAGCCGAGCAGGGCGGCGTTGATCGTCTCGTGTTCGAAGGCGCGGTCGACGGCTTTTTGCGTATCGAACAGCGTCAGGGCACCACTTGCCAGCATGTGGCCGGAAATGCCCGCCATGCCGGCCAGCGCCTCGTGATCGGCCAGCGCCGTCTTCATCAGGCCGAACAGCGCGTTGCGGGATTTTACCACCTGTCCAGGCCGCGACGACAGAAGGAAACGCGTCAGCCACGGTGTAAGCGCCAGGGCGTCCTGCCAGCGCAAGGTCAACGGGCCGAGTGGGTCGAGCAGCCATTTCGGCGCGGCCAGCAGCATGTCCGGGCGGGCCAGGGGATCGATTTCCGGCACGGCGAGAATGCCGGCATTGCCGACGGAAGCGGGCAGGCCGCCGGCATCCTTTTCGAAGACGGTCACCGTGTGGCCCCGGTCGAGAAGCGTCAGGGCGGTTGCGCAGCCGATGATGCCGCCGCCGGCGATGCCGATATTTGCCATGATCCGGAAAACCTCATTGATAATCGAGGACCGTTTTAACCAAGGTGGCGGCAAGGGCAACCTGTTTCGCAAGGAACAGCCGGGTCTGGACGCCCATGCGACATTTGGTAGACGGGGCGCAAAGACGCCCCTCCACCCAAGGAGAACAGCATGCGCAAGATCATCCTCGTTTGCATGATTGCCCTGACGGCGGCTGCCTCGATGGCGGCCCCGTCTTTCGCCCAGCAGCGTGGCAACGACCGCTCGTCGGAAACGCGGAGCGGCGACTTCTATGAAGGCACCAACAAACAGCAGCGCCGTCCGCGCTATCTGTTCGAGACAAGCGGTGCCTATTGCTCGACCAACTGGATCGTGCTTTACGACAAATACGGCAACAAGACCCGCGTGCGCCATTGCGATGAGCGCCGGGACGTCGAAATCGACTGATTGCTAGGTTTTGACAGCGTGAACCCGGTGGATCGTTCCGCCGGGTTCACGCGTTCTGCCGCTCCGTTTTGCGACAGCCGGGCCGATAAATCCCCCGGCGACTTAAACTTTCCGAAACGTCATCGGCCTACACTCCGCCCCGATTGCACTTGCACCTATGGATGTGACGATGACGGAGTGGCGGGCGTGAAGCTCAGGCTGGGAATATTTCGATTGCCGCGCAGGATCGTGATGATCCTTGCAGGCGGCATCGTGCTGTCCGGCGCATCGGCCGCTTTTGCCGTCTATGTCGGCACGGAAGCCATTCTCGGCCCGCCGGCCTCGTCGGTCTCCGGGCTCGACTGTACCAATGTCGCCGTCGTCAAGCTGCGCATCAACGGCCAGCGCTGGGTGCGCAAATTCGTCAAGACCGAAAGCACCGACGGGCTGGTGCGCCTGAAGACGGCGCTTCGGGTCGCCAGCGTTTTTTCCAAGTCTGAAAAGGCCGATCTTTATCAGGTCGTCGTTCTCGATCAGAAGGGCCCCGACCAGCGCGGCGGCATTCGTGGCCGGGCGATTGGCGCCGAAGTGCTGTTCACGCCGCATCCCGGTGATGTGACCGGTATGCCAGCGGCCTTCAAGGCGCGCTATATCGACGGCACGGCCAATGCTGCCGGGCTGTTCGGCGGTGAGAAAATCGAGCTGCCACTGGATGACGTCAAGGCGATGATCCGGGGGATCGACGACCAGACCGACTGTACCGACCCGCCGCTGCCCGAAGGCGAAGAGGCCAAGGCGTCCGAACACGGCAAGGCCAAGGAAAAGGGCCACGGAAAGGCCGCTGAGAAAAGCGGTGGCCATGGCGAGGCTGCCCCGTCGGGCCATGGCGAAGCTGCTGAATCCGGCCACGGGGAAGCCGCGCCTGCCGAGGGCGAGGCGGCCGAGCACGAGGCCGAAGGTCACGACAAGAAGCCGCATGAGCCGACATTCGAGGATTTCGCCGCCCTGAGCGATGATGCCGGCAGCCATGCGGCGCCGGAGCATGTAACGGCGGGGCACGAAACGGTGGAGCCTGAAGCGGTCGAACACAAGGCCGCTGAACAGGAACCGGCCGGGCATGGCGATGCGGCGTCAGACGAGGCCGCTGTTGTGCATGAAGACGCCATAGTCCCGGCTCAGGAAAGCCACGCGGACACGGGCCATGTGGAGCCGGTCGAGATCAAGGCCGAAGGGCATGCCACCGCGCACGATTGATATTGGAATTGAATGTGCCAACAAAAAACGGCCCGCCTCGAAAGAGGCGGGCCGTTCCTATTTTGGCATGGCATCTGGTGAAGGCATCAATGCGCTTCGGCGTGTTCCAGCTCAGGATTGTTCTTGTTGTAGCGGATCGACGACCAGAGCGAGAGGCCGATGAGGGCCGCGCCGCCCAAGCCGGTGATGACTTCCGGAATGTGGACCAGCGTCTGCACATACATGATCACCGACAGGATCAGGATTGCGTAGAAGGCGCCGTGTTCCAGATAGCGGTATTCGGCAAGCGTGCCCTTCTCGACCAGCATGATCGTCATCGAGCGCACATACATGGCGCCGATGCCAAGGCCAATGGCGATGATGAACAGGTCCTGCGTCAGAGCGAAAGCGCCGATGACGCCGTCGAAGGAGAAGCTGGCATCGAGCACTTCGAGATAGATGAAAGCGCCAAGGCCGCCCTTGGCCGCTTCGCTCATCGCCTTCTGCGAAGCATCGAGAATGCCGCCGACGACTTCGACCGCAAGGAAGGTCAGAAGACCGTAGATCGCCGAATAGACGAAGGTTACGGATTCGTCACCCTCAAGCAGGCTCGAAAACACCAGGATCAGCAACAGCACGAAGGCGATTTCAATGCCCTTGATCGTCGCGAACCGGGCCATGTAGGTCTCGATGAAGCGGATCCAGTGCACGTCCTTCTCGTGGTTGAAGAAGTAGGTGAGGCCGACCATCATCAGGAACGTGCCGCCGAAGGCCGCAATCGGCAGATGCGCCTCGTTCATGATGCGGGCGTATTCGCTCGGCTGGCGGGCCGCCAGTTCCAGCGCTGCAAACGGGCCGATCTTGGCGGCAATGGCAACGATGGCGAGCGGGAAGATGATGCGCATGCCGAACACGGCGATGACGATGCCCCAGGTGAGGAACCGGTGCTGCCAGACCGGCGTCATTTCCTTGAGCTTGTTGGCGTTGACGATGGCATTGTCGAAGGAAAGCGAGATTTCGAGCACGGCCAGAACCGAGCAGATGAAAAGGGCTGACAACAGGCCGCCCATCGTGCCGGTTGCGCGCCAGCCGAGCCAGGCGCCGAGAACGAGGCCGAGTGCGGTGACGATGAAGGCCCAGAGGAAATAGCTGAGCGTTGTCTTTGATGTGGTGATCTTATTCATCGGAAGTGCCCTTTCCGTCAGTGAAAAGGACGCGTGTGGACTGCATGCACGCTGCCGATGGGCCAGCGTATGCGAACCTTGAGAGATCGATTGTCATTGTGTTTTATCCGCCGGCCTAGATTGCTGGCGGTACCGACATCACGAGAGCGCCGTAAATCTCTCGCCAGAGGGGCCCGGCACCATACTCCTGCTGCTCCCGTCACGGGCGTCTGCAGCACCCCTTACCTAGCAGGACTGGACCGCGCGTCAAGGGGGGTGCTCGAGAGCAGCGCCGTTGCGATTTCGCTCAGAGCCAGATGCGTCCTCTAGTTACGCCCGTCGCGGCGGAGAGCCACGATCAGGCCCCGGCTTTCGAGCACGGTGATCTCCCGCAGCACCAGCGCATGTTCGATGCCGTAGAGTTTTGCGAAGGTCCGGCTATCTGAGGCGATGTCCATGTGAAGAGCAGCCAGAACTCCGGCACTGAGGCCGTTTAACGTCTGATCGCTCGCCCGGATGATGGTTTCAACCAGCGCCAGATAGGTCTCTTCCAGGTCGTCGCCGTCCATCAGGCGGCGTCTGCCCGCAGGCGGAAGGAAACCAGAACGGATTTCGAGGCGGGCGTGTCGCTTTCGTCGCCGGCCTGGCCGAGCGGCACCAGCACGTTCAGCTCCGGATAATATCCGGCGACGCAGCCGCGCGGAATATCGTAGGGCACAAAGCGGAAATCGCCGGCGATGCGATCAACGCCGTCCTCAAAGCGGCCGATGACATCGGCGCGGTCGCCGGCCCTGGCGCCGAGGCTGTCGAGATCGGCCGGGTTGATGAAGACGACGTTGCGCTCGCCGTAAACGCCGCGATAGCGGTCGTCCATGCCGTAGATCGTGGTGTTGTACTGGTCGTGCGAGCGGAAAGTCTGGAGAACGAAGACGCCGTCCTTGCCGCTAGCCTGCTGGCATTCGGTCGCTTCGGGCAGAGGCACGGAAGAAAAGGCGGCCAGCTGCGACGGCGTGTTCCATTCGCGGTTTGCCGCCGGATTGCGCAGGTGAAAGCCGCGCGGTTTGCGGACGCGCTCGTTGTAATTCTCGAAGCCCGGCAGCACGCGGGATATGTGGTCGCGGATCAGGTCGTAATCGTCGCCGAGTGCTGCCCAGTTGACGGTGGCCAAGCCAACGGTGGCGGCGGCAATGCCGGCGATGATCGCGACTTCCGAGCGCAACTCCGTTGATGCAGGCTTGTTGATGCCGCCGGAGCCGTGGACCATGCTCATGGAATCCTCGACGGTGACGATCTGCGCCACGCCGTTCGAATTGCTGTCCACCTCGGTGCGGCCAAGGCAGGGCAGGATAAAACCGGTTTCACCCGGCAGAAGATGGGAATGGTTGAGCTTGGTGGCGATGTGCACGGTCAGCTGCTGGCTGGCAAGCGCCTTGGCAATCAGCGGGCTGTCGGGCGTGGCGCGGGCGAAATTGCCGCCGAGGCCGATGAAGGCGCGGGCCGAGCCGTCGAGCATGGCGCCGATGGCGGCCAAAACATTGTGGCCGGGACGGCGCGGTGCGGTGAAGCCGAATTCCTGTTCCAGAGCATCGAGAAAGCCGTCCTCCGGCTTTTCGTTGATGCCGACGGTGCGATCGCCCTGAACGTTCGAATGGCCGCGCACCGGGCAGAGGCCGGCGCCTGGCCTGCCGATATTGCCGCGCAGGAACATGAAGTTGGAAATCTCGCGGATGGTGGCGACCGAATGTTTGTGCTGGGTGACACCCATCGCCCAGGTGCAGATGACGCGTCCGGCACCGAGATAGACCTTTGCGGCCCGCTCGATCTCGACGCGCGTCAGGCCGGACTGATCTTCGATCTCCTCCCAGGACGTGGCATCGACCGCATCGCGGTAGGCGGCGAAACCGGCGGTATGTTGCGCCAGAAAATCATGATCGAGCAAAGAGGACAGGCCGTCGGCCACAGCATTGTCATCGGCGGCGAAGACAGCCTTGCTCATGCCGCGCACGGCCGCCATGTCGCCGCCGAGGCGCGGCTGGAAATAATGGCTGGCGATTTCTGTGCTGCCGCCGCGCAGCATTTCCAGCTTGTCCTGCGGATCGGAAAAGCGCTCTAGCCCGCGTTCGCGCACCGGATTGAAGACGACGATCTCGGCGCCGCGCTGGGAGGCCCGGCGCAGGTCGCCCAGCATGCGCGGATGGTTGGTGCCGGGGTTCTGGCCAATGACGAAGATGGCGTCTGCCTCCTCGAAATCCTCGAGCAGAACCGTGCCCTTGCCGGCGCCGATCGACTGGCGCAGCGCCACGCCGCTCGCCTCATGGCACATGTTTGAGCAATCGGGAAAATTGTTGGTGCCGTAGAGCCGGACGAACAGCTGATAGAGGAACGCCGCCTCATTGCTGGCACGGCCGGAGGTGTAGAACTCGGCCCGGTCGGGGCTGTCGAGACTTTTCAGGATGCCGCCGATCTCGGCGAAGGCGGCGTCCCAGCTGACCGGCAGATAGCGGTCGCTGGCGGCGTCATAGCGCATCGGATGGGTGAGGCGGCCTTCCTGCTCGAGGGCGTAGTCGGTCCATGAGCGCAGCTCCGAGACCGTGTGGCGGGCGAAGAAATCCGGGGGAGTGCGCTTGTCGGTCGCTTCCCAGGCGACGGCCTTGACGCCGTTTTCGCAGAACTCGAAGGAGGAGCCATGCGCCGGGTCACCCCAGGCACAGCCGGGGCAATCGAAACCATCCGGCTGATTGGCCTTCAGCAGTGCCCGTGCGCCTGCAATCGGCGAGCCGCTTTCAAGAAGGTGCTTGCCGCAGCTTTTCAGAGCGCCCCAGCCGCCGGCGGCTTTCGAGGCCTTCCCGATAAAAACAGTCTTCGTCATGCGGTATCTCTTCGAACAATCTGCGTGTCATTGTGCGGCGCATCTTAATATGATGATCGAACTCATGTTTTTCAACGCGCATGACGGACATTCAATGTCGTTGAGATCGCAGATGTTTCGCCACCAAAGGATGAGCTGCTGCCGTGGCCACGAGCGCATTGTAAATTGCGAATGCTGCATTGCACAATACGGCCATGGGCAGATTTCAGGGTAGCGGTCGCCTTGACACGCTGCAGTCAGAACATAAAGTGAACAGAATGAAAAAGTCTCTCCAGGAACGGCTCGCCATTCTTTCCGATGCGGCCAAGTATGATGCCTCCTGTGCCTCCAGTGGCACGACCAAGCGCAGTTCGGCCAAGTCGGGCGGGTTGGGCTCGACCGAGGGCTCCGGCATCTGCCATGCCTATGCGCCGGACGGACGCTGCATTTCTCTGCTCAAGATTCTGATGACGAATTTCTGCGTCTATGACTGCGCCTATTGCATCAACCGGTCTTCCAGCAATGTCGAGCGGGCCCGGTTCACGGTCGAAGAGGTGGTCTGGCTGACACTGGAGTTCTACCGGCGCAATTATATCGAGGGCTTGTTCCTGTCCTCGGGCATCATCCGCTCATCGGATCACACGATGGAGGAGATGGTGCGCATCGCCAAAAGCCTGCGCACGGAGCACAATTTTCGCGGCTATATCCACCTGAAAACCATTCCCGAGGCGTCACCACTGTTGATCGAGCAGGCGGGGCTCTATGCGGACCGGCTGTCGATCAACATCGAGCTTCCGACCGATGCCGGCATCTCGAAATTCGCGCCGGAAAAACGGCCGGACAATATCCGCAAGTCGATGGGCGAGCTGCGGCTGAAGATCGAGGAGGCCGAAGAGCCGACCTTGCAGAAGAAGCGCACGAAAAAGTTCGTGCCGGCCGGCCAGAGCACGCAGATGATCGTCGGGGCCGACGGCGCCAGCGACGCGATCATTCTGGGCACCAGTTCGCGGCTGTACGGCAGCTACGGCTTGCGCCGCGTCTATTATTCCGCCTTCAGCCCGATCCCGGATTCGTCGAAAACCCTGCCCTTGACGAAGCCGCCGCTGATGCGCGAGCACCGGCTCTATCAGGCCGACTGGCTCTATCGCTTCTACGGCTTCGACATCGGCGAGATCACCGCCGGGCGCGAAGACGGGATGCTCGATCTCGACCTCGATCCCAAACTCGCCTGGGCACTGTCGCACCGGGAGCAATTTCCCGTCGATATCAACCGGGCGGACAAATCTGTGCTGCTGCGCGTGCCGGGCCTCGGCACCAAGACGGTGAAATCGATCCTGCAGGTCCGCCGCCACCGGCGCATCCGGCTGGAAGATCTAGCGCGGCTGGGCGTTTCTCTCAAAAAGGTTCAAGCCTTCATCAGCGCCGAAGGCTGGACTCCGGCGCGGCTGATCGACCGCAGCGATCTGCGCACGATGTTTCAGCCAAAGCCCGAGCAACTGGCGCTGTTCTGATGCGGCGGGTGGTGTTGCGCGGACGCGGCGATTTCGGCGAATGGCGGGATTCGGCTCGCGACCTGCTGATGGCAGGTATCCGGCCCGGCGGTATCGATTGGCAGGTTGCCGATGCGGGCGACGATCTCCTGTCAGGCGCTCCGGCCACATCGGTCCAGCCGCTGCCGGCTCGAGTGGGGCCACCGATCACCGTTCCGCGCGCGTTCGTCACGCTGGCAGAAACGGTGATCTGCCATTCCGATCCCTGCCGTTTCGGGCTGCTCTACCGGCTTCTCTGGCGGCTTCAGGCGGATCGAAACCTGCTGGCGGTGCGGTCCGATGCTGATGTCGCCGATGTTGTTGCGCTCGAAAAATCTGTGCGGCGCGACAGCCACAAGATGAAGGCCTTCGTGCGCTTCAAGGAGGCCCGTATCGAGGCGGTCGATGCCAGCCTCTTGTTTCCCGAGGTGCGATCCGAGCCCGATGTCGCCGTCAAGAAACGGCGACAGTTCATCGCCTGGTTCGAGCCGGATCACTTTATCGTCGCGCGCACGGCGCCGTTCTTCCAGCGCCGGTTCACCGACATGGACTGGATGATCCTGACGCCGCACGGCTCGGCCGGCTGGGACGGCACGGCGCTGACCGTTTCGGATGAACCGGCGGAAAAGCCTGTGGTAACCGACGCCACGGACGATCTCTGGCGGACCTATTTTGCCAATATCTTCAACCCCGCCCGGCTGAAGATAAAGGCGATGCAGGCGGAGATGCCGAAGAAATACTGGAAGAACCTGCCCGAGGCCGGGTTGATCCCGCAGATGATCGCCGATGCGGAGGCCAATGTCGCGGCCATGGTGGCGCGGCAGGCAAGCCAGCCGCCGGCGCATCATCCGCAATTGCGCGAGGCCGCGCTGCGGTCCTTTCCGGCTCCTGCGATGGTGCCGGCGGCGGGCACCGTGGCAGCGATGGCCGAGGAGGCGCGCGGCTGCCAGCGCTGTCCGATCCACGCCAAGGCGACGCAGACCGTGTTCGGCGAGGGGCCTGCCGATGCGGAGATCATGTTTGTCGGCGAGCAGGCGGGTGATCATGAAGATCTGGCCGGAAAGCCGTTCATCGGCCCGGCCGGAAAACTGCTGGACACGGTTCTGGCGCAGACCGGCATCGACCGGGGCCGTTGCTACGTCACCAATGCAGTCAAACATTTCAAATACGAGCCGCGCGGCAAACGCCGCCTGCACCAGCGCCCGACCATGGGCGAGGTCGATCACTGCCGCTGGTGGCTGCAGAAGGAACTGGCGCTGATCCGGCCGAAGCTGGTGGTTGCGCTCGGCGCCACAGCCTTTTTTTCCCTGACGCGCTCGCGGCAAAAGATTTCGGATGTACGCGGCCGCGTGCTCGATCTTTCTGACGAGACGGCGCTGATCGTCACGGTGCATCCGGCCTATTTGCTGCGCCTGCCGGACGAGGACCGCCGCGCCGAAGAGATGGCGAATTTTCGCCGCGACATGGCGCTGGCGCAAGCGTTCTTGGCTGCGCCCGAGGGGCAGCGCCGCCTCAGCCGGTAAAGCCGGCCAGCCGCTCTTCCAGTTTGGCGATGGTGTCGCTGCCGGCATTGGCGAAGGCGAAGCGCAGGTAGTCGCCCTGTCCCTCGCCGAAATAGTCGCCGGGCAGGCAGACGATGCCGGCCTCCTTGGCCAGCCGTTCGGCGATGTCGGCAGAGCTGCGGCCGGGGAAAGGGTGGCGGATGAAGGCGAAATAGGCGCCGATCGCCTCGATCCTCCAGCCGGAAACCCTGGCCATCGTCGCTTTCATTGTGTCGGAGCGTCTGCCAATTTCGGCGCGGTTGCCGTTGCGCCAGTCGTCCAGCACGGGCAGGGCCTTGGCAAGAGCGGCCTGTGCCGAGCGCGGTGCGCAGATCTGCAGGTTGTCCATGATCTTCGTCACCTGCTCGACCAGTCTTTCCCCGGCCGTGATGGCACCCAGCCGGTGACCGGGAATGCAGAAGGATTTGGAAAAGCTGTAGAGGCCGATCACCGTGTCCTGCCAGCCTTCGCCGGTGAACAGGCCGTGCGGCCGCTGCCCCTCGGGCAGGAAGTCGCGATAGGTCTCGTCGAGGATCAGCCAGGTGCCGCTCTTTTTGCAGAGCGCCGCGATGGCGGTGAGCAGTTCGGGCGGGTAGACGGCACCGGTCGGATTGTTCGGCGACACCAGCGCAATGGCGCGCACGCCCGGCTGCAGCGCAGCCTCGATGGCGGCGAGGTCGGGCAGGAAGCCTTGAACCGGATCGCAATCGACGAGGCGCGTGCCGATGCCGAGCATCGACAGCGTCGTTTCCTGGTTGAAGTAGAACGGGTTGGTCATGACGATCGTATCACCGGCGCCGGCAATGGCCACGGCGACGGAGATGAAGGCCTGATTGCAGCCGGAGGTGATGTGGATGTTTTCTGCGCCGATGTCTGCTCCATAGAGATCTGAAACATGCGTGGCGAATGCGGTGCGCAGATCGTCCTCGCCCTCGATGGCGCCGTAGCCGGTATAGGTCCGCGACCCGGCCGCCTCGGCAAGCCACGCCAGCATATCCGGGTGCGGCGGATAACCGGGCACCGCCTGCGACAGGTCGATCAGCGGTCCGCGCGATCCGTCATAGGCTTTGCCCCAGGCAAGAACAGACGGCACGGGCGGCGGGGACAGTCTTTCGACCAGCGGATTGAAATGCGGCATCGTATATTTCCCATGAATCACGTTTGGGTTTTAAAGTTTGGGGCGGGGTTTTTGTGGCGGTTCGGGGCGTCTCTGGCGCGAGGGGGCGGAGACCGGCAGGAAGCCTTCGCGCACCGGTGCCTGTTCCGTCTCTGATAGTTTCAGGCTGCGGCCGCGCAGGATGGTGCGGGCGGATGTCTGCGGTTCGAGAAGAGCGTCGTTTTCGAGCGAGGAAAACAGCCAGTCGATGAAGACCTTGACGATCGGGGCGGCGCGTTTCTCGTTTCGGCAGGCGACATAGAAGGCGTCGTTGGCGGGAACCGTCAGGTCGAAGGGCACGATCAGTTCGCCCTTGGCGATCAGGCTGCTGGCGGTGATCGTATCGCCGAGTGCCACGCCCTGCCCGTGCAGGGCGGCTTCGGTGGACAGCCGGGCGTCGCTGAGGAAGTGCTGGCGGGTGCGGGTCGTGTCGAGCGCATCAGCGGCGGAAAGCCAGGTGTTCCATTCGCGGCCGTCGTCGCCGTGCAGCAGGACGTGATCGCGCAGATCGCGCAGCGAGCGCAGCGGCTTGCTGTTCAAAAGCGTGGGACTGACGACGGGAAAAAGCTCGAAATGGCTCCACAGCCGTGTCCAGGCATCGGCCCAGTTTCCATCGCCGTAGAGAACGCAGATGTCGACCTCGGGCGAATAGAGCTCGCTGCTGTCGTTGGAGGCGAGCAGCGTCAGCCGGACGCCCGGATATTGTTCGGTGAACTGGTGCAGCCGGGGAATGACCCAGAAGGAGAGCAGCGCCGGGACGCAGGTGATGGTCAGTTCGCCTGTTGTCGAAGGCCGTGTCATCGCTGCCGTGGCGGCGGCGATCTCCTCGAAGGCGTGGGTGACGGCCGGCAGCAGCAGCGCGCCTTGCGAGGTCAGCTTCAGCCGCTTGCCGCCACGTTCGAACAGCGGCGCGTTGAAGGAGGCTTCGAGCGCCTTGATCTGGTGGCTGATGGCGCCGTGGGTGACGTTGAGCTCACGGGCGGCCGCAGATACCGAGCCACGCCGCGCCGTCGCCTCGAAGGCGCGCAGGGGGTTCAGCGGTGGCAGGCGGCTCGACACAGATGCTGGCCTTGTCGGAAGACATGAGTTTAGTTTTTCTCACATCAAATGCTATAACAATGTCAATTGCTTTTCAAAGTGATTTATTGGCTAATGGTTCGCAGAGGCGAAAAGCCCGGGGAACAGACTTGGCACTTCAGACACGCGTTCCCGCGGGCATTATCCATGGAGGTAAAGCGGCGATGGTGCTGGATCCGGCAAAGCTCAGGGAACTTCAGGCGAAATACGGCGAGAGCCATGGCGGCGAGCTGTTCGATCCAGCCTTCCGCAAGGTTGCCGACAAGATCTTTTCCAAAAGCGGAACACGCCTTGCCCCCTATGCCGGCGTGCCGACCTTCCTGACTGCACCTTATATGCCGGTCGATGCCCAGGAGCCCGATTTCGGCAATCTGCAGGTGGCGATCACCGGCGTGCCGATGGATCTGGGCGTCACCAACCGTCCGGGCTCGCGCTTCGGGCCGCGTGCCGTGCGTACGATCGAGCGGATCGGCCCCTACAATCATGTTCTCGACTGCGCACCGGTCTTCGATCTTCGCGTGGCCGATATCGGCGACGTGCCCTTCCAGAGCCGCTACCGGCTGGAAGTCAGCCACGAGGATATCGAGAAGCGTTTCAACCAGATCGTCGATGCCGGCGTCGTGCCGCTGGCGGTTGGCGGCGACCATTCGATCACCCATCCGATCATGAAGGCGGTCGGCAAGAACCGGCCGGTCGGGATGATCCATATCGACGCCCATTGCGACACCGGCGGCGCGTTCGACCAGACGAAGTTCCACCATGGCGGCCCGTTCCGCAATGCGGTGCTGGACGGCGTGCTCGACCCGACCCGGACGATCCAAATCGGCATTCGCGGCTCGGCCGAATATCTCTGGGAGTTCTCCTACGAGTCCGGCATGACCGTGATCCACGCCGAGGAAGTGACAGGCATGGGCATTCCGGAGATCATCGAGAAGGCAAAGGCGATCGTCGGCGACGGGCCGACCTATCTGTCCTTCGATATCGACAGTCTCGACCCGAGCTTTGCGCCGGGCACCGGCACGCCGGAAGTGGGCGGTCTCACCACCCGCGAGGTGATCGAGCTTATTCGTGGCCTCAAAGGTATCAACCTTGTCGGTGGCGATGTGGTCGAGGTCGCGCCGCAATATGACGCCACCACCAACACGGCGCATGCGGGCGCGCAGGTGCTGTTCGAAATTCTCAGTCTGATGGTTTTCAGCCCCTTCGTTCAAGGCGAGGGCCGCTGAAAGCATTGCTACGATCCGGATGGCAAACCTGTCATCCGGCACTACAAAAAATCAAAAACAGGGGACTTTCATCATGGCTTTCTCATCCACACTCAAATCGCTGCTTCTGGCGGCAAGCGTTCTGACCGGTGCGGCCCTTGCGGCCTCCACTGCAAATGCAGACGCGGTCGACGACATCACCAAGGCCGGCACGATCAATGTCGGCATCTTTTCCGATTTCCCGCCCTTCTCGTCGGCCAGCGCCGACATGAGCATCAAGGGTTATGACATCGACGTCGCCCAGGCGATTGCCGATGCGCTGAAGGTCAAGCTCAACCTCGTCAGCATCACCGGCCAGAACCGCATTCCGTTCATGACCGAAAAGCGCGTCGATATGCTGATGAGCGTCGGCTTCAGCAAGGAGCGGGCAGAGGTGATCGATTTCGCCGCTGCCTACGCGCCCTATTACATCGCCGTCATCGGTTCGGAAGCGCTGGTCGTAAAGGGTAAGGAAGACCTGGCCGACAAGTCGATCGCCGTCAATCGCGGCACGCTGGAAGACACGTCGCTGACCGAAGCGGCGCCGGCGTCTGCCGATATCAAGCGCTTCGACAACTACAATTCGGTCATCCAGGCCTTCATTTCCGGCCAGACCCAGCTGATGGTCGTCGGTAACGATGTCGGCGCGCAGGTGCTCGCCCGTCAGGAAGCGCTGAAGCCGGAACAGAAGTTCCAGCTTCTGACCTCGCCCTCGCATATCGCCGTCAACAAGGGCGAAGACCGGCTGAAGATGGCGATCGACGAAACGGTTGCCAAGCTGATTTCCGACGGCAAGCTCAGCGCCATGTCCGAGACCTGGCTGAAGGTTCCCTTGAACCCCGACAACCTGAAGGATTGATCCTTTGGGCTACAGCCTGGATTTTGGCTGGCTACCCGGTGCTGCCGGGGACATTGCAGCCGGTGCCGCCACGACGCTCTTCCTGATCGTCGTGGCCGGGACCGGGGGCATTCTCCTCAGCATCCTCGGCGCCTCGGCCAAGAGAAGCCGGTTTCCGATCTTGCGCAAATTCATCGCCGGCTATGTCGAGCTGGTGCGCAACACGCCGTTTCTAGTGCAGCTGTTCTTCATCTTCTTCGGCCTGCCGAGCCTCGGCATCCGCTTCGATCCGGTCGTCGCCGCCATCATCGCGATGATGCTGAACATGGCGGCCTATGGCACCGAGATCGTTGCCGCCGGGATCGATGCGGTGCCGCGCGGCCAGTCTGAAGCGGCAATGGCGCTCGGCGTCCGCCCCTATATCGTCTTCACCCGCATCGTGTTGCCACAGGCCCTGCGCGTCATCTATCCGGCGCTGACCGGCCAGATGATCATCATGATGCTGGAATCGGCCGTGGTGTCGCAGATCGCCGTGCGCGAACTGACCTATGAGGCCGACATGCTGCAGGCACGGACCTTTCGTGCCTTTGAGACCTATTTCATTATCACCCTGGTTTATCTAGCGCTGAGTGCCGGGCTGCGGCGGGTGCTGGTCGCCGGTGGCCGCCGCTTCATCGGGAGCGGCATGTCATGATCGAGTTCACGCTCTGGGACATCGTTCGCAATCTTCTGCTGGCGGCGCGCTGGACGGTGGTCCTGTCGATCGTTGCCTTTGCCGGTGGCATCACCGTCGGTCTCGGCATCCTGTTCCTGCGCATCTCGAAGAACCGGAGGGTGAGCAGGGCAGCGGAACTCTATATCGCGCTGTTCCAGGGCACGCCGCTGTTGATGCAGCTGTTCCTGCTGTTCTTCGGCCTGCCGCTGCTCGGCATCCGCATTGAGGCCTGGACCGCCGCCTCCATCGGCCTGACGCTGTGCGCCAGCGCCTTCCTCGCCGATATCTGGCGCGGCGGCCTGCAGTCGCTGCCGTTGGGGCAGTGGGATGCCGGCGCGAGCCTCGGGCTGCACTATGTCCAGCAATTGCGCCTCGTCATCCTGCCGCAGACCTTTGCGATCACGCGGGCGCCGACAGTCGGCTATCTGGTGCAGCTGATCAAAAGCACGGCGCTGACCTCTATCATCGGCTTCGAGGAGCTGGTGCGCGCTTCCAATGCCATCAACAATGCCACCTTCCAGCCTTTTACGGTTTATGGTCTGGTGGCTTTGATCTATTTTGCCCTGTGTTTTCCCTTGACGCGCTATGCCCGCCGGTTGGAACTTCAGGCGCAGAAATATTGAGAGATTGCGGACGCTGCCGGGCGCTCCGGCCGTGTGCCGAATTTGAGTGGGAACGAAAAAAGGAGACTGAACAATGAGCGAATTTCTGAAAACCAATCTCAGCCGCCGCACCGTGCTCGGTGCCGGTCTGGCAGGCGCCTCGATGCTGGCCATGCCGGCCATCCTGCGGGCGCAGGACAAGTCCCTGAAGGTCGGCGTCTATGGCGGCTTCTTCAAGGATTCCTTCGACAAGAACATTTTCCCCGAATTCACCAAGGCAAGCGGCATCGCCATCGAATCGGTTGCCGAGCCGACCGGCGAAGCGTGGCTTGTGCAGCTCGAACAGGCTGCCAAGGCGGGTGCTGCCCCGGCCGACGTTTCGATGATGTCGCAGGTCTCGATGCTGAAGGGCCAGTCGACCGATCTCTGGGCGCCGCTCGACGTTGCCAAGATCAAGAATGCCGGCAACCTGCTGGACCGTTTCGTCAACAAGTATCCGGATGGCCGCGTTGCCGGCATCGGTGCTGTGTCCTGGTACATCACGCTGGTGACCAACACCGAAGCCTACAAGGAAGCTCCGACCTCCTGGGAGGCGCTGTGGGATCCGGCAAATGCCGACAAGCTCGGCCTTTTGGCGCTGGTCTCCAACTCCTTCCTGCTCGAAGTGACGGCCAAGACCTATATGGGCGGCACCAATGCACTGGATACGGACGAGGGCATCCTGAAGGCGCTCGAAAAGCTCGCCGAGGTCAAGCCGAACGTGCGCCTGTGGTATCGCGACGAGGCACAGTTCGAACAGGCGCTGAAGTCGGGCGAAATCCCGATGGGCCAGTATTACCACGACGTGACAGGCCTGGCCGCCGCATCGGGTAGCCCGGTGCGTTCGACCTTCCCGAAGGAAGGCGGCATTCAGGACAGCGGTTGCTGGGCCCTGTCGCGCGCCTCGACCAAGGTCGAGGAAGCGCATGTGTTCATCGACTATATGAGCCAGCCTTCCATTCAGGCGACCCTGTCGCGCAAGGTCGGCACGTCGCCGACGGTCAAGCGCGAGATGCTCGACCTCACCGCCGAAGAGTTCGCCGCCGTGTCCTCGGATATCGATCCGATCATCCCGCGCTACGACCTCTACCAGACCAAGTCCGACTTCCTGAACCAGAAGTGGACGGAACTGATCGTCGGTTAATTTTCACCCTCCCCTTGAGGGGGAGGGTCGGAGCGCAGTTCCGGGGTGGGGTGATCTCGACGCCAACCAGCGGATCACCCACACCCGCCGCTTCGCGGCGATCTCCCCCCTCAAGGGGGAGGTGCAGATCGATGCTCAAACCGAGGAAAACAATGTCAGGTCTCACCCTCAACAGCGTCCGCAAGGATTTCGGCACGTTCACCGCCGTCAGGGATGTGCAGCTGAACGTGCCGCATGGCACCTTCGTGTGCATGCTCGGACCATCGGGCTGCGGCAAGACGACCCTGCTCCGGATGATTGCCGGGCTCGATATGCCCACCGGCGGGGCGATCCTGCTCGATGGCGAGGACATCACGCGGGTGCCGACGCACAAGCGCAATCTGGGCATGGTGTTCCAGTCGCTGGCGCTGTTCCCGCATCTGACCGTCGGCGAGAACATCGCCTATCCGCTGCGCATCCGCAGCGTGCCGAAGGAAGACCAGAGGAAGCGCGTGGACGAGCTTCTGGCGATGATCCACCTGACCGGCTACGCCGACCGGCCGGTGTCGAAACTCTCCGGCGGCCAGCGCCAGCGTGTGGCGATTGCCCGTGCCTTAGCGCTCTCACCGAAATTGTTCCTTCTCGACGAGCCGCTGTCGGCGCTCGATGCCAAGCTGCGCGAGGCGATGCAGGTCGAGCTGCGGCAGCTGCAGCAGCGCCTCGGCATCACCACCATCGTCGTCACCCATGACCAGCGCGAGGCCATGACCATGGCCGATACGGTCGTGGTCATGAACGGCGGCGAGATCCGCCAGGCGGCAAGCCCGATCGAGATCTACCGCAAGCCGGCCGATACGTTCGTCGCCGACTTCATCGGCTCGACCAACCTGATCGAGATGGAAACCGACAGCAGCGGGCGCGCCATGGTCTTCGGCCAGGCGGTCGAGGGGCTTTCCGCCGGTCCCGGCAAGGCGATCCTGTCGGTGCGGCCGGAGGACGTCCACCTGACGGCGCCGGGTCATGGCGCCATTCCGGGTAAGGTCACCTTCGTGCGCGATCTCGGCGGTACGATCGAGACTTTCGTCGAGGCGGGCGGCAAGCAGATCGTGGCGGTGTCGACGCCGCGCGCCCGGCCGGATGTGGCCGTCGGCCAGGAGATCGGCATCGTTCTATCGCCCGAACTGTGCGTGGTGCTTCAAAAATGAGACGCGAAGCCCCGCAGAAATTTGCCGATTACGGGCCGCTGTTCTTTCCCGCAGCGATGCTGATCACCTTCTTCGTCATCCCCTTTGCAACGATGATCGCGGTGTCCTTCTTCCAGCGCGATCAGGGCGGTTTCTACACACCGGCCTTCGTCTTTTCCAATTACGAGCGCTTCCTCAGCCTGTTTTTTGCCAATGTGCTCGGCTTCTCGCTGATGCTGGCGGTGCTGGTCGCCATCTGCTGCGTCGTCATCGCCATTCCCTTCACCTATCTTTTGACCCGCATGCCGCGCCGGGCGCAAATCGTCTGGCTGGTGGCGCTTCTGTCGGTGCTGTCGCTGTCGGAGGTCATCATCGGCTTTGCCTGGTCGACGCTGTTTTCGCGCACGGCCGGCATCACCAACATTCTGGTGACGCTCGGCATCATGAGCGAGGCGAAGGCGCTGTTTCCGGGCTTTGCCGCCGTGCTGACGGCGATGGTCTATCAGGCGCTGCCCTATACGGTGCTGGTGCTCTATCCCGCCCTTGTCCGGCTCGATCCGACGCTGACGGAGGCTGCCCGCACGCTCGGCGCCTCGCCGGCCCGGGCCTTCTTCACGGTGGTGGTTCCGGCGCTGCGCAACACGATCATCGCGACGTTGATCATGGTGTTCATCTTTGCGCTCGGCTCCTATTTGCTGCCGCAGATTCTCGGACGGCCGCAACACTGGACGCTGTCGGTGCTGATCACCGATCAGGCGATCTACCAGTCGAACATGCCGTTTGCCGCCGCCATGGCTGTCTTCCTTGTGCTCGTCACGCTGGGGCTGGTGGCGCTGACGATCTTTGCCGGTCGCAAGGGAGAGGCCGCATGACCACGTTTTTCCGTCGGCTCTATTTTTCCCTGATCGGGCTGTTCCTCTCGGCACCGCTGATCGTCGTCGCCGGTGTCTCGGTCAACGCGAAGCAGACGCTGGCCTTTCCGCCGCAGGGCTTTTCGCTGTCCTGGTACGGGCAAATTTTTCTTGATGCCGGCTGGCGCGATGCGCTGCTTGCTTCTGTCGTGCTGGCGCTGCTGTCGGCCGCCCTTGCCGTTGCCATCGCGCTGCCGCTCGCCTGGTTCCTCTGGCGGCGCATCGCGCCCTGGGCGAATATCTTTCAGTTGCTCGGCATTGCCCCGTTCACGCTGCCGCCCGTCATTACCGCGCTTGGTCTTCTGACCTTTTGGGCGACCACGGGTTCCTACGGCCAGCCGTGGACGGCGGTGGTCAGCCACGCGATCTTCTTCGTGACGCTGCCGCTGGTGACGTTGTCGCTCGGTTTTACCGCGATCGACCGCTCTTTTGTCGAGGCGGCGGCAACGATGGGCGCCGATGACCGGACGATCTTTCGCACCGTCGTGCTGCCGCTGATCCTGCCCTATCTGGTCTCGGGCTATGCCTTTGCGTTCGTGCTGTCGCTGAACGAATATATCGTCGCCTACATGACCGTCGGTTTCACCATGGAAACGCTGCCGATCAAGATCTTCAACGCGCTGCGCTATGGTTACACGCCGACCATGGCATCGGTGACGATCCTGTTCGTCTTCATCGCCGCCGCCGTCTTCAGCCTGATCGCCCGTTTCGGCGACCTGCCCAAACTTCTGGGCGCCATGTCGTCGGAGGAGAAGTGATGCGGATCGCAGCCCTGCAGATGCAATCGGCCGGCGGCGATGTGGCGGCCAATATCGCCCGCATCGCCAAAGCTGCTACCGAGGCCGCTGAAGCGGGCGCCAAGCTCCTGATCACGCCGGAGCTCTGCATCACCGGCTATGGCGGTGCCGAAGCGATCCCGCCGCTGGCCGAACCGGCCGATGGCGCCATCGTCGCGCAACTGGGCGAGATCGCGCAGGCAAACGGTCTCGCGATCGTCGCCGGTTTTGCCGAACGCGACGGTGACACGGTCTACAACAGCGCTGTCTTCACCGACGGCAGATCGCCGCCGTCGGTCTACCGCAAGTCCAATCTCTATGGGGATTACGAGCACAGCCTGTTCACGCCGGAACAGCCGGCCACCTGCCTCGTGCGCTTCGGCGGCATTACGTTCGGGATGCTGATCTGCTACGATGTCGAGTTTCCAGAAAACGTCCGGCGGCTTGCGGTGGCAGGTGCCGATATGGTGCTGGTGCCCACGGCCCTGCCGCGCGGCGCGTCGGGCAGTTTCATCGCCGGCAAGATGATCCAGGTCCGCGCCTTCGAGAACCAGGTGTTCGTCGCCTATATCAACCACACCGGCCAAGACGAACGCTTCGGCTTTGCCGGGCTGTCGCGCATCGCGGCGCCCGATGGCAGCCTCTTGGCGGAGGCACCGGAGGCTGGCGAAGTGTTGCTGGTGGCCGATATCAGGCCGGAGGATTTCCGGGTTTCGAAGTCGGAGAATACGTATCTGAAGGATATGCAGCCGGGGGCCTGAGGGGCGGCGGTGTTCGTGGCCACCTCCCTCTGTCACTTCGTGACATCTCCCCCACGTTGGGGGAGATTCTTCTTTGTCGCATCTTCTCAAAAGCTTGCGGCTGATCTCCCCCCTTGTGGGGGAGATGTCGGCGTCGCCGACAGAGGGGGGCAACTATCCCCGACCTCAGTCAATGCAAAAGAATCAAAGCCCGCCCATGCAAATATACTTCATCTCCAGGTAATCCTCGGCGCCGTGGCGCGAGCCTTCGCGGCCGAGGCCGGATTGTTTGATGCCGCCGAAGGGTGCGGCTTCCGACGAGATGAGGCCGGTGTTGACGCCGACCATCCCGTATTCCAGCGCTTCGGCCACTTTCAAGACCTTCTTCAGGTCGCCGGCGAAGAAATAGGCGGCGAGGCCGAATTCGGTGTCGTTGGCCTGCTGGATGACGTCGTCGACCGTGTCGAAGCGGAAGAGCGGGGCGACGGGGCCAAACGTTTCCTCGCGGGCCACCTGCATGGTCCGGTTGACGCCGGTGAGCACTGTCGGTGTGAAGAAGGTGCCGGTGCCCTGGACGCGGCTGCCGCCGGCGGCGACCCTGGCGCCGAGCGAAACGGCATTGGCGACATGGGCCTCGACCTTTTCGAGGCCTGCCTCGTCGATCAGCGGGCCGGTGGTGACGCCGGCCTCGAACCCGTCGCCGACCTTGAGTTTCGCCACGGCGGCGGAGAGCTTTTCGGCGAAGGCGTCATAGACGTTCGACTGGACATAGAGGCGGTTGGCGCAGACGCAGGTCTGGCCGGCATTGCGGTATTTGGAGGCCATGGCGCCTTCGACCGCCGCATCGAGATCGGCGTCGTCGAAGACGATGAACGGCGCGTTGCCGCCGAGTTCGAGGCTGACCTTCTTGATCTGGTCGGAGCACTGGCGCATCAGGATGCGGCCGACTTCGGTGGAGCCGGTGAAGGAAATCTTGCGGACCTTCGGGTTGCCGCAAAGCTCCTTCCCAATGGCCGGGCCGTTCATGCCGAGGATGATGTTGAAGACGCCGGCGGGAATACCGGCCTTTTCACCCAGAACTGCCAGCGCAATCGCCGAGAGCGGCGTCTGTTCGGCGGGCTTGGAGACGACGGTGCAGCCGACGGCAAGGGCTGGCGCGACCTTGCGGGCGATCATGGCGGCGGGGAAATTCCACGGCGTAATGGTGCCGACGACGCCGACCGGCTGCTTGATGACCAGCATGCGGCGGTCATTGCCGGGGGCGGGAATGGTTTCGCCATAGATGCGCTTGGCTTCCTCGGCGTACCACTCGACATAGGATGCGGCGTAGAGGATTTCGCCGCGCGCTTCTGCAAAGGGCTTACCCATTTCAGCCGTCAGGATTGCCGCCAGCTCGTCGGCATGGGCGACGATCAGGTCGTTCCAGCGGCGCAGAATCGTGGCGCGCTCCTTGGCCGGGCGCGCCGCCCAGGGGCCCTGCGCCGCGCAAGCGGCGTCAATGGCGCGGGCGGTGTCGGTGGCGCCCATGTCGGGCAGGGTCGCCAGCAGTTCGCCGGTGGCCGGATTGGTGACACCGAAGGTGGCGGCGGCATCGCCGCCCGTCCAGGTGCCATCGATATAGCCCGTATCGCGCAAAAGGTTTGCGCTCGTCAGGTGCTTTTTCAGTGCTGCGGTGAATGCCATTGTCTTTATGCTTTCCGGGCTTCGAGGATCGAGGCTTCGAGAATGTCGAGCGCTTCGGCGAAGACATCGTCCTGGATGGTGATGGGCGACAGAAAGCGGATGACATTGCCGTGCACGCCGCAGGTGAGCAGGATCAGGCCCTCATCGAGCGCGATCAGGCGGACGCGGTTGGCGAAATCGGCGCTCGGCAGGTTGGTCGTCACATCGTTGAACTCGACGGCATTCATAAAGCCGGGGCCGCGGATATCGACGATTTCAGGCACGCTGTCGCGCATGGCGGCAAGGCGCTGTTTCAGCCGGCCGCCCAGCTGTTCGGCGCGCTCGCAGAGTTTCTCGTCCTCGATCACGTCGAGAACGGCATGGGCGGCGGCGATGCCGAGCGGATTGCCGCCATAGGTGCCACCGAGACCGCCGGGGGCCGGCGCATCCATGATTTCGGCGCGGCCGGTGACGGCTGCAAGCGGAAAGCCGCCGGCCAGGCTTTTCGCCATCGTCACCATATCCGGTGCGACATCATAGTGGTCCATGGCGAACATTTTTCCCGTGCGGGCAAAGCCGGTCTGCACCTCGTCGGCGATCAGCAGCATGCCATGCTGGTCGCAGAGCTCGCGCAGCGCCCGCATGAAGGAGGCAGGTGCCTGATAGAAGCCGCCTTCGCCCTGTACCGGCTCAAGGATAATTGCGGCAACGCGGTTCGGGTCTACATCGGCGGCAAAGAGCTTCTTCAACGCTGCCAGCGACTGCTCAACGCTGGTGCCGTGCAGTTCGATCGGGAAGGGGACGTGGAAGACGTCGCCCGGCATGGCGCCGAAGCCGACCTTGTAGGGAACGACCTTGCCGGTCAGCGCCATGCCCATGAAGGTGCGGCCGTGGAAGGCGCCGCCGAAGGCGACGACAGCCGTGCGGCCTGTGGCGGCGCGGGCGATCTTGATGGCGTTCTCGACAGCTTCCGCGCCTGTGGTGACGAAGATGGTCTTCTTGTCGAAATTGCCGGGTACGAGTTTGTTGAGGCGCTCGGCCAGATGCACATAGGTCTCGTAGGGCACGACCTGATGGCAGGTGTGGGTGAAGCGGTCGAGCTGCGCCTTGACGGCCTCGATGACGCGCGGGTGGCGGTGGCCGGTGTTGACGACGGCGATGCCCGAGGCGAAATCGATGTAGCGGTTGCCGTCCTTGTCCCAGATTTCGGAATTCTCGGCACGGTCGGCATAGATCTGCGTCATGACGCCGACGCCCCTGGAGATGGCTGCGTTCTTGCGGTCTGTCAGGGTCGTGTCGGTCATGGCGCCGGAGTCCTCATCAGGGGTTTAATATTTATATCTTGCATTTTTTCTGTAGGATATTTAGAGAATTCCTACAGTTTTTCTGCAAGATTGCAACTGGAATTTCGGCCATGCCTGACATTCTCTTTCGGCCGGGGCGGCGGTATATGTCGACAACACACAGACGATGGGTCTTGGCAGAATGATGGACATGGAGCCGGTGCGATACAGGACGGCGGAGGCGGCTCGGCATGCGGGCGTCTCGGCCTCGACCCTGCGCCTGTGGGAAAGCCAGGGCCTGCTCGTGCCCGGCCGTTCGGAGACCGGCCACCGGCAATACAGCGAGGACGATGTCCGGCTCTTGAAGCGGATTTCCTGGTACCGGACCGAGCGCGGGCTGAACCCGGCGGCGATCCGCGAGGCGCTGGAGGCCGAGGGCCCCGACGATCTACCGACCACGGCGGAAACCACCGCCTATCCGGAAATCGGCCGCAAGCTGCGCAGCTTGCGCCACGCCACCGGCAAGACGCTCGATCAGGTGGCGGGCGATGTCGGCATGACCGCCTCGGCGCTGTCGACGCTGGAGCGGACCTCACAGGGCGTTTCCTTCACGGCCCTACACGAGCTGACCGACTATTTCGGCACCACCGTTTCGGCGCTCTCCGGCGAGGAGGAACGGCCGGTCCGCGCGCTGGTGCGCAAGGGCGAATGGCAGCTCTGGCCGCGCACGACGCCTGGTGTCACCGTGCAGGTTCTGGCCGATGGCCGCAACCAGATGGATTGTCACCGCTTCGTGCTGGCCCCCGGTGCCTCCAGCGAAGGGGCCTACCGGCATGAGGGCGAGGAGTTCATCCATGTGCTCGCCGGCCGGCTGGAACTGGTGCTCGACGGCGCCGAGTTTCACGATCTCAATGCGGGCGATTCGCTCTACTTCGCCAGCCGCCGCCAGCACGCCTGGGTCAACCGGCATGACGGCGAAACGGTGCTGATCTGGGTCAATACGCCCCCGACCTTCTGAGGCTGCCCAGCCACCTTTCCTGATGAATTTTTTGTGACGTTCGATGTTTTTGCGGTGCCTGCGGTTGCGGGAGCCCGGTTGCCGACCCATATCCAAAAAAATCCTAGGATTTAGGCCTTTTCCCCGATTTCGCAGGTGTAGCATTAAAAATTGAGAATAATTTTCTGCCGCGACAACTTATTAATTGACAATAATGGTAGATTATTCTAGCTTGATTTCATCGGAAACCATGATGGTCTTCCTGAAATTCCCGATAACCGGGCCTGCACGGTGATGTGCATGCCCCAGCCAATGGAGAGTGTCATGTCCGCAGTTTCGCACACCGTCGCTTCCGGCGGCTTTTTCTTCCGTTGTCGTGCCGTGGGCAAAGGCTGCAAAGCGCTCACACTCAATCGAATGTGACCCAGCCGTCCTTTCTTCACCTCATTTGACATGCACATACAGACAACTGCGTGGGGCTACGCAGCGGGAGACTACAATGAAGAAGCAGGTTATCGAATTCGGCGGCGAAGCTGTCGGTGTGGTTGTGCCCGATCGGGATCATCTGAAGTTCATGGCCGTGAAATACGAGGTGTGGGACCTCGATGCGAAGCGGTTCGGCTCGGCTGACGAGGCGCGCGCCGCGATTGGCCGGCTGATGGCCAGCCAGAGTGTCATCGGTCCTCCGACAGCGGCGGCTGCCGCTGCCTGAGGCAATAAATCCCTTGTGTTCGCCGCCGTCTATTCGGCGGCGACGATCGAGAAGCGAGGCCGCTCTTCCGGTTTTCGCCCCTGACCCATCAGATAGATCAGACAGCTCGTGCGCAGCAGCGAGGCGAAATTCGGTACCGAACCGTTGATATCGAGTGCTTCGTCATAGAGCGTCGACAGAAACCGCGACGTCGACCAGCCCTGGTTCGCGGCGATTTCGTCGATCAGCACCCAGAAGGCCGCCTCGATCTGAATTGAGGTCGAATGTCCGCCGATGCGGACCGACCGGTTGACCGGGCGATAACGCTCCGGATCCTGTCCTGCGAAGACTTCACACATAGCACCATCCTCCCGACTGCACGGTGTTTACGACACCAGTATGAGACTTGGCGCAACGGCGGTCAAATTCTCCTTTTGTCGCGTCTGGAAGAATGGAATCCCAACGAACAGCCGTCCAGCAATAAATTTTCCCTCTGCGGTAACCCGCTGCTACCCGTTGTGTTTGCAAAGGGCCAGACTTTCCCCATGCGCTGCAGGGCGTGACGACAGGGAGGGACGATTGGCCAAGGCAATTCATACGATGGTTCGGGTGCTGGAAGAGGCGCGCTCCGTCGATTTCTACAGCAAAGCATTCGGGCTCGAGATCGCCGAACGCCTCGACTTCGACAGTTTCACGCTCGTCTATCTCAGCAATGCCGAAAGCGAGTTCGAGGTCGAATTGACGGTCAACAAGGGGCGTGCGGAAGCCTATGCGCTCGGCGACGGCTACGGCCATCTTGCCGTGTCGGTCGATGATCTCGACGGCGAACATGCCCGCATGATCGGCGAGGGGCTTAGCCCCAACAAGATCGTCGAGTTCAACCGCGACGGCGCGCTGCTCGCCCGCTTCTTCTTCATCACCGATCCCGACGGATACAAGATCGAAGTCCTGCAGCGCGGGAGCCGGTACAAATAGAGATTGCCGGCGTTTCGGAGGAAACGGCAGCCGGCACAGGCGCCCTTCAGGGCGCAACAGCCAAGCAAGGGAGGAAACCACATGGTAACGATCTACGAGAAGAATGCCGGCCTATCGCGGCGCGACCTTCTCAAACGCGGCAGTATCGGCGCGATGCTGGTGATCAGCGGCAGCGCCGTCATCAGCCCGAAGAATGCCTGGGGCCTTGAGGCCTCCGTGCTGAAGCCGGAAACGATGGCAACGCTGATCCAGCTCGCCCGGGACATCTATCCGCACGACAATCTCGCCGACAAATATTACGCCATCGCCGTCAAGGGCCACGATGCGAAGGCCGGCAAGGATGCAGCTCACAAGGACCTGATCGAGAAGGGTATCGCCGAGCTCGATGCCAAGGCAGGCGCCGGCGGTTATCGCGGCCTCGGCTGGGAAGACGACCGGGTGGCGCTCTTGCGCGATATCGAGACGACGCCGTTCTTTCAGGCGGTTCGCGGCGACCTCGTCGTCAGCCTCTATAACCAGCAGGAGGTCTGGCCGATCTTCGGCTACGAGGGCGAGTCCTATTCCAAGGGCGGCTACATCGCGCGCGGTTTCAACGACATCGAATGGCTTTGACGGCTGAGGGCGCCTGCGCACTCGCGTGGCCGCAGTCTTTTACTTTTCTGGGAGGAAAATCATGGCAGCCCCTTACGATCTGAACGACGACAGCGTCGTCGTCATCATCGGCTCCGGTGCCGGCGGCGGTACGCTCGGCAACGAACTCGCACAGAAAGGCGTCGACGTCGTCATTCTGGAAGCCGGAGGCCGGTTCGAAATCGAAGACTTCATCAATGACGAGTGGGGCAGCTTTTCGCAGCTTGCCTGGCTCGACAATCGCACCACCGGCGGCGGCTGGCGTGTGCACAAGGACTTCCCGAACCTGCCGGCCTGGATCGTCAAGGCGGTCGGCGGCACCACGACCCATTGGGCCGGTGCGTCGCTGCGCTTCCAGGAACATGAGTTCAAGGACCTGACGACCTATGGCAAAATCGAGGGGGCAAACCTGCTCGACTGGCCGATCACGCTGGCCGATCTCGAGCCTTATTACGCCAAGGCCGAAGACAAGATGGGCGTGACCGGCACCAACGGCATCGAACGCCTGCCGGGCAACAACAACTTCAAGATCCTGAAGGCCGGTGCCGACAAGCTCGGCTACAAAGAGTGTCACACCGGCAATATGGCGATCAACTCGTCTGATCGCGACGACCGGATGGGCTGTCAGCAGACGGGCTTCTGTTTCCAGGGCTGTAAATGGGGCGCCAAATGGTCGACGCTCTATACGGAAATCCCCAAGGGCGAAGCCACCGGCAAGCTCGAAGTGCGGCCGAATTCGCATGTCGTCAAAATCGAGCATGATGCGTCCGGCAAGGTGACGGCCGTGGTCTATGCCGACAAGGACGGCAAGCTGCACAGCCAGAAGGCCCGCATCGTCGCGGTTGCCGGAAACTCGATCGAAAGCCCGCGGCTTCTGCTCAATTCGGCATCCTCAATGTTCCCCGACGGGCTGGCGAATTCGTCGGGCCAGGTCGGCAAGAACTACATGCGGCACACGACCGGCTCGGTTTATGGCATCTTCGACAAGCCTGTGCACATGTACCGCGGCACGACCATGGCCGGCATCGTCAGGGACGAGGCCAAGCACGATCCGTCGCGCGGTTTCGTCGGTGGTTACGAGCTCGAAACCTTGGCGCTCGGCCTGCCGTTCATGGCCGCCTTCCTCGATCCGGGTGGCTGGGGCCGGTCATTTGCCTCGGCCATGGACCAGTATGCCAACATGGCCGGTCTGTGGATCGTCGGGGAAGACATGCCGCAGGAAAGCAATGCCGTGACGCTGCATGCGGAACTGAAGGATGCCTATGGCATGCCGATCCCGGATGTCTCCTTCACCGACCATGCCAACGACGTGGCCATGCGCAACCATGCCTACAAGCAGGGCATGGACCTCTATGCCGCCGTCGGCGCGACCCGCTCGTTCCCGACACCGCCCTATCCGTCGACGCACAATCTGGGCACCAACCGGATGAGCGAAAAGGCGCAGGACGGCGTGGTCAACAAATTCGGCCGCACGCACGATATCCCGAACCTGTTCGTCTCCGACGGCAGCCAGTTCACGACCGGTGCTGCGGAAAACCCGACGCTGACCATCGTCTCGCTGGCGATCCGCCAGGCCGATCACATCGCATCGGAAATGTCGGCGGGGAATATCTGAGGCATGTCGGAAGACGAAGCCCATCTCCCATCCGGCGGTCAGCCCTGATCGCCGGGGGGGTGCGGTGCGGAAGTTCCCCGACGTTCTTCCGTGCCGCTCTCTTTCTGCGCCACTAGGGATTGTTCATGCAGACTTACGGATTTTTCGCTCTCGTGCCGCTCATCGCCTTGGCGAGCCCGGCTCTGGCTGACGGCGATGCGGCGGCGGGCAAGGTGTTGTTTGCCAAATGCACCGCCTGTCATTCACTCGATACGCCGGTCAACAAGATCGGCCCGCATCTTACCGGCATCGTCGGTCGCAAGGGTGCTTCGGTGGCGGATTACACCAAATATTCCGAGGCCATGAAAAAGGCGGCCAGTGGCGGCCTCGTCTGGGACGAGGCGACGCTCACCACCTATCTGGCCGCCCCGAAGAAGATAATCCCCGGCACCAGGATGATCTTTACCGGCTTCAAGAAGCCGGACGACATCGCCAATCTGATCGCCTATCTGAAGACCGCCCCGGCGAAGTGAGACCGGTCAGGCGGGCATGAAACTGGAGACGCCGCGCATGACGCCGCGCAGTTCCGCCAGTCCCTTCAGGCGGCCGATCAGCGAATAGCCGGGGTTGATGCTGCTCTTGCCGATATCGTCGGCGAGCAGGTGGCCGTGGTCCGGCCGCATCGGGATCTGCCAGTCAGCCCTCCCGTCGCGCTTGCGGCGGTTCTGCTCGTTGAGCAGTTCGACGACGACGGCGACCATATCGGTCGATCCATCCAGATGATCCGACTCGAAGAACGAGCCGTCCTCCTCGCGCTTGACGTTGCGCAGATGGGCAAAGTGGATCTTTGCGGCAAACTCTCTGACCATCGCCGGCAGATCGTTGTCGGCGCGTACGCCATAGGAACCGGTGCAGAAGGTCAGGCCGTTGGCCGGGCTTTCGGCCATCTGCAGGATGGCGCGGGCATCTGATGCGGTGGAGACGACGCGCGGCAGACCGTAGAGCGAGAAGGGCGGATCATCCGGATGAATGCAGAGGCGGGCGCCGGCTTCCTCGGCAACCGGCACGATTTCGCGCAGGAAGGCGGCGAGATTGGCGCGCAGCGCATCGGCATCGATGCCGTCATATTCTGCGAGCGCGCCGCGAAAGCTTTCACGGTCATAGCTGCGCTCGGTGGCTGGAAGGCCGGCAATGAGATTGCGCTCGATCTGTTCGAATTCGGCGGTGCTGCGGGATTTAAAGCGCGTTTCAGCCTCAGCGATATGCTCGGCCGCATAGTCATCACCAGCACCTTTGCGGCGCAGCACGAAGAGATCGTAAGCGGCAAAATCCACGGCATCATAGCGCAGCGCATAGCCGGTCGAGGGCAGGCGGTACATCAGGTCGGTGCGGGTCCAGTCGACCACCGGCATGAAATTGTAGCAGATCGTGGTGATACCGGAACGCGCCAAGGCCCGGATCGTCTGCTTGTAATTGTCGATATAGCGGTGCCGCTCGGGGCCGGCGATCTTGATGGAATTGTGGACGGGAATGCTTTCGACCACCGACCAGGTCAGCCCGGATTTTTCGATATTGGCCTTGTAGGCGAGAATATCTTCTTCGCCCCAGGCCGAGCCGTCATAGACATGATGCAAGGCCGAGACGATGCCGGCTGCGCCGGTCTGGCGGACGTGATCGAGCGTCACCGGATCTTTTGGCCCGTACCAGCGAAAACACTCTTCCATGTCACTCTCCCGATGCGCCATTCACACTTTACCAATCGCGCCGCATTCAATCGGAGCGCAATCCGGTCTACAACCCGCTTTCGATAAAAATTCAAGGGAGAAAGCGGCATGGCACAATTTGGCGGAAAGGTTGCGCTGGTCACCGGCACGACCGGCATCGGGCGGGCGGTTGCCATCCGGCTGGCGGAAGGCGGGGCCCAGGTTTTCGCCTGCGGCATCGACGCTGACGCCAACGACGCGCTCGACGCGATCGCGGCCGAACGCCAGCTCTCCATCCGGACGCGCCGAGTTGATGTCTCTGTTCCATCCGAGGTGCAGGCGGCCGTCGATGCTGTCGTGCATGCGTTTGGCGGTCTCGATATCATCGTCAATTCGGCGGCGATCCATCCCTATGGCACAGTGGTGTCTACAGAGTTCGAGGTCTTCCAGCGGGCCATGGCTGTCAATGTCGGCTCCATCCACCTGACGGCCCACTACGGCATTCCGGAAATGCAGAAACGCGGCGGCGGCGCAATCGTCAATATTTCTTCGGTGCAGGGTCACGCCTGCCAGAAGAATGTCGCCGTCTACGTCGCCACCAAGGGCGCCATCCATGCGCTGACGCGGGCGATGGCGCTCGATCATGCGGGCCAGCAGATCCGCGTCAATTCGATCAGCCCCGGCTCGGTGCGCACGCCGATCCTGGCGCTCGCCGCTCGCACCTTCGACGGTGCCGGTGCCAATATTGACGACGTCTTCCAGCGCTTCGGCGCGGCGCATCCGATCGGGCGGATCGGCGAGCCGGAGGAGGTCGCCGAAATGGCGGCGTTCCTCGTCTCCGACAAGGCGGGCTTCTGCACCGGCAGCGACTACATCATCGACGGCGGGCTGACGGCGGCGCTTGGCGTACAATAGCGATGTTGTGGTCTTTCAGCATTTCCGCTTGTGGTGATGTTGAAAAGACTGCGATGATCACCACGATTGTGACGGGTTGAATGGGACATTATGGCGGATAAAAAACAGCGGCTGGAAAAGGCCCCGGCAGATGACGGTGTGACGCCACTGCACAAACCTGTCCTGTCGCAGGATCCGCATGCGCTTCGCGATCCCAAGGTCAACAATCTCGAAATCGCCATCGGCCACGAGGTGCGGGCGTTCCGCAAGAAGCTCGGCATCACCGGCGCCGATCTGGCGTCAGCTACGGGCATTTCGCTCGGCATGCTGTCGAAGATCGAGAACGGCAATATTTCGCCGTCGCTGACGACGCTGCAATCGCTGTCGCGGGCGCTCGGCGTGCCGGTCACGGCGTTTTTCCGGCGCTACGAGGAGCCGCGCAACGCGGTGTTCGTCAAGTCGGGCGAGGGGGTCGAGATCGAGCGGCGCGGCACGCGGGCCGGCCACCAGTACAATCTGCTCGGGCATCTCGACAACAACACCAGCGGCGTCGTCGTCGAACCCTACCTGATCACGCTGACCAAGGATTCCGACGTCTTCCCAACCTTCCAGCACGAGGGCATGGAGTTTCTCTATTTGCTCGAGGGCTCGGTCACCTACCGTCATGGCGACAAGCTTTATGCGATGAAGCCGGGCGACAGCCTGTTCTTCGATGCCGATGCCCCGCACGGGCCGGAGATCTTGGAAAAGCTGCCCTGTCGCTACCTGTCGATCATTTCCTATCCGAAGCGCCAGAGCGGCAGCTGATCCATTTAGGTCTTGGTCGCGTTCTGTTTTTCCAGGTGCAGCAGCAGGCCGCTGTGGTCCTTGCCGCCGCCGCCATCGGCGCAGAAACCGGCAAACTCGTCGCGCACGGTCTGGGTCAGCGGCAGGGTCAGGGACAGGCTTTCGGCCATGGCCAGCACCGCATCCAGATCTTTCAATTGCAGCTTCGAGGGGCCGCCGGGCTCGAAATCGCGGGCGACCATGCGGGCGCCGTGCAGTTCGAGAATGCGGCTTTCGGCAAAGCCACCGCGAATGGCGTTGCGGAAGGCCTCGCGTGATCCTCCGCCGGCCTCTACCAGGATCATGGCTTCGGCCAGCGCGCCGATGGTGACGGCGACGATCTGCTGGTTGGCGAGTTTCGAGATCTGGCCGGCGCCGCTGGGGCCGACATGGGTGACGCGGCCGAGCGCTGCAAACACCGGTGCCAGCCGTCCGACCAGCGCTGCATCGCCGCCAGCCATGATGGCAAGCGTTCCGGCCGCAGCACCGACCACGCCGCCGGAGACCGGGGCGTCGAGATGTTCCACGTCGAGCGCCTGCAGGCGGTTGGCGTGATCGCGGGCAAAAGGCGGAGCGATGGAACTGGTGTCGATGACAACCGTTCCGGGTTTCAGCGCTTCGGCCACGCCGGTGGCAAACAGCACGTGTTCCACGGCCGGGCCGTCGCTGAGCATGGTGAAGACGACATCGGCGCCGGAGACGGCTTCAACAGGTGTTTCAGCAAGCGTTGCACCTTCAGCCACGAGGCTGCGAACTTTTTCCAGATCGCGGTTCCAGACCGAAACGGCAAAGCCCGCCTTCAGCAGGCGGCGCACCATCGGCGCGCCCATCAGGCCGGTGCCGAGGAAAGCAATGTTCGTGGTCATAGGCTGCCTCCCATCTCGTCGTCGATATGAACGCGGATGATCTCCTCGAAGGATTTTTCGGCGGTGAAGCCAAGCGACAGGGCGCGGCTGGCGTCATAGGCTTCGGCCCAGCCGCCAACGATGCGCATCACCGCCTCGTCCGGCTGGCGGCGGATGAGGCTGACGGCCTTTTCGCCGGCGATCTTGCGCAGCGCTTCGATCTGGTCACCGACGGTGGCGCTGAGGCCCGGCATGGAAATGCTGCGGCGGCTGCCGAGCTGCCCGGTATCCATCGTCGCGCCGTGGATGAGGAATTGGACGGCGGAGCGGGGCGAGGCGTGCCAGTGGCGGACGGTTTCGGCGACCGGCAGAATGGCTTCCTGCCCTGCCAGCGGCTCGCGCAGAATGCCGGAGAAAAAGCCGGACGCCGCCTTGTTGGGCTTGCCGGGGCGGATGCAGATGGTCGGCAGGCGGATGCCAACGCCATCAAAAATGCTGCGGCGGCTGTAGTCGGCCAGCAGAAGTTCGCAGATGGCTTTCTGGGTGCCGTAGCTGGTGAGCGGCGTGACGTGGAATTCGTCGGGAATGACAGGCGGGAAGGGCGCTCCGAAGACGGCGAGCGACGAGGTGAAGACGACGCGGGGCCTGTAGCCGTCCGCCTCATGGGCATGGCGGATGGCCTCGAAGAGATAGCGCGTGCCGTCGAGATTGATGCGGTAGCCTTTTTCGAAATCCACCTCGGCCTCGCCGGAGACGATGGCGGCGAGATGGAAAATCACGTCGGGACGGGCGGCCACCAGCGTTTCGGCTTCGCCTGGCGTCGAGAGGTCGGAGATGCGCGCTTCGACGGAGCCGGCAAAACCTTCCGGCTTGCCGGGCTCGATCACATCCAACAGGGTGAGCCTGTCGATGGGTGTGTCGCCCAGCCTGCCGTCGTTCGTCAGGCGCGTCAAAAGCTTGCGGCCGACCATGCCGGCCGCGCCGATGATGGCAAAGTGCATGTGATCTCCTCCTGCATATCCCTTTCTGTGACGCAAGGGCTGTACCATTGTAAGGTTGTCTGATAACTGGATGCAACAGATTAAAAGTCGGTTCGATGAAAAAGCGGAGCACAGCTTGAAAGAGGATGCGCAGATGCCGGATCGGTTCAGCCAGATTTCGCGCAGCGAACATCTGCCCGCCCGCATTGCCAGCCAGATCGGCCGGGAGATCGCCGACGGCCGGCTGGGCAGCGGCGTGAAGCTGCCGACCGAGCACGAGCTGGCCAAGACCTTTGGCGTCAGCCGTTCGGTGGTGCGCGAGGCAATCGCCCAGCTGCGCAACGAGGGCATGGTCGAGACCCGCCAGGGTGTCGGCGCCTTCGTGACGCCGCCGCAGCGGCGCCAAACCATCCGCATCGAGAGCGACACGCTGGTCGACCCGCAGAGTTTCCGCAGCCTTTTTCAGCTGCGGGTGCCGCTGGAGATCGAATCGGCCGGTCTTGCAGCGCTGCATCACACGTCGGCACAGCTGGCCAAGATCGACGAAGCGCTGGATCAGATGTCGGGCATCCACAAATGGACCGACGAGGGCATCGCGGCCGATCTGGCCTTTCACCGGGCGATGGCGGCCGCCACCGGCAACGAATATTTCGATCTGGTGCTGGGCTTCATCGCCGAACGGATCAGCTCGACCATCAGCCTTGCCCGGTCGCGCGGCGAACTCGAAAAGATCATCGACCTGACGATCGCCGAACATGCGGCAATCCGCACCGCCGTGGCGGCGCGCGATGCCGCTGCAGCACGTCTGGCGATGCGGGCCCATATTCTCGGCGCTGCGGCGCGGCTCAGTCTCGATCTCGACCGGGAGTAAGGTGCCATCAGCACCGCACCCTAAATCTCGGGAGTGTTGCCTTATGCATCTGGACAGGCGGCAAATGAGTGAATAAGAAACATCGCGGGAATGGTTGTCAGACATCCTGACAATGTGGGTGGAGCGAAGGGCGACAGCCGGAGGAGCGGGACATGACTGAGACGGTTGCGACCGCAATGCCGGACGTGCTGACGGCTGCGGCGATCCTGCCTGCGGATGCGGACCGCGCCTTGCTGGTCGGCCGCGTCTGGTCGACGGCCCAAGATGGCCCCTGCATCGTGCTCGTCCGCAACGGCCGCCTGCTCGACCTCACCGATCTGGCACCGACCATGTCCGGCCTGCTCGAGCGCGCCAATCTGGCGGACGATCTTGCCGACATTGCCGGCTTTGCCGATATCGGCGCGCTGGACGACTATCTCTCCGGGAAACTCGGCACACTCTTGGCACCGGTCGATCTTCAGGCGGTCAAGGCCGCCGGCGTCACCTTTGCCGACAGCATGCTGGAGCGGGTGATCGAGGAGCAGGCCAAGGGCGATCCGGCCCGGGCGAGTGAGATACGCGCCCGTCTGGCGCCTTTTCTCGGCGACAGTCTTCGCGGGCTGGTGGCCGGGTCCGAACAGGCGCAGACGGTCAAGGCGCTGCTGAAAGACATGGGGCTCTGGTCGCAATATCTCGAAGTGGGTATCGGCCCCGACGCGGAAATCTTCACCAAGGCACAGCCCATGGCCTCGGTCGGCTGTGGCGCGCTGGTCGGGATCCATCCGGTCTCGCAGTGGAACAATCCGGAGCCCGAGGTGGTGTTGGTCATCACGCCGTCGGGCACGATCATCGGCGCCACGCTCGGCAACGACGTCAACCTGCGCGATGTCGAGGGCCGCTCGGCGCTGCTGCTCGGTAAGGCCAAGGACCAGAACGCCTCGAGCGCGCTCGGACCCTTCATCCGGCTGTTCGACGGTGACTTCACCCTCGATCATCTGAAGCAGCTGACGCTGACGCTTGATGTCGCCGGGCTTGACGGTTTCGAGATGACCGGGTCGAGCCAGATGGCTGCGATCAGCCGGTCGCCGGAAAATCTGGCCGGGCAGTTGCTCAGCCGCCATCATCAATACCCTGACGGGGCGGTGCTGTTTCTCGGCACGATGTTCGCGCCGGTGAAGGACAGGCGGGGTGCGGGCCAAGGCTTTACCCACGAGGCCGGCGACCGGGTGGCGATTTCGACACCGCCGCTCGGCGCGCTGATTAACTGGGTGGAGCGCACGGACGTCTGCCCGGAATGGACATTCGGCACCGGCGCGCTGATGCGCAACCTCGCCCGGCGCGGCAAGCTTTGACATGCGGTTACAGTCACAGGAGACATCGCAATGACCGGAATTCTGACAGGCAAGACCGTCCTCATCACGGCCGGCGCACAGGGCATCGGGCGGGCCTCCGTCCTCGCCTTCGCCAAGGCCGGTGCCACCGTCTATGCAACCGACATCAATGAGGCGGCGCTGAGCGAGTTGCCCGAGGATGGCAACATCATCGCCCGCAAGCTCGACGTGCTCAGCACCGATGCGGTCGATGGGCTGGTGGCCGAGATCGGCGCCGTCGACGTGCTGTTCAACTGCGCCGGCTTTGTGCATGCCGGCACCATTCTGGACATGAAGGACAGCGACCTCGATTTCGCCATCGACCTCAATGTGCGGGCGATGATCCGTACGATCCGCGCCGTGCTGCCAGGCATGCTGGAGCGCGGCGACGGGGCGATCATCAACATGGCTTCGGTGGCAGGCTCGATCAAGGGCGTGCCGAACCGTTTTGCCTATGGCGTCACCAAGGCTGCGGTCGTCGGCCTGACCAAGTCGGTCGCGGCTGACTACGTTGCCCGGGGCATCCGCTGCAACGCCATCTGCCCGGGCACGGTCGAAAGCCCGTCGCTCGAAAGCCGCATGCGGGCACAGGGCAATTACGACGAGGCGCGCGCCGCCTTCATCGCCCGCCAGCCGATGGGCCGCCTCGGCACCCCGGAAGAGATCGCCGAACTGGCGCTCTATTTCGCCACCGCCACCTACACATCGGGCCAGACCTATTGCATCGACGGCGGCTGGACCATCTGAGTTTTTCGAGAAAAGGATATATAAATGAAACTGTTGAGATACGGCCCTGCGGGCCAGGAGAAGCCGGGAATCCTCGATGGCAACGGCGCCATCCGCGATCTGTCGGCGCATGTCGGCGATATTGCCGGCAAGGTCATCGATCCAGCCGAGCTTACGAGACTCTCGGCGCTCGATGTTTCGAGCCTGCCACTGGTTTCCGGCAATCCGCGCCTCGGCGCCTGCGTCGCCGGCACCGGCAAGTTCATCTGCATCGGTCTCAACTATTCCGACCATGCTGCAGAAACCGGCGCCACCGTGCCGCCCGAGCCGATCATTTTCATGAAGGCCACCTCGGCGATCGTCGGCCCCAACGACGACGTGCTCATTCCGCGCACCTCGGAAAAGACCGACTGGGAGGTCGAGCTCGGCGTCGTCATCGGCAAGACCGCCAAATATGTCTCCGAAGCCGATGCGCTCGATTATGTCGCCGGCTATTGCGTCGTCCATGATGTCAGCGAACGGGCCTTCCAGACCGAACGCTCCGGCCAGTGGACCAAGGGCAAGTCCTGCGACACGTTCGGCCCGACCGGCCCCTGGCTGGTGACCAAGGACGAGGTCGCCGACCCGCAGGATCTCGGCCTCTGGCTGAAGGTCAACGGCGAGACGGTGCAGAACGGCACGACCAAGACCATGGTTTACGGCGTCGCTTACCTCGTCTCCTATCTCAGCCAGTTCATGTCGCTGCATCCGGGCGACATCATCTCCACCGGCACGCCTCCGGGCGTCGGCATGGGCATGAAGCCGCCACGCTTCCTGAAAGCCGGCGACACGGTCGAACTGGGCATCGACGGCCTCGGCAGCCAGAAGCAGGTGATGAAGGCCGACGCCTGAGACTGATGACGGCTTTCCCTCCCTTGTGGGAGGGTGGCCCGCAGGGCTGGGAGTGGTTCTTCTCATCCTGCGATTTCTCTCTCGTGGCCTTCCCCTCCCCAACCCTCCCCACAAAGGGGAGGGAGCGACCTCCCCCAGGCCATCTCGCCCCCGGCGGGCGAGACAGCAATTTCAGCGCCTTGGCAGAATGCCAGGTGCTGGAAACTGCGGGGAGCGGGGGAAGGAATTGACGCTCATCGCCGCCTCACGGCCCCTCTCTTGCAAAATCTTAAGACTTAGCCTTCCGCTAAGATCTTGATTTGCTATCTCCCCCGGCAAAGGGGAAGATAGGTTCGGCGCCACGCCGGAAAATCCGCCGTGGTTTTGAAAGATCGAACTTGGCCGGGGCGCTGGAAAGTGCCTCTTAGAGTTTGTGATACTGTAGCGCCTTCCAGCGCCCCGTTCGGCTTTTTTGCCTGCGACCTCGGGTTCTCTGCGACGGATGTCGCCATCCGTCCTGTGTGCCCCACAGACAGGTCCGGAGCGGCATCAGCCTCCGGAGGGAACCCCTCTTACGCAAACCCATCGGACAAAGGCGCACGTCGTGCCGCCATCATCGGCACCGGCCCCACCTGACCACGACGCCTCGTGGTGTAACCGGGATGGGACGCAGGCATTATAGGAACGGGTTCTGGGACCGGGGAAAATGGAGGCGTGGTTTTATTGATTTGATTGGGTTTTATGCCCTCCGGCGTCCCCGTTATTTGTATGGATCACTGGCATCGGAGCAGGCTTCTATCGCAGCTTTGGAGCAAGCTCGCCCCCCTTGCATGTTCAAATTGCATCGATTGTTGGATGATTGATGCGCTCTTCGGCGGATGATGGTCCGCCGAAGAGCGGGCGGCCGGGACCGTACCCCCTTGGTGTTAACCGGGACAGAGATTGGTCCGGCCGTCCTCGCGTTTGTCCTGAACAGATGATGGGGAGCAAGTCCCGCATGCAAGGCAAGGTTTCGTTCAAAGAAGACGCGGCACCGGCAGTTTATGCCGGTGTGGACGTGTGTAAAGAGTGGCTCGACATTCGTCTGCATCCGCTGGGGCAAAGCCGGCGGTTCAGCAATGACAAGACCGGCATCGCGCAGCTGAAGCGGATGCTGTCGAAGTACCGGCCGCAGGGCATCGTGATGGAGGCGACCGGCAAGTTCCATCGTCCCGCCCATCGCTCGCTCAGCGCCGGCGGCTTTGCCGTCGCCATCGTCGATCCGCTGCGGGCCCGGCTGTTTGCCCGCTCCTGCGGCTATCTGGCCAAGACCGACCGGCTCGACGCCCGCCTCCTGGCGTTTTTGGCAGCCAGCCTGCAGCCGGAGCCGGACACGCCGCCAAGCCCTGACATTGAGGCCCTGCAGGAACTGGTCAATGCCAGGTCGGCAGCCCAAGATGGGATCACCGCGCTCAAAAATCGCTACAAGGCAGCCGCCACGGCCTTTCTGCGCACGGAGCTGTCCCGCCTCGTCAAGGTGCTCGAGCAGCATGTGCGACGTCTCGACGGCGAAATCGAAGCCTGCATCGGCAAGAATCCCGAGCTTGTCCGCAAGGCCGAGATCCTGACCTCCATTCCCGGCATCGGCCGCATCACGGCCCTGGCGCTGATGGCGGGGATGCGCGAACTGGGCGCCTGTTCGGGCAAACAGGCTGCCATGCTGGCAGGCGTCGCTCCACTCGCAAACGACAGCGGCGCCCGCACAGGACGGCGCTCCATCCGGGCAGGCCGGCCGGCACCACGGCGGGCCCTCTATATGGCCGCCCTGTCGGCGCGGCGTTGCAACCCGGCGCTCGCCAGCTTTGCCAAAACACTCGAAGCCCTGGGAAAACCAGCCAAAGTCATTCTTGTCGCTGTCATGCGCAAACTTGTCGTGCTGGCAAACTGCCTGCTAACGCAGGACCGCATCTGGACCCCAACACCACCTTGACAACGAACACAGATGCTCTGTCGGCGGCGCCGACATCTCCCCCACACGGGGGAGATCAGCCGCAAGCTTTTGAGCGCATAAGGAAAAAGAACAATCTCCCCCCTTGTGGGGGAGATGTCACGAAGTGACAGAGGGGGGTGAAGCATCTCCACGGACACAGAGAAAATGGGAACCAGCGGAAAATAAAACCACGCCACATAAAAAACCCCAGCCGCAGGGAACGGCCGGGGTTTCGTGACGGGAGGTCAATTCAGGCTGTCTGTCAGCAAATGATCAATGGCAGACCTTGATCTTCTTCCAGACCGGGTTGCCGTAGCTGTCCCAGCGCTTGACCTTCTTGAAGAAGCATTCCTGCTGGTAA
>JAURWE010000110.1 GCA_030655075.1 Pararhizobium sp.
CATGGTGGTTCTCCTTACATGCTGAGCACGGTCACGGCCGGGCCCACGGTGACGCTGCGATTGACCACGCCGGTCGACGGCGTGGTGACGGTGTAGCCGAGGTTCGCGGCCCACGGCGTGTTGCCGGCCACGCCCGCCGCCCCGGCGAGCACGCCGGCGGTGGTGCGGACGCTGCCGGTGGTCATCCCGACACCGGATGTCGACTGGTTGCCGACGATGGTCACGCTCCCCGTGATCGCGCCGCGGTTGATGACCGAGTTGGACACGCCGCCCGCCATCGCCGAGCCGCGGTTGCCGGCGATCACCACATTGCCGGCCAGCATGCCGTGGTTCACCACCGAATTGACCGTGCCGCCGCCCTGCGACGTGCCCTGGTTGCCGATGATCGCGACGCGCCCCGTCATCGAGCCCCGGTTGTCGACGCTGTTGACGGTGCCGCCGTTGTTCGCCGTGCCGCGGTTGCCGACGATTGCGATGTTGCTGCCGATCATGTTGCCGCGGTTGTGCACGCTGTTGACCGTGCCGCTGCCGCGCGCCGCGCCGGTGTTGCCGGCGATGACGATGGTGCTGCCGCCGATGCGCCCCGTGTTCGCCACCGAGTTCACGATGCCGTTGCCCTGGACGGTGCCGTTGTTGCCGAGGATCTGGATCTGGCTGCCGGCGATGTTGCCGTTGTTGATGACGCTGTTGGCGATGCCGCCACCCTCCACCGACCCCCGGTTGCCGATGATCGTGATGTTGCTGCCGCCCAGCGCGCCCTGGTTGTCGACGCTGTTGATGCTGCCCTTCTGCGCGCGGCCCTGGTTGCCTGACACCGTGACGTTGCTGCCGGCCATTCTCGCGCCCTGGCGGTTGCGCACGCTGTTCGCGCCGGCATCCTCGCCGTCGGCCTGCGCGCCCCCGCGGTTGCCTGCAATGGTGAGCGACGAGCCCGTCACCTGACCCTCGTTGTAGACGCTGTTGGCGACCGCAGTCTTGCCGTCGCGCGTGCGCACGCCCTCTGCCGTGTTCGCGGTGATTGTGGTCTGCGTCGCCTCGGTGCCGGCCGACTTGTCGACCACCGCGCTGTTGGCGAGCGCCACGCCCTTCTCGGCTGCCACGTCGTTGGCCGTGTTGCCGAGCAACTGCATGCTGCTGGCCCGCAGCGATCCCATGATCTGCACCGCGTTGGCGCTCGCATGGCCGACGCCACGGTCCATCACCGCGAAGCCGCCGACGGTGCCCTCGTCGCCGTGGCTGCGCACGTTCTCGGCGCGATTGTTCGACAGCGTGATGGCACTGCTCTGCATGTCGCCACTGCCGTTAAGCGCGAGCGCATTGGCGTTGACCCGGCCGCCGTCGGCATTGAGCGCCTTTGCCGTGTTGCCCTGGATGCTCACCGGCGAGCCGGCCAGCCGCACGCCGCCCTCGCCTTCGAGGTAGATGCCGTTGGCCACGAGGATGCCGTTCTTCGCGCTGCCGATGCCGGCGGTCTGGTTGTAGCCGCCACCCGTGCGCACGTCGTCGGCGGTGTTGTTGGCGATGGTGATCGGGCTGCCGGTCACGCTTGCGTCGCGGTAGCCCGCCAGCGCGTTGACCAGCGCCGTGCCACCGATGGCGCCGACGTTGCCGGCGCGGTTGCCGGCTACCGAGATCGGCGACGACGCATCGACCCGCACGTTCTGGTAGAGCACCACCGCATTGGTGGCAGCACGCGCCACGCTGCTCTCGCTGAACACGTTGCCGGGGCCGGCCATCGAACTGGCGCCGGTGGACACCTGCGACGCCGTGTTGTTCGACAGGGCCACCGCGGCCGACAGGCGCGACCCGCCGCCCTCGCCCTTCTCGACGCTCACGCTGTTGGCCACGAGCTTGCCGCCCTGCGCCGACAGATCACGGCCGGTGTTGCCCGACAGCGCGATCGATCCCGCATCGACCGTGGAGCCGAACACGCCGAGGCTGTTGACCAGCGCCATCGCATTCTGCTTGCTCGAGAACAACAGACCGCCACCGGCACTGCCTTCGAAGCCGCTGGCACGCACGTTGTCGGCGGTGTTGCCGGTGATGGCGAGCGTGCTGTTCTGCACGCGGCCGTCGCTCACCAGCGCGCTGTTCGCCGCCGCGAGACCGCCCGAACCCTGCACACCGCGCGCGGTGTTGCCGGTGAGGGTGACGGGCGTGTTCTGCAAGGTGGCGTTGCTGTCGAGCGCCAGGCTGTTGGCCA
>JAURWE010000111.1 GCA_030655075.1 Pararhizobium sp.
GGCGCGCATGCGCCGGCTGCGAGGCCCTAGAAGCGCGGCAGGTCGGGGTGGGAGATCTGCCCGCCGCGCACCAGCATCTTTCCGTACTCGGCGCAGCGGTTCAGCGTCGGGATCACCTTGCCCGGGTTGAGCAGGCCCTGCGGGTCGAAGGCATGCTTGACGGCCAGCATCTGGGCGTTTTCCTCGGCGCTGAACTGCACGCACATCGAGTTCAGTTTTTCCACGCCCACGCCGTGTTCGCCGGTCACGGTGCCACCCATGGCCACGCTGGTTTCCAGGATGTCGGCGCCGAACAGCTCGCAGCGGTGCAGCTGGTCGGCATCGTTGGCATCGAACAGGATCAGCGGGTGCAGGTTGCCGTCGCCGGCATGGAACACGTTGGCGCACTTCAGGCCGTACTTGATTTCCATCTGCTGGATCGCCAGCAGGATGTCGGCCAGCCGCTTGCGCGGGATGGTGGAATCCATGCACATGTAGTCCGGGCTGAGGCGGCCAGATGCCGGGAAGGCGTTCTTGCGGCCACTCCAGAAACGCAGCCGCTCGGCCTCGTCGCGGCTCACCGCGATTGCCGTGGCGCCGGCGCTGCGCAGCACCTCGCTCATGCGGCCGATTTCCTCCTCCACTTCTTCCGGCGTGCCGTCGCTCTCGCACAGCAGGATGGCCTCGGCGGTCAGGTCGTAGCCGGCGTGCACGAAGTCTTCGACCGCGGCGGTCATCGGCTTGTCCATCATCTCCAGGCCCGCGGGGATGATGCCGGCGGCGATTACCGCAGCTACTGCATCGCCAGCCTTGCGGATGTCGTCGAAGCTGGCCATGATGCAGCGGGCCAGTTGCGGCTTGGGCACCAGCTTGACGGTGACCTCGAGCGTCACCGCGAGCATGCCTTCGCTGCCGACCAGCACCGTCATCAGGTCGAGCCCGGCGCAGTCGAGCGCTTCCGAGCCGAACTCGACCGGCTCGCCCGCGACCGTGAAGCCGCGCACGCGCAATACGTTGTGCAAGGTC
>JAURWE010000083.1 GCA_030655075.1 Pararhizobium sp.
GTCGCGACGGCGGATTGCGCGTGCGCCGGCACGGTGGCGACGAGCAGCGGCAGCGCGAACAGCGCAGTGCGCGCGATCGGGTGCGTGGCGAGGAGGGCGAGAGCTTTCATCGTTCGGTACTCCTGGTGGTCGATTGAGCGACGGTCATTGTGCGGTGGCGCAGCGGCAGGCACTGCGTCCTCCGCGCCACATTCACGCGGCGTGCCAAGGCCGCGCACCACACTGGCGCAAACCCTCGCTGACAGTGCATGCCCCGAGGCCTAGCATGACCGGCACCGCAGACGCACAACAGCGCGTTGGCCCCGCGTGGAACCGCCCACCGGCACGAGCGCGCGGAAAGAACCGGCTTGCAAGCAACCGACATCCACGCGCCCGACTACTTCCACAAGGTCGTCGACTGCCAATGGGCCTGCCCGGCCCATACCCCCGTTCCCGAATACATCCGCCTGATCGCCGCGGGCCGCTACACCGATGCCTACATGGTCAACTGGGCCTCGAACGTGTTCCCCGGCATCCTCGGCCGCACCTGCGACCGGCCCTGCGAACCGGCGTGTCGGCGCGGCCGCGTCGAGGAAGCGCAGATGGCCAAGCCCGAGCCGGTCGCGATCTGCCGTTTGAAGCGCGTCACCGCCGACTTCAAGGACGACGACATCAGCGACCGCTTCCCGCGCCCCGCGCTGGTGAAGAACGACAAGCGCATCGCCTGCGTCGGCGCCGGGCCGTCGGCCTTGACGGTGGCGCGCGACCTCGCGCCGCTCGGCTACTCGGTGACCGTGTTCGACGGCGACCTGAAGGCTGGCGGCATGATCCGCTCGCAGATCCCGCGCTTCCGCTTGCCGGAAGAAGTGATCGACGAGGAGACCGGCTACGTGCTGAACCTCGGCGTCGAGTTCCGCGCCGGCACGCGCATCGAGTCGCTCAAGGCGCTGCTCGACGAAGGTTGGGACGCGGTCTTCGTCGGCTCGGGCGCACCGCGTGGCCGCGACCTGAAAATTCCCGGTCGCGACGAAGCAGCGAAGCACATCCACATCGGCATCGACTGGCTCTCGTCGGTCTCGTTCGGCCACGTCACCTCGATCGCGAAACGCGTGATCGTGCTCGGCGGCGGCAACACCGCGATGGACTGCTGCCGCAGCGCCAAACGCCTGGGCGGCGACGACGTCAAGGTGATCGTGCGCTCGCCCTTCGACGAGATGAAGGCTTCGCCCTGGGAGAAGGAAGATGCCGCGCACGAGAACATCCCGATCCTCGATTGCCTGGTGCCGAAGGCCTTCCTGCACGACGGCGCCGGCAAGCTGACCGGCATGAGCTTCGACAAGGTGCGCGCCGA
>JAURWE010000116.1 GCA_030655075.1 Pararhizobium sp.
GGGCATCTGCCCGTCACCCGACCCACCCGCGCTGTCGCTTTGGGTGGATCGAACCGCAAGGGTGCAAACCTTGCGGGCAGTCCCTTCCGCGGGGAGCAGGAGGGTTAGAAAAATACTGCCAGACTGGGCCCCCGCTCTCGCGGGGGCGAACGGGTCCGGCTAGAACGGCAGCACGACGTCCAGTACCTGCTGTCCGTAGCGCGGCTGTTGCACATCGGTGATCTGGCCGCGGCCGCCATAAGCGATGCGCGCTTGCGCGATCTTCGACGAGTCGATGGTGTTGTCGCTTTCGATATCCTCGGGGCGGACAACGCCGCCGACGATGAGTTCGCGGATTTCGAAATTGACGCGGATTTCCTGGCGGCCCTCGATGACGAGATTGCCGTTCGGCAGCACCTGCGTGACGACGCCGGCGACATTGGTCGAGAGCGCTTCGGAGCGGTCAACCGAGCCCTTGCCTTCGCTCGAGGCGGTGGACTCGCCGGAGAAGATCTTGGTCGGCAGCGCCGAGTTCATGATCGGCAGCTTCTGCTTGCCGAAGAAATCGGTAATGCCGGAGTCCTCTGCATTGACGCGGCTGCGCTTGGTGTCGTTGGCGATGTTGGCCTTGTCGGTGATGTTGACCTTGACCGTGAGGATGTCGCCGATCTGGTGCGCGCGCTGGTCCTTGAAGAAGGCGCGCGAGCCGTTGCGCCACAGCGAATTCGGATTGTACGAGGCGGGCTGCGCGGCCGGCATCGGCATCTGCACCGGCTTGTAGCCGGGCTTGGCGACCGGGTTCTCGATCGCGGCCAGCGCCGGCGGCTCGCCGATGTTCTTGAGCCGGTCGAAAGCCGAGCAGCCCGACAGCAGGGAGGCCGTCAGCGTCGCCAGCAGCGCCTTGCGCGCGTAGATCATGATCGTCATCGCCGTTACTTTCACAAGTGGATACACAGGTTGTTACGCTTTAGTTCTTGACCGGCAGGTTGGCGGCGAGCCGCGGCGTACCGGTCGAGATCACGACGCGGCCGGGCCCGACGATGACGCCTTGCACGGTGCGCTTGGATTGTTCGTTGAGCACGGCGATCACATCGCCGTCGGCGCCGCCTTCGATGGCCTTGCCGCGCACGGTCAGCGTGATGCCGGGCACTTCATAGATCAGGGTGACGGTCTCGTTGCGCTGCACCAGCTCGGGCTTCATCAGGTCGGCGGCGCGCAGCGGGTTGCCGGAGCGCAGATTGCTGCGGGCAGCAAAGCCGATCACCTGGTCGCGGCTGCTGATGACGTCGCGGCCGATCTCGGCGCGCGGCTTGCGTTCGACGTTGATGTCGGACTCGCGGATCAGAACGCCGCGATCGACATTGTGCGACAGGGTGACGACATCGGCGGTGACGGCCGCCTTGCCGGCGAGGCGCAATGTGCTGAAACCGGTGGCGCCAGTCGGGATTTCGAGCGCTGCGTCAAACTTGCCGCTGCGCGGGTCATAGACGATGCGGGCCACTTTCGGCTCGCCCTTGGCGTTCGGCTCGACCTGGATGGCGCGCGGATCGCGTTCGAAATTGACGGTGATTTCCTTCGGCTCGCCGAGATTGAAGCGCGTTGACAGCGCGCGGGCGACGGCAGCCTCGACATCGGCGACCGGAATCTCGCGGCTGGCGCGGGTGACGACGACTTCGCTGATGCCATTGGTGTCGAGGCCGACGAGGGCGTGCGCCCGCACCGCTTCGGCAACAGCATCGGCCGGGACGATGCCGGTGGCGCCGAGATCGGGGGCGCGGAAGATCGCGACATTGGCGATGATCCCGGCATTGTCGATCAGGTCGCCGACGCGGACGACGCCGCCGGTGACGAGGGCTTCCGATTTCAGCACCGGGCGGTCGGCGGCATAAGCCGGGACGGCGAGGGTGGCGAACAGGGCGGCGGTTAAGATGGTGCGGATCATTGTCAGTCCTCAGCGCATCAGGTTGGATGTGGCCGACAGCATCTGGTCGGCTGCGGTGATGACCTTGGCGTTCATCTCATAGGCGCGCTGCGCCGCGATCAGGTCGGAGATTTCGCTGACCGCTTCGACATTGGCCTGCTCGAGATTGCCCTGCATCAGGTCGCCGAGGCCTTCGGAGCCGGGCGTGCCGTTCTGCGGCGCGCCGGAGGCCGGGGTTTCGAAGTACAAATTGTCGCCGGCGCCGGTCAGGCCGGCCTTGTTGACGAAGCGGGCGAGTTCGATCTGGCCGAGCTGCGTCGTGGTCGTGGTGCCGGGCACCGAGGCAGACACCGCGCCCTGCGCATTGATCGTCACCGAGGTGGCGTTCTGCGGGATGGTGACGCCGGGCTGCACGAGGTTGCCATGCGCGGTGACCAGGCGGCCCTGCGCGTCGAGTTCGAACGAGCCGTCGCGGGTATAGGCGGTGCGGCCGTCCGGCATGGTGATCTTGAAGAAGCCTTCGCCGCGAATGGCGACGTCGTAATCCTTGCCGGAGGCGGCGAGGCCGCCCTGCGTCATGATCCTCGGCGTCGCGACAGACTTGACGCCGGAACCAAGCTCGACGCCGGCCGGCAGGATGTTGCCCTGCGACGAGGTCTGCGAGCCGACGCGGCTGACATGCTCGTACAGGAGATCCTGGAATTCGGCGCGCTGCCGCTTGTAACCGGTGGTGCGCATGTTCGCGATGTTGTTGGAGATGACCTGGACGTTGAGTTCCTGGGCCGCCATTCCGGTCGCTGCGGTATGAAGTGCACGCATCGTCTATTCTCCTGCTGTCGCTTAGTTCGGCACTTCGGCGAGCTTCTCGATCGCCGAGCGGTGCATGTCGGCCTGCTGCGACAGCATTGTTGAAACCTGGGTGTAGCTGCGTGTGACTTCGATCATGCGGGTCATTTCCATGACCGACTTG
>JAURWE010000124.1 GCA_030655075.1 Pararhizobium sp.
CGTAAAACCCGGATAGTTGATGAACTGCTGGTACACCATCGCCACGCCGCGCGCCTGCACCGGCACACCCGTCACATCCACACCGTCAAACCGCATCGTCCCAGACGACGGCCTGTCCAGACCCGCCATCAACCGCATCAACGACGTCTTGCCCGACAACGTCGGACCCAGCAAAACATTCAATGTCCCGCGCTCAAGAACAAGACGCAAAGGATGAACATGAACCTCACCCCCTACAACCTTCGTAATGTCGGTTAACTCAAGCATTCCAGTCTCCGGTGTTCCGTCCCAAGCATCGGCAACTCTTCTTCAGGCGATCGCGGCCTCAGCCATATAGGCTTCCAGATCCGCAGCCTCCGTCGCTGTCAGATGCAGACCGAGCTTGGTCCGGCGCCACAGCACGTCCTCGGCATGTCGTGCCCATTCCCGCTCGATCAGCCAGCGAACTTCCACTTCATAAAGGTCGGCGCCGAAATGGCGCCCGAGATCGACCAGCGACGCGGCCGTGCCGAGCAGGTTTGCGGCTTTCGTGCCGTAGAGCCGCACAAGCCGCGCCGCGTGTTTGCTGGTCAGAAAGCCATAACGGCCTTCCAGCTTGCCAACTTCTTGCCGGTAGCCACTGGTGGCGAAATCGCCGCCGGGAAGGCTGGAGCTCGCGGTCCATTTCCGGCCCTTGACGCCCAGTGTCTCGCCGATCTTTTCGAGCGCCGATTCTGCCAGGCGGCGGTAGGTCGTCAGTTTGCCGCCGAAAACGTTCAGCAGCGGCGCGTCGCCATGGCCGCCCTCGACCCGGAGCACATAGTCGCGCGTCGCCTCCTGCGCCTTGCTGGCGCCGTCGTCATAGAGCGGGCGCACCGCCGAATAGGTCCAGACGATGTCGCCGTCGGTCACCGGCTCGGCGAAATATTCACTGGCCGCCTTGCAGAGATAGCTGATTTCATCCGTGCTGATGCGGACGTCCTTCGGGTCGCCCTGATAGTCGCGATCGGTCGTGCCGATCAGCGTGAACTCTTCTTCGTAAGGAATGGCGAACATGATGCGCCCGTCCGGGTTCTGGAAGAAATAGGCGCGCGGATCGTCGAATTTCTTGCGGATGACGATATGGCTGCCCTGGACGAGACGCACATTGTGCACATCGTTCTTGCCCATGGCGCCGGCCAGAACCTTGTCGACCCAGGGACCGGCGGCATTGATCAGCATGCGGGCGGAATGTTGCGCGCGCTCGCCGGTGCGCATATCCTCGGTCTCGATCGCCCAATGGCCGTTCAGACGGCGGGCGGAAATCACCTTGGTCCGCACTCTTATATCGGCGCCGCGATCGGCCGCATCACGGGCATTGAGCACGACGAGGCGGGCGTCATTGACCCAGCCGTCGGAATATTCAAACGCCTTGCGGAACAGGCTCTTCAGCGGCTTACCGGCCGGGTCGCTGGTCATGTCCAGCGTGCGGGTGGCGGGCAGCAGCTTGCGGCCGCCGATATGGTCATAGAGAAACAGGCCAAGCCGGATGAGCCAGGCCGGACGCGGGCCGCCCTTCTGGAACGGCAGCACGAAGCGCATCGGCCAGATGACATGCGGCGCCATGGCCCAGAGGATTTCGCGCTCCATCAGCGCTTCGCGCACGAGCCGGAATTCGTAATGTTCGAGATAGCGCAGGCCGCCATGAATGAGCTTGGTCGAGCCCGACGAGGTGCCGGAGGCAAAATCGTTCATTTCCGCAAGCGCCACGGAATAACCCCGGCCAACGGCGTCACGCGCTATGCCGCAACCGTTGATCCCGCCGCCGATCACAAAAATATCATGGACTGCCTGCACTGACCCTGGCTCCCCCCAGATGTGTCTCGCAATGCAGCATATTGTGCAATAGCGAAAGCCAATGCAGTTAAAACGAAAATATTTCGAATGTCAAACGAATGCCGCCTGCAATCATCAGACTTTTACATAGCCGATGTTTCGATCAGCCGCACGTCCTGCTCATCGCAGAGCGCCCGCACATTGGCGTTGCTACAGTGATCGGTGATGAAGGTCTGGACCTGCGAAATATGGCCGATGCGCACCGGCGCCGTGCGTTCGAACTTTGTCGAATCCGACACGAGAATGACATGGCGGGCATTGGCGATGATGGCCTGGGCGACCTTCACTTCGCGATAGTCGAAGTCGAGCAGCGCCCCATCCTCATCAATGGCCGAGACACCGATGACGGCGTAATCGACCTTGAACTGGCGGATGAAATCGACCGCTGCTTCGCCGACGATACCGCCATCGGCACCACGCACGACACCACCGGCAATCACCACCTCGATCGAGGGGAAAACCCGCAACCTGTTAGCAACATTGATATTGTTGGTGATGACCATCAGTTCTTTGTGATCGAGAAGAGCCTCGCCGACCGCCTCCGTCGTGGTGCCGATGTTGATGAAGAGCGATGAATTGTGCGGGATCATCGCGGCAGCTGCCGCACCGATCGCCTGCTTTTCCAAAGCCGCGATCGAGCGGCGCGCCTCGTATTTGACGTTTTCGTTGCCGCTCGGAAAAACCGCGCCGCCGTGGACGCGGGTGAGCACCTTGGCATCGCAGAGATCGTTCAAATCCTTGCGGATCGTCTGCGGCGTCACCGCAAACCGCACGGCAAGTTCATCGACCAGCACCCGGCTGCCGGTTTTTGCAAGTTCCAGAATTTCATTCTGCCGGCTGCTCAGATACATCAATTACCTCCCATGTATTTTCGTTTTGTCTTCATCATAAGCAAAAACGAATGTTTCGCAAATCGGGAAACCGACTATTTTCAACAGGTCCATTGATCTCGAAAGCGGGATGGCTGTAGCGTCGCGGATCATGCCAGGGAGGGCTTTCATGTTTCATCCATCGCTGTTCAAGGGACTGAATGCGGTCGTCACCGGAGCGGGCCGCGGCATCGGTCTGGAGGTGTCGCGTCAGCTGCTGGTTTGCGGCGCCACGGTGCTGCTGCATGGCGGAAGGACTCCGCCCGGGCCTCTGCCGGACTTTCTCGAGAGCGCCATCGGCGAAGGCCGGGCCTTCGTGTTTTACGCCGATTTCCTGGAAAAGGGCGGCGTCGCGGGACTGGTCGAGGAAGCCCAGGCGCGCTTCGACAGGCTCGATATTCTCATCAACAATGCCGGCACTATGGTCGGCCGTTTTCCGGCCGCAGACCTGACCGACGCGCAATATGGTACCGTGGTTCAGCTCAACCAGACCTCGGTGGTCGAGGTGACGCGCGGCCTGCTGCCGCTCATCCGCCGGGGACCCCATTCCGCCATCGTCAACACTGTCTCGATCTCAGCGCTGACCGGCGGCAGTCCCGGATCGGCGATCTATTCGGCAACCAAGGCTTTCGTTTCAACCTATTCGAAGGCGCTCGCCCGCGAACTGGCACCCGACGGCATTCGTGTGAACTGCGTCTCGCCGGGCACGATCACCACGGATTTTCACGAGCGCTATTCTTCGGCGGAAAAACTCGAGGCAACGCGCAAGACCATTCCGCTGCAGCGCCTGGGCACCGCAGAGGACTGCGCCCCCGCCTACCTCTTCCTGGCGGCGCACCAGCTTTCCGGCTATGTCACAGGCCAGGTGCTGGAGGTCAATGGTGGCCAGCTGATCTGCTAAGCCTATTTTGAGACATTGATGACGACACGGCCCTGGATCGCGCCTCTCAGAATATCGCGGCCGAGCGCCGGCAGGTCGGCAAGGCCTTTGTCAACGATCATCGCATCGAGCTTATCGAGAGGCAGGCCGGAAACGAGACGGTCCCAGGCTTGGACGCGCTGCTCAAAAGGGCACTGCACCGAATCGATGCCGATGAGCTTGATGCCGCGCAGCAGGAAGGGCGTGACGGTGAACGACGGGATGGCGGCACCACCTGCAAGGCCGATGGCAGCGGCTGCCGCACCGTGTTTCATCTGCTTCAGGGCACGCCCCAGCATCTCGCCGCCGACGGCGTCGATGACGCCCGCCCAGCGCTCGGATTCCAAGGGCTTGGGAGAGGGCTGAGAAATCTCGGCGCGGTCGATGATCGTGGCCGCACCAAGCTCGCGCAGATAATCCGCCGTTTCCGGACGGCCGGTGACAGCCGCCACCGCATAACCGAGACGGGCAAGAACGGCGACAGCGACCGAGCCGACGCCGCCCGAGGCGCCGGTGACCAGCACCTCGCCCTTGCCCCGTTGAAGGCCGTTGTTCTGCAGCGCGATCACCGCCAGCATCGCCGTCAGCCCGGCCGTGCCGATCGCCATCGCCTGCCGTGTGGTCAACCCGTCAGGCAACGGCACCAGCCAGTCCGCCTTGACCCGGGCCCGCGTTGCGTATCCGCCCCAGCGCACTTCACCAACACGCCAGCCGGTGAGGATGACCTTGTCGCCCCGACTGTAGCGTGGATCGTCCGACTGTTCGACCGTACCGGAAAAATCGACGCCGGGAACGTGCGGAAAGGTGCGAACCAGCCCGCCCTTTGCGGCGAGGCAGAGCCCGTCCTTGTAGTTCAGCGTCGAATAGTCGACCGCGACCGTGACGTCGCCCTCCGGCAGCCGGCTGTCTTCCAGCATGGTGATGGTCTGCGAGACGGCACCGTCGTCGGCCTTGTCGACGAGAAGAGCGGTGAAGGTCATGCGGCATCTCCTGGAAATCGGGCGGCCCGGGGATGCTTTGTCGATGCACCCTTGCCATCGGCGGCAATGTTGCAAATGATGGGTGCGTTGCCAAGCTGAACCTGACGCATCGCCGCAACCGGACACGATGCTCCAGGCCTCAAAAATTTAGAGCGTCTTTTGTGCGTTCAAATGACCGCACGGCGCCTAAGAACAAGACATCGCCCAACGGGATAAGATGTCAGACGGGAGTGAAACGAATATGAGATCTTATTCCGCCGCCGGACTTCCCATGTATGACTGGCCCGAAATTCGCTCGGCCACCGACCATTTCTGGGGCGCCATCCGCGTGGCTCTTTTGAAGCACGGCATTGATGCACCCGACGTCATCGATCATTCGAAAAACCGCGAAAGCCTCTGGCAGAACCCGGACATGCTCCTGGCGCAGACCTGCGGCCTGCCCTATGTGCGCACGCTGAAGGACAAGGTGCGCCTCGTCGGCACGCCATCCTATTCGATCGACTGCGCGCCCGGCCACTATTACAGCGCCATCGTCGTGCGCACTGACGATCCGATTGCCAGCCTCGCCGATTTTTCCGGCACCATCGCCGTCAACGAGCTGACCTCCCAGTCCGGCTATGGCGCGCTGATGCACACGCTTTCAGGCATTCACGGCACCACGGCGCCGGCGCTCTCCGTCAAGCTCACCGGCTCGCACCGCCATTCCATCCGCATGGTCGCATCAGGCGAAGCCGGGCTCGCGGCCATCGACGCGATCAGTTTCGAACTCGCCAAACACTACATGCCGGAAGCCGCCAAGCTTCGGGTGCTGACCGTGACAGCGCCGACGCCCGGTCTGCCGTTGATCACCGCTTTGCCGGAAATCGATGTCGAGCGCCTGCGCGAATCGGTGGCCGAGGCGATCGATCTGGTGGATGCCCCGTCGCGCGCCGCGCTGCTGATTACCGGCATCGTGCCGATTTCGGACGACGCTTATGCGGCGATAGGCAGTCGCTGGAACGAGGCGCAGGCCTTCATTCGGGCCGCCGGACTGCCGGGAGGTGAAACGCCCGGCGCATGATCGACAAGCTGGAATTTTTCATCGCACTGGCCCGCGAGCGGCATTTCGGCCGCGCTGCGGAGGAGTGCGGCATCACCCAGCCGACCCTTTCGGCGGCGATCCGGCAACTGGAAGATCAGCTTGGCGTCATGCTCGTCAGCCGGGGTTCGCGCTTCCAGGGGCTGACGCCGGAAGGGCAGCGGGTTCTGGAATGGGCCCGCCGCATTGTCGGCGATACCAGAACCATGCGCGAGGAAATGCGCGCCGCCCGCGCCGGTCTTTCGGGTCACATAAGGCTGGCGGCGATCCCCACCACCCTGGCGATGGTGCCGATGATCACGGCGCCGTTTCAGGAAAAACACCCGGATGTCACGTTCTCGGTCCTGTCCACGACATCGCTGAAAATCCTCAGTCTTCTTGAAAATCTCGAGATCGACGCGGGCCTGACCTATCTGGAAAACGAACCGCTTGGCCGTGTCACCAGCGTGCCGCTGCAGATCGAGCGCTATCACCTCGTGACGGCTGCCGGAAGCGAGTTGGCTGACCGGAAAAGCGTGACCTGGAAGGAGGTTGGCAACGTTCGGCTTTGTCTATTGACCGCCGATATGCAGAATCGGCGCATTATCAACCAGCATTTTTCCGAAGCCGGGGTGACGGTCTCGCCAACGCTTGAATCGAACTCGATGATCGTGCTGTTTTCCCATGTGCGGACCGGGCGGTGGGCCAGCATCATGCCGCACAATGTGGCGAAATCCTTTGGTTTTCATCAGGATATCCGCGCCATCCCGATCGTCGAGCCGGATGCGCACCACACGGTCGGGCTGGTGGCGACGCACCGCGAACCGTTCACGCCGCTTGTTTCGGCACTGTTGCATGAGGCACGCATCCTCGCCGAGGCCGCCGGCATTGCGCCGGTTCAATAGAAATTTCCTATCGAACGACGGAAGTGCTGTATTGACCCTTCAAGCCACTGCTGCGAAGCTCGGCCTCTAAGTGCTGAGATCGACAGGGTTCCGGTCTTGCCGTTTGGCGGGTTGCAGGTCTTCTGGAGGAGCGCTGCAGCCGGTTTGAAAGAGTGTCTTCGGCACAGCTGTTCCCTCACATTGATTGCAGCGGGATATTCGTGTCGGTTCGGGAGGTCTGAACATGAATTTACGTCTATCGGCCCAGGATATCAGCGCGCGCACGCTGGAGATCGTGACGGAACTGAAGGTGCTCGAGGGTGCTCTTCTGCCGATCCTGCACGAGGTTCAGGCCGAATTCGGCTTCGTGCCGCAAGATGCGCTGCCGGTCATCGCCCGCGAACTCAACCTGTCCCGTGCCGAAGTGCACGGCGTCGTCACCTTCTATCACGACTATCGCGACCATCCGACCGGCCGCCATGTGCTGAAACTGTGCCGGGCCGAGGCCTGCCAGTCGATGGGCGGTGCTGCGCTCGAGGAAACCGTCAAAAAACTTCTCGGCATCGACTTCCACCAGACAACGCTCGACGGGTCTGTGACGCTGGAGCCGGTCTATTGCCTCGGGCTCTGTTCCACCGCACCCGCCGCCATGCTGGACGGTGAGGTGCACGGAAGACTGGATGCTGCCGCCCTTGCCGACCTGGTTGCGGAGGCCCGCGCATGACCGTAAAAATCTTTATCCCCCGCGATTCCGCTTCCCTGTCCGTCGGTGCCGAAAAGGTCGCCAGGGCTTTTGCCTCCGAAATCACCGCCCGCTCGCTCGATGCCACCATCGTGCGCAACGGGTCGCGCGGCCTGTTCTGGCTGGAGCCGATGATCGAGGTCGAGACCGCCGAGGGCCGCGTCGCCTATGGTCCGGTCAAGGCCTCCGATGTCGCCGCCCTTATCGACGGTGGCCTGATGACAGGAGCGGCCCAGGCGCTCTGTCTCGGCAAGACCGACGACCTCCCGTTCCTCAAAAACCAGACGCGCCTGACCTTTGCCCGCTGCGGCATCACCGACCCCCTGTCGCTCGACGACTACAAGGCCCATGGCGGCCTCAAGGGCCTGACCAACGCCGTTGCCATGGCACCCGCCGATATCGTCGCCCAGGTGACGGGCAGCGGCCTGCGCGGCCGTGGCGGCGCCGGTTTCCCGACCGGCATCAAATGGAAGACCGTGCTCGATACGGCGGGCGACCGCAAATACATCGTCTGCAACGCCGATGAGGGCGATAGCGGCACCTTTGCCGACCGGATGATCATGGAAGGCGACCCCTTCGTGTTGATCGAGGGCATGGCAATCGCCGGCATTGCCACCGGCGCCCGCAAGGGCTTCGTCTATCTGCGCTCCGAATATCCCCATGCCATCGCCACGATGACGCAGGCTGTCGAGATCGCCCGAAGGGCCGGTATTCTCGGTGCTTCGGTTCTGGGCTCCACCCACGGCTTCGACATGGAAATCCGCACGGGTGCCGGCGCCTATGTCTGCGGCGAGGAAACGGCGCTTCTGAACAGCCTCGAAGGCAAGCGCGGCATCGTGCGCGCCAAGCCGCCGCTGCCGGCGCACAAGGGCCTGTTCAACTGTCCGACCGTCATCAACAACGTCATCTCGCTCGCCTCCGTGCCTGTGATCATGGACAAGGGCGCCGAGTTCTACAAGAATTTCGGCATGGGCCGCTCGCGCGGCACGATCCCGATCCAGATTGCCGGCAACGTCAAGCATGGCGGTCTCTATGAGGCGGCTTTCGGCCTGGCGCTGGGCGAAATCATCGACGCGATCGGCGGCGGCACGGCGACGGGCCGTCCGGTCAAGGCCGTCCAGGTCGGCGGCCCGCTGGGTGCCTATTTCCCGCGCGAGCTGTTCGACACGCCCTTCGACTACGAGGCCTTCGCGGCAAGGGACGGACTGATCGGCCACGCCGGCATCGTCGTCTTCGACGACACGGCCGACATGCTGAAACAGGCACGCTTCGCCATGGAATTCTGCGCTGTCGAAAGCTGCGGCAAGTGCACACCCTGCCGCATCGGCTCGACCCGCGGCGTCGAAACCGCAGACAAGATCGCCATGGGCATCGAACCGGAAAAGAACCGGGCGCTGCTCACAGATCTCTGCAACACGATGAAGTTCGGCTCGCTCTGCGCACTCGGCGGCTTCACGCCCTACCCGGTGCTCAGCGCAATGAACCATTTCCCCGACGATTTTGCCCCGGCACCGATGGTGGAGGCTGCGGAGTGATGCGAACGACCAAACCCCTCCCGCTCGCTCTGCTCGCCGCCCTCCCCACAAGGGGGAGGGCTCAATCCGTGGCGGCCTCGCTTCCAAATCGGCGACCTTGTTCTCTGACAGAGCGGCGGGGTAAGCCCCTCCCCCCTGTGGGGAGGGGTTGGGGAGGGGTCTTTTCCTCATCCGCCGCAAAATTTTCCGTTTTTTCCACACAGGAGACACACCATGTCCCTCGTCCATGAAATCGACTTCGGCACGCCGGCATCAACAGCTGAGAAAATGGTGACGCTGACCATCGACGGCAACGAGATCAGCGTGCCCGAGGGCACCTCGATCATGCGTGCCTCCATGGAGGCAGGCATCAAGGTTCCCAAACTCTGCGCCACCGACATGGTCGACGCGTTCGGCTCCTGCCGTCTCTGTCTCATCGAGATCGAAGGCCGCAACGGCACGCCCGCTTCCTGCACCACGCCGGTCGCATCCGGCATCGTCGTCCACACCCAGACATCGCGCCTGAAGGACATCCGCAAGGGCGTGATGGAGCTCTATATCTCCGACCACCCGCTCGACTGCCTCACCTGCGCGGCCAATGGCGACTGCGAGCTGCAGGACATGGCCGGCGCCGTTGGCCTGCGCGATGTGCGCTACGGCTACGAGGGCGACAACCACGTCAAGGCACGCGGCAGCGACGGCATGAATGCCAAGTGGATGCCGAAGGACGAATCCAACCCTTACTTCACTTACGATCCTTCGAAATGCATCGTCTGTTCGCGCTGCGTCCGGGCCTGCGAGGAAGTTCAGGGAACCTTTGCGCTGACCATCGAGGGCCGGGGTTTCGGCTCGCGCGTTTCGCCCGGCATGCATGAAAGTTTTCTCGACTCCGAATGCGTCTCCTGTGGCGCCTGTGTCCAGGCCTGCCCGACGGCGACGCTGACGGAAAAATCGGTCATCGCCATCGGCCAGCCGGAACATTCGGTTGTCACCACCTGCGCCTATTGCGGCGTCGGCTGTTCCTTCAAGGCCGAAATGCGCGGCGAAGAGCTGGTGCGCATGGTGCCGTGGAAAGACGGCCAGGCCAATCGCGGCCACTCCTGTGTCAAGGGCCGCTTCGCCTATGGCTACTCGACCCACAAGGAGCGCATTCTCAACCCGATGATCCGCGAGAACATCACCGATCCCTGGCGCGAAGTCAGCTGGGAAGAAGCGCTGGCCCATACGGCGGCCGAATTCCGCCGCATCCAGTATCAGTACGGCCGCGAATCCATCGGCGGCATCACCTCGTCGCGCTGCACCAACGAGGAAACCTATCTCGTCCAGAAGCTGATCCGCTCGGGCTTCCGCAACAACAATGTCGACACCTGCGCCCGCGTCTGCCATTCGCCGACCGGCTACGGTCTTGGCGCCACCTTCGGCACCTCGGCCGGCACGCAGAATTTCGACAGCGTCGAGCATACGGATGTCGTCATCATCATCGGCGCCAACCCGACCGATGGTCACCCGGTCTTTGCCTCGCGGCTGAAGAAGCGGCTGCGTCAGGGCGCAAAGCTGATCGTCATCGATCCGCGCCGCACCGACATGGTCTCCTCGCCCCACATCAAGGCATCGCATCACCTGCCGCTGCGCCCGGGCACCAATGTCGCCGTCATGACGGCGCTGGCGCATGTGATCGTCACCGAAGGCCTGTTTGACGAAACGTTCATCCGCGAGCGCTGCGACTGGTCCGAATTCGAGGACTGGGCCGCCTTCGTTTCCGAGCCGAACCACAGCCCGGAGGCGATCGAACAGCTCTCCGGCGTGCCGGCCGAAGAACTGCGCGGCGCCGCCCGGCTTTTTGCCACCGGCGGCAACGGCGCGATCTACTACGGCCTCGGCGTCACCGAACACAGCCAGGGCTCGACCACCGTCATCGCCATTGCCAATCTGGCCATGGTTACCGGCAACATCGGCCGCCCTGGCGTCGGCGTGAATCCGCTGCGCGGCCAGAACAACGTCCAGGGCGCCTGCGACATGGGCTCCTTCCCGCACGAGCTGCCCGGCTATCGCCACGTCTCCGACGATGCGACGCGCGACATTTTCGAAAAGCTCTGGGGCGTGACGATCTCCAACGAGCCGGGACTGCGTATCCCCAATATGCTCGATGCCGCCGTCGATGGCTCCTTCAAGGGCATCTACATCCAGGGCGAGGATATTCTCCAGTCCGACCCGGACACCAAACACGTGCAGGCCGGTCTTGCCGCCATGGAATGTGTCGTCGTGCAGGACCTGTTCCTGAACGAAACCGCCAACTACGCCCATGTTTTCCTGCCCGGCTCGACCTTCCTCGAGAAGGACGGCACGTTTACCAATGCCGAGCGCCGCATCAACCGCGTCCGCCGCGTCATGACCCCGCGCAATGGCCTGGCCGACTGGGAAATCACCCAGAAGCTGGCCCAGACCATGGGGCTTGGCTGGAATTACAGCCATCCGTCCGAAATCATGGACGAGATCGCCGCGACGACGCCGAGCTTCGCCATGGTCTCCTATGCCTATCTCGAAAAGATGGGCTCGGTTCAGTGGCCCTGCAACGAAAAGGCGCCGCTCGGCTCGCCGATCATGCACATCGACGGCTTCGTGCGCGGCAAGGGCAAGTTCATCCGCACCGAATATGTGGCAACCGACGAGAAGACCGGTCCGCGCTTCCCGCTGCTCCTGACCACCGGCCGCATCCTCAGCCAGTACAATGTCGGGGCGCAGACACGGCGCACGGACAATGTCATCTGGCACGAGGAAGACCGCCTGGAAATCCACCCACACGATGCCGAAGTGCGCGGCGTGCGCGATGGCGACTGGGTGCGGCTGTCGAGCCGGTCCGGCGACACGACGCTGCGGGCGCTGATCACCGATCGTGTGGCCACCGGGGTCGTCTACACCACCTTCCACCACCCGACGACGCAGGCCAACGTCATCACCACCGACTTCTCCGACTGGGCAACCAACTGCCCCGAGTATAAGGTCACCGCCGTACAGATCTCGCCCTCGAACGGCCCGTCGCAGTGGCAGGTCGATTACGACGAGCAGGCCCGCCAGTCCCGCCGCATTGCCGGCAAGCTGGAGGCTGCGGAGTAGTCAGGACATGTGGAGTGTGACGCGCCAATCCCCCTCTGTCGGCCGGGCCGACATCTCCCCCACAAGGGCGGTGATCAATGCTGGGCTGCTTTTTGGGCGAGACATCTCCACAGCGATCTCCCCCCTTGAGGAGGAGATGTGCGGCAGGACAGAGGGGGGTGCAGCGACGCACTCCGTGCTAACATGACCTTCACCTCCACCCAGACCGTCCCCGAAACCGCACGGCGCGACGGCAAGCTCACGTCCGGCAGCCGGGTCGTGCCCGAGGAAACGCCGATCGCCTTTTCCTATGGCGGCTCGGCGCATGCGGTAATGATGGCGACGCCTGCCGACTTGCAAGATTTTGCCGTCGGCTTCAGCCTGACAGAGGGCATCATCGCCCATCCGGACGAGATCGACACGATCGAGACTCTTGCCGAAGACCAGGGCATCGACGTGCAGATCATGCTCAACACCGAGCGCGGCGACGCGTTGAAGGCACGGCGCCGCCACATGGCCGGGCCGGTCGGCTGCGGGCTCTGCGGCATCGAATCGATCGAGCAGGCGGTGCGACCGACGCCGTCGGTGTCTGCGTCACCGCTGCAGCTGTCGCAACAGCAGATCATCGACGCCGTGGCGCTGCTGAACGGGCAGCAGCCTCTGCATTTCGAGACCCGCGCCGTGCATTGCGCCGGGTTCTATGTGCCCGGCAAGGGCTTGATTGCCGTGCGCGAGGATGTCGGGCGGCACAATGCGCTCGACAAGCTCGCCGGCGCTGCCGCCAGAGCCGGCTATTCCGGTGCGAGCGGCGCCGTCGTCGTCACCAGCCGGGTGTCGGTCGAGATGGTGCAGAAGACCGCCATCATCGGCAGCCCGTTCATCATCGCCATATCCGCGCCGACCGCCCTTGCCATCCGCACAGCGCAGGAAGCGGGCATGACACTGATCGCGCTGGTGCGCGGCCAGGATTTCGAAGTGTTCACACATATGGATCGCATTCAGCCGGGAGCCGTCGCCGATGTCGCTTGATAACACCAATGGCAAACTCGTGCGGATGGCCAACCAGATCGCCACCTTCTTCAAATCTCAGCCCGAGGCCGAGCGCCTCGAAGGCGTGGCCACACACATCAACAAGTTCTGGGAACCGCGCATGCGCAAGGCCTTCTTCGAACTGATCGCTCAGGGTGACGCTGGTTTCGATCCGGTGGTGATTGCCGCCGCCGCGCTGATCAAGCAGCCCTATTCTGGCTCGGAAGGTGTCGGAACCGGCAGCGACGCGGCGGCCGGCGCGCCTGATGGCAAGGGCACGGCGGCAGGCGAATCGCTGTCGGAGCCCAGCATTCCCGAAAAGGCGTGACCCGGAAACCCAGCTGTTTGTGCCCGGTTGTCCCGCTTGCTATGGTCTGCGGCAAAGGATGAGGAGGACAGTCTTTGCAGGGTGAGGCAGCGCGGAAACTACCGGTGCCGGAGCGCGATCCGGAATTCGGGCCATGGCTGGCGCAGGCCTCGATCCTCATCGTCGATGACGAGCCCGGCATGCGCAATTTTCTCGTGCGCACGCTTGGGCCGCGCTGCAAACATATCGAGGAGGCCGCCGACACCGAGGAGGCGTCGCGCAAGCTCGATGCCCATCATTTCGATGTGGTCATTCTCGATAACATCATGCCCGGCAAGAACGGCGTCGACTGGCTGGCCGAGCAGCGCGCCATCGGCTTTTTCGCCGATGCGATCCTGATGACGGCCTTTGCCGATCTCGAAACCGCGATCCAGGCGCTGCGCGCCGGCGCGGTCGATTTCGTGCTGAAACCGTTCCGCTCCAACCAGATCCTCAATTCCGTCGCCCGCTGCCTCGATCGCATGCGGCTGCAACGCGAGAACTTTGTACTCCGCTACGAGCTGAAGGCCGCCTCCGATCATATTCTCCTGCGCGACAAGCTGATCGGCACGTCGCTGGTGATCGGCGAGGTGCGCGACACCATCGCCCGCGTCGCACCGCTGCCGACCTCGGTGTTGCTGACCGGCGAATCCGGCACCGGCAAGGAGGTGGCGGCCCGCTCGCTGCACACGCTCTCCGACCGGTCTTCCAAGCCTTTCGTGCCGGTCAATTGCGCCGCCATTCCGCCAGACATGATCGAGACCGAACTTTTTGGCCATATCAAGGGTGCCTTCACCGGTGCCGAAAACGGCCGCGAAGGACTGTTCACCTATGCACAGGGTGGCACGCTGTTTCTCGACGAGATCGGCGAAATGCCGCTGGCCACCCAGAGCAAGCTGCTCCGGGTGATCGAGGACCGGCGCGTGCGTCCGGTCGGTGCCGAGCGCGAGGTGCCGGTCGATCTGCGCTTCGTTTTCGCCACCAATGCCGACCTGCAGAAGGAAGTTGAAAAAGGCCGGTTCCGGGCCGATCTCTTCTACCGGATCAATGTCATGCAGCTCTACCTGCCGCCGCTGCGCGACCGTGGCGACGATGTGCAGGAACTGGCGGTTCTGTTCATGCACAAGCTGTCGCAGCAACTCGGCATGCCGCCGGTGGCGATCGACGCGCCGGTGCGCGCCGCCCTTGCCCGCTATGATTGGCCGGGCAATGTGCGCGAACTCCGCAACCTGATCGAGCGGTCGCTGATCCTCGGCAAATTCCCCGACGACTTCCGTGGCGGTCGCGGGACCGTGGTGGGCGCTGCCGGCAGCACGCTGGACGAGGTCGAGCGGCGTCACATTCTGGCGGTGCTGGAAGAGGCCGGCGGCAACCGCGACGAGGCAGCCCACAGGCTCGGCATTTCGCGCAAGACGATCGACCGCAAATGTGCCGTCTGGAATGGCTGAGACCGGCACGATAGCAACGCCGTCGCGCCCGCCGCGCTCGATCCGCTTCCGGCTGCTGGCCATCGCGCTGCTGCCGACACTGGTCATTCTGCCCCTGCTGCTCGGCATCACCATCACCCGCTGGAACGCCAAGTTCGACGCGCTGCTGATTTCCAAGGTCAACGGCGACCTGACCATCGCGCATCAATATCTCTCGCGCATTCTCGAAAACACCGGCGAACACATCCAAGCCCTGGCGGTCTCATCCGCCTTTCGCGATGCTGCCGCGACTCCGGACGATACGGGCGTTGCCGGTTTTTTGGAGCAGAGCCGCACGGCGCTCGGACTGGATTTCCTGCTGCTGGTCGATGACAACGGCAAGCCCGTCGGTTCGTCCGCTCAGCCGGTGATCGGCAGCGACTGGCCGGTGGTTGCGTCGGCGCTCAAAGGTACCTCGTCCACGGCGATGGATATCTTTTCCAACACACAGCTGGCGCAGATTTCGCCGGCGCTGGCCGATCGCGCCCGCATCGATCTCGTGCAGACCGCCAATGCCGTACCGACCGACCGCAGTGCGGAAACGCGCGGCATGGTCGTGCATTCGGCCAGCCCGGTGACGCTCGCCAACGGCACGAAAGCGGCTCTGGTCGGCGGCGTGCTCTTGAACCAGAACCTCGTCTTCATCGATACGATCAACGATCTCGTCTATCGCGAACAGAGCCTGCCCGAGGGCAGCAAGGGCACGGCGACGCTGTTTCTCGAGGATGTTCGAATCAGCACCAATGTCCGCCTGTTCGAGGATCGCCGGGCGCTGGGCACACGGGTTTCCGGCGCCGTGCGCGATGCGGTGCTCGATCAGGGCCGCACCTGGCTCGACAGCGCCTTCGTCGTCAACGACTGGTACATTTCGGCCTATGAGCCGATCGTCGACAGTTTTGGCAACCGCGTCGGCATGCTCTATGTCGGCTTTCTCGAAACGCCGTTCCGGCAGGCGAAATACAGCACGCTGCTGACCATCGTTCTCGCCTTCCTGGCAGTCACGGCGGCCAGCGTTCCGATCTTTTTGCGCTGGGCGCGCAGCATTTTCAAGCCGCTGGAGCGCATGACCGGCACCATTGCCGATGTCGAAAATGGCGATCTCGGCGCCCGCACGGGGCTGAAGGATGCCAGCGACGAGATCGGCCGTGTGGCCCAGCATCTGGATGGGCTGCTCGACCAGCTGCAGCAGCGCGACCGGGAATTGAGGCAATGGAACGAAGAGCTGAACAACCGTGTGGCCGAGCGCACCGCCGAGCTCGAACTTGCCAACCGCCAGATTGAGGCGACGACGAAGCAGCTGATCATGTCGGAAAAGCTGGCCGCCATCGGCGAGATCACCGCCGGCGTCGCCCATGAAATCAACAATCCGATCGCCGTCATGCAGGGCAATCTCGATGTGGTGCGCAGCGTGCTCGGGGTTCAGGCCGACGCGGCGAAAACCGAATTCCGGCTCATCGACGAACAGATCCACCGCATCAGCCAGATCGTCACCAAGCTGCTGCAATTCGCCAAGCCCGAGGAATATGCAGGCTACATCGCGCGCCATGCCGTGGCCGACGTGATCTCCGATTGCCTGCCGCTGGTGCAGCATCTGGTCCACAAATCCGGCATCACGCTGGTGCGCGACGACCGCGCCACGCGGCTGGTTCTGATGAACCGCACCGAGTTGCAGCAGGTGGCCGTCAACCTCATCGTCAACGCCATCCATGCCATGCCCGGCGGCGGCACGCTGACGATCGCCACGTTCGATCAGGACCGGGAGGGCAAGCCGGGGCTGACGATCGAGATCACCGACACCGGCGTCGGCATGACACCCGATCTGATGGGCAAGATCTTCGATCCGTTTTTTACCACCAAGAGGCAGGAAGGCACCGGCCTCGGCCTGTCGATCAGCCAGCGCCTCATCGCCCGCCAGGGCGGCACGATTTCTGCCGAAAGCGCGCCGGGCCGGGGAACAAGTTTTTCGATCTGGCTGCCTGAAGCCGACTGACCAGGACAAAATGTCCAAGGACTGTTGGACAAAGTGTCCAGAACCTTTTTCCATACGCCCCTAAGTCATTGCTTTTACAGCACCGATTGAATGGCATGGTGATTGCAACGCGTCGCCGTACCGGATCGGGACTGAGGCGGCGATGCATTGAGGAGTGCTGCGCCGGGAAGAACCCTCCCGCCCCGGAAGATAGCAACAGGACGCTCGGTGGGACTTGAGCGGGACGGAGGAACATTTCATGACGGCAACAACCGAGACCTATGGCGGTTCAGGCAGCGTGGGCCTGCTTGATCGCGAGCGCATCATCGCCAAACCCGGCTTCAACCGCTGGCTCGTGCCACCGGCGGCGCTGGCCATTCATCTCTGTATCGGCATGGCCTATGGCTTCAGCGTCTTCTGGCTGCCGCTGTCGAAGGCAATCGGCGTCACCGCGCCTGCCGCCTGCGCCGACCTGACGCTCGGCTCTGCACTGTTCACCACCACCTGCGACTGGCGCGTCAGCGATCTCGGCTGGATCTACACGCTGTTCTTCGTGCTTCTCGGCTCGTCCGCCGCCATCTGGGGCGGTTGGCTCGAACGCGCCGGTCCGCGCAAGGCAGGCTTCGTCTCGGCCATCTGCTGGTGCGGCGGCATCGGCATTGCGGCTCTCGGCGTCATGACGCACCAGCTCTGGATGATGTGGCTCGGCGCCGGCGTCATCGGCGGCATCGGCCTCGGGCTCGGTTATATCTCGCCGGTCTCGACCCTGATCAAATGGTTCCCCGACCGTCGCGGCATGGCGACCGGCATGGCGATCATGGGTTTCGGCGGCGGCGCGATGATCGGCGCACCACTGGCCGATCTGTTGATGAACACGTTCAAGACCGAGACCTCGGTCGGCGTCTGGCAGACATTCCTTGTCATGGCGGCGATCTATTTCGTCTTCATGATGGGCGGCGCCTTCGGCTACCGCATTCCGCCGGCCGGCTGGAAGCCTGAGGGCTGGACACCGCCTGCCGACAAGAGTGCCATGATAACCACGCGCCACGTGCACCTGCGTGATGCCCACAAGACCAAGCAGTTCTGGCTGATCTGGGCGGTGCTCTGCCTCAACGTCTCCGCCGGTATCGGCGTTATCGGCATGGCCTCGCCGATGCTTCAGGAAATCTTTGCAGGCTCGCTGCTCGGGCTGCCCGACGTCAAGTTCTCCGACCTGAGCCCTGAACAGTTGACGGCGATCGCTGCCATTGCTGCGGGCTTCACCGGGCTTCTGTCGTTGTTCAACATCGGCGGCCGTTTTTTCTGGGCCTCGCTGTCTGACAAGATCGGCCGCAAGAACACTTACTTCACCTTCTTCGCGCTCGGTATCGTGCTCTACGCACTCGCACCATGGGCGGCGGGCTTGGGCTCAAAAATCCTGTTCGTCGGCATGTTCTGCATCATCCTGTCGATGTATGGCGGCGGCTTTGCCACCATCCCGGCCTATCTTGCCGACATCTTCGGAACGCAGTTCGTCGGCGCCATTCACGGGCGCCTGCTGACGGCCTGGGCGACAGCCGGCATCATCGGTCCGGTGGTGGTCAACTACATTCGCGAAGCGCAGATCGCCGCCGGCATCCCGCGTGCACAGGTCTACGATTTCACGATGTATATCCTCGCCGGCATGCTGGCGCTGGGTTTCATCGCCAACCTCTTCGTCAAGCCGCTGTCTGATAAGTGGTTCATGAAGGACGAGGAAGTTGCGGCCCTTCAGGCCAAGAGCAAGGCCGCAAATGCGGGACCGACAGGCTCATTCGGCATCGGCACCGGTGGCTTCGACGCCAAGGCTGCCATTGCCTGGGCCATCGTCGGCCTGCCGATCCTGTGGGGCGTGTGGATCACCCTGCGCAAGACCTTCGTTCTGTTCGGATAGAGCAGAACGGTCCTCCCAAGGATGCAAAAAGCCGCCTGCGAGGGCGGCTTTTTGTATTCCGAACGATGGATAAGGATCAGGCCGCCATTTCCTCGACGTCGCGTTCCTTGAACATGCGCGACAGGTTGAGGAAGCAGATCATGCCGTTTTCATTGGCGATGATGCCTTCCGCGTAGGTCTTGTCGAAGGATGTGGTGATTTCCGGTACCGGCTGAACCTGGCTGGCAGAAACGGTCAGGATGTCGGAAACCCGGTCGACGACGAGGCCGATGACCATGTTGTGGACTTCGGCGACGACGATGGCACTGCGCTCGTTGGCGACCGTGCTCTGCATGCCCAGCTTGTGGGCGAGATCGATGATCGGGATGACGGTGCCGCGCAGGTTCATGACGCCGAGAACATCGGCCGGCGAATGCGGGATCGGCGTGGCCGGGCCCCAGCCGCGAATTTCGCGGATCGTCGTCGTCTTGACGCAGAATTCCTGATCGTGCAGCCGGAAGGCGATGATTTCCAGGGTCTCGCGGTCAAAGCTGCCGGTGGTGTTCAGCGGGTTGTTCATGCAGGTCTCCAGCGTCCCGGGCGATGGTGGTGCGACCGGCAAGATCAGGCTGCGCCCAACAGCGCAAAGTCCTCATCATCACATGGTCTTGCCAGATCGGCGGTGTGATTGGGGTTGTTGCCGGGTGCATTCGGCGAAAACGCTGGTGCATCATGCGCGGATTTCGGGTCCGCTTGCGTCACGGTCAAGGTAAACCGAAATCGTTAAGAGATGCTTGTGATGACGCGCCCACAAGCATCCCATTTCAGTGTATCGGCACTCAGGCGGCGCTGAGCACGCCGGCGAACTGCTCGACCGCCCAGTCGACCTGATCGGCATTGATGACCAGCGGCGGGGCGATGCGGATCGTGTCGCCGTGGGTGTCCTTGGCCAGAATGCCGCGCGCCTTCAGCGCCTCGCAATATTTGCGCGCACCGCCGGCGGCGGGATCGAGCTCGACGGCCAGCATCAGGCCGCGGCCGCGCACATCCTTGATGATGTTGGAACGGATGTCCTTCAGTCCGTTCTGGAACCGGTCGCCCATCGCGGCGGAATTCTCGATCATGCCTTCCTCCGTCAGCGCCTTCAGCGCCGCGCGCGCGATGGCACAGGCAAGCGGGTTGCCGCCGAAGGTCGAGCCATGCTGGCCGGGCTTGAGCACGCCCAGAACCTCGGTGTTCGAAAGCACGGCCGAGACCGGATAGAAGCCACCCGAAAGCGCCTTGCCGATCAGCGTCATGTCGGCCTCGATGCCCTCGTGCTCTTCGGCCAGAAGTTTGCCGGTGCGGCCGAGACCTGTCTGGATCTCGTCGAGGATCAGCGTGATGCCGTGTTTTGTGCAGAGCTCCCGCACGCCGGTGAAATACCCGGCCGGCGGGATCATCACACCGGCTTCGCCCTGGATCGGCTCGATCAGGAAGGCAACCGTGTTTTCGCTGATGGCATCGCGGAAGGCATCGAGATCGCCGAAGGTGACGGCCTTGAAGCCGGGGGCGAACGGTCCGAAGCCGGTGCGCGCATCCGGATCAGTCGAGAAGCCGACGATACCCATGGTGCGGCCGTGGAAATTGTTGGTGCAGACGATGATCTCGGCGCGGTTTTCCGGCACGCCCTTGACCTCATAACCCCACTTGCGCACCGCCTTGACGGCGGTCTCGACGGCTTCGGCGCCGGAATTCATCGGCAGGATCTTGTGGCTACCGGTCAGCGCTGCCAGCTCTTCATAGAGATGGGCCAACTGGTCGTTGCGAAAAGCGCGCGACGTCAGCGTGAGCTTGCTCGCCTGCTCGATCATCGCCGCCAGGATTTTCGGGTGGCAATGGCCCTGGTTGACGGCGGAATAGGCCGAGAGACAATCGAGATAGCGGTTGCCGTCAAGGTCCCAGACATAGACGCCTTCGCCGCGTTCCAGCACGACGTCGAGGGGTTTGTAATTGTGCGCGCCGAGCCGGTATTCGGTTTCGATCAGTGTGCTGGTCGTGTTCATCTGGATTTTCCCTTGTTCTTGATCAGGCGCAGCGGGTCGGACGGTCGAGGATGCGGCGGCCGAACAGGCTGGCCGTCAGCTCGACGAGAATGCGCGCACTCTTGCCGCGGTCGTCGAGGAACGGGTTGAGTTCGACCAGATCGAGCGAGGAGACGAGGCCGCTGTCGCAGAGCATTTCCATGATGAGATGCGCCTCGCGGAAGGTCGCGCCGCCGGGAACCGTGGTGCCGACACCGGGCGCGACCTCCGGATCGAGGAAGTCGACATCGAGGCTGACATGCAGCAAGCCGTTGGCGGCTTTCACTGTGGCGATGATCTCGTGCATGATGTGGGCCATGCCGGTCTCATCGATGGCGCGCATGTCGAAGACGCGGACGCCGTGCTGGGTGATCATTTCGCGCTCGCGTGCATCGACCGAGCGGATGCCGACCTGGAAGACGTTTTTCGGATCGACCATCGGCCGGTCCTTGTCGAGGATCGGCGTGAACTCCGCCTCGCCGCAGAAGAAGGCGACCGGCATGCCGTGCATATTGCCCGATGGCGTCGTGTCCGGCGAGTTGAAGTCGGCATGCGCGTCAAGCCAGAGCACGAAGAGCGGACGGCCCGCCTCCTTGGCATGGCGGGCCATGCCCGAGACGGAGCCCATGGCCAGCGCATGGTCACCGCCCAGAATGATCGGCAGGCTGCCGCTCCGGGCAATGGCGTGAACAGCACTGTCCAGCTCGCGGGTGAAGGCGGCGACGATGCTGAGATTGTTGGCGCCCTTGTGGAGCGGCAGATCGCGCACCGGCAGCGGCTTCAGGTCACCCTGGTCGGCCACCGTATGGCCGAGATCGGCAAGCACCGTATCGAGGCCGGCGATGCGCAACGCCGCAGGACCCATGGCGCAGCCGCGGCGGCCGGAACCCTCTTCGATCGGGGCGCCGATCAGCGTGATGTTCGTCTTGTCCGTACCCATGCTCAAATCCCCGCAACCGTTGAAGGCCTATCGTTGATGCGCAATATCCAATGTTTCAGCGCCAGCAAAAAGATGGAAAACTGGCAATTCGAATGGTAAACTTTACAAATTGAGAAGCTTCATTCAGCAAAGTGAAACCTATGGACGACCTTGACCACGCGCTTATCAGCGCCTTGCGCCAGAATGCCCGAATATCGGTGTCGAGTCTTGCCGCCACCACAGGCACGTCGCGGGCAACGGTTGCTGCGCGCATCGACCGCCTGGTAGAAAACGGCACCATCGCCGCCTTCACGATCAAGACCGGATCGGAAATCCGCACCTCGGGGGTTCGCGCCATCGTCATGATCGAAATTCACGGCAAAATGGCCGACCGGGTCGCCGAACAGCTGCGCGGCCTGCCGCAGGTGCGGGCCCTGCACTCCACCAATGGACGCTGGGATTTCATCGCCGAACTGGAAGACCGCGATCTGGTCTCCTTCGACGAAACACTGCGGCGCATCCGGCTGATCGACGGCATCAACCTGACCGAGACCAACATCCTGCTGAAAACCAGCAAGATCGCTTTGACGTTCTAGAGCCGTCTAGGCGAGGACCCTCAGACCCGGCCGTAATCGTCATCGAGGCGAATGATATCGTCTTCGCCGAGATAGGAGCCGGTGCGGACTTCGATCAGTTCCAGAACGATCTTTCCCGGATTGGCGAGGCGATGAACCTCGCCTTGCGGAATATACACTGACTCGTTCTCGCCCACGGATGTGGTTTTGTCGCCGATGGTCACCTCTGCGGTTCCCTTGACAACCACCCAGTGTTCAGCCCGGTGATGGTGCATCTGCAGCGAAATCTTCTTGCCCGGCTGGACGGAAATCCGCTTCACCTCGAAACGGTCGCCGGTGAGTGCCGTTGTCTGCACGCCCCAGGGGCGATGCATCGTCGGATGCACGTCGGCCATCGGCGCCGTGTCTTCGGCCGCTTCGAGCCGCCTGACGATATCGCCGACATGCTGGCTGTCTTCCAGACGTCCGACATAGACGGCATCTTCGCTGGCAATGACCGCAACGCCGTCGAGACCGCGCACGGCCAGATGCACGCCATGTGACAAGACGAGCGAATTGCTGGTGCCAAGCAGCGTTGTTTTGCCGATCTGGACATTCCCGTCCGCGTCCTTGTCGCCGAGTTTCCAGACGGCATCCCAGCTGCCGAGATCCGACCACTGGAAGGCCGAGGGGATGACGGCTGCATTCTCCGTCTGCTCCATGACGGCATAGTCGATCGAGATGTCAGGGCTTTCGGCAAAGGCTTCGGCATCGAGCCGAATGAAATCCGCATCCTTGACCGCTCGGGTGACCGCATTCGAGACAGTTTGCACCACCTCCGGGCAGAAGCGGCGCATTTCCTGCAGCAGCAGCCCCACCGGGAACAGGAACAATCCGGAGTTCCAGAGAAAGCCGCCATCGGCGAGCATCGCTTCGGCGCGCTCGCGATTGGGCTTCTCGATGAATTTCTTGACCTCGAACGCTCCATTTGCGAGCGGCTCGCCCTTCTCGATATAGCCGTAACCGGTGGCAGGCTCGCTCGCCTCTATGCCGAAGGTGGCGAGCTTGCCTAAGAGCGCCGCCTCGCGGGCGAGCGCGACGCAGTCGAAATAGGCGGCATCGGCCTTGATGTCATGGTCCGAAGCCAGCACATGCATGATCGCATCCTCGCCGAACTGCTCGGACACCAGAAGAGCGGCGGCGGCAATCGCAGCCGCCGTGTTGCGCGCAACGGGCTCGAGCACGATGGCGGCCAGCGGCGCATCCATCTGGCGCGCCTGCTCGGCAGCCAGAAAGCGCGAATCCTCGTTGGTGACGATAACAGCCGGTTCGTAGAGTGCTGTGTTCGAAACCCGCTGCAGCGTGTTCTGGTAGAGCGTTTCAGCGCTCAGGAACTGGATGAACTGTTTCGGCGCGGTTCGCCGGGAAAGCGGCCAGAGACGCGTTCCTTTTCCCCCGGACATAATCACCGGCACAATCTTGTTCGCCATTGTTTCGCCTACCGCATTGGTTCTATCCGATGGACTACTTAAAGCAGCTTGGGCGCGAGCGCCACCGGCTGGTTCGCCTGTCGATCGATATTACCCCAGACAGGTTAATCCGGACGAAAAGACAGGCGGGCGGTCGAAAACGGCCCAAGCCGAAACCGGCTTTCGCCGGGGATCATGACAGCCGTTCCACCCAGAGAGTGAAGCACGGCATAGCCTGTCCCGGCAATGCCCGTCCAATCGACGGACTGGCTCTGCGCGGTCATATTGGCGACGAGCAGGTGGCCGTCACCCTCCCCGTCTCGCATTAGCAAGGCCAGAACCGATTCTGGCGCAGAGGACGCGACGGCAACCCAGGACTGCCCAGCGAAACCAGCAAGAACCTGAACAATATTTCCCAGCGGCCGCAGCTCACCTGCTGCTTCTGGCTCATCGGCGCCAGCGATCAGACCGAACGGACCTGTGGCGGCAGACAGCGTCAGCCGGTCCAGCCCCGCATTTGCAACGCTGGCCATATAACCGAGCGCAAAGGCTGCGCCGAAATCGCCATTGTGGCGGCCATCGCGGTTGGCCATCGGGATGCGGCCATAGTCGGAATTGTCCATGGTCCGGCTGCCATAGGGGTTCTGGCGCATCGGAATGGTCGAGGGTCCGATCCGGTAGGGCTTGTCGCCGTAGATCGCCCGGACGGATCTTGTGATGAAGGGCAGTGCTTCCAGCGTCTGAATGACGCTGAGATCGTCGGCCGCATGCACGATCGGATTGGTGCAATGACTGACGAAGTCGAGATGTTCGGCCGGAACGCGTTTGCGGTTGAGTTCGGTGAAATAGCTGAGCATCCCGCCGCCGAGCCGGACATCCGGAAGGGCCGCCCGCGCTGCGGCATAGACCTTGTCCAGCGGCGGGCAGTCAGGCCAGAGGCTGCCCGGCGGTGTCGATTGCCGGTCGACCGACGGCGAGACGACCGCCGCGTCCGGGGCAAAACCCGCGTCCCGCATCAGCGCGGCAATCTCCGTGAGCTCGGTCGAGACATCGCGTTTGCATGGCAAGGCAATTTCTATGGTCGAGGTACCGCGATGCGCCAGATCGATGGCGGCAAAGCTCTGTAGCGCTGCAAGATCGTGGCCGGCGCCAGGATCGAAATGAAACAGAAGCTCCTGTACGCCCGTCTCCGCCACGACCCGGCTGACCGCCTGCGGATCGCTTGCCTCCTCCGGCGTCACCACCAGGCCGATGGACGGCACAATGCCGTGATCCGAGCCAGGCGTGAGGGTAACAAAATCTTCCCTGCCGGCGCCACCCGCCACACCAACACCGCGCTCGTCGCGGATGGTGAGGGAGATGTGCTGGCGCACCGGTTCCGCAGCGCCGATTTGATAGGGCCAGGGCAGTTCCAGCGGCCGGACATAGGTCTTGTAAGAGGCATCCGACCAATTGCGCTGGTCCTCCATCTCGAAGGCGTCGCCCTCCATCCGGCATTCTGCAGTAACGCCATCGACAACGGTGTGCGTGATCGCCCGCATCAGCTTGAACGGCTGCCAGGGCTCGATCAGATCGGGCAGATGCGTTTGATCAACCAGGCCGTCCACATGCTCGACCGTCACGGGCGCACCGGCCAGACCGACGATCGGGTGCAGGATGCAGAAACCGCAGCGATTGGTCTCGAACCCGGTTTCCGTTGCGGCCTCCGCCTGGAAGGTCAGCAGGCCGGATTCCGTACCCTCGATCACCGCATCGATGCGAAGCGACGTGCCATCGGGACCGGCGCAGGTGGCGCGGTAGCGAACCTGAAACGCGTCGGAACTTTCTTCGGTGGTCAGGCCCGACAGCACCGGCTCATAGGTACCCCAGTCGCGGTCGCGCACCAGAAACGAGATCGCCCGCAAAACCTCGATACCGTCGTAGGTGATACTGCGCAGATTGCCGTTGGTTAGATCGGCGCTCAGACGGCCGGCGCGAAGGCGGCGCGGTGGAATTTCAACTGTCCGGGTCCCGTAAAGCCGGAAGGCCTCGTCCGAATCCACCACCCCGTCACTCATGCCAGAAGCGCTCCGATATCCACCGTCTGTCCGGTTTCAGCGCTCATGTAAGCAGCCTCCACAAGCGCAAAGGTCTTGAGATTGTCGCGGCCGGAGGTCGATGTCTCCTTGCCGGCCTTCAGCCGGTCGGCCCAATGCTGCTGGATGGCAAAGACACTTTCCTGGATATTGTGCCAGGGCCGCGATGCCCAGGCCAAAAGCTGCGGCGACACGTCGGTCGTCTCGGTGCCATCGGGCGAATGCACCGTCATCAGATAGCTCTGGTTCAGCCGCAGCGTACCCTGGCTGCCGTCTATCTCCAGCAGCGTTTCCGGGAATGGCTCGACCCGAAGCTTGGTCGCATAGCTGCAATCGACGACGGAGGTAATGCCGCCCTCATGATCAAGCAGCATGGTCGCCACATCCTCACCGGCAATGGCCGGATTGACGCGGCCGGTGCGCGCCGAAATTGCCGTCGCGTCGCCGAACAGGTAGCGCGCGATGTCAAGCGCATGGATGCCGAGGTCTTCGATGATGAAACGCTTGCCGGTGGCGAGATAGGGCTGGCCGGAAAAGACGTCGTAGCCGGAGCGGAAGCTGACCCGTCCCCAGAACACATCGCCGATGACGCCGCTCTCAAGCACGGCCTTTGCCGCCTGGATCGGCGTCTGCCAGCGAAAATTCTCGTGGATCATCAGCGGAATACCGGCAGCATCGCAGGCCTTGACCATCGCCTTGGCATCCTCAAGCGCCGGCGCAAACGGCTTCTGGCAGATGGCCGGCACGCGATGGGAGGCCGCAAGCTCGACCAGCGCCCGGTGGCTGGAAACGGTCGTGGCGATATCGACGAAATCGAAACCGCCATCGGCGAACATCTGGTTTGCATCGCTGTAACGCCGCTCGATGCCGAACTGGTCGCCGACGATCTTGAGACGCTCGGGATCGCGGTCGCAGATCGCCACGATCGACGCACCCTCGACATCGGCCCAGCCGTTCATCTGGTTGACGGCAAAGAAACCGCAGCCGATCAGCGCACCCTTCAGATCGCTCATGCCTTATCCCTTCCTGGCCAGCTGCATCAGCGTCACCTGCTGCTGCAGGCGCCGCTGTGCCTGGTCGACGACAACGGCGACGATGATGACGATACCCTTGATGACCATCTGCCAGAAGGAGGAAACGCCCATCATGACCAGACCATCCGACAGAATGCCGATGACGAAGGCACCGATGATCGTGCCGCCGATCGTACCGCGCCCGCCTGACATCGACGTACCACCGAGAACGGCCGCCGCGATCGCATTGAGCTCGAACGAGTTGCCGGTTGCCGGATGCGAAGCCATCAGCTCCGACGAGATGACCAGCCCGACGATGGCGGCGCAGAAGCCGGAAAACATGTAGACGAACATTTTCACCCGATCGACGCGGATGCCGGACATGCGCGCTGCGCGCTCATTGCCGCCGACGGCAAAGATATGCCGGCCGATCGGCGTGAACTTCGCGACATAGGCGGCTGCCAGCGCCACGACGATGAGCACCCAGATCGACACCGGAAGCCCGACGATGCGGCCGGAGCCGAGGAAGCCGAAGCCGGTGTTGGCGAGTTCTTCCTTGCCGATCAGGTTGGGAAACGTCTGACCGTCCGACGACAGCAGCGCAAAACCGCGTGCCACATAGAGTGTGCCGAGTGTGGCGATGAACGGCGCCACGCTCAGCTTGGTGATCAGGAGCCCATTGACCGCACCGATGATGATACCGACGATCAGCGTCAGAATGCAGACCTCGAAAATGTTGAAATAGATCGTGTAGCCGATCTGCAGGTCGATGCCGTGCAGGATCAGGCTGCCCGCCACCATGCCGCAGAGCCCGACGATCGAGCCGACCGACAGGTCGATACCGCCGGTGACGATGACGAAGGTCATGCCCATGGCCAGAAAGGCGTTCAGCGCCACGTGTTTCGACATCAGGATGATGTTGGCCGTCGATAGGAAGTTTGGCGCGAAGATCGAGAAGAACGCGATAACGGCGAACAGCGCGATGAAGGTGCGCAGCTTCATCAGCGTCAGAAGCACGGAGCCGCTGGACGTATCGGCGGCGGAAGTGGTGGTTGCCGTGGTCATCACGCATATTCCCTTGTCGTTTTGTGGCCTTCGGAAGAGGCCTTGACGATCATCTCCTCCGTGGCGTCGGCCCGGTCGATGACGGTGGTCAGTTTGCCGTTGCTCATCACGGCGATCCGGTCGGAGAGCGCCATGACCTCTTCGAGGTCGGAGGTCGAAAACAGGATGGCGAGCCCCTCGCCCGCCAGACGCCGCATGGTGCGGAACACGTCGGCCTTGGCGCCGACATCGATGCCGCGGCTCGGCTCGTCCATCAGCAGAACCTTCGGATTGGTCATCAGCGCCTTGCCGATGACGACCTTCTGCTGGTTGCCGCCGGACATGGAGGTGACGTCGAAATCCGGATTTGGCGCCTTGATCGCCAGATCGGCAATCGCCTGTTTGATCGCAGTCTGTTCGCGCTCACCGCTGATGTGGAAGAGGTTCTTGACGAACCGGTCGAGGCTGGCGAGAGTCAGGTTGCTGGCAATCGACAGGACCTGCACAAGCCCCTCGCGCTGGCGATCCTCGGGGATCAGCGCCAGGCCGCGCCGGATGCGCCGCGTCGTATCGCGCTCGCGCACCTCTTGGCCGTCGATGAAGATCGTGCCGGTCGAATGATCATGGCGGCCCATGACGCATTCGAAGAACTCGCTGCGCCCGGCTCCCATCAACCCGTAGATGCCGAGAATTTCACCCGATCGCACCGAGAGCGACACATGATCGACGGCAAAGCCGCCGTGGGTGCGGGTGAGGCTGACATCCTCGGCCCGGAAGGCTTCGCCACCCAATTCGTGCGACACCGACTTGGCGAAATCCTTGGCATCGGAGCCGATCATCGAGCGGACAATCCACTTGGTGTCGATGTCCTTGACCTTGGCATGGCCGGTAATCTGCCCGTCGCGCAACACGGTGATGTAGTCGCCGATGCGCATCAGCTCTTCCAGCCGGTGCGAGATATAGACGATCGCCACGCCCTGCGCCTTCAGCTCGGCGATGACCTTGAAGAGGATATCGACTTCCGCCGCCGAGAGCGCCGAGGTCGGCTCGTCCATGATGAGAATGCGGGCATCGAGCGAGATCGCCTTGGCGATTTCGACAAGCTGTTGCTGGCCGATCGGCAGGTCCTCGACCAGCGCCTCGGCGCTGATGCCGGCATCCAGCCGGTCGAGGAAGACATTGGCCTTCTCGACCTGCGCCTTGTGGTCGATGCCGCGAACGCCGCGCAGGATCTCGCGCGTCGCAAAGATGTTTTCGGCAACCGAGAGATTGCCGAACAGGTTGAGCTCCTGAAAGATCATGCCGATGCCATGCGCCTGCGCATCGGCCGGCGATCCGAACTCGACTTCCTTGCCGTCGAGGATGATCCTGCCGAGAGTCGGCCGCTCGACACCGGCAATGATCCGCATCAGCGTCGATTTCCCGGCGCCGTTTTCGCCGACCAGCACGTTGACCGCGCCGCGCCGCAATTCGAGATCGGCCTTCTTGACGGCGACGATGCCGGAATAGACCTTGGTCACGTCCTCAAGGCGCAGGATGCAATCGCCGGCTACAGGATCCGCCATGTCAGCCGCCAACCGTGATCTGGGCCGGGACGAACAGCGGCAGCTGGCCCTTGGACGGCAGCGGGAAAGCGCCGAGCGCCTGGACTTTCTTGCCGGCGAGACCGTCACGGGAAATCTTGTCGAGGATCAGGCCGTTGACATGCGTGTTGAACGACTTGCCGAATTGCGCCCATTCGATCTGGTTCTTGAACTCATTGAAATTGACGAAGTCGAGACTGTCGCGGATCGCGGTGCCCTTGATGGCCGGGCCGATCTGGATGCGCGCGTCGGCAGTGCCGTCGGCATTGACGTCGACATCGATATAGGCCGAACGGGATTTGGTTTCGGCAGTGACGATCACGCCGTCGAGCTTGGCGGCAAAGGTCCAGGGCGCGCTGCCCTGTTTTTCCTTGTGGCCGAACTTGGCGCCCGCCGCCTCGACGTCGCGGGCCGAAAGGGCAAGCACATCCGGGAAAGGACCGGCGCGTGTTTCCAGGAACGGAACGACCTTGGTCTCCCAGATTTCGGCAACCATGCGGTCCGGATTGAAGCCGCCCGTCGCCGCTTCGGCAGCTTCTTCGGCCGAAGGCGTCTTGATGATCTTGCAACCCGCCAGCGACAAAGCGCACAGGAGGCCAATTGCTGCAGCGGCCCTGATCTTCGGCATGTGAAACCTGCTCCGTCCTATGGAAAAACAGGCGCGCAGGGGGACGTCATCCCCCTGCGCGCCTTTCACTGCATGGATCAATTCTTGAGCGCGAACGTCTCGAGCGTGGCAGCATTGTCAGCGTTGATGAGAACGCAATCCATCAGCTGCTTTTCTTCAGCAGGACCCTTGCCGGTCTTGATGAAGGTGTCAGCCTGCTCGACTGCCATCTGGGCCTGGGCATAGGCCGGCTGCAGAACGGTCGCCTTGATGCCACCAGACGTGATCGAGTCGCGCACGTCGTTCGAACCGTCGAAGCCGACGACGATCACGTCCTTGCGGCCGGCAGCCTGGAGAGCGGCAATCGCACCCATGGCCATCGTGTCGTTGCCGGAGATGACGCCCTTGATGTCAGGGTTTGCCTGCAGGATGGTTTCCATCTTGGAATAACCTTCCGTCTGGCTCCAGTTGGCCGACTGCTGGGCGACCATCTTCAGTTCCGGATATTCGTCGATCACATCGTGGTAGCCCTTCGAGCGGATACCGGCGTTGAGATCGGCTTCGCGGCCGAGAAGCTCGACATAGTTGCCCTTTTCGCCCATCAGCTTGACGAACTCTTCGGCACCGAGCTGAGCGCCCTGATAATTGTTGGAAACGATCTGCGAGACGGCAACGCCCGTGGCGTTGATTTCGCGGTCGATCAGGAAGGACGGAACGCCCGCATCCTTGGCCTTCTGGACGGCGGCGATCGAGGCTTCCGAGCCGGCATTGTCGAGAATGATGGCCTTGGCGCCACGGCCGATGGCCGTATCGATCAGCTGGCTCTGCTTGTTGGCGTCGTCGTCATGCACAAGAACGAGGGTCTCGTAGCCGAGTTCCTTGGCCTTTGCTTCGGCACCGACAGCTTCCGCCTTGAAGAACGGATTGTCGTGGCTCGGCGTGATGATGGCGATGAGATCGGCGGCGTAAACCGGCATTGCGGTCGTCAGCGCCAAGGCGCCGGCGAAGGCAGCGAGTGTCAGTCTGCGTGTCAGTTTCATGTGGTTCCTCCCAGGTTGATGAAACGGCGCCGTTCCCGTCGGCGCCGGGTGTTGAACGGGGCGTGCCGCCCCGGATGGATCAGGTGATGCGCCGAATGCTTTCGGCGATTTCCTCGGGTTCGAAAACTTTCTTCCAGTCGTCCTTCATCAGGACGGGGATGCCGAACTCGATCGCCTTGTTGCAGGCGTCGGAGAAGACGCCGGGCGTCTCGTCGAAGATCACGGCACCGAGCACGTTCATGTGGCCGAGCAGGAAGTCGCGGGCGGCTTCCTTCGGCACGCCGCGGGCGACGCATTCGTCCATCGCCTGGCGCATGACAACCAGCAGCGAGGCGCAGACGGTTTCCGACAGGCCCGGCTCCAGGAGAGCGATTTGCTCGACGGTGACGCGGTGCGAGCGCATGACCGGCGCCCAGATGGTCTTGGCCACTTCCTCGCCCAGCGCATAGGCCTCTTCCGGTCCCTGCATCAGGGCCGAGACGATGTGCTGCTTGGCAGCGACGCCACCGAAGAAGTCGCGCTTGGCGACCGGATCGGTCTCGTCGTTGAAGATTGGCGGATGGCAGGGATGGGTGACGAAATAGGTGATGTCGTCACGCTTGGGCAGGTGGCCTGCCGCAGGCGCCGCCGCATCGAGAACGATGACGATCGTGCCGGGCGCCAGCTTGTCGACGATGCCGGAGGCAACCTTGCCGATCGCCGTATCCGGCACGGCGAGAACAACGACTTCGGCACCATCAAGACCGTCATCGGCAGAGACGCAGGAGACATCGAGATCGGTCTTCAGCCGCGCACGGCCCGCTTCACCAACCTCGATATGGCGCACGTCGAAACGCGAACCTTTGAGATTTTTGGCAAGCCGGTAACCCATTTTGCCGCCGGCGCCGAAGAGTGCGATCGAAGTCATGTTTCCTCACCCGATTTTCATTTTAGCGAGACTTATATATAACTGGTATGATGAGTCAATCAGTACGTCAGGTTATTTGTTAACTTCTGCCGTCGTAGGCGCGCAACCCATCGCGGATTTGCGCAAAATACCCATCCGCGCCCACCTGTCCGCCCTTGAGCGCGATCTGCAAGCCGTTGGTTTGCTTGTGAAGTCCGTGCGCCGTGCACAACGGCGATCCCGGCGTTTGCGGCAACGGCAGAAGCGTCGTCAGCGCCTGGACATGCATTTCTTTCAGCGCGTGGCTGGATGTATCACCCCCAGCGATCACAGCCCGCGAAAGCCCTTCCGCCTCGACCAAGCGGCGCAGAATGGCGCCCAGCATGCGGCCGAGCCGGTGACGGCTGCCGGCGATGCGGTCGATCTCGCCGCCCCTGTCAGCCGATGGGCCAAGCGCCGTGTGCAGAATGACGCTGCGGCCATTCTTCAGGATCGCAAGCCCGGCTTCGACGGCTTTTTCCACGGCCTGTTCGCCACCTTCGCCGAGAAGCACCAGCGGATCGAGCCCGATACCATCGAAACCGTTGTCCAGCGCATGGCAAATTTGCCGCTCGGTCGTCGGAGAGACACTGCCGGAGACCACAGCCAGCCGCTCCGCCTTGCCCGGCAGCACAAATTCCGCTGGTTCGCCGATCAGTCCCGCCTCACGCCAGGCCGACAGAAGCGCATATTCGACACCGGAGGAACCGGCCACGAACCAGCCGTTCTTCTGCCGGATGCGCCAGAGCTGCGCCCCCGCCCGTGCCTGTGATTCCGGACTGTCCACATCAAAGAGCACCATGCCGTCACGATCGCGGCAGAGCGCATCAACGCGCGCGTCGGAGTCTGGGGCTGCCAATATAGCAAGATCGGCAAGCGCCGCCGTCAATGCCGTCTGCCCGGCCAGATGCAGCCGCAGATCGGCCTCCGCCATCGGCGTGACCGGATGACGGCTCATGACCGGATGCCTGTCGATGCGATAGACCTCACCCTGATAGGCGGCAAAGAGTTGGCCGAAGGCCGTGTAGCGCTTCAGCTGCGGCGCCCCGACCAGAAGCGGCACCAGCGCCTGATCAAACAGCGCCTTGCCGATCTCCACCGCTTTGCCGATATTGCCGATACCGGGGCTGGAATCGAAGGTCGAGCAGACCTTGTAATGGCAGATCGCGGCATTCAGCGATTTCAACCATGTGAACGCCGGCGTCAGGTTCTCGTCCATCCAGGCAGGCGTTTCGCTGCGGCTGGTGCCCGCCAGACCGATTGCCCCGCAATGGCCGAACCGTTGCAAGAGCGCCTCGTCCGGCTGGTCCATGAACAGCACCGTCGGCACGCCATTTGAAGCCAGCGCCTCCATGACATCGGTCGATCCGGTGAGGTCGTCGCCGTAATAGCTGAGGAGAAGAGAGTTGCTGTCGGTCATGTCCGCCTCACGCATTCTTGCCATCGCCGAATTTTGTCAGCGACGCTGCCAGTTCGGGATGATCCTTGGCATAGGTTTCCAGCGGAATATCCGCCACCGTAGCCTCCCAGGCCTGCGACACGGCCCGCACACCGGCGGCAGGGCCGCCCGGATGGCTGACGATGCCGCCGCCGCAGAGATACATCAGGTCCGTGGTCCGGCCGGTGCGCCGGTAGGTTTCCGGCGCCTGCCCGCCCCACTGACCGGAGCCGGCCACCGGAAGCGCGCAATCGGATGGATCGAACAGCGGCGTGGTGACGGCCTTGAAAGATTCGACGAAACTTTCGTCCGGCTCCCAATATTTCACGCCGATGCCATTGATCTGAAACTGGTCGACGCCGAGCAGGCGCCAGAACTGTTGCCAGACCTTGAAATCGAAGCCGATGCCGGGGTGGCGGGTCAGGACATCCCAGCCGTTGCGATGCGCATGCAGCACCAGGCCGGAACGTTTTCGCAGGAACGCCATGCCGCCCATACCGATCGAGTTGATGTTCACCACGGCGCAATTGCCGCCGGCTTCGAGAACCATGTCATGGTTGCGCATCATTTCATCGGGATCGGTGTGGGAAATGCCGAAGGCATACATCACCTTCTTGCCGGTCTTCTGCTCGTGATCGAGGATCAGCGGCATGATCGCCGCAACGCGCTCCTTCAGCGGCGAATAGGCTGGGCTCATCAGCTTCTCGTCGTCCTTGATGAAATCGACACCGGAGAGCACCAATTCCGCGACCATGTCCGCCGTTTCGGCCGGGCGCAGCCCCAGCGCCGGTTTGACGATCGTGCCGATGATCGGCCGGCCTTCGACACCGGTCAGACGGCGGCTTCCGGCAAGGCCGAACTGCGGGCCGGGATAGGCACCGCGAAACTCTTCCGGCAGATGCAGATCGACGACGCGAATGCCGGTCATGCCCCGGATCGAGAAGACACCGCCGACCGCGATGGTCATCAGCGCCGAGAGGTCGGTGCCGACAGCATCCATCGGAAAGGCGATATCGACATCGGCCCGGCGGATCGGTCCATGACCCTCCGTCGCTTCTGGCCAGGACGGGTAAGCCGCATCTTCCAGCGGGCGAATACCGGTGACCCTTGCCGCCACACGCGCCTTCAATTCCTCGGTTTCACCAGGCAGCGCCACGAAAGTGCCGGTCGACTGATCGCTGGCGATTTTCGCCGCCATTGCCTCGACGCTACCGGTGGTCTCGATACGGTACGTAACGGTGATCACAGACATGAAGGCCGATCCTGTTGTTGCAATGAGGTATGATCCGGGTGTATGGACCGGGCAACTGGTATAATGAGTATATCAATCGATGCAACAGAAACCTGCTCTATCGCAGATGAATGTGGATGGATGCGCTGCGCCTGGCGTGCCATCTTCCCCTTGTCTTTATTAAGAGTACATATTGCACACCTTCATTCGTCAGCGAGCACACATGGCACCGCAAACAGAACAGATCGTGCGCCGTAAACTTTCCGACGAGGTTTTTTCACGCCTGAAGAGCCTGATCACCTCAGGCGAACTCGGGCCTGGCGACGAGATGCCGTCCGAGCGGGTGCTGATGGAACGTTTCGGCGTCGGACGGCCTGCCATACGGGAGGCCATGCAGTCTCTGGCCAGCATGGGACTGGTGGCCATTTCCCATGGCGAGCGGGCAAAGGTGCTGGAGCTTACCGCCCAGTCGATCTTCCGCCAGGTCGACATCACCGCTAAGATCATGCTGTCGCAATCGTCCGATTCGCTTGAACACCTGAAGAGCGCCCGTATCTTCTTCGAGCGCGGCATGGCGCGTGAGGCGGCACAGAAAGCCAAAAGCACCGATATCGCCGATCTCAGAGATATCCTCGAGCGCCAGCGCCAGTCGCTGGGTCAGGCCGAAGCCTTCATTTCGGCCGACATGGAGTTTCACACCCGCATCGCCGCCATCTCGCGCAACCCGATCTTCATTGCCATAAGCGAGGCCATGCTCGCCTGGCTGAAGGAATATCACACCGAAATGCTGATCTGGACCGGCAAGGAAAAACTGACGCTGGCCGAGCATGAGGAAATCATCACCTGCCTGGCGACAAACGACCCTGATGCCACCGAGGCGGCTCTGTTGAAACATCTTGAGCGCTCGCGCGCGCTCTATGCCAGCAAGGCCTCCTGAGGAAACAGCCGGCTACTCCGGCTGTTTCGCCATCAGGCGCGCCTGCAGCACGACGACCACCAGCAGAAAGCCGCCGCGGATGACCGACTGCCAATAGGCCGACAGCGAGATCCAGCCGAGGCCGTTTTCAAAGTTGAGAATGTTGAACACCAGGCCGAGAAGCAGGGCGCCCGCCAGCGTCGCGCCGACCGAGCCCGAGCCGCCGGTCAAAAGCGTTCCGCCCATCACCACCGAAGCAATGGCGAACAGTTCCCAGCCCACACCCTCTGTCGGCTGACCCGCGCCGAACTGCGAGGCGAGGATGACCCCGGCAAGCCCGGCCAGAACGCCAGACACCACATAGACCAGAAGCAGCGTCCGCTCGACCTTTAGCCCCATCAGGTTCGCTGTCGCCTCGCCGTCGCCGATCGCCAGGATATGACGCCCGGACGGACGCCGCTCCAGATAGATCCAGCCGACGACATAGGCGGCGATCGCGATCCAGGCCGGTATGGGAAAGCCCAGAAAATCATCCTGCCCGATGGAGGTGAAGCCCGTATCGTAAGACACCGAGACCGACTGGTTGTTGGCAAGCAGCAGCCCCGTGCCATAGGCCGCCAGCATGGCGGCCAGAGTTGCGATGAAGGGCTGGATGCGCATTTTCGTGATGACGAGGCCGTTGAGCAGCCCGACCAGCAGGCCGGCGCCGACACCACCGGCAAGACCGGCCGCCCAGTGATAGGGCGACAGCATGGCCGCAACGACGCTCGACATGGCGGCGACCCCGCCGACCGAAAGATCGATGCCGCCGGTCATGATCACGAAGGCCATGCCCAGCGCGATCAGCGCAAACATCGAATTGTAGCGCAGGAAGCTCAGGATGTTGAACGGTGACAGGAAATTGTCATAGCGCAAGGCACCGAAGAGAATGAGGCCGGCCAGCGCCAGAAGCACGCCCATGCGGGCAAAATCACCGGATGATTTCGAAGCGAAGGTGCGGCGGACGGTTTTCAGCATGGTGGTCATTTCCCTTAAACCTTGTCGGCACGTTGCTGGATGAAGACGGCGATGATGATGAGGCCGGCCTTGACGATCAGCGCAGCGGCATCGGGCACGCCATTGGCCAGCAGCGTATAGCGCACCAGCTGGATGACGAAGGCGCCGAGAACGGTGCCGAGAATATTGGCCCGGCCGCCGGTCAGAAGCGACCCGCCGACGGCGACGGCGGCGATGGCGTCGAGCTCCATGCCGAGACCGACGAGATTGGCGTCGCTGGCAGAGTTGCGCGCCACCACCACAAGACCGGCAATGGCCGCCAGTGCACCGCTGATGATGTAGACGAAAGTCTTCACGCGCCGGACCGGAATACCGGTCAGCCGCGCCGCCTTCTCGTTGCCGCCGACCGCAATGATCTGCCGGCCGAGAACGGTGTAGCGGATCAGGCAATGGGCAAGAATGGCGATGACGATCATCAGCACCACCTGGGCCGGAATGCCGAAGATGCGGCCCATGGCGATGAACTGAAAGGCGCCGTTCTTGAACACCTGCAGATTGCCGTTGGTGGCGACCTGGGCAATGCCGCGCCCGGCAATGAACAGCACGAGTGTGGCAATGATCGGCTGGATCGAAAAATGCGTGACGAGAAATCCGTTGAACCAGCCAAACACCATGACGACCAAGACCGGCACGACGAAGGACAGGCCGACAGCCAGCGCCATATTGTCGACGGGAAACACCTTGCCCATGAAAATCATCGGCGCGATCGCCCCGGAAATCGCCATCAGCGAACCGACGGACAGATCGATGCCGCCTGTGGCGATCACCAGCGTCATGCCGGTGGCGACGATGACGATGGTCGCCACCTGGGTGAGGTTCACATTCAGGGTCTGCCAGGACAGAAAGTTCGGCGTCACCACGAGATTGAAGAGGATCAGCACCAGAAAGGCGGCGAAGGTTCCGTAGCGGCTGAGCAGCTGCGCGGCATTGAGCCTGCGCACTGCGGTCGATGGCGGAGGGGTGGACGTCTGTGTCATCGTCATCTCAATTCACCTGATGCGCCATGGCCGAAAGCAGGGCCGTCTCGCTCAATTCGGCCTTCGGCAGAACCGCCACGGACCGGCCGTCGCTCAAAACGGTGACACAGTCGGCCGCCGCCAGCAATTCTTCCAGTTCGGAGGAGATCATCAGGACGCTCAGGCCCTCGTCCGCCAACCCGCGCAGCAGCCGCAGAATTTCCGCCTTGGCGCCGATATCTATACCCCGCGTCGGCTCATCGATGATCAGGATGCGCGGATCGGTGCACAACCAGCGCGCCAGCAGAACCTTCTGCTGGTTGCCACCGGAAAGCTCCTTGATCGGCTGATCCGGCGAGGCACATTTGATGCCGAGCGCCTTGATATAGCGCAGTACGATCTCCTGCTGACGGGCGCGATCGACGATGCCGGCCTTCTTCAGCTTCGGCAGCAGCGCCAGCGTCATATTCTCGCGGATGCTCATGTCGGGAATGATGCCATCGATCTTGCGGTCCTCCGAGACCAGCCCGATCCCGTCGGCAATCGCCGCTGCCGGTTCGGAATAGGTGCGCGCCACGCCGTTCACCCGAATGCTGCCGGTTTCGAGCTTGTCGACGCCGAAGATGATCCGCGCCGTTTCCGTGCGGCCGGAGCCGAGCAGCCCCGCCAGCCCGTAAATCTCGCCCTCGCGTACCGTCAGGCTGACATCACGGACACGGACGCCAGAACCGGCATTTTCGACTGACAGCCGCACCGGCTTCGACGTATCGAGCCCGCCCTCGCGCGCGATGGCCTCGAAGGCAGCCAGTTCCTTTCCGAGCATGTTGCGCACCAACTCCATCTTCGGCATCGCGCTCATGGCACTTTTGGCCACCGTCTGGCCGTCGCGCATGATGGTGACGCGGTCGCAGATTTCGTAGAGTTCATCGAGCCGGTGGCCGATGAACAGCACGGCGACGCCGTTTTTCTGCAGCGTGCGGATGGTCTGGAACAGGATCGCCACTTCACGCTCGTCGAGCGAGGATGTCGGCTCGTCCATGATGACCAGCCGCGCTTTTTGCGTCACGGCGCGGGCAATGGCGATCATCTGCCGCGTCGCCGCATTGAAGCGCGCCACCGGCAGATCGACATCGATATCGAGATTGAAAGTTTTCAGAACGGCTTCGGCGCCCTCGCGCATGACGCGCCGGTCGAGAAAGCCGAATTTTTTCAGCTCTCGCGATAGATAGATGTTCTCGGCCACCGAACGCTGCGGTGCCAGATTGATTTCCTGGTAGATCGTCGCGATGCCGCTGGCCTGGCTTTCGGCCGGCGTGGCGAAGGAAACGTCCCTGCCCTCGAAGGTCACAGTCCCCGCATCGCGCTGATAGGCTCCCGTCAGTATCTTGATCAGGGTGGATTTGCCGGCGCCATTCTGGCCGACCAGTGCCATAACCTCACCCTCGCCGATCTCAAGCGAAGCGGCGCGCAGTGCGGCGACGCCCGAAAATGCTTTGGAAATTCCCTGCATCGACAACAGCATGGCGCATCCATTCCTTCTATCTGAACAGCAAAAGCCGGCCGGACTGGCGAACCAACCCGGCCGGGATCACTCTTGGGAGAGATCAGTAGGCGTTTGCCAGTTCAGCAGCCGCATTCGACGGATCGTAGAACTTGTCCGTGTTGATGACCCAGGGCTCGATCGCATCGCCCTTGGCATAACGCGCCAGTGTCTCATAAGCCTTCGGTCCGAAGCGCGGGTTGCATTCGACAACGGCATTGATCTTGCCATCGACAACAGCCTGCACGGCTTCCTTGCCACCGTCGATCGACAGCACGAGGATGTCCTTGCCGGGAACCTTGCCGGCAGCTTCGATGGCTGCGATGGCGCCTATCGCCATTTCGTCATTGTGCGCGTAAATCACGTCGGCATCCGGATGCGCCTGCAGCAGGGCTTCAGCAACCTGACGGCCCTTGTCGCGGGCAAAGTCGCCGGTCTGCGAAGCAACGATCGTGAAGCCGCCAGCCGCCGTGATGGCTTCGTCGAAGCCCTTCTTGCGGTCGTTGGCAGGCGACGAACCGGTCGTGCCTTCAAGCTCGATGATCTTCGATTTGCCGTTGGCATTCTTGGCCAGCCATTCGGCAACACGCTTGCCTTCTTCGATGAAGTCCGAACCGATAAAGGTCACGTAGTCTTCTCCGGCCTTGGCCAGCGACTGGTCAACGTTACGGTCGAGCAGAATAACCGGAATGCCGGCCTTCTTGGCAGCCATGACGGCCGGGATCAGCGGCTTTTCTTCGCGCGGAGCAAGGAAAATGATGTCGACGCCCTGAGCGATCATAGAGTTGACGTCGGCCACCTGCTTTGCGGCAGAACCGGCAGCGTCCGTGTAGACGAACTGGTAGCCGAGCTTTTCGGCTTCAGCCTTCATGCTTTCGGTTTGGGCAATGCGCCAGGGGTTGTTCGATTCGGTCTGTGCGAAGCCCACCTTGTAGGTGTCCTTCTGAGCCAGCTTGGGCAGTTCGGCAAATGCCATCGTGCCGGCAAGTGCAACAGCGCCGACGGCGGTTGCTGCAAGGATGAAGCTGCGGCGTGAAATAATAGACATCGGTATTCTCTCCTCCCGAGGTTACCGGTACTTCTACCGGCCAGTGAGCATTTTGCGCTTCACATATCCAAATCTTGCGCTAATAATATGAGCAGTCAAGTGCAAATTTTATGAGCAGGCGCAACATTTTTATCGTGCAGCGCAATAAAATGAGAACGGCAGGGGTGGGGAACGGAATGGCGAAAGGCAACGGGCGGAGCACCGAAAACGACCGGCAGACCGACAGCGGGCGCCCGACAATGACAGACGTTGCCCGCATCGCGGGTGTTTCGCAGTCCAGTGTCTCGCTCGTGCTCAACGAGATGTCCGGAGCCCGTATCTCGGCAGAGACCCAGATGCGGGTGCGCGAGGCTGCTCATAAAGTTGGATACAAATTACCAAGTGTGCGCAACGACACGGTCGAGACACCCGATATCGAGAAGGATACGATTGCCTTCATCATCGATGAAATCTCGACCAGCCCCCACCCCGTGGTCAGCCTCGACGGCATTCGTGACCATGCCTTCGAGCAGGGATTGATGGTCTCGGCCCATGTGACCCGCTCCAATCGGGAACTGCAGGATGCGGTTCTGCGCACGGTTCTGCGCGACAAGTCGATCATGGGCGTCATCTATGCGACGATCTTCACCCGCAAAGTGTCGATCCCGCCGCAACTGAAGGGAATCCCGACGGTCCTGCTCAACTGCTACGCTGAGCCGCGCCAGCACATGGCGATCATCCCCGGCGAAGTGGCGGGCGGGTTTTCCGCTACGGCGCATCTGACCGCGCTCGGCCACAAGCGCATCGGCTTCATCAATGGGGAACCCTGGATGGATGCAGCGGTCGATCGCCTCAAAGGCTACAAGCAGGCGCTCGCCACAGCCGACATCGCCTTTGACGAAACGCTGGTGCGCGACGGCGACTGGCTGCCCCTGCGCGGCTACGAGGCTGGCCTTGACCTTCTGTCGATGCCCAACCCGCCGACGGCCATCTTCTGCGGCAACGACCTGATGGCCATTGGTGTCATGGAAGCCGCAGCCGAAAAAGGCCTGCAGGTCCCGGGCGATCTCTCCGTTATGGGTTACGACGACCAGGAACTTGCCCGATACACGCACCCGCCACTCTCGACGCTGGTGTTGCCGAATTATGAGATGGGCCAGCGGGCCGCCGAAATGCTAATCGACATGGCAATCCACGGCAAGAACCCCAGACCGATGACCATCAAGGTGGATGGGCCGCTGGTGCGCCGCGGTTCAACGGCTCCTCCGCGCGCATAGGTCAAGCGCTCGTCCGCATCAAATGCTGGCGATCGGACACATTACAGAGGCCTGAAAATGAAAAGAGCCTGACGCGGGAGGAGGTGCGTCAGGCTCTTATAGCTGTGCTGGCAATGGGAGGAGGATATTGCCAGCGATAACAGAGGGTGCTGGGAGGAGGAGTGCACCGATCTGTTAAATAGAAGATACACCAGCCACGCCCAAAAAACAGGCTGATTATTGCATTGCAGCAATAACAAATATGCATAGCTCATGTCGCCGCCTGAAGGCCCCTTATGGGCACTCCGGAAAAACCGGAATCCTTCGGAAAGCCGAACAAGGCTGCATCGGCATCCGGCTTTCCGGCGATCGCCGACGATACGATGTCGGCAGCTATCTTGCTGAATGTAATGCCATTTCCCCCGAACCCCATGACCGCATGGACATGTTTCATGCCCGGCACTTCGCCGATGATCGGTGTGCCCGACGCGGTTGTACCAAAGGCCGCTGCCCAGGAGAATGCCGGTTTCCCGATCTTGCATCCGAGGAGATCGCCAACCTTCTCGGCAATCAGGGCACCTTTCCGGGTCAGCTTTTCAGGCGACCGGTGGGCTTCCGGATCGCTTTCGTCCTCTCCACCAGCAATCAGACGGCCGTCTTTTGTGGTACGGAAGTAGAGATAGGGATCGGATCCCTCCCACACGAGATGGTGGGCCAGCCAGTCCGGCAGCTTCAGATTGGGCTCGCTGGCGATCGCCCATGTCGAGATGATGGCGTGGTGGCGTTCGGCCACACCATCCAGAAACTCGTAGCCGGTGCAGAAGACCACGTGCCTGCATCCGATGATTTTGCCGCCGGCCGTGGCCAGATGCACCATGTCGCCATCGCTGCGCACATCGGTAATTTCGACACCGGAGACGATCTCTGCACCACGCTTTCGAACATGCCGCAGAATGCCGGCGGTCAATTGCGCCGGGTTGGCCGAGGCCGAAAGATCGCTGAGGATCGCCCCCGTGCGGTCGAGTCCAAAATCGCTGCGCACCGTCTGCCCACTGAGATAGACCGCGTCGAGCCGCTCGGCCCTGCGAACAGCAGCCTCCATTTCCAGCGCCCGGGCACCATAGGTATCGCCGGCGAGATATAGGGTTTTCTTGCGTTTCATGCTGCAGGCAATGCCGAGATCACCGGCAAGCTCTATCAGTTCCTCAACGGCCTTGGCCGACCGCCGCCAGATACGCCCGGCAGGCTTTTCGCCGATCATTCCAATCAACTCGCGCAATGGAATATCGATCTCGTGCTGGATCATCGCCGTGCTGGCCATGCTGCTGCCGGTCACTGGCAAGCGCCGGTCGATGATCAACACGGATCGCGTGCCATCGGTGAGGGCATTGGCCATCAGGGCGCCGCTGATCCCCGCCCCGACGATGACGACATCATAGTCCGCCAGAGGAACATGCTTTTTCGAAACGACCGAAATATGGGGCGTCGTTGCCCAAAGGGGCTGGGAATCGCGCAATGTGCGCTTGGCGGTGATCGCTTGCCTGGGGGAATGGGTCAAGGATCCGTATACCCCACGGGCATTACACGCAGCTCTTTGCCTGCAGGGTTGGTCCGGAAGAACATCGCACCCGTCGCCTCCGATTCGGCCGGAACATAGTCGAATGTCACGTCGCTTTCCTCTTTCACTTCACCGTTTTCCAGAATCTGGCCGCGAACGGCCACGGCGGCAGCCGTCGTCTCTGCCGAATTGACGATCTCGAACATGACCCGATAGCCGCCCGGAATGGGCTCGGTACGGATGATGGACGTGGCAAGTTCAGGTGGCTCCCCGGTCTGGGTCAGGGCCTCCTTGCCGACCCATGTGATCATCCCAACCACCAGAAGTGCCGACAGGATGCCCGTCAACCACTCGATCCAATGCGGATCGGCTGCTTCGGTATGGGTTTTGTTGGCGGTCTTTGTCATGGCGGACCTATAGAATGAGACGCGCTGCCGCAGCGCCTATGGCGCCTGGAAAGCTGAGAACGATGACGGACATGAGGATTTGGGTTGGCGACGAATCACCGAGCTGCTCAAAGGTCCACAGTGCGTAAAGGCTGATCAGCACCGCGATGATGTAGCCGGGCAGCGTGAACCGGACGAACGCATGCCACCAGGGTGTCTCCGGCAATATCTCGTGGCTGCCCTTGAACGACACCGCATAGACGAAACCGTGCATGACGCAGATCGAAAAGACGATGACAGCCAGCGCATGCCACGGCGTCATCTTATAGGACAGCAGGATCATCTCTTCTGTCGGCGCCACATTGAGACTGAGGAACAGCGCCCCCACAGCCATCATGAAAAGTTCGCCGGAATAGCCGGTTTCGATCTCGCTCTGCTTGCTATCGTCCTCATCATCTTCGTTGTCGCCACCATCGTTCGTGCCACCCAACTGGCTGCGCCCCAGCATTGCGCCGATGCTGGCCGGAACCGACTGCACCGCGATCTTGCCGATGATCTCGCTGGCGGGCATGCCGGCTTTCAAGATGCCGACGGCGCAGAGGATAAGGGCACTGGCAACGATGCCCATACCATAGGCGATCGCTGCATCGCGGCACGCTTCCCGCCAGGAAAACGTCTCCTCGAAGCCGATGCGGTGCGCGAGCAGGATGAGGAGGGGAATGTTGAGGACGAGCAGGAGGAAAAGCTGAGCACGTCCCATGTAGAAGCCGAGCGCCCACATCTCCATGGTCATAAACATCGGAAGGGCGAAAAGAAGCGCGCCGGCAATGCCGCGGCCGACACCAGTCAGAAACCGGCCGGCCTCTTCACGGCGCGCATCTGCGTGGCTCTGCGTTGCACCCGCCATAAGCGGCTTCCCCCTGGATTGACGCCAATCAACGTGCCAGGGGGAAAACAGTTCCTTGCGGGAACGCCGGCCTCGAACCCGGCCGTTAGCGGCGGCCCGGAAGCTGCGGCAGCAGCACCGTCAGGATACCGAGCAGCGGCAGGTATGAGCAGATCGTATAGACGAAATCGATGCCCTGCCGGTCGGCGACGACACCGAGAACCGCCGCCCCCAGACCGCCCGCGCCGAACGCGAAGCCGAAGAAGACACCGGCGATGAGACCGACCCGGCCCGGTACCAGCTCCTGCGCAAAAACGACGATGGCCGAAAACGCCGACGAGAAGATGAAGCCGATCATGACCGTCAGCACGCCTGTCCAGAACAGGTCGGCATAGGGCAGCATCAGAGCGAACGGAATGACGCCGAGGATCGAGAACCAGATGACAAAACGCGTGCCGTACCGGTCGCCGATGGGTCCGCCGAGAAAGACGCCGACCGCAGAGGCCCCCAGGAACAGGAACAGCATCATCTGTGCCTCCTGCACGGAAAGTCCAAACCGGCCGATCGTGTAGAAGGTGAAGTAGCTGGAAATGCTGGCGAGGTAGACATTCTTTGTGGCCGTCAGCAGCACGAGCACCCCAAGCGCCCAGGCGACGCGGCCGCGCGGCAACGGCAGCTCGCGGCTGACCGGTGCCCGGCCCGCATGCAGGCGGCGCTGGCCTTCATACCAGCGGCTGATCCAGGTGAGCACCATCATGCCGACAATGGCGATGACGCCGAACCAGGCCAGGCTCTGCTGGCCGAACGGCAGCACGATGAAGGCGGCCAGCAGCGGCCCGACCGCATGGCCCGTATTGCCGCCGACCTGGAAGAAGGACTGTGCCATGCCGTGCCGTCCGCCGGATGCATGGCGGGCGATGCGTGAGGATTCGGGATGGAAGACCGCCGAGCCGAAACCGATCAGGCAGGCGCCGAGCACGAGCATCGGAAAGGAGTGCGCGAAGGCCAGGAACATCAGCCCGAAAAACGTGCTCGCCATGCCAGCCGGCAGTGAGAAGGGAATATGCCAGCGATCCGTAACGAGACCGATGACCGGCTGCAGCAGCGACGCCGTCACCTGAAAGGCAGCCGTCAACAGGCCGATCTGCACGAAATCGAGCTGGTAATTGTCCTTGAGCAGGGGATAGATCGACGTCAGCAGCGATTGCATGATGTCGTTCAGGAGGTGGCAGAAACTTGCCGCGAGGATGATCGAAAAACTGGTCTTTTCAATATGTGCCGGGCTCGCCGGAAATGCCGTCGTCATGTCCTGATCCTTCAGTGTCGCCACCCCGTCGTCTTTTTGATCTGAATAGCGCGATTGCCGGGGGCCTGCTTCTGTGCTTAGGTCCATTTCTTTCGCGAGTGGGCCAAATGGGAAATCTGTCTGTCGAATTGCGCACGACCCTGAACGAGGATCACCTTCGCCATCTGTCCTGGATGGAGCAGTCGAATGCCGATGTTCTGGTCCACAGTTCGGACAGTCCGCACGGCTACGTGGTGCCGCCGCACCGGCACCGGCGCACGCAGTTTCTCTGCGTCTTCGGCGGTGTCGTTCTAGTGTCCACCGAACGTGGCCGATGGATGATCCCGCCCGGCCATGCGCTGCTGATTCCGCGCGGTCTTGAGCATTCCGTCGAGATGTTCAGTGATGTGAACATGCGCTCGGTCTACATTTTTCCGCCGAAAGGCCGGGCAAACGCATGCGATCCCGTCGTGCTGAAAATCACGGATCTTGCCCACCATCTGCTCGCCGAAGCCGTCCGCCCCCGGCAGGAAGACGGCGATCAGCGCCGCTCGGATCTGATCATGCAATTGCTGATCGACGAGATCGGTCAGCTGCCGGAACGGCCGCTCGGCCTGCCCTTCCCGCAAACCGACAGGCTCGCAGGCCTTTGCCGCGATTTTCTCGACAGGCCGGTTGCCGGCATCAAGATCGACGATTGGGCACGCAGGCTGAACATGAGCCGCCGCTCGTTCACCAGGCTTTTTCGACAGGAGACCGGCGTCAGCTTTTCGATGTGGCGCCAGCAGGCCTGCATCTTCGCCTGCCTGCCCCGTCTTGCCGATGGCGAGACGGTCACTACGGTCGCGCTCGAAGCAGGATACGAGAGCGTGCCGGCCTTCACCACCATGTTCAAACGCATGCTCGGCGCCTCGCCCCGGCTCTATTTCAAAGCCCGGCAGGCTGCCTGACCGCTGATCCCTGCGTTGCCTTGATAACCTTGGTCAGGCTTCCCTCGGCCGGGAAAAGCGGAATGAGGCAGGCCTGAAGCGCGTGATAAAGATCGGCCTTACCTTTGAACAGGCTGTAAGCAGGAACCATGTCCTCGCTCAGCTCTTCGTGCCAGCCGCCGCGTTCAGTGTCGAGAAAATGCGTCGCGACAGTCTCCCAAATCCGGCGATACCAGCTCTCGTGAAACCCACTCGGCCGGAGAGCGCCAAGGAAAGCGGCCGCACCGGCGCCCTCGCAGGTCGGCCACCAGAGCTTGGCGCGATTGTCCGGCCGATCGTTCCAGTCGAGCGTGTAGAAGAACCCGCCCTTAACGCTGTCCCACCCCAGATGGATCGATTGTGCGAACAGCGCCTCCGCCGCCTCCGGCATCCAGCCGTGTTTCTTGTCCCCAAGGACCCAGAGCTGCAGGATCAGGCGTGACCATTCCAGCCAGTGCCCGGGCGTCGTCCCCGCTGGCCGGAACATCTCGTGGCCTTTGTAATTCTTGTCGAGAACCCAGTTCTCATCGAAATGTTCGGGCACGCGAAAACCGTTATCGCCGGCAAGGCGGCGGATGATCAGATCGGCAATGCGCTCCGCCTTTTCGAGATAGATCCTCTCGCCCGTTGCCTCGAATGCCGCCATCAGCGCTTCCGTCAGATGCATGTTTGAATTCTGTCCGCGATAACCCGGAACCGGCGACCAGTCCGCCGTAAACTCCTCGGCAATCGCGCCGTGGCGCTCTTCCCAGAAGCGGGTTTCGAGCACATCGCTGACATCGGCAATCATCCGGTCCGCATCGGGATGGCCGGCAACCTTGGCACTTGACCCCGCCAGCAGCACGAACGCATGGCCATAGCCCTGCTTCATCGAATCGGCCACGCCGTTATCGTCGAGCGCCCAGAAATATCCGCCCTGTTGGCGGTCGCGATGATGGTTCCAGAGATAGTCCATTCCGTGATCGACGAGAGTGTCAGCGCCCGGCCGGCCGAGCAGCGTGCCGATAGCAAAGCAGTGAACCATGCGCGCCGTGGCATGCAGGCCGCGCACGGGATTGTCCGCATTGGCGGGGCGCCCAGCGACATTGAGATCGTAAAACCCGCCAGCCGGATTGAAAGCATTCACCTGGAAGAAATCAAACAGGCCGTGCGCCTGTTCCAAAAGCCAGGCTTGATGATCGGGATCATCAACCAGTGCCGCCTCAAGGTTCTCGTCGCTGTTCATCCGATTATCTCACAAGCTGCTCTGCAGGCGGGAACGGGATGTAAGCCCGCCGACGCAAAGATCTAACATAAAAAAGCGACGCAGCGTCTTCGACCGTCAACGATTCGCTCCCCGAGAGCGATCTGGCCTAGCAATATTTAATTCACTATAGCTAAATAAGGAAGTCTTTGGTTTCGCGGCGCGGCCGGGTTCAGGCGATCTGGGAATATTCGGGCACGGGGTCCTATATCATGGCGCAACAAGGGATACGGAAGATCGCGATCATCGGCGGCGGCGTTGGGTCCATCACGGCCGCCTATGCCTTGACCGAGGAACCCGACTGGCAGACAAAATATGAGATAACCGTCTACCAGCTCGGTTGGCGGCTGGGTGGCAAGGGCGCCAGCGGCCGCAACCGCCAGAAGGCCAACCGCATCGAAGAACATGGCCTGCACATCTGGGCGGGTTTTTACGACAACGCTTTCCGCTTGATGCGCTCCTGCTACGAGGGGCTCGTCAAATCGGGCCTCCGCACACCGGATGACCCGCTCGGGACCATGGCCAAGGCCTTCAAGCCCCTGAACACATTCGTCCTCAGCGAAGAGGCTCCGGCTGGTATCGCGCAGGAATGGCGGCCTTGGCTGATCGAGTTTCCCGGCAATGACGGCGTTCCCGGGACGGGAGGGCTTCTGCCGCAACCTTTCGACTATTTTCAGATGATGCTCGAATTTCTGGCGAGCCAGGCAGAGATACTTGATCGCGTCCAGCCGAAACAGCAGGTCCGGAGTGCCGGCGGCTTTGCAGCGCCATATCATGGCCTTCTCGCCCGCGCCAAGACGATGCCGTCAGACGCGCGCCTGCACACGGCGCGGCACCGCTCCGATCTTCTGGAATTGCTGGCCGGTATCCGGCTATGGCTTGGTGGGATCAGGCCAGACGAATGGATCAACAACGATGTCGAGCGGCGGATCTATTTCATGCTCGACCTCGGTACGGCTTTCGCGGCGGGCATGGTGGCCGATCGTGTCTTCACCCGGGGCTTCGATTCGATCGACGGCATGGAATGCTCGGCCTGGCTCCTAAAGCACGGCGCCTCGCAACAGGCGGTGGACTCGGCTGTGTTCCGCGGCTGCTATGATTATGTGTTCGGTTATCCGGGCGGAATCTGCACCGACCGTGGCGTCGGCGCCGGCACCGCCATGCGCGGACTGTTGCGGCTGGCATTCACCTACAAGGGCGCCCTTTTCTACAAGATGCAGGCCGGCATGGGCGATACGATCTTCGCGCCCTACTACCAGGTTTTGAAACAGCGTGGGGTGACGTTCCACTTCTTCCATGCGGTGACCCGGCTGACCCTGTCACCCCTGAAGGATGCCATTGCCGGCATCGAGCTTGTCGAGCAGGCCCGCACCGTCTCGGGCGGCGCCTATGAGCCCTTGTTCGACGTGGCCGGTCTGCCCTGCTGGCCTTCCGAACCGGATTGGCCGCAATTGGTTGATGGCGAAAAGCTCAAGGCCAGTGGCATCGATTTCGAATCCGAGAAAACATATCCCCCCGCCGGCATTCCCAAGACCCTTGTCCGGGGCGTGGATTTCGATGACATCGTCCTCGGCGCATCAATGGGATCACTTGCACCGATGACGCAGGAACTCTCGACGGCGTCGCCGCGCTGGAAGCAGATGCTGGAGAATGTGCAAACCGTCGCCACCTGCGCAGCGCAATTCTGGATGACCATCCCGGCTTCGAAAACCGGTTGGCCAGCTCTCATAAAAGCGCACAACGACACCGGTTCGATCGATCTCGACACGCTCCAGACCGTCATGACCGGTTTTGCCGAGCCGCTGGACACCTGGGCGGATATGAGCGACCTGCTGCCGCGCGAGACCTGGCCGGATCCGGCACCCGCCTCGATCGCCTATTTCTGCTCACCCTCGAGAGATGCCGATGTACCGGCACCATCGATGCGGGATCAGGCCGGCCAGTGGAGCGACGGGTATCTGACGCGGATCTGGCCCGAAACGCGAAACGGGGACGGCAGTTTTAACCGGGACCTGCTGGTGTCCATCGATGGTCAATCCGCGCAGGCGCGGTTCGACGATCAGTATTTCCGCCAGAATTTTTACGGCTCTGAGCGCTACGTGCTTTCGGTTCCCGGATCGGTGAACCACCGGCTGGCTCCGGACGAATCCGGCTTCACCAATCTTGTTCTGGCGGGAGACTGGACGCGTTGCGGCATCAATGCCGGCTGCGTCGAGGCGGCGACCATTTCCGGCCTCGGTGCGGCCCGCGTCTTCACCGGCTCGACGGCGCTGATTTACGGCGAATTCGACATGGTGCCGTCGACCCCCGCCCTGCTGTCGTCGATTGCGGCACCGCAGGCAAACTGGCCGTTGACGCCTGCCTTCCTGCGCGGGTCGATGGAGGGTGTTTTCAGCTTCCACGCGCTGCCTAAGGAGGATGTGAGAACAATGCTCCCGCAGGGCCTTGTTCTGTCGAAGCAGTCGCTGACACCGGCGGGGACCCATCCGGTCACATTCCTGTTCAACCGGCAGACCAACGTCTGCCCGAGCTTTCTGCCGCAGTTCCTCGGCTTCAAGAGCTATCTGGAAAGCATCGTCGCAATCAACTGCGTCGAGATGAACGGCGGCGACGGCACGATCTTCAGTTTTCTGCCGGCACTGTTCCTCGACAATCGCCTGGCAACCTTTTCCGGCCGGTTCTTTTACGGGCTTGCCAAACACTTCGCCAAAAATGAGATGACTGCGTCAACCTACCGGACGGCTACGCAACAGAACGCGCCGGTCTGGGCCATGCAGTTCTTCGATTGCTCTCCAGCCTGCCGGCTGGTCGAGCTCGGCAATATCGGCCTTGTTCGCGCCTTGCTCGACACCCCCATCCTCACTCCGCGCGGAACGGCAAGCTGGCAGGCCATGGCATTCGATTTCTCGGTCGGATCGGCTTTTGCAGCGCCGGTATCAACGCAGATCGATATTTTCGCCACCAATGGTATTGGCCTGCCTGCCGGACGGCTGATCTCGCCGCCGTTCCGGCCCGATCCTGAAGAGACCGGGCTGCCGGGCGCCTTCCGGTGCTGGACCAGCTGGACGCTGAGCAATCCGTTCGATTCGTCGCGCGTGAAGGACGTCGCCGCCGCCCAGCAGATGCTGGACTTCAGCTGGTGGCAGACCTGATCGGCCCCGGGCCATGCCGTCTCCTGCGGAGATGCCGGATCTGAACGGAGACTGCGCGCTGCGGGAACGCCGCCAGGTCACCGTACTTTTTGCCGATATCGTCGGCTATACCGACCTTGCCGTCCGGCTCGACCCTGAGGATTTGCGGGATCTGCTTCAGAACTACTACGCGCTTTCTAGACGGGCAATCGAGGCCTCCGGTGGCGTCGTCGCCGAATATCTGGCCGATGGGATCGTCGCTCATTTCGGCACGCCCCTCGCTTATCCGGATGCAGCCGACCGGGCTGTGGAGGCCGCAAGGCTCATCATCCGCGAAACCGGCGAGATCGTTTCTGCGGAAGCAGCTCTGCGCGTTCGGATCGGCATGGCCACCGGCCTGGTCGTTGCCGAATTCGACGGCACAATCTCCCGGATCACCGGTGCGGCCAGTGTCCTTGCCGCACGCCTGCAAGCCTCTGCGGAAGCCGGATCGGTCTATATGTCCGATCTAACACGCCGGCTGCTGCAACGGGGAACCGGCGTCCGCTTCATCGGAGATCTCTCGCTGAAGGGGTTTTCAGAGCCTGAGCCCGTCTGGAGCCTTGACTGCGCCGGCAAGCGGCAAATGGCAGGCGAGGGCTGCGCTTTCTTCGGGCGGGACGACGAATTGCGGCGGCTGTCCCGGGCTTGGCACGGCGTCCTGCAAACGGGCCGCGCCAGTCCTCTTGTGATCCTGTCCGGACGGCCGGGAATTGGCAAGAGCCGCCTTTTGCGGGAGCACGGTCTGCGCTGCCCCGCAGGCCAGGAAACGATTATCCTGCAGGCGTCCGAACGGCAGGGCGGCACCGCATGTTACCCCGTCGTCGAATGGCTCAAACGTGAGGCCCGCATTTCGATTCGGACGGAAGATACCGGTTATCTGCACGCGCTTTGCCAGCCCGAAACCGCAGCCGCGCTGCATTTGAGGGAAGCGCCCCCCGCCATTCGCCAGGGAACCTTCGATGCGATCCTGGAAACCTTGCGCACCATCGCGGAAGCCGGGCCGATACAGATCGTTATCGAGGATTTGCAATGGCTCGATCACAGTACATGTCAACTGGTCGCCATGCTGCTGACAGGTCTGCAGGCCTATCCCATCCAGTGGCTCGCCAGTTGCCGCCCCGAATTCGGCACCCATATCGGCGGCCTTGGTGGATCCGTCTTGACCATTGGCGAGCTGGACTTGGCGGACTGCCGGGCGGCTGTGGCCAGTTGCTGTGGCGAAGGCATCAGCCCGGCTCTTGTCGACATGATCATTGCAAGATCCGAAGGCGTGCCGCTGTTTCTGGAACATCTGGTTCGCGAACTGAACGAAGGGCGCTTCTCCGGTCAGACGGCAGTTCCAGAAACGCTTGTCGGGACCCTATCTGCGTGGATCGACAGCACGGGATCTGCCCGGCGCGTGGCACAGGGCGCCGCCGTGATCGGACGCAACTTCGACGCGGCGATGCTGGCGGATATTCTGGCCAGCACGCCCGAGGATGTGGGCACCGATATCGAACGCCTGTGCAGGGCCGAAATCTTTGAGCGCGACAATGGTTCCGGTTTGAGCTTCCGCCACGATCTGATCCGTGAGGCCGCCTACAGCACCCTGCTGCGCCAGCGGCGCACCGGCCTGCACCGGCGTGTCGCCTGGGCTCACGCAAAAACCAATCCTCCCATGGGCGACAAGGTCATGGCGGAAATTGCCTATCATCACGAAGCCGCTGGCGACCACGCTGTTGCCGCTGATTACCGATACAAAATCGGTCGGCATGCGACCGCATTCGGGGCCTTTGCCGAGGGCGAGAACCAGCTGCGCCGTGCCATCGGGCTGCTTGCGGCAGCAGCAAGGACTGGGGAAAACATCGAACATCAACAGGCAAACCTGCTTGTCGATCTGGCCGCAAACCTCATGCAGACACGCGGCTTCACCGATCCGGAGGTTCTGGAAACCTATACGAAAAGCCTTGCGCATCTGCAGACAATCGATCAGGTCGACCGCGACCGCCTGCCTGCCTTCTGGGGCCTGTTTACTTATCAGGTGCTGATCGGCCACATGAAAGAGGCGCGGACCACCGTTTCGACGATGGAAACGCTGTTTCACCGCTTGCCGAAAACCCAGAAAACCGGGGAACATCTGCTCTGCGTGCTGGGAACGCGAAACGCGATCCAGTTTTATTCAGGGCGGTTCCAGGACCAGCTTGCGACCGTGGACCAGATCAAGACGCATTATGAGTTTGAGCGGCATGCACCCCTGGCCGCCAAATACGGAATGGACCTCCTGGCCACGGCGCAGGCTTTCTCCCCCCATTCGGCCGCCATAACCGGTCAGTTCGACAGGGCACGCAGCCTCGTCGCCGAGGCGGATGCACTTCAGGAGATGCTCAGCATTCCACTCATGCGACCATTCATCGACATCTGGGGCGGGGTCGCCCTGGCCTATCTCGGCGATTTCGAGCTGGCATCCGCACGCCTGGAGAGAGGCATTTCCCTTGCCGACAGGCAGGGTGCGGCGTTCTGGTCAGCGACGGGGCGGATGTGGCAGGCAATCACCGAATTTGACCTGAGCGGCAATGCAGCCGAGCGGGCCAGAATGGAGGATGCCCTAGCGGTCCAGGCGCGCATAGGCGTCGGCATCGGTATCCCCTACTGGTCTGCAAAACTGGCAGCCGCCTATGCCGTGGCCGGCAATGACCACAAGGCGCAGGAGCTTGCGTACGCCGCACTGAGGGGATCGCCCGGCACAGGGGAGGGCACTTGGCGGGCGGAACGCCATCGGCTGTGCGGCTTTGTTCACGAATGCGCCGGACGCGGGGGAAAGGCGCTCTCCGCCTACCGTATCGCCGCCCGAACCGCCTTCACGCAGTCCGCCGCCTTGTGGGAGATGCGCGCGCGCCAGGCAATTCAACGCCTGGAACCGAGCGATGATGTCAACATGCAACGATTGAATTTTCTTTTGAAGACGGTCGCGGCCAACGAGGGTCCGCAGACGGAAAAGAACAGCGGGGACAAACATGGGTTGCTCGACCCTGTGTGAGGTGCCGCACAGAGCGGAAAAACCGACCCCGATTGGCTGATGAGGTCAACCGATGCCTGCGCGGCATCCAACCTCATCGGATATTGTCATGTTTGAACACGTCGTCAGCGGCAAACATTCCGCTTTGCCGAACTTCAGCATCCACTGGCCGCAAGGCTTTGACCCCAAATCTGCAGAGCTCAACATCCCACGCCGTTTTACCTTCATCGGCCTGCCCGATAGCAAGGCCCGCGAGCTGCGCACGATCCTGGCCGAACTGGACTTCTCCAATCCCGCTTTGGGCTGCGACGTACAAAATGCGCAAACCGTACGGCTTGTCGATATCGACAATTGCCTTCTCCCCCTCCCCTTGGAAGGTCCCGGCTCGGCCGCCTTTGCGATCGTCCGGCGTAATCTGCCGGATATAGACAGGCTGTTTTCCTGCGGGTTCACCGACTACATCACCTATCCGTTCAGCGTCCGGGAAATCCAGCGGCGCCTGCTGAGCGCACTGACTGCAGGCACCATCACCATTCCAGCCACAACGCCGTGCATCGACCCGATGGTGAAGGCGGCCTGCAGATCGCTGGAGGCGCATCTCGCTGATCCGATCACCGTCGATGGACTGGCGGCAAGCCTCGGGACCAATCGCAATACCTTGAACAGGGCCTTCAACCAGGCGTTCGGCGTCGGGCCGATCACCTGGCTGCGCCAGCGGCGCTGCGACGTGGCGGCTCAGCTGCTGCGCGACACGACGGAAAGTGTTCTCAACATCGCCCTGACCGTCGGTTACGGCGATCCGAACAATTTCTCCACCGCATTTCGCCGGATCTACAACGCGGGACCTCTGGAGTTCCGCAGAAAAATGTCGGGCGCAAAGAATTCAGACACCGGCTCAAAGGCAAGCCGCAACGCCGCCCGCTAGTCTCCGGTTGTTGGCGAGGGCCACACGTTTTCCCGAAACACGAGAGGATAAATCGACAATGGTAACCGAGAACATCAGCCTGAATTTCGTCAACCGCTCCGGTGACACGAACAATTCCAGCATCGTCATTTTCCAGCAAAACGTCGCCGAATCGTTCGGAGAGATCGCCGTCGCCTGGAAGGTCATCAAGAACTGCGGTCGTCTCGACCGCCACCCCTTCCTGTTCCCGCTCCAGTTCCAGGTCTCCGCCAAAGACAGCTGGGGCAACTACACGCCGCAGCTTACCGCCTATGATGGCCAGGCCTATGACATGACGCTCGACACATCCGGCGACGTGCTGCAACTGTCGAAGACGGACGCCACCTCCCAGAACGAGGTCGAAGTGCGCAACAAGCTGACGCAGGGCGCGATCAGCGCCTGCATCTTCAAGGACGGAAAGCTTCTGGCCACCAAAACCAATATGGCACCCGGCCAGAAGGCCGTGTTCCAGTTCCAGCCGCGCATCTACATCGGCGTCGTCAGCCAGGTGAGCGAGGGCCAGATCATGAACTCGGCGATCATCAGCCAGGTCAACACCGAGATCAACCTGTTCGGCATCACCAGTGCCGACATTGTCATGGTTGGTGGCGGCCCCGGACCAAACTCGACATCGTTCGAATTCCAGCTGGAAAACATCAACAAGTAGCCGCCGGCCAACTGAGAGACCTGATCGTTTGAGCCGGAATACCAGCCCATCAACCCGCTTGTATTCCGGCTTCCCTTCGACGAGCGAAAGGACCGTGACCCCATGAAAGCGCCAATCAACCTGAAGCTTGCAGGAGCCAAAACCGCTTCCGTCTCAACACGGCCGGGAAACGGCGATACCCCCACCCATCCCATCGTCGCTCCTGCCATTACCCCAGCCGACGAAGGCTCGAAATTACACGCAACGATCACCAAAAGCTGGATTTCCGGCGGCATTGTCGGCACCGACAAGGGCAAGGTCTCTGTCGTGGCGGTCTATCCTGCAGTGAAGGACACCAAGACCGGCGCCATCAGCCTCGGTGCCAGCAGCTTCGCCCTGACCATTACGCATCTCGATACCAATGTCAGCGCGGAGATCAACCCTTACGATTTTTCGAACACGGAGTGGATGGAGATCCCCGCGCCGGACGATCCGGCCGATATCCCGAATTTTCACGTGACCGGCGAGGTCAAGATCGATGTGCAGGCATCCGGAAAAATGATGCGGGTCCGGTTCCATCATCACGACAGCGCCAGGAACCTCGCCGATATCGGCTATGTTTTCGCGCTGGACATTCCCGCGAACACGCCTTTCAAGCCGTCTTCGTAGCATGTCATGCAGACCCGGCTGACCTACGAAAACGGCTCTCTCAACCCGCATGTCAGCCGGGTGGGCCTGTTCTGGCACGTTTCCGGGATGGCGCCGGGTGCAGTGCCGGTCCTCTGGGCGGCCATCGAGCGATGCCGGTTCGGCTGGCACCACCCGATCTCGATCGGTTGGCCGCCGTCATTCTGGATCCGTGATGTCAACGGCAACGAATGCCCGCTGCCGGAAGGCTATGACAATCCGCAGACCGGGACCCGGATAGACGGCCCGCATGGCCATGGGCTCCGATCGGGCTTTGTGCTGACGCAAGATACACCGCGTCCCGATCTGGCACTCTGCATCTGCCGAAACGGCCGGTCGATGGCGGAACTGCCGCTTGCGGCTGCGGGGTCCAGCGCCCTGTTCATGCCCGATCGTCTGGTGTTCCAGATCGACTGCGCGACCCGGCTGCACGGCCGGATGACCGACACCGGTGGTACGTCCTTTGCCGTGGGCGGGCTGCAGGCCCTGACAGTTCAGCTTCGCGGCGGCACGCCCGGCCCTTGGGCAACGCCGCTCAATCTCGTCTCTTACCGTGCGGAACCGGCCTGATCCGATCCGCCGTCGAAAGGAGTGTCCGATGCCAAAATACTTCGTCTACACTGTTGTCTTCTCCCGCACGCCGCAGGACAGCGTCCGGTTCATCGGCTTCCAGAAGAGAGCCAAGGGATATTACTTTTCGTCCCGGTCCGGCACGATTATCCCCCAGGGCCAGCCGCTCAAGGGTGCCGCGAAATTCGCGCTGCCCGGCGGTGCATTCGAAGGCGTAGACTGGGACGCCAACAACGATGTTCTGGCCCAGTGCCAGAAGGAATTCACGGAAGAATGCGGCCGGCAGATCAGTTTCGTCACCAATGACGACGTTGTCAGCGGCGTGGTCGAGGATGACGATGCGGTGATCCATGCCGTTGCCTATCTGCAGCGATGGGCGGTCGTGATCCAAGGGGCGCCCAACATCAAGGGTTATGCCGCGATGTATCTCAAGGTGCCGGACAAGGCCCTGGATCTGTTCGCGGCCTATATCGGCGCCTGCCTCGATCAGCGCAATCAGGCTGCGCAAAAGATTATAAAAGGCGAATGGAAGGCTGGAGACTACGCCAAGATTGCCCAGCAGTTTCCCTTGGCACCGCCGGACGACGAGATTGATCTGATCGAGCCGCCGATCCGCGTGATCGCGCAGGGCGAGTTCAACGATGATCCGCTGATCAACAGCCTTGAGGGGGATTCGGATACCGACTGGTTTGCGCAGATCCTCAAGGGTCTTGAAACCATAGACGGCTGAGGTGTCGTCATGACCGGTCACGTTGAGATCCAGGAATGGCGCGATATTCCGCACAAGAATCCGCATGAGGAAATCGTCATCCGTTTTCTCATCACCTATGCGGATGCGCGCCGCAGTTCCGTCCTGAACGTGGCCGCCGAAATCTTCCGGGCGATGATACCGCTGGAAAAACACCTCGTCGAAGGGCTCCGGTTCGATCACGACACACCGTTCCGGGCAGCCTTTGCCGGCGGACGCAAGGTCCATGGCTGGTTGCGCTGGCGCACCGGCCTCGATGTGCAATATTCGCAGCAGATCATGGGCCGGGTGGAAATGGAGGAGACCGCAGAGGTCAACTCCTGGAACTATGTCGGTTTCATGATCTGCTTTGGCAGCGCACATCCGGGCCCGCCGCCAAAACCACCGCCGCCGGACGATGGTGAACTGCCCCTGCCCGGCCCTTTGCCGATCCCCGATCTGGCCAAGGGCATGACGATCGCCGATGCGCATCTGGAGGCGGGCGAACTCTTCCCGTTCGTCTACATCAGGCCTTGGCCGAAACTGGCGAATCGCCTTGCCGATCAGCAGTTCATGACAGTGCCGGCAGCGGCGGCCGCCAGCCCTTTTTATACGAGCCTCAAGGGCGTGGCGCCCGCAGACAAGCGCGGCAAGGCGGTGGCCTTCATCAACGACACCATCGCCCCCGCCAAAAGCGGCACACCAGCGGAACCCTTTGTGACGCCGGACACTGTACTGGCGCCGCCCTTTGGCAGCCTTTTGCATTTCCCCCATCATCTCAGGCAGGACTGCACTTATGTGGGTCTGGATATCTGGGTTGTCGAAACCTTCGGAAGCTGGGAGACCCTGGCGGATGCGCGGCAATCGGTTCAAGCCCAGGCGGCGCTTGTCGATATCTGGAATTCCGTGATCGCGCTGATGACTACGCTCGGCTACGACCACACCTGGTTTTCCGATCTGATCCGGCTGTTGCAGGCCACGCATCTGGTCGATTGGGTGCTGGCATTCCGGCAGGCGCACCCCAAGAAAGGCGACACCCATGCGCCGGAGCCCTCCAATGCGGCGCTTTCGCGCGCAGTCAGCGCCGTCTGGGTTTTGCCGGACGACATATTTCCCATCGACCCGCCTCCGGCACCTGTCGCTCCACCGGCCGTGCAGCCCTATGCCGTCGGCGCCATCCGCACGGTGCATTATCAGCCTGGACATTATGTCCTGGGCGACGTGCAGCGCATCGAGACGGTCACTGCCGGCGAAACCCGCCAGGAAATCCGCCGCAATCTGCACCGCGTCGAAACGGTTGACGACGAGCAGGCGTCGCACGGAAGCACCGTCAGTTCCGGCCGGGATACGACGACGGCCGACCTCATCAATCAGGTCCAGAAGACGCTGTCGGACCGGGTATCGGCCACGACGATCGACAAGTATCAAACGGACTACGGGCAACCCACGACAAACTCGATGAAAGTCACCGGAAACTGGTGGGTGCAGGAACAGCCGGCCGGCGGTTATCTGAAGGACATTTCGAAATTTGCCCGTGATGTCATCGAGCGTTCGGTCAAGATTCTGCACCGTGAATCCGTTCTTCACCGCAGCGGCCGGATTTTCGAGGAACTGGAAACCACGCAGACCCGCACCCTGGCCAATGCCGGAAGCCACGGCAATCTTCAGACCGTCTTTCGCTGGGTGAACCGCACCTACCATTTGCAAACCCGCGCCAGCGAGGATCGGCTCGTCTTCGAAATCTTCGTCGACAATCCCGGCACCGAGCTCGTTCAGGCGATGTCGCAATATGACCGGATCGAGTTGACGCCTCCTGTTTCACCCGTATCCATGGGCGTGTCTTCCTATAGCAATCTGTCGCCCGAACCCGTCAAACAGAGCTCGCCGCCTGCATCCGTCTATTATCTCGATATTTTTCAGGCCTATGGCATCCCCCCCGATGGTGACGCACCGCCGGCCATCAAGGTGCTCAGCACCGGTCTCACGTCCCGAAATCCGGTGGCGGAGACCAAGTTGGACGTGCTCGACGGTTATCTCCCAGTTGCGGCCACCGCCAGCGTCAGCAGCTTTACCACGGGGTCAACGGCACAGGTGGTGATAGCGGGCGTCCCCCTGACGGCGGCTCAGCCCGCCGGCACGACCACCACATTCAAGGGCGACCTGTCCGGTATCTCCGCCCGCTATGCCAGCCGGCTGTGGGCGTCGATCCTGTGCAGCCCTCCCCCGCCCGCATCGTCCGCCAAGGATGACGCACCCGCAGACGGCCCGGCACCGGCTCCCGATACATCCCCTGCGGAAGGCGCAACGGAGTTCACCACCTATTATGCTGCAAGCATTCAGGTGCAATGTACCCGCAGCGCCGCGACGCTGGCCAACTGGCAGATGGCAGCGTACCAGAAAATTCAGGCCGCCTATCAGGCCGCCCTGGCCGATCATCAAATGGCTCCCGACGACCAAAGACGGGTGCTGCAGGCGGAAAATCCCGCGTTTCTGACGCAGATCGTTCAAGAACAGATCGTTCAGTCCGCCATAGCGCTCTTCGCCCGCGCAACCGCCGCCCTATCCGGCGATACAACCGGCGAAACGGTCAGCCGGACATTCGAGCCGCGCTACGCGCAGTTCCTGCGCCAGGCGTTCGACTGGGACGGCATGGCCGTCGAGCTGATCCGCAATCCGCAGGGCGATCCCTATCTCAGTGAAGGGCAAACATCGTTGACCTCACTGTTTTCCCCAAGCCGTTATCTGCGCGATCTGCTGCGGGCCAGACAGGCGCGCCTTTTGTTGTCCGTCAAGCCGGATGCCGCCCGCATGGTGTTGCTGGCCTTTCGCACCGGCCAGATCTGGCCCTGTGCAGGCGATCTCGCGCCCTGCATGCGCGAAGACATGAGCGCCGTCGATCTGCTGCTGGAACAGCCGCATCCGCCACCCGCACCACCCCATGACAGCTGGACGGTCACCGTTCCCACAGCAATGATCGCCCTGTCGCACGACAATCCTTTCACTTGATCCCCTCCCATGATCAGCGGAGCGACCGATGCTGTCACCGATGTTTCCATCACCGCTTTTTCCCGGCCCGTTTCCGGGGCAAGAGCCCCGCCACCGGTTTTTTCCGCAGCCGCATCCCGGCGTGCACGACGGCGTTCCTGTCGGCGCGATCATCGTTTTTCCGGGCGAGATCCTGCAACAGACGCACACGCTCACCACCGCCATGACGGACCTTCGCTACATACCCTGGATGATCTGCGACGGTTCCAGCTTGCTCACCACGGAATATCCGGAGCTGTTCCGCGTCATCGGCGGGCTTTATGGTATGGACGGGACGGACAAATTCAAACTTCCGGACTATCGCGGATACTTCCTGCGCGGTGTCGATCTGGACCAGCGGATCGACAAGGACGAACGGACCCCGCCGCCCGGCAAGGCGGCCGATCCCGGCGGCGTCGGGTCCACCCAGATGGACGCCTTGCAGGATCACGAGCATGGCCTCCTGCTGTCCGCTACCACCGTTCCGCCCGGGACAAGCACGGCTGTGGACCTGGCGATACCCTCGGCGACGGCGGCGTCGCAAACCGATATGATCTACAAGGACGGCAAGGTCCGGATCAGCGCGATCGAAACCCGCGCCGTCAATATCGCGGTCAACTGGCTGATCAAGACCAGGTGAGAACCCTCACGGCTCGTGAAGCAGGGCATTCGGTTGCAGGATCGTCATCCTCTGCCGTCCGGCCTGCAGAATTCCTGCCCGCTCCATCAAAGAGATTGTCCGGCTGACCTCTTCGCGGCTGGCGCCGATCGACCGGGCGATTTCCGCATGGGTTGGAAACGGCGTCAGCTGCCCGTTCGGTTTGAATGTCCCTGTTTCCAGCGCCATTCGCGCCAGATAGGCCTTCAGGCGCTTGTCGACGCTCTGGCTCGCGAGCTGGTAGCTGCGCTCGGTCAGCGCGCGGATGCGCGAGACCAGATCAATCATGATCCGCTGCCGCACCAAGGGGACAGTGTCGAGCAGGTCTAGAAAGGCCTTGCGTTTCATGACGATCAGGCAGGAATCGGTCTTCGAATAGACGGAAAGAGACCGCGTACCGCCATCAATGGCCGACAGTTCGCCAAAGTAGTCATGCGCATTCAGCCGCGCGAAGATAAGCTCTCGCCCATCCCTGTCGAGATAGATCGCCAAAAGCAGCCCGGAGCGGAGAAAATAGACGTCGCCGCTGGCGTCGTCCTGGCTGAAGACGATCTGGCCGGTGGAAAAATATCTGGTTCGCACATCGCGGATGTCGAGACCGATCATCTCGCGTGTGACCCCGGCAAACAGGGGACTGTTCAGCAATTGACCAATGTCGGTCACCGGGTCGTTCCACTCCTGTCAAAAGGGTTGGCCATGACGCCAGGCGCCGAGCAGAGAACCGGGCCTGCTCATCAAAGCCAGTATCCCATCGCTCTGAAAGATGCCGTATTGCCGCAGCTCTGGAAAGGACAGAAAGCGGGGAACAGCCGGCTACGTTTTGCAAAAATGCGCACCGCAAAGAATTGAGATACCGGCGCAAAGGCAGGCCGGAATTCTTGGGATTAGCCTTCAGGTGTTGGCGATGGCCAAAGGTCTGAACATCCACCTGGAGGGCAATCCATGATGCTACCTGAACATATCACACGCGATGCCGCCGGCCGCTGCAGCGGAACGGCCACTTTTATCGGAGGCCTCTGATATGGCCCCGCAACCCACCCGGCCTGTGCTCGATATCGAGCTGCCGCTGACGACCCTTTATAACGACTACAGCGTGCAGCTGAAATTGAAGGAAAACACGATCCCGGTCAGCCTGGACCTCAGCGGTGGTCCGAAACAGGCGCAGAGCGGCCCCATCGAAGTGGGCTCCTTCAACGGCGTTCCCGTCATGGCGCAGATCAGCTTTCAGTACGATTACGATGCTGGCGAAAACGAGCTGACGATCCACGGAAATGACGACCTGACGGAGAACCAGCTCAAGATCACGGCATTTCTGCAGGCTGCCCCGGGGCAGCTGCCCGAACAGCGAATCGAATTCAACGCAACACCGAACGATGTAGCCCTCAGCCAGCCGGTGACCAAGCTTTGGGCCGACTATGTCGGGAGGAACACGGCGCTGCATCAGCGTCTGATCGACACCGCCCGCCGCTGCAATGAAAAACTGGTCGATGCAGCCTTGGAGGGAGGCCTCGACAGCGTCGTCCAGATCGGCACCGCACCGGTCGTGACGCTCGACAATCTCGACGGCTTCAAGCGCATGTATGGCAAGCCGGTGGAGACCAACCCGCCGGCCGATCGATCTGCAGAGCTCGCCGAGATGCAGCACATCGTGCAGTCGACCTATGTCGGCACCGTGACCTGGGCGGCAAACCGCGATTTCGCCAATGTAATAGGCAGCAGCGACGACCCGCCGGTGCCTGGTTATCCGACGTGGATCGGCCTGTGGAAGGCAGCATGCAATGGCGGCGAAGCACCGTCCTACTGCACCTCCTACAACTGGTTCAGTGATGATCCGCAACGCCGATGCAGCGGCAGCCTTGTCGGCGGCCACGTCATCCCTGGGCGGCATGCATCCTCTAAGGACCCGGGTGATCCCGTCTACATCTATCCGATCTGCAGGGGCCATAACGGCGTCGACAGTTCCTACATGCACATCGTCTACAATGCGACGGGCGTGAAACTACGCTACTGGGATCAGGGCTGAGACCGATCGACCGACATGCGACGGCCTCCCCCGAGCGGGAAGGCCGTCCAACCGCTGAACGACGGTCGCGCGTCATTCCTCTTCGAAAATCGTCACTGGCCGGTCCCACTGGATGAGCACCACGCATCCGGTCTTGCTCCACACCGAATGTTCGGTTCCGGCGAGATTGACGAGATAGCTGCCCTCGCCATAGTCGCCACTCTCGTCCGACTGGATGCCGTCAAGCACGAGGATGGTTTCAAGCCCCTCGTGCCGGTGGCGCGGCACCGAAGCGCCGGGCGCATATTTCAGCAGCGCCACCCCCGGCTGATCGCCCTCGAACGATCTGATCCAATGGATCGTCACCGCGTCGCGGAACGGACCGAAATCGAGATCCTTCCAGCCGCCGCTGGTCATCGCGTTGCGCATGGTTTCAGGCATGGGGCAGAGCCTCAAGCAGATCATCCAGATGCGCCGTCCAGCCGACAATGCCGCCTTGCGCGGTGATCATCGCCATCGCCGCCTGCTTGAACTCCGGAAAATAGCTTTCCGTCGCCTCGTCGATGAGCAGGCATTCATAACCGCGGTCATTCGCCTCGCGCATCGTCGTCTGCACGCAGACTTCGGTGGTCACCCCGGCAAAGACCAGTTGCTCGATGCCTTTTTCCTTCAGGATCGCACCGAGTTCCGTGGCGTAGAACGCACCCTTCCCCGGTTTCTCGATGACAATCTCGCCATCGACAGGCGCAAGTTCGGGAAGAATGGCCGTGCCTGGCTCCCCGGCAACAAGCACACGGCCCATCGGCCCTTCGTCGCCGATCCGCAGCGAGGGATTGCCGCGTGACCGTTTTGCCGGCGGCAGGTCGGACAGGTCGGGCCGGTGGCATTCCATCGTGTGGATGACCGGCAGGCCGGCACTGCGAAAGCCCTCGATCAGCCGTTTGACGTCGGGCACGATTTTTATGATCCGGCCGACATCGTTGCCGAGGCTGGCGCCGAAGCCCCCGGGTTCGGCAAAATCGCGCTGCATGTCGATGACGATGAGCGCGATGCGATCGGCCTTCAGCGGGAAGGCGAAGGGAAGGGCCTTGATCTCCGCCATCAGTGATGCCCCGCCATATGGGCGCCGATGACCGAGATGTCTGCCGCCATCGCCGGTGTTTCGTAGACGAGCTTGCCTTCGGAGATCACCATGATCCGGTCGGACAGTTCCAGCAACTCGTCGAGGTCTTCCGACAGCAGAAGCACGGCTGCCCCGGCGTTTCGGGCCCGCATGATGCGCGCCCGGATCTCCGCCACCGCTGAAAAGTCGAGGCCGAAGCAAGGGTTGGAAACGATCAGCAGGTCAACCTCGCCGGTCAGTTCGCGCGCCAGCACGGCACGCTGGACATTGCCGCCGGACAGGGCCGCGATGGGCGATGCGGATGATGCGGTCTTGACCTTGAAATCGGCGATCAGATCGGTCGCCCGCTTCTTCATCCAGCTCTTGCTCAGCCAGATGGCGTCCTTGCCGTCCTCGTTGATGTCGAACGTGCGGAACGCGAGGTTTTCGCTGACGCTCATGCGCGGCGCGCAGGCGTTCAGCAAGGGCTCTTCCGGGATGAAGCGCACATTGTAGCGCCTTGTCTCGTCGCGGGTCGCGCCATAGGTTGCGCCATTGACGGTAACGGTGCCTGCGTCCGGCGGACGCTGGCCGGCAAGAATTTCCGTCAGCTCCTTCTGGCCATTGCCCGAGATACCGGCAATGCCGACGATCTCGCCGGCCCGCACCGTCAGGTTCTCGATCTCGATCGTCTTCAGGCCGGACCGGTCCGGCGCCCGGACGTTTTCGACCGCGAGGATCTTACGCGCAGCGCTATCGGCCGGAACGCGGCTGTCGAGTTCGGCAAGCTTGACGTCGCCGATCATCATCGATGCCATTTCGGCCGTCGAAAGCTGGCCCACCTTGCCGCCGCCGACATGTTTGCCGCGCCGCAGGATGGACACCGCATCGGCAAACTTTGTCACTTCGTGGAACTTGTGGCTGATCATCAGCACGGTCAACTCACCCCGCTCGGTCATGCCGCGCACCAGCCCGAGCATCTCGTCCGCCTCGGCCGGTGTCAGCACCGATGTCGGCTCGTCCAGCACGAGGAAAGATCGGCCGAGATAAAGCTGCTTGACGATCTCCAGCTTCTGCTTCTCGCCCGCCGCCAGTTCGCGCACCGGCCGGTCGAGCGGAATCTGGAACGGCATGCGCTCCATGAAGGCGGCAAGATCACGCCGCTCCTTGACCCATTTGATCACAGCGGGAACTTCGGCGCGGCTGATCACGAGATTTTCCGCGCCGGTCAGCGACGGCACCAGTGTGAACTGCTGGTAGACCATGCCGAGCCCGTAGGTCGCCGCATCGCGCGGCGAGGCGATCGACACTTCGCGCTTGTCCACTGACAGCGAGCCGGCTGTCTGGTGGTAGAAACCCATGATGCACTTGACCAGCGTCGATTTGCCGGCGCCGTTTTCGCCGAGCAGGGCGTGAAAGCTGCCGGCGGCAATGTCGATCGAGACATTGTCGAGGGCGGTGAAACTGCCGAAGCGCATCGTCATGCCGATCGTCTCGACGCCGACAGCCTTTCCAGTCTGTGGCAGGGGCGTGTCGCGGATGACGTTCATGGCAGTTGGCTCACGAGTGCTGCCGAATTCGAGACCGAGCCGAAGACCCCGCCCTGCATCTTGACCATCTTGATCGCCGCCAGATGGTTGCCGTAATCGGTGGCGCCGCAGCAGTCTTCCAGCATCACGCATTCGAAGCCGCGGTCGTTCGCCTCGCGCATCGTCGTCGACACGCAGACATCCGTGGTGATGCCTGACAGAATGATGTTGTCGATCCGCTTCTGATTGAGGATGAGCTCGAGATCCGTGGCGCAGAACGAGCCTTTACCGGGCTTGTCGATGATCGTCTCGCCTTCGATCGGATAGAGTTCGGGAATGATGTCCCAACCCGGCTCGCCGCGCGTCAGGATGCGGCCGCAGGGACCGGCATCGCCGATGCCGGCGCCGATGCGCTTCGAGCGCCAGAGCTTGTTTGCGGGAAGATCGGCCAGATCCGGCCGGTGTCCCTCGCGGGTATGGATGATGTGATAGCCCTTGGCGCGCATGGCGGCCAGCACGCGTTTGATCGGCTCGATCGGCGCCTGCACCAGCGACAGGTCATAACCCATATGATCGACGTAACCGCCCTTGCCGCAGAAGTCGGTCTGCATGTCGATAATGATCAGGGCAGTGTTGTCCGGCCGCAGTTTGCCATTGTAGGGCCAGGGATAGGGATCGCCATCTATGTAGCTGAGCTTTTCTCCGGACAGTGCTGATGCAGCAAGGCTGTTCATGACGATCTCCTATTTGGTGAGCGACAGGGCGCCAGGCGCGCCTGCAAGCGAACGATTGGGCGAGGAGGTGGCGATCAGGATGGCGAGCGTCAGCACATAAGGTGCCGCGTAAAACAGGTAGTAGCCCTGCGTGACGCCGACCGATTGCAGCGCCGGACCGAGCGCACCGGCACCGCCGAACAGAAGTGCTGCGAGAAAGCAGCCGATCGGGTTCCAGCGCGCGAAGATGACGAGCGCCACCGCCATTAGTCCCTGGCCGGACGAGATGCCCTCGTTCCAGGAACCGGGATAATAAAGCGACAGGTACGCGCCGCCGACAGCTGCAAGCGACCCGCCGACCGCCGTTGCGATCAGCCGTATCCGGTCCGGATCGATGCCCATGGCGCGCGCCGCATCGGTGCTGTCGCCGACGACACGCAGGATCAGGCCGGTTTTGGTGTTGCGGAACGCCCACCACAGGAAGACTGCAAGCGCACCGCCGATCAGGAACAGGACGTTGATGTTGAGCGCTGCCTGCACCTGTGGAGACGACGCCCAGAGCCCGAAGGGGATCGCCGGCAGATGCGGTGCCGACGGTTGAATGAAGGATTTGCCGAGGAAGAACGCCAGTCCCAGGCCGAACTGCATCATGGCGATGCCGATGGCGATGTCGTTGACCTTAGGGAATTTGCAGATCCAGCCGTGGAGCAGGCCGAACAGGGCGCCTGCACCCATGGCTGCCAGAACGCCAAGCCAGGCCGAACCGCTGAGAACGGCAATGGCATAGGCGGTCATGGCGCCGAACACCAGCGTGCCCTCAAGCCCGAGATTGATGCGGCCCGACCGTTCGGTGATCGTCTCGCCGAGGCTGACGAAAATGAACGGCGTCGAGACGCGGATCGCGCCGGCGAGAATTGCGAGCGGCACACCCCAGATGCCGATACCGGTCTCTTCCATCATGCGCTCCTTTTAGAGATTGGGCCGTTTCCACAGGTCGGGATTGAAAATCTTGAACCGGCCGTAGAAGGTTTCGCAAAACAGGATCACCACAAAGAGCGTGCCCTGCAGCACCAGAACGGTGGCGTCTGGCAGGCCCATGCGCCGCTGGATGAGGCCGCCGGACGCATCAATACCGCCGAGCAGAATGGCCACAGGAATGATCGCCAGCGGATTGTGACGGGCCAGAAAGGCCACGAGAATGCCGGTGTAACCGTAACCGGCCGCGATCGAGGCATTGGCGCTGCCCTGGACGGCCGCCACCTCGATCATGCCGGCAAGACCGGCGAACCCGCCGGCAATCGCGGTAAACCCGGTGATCAACCGGCCGACCGGCAGCCCCTGGATCTGGGCGGCCCGCACATTGCCGCCGGCGATCCGCGCCGCAAAGCCGAAACTCGTCAGCTCGATCAGCACCCAGGAGACGATGCAGGCAACGATGCCGATGACCAGCCCCCAGTGCACCTCCATGCCGGGAATATTGCCGAGCATGTATTCCGGCGGCATCGGTGTTGTGGACGGCTTGTTGAGACTGGCCGGATCGCGCAGCGGTCCTTCGACGAACTGGTTCATCAGCGCAATGGCGATATAGGCGAGCAGCAGCGACGAAATGGTTTCGTTGACGCCGCGATAGTGCCGGAGAAAGCCCGCAAGACCGATCCAGATGCCGCCGATGACCATCGAGGCGATGCCCATCATGACGAGAACGATGAGCGGCGGGGCAAAACCGATGATCGGCAGCGAGATGGCCGCAGCCGCGACCCCGCCGAGCACGACCGCCCCCTCGCCACCGATGATCGTCAGGCCGAGCCGCGCCGGAAGAGCCACGCAGAGCGCCGTCAGCAGCAGCGGTGCGGCGCGGCTGAGGCTGTTTTGCACCGAAAACCAGCTGCCGAAGCCGCCGGTGTACATCAACTGGAAGAGCACGACCGGCGACTTGCCGATCGCCAGGATGAAGAGAGAAAAGAGAGCAAGCCCGACAAGGATCGCCACCAAACCGATGGCCACCGGCTCCGCGCGCCGGGCCGTCCATTCGATAAGGGCGCGGCTGTTTGCCTGCCTCCCCGCATCAGCCGGCAAGACCGGCGCATTGACCACTGTTGTCATGATCCCGCCCTCTCGTTGATCAGGACGTCGATCCGGCAACGCCTTCGACCAGATAGTCCATGCTTTCGAGCTCGATCGCGTCCTCGGCGAAGCTCGTGCCACCGGCAACGACCACATTGCCCTTGTTGTCGTTGATCGGACCCTTGAAGACCGAGAAACTGCCGCCCATCATTTCGGCAAGCGTCGCATCGAACGTCTTCCGGCCTTCATCCGAAATGCCCGGGCCAAGCGGGCTCATCTTGACGAAACCGTCCTTCAGGCCGCCGCGCACGAAATTGCCGAGCTTTTCACCGGCCTGCGCCTTGGTGACGAAATCCGTATAAACATTGCCCCAGGCCCATTCGGCGCCCGTCAGGTATTTTTCCGGCGCCAGCGGGCTCTGATTGGCGTGATAACCGCAGACGAAAGCGCCGCGGCCGGCAGCGGTTTCGACCACGACCTTCGGGCTGTCCACATGGCAGGTGACGACATCGGCCCCCTGGTCGATTAGCGCGTTGGTAGCCTCGGCCTCCTTGACCGCCAGCGACCATTCGCCGGTAAAGATGACCTGGCAGGTGATTGTCGGATCGACCGAGCGCGCGCCGAGCAGGAAGGAGTTGATATTCTGCAGAACCTGCGGGATCGGCTTGGCGGCGACGAAACCGATCTTCTTGCTCTTCGAGGCATAGCCGGCGGCAATACCGTTCAGATATTGTCCCTGGCCGATATAGCCGAAATAGGAACCCGTGTTCGGCGGGTTCTTGCCCTCCTGCCACAGACCGCCGCAATGGCGGAACTGCACATCCGGGTATTTGGCCGCCATGGCCAGCATGTGGGGATCGAAATAGCCGAACGAGGTCGGGAAGATCAGCGATGCGCCATCAAGGTTGATCATCGATTCCATCGTCTTTTGAACATCGACCGTCTCCGGAACATTCTCTTCCTCGACGATGGTAACGCCCGGCATCGCCTTGATGACTGCTGCACCCTCGGCATGGGCCTGGTTGTAGCCGTAGTCATCCTTGGGGCCGACATAGATGAACCCCACCGTAATCGCTGTCTGGGCGGCGACAGACCGGACGAGGCCCGGGGCAAGACCGATAAGAGCGCCGGCGGCGGACGTTTGAAGGAAGCTGCGTCGATTCATGGAGAGGAAGTTGGTCATCGAATGCTCCTTGGCGGCGGAAGCCGGCGCGTTGAAAATAGATCACATGAAACTGCATGCAATGTGCATGCCACTTCGGAAACGCCGCTTTCAAAGGATCATCATGATTTTCAGCATAGATTTTGTGTAAAGTGTATGCACATTCTCAGATGCAGCGCTTATTATGTGATCAGAGCCTATATAATAGGCATTGAAGCGATGCGGTGAGCGCGCCACACCACTTGAATGGCGTGGCTTGAGATATGCGGGGATAGAAACTCTGAAGCCGCAGCCGAAATTGACTTTTTCGGACCTCCGGCACATCTGTATACAGTCAACGCAGGAAATGACGTGAAGCAGGCAAAGCGCAGGGAAGTCATCCGGGCCGGTAACACCGTCGAACAGATGGTGCGGTCGATTGCCGACATGATCGTCACCGGCGCGCTGGTGCCGGGCGAGCGGCTGGACGAGATTTCGCTGGCTGACCGCTTCGGCGTCTCCCGCACCCCGGTGCGCGAGGCTCTGCGCGAGTTGAGCGCCATGGGCCTCGTCGGCCGCGAGCCGAACCGCAGCGCCGTCGTCACCACCGTCACCGAGGCCTATCTGCATTCGATGTTTGAGGCCATGGCCGAGTTGGAGCGCATCTGCGCCCGCCTTTCAGCCGAGCGGATGACGGTCGACGAGCGGCGCGTCCTCGAGCGTGAGCATCGTGCCTCGGCCCGCCTGGTTCATGCCGGCGTCGAGGATGACTATGCCGCCTACAACATGGATTTTCACACCAAGCTTTATCGCGGCGCTCACAACGACCATATTTTCGAGGTGGTAACACAGACCCGCGCCCGCCTGGCGCCGTTCCGCCGCGCCCAGTTCCGCATCGCCGACCGGCTGGCGAAATCCTATCAGGAACATGATCAGATCGTCCGGGCGATCCTGCGCGCCGACGCCAGTGCTGCCGCAGAAGCTGCCTACTCCCACGTCGCCATCGTCAGCGATGCCAGCAGCGTCTTTGCCAACGCGGGCGCGGTGTAAGCACGGCGTTCTTCATCCCCTAAAACGCAAAAAGGGCTGCCCGTTTCCGGGCAGCCCATTCTTTTGTTTCGCAGCTTTACTCGGCAGCTTTCTGTGCGGCCAGTTCCGTGCCTGGTGCACGGCCAGCCTCGCGGTCTTTCCACCAGCGGCTGAGGAACAGCAGGATCGGGCCGCCGATGTAGATCGACGAGGTTGTTGCGACGATGACACCGAAGATCATCGGCCAGGCGAAGCTGCGCACCGCGTCGCCGCCCCAGATCGCCATCGGCACCAGCGACAGCGCCGTTGCCATCGACGTGAAGATGCATCGCGCCAGAACCTGGTTGATGCTCATGTCGATCAGTTCGGAGAACGGCATCGACTTGTACTTGCGCAGGTTTTCACGCATGCGGTCGTAGACAACGACCTTGTCGTTGACCGAGTAACCGATCATCGTCAGCAGCGCTGCGATCGCCGTCAGGTTGAAGTCGATCCCCGTCAGCGCGAAGAAACCGATCGTCTTTGTAATGTCGAGCAGCAGCACGGCGATGGCGCCGACCGCAAAGTGCCATTCGAACCGCCACCAGATGTAGAACAGGATCGCCAGCATGGCGAGCGTCACGGCCAGGAAGCCCGAGCGTGCAAGCTCGGCACTGATCGTCGGGCCGACGACTTCCGTCCGCTCGAAGCTCGCATCCGTGACCACATCGCTGACGGCTGTCTTGATCTTGTTGAGCGCGACCGACTGCTCCTGTTCGCCGCCGGGCTGGCGCTGCACGCGGATGAGGACCGACTGTCCCTGGCCGAATTCCTGCAGGGCAACTTCGCCGAGATCGAGACCTTCGAGTTTGCTGCGCAGGCTGGAAAGATCGAGCTGCGTCTTCGATGTGGTTTCGACCTGAATACCGCCGACGAAGTCGATGCCGTAGTTGAGACCGGGATGGAAGAACAGAACCACTGAGCTGATCGACAGGAAGGCCGACGTGCCGATGGCGATGAAGCGGCCGCGCATGAAGGAAAAGTGCGGCAGGTGACGGACCTTGCCGAACAGCCACGGGATATCCAGCTTCTTCATCTTGCGGCGAACCACGGCCTCGCGCATCAGCAGGCGCACGACTGTGATCGAGGTAAACATCGAAATGACGATACCGAGCATCATGGTGACGGCGAAGCCACGCACCGGGCCCGAGCCGAAGGCGAAGAGCAGCATCGTGCCCGAGAGTGTCGTGACGTTGGAGTCGATGATCGTCGCATAGGCCTTGTTGAAGCCGACATCGAGCGCCTTCATCGCCCCGGCCCCCGCTGCGGTCTCCTCACGGATGCGCGCGTTGATCAGAATGTTGGCATCCACCGCCATGCCGATACCCAGAATGATACCGGCGATACCGGGCAAGGTCAGTGTCGAGCCGAGCATGCCGAGCACGCCGATCGTGAGCACCGTGTGAAGAACAAGACCGAAATTGGCGATCATGCCCCAAGCGCCATAGAGAATGATCATCAGAGTGACAACCAGCGCGAAGCCGGCCAGACCGGTGAAGATGCCCATGCGGATCGAGTCACTGCCGAGGTTCGGACCGACAGAGCGCTCCTCGATGATCGTCAGCGGCGCCGGCAGGGCGCCGGAGCGCAGCAGCGCCGACAGAACGGTGGCTTCCTGCGGCGTGAAATTGCCGCTGATCTGGCCTTGTCCGCCGACGATCGGCTCGCGAATGACCGGAGCCGTCAGAACCTTGCCGTCGAGAACGATTGCAAATGGACGGCCGACATTGTCACGGGTAATCTCCGCGAACTGCCGCGCACCCTGCGCATCGAAGGTGAAGGAGACGATCGGCTCGTTGGTCTGCTGGTTGAAACCGGCCTTGGCATCGGCAAGACGCTCGCCCGACAGGGCAACGCGGCTTTCGACCGGGTATTTCGCACCATCATTGGCACCGGGCAGAATATCGACGCCACGCGGCGCAGGCTGCGAAACGTCCACGCTCTGATCGAGCATGTGGAAACTCATCTGCGCGGTCGAGCCGAGAAGCTGGCGAAGGCCGGTTGGATCCTGAAGACCGGGAAGCTGAACGAGAATGCGGTCGGAACCGACGCGCTGGATAAGCGGCTCGGCAACACCGACCTGGTCGACGCGGCGGCGGATGATTTCGAGGCTCTGCTCGACCGCCAGGTTCATGCGGTCCGTAAGGCCGGCTTCCGTCAGCTTGACGGTGATCGTGTCGCCTTCGCTGGTCACCTCGATATCCGAACCCGAGCCGCCGAAACCGAGCACGCCGACCGGGGTCGCCAGCGCCTCGACCTTCGGCAGCGCCTTGTCGCGATTGGCCTGATCGGGAATGGTCAGAACGACGGTATCGCCGTTGATCCGGGCAGACGAGGCCGGAATGCGCTCGCCACGCAGGGCAGCGCGGGTATCATCCAGCAGCGTGTTCAGCCGCGCCTGCCGCAGACCGGCCGCATCGACTTCCAGAACCAGGTGTGAACCGCCCTTAAGGTCGAGCCCGAGTGTCACCGGCTTCACCGGCAGATAAGCGCCGAACTGCTGCAGGGCAGCAGACGACAGAACGTTGGGCAGAGCCGCGATGATACCGAACAGGGTAATAGCCACGTAGGCCAGAATGGCCCATCTTGAAGTGCGCATGATGAAATTCCACTATCAACCACGCCTGCCGCTTGAGGCAGGATCCAGGGATTTAAACAAGAGAACCGGCAAGTCCACCGCTCTCATATTGCAAACTGATCCGGCAGCAGATCAGGCCTGATGTGCAGGCGGTGCCCGCACGTGAATATGGTGCCCGGCAGCGATCTCCAGAACCGGCCGCGAAAAGTCATGACGCTGACCATCGCTCCCGGCCGTCGCCGTGATCAGGTGGGCGTATGAAAGAAGAGCGAGAGCCGGACCGTCATAGGCGGGCGTCCCATCCTTGCCGGTACCGGCGAACCGCAGCTCGGTCACAGCCTTGGTGCGCGCCGCATGGCGCGGCAAAGCATGATCTGCTTTGCTGTCCCGGGGAACGGAAAGACTGAGCTGGTCCCGAGGATCGGCGTTCCTGAGCGGCGATGCCGTCGAGAACATCGATTGGAGGGCGAGCAGCATGAACAACAGAATTGTCGCGGCCAAAGGCATGCCAGCCTCTCCTCGCAACGTTTCGAATTTGTTCGTCCACATCAGACTTCAACCTGTTTGCCGATGTCCCGGCCGGGAATATCGAAGGCGCACCGTGCCGCCTGTTGTTTCACGCGGCTAAAAAACACCGTGCGTCCGGAATGTCAAACTCGGCGTTGCACATCTGCAACCGCCGACCACACCGCGCAGGCATTCGCAATCTTCCCAACCCGGCGATCGTCGCTTACGCTGCCGGCGGCGTCACTGCAAGTTCCCGAGGGCCTGAGCCGTCAGAACCTGCCGTCGAGCATAACACAAAATCGCTTGAGGGGTTCAAAATGGAAACTGGGCATGACACGAACCAGCTTGAGATGGTCGTCCTGATGACGCCTGACATGGCCAATTTCAGCGGTAAGGTCCATGGCGGCGCCCTTCTCAATCTCCTGGATCGTGTCGCCTTCTCCTGCGCCTCGCGCTATTCGCAGCAATATGCGGTCACCCTGTCGGTCGACCAGGTCGTCTTCCGCCAGCCGATCCACGTCGGCGAGCTGGTAACATTCCGGGCCTCGATCAATTCCGCTGGCCGCACATCCATGGAAGTCGGCATTCGGGTGGAAGCGGAGAACATCCGCACCGGCCAGCGGCGCCACACCAACTCCTGCTATTTCACCATGGTCGCCGTCGATGTCGAAGGCCGCCCCACCATCGTGCCCGTTTACACTCCAAAATCAGCCAGTGAGAAACGCCGGCAGCGTGCGGCCGATGTCCGCCGCAGTCTGAGGCGCGAATTCGAGGACCGCTTCAAGGCCGCAGGCTCCGTTGCCGAAGAGTGATCGCGATCACATCGGGCGGCGCTGGTTGACCAGTTGCAGGATGAGCTGATGAACATTTCCGCCTGCGCTCAATTCCGCGCGATCGAAATCCCTGCTTCTCTGCCGCTGCGCCAGCGAGATCTGCCCCAGCCGCGCCGTCAGTTCGGTTCTGATCTTGCGGCATTTCGGATCATTGGGAACCGACAGGCCGACCGATACACGCTCGATTTCACCAACCATATCCCGGATGAAGTCGCCATGAATCTTTTCATGCGCCGTAACACCGGCAAGAAAGACGTTCCACAGGGCCGCAGCCTCCCCCTGTAGCCGCTTTGCCGGCTTCGGCAGCTTGTAGATAAGGGTCAGTTTCGGTCTGGCGGACACCAGAACGCAGGCCGTTCCCTGTGGCTGGTAATTTCGCGTCCAGGTCAGCTTGAAGGTTGTGTAGGCAATCGCCCGGCCCAACCCTCCGGCCTGAGGGCCATGCGCGCCGATCGAAGCGTAGAGTTCCGCACCGGTCGTTCCCTCAATGGCATAGGTTTCGATCTTTTCGATCGCCTGCCATCCGCTCTGGGCGGCAACTGTCATGGGCAAGGCGCTCGCCAGAAGCGCCCACAGACCGAGTTTGATGTTCAAGCGAATCCTGCGGATCAGAGTGTTCAAGATACCGGCAGTCTGCCTGCCGATATCACCTTATTCCATCTGCAACATTGCGGTTCAAGCGAAACGATCATGTGTTCATGCTGACTTGATGGCAGAGAGGATCAGCGCATCCAGCAATGTGGCAGCGACCGGATCTGTTCCAGGCGCATCGCGCAGCAGCCGGAACGTCGTCGCAACGACACGTCCACGGCCGATCGTGCGCTCGGCAATCAGGGCAGCCGGCTTGTGGACCCATCCGGAGACCAGACCCGCCTGAACAAGACCACCAAACTCCCATGACCGGAATCCCGTGAGGACGCGCTGCGGTGAAACCCGGCTGAATGACAGGTCCAGCATCGGCTCCCCGGGCAGCCGCGCGAAGGCGCCGCTGCGCTTGATCCAGCTGAAACCGGTGATCCAATCCCCGTGCCAGACCGTTCCTTTTCGCTCGACAACGCCGATACCGGGTTCGATAGACGATGGCGCCGGCCGGCATCTGGGAAAAACGTCCGGATCAGCCGACAGGAGATGCGGCGGCCCGGCCAGATCATGACGCAGACTGGTGAACGGCAGATCCCCGGCGGCCAGCACGACATAACGGGCACCCCGATGAAGGGAATCCATATCATCCCGGCTCAGCGACTTGACCACATGCACGTCCGCCTCCCCCGCATGCTTGATCGGGTAACCCAACCGGCCTAGATAGACGGCCAGGTTGGGATCGATGGTATGCAGGCTGGGCAGACCGACCCTTGCCCGCGGCGCGTAGACGGAGATGGCGATCTGGTTCCTAGCCAGCACCACACTATCACGCTTTAGCTCAAACCGGATCTTCGAGACCACGCCGGTCTCGGTCAGGGGCAGGCTGAGGTTGATCACCCCCATGTCCTTGACTGTCCCTGCACTCATTGCCGAAACGTACATTCTGGCCTGTTCCGTGCCGTTGGCGATGCAATGCAGCGTCGATCCGGAGAGGACCGAAACCCCACCCGTCGCCAGATGCACGTCGATCTGCAGGACATCCCCCGACCAGATTGCGTAGGTTCTCGGCTTTGCAAGGATGACGAGATCATCGTTAAAATCGCCGAACAACTCATGATAGACACGCGGATTGCGCTCCAGATCCATCAGACCATTGGCTTCCCAGTGAACGTCGGTCAGCTCCGTGATCACATAGCCCTGTATCGACGCATGCCGGCGCATTTCCTCGATCTGATATTTCAGGGCGTTGAACTGGTGCCATTGGGTGGCTTCGATGAAAGCGGCGAAGTTGCCGAAAACGCTTCCGAGATTATAGATCCTGAAGCGGTTTTCAATTCCGTGGGGATAGGCGACACCTTCACTGCTGTCGAAATCGGCGCCACTCTCGAACCAGAAGGGCTCCTTGCCGTTCTTGCGCAGCTTGGCAGGGTCAGGCAGACCCCAGACGCCGAACTCCGACACCACCAGCGGCTCGTCGCCGGTTCGGCTGGCATCGCCATGAGGAGAATAGGCGTGCTGCGGCCTCTCGGCAAAGGCTGCGGTCAACGCATCCCATTCGTGAACGAGTTCAGGAACAGCCCGGCGATAGTGGAAATCGTCGATATCCGACTGCACGTGATAGTTTGGACCACAGGGCGAATTGTCGACGGCCAGCCGGGACGGATCCTCGTGCTTTAGCCACTGATACGCGTTTTTCAACCAGTCGCGCTGATCCGGGTTCTCGTCGAGACGCGTCCCCTGGTCCTTATTGATGATCGTCCATATGATGATCGAGGGGTGGTTGCCATCCCGCTTCAGAATGCCCGACATCGTATCGATCAGGCGTTGCGCCGATGTCTCGGTAAACGTTGCGCAGCTTGGGATCTCACTCCATACAAGCAGGCCGAGACGGTCGGCTACGTCATAGTACCGGGGATCGGGAACTTTGATGTGGACACGCAACAGGTTCAGCCCCAGCGCCTTTGCTTTTCGTGCCTGGTCTTCCAAAAACGCCAGCGAGGGTGGCGTGCAAATCCCGTCCGGATAATAATCCTGATCGAGCGCACCGCGCAGATACAGAGGTGCACCGTTGAGCAGAAACTGCCCGTCCCGTGTCTCGATGCTGCGATAGCCGAACCGCTCCGACACGCTGTGCACGAGCATATTGCCGACCCAGAGCTCGACAACGGACGTGTAAAGCCAGGGATGCTCCGGCGACCACCGTTGCGGGTTGTCGATCCGTGTATGAATTGTTTGTCCGGCAGGACCGCCCCCTGTTGTCGCGATGGAGCCGTCCGGGCTGAGGATGGTTATCCGCGCCAAAGCCACGTCGTCCGGGCGGGTCGAGCATTCCAGAACGAACTGCGCCGTCCCATCCATTGCAGCGCGAATGGCACAATGGCTGATATGACGCCGGGGACGTAGGGCCAGTGTTACGGATTGCCAGATGCCGCCGAGCAGGCCGTACCAGCTCTGCTTGCCATGCGGGATCTCGGCGAACGGGAAGGCTCGATCCAGTACGGGATCGACCGAGGGAAGCCTAACATCGACGTCAAGCTCGTTGACATCGCGCAGCCATTCATCCTCAAGCACGAACTCGAATGGCAGATACCCGCCTTCATGACTGCCGAGCTCGCGTCCATTCAGCCGGACGCTGCAGAAATAATTGACGGCACCGAAGCGAAGAACAACTTCCGTATCCGTTTTGTGCGGCGGCCGTTCGAAAGAGCGCCGGTAGCTGGCGCTGCCGGCATCCCAGGCGCGCTCCGGAAAGTCCGCCTGCCAAGGCCCCGGCACGGTTATCCGCGACCAGGCATCGCCGTCCGGGAATCGGATTTGCCACCGTCCATCGAGCGAGGCCTGAAAGAGTCGCTCACCTGCGGCAGCCTCGAAATCATTTGAGAACAGAGAATTCAAACTGGCCTCCAAAGAGCGGCTTGGTTATAATATGATTATAAACATAATTATATAATCAGTCAAGATTATATTTGACGCGATTATATTAGTGGTGGCATGTTGAAATGAAAACCGACACAGGCGGAAAGCCGCTAGGGGGAATCAGCCTTGAAACGACCCACGATGAACGACGTTGCGGTTATTGCCGGTGTTTCGCAGGCGGCAGTGTCGCTGGTTCTAAACAATTCGGCCAAAATGCGCATAACCGAGTCAACCCGCGCGCGCATTCTGGAAGCTGCCAATACGCTGGGCTACACCAGAGGGCTTCGACCAGAGGCAAGTGCGTCTCCGACCCGCAGCATCGGCATGCTGGTCGATGAGATCAGTACCTCCAACTTTTTCGCACCCCTGCTTGACGGCGCCCAGGCAGAGGCCGACGGCATGAACTGCATCATCTCCGTTTTTCGCACCCGCAGTGAAACTCCGACCGAGAAGGCAGCCATCGAAGCGCTGCGCTCATCGAAACTGGTGGGAATCGTCTACACCACACTGATCCGGCAGGTCGTCGAGATGCCGGAAAGCCTCAAAGGTATTCCGGCCGTTCTGCTCAATTGCGCCACAACAACACACAACGAATTTTCCGTCATCCCCGCCGATGTGGCGGGCGCCTATGCAGCGACCGAACATCTCTTGAAGGCGGGACACAGGCGCATTGCGCATCTGACGGAATCACGTTTTCACGTCGCCGCCCGGGACCGCGAAGCGGGCTATCGTCAGGCGCTGACGGATTGGGACATAGCCATCGACAAGAACCTGATCAGGGTTTCGTGGGTTGCAGACAATCGGTCCTACACGGACACGATGAGGCTCCTGGATCTCCCCAATCCGCCGACGGCGATCTTTTGCTTTTACGACCGGCTGGCCACCGGCGTCTATCGCGCCATTCAGGAACGTGGACTTCGCATCCCCGAGGATATCTCGGTTGTTGGTTATGACAACGAACCACGCTTTGCCGAGTATCTGGTTCCGCCGCTTACATCCGTCCAGCTTCCGCATGAGGAGATGGGCCGCCAGGCGGTTCGCATGCTTCTGGACTACGAACAGTTGAGGGCATCATCGCAGTTGCCCCGCCTGCGCAAGATCGAATGCCCCCTGGTGGAACGATTATCAGTTGCACCGGCGCGCACGGGCACGTCTGCTTGAAAGCAGATTACAGCGGCAAGCCTTCGCCGGGGGAAATCTTTTCGAACGACACTGCGTTTGCGGCGAGTTGTTTCGAGCGCGACACCGGTATGCCATGGAAATACCCGCGGCCGTTCTTGATCGAATAGAGCGGAACATAGCTGGCCAGCTTGTCGTCGGTCAGCACCGCGTTGCGCATATTGTCGAGAATATAATAGCGGTTGCCTGCGGAAACGGACAGCACGGCATGATAGAAGCGGCGCGTGTGGTCGTAGAGGACGACGATCGCCATATCCTCGAGACTGACGCCGCCTGCATGCAGGGCCGCCATCTTGAGAATGGCAAAATCTTCGCAGTCGCCTGTCTGGCGCTTCAACGTTTCGCTCGGCTTGGCCCAGCGGTCAGCCGTCTTGTAGGTCTCGGAATCGCGGCTGTAACGAATGGCGGTGTTCACCGTTGCATTGATATCGTTCAGCTTGTCGCGCAACGAGGACCCGGCGACACGGGTCGCTGCAGCCTTAATGGACAGGGTGGCGGCATTGCAGCCCTTCTTTCCGCAGTTCCACGATGAACCATCGACCATCTGGCTGAAGGACGGACCGAACTTCTTCAATGCGCCGAGACGTTTCAGCGGAAATGCGACGGTACCGAACACCGCATTTGTGGCATTGCCTGCCTTTGCCTTCGGCTTTTTCACGCGGACCGCGCCTGGGTCGACCAGTGTACCCGGAATGGCGCCGGTTTGGATGTTATCATCCCCTCCGCTGTTCAGCGCCGCCATCGCCCCAAAGTTGGACGATCCAAGCTTTATGTCCAGAGAAAGCAGCGAAGATGAAATCGCCATCGGAATCAGGGACGGCGCGGAAAAATAAATAAGATTTTGTTCAAATTTTCCATTCGGCGCGACATCCATGGAGTTTGCTTCGGATGCGGCCGTCAAAATCGCGCCTGCGCAAATAAAGGCGGAAATGTATTTTGAAATATTGTTTTTCATTGATCCACGTTCTCCGGCGGTTGGAGAAACATTAGAACGGATCGATAAAATTACCGTGTGGAGGCGTGGATAAGCTTCCCTGAAAATAAAAGGTCGAATCAGAAAAGACATTGAAAGAAATTTTTAATGTTCTATCAATCAGCAAGATTTTCCCGCCTGCGGATCGCCAGCGAAAAAAGAAAATCAACACTTGCGCGCCCGAGGGAGAGAGCCGCCGATGACAATGTTTGATGGGTGGCTCGACAAGAGAGCTGGCCGGATCCCCGGAATGTGCCTCACGCTCACCCTTGCGGCATTGCTCGCAGCCTGCCAGTCGGATGCCGATGGACTGGCACCCGGAAAAGAGAACAAGGTCAAGGCGCCGCCATCGACCGCGGTGTCGGAATCCTTTGGCGACGCCGGCCCGGAAATCACCCTCATGCTGGTCAAGTCTGCCGCCGGCTATGTTGACGGCGACGCCCGTGATGTGCGGGACGGCGCAGCGCTTGCAGTCGGTGAACTGGGTGGCGGCCTTGTGCGCGTCAAAGTGGCGGATAACAGCCCCGCCGAAGCCCTCTCGGCAAAGGCCCGCGGATCAATTCTTCTTGTCAGCTATGCACCGGCCAGCATCACATCCGCTCTCGCAGCAGTTCCGGCAGACCAGCGCCCGATCCTGATCAATATCGGACAACGGGTGCCCGCCTCCGGCAGCACGTTCAATTTCGCATCGAGCGAGGCGGACAGCACCATAGAGGGCGCTCGCATCGCGGTGGCGAACGGGCATCGCAAGTTCGTCGTGTTCGTACCATCAGACTACCCTGCCGGATCCGAGGCCGGGATACAGGAGGCCGTTCGCAACGCCGGCGGCACCGTCCTTGCATCGCCGCGTTACGTCGCCAGCAGCGCGGGCGTCTCGCAAGCCGCACTTGGCGCTCAGGCATTGGTCAAAACGGCAGACGCCGTGCTCGTCCTTGGCAATACCGTCCAGGTTGCCGGCCTTGTCGCTGCGGTCAAAGCGTCTGGCGCGACGCCAAAGCTGACCTTCATCGGCACCAGCGGCTGGCCCGACCAGGCATTCTCCATGCCTGCGGCCACGGGCGTCATCATTGCCTCTGTCGACCGCGACAACCGCGCTTTGATTGCCGAACGCTACAACCGGCACTATGGCAGGCCGCTTTCCCAGGCTGCTGCCTATGGCTATGACGCCGTAGCGCTGGCTTCCGGCGCCGTGCGGGCCACCGGGCCCACTGGGCTGACATCGGAACTTCTGACGCGCAAGGCCGGCTTCACCGGCATATCAGGCGTTTTCCGGTTTACCGCATCGGGGCAGGTCGAGCGCAAACTCGACGCCTATAAAGTGAGCAATGGCAAGCTCGAACGCATGAACGGGCCGGCCGTCGCCAAGAAGTGATTGCCGGATGCCTGCTCCTTCGGCCCTGCCTGCAAGCACGCCACGACGCGATCGGCCGCGCGCGGATGTGGCGGCATCCACAGACGGCACCCGAGGGCCGAATTTCCCGCGCATTTGAACTAAACCCCCGCAAATATTGACTTTTGCCGGTCTAAAAGCCGCTAAAGTTAACCAAAGCTTATCCTTTTCTGGGTTGATGCATAACCCGCTATGTCTGGATAGTTAAGGAAGTCTTGCGCTCTTCGCGGCGTCAGTATTTGTGTGCAATCCTGTTTCTGTGAGAGGTTTGCCATTATGTCTATTGAAGATCTGAATGTTTCCGCTGTGAATGCCGATCAGGGTTTGAACGAATTTTCGACGGAATCTCAGGACGGTAGCCAGCAGGCGGCCTCTTTCGAAATAGCTCAGGCGACAGACGATACAGCAACCGCCAAGTCGGACCGGCTGCCCGCCGAACAGACCCCGGCCGCCGTGCTGCCGAAGGAAGTCGTACCGGATCAGAACAACGTTGCCCGCCTTCCGGCAAACGTGACAGTCGACGAAATTCGCGTCGAAGGCGCCAATCTCATTCTGGTGCAGGCCGACGGCACGGAAATCACCGTCGTCAACGGCGCCCTGCGCATTCCAACCTTCATCATCGGCGACGTTGAAGTTCCCCAGCAGGTGCTTCTGGCGGTTCTCGAGCAGGACGGCATCAACGTCGCCGCCGGCCCGGATGGTTCCTTCTCGGTCAGCAACGGCCCATCAAGCTCGGGCGGTGACTTCGACGACGGCCAGCAGCAGAACGATGACGGCCCGACCACGCTGGCAAGCCTGCTTGCAGACACGGAATTCGCAGATCCCGAAGGCGATGGCGCCGGCCTGCTCGGCGACGGCGTGCCGATCATCACCACGGCGACCACCAGCGGCATCATCACCGAAACAGCGCTCAACGGCATCTTCACAACCCAGACCATCACCGGCACGTTCGGCTTCATTCCAGGCGCCGACGTCGGCGTCATCACGTCGATTGCCTATGTCAACACGCTGAATCTCAACGAGCCGGCCCAGACCGGATCCGTGACGGGACTCACCTCCGGCGGTGTCACCGTTGTTGTTGCGGCATCGACCGATGGCCTGACCCTGACGGGCACCGCGAACGGCGTCACGGTCTTTACCCTGACCGTCAACGATATCGCCACCGGCGCCTTCACCTTCCAGCTGTTCCAGTCGCTCGATCATCCTGATGTGGGTGAGACGAGGCTCGACGACCTGCTGCGCCTGCAGTTCACCTACACGGTGGCTGACAAGGACGGCGACACGGTCATCGGCAATGCGTCCATCGATATCGCCGATGACGGCCCGATTGCCGGCGTTGGAACCGTTTCGACCGTCGAAGACGAGGCCGTCAACAATGGCAACAACGAAGACGACGGCTACGCAAAGTCAGTTGCGGACGTATCGCTGAACATCAACTGGGGCGCCGACAGCGCCAATGCCGGCGGCGCGAACGATCGCTCGGTCGCATTCACCGATGACAGCGTCACGGTTGTGGGAGGCAGCGGCGAGGCTCTGACCTCGCTCGGCCAGCCGGTATCCACAATTATCATCGACGGCGTTCTGATCGGCTACACAGGCGAAAATGTGCCCGGCTCCGCGACCGGCGAAGGCGCGACCGGCGTCGTCTTCTTCGTATCCCTGTCCGATATCGCCAACGGCACCTACGACTTCACCCTCGTCCAGCCGCTCGACCATGCTGTCGGCGATGGCGCAACGGGCGAAACCGGCCTGACGCTGACCTTCGGCTACACCGCGACAGATGCAGATGGCGACACCGCCTCCAGCACGTTCACGGTCAACGTTCTCGATGACCAGGCCTTCATTGGCACGCCGGCCGGCGGCGAAGTCGCTGAAAACGGTGTTGTTACGCAGGAAGGCTCTGGCAACGAAGACGGCTTCGTGGCCGCAATTGTCGCCGATGGCCACACAGCCACCGGTACACTGGACATTTCCTGGGGCAGCGACAGCGCAAACAGCAATGAGGACGGCGGTTATAGCGGTACCCAGATCATCGGCGACCGCTCGGTGGTCTTTGGTGCCTTGGTGACTGCTCCGTCCGGAGAAGAACCCACAGGTGAAGGCCCTTCGGATGATCTTCCGCCCCTGTTGTTGTTGAAAGTTGCCGGTGACGCTCCGATTGCAACGGATGAAGTTGCCAACTTCCTGTCTGTCGCCAACATTGATGGCACGCGTGTGCTTGCCGACCTCACGTCCGGTGGCCATCCGGTTACTTATACGCTGTCGGCAAACGGCACCGTCCTGACTGCTGTTGCAAACGGCGGTGCTGTTTTCACGGTTACCCTGTCGGATCTTGAAGATGGCGGCTTCACATTTGTCCTTAACGGCATCCTTGATCACCCCAACCATGGCGAAGGCAGTGAGAAGGACGTCCTGTCTTTCACCTTCACATTCACCGCCCGTGACAGCGATGGCGACGCTATCAACGGCCAATTTACTGTTGACGTCACCGACGACGTGCCTGTCGCCAACACCGGCGACGAATCAACAGTCGAAGACGAATCGCTCGACAACGGCAACAACGAAGACGACGGCTACGCAAAGTCAGTTACGGACGTATCGCTGAACATCAACTGGGGCGCAGACAGCGCCAATGATGACAACGGCCAGCCGGGCGACCGCTCGGTTGAGTTCCACAGCGAAGATTTCTCGGTCACCGGCGCCGCTGGTGAAGTGCTGACTTCGCAGGGCGAAATCGTCCACACAGTTTCGATCGATGGCGTCCTGGTTGGCTACACCGGTGAAACGCCTCCGTCCGCCGCAACGGGCGACGGCTCGGACAATGTGGTATTTTTTGTTTCGCTCTCCGATCTCGATTCCGGCAGCTATAGCTTCACCCTTGTTCAGCCGCTGGATCATGCAGCGGTTGCGGGCGAGAACATTCTGTCGCTGACCTTCAACTATGTCGCCACCGATTCCGATGGCGACAGCAGCAACAACAGCTTCACGGTCCATGTCGTCGACGATATTCCGACCTCCACCGGCGCGATCACCGCGCAGGTCGTCATGGACGACGAAGCACAGACGGTCTTTGTTCCGGCCAATTCGGGTGGCATTGGCGACGTTGCCGTCAACGTCAAGACGGTCTCCGGCGGTCCTGGCGCGCTGTTCTCGATCGGTGCCGACGGCCTTGCTGCAATCACTGTCACAGCTCCGGCTTTCTCCGTCATCTACAAGGACGCCAACGGTTTCGCCCAAACGGAATCCGCGACCTGGGCCGCTGGTCCGACAGTAGACGGCACCACCACATGGACAGCCGCCAGCGCGCACTACGCTACACCGGTTGCCACGCTGATCATCAAAGCCGACGGGTCCTATGAAATGACGGTCAATGCACCGATCGCTCATGGCACCGCGTTCCCCGCTATCGAAGAAAATGCAGCACTGACCTTCTCCTATACGGTCACCGACGGCGATAGCGACCAGGTTTCAGGCTCACTGACAGTCCGTATTAATGACGACACGCCACGGCCTGTTATTTCGATCGTAACGCCATCGGTCATCATGGACGACGAAGCCCAGACGGTCTTCACCAAGGTCAATCCGGGCGGCCTGCTCGACGTCTCGCCGAATGTCAGCACCGTTAGCGGCGGCACCGGCGCGCTGTTCTCCATGGGTGCAGACGGTCTTGGCTCGATCTCGATCGATCCTCCGGCCTTCTCGGTCATCTACAAGGACACCAACGGTTTTGCTCAGACGGAATCCGTCACCTGGAGCGCCGGCGTGCCGAGCGCCGATGGCGTCACCACCTGGACAGCGTTCAGCGGCCATTACGCCTCTGCCGCCGTGCTGGTGATCAAGGCCGACGGTTCCTACATATTCACGATCAATGCACCGCTGGCACACGCAGTGCCGACGGCGGTATTCGAAGAAAATGCGCCTCTGGTCATCGGCTACACTGTCACCGACGGTGACGGCGATGGCGCCGCCGGCGTTCTGACTGTACAGGTCAATGACGATAAGCCAACCTCTGCGAATGTGACGGCCGTGACCGTGCTTGACGACGAAGCACAGACGGTGTTTGCCGGCAACGACACACCTGCCGATGGCGTCGGCAACGTACGGACTGCGACTGGCGATGCTTATTCGCTCTTCTCGATGGGCGCCGACGGTCTGGCATCGATCACGGTCACCAAGCCGGCCTTTTCGGTCGTGTACAAGGATGCCAACGGCTTTGCACAGACGGAATCCGTCACTTGGTCAGCCAACGGCGTGCGCAGTGCCGATGGCACCACGACTTGGACCGCCAACAGCGGCCATTACACAACCTCACCGGTTGCGGTTCTGATTATTCGCGCCGATGGCTCCTATTCGGTGACGGTCAATGCACCGGTCGTACAGGCCACCGATGGCACAAACGAAGAAAACACCACGCTGACCTTCGGCTACACTGCCAGGGACGGCGACGGCGATACGGTTTCCGGCACGCTGAAGGTCAATATCAACGACGACGCGCCGACCTCCAAGGGCGTTGTTACGTCTGCGACGATCCTCGACGACGAAGCGCAGACCGTGTTTGCCGGCAACAACACGCCAGCTGATAACATCGCCAATGTCTCGGTAGCGACCGGTGTGGCCGGTTCGCTCTTCTCGATGGGCGCCGACGGCCTGGCATTGATCACGGTCACCAAGCCAGCCTTCTCTGTCGTCTTCAAGGACGCCGACGGCTTCGCAAAGACAGAGGCTGTTATCTGGTCGGCTGACGGCGTGCGCAGTGCCGATGGCACCACGACCTGGACCGCGACGAGCGGTCACTACACGACCACCCCCGCCGCCGTTCTGATCATCCGCGCCGATGGTTCCTACTCGGTGACGATCAATGCACCGGTCGTGCATGCGACCAATGGCACAACGGAAGAAAACGCTACGTTGGAGTTTGGCTTCACCGTAAAGGACGGCGACGGCGATACGGTTACGGGCACGCTGAAGGTTAGCGTCAACGATGACGCGCCGACATCGCGCGGATCGGTGACCGAATCCGATATCATGGACGATGAAGCGCAGACTGCCTTCACCCCCACCAACGCGGGTGGTATCGGCGACGTTTCGAACATCAAGACGGTTTCGGGCAACGCTGGCGCACTGTTCTCGATGGGTGCTGACGGTTTCGCGTCGATCACCCTCACCAAGCCGGCTTTCTCGGTCGTCTACAAGGATGCGCTGGGCTTCGCCCAGGTGGAATCCGTTACCTGGAGCGCGGTTGGCACACCCAGCGCCGGCGGTGTCACCACCTGGACAGCCAGCAGCGCGCACTATGCCTCTGCAGCCACGCTGGTCATCCGGGCAGACGGTTCCTACGAGATGACGGTCGGTGCACCGGTCGCTCATGGCACAGCCTTCCCGGGCATCGAAGAGAACGCGGCGCTGACCTTCTCCTACACGGTTGCAGACGCTGACGGCGACACAGTCAATGGTTCGCTGACAGTCCGGATCAACGACGACACACCACGGCCCGTAATTTCGATCGTGATCCCGTCGGCCGTGATGGACGATGAAATCCAGACGATCTTCACCCCCACCAATCCGGGCGGTGGCCTGCTCGGCGGCGACGTCTCGCCAGACGTCAAGAGCGTTTCCGGCGGCGCCGGCACCCTGTTCTCGATGGGTGCCGATGGTCTCGGTTCGATCTCGATCGATGGTCCGGACTTCTCGGTCATCTACAAGGACACCAACGGTTTTGCTCAGACGGAATCCGTCACCTGGAGCGCCGGCGTGCCGAGCGCCGATGGCGTCACCACCTGGACAGCGTTCAGCGGCCAGTACGCCTCTGCCGCCGTGCTGGTGATCACGGCCGACGGTTCCTACATCTTCACGATCAATGCACCGCTGGCGCATGACCTTGCCACCTCGCTGATCGAGGACACCAAATCATTGTCGATCGGCTTCACCGTCACGGACGGCGATGGCGACGGAGCGACCGGCAATCTGACCGTACGCGTCAACGACGATATCCCGACAGCTGCAAACGTCACCTATGCCACCACTCTTGACGACGAAGCCCAGACCCTGTTCACGCCGGTCAACACCGGCGGCACGAACGATGTTGCCTCCGATGTCAAAATTGCTTTCGGAGGTGCAAACGCCCTGTTCTCGATGGGCGCCGATGGCCTTGCCTCGATCACCGTCGCGCCGCCTGCCTTCAGCGTTGTCTACAAGGACTCCAACGGCTTTGCAGTGACCGAAGCCGTCGTCTGGAGCGCTGGTGCCCCGAGCGCCGGTGGCACCACCACCTGGACTGCGACCAGCGCGCATTATGGCGCCGCCACACCGGCTGCCGTTCTCGTGATCAAGGCTGACGGCTCCTACACGTTCAACCTGAATGCACCATTCGCTCACGCAACAGCGGGCACCTCGGAAGAAACGCGCAATCTGGACTTCAACTACAGTGTGACCGACGGCGACGGCGACAATGTCTCGGCCCGCCTGCGCATCAACGTCAACGACGACACACCGGTTTCCAAGGGTGTCGTTACGTCGCTGATCACGCTTGATGACGACGCGCAGACCCTGTTTGCCGGCAATGATACGCCCGCTGACAATGTTGGGAATGTTTCCGTTGCAACAGGTGGTCCCGGCGCACTGTTCTTGATGGGCGCCGATGGTCTGGCATCGATCACCGTCACCAAGCCACCCTTCTCGGTAGTCTACAAGGACGCCGGCGGCTATGCAAAGACAGAAACCGTTGCCTGGTCGGACGAAGGTACACGCAGCGCCGATGGCACCACCACCTGGACTGCCACAAGCCTGCATTATGGCGTCGCGACGCCAGCTGCCATTCTCGTCATCAAAGCAGATGGCTCCTATAGCTTCACCGCATTTGCGCCGGTGGTGCATGCAGTGGCAGGCATTGCTGAAGAAAACAAGCAGCTGTCCTTCGGCTTCACGGTCAAGGACGGCGACGGCGATACGGTTACCGGTACGCTCAACATCAACGTCAACGACGATGCGCCGACCATTACCGGCAGCAATACGCTCGTTCAGCTCGACGATGACGTTCTGTCCGGCAACCCGGGCGGCAATGAAGATGACATCGACGCTGCTGCCCTTACAGGTGTTCTGGTTCATTCCTCGGGTGCCGATGGCACGGCGTCGGTTCTTTGGTCCGGTGCCGGCCTGACACTTCCTTCCGGCTTCTGGTTTATCCTATCCGGCGGTGGAACGGTGATGACCATCACCCAATTGCAGGGTGGAGCCTACGTACCGGTCGTCACAGCAACGATCACCAACACCGCCACCGGCGCCTATTCCGTTGTGCAGGGTCTACCGATCGACCATCCGCAGGGCACGATTCCAGGCCGCGAAGACAACGTCGAGTTCACGATTTCCTATGACGTTACCGATGGCGATGGCGATCAGGTGCGGGGCACGCTCAGCATCAATGTCGATGACGACACCCCGACGGTCGGCACGAACACTCTGATTCAGCTTGATGACGATGCGCGGACCGGCGGCAATCCCGGCGGACCGCTTGACGACATCGAGACATCGGTCCTGACTGGCGTTCTTTCCCACAGCGGCGGCGCCGACGGAACTGCCTCGATTCTCTGGTCTCCAAACGGTTTCGATCTGCCGCCAGGTGGCAATTTCTGGTTCGCTATTTCACCGGATAGCAAGACGCTGACGATCACCCAGCTGCAGAACGGCGACTATGTCGGCATCTTCAAAGTGGTCATCACCGACACTGTGGCCGGCACCTATTCGGTCACGCAGTTGCTTCCGGTCATGCACAGCGCTGCCGGGACCGAAGACAATCTGCAGGTCTCCTTCCAGTATCGTGTTACCGATGGCGACAATGACGTTGCCACCGGCACACTGACCGTCAACATCGACGATGATACACCGGTTATCGGAACCAACGCGTCCGGTTTCGTCGCCGAAGACGGCGTGAAGTCCTTCACGGGTCTCCTGACGGGCCTGTCCTTCGGCGCCGACTCCGGCGCTGCACGCTCGCTCGCCTTCAACGGATCGACAGTTGCGGTCACCGACCAGGATTCGGCCACGGCAACGCTGGCCTCCTTCGGCCGCCCGATCACGGTTGCGGTCATCAATGGTGTGCTGACAGGCTATGTCGGCAGCACCAACCCGCCAGCAGCGGGCGACGTGGTCTTCAAGGCATCGCTCGATGCCGTCACCGGCCAGTATACGTTCCAGCTGCTTCAGCCGCTTGATCACACGGCGCCGAATGCAACGAGCCAGTATCTGGATCTTGCGCTCAGCTTCACCGCAACCGACGCCGATGGCGACACCAGCGCTGCTGGAACGATCACGGTTCGCGTCGATGCTGCCGGTTCCATCGGTTCGATCAACTATTCCAACCTGACAACTGCAGTTTTCGTCAATCTCGACAGCGTCGCACATACGGTCGACGGCAAGACCGTGGCTGCCGATACGGCAACCGACGGCCAGTCCGTCGCCCTGGCAGACCGGGTCATCGGCAACGACAGCGTTTCCGGCGTCAATGATGCCTTCGGCGGCTCCAACGATGACGTTCTGTTCGGCGGTGCCGAGAACAACCATCTGGTCGGCAATGCCGGCAACGACCTTCTGGTCGCCGGCGCCGGCGTCGACACGCTCGAAGGCGGTCAAGGCGATGACACGCTGGTGGTCAATGCCGACATCGACAATGCAGGCTCCTACGGCCCCCGCGATCTGCTTCTCGGCGACGGCACTGTCCGCAGCATCTCGCTGGCCGGACTGTCGGGCGAAAGCGATGCGCTGATCGGCGGTACCGGCAATGATACGGTCAAGATGGAGGCTGCGGCAGGTGCTGCCGGTTTCGTCTTCGACCGCTACAGTGCTCCAGGCACGCTCTCCGGCATCGAAAACTTCATCGGCACGGATGGCAACGACCTGATCCTGCTGCCGACGGGCTACACCACAGATGGCGGCATGGTCACCATCGACGGCGGCAAGGGCAATGACAGCATTGCCGGCACGAACTCTGCCGACAAGCTTCTCGGCGGCGACGGCAACGACCTGATTTCCGGTCTTGGCGGCGACGACATCATCGAAGGCGGCGCAGGCAGCGACGAAATCTGGGGCGGTGCCGGTAACGACGACATCAAGGGCGGCGGCGGCTCGGACAACATCACCGGCGGTCTCGGCGACGACACGATCGATGGCGGTATCGGTGGCGATACGTTCAACTATTCTATCGGTGATGGCGTCGACACAATCGACGGCGGCTCGAACGACGATGTCCTTATCACCAACGGCAACGCCACGGCGGAATCTGCAGTCGTCACACTGACGGCGACCGGCTTCGATATCGATGTCGATGGCGACGGCATTGTCGATGTCAAGACGACCAACATCGAATCGGTGGTGATCTACCAGGCCGAAGGTGCCGACAAGATCACATTGCGCAGCCGGGAGACCGCTGAAACCATCACGATCGAAGGCAACTCCAACCTTCTGCAGGTTTACGGAAGCGGCATTCCGTCGATCTCCGGGATCAGCACGTCCGAGCTGACCATCGAAACCAACGGCGGCAACGACACCGTCAACGCCAGCGCGCTGAACACGGCGGCTCTGCCGACTCATGTGGTTCTCACACTGGACGGTGGTGCCGGCGACGACACGCTCACCGGATCGGGCGGCAATGACAAGATCATCGGCGGCATCGGCGCGGACGTCCTGTCCGGCCTGGCTGGCGACGACACGTTCCTCCTCGGCAAGGACGTTATCGGCGGCGGCACCCGTGCCATTGCGCTGGGCGACGGCACGACCAGAGACATCAGCATTGCAGGCCTCGCCGGCACGGCAGACAGGGTCGCCGGTGGCGCCGGTCAGGACACGGTCGTTCTCGATCGCGGCGCACAGGCCGGCTTTGTTGCCGACTATGCAACGGCTCCCGGCTACCTCTCGGGTGTCGAAAAGATCGTCGGCACCGACGGTAACGATGTCATCATTCTGGCTGCAAATTACACGACGGACGGCGGCGCGATATCGATCGAGGGCGGCGACGGCAACGACGCGCTCGGCGGCTCCAACGCTGGCGACATCATCAACGGTGGCGCTGACGATGACCTCATCTCCGGCCTCGGCGGCAGTGATACGCTGACCGGCGGCACTGGCAAGGATGAAATCTGGGGCGGGACCGGCGACGACACGATCGACGGCGGCGCGGGCGACGACACGGCCGTCTACACACGCGGCGATGGTTCCGACATCATCGATGGCGGTACAGATACCGATACGCTGAAGATCAACAAGGGCACGGCTGTACCAGGCTACTATGAAACCCGTATCGGTGGCACGGCTTTGGGCGTGGAAATCCAGCTGACCGACAACATCATCGGCGTTTCGCCGGGTGATGCGATCATCAGCGCCAAGGGTGTCGAAAAGCTCGACGTCACGATTGGTGACTACGAAACCATCATCGTCGGCACCAGCGGCCATGGCGATCTGGTTGGCGTCACCGATGTGAAGGTGACGGGCTCCGACCAGGGCAACGTGCTTTCCAGCGCCTATCTCACTTCCGACACCGCACTGACGGCCAACCTTGCTGGCGGCGATGACCTCTTCATCGCCGGCAACCAGGCACCGGCCGTCAATGTTGATGGCGGCCTCGGCACCGACTCGATCACCTACAGCCAGCTCTCGGCGCCGCGCGTCGAGATCGACCTGCAGGGCAATTTCGTTAATCGCATCTCCAACGCGACCAACCTGCCGATCGCAACAGACATCATCACCAACTTCGAAAATGCCGAAGGCACGATCAACAATGACGTGCTGCGCGGTACTGCAGGCGCCAACACGCTTCTTGGTAATGCCGGCAACGACACCATCGAAGGCCGTGGCGGCGACGACACCCTGTCGGGCGGCACCGGCGACGACACGTTCATCTACACGGTGGGCGACGGCGCCGATACGATCGATGGCGGTGGCGACATCGACATGCTTGAGGTCTTCGGAACGAATAGCGCCAACACTTTCTCGATCACGAACGCCACTGGCGATGCGTTGCTCGAACTCGGCGCCGATGGCACCACCTCGTCCGCAACCAATGTCGAGGAAATCGTCATTTCCGGTGGTGCCGGCAATGACACCCTGACCATATCCGGCAATCTGAATGGCACCGGCGTTGCTCAGAACACGATCCATTTCGATGGCGGTGATGGCGATGACATCTTGGATGTCTCAGGTCGCCAGTCGGCCCACCGTGTGGTGGCAGAGGGCGGCGAAGGCAACGAAACTGGTGGCGACACGGTCAAGCTTGGCTTTGCCTATGACGCAGCCGGCGATGTCTACACCAAGATTTTTGCTGAAGACGGGACGACTGTCATCGGCGTCCAGATCACGCACATGATTGGCGGCGTGCCCGTCACCGATCGCTTCACCAACTTCGAAAACTTCCAGTTCTCCGACGTTACGAAAACGATCGATACTTTGTTCGACCCGGTTATTCAGTCGGGCGCCCCGGCTGCGACAGTGTTTGAAGCCGGCGGCCTTAACAATGTCGTCACCGCAGACTTGGCGGCCAACTACCGTTTCGAACCGACACGGAACGTCGATACCGTTGCGGCTCAGGCCATCGCCGCAGACATCAACACCGCTGCCGACATGAGCGCTGTCATTGCCAATGTGAAGGCCGCACTGGCTCCTCACGCAACAACGGCCGATGCACTCGCTGCAGTCTGGGATTACCTTGACGACGCCCGTTCTGCGATCGTCGGCACCGAGCCTGCCTACTACGCACCGTCCCTGAACAAGGCCGGCGTCTTGCTCGGCCTCGTTTACGGCGACTACCTCAAGACCGGCGGCGGGCGCCCGCTGCTTGATGTCATCGTCAAGTTCACACCTGACAGCGGTGATGTAGGCGATGCGCCAGATCGCGTGCAGTCGCTGCACGACAACCTGCTGGGTGCGGTCGATACACCTTCGATCAACGACAAGTTCGGATCAGATCCAGCTCTGCTTGCCAACCTGAAGGCACAAATCCTGGCTGCAGGCCTCACCGATCGCCCGATCTTCAGCGGCAATGAGGGTGCGACCAACAATGCACTAGCCTGGGATCTGTCCCACGGTTTCCTGCATGCAGCCACGGGCCAGTTGACCGCAACAGACGTTGACGACGACGCCGTTCTGACCTGGTCGATCGACGGCCCGGCGACCTATGGCACGATGGTCATAGATTCCTCTGGCAAGTGGACCTACACGCTCGACAACAGTCTAGCTGCAACGCAGAGCCTGGCTGAAGGCGAAACCAAGACTTTGACCTACACGGCGACGGTCACCGACGATACCGGTGCCATCGACACGATCCCGGTCACCATCACGGTCGTCGGCACGAACGATGCGCCGGTGATCGGCGGGATCAATGCCTTCGCCATCGACGAAGACACGACGTGGAGTGTCGATTTCAATACGATCAAGAGCTTCATCGACAGCCAGGTTTCGGATGTCGATACCGTACAGGCTGACCTGGAATACAAGGTCTTCGTCAACGGCACCCTGGTGTCCACCTTTACAAGCACAACCATCCCGGCGAGCGGCATTTCCTACACGCCGGCTGCCAATTTCAACGGACCTCTGGATGCCAAGCTCGTCGTTTCCGACGGCATTGCGACCACCACCCGCGACTTCAACATCAACGTCACCGCGGTCAACGACGTTCCCGTTCTCTCGAACGTGGCAACGGTCAGCGTCAACGAAGACACGGCGCTGTACCTGCGCAACGCGGGCTGGGTTGCCAGTGATCCCGACACGCTGGATGGAAAAGTCCCGACGGTCACATTGACCCTGACGGCGACTTCAGGTGTTCTCAACGCCTTTACTGGCGGATTGAGTGGTGATTTCGACATCGTTTCGTCGAACGGCGGCAAGACCCTGACCATCACCACACATGCCGACGGCGGCAATCGCGATGCCTACGACATCTTGAACTCACTGTTGCGCGGCGACAATTTCAACGCCAACACCAACAAGAACGGCATCTCCTTCACACCGGACCTGAATGCGAATGGACAAGTGTCCGTTAGCTACACCATTGACGATCACGGCAGCTTCGGCGCTGCCGGTGCATCGACAAGCACGGGCAACTTCAACATCAATGTCATTCCGGTCAACGATGCACCGGTGGTCGATCTGAACGGCGGCCCCGCTGGAAGCGACGTTGCCGTCACGGTCACCGAACAGGTGCCGCAATGGTTTGCCGCGAACGCGACCCTGAGTGATGTCGACAGTGCAACCTTGCACTCGCTGACGGCAACACTGTCAGCCCGGCCAGATGATGGCTACGACTATTTGTCGCTGAACGCGGCAGCACAAAGTGCTGTAAACGCCGCGAGTAACCTGACCGTAACGCTTGCCGGCGTCACGCTGTCGATCACCGGTACGGCATCGGTTGCCACCTATGAGACGATCCTCAAGGGCCTCGTCTACACCAACACTAGCGACAACCCGACGACAAACGTCGATCGTGTCGTCACGATCGTTGTCAATGACGGTACGGACAACAGCATTGCCCATACGGCCACGATTACGGTCAATGCTTCCAACGACGCACCGGTCCTCGCCGGCCCGCTGGCTGCGACGGTCGCCGAAGGTGGTCCGCATGTCCTGACATCCGCCGAGCTCGGCTACACCGACCCGGACAATGGCGACAGCGAAGTCGTGTTCCAGATCTCCAATCTGTCGCATGGCCTGATCTACAATGCCAACGCGACGGCAACCTCCTTTACGGCTGCCGAACTGCAAGCGGGCAAGATCACCTTCGTTCACGATGGCTCGGAAGGTCCGGCAGCATCGTTCTCGGTCAAGGTGGAAGACGGCAACCAGGACGGCTCGACCCCGATCGCAAGCACGTTCAACTTGACGGTCACGCCGGTCAACGATGCCCCAAGCGCGCCTGTGGATGTCAACACCGTAGACAACATTGTAGCCGAGAATTCGACAGTTGGTACGGTTGTCGGGATCACCGCACAGTCCACCGATGTGGACAGTGCGGTCACCTACTCGCTGACCAACAATCCCAATGGCCTCTTCGCCATCAATGCGACGACGGGTGTCGTCACAGTTGCGGCGGCGCTCGACTATGAGACAGCGACCTCGCATCAGATTACAGTGCAGGCGTCCGATGGTTCTCTGACCGCGTTTTCGCAGATGACCATCAATGTGACGGATATTGTAGAGAACGCCGCACCGGTGGTTCCTTCTAAATCAATCCAAGTGGACTACGATGCAAGCCGTGCCGTCGCGGGATGGGGTGATCCCAACGGATCGGCAACAATGTTGTCAATTCCGGTCCTCGCTTTGTTGCATGGAGCGACAGATGCGGAAGGCAACAGCCTTACCGTCACGTCAGTGACCGGTTCTGGTGCAACTCTCTCTGCGAACCACGAGTATGTGCTGTTCCCCTACAATACGGCGGGTAGCTTCACATATACGGTATTCGACGGGTTCAATTCCGTTACGGCGACAGCCAACGTGGCCCTGTTGACGACGGATGCTTCAGCGGCTGGAACAGCCGGCAATGATTTCCTCGTCGATGTAAGCCTGGGAGGTGGATATTTCATCGGAAATGACGGCAGCGATATCTTAGTCTCCAACAATCAAAACGGAGCCTATTTTTATGGAGATGGCCAAGGTACAAACTTTGGCAATGGCGCTGGCCATGATCTGCTGATTGGTTCAGACCAAGGCGGCGATCAGATTTTCGGCGGTAAAGGTAACGATACGCTTTACGGGCGCGCCGGTGCCGATATTCTCGGCGGCGAAGATGGGAATGATGTTCTCTTTGGTGGCGTTGCCAAAGATTCCCTAAGTGGCGGAGCCGGCAATGACACCTTTAAGTGGGGTTCCGAGGCCCTCAGCGCTGCCAACTCAGACAAGATCACGGATTACGCCACCAACGAACGTATCGACGTTTCCAGCTTGCTTGGAAACGTGGCACTGGCTGGCTATGTAAAGATCCTGCAAGTTGGCAATGATCTTGTCGTCAAGATCGACCAGAACGGCGGCGGCAACAGCTATGTGGAAGCCTACCGACTGACTGGCGCCGCCACCTCGGGCGTGACATCCGTCAACGTGTTTTACGATGGCGTCGATCACCAGATTGCAGCAGCGGCATGGACGTCAGTCGGTGATCCCATCATCCTTGATCTCGATCACAATGGCGTCCTTCTGAGCTCGCTCGACAATGGCGTCACCTTCGACATCAATGCTGATGGCCATGCCGACAAGGTTGGCTGGACGGCCGGCACCGATGGCATTCTTGCCTTCGATGTCGATGGCAATGGCACGATCGACGATGGTTCGGAAATCTTCTCTCCGGACTTTGCCGGCGGCAAATATGTTGACGGCCTCGCGGCACTCGCCACGCTCGACACCAACCACGACGGCAAGATCGACGCCGATGACACGGATTTCAGCAAGCTGCTCGTCTGGCAGGATCTGAACCACAATGGCATCAGCGATCAGGGTGAGCTTTCGAGCGTGACGGCGCACGCCATCACCAGCCTGTCGCTCGACGCAACAGCGGTGAACGGTGAAATCGGTGGTCAAGCGGTTCTGGCCGAAGGTCATTATTCGCTGGCCGATGGCAGCACCGGCAGCTTTGTCGAAGTCGCCTTCGACACATCGCTCGGCCATGCCGGTAGCCTCGTCTCCGCCGATTATTCGCTGATCGGCAGCGATGCTGACGACACGCTCTACGGCGGCGCCGGTCTCTATTCGCTGACCGGTGGCGCAGGTTCCGACACCTTCGTTCTCGATGCCGATGCTTTCAAGGGCATGGACATTGCCGATGTCATCACCGACTACAATGCCGGTGAAGGCGATGTGCTCGACGTGTCCAACCTCCTGACATCGCTGCTCGGACCGGATGCCAGCGAGGCGGATGCGATGGCAGCCGTCAAGACCACGATCCACGGTGCGGATACGGTGGTCAGCGTCAACGACAACGGCACATGGCATGATGTTGCAGTGCTTCAGGACTATACATCGTCGGTCAAGGTTCTTTACGACGACGACCACAATGCAACGGTCCCGTCTCACACGGTATAATTAGCGACCTGTGGTGAGCTGTATCGAAAGGAAACGCGGCAGACTCTTCTGCCGCGTTTCGTGTTTCTACAGAGTCTCATTTTCCTAATTTTGTGTTATCCCAAGACTTCGCCGCTATGCTTATATTGACGCTTTCAATTCAATATTGGCGTGCGGCTGAACGATTCATCGTTTGCGGACCCGCTGTCGCCGAAATACCACGGCCGCCCGCAGAAATTTACCTTGAAAAGAATAACCCAAAAATGGGTTGAGTAAAAAATGCTAAGTGTCGTATGAATGCGCTGGGTAAAAGCTCATCAGGAAGGTTTTAGCTCCGGTTTTGCCTGAGCTGAAACATTTGAAGAGCCTGATTGGCGGGTGCGGGGCAGCATTTGCGTTGTTTTCACCGGCCACGACGCCGATGAGGCGGGGTGCTTTAAATATTATTTGGGGATTGCACTCTCGGAAGGCATGAGCCCTGCCGCAAGGCATGATGGTTCGATGTACTGAGTGAATTGGGGATTTTAATGACGATAAGAAGCGGTCTGATTGCGGCTCTGTGTGCAACCGTAGCGTTTGGTTCTGTTTTTGACGGCGCGGCTAACGCCATGAGCCTCAAGCAGGCAATCGATCAGACACTGAAGACCAATCCGCAGATCCTGCAGGCGGCAAAAAATCGCGAGGCCGTGGAGTTCGAGCTCCGCCAGGCGCGCGGTCTTTACTTGCCATCGATCGATCTGGAATCGGGCGTCGGCAGACGCCGCCTTGCCAGCCCGACTTCGGGCGCTCTCAACTCCGATCATGACAATCTGTCGCCGAGCGACGTCAGCCTGAGCATTACCCAGACACTGTTCGACGGCGGTGCACGCCGCTCGGAAGTCGAGCGCCAGGCATCCCGCGTCGATGGCGCATCCTTCCGCGTCGTCGAACGCTCCGAGTCGCTGGCGCTTGAAGTTGTTCAGAGCTATCTGGAATACATTCTGCAGACCAAGATCGTCGCTGCCGCCTCGCAGAACAGCAGCTTTCACCAGCAGATTCTCGGCGATATCAATGACAGCATCCAGGGCGGCGCCCTGACGGACGCCGATCGCCTGCAGGGCAACGAGCGCCTGCAGGCTTCCCGCGCCCGTCTGGTTGAAGCCAAACAGGAGCTCGAAGGAACCAAGATCCGTTTCCTGAGCGTTGTCGGCGAAGCAATTTCGAACCCGCAGGTTCCGGGCTCGGTGGCAAAGCAGCTGCCACATACGCTGGATGACGCGATCTTCATCGCCGTCAAGAACAGCCCGCGCATGTCGTCGGCCGAAGCCGATATTGATGCTGCGGACGCAGGCGTCAAGGGTGCGCGCGCCGCCTATCTGCCGAAGGTCAACCTTGAGGCCAGTGCGACCACAGGCGACGACGTCGGTGGTGACCAGGGCAATACAAATGACGTGCAGGCCCGTGTCGTAGCCCGCTGGAACCTCTATCGGGGCGGCATTGACGTTGCCCGCGAGCAGGAGCAGATCCGCCGCGCCGGCGAGCAGCGCATGGTGCTTCACCAGACACGCCGCGAAGTCGAAGAATCGGTTCGCTCCGCCTGGAACGAGCGCAAGAGCCGTGGCGAACTGTCCCGCGTTCTGGCCCAGCAGTCTTCGACAAACGGTCAGCTCGTTTCGTCCTACCGCGAGCAGTTCAAGGTCGGTCAGCGCTCGCTGCTTGATGTGCTCGATGCGCAGAACACGCGTTTCAACACCGCCGTTCTGGCTGAAACAGCCCGCTTCGCCGCTCTTTTCGCCGAATACAAAATCCTGGCAGCCGCCGGAAATCTCGTCTCGACGATGGGTCTGAAGCCGATCGATCAGGGTGACCAATACGCGCGCCAGGAATTTGCCGTTCCTGCAACCGTTCAGGAATCGAATTATGTCGAGATCGATTCGCATCAGAGTGCGGATCTGCCCTTCGATCTCCTCGCTCCGATCCGGTCGCAATAACCGGCCAGGCGTAAGGCGATGCTGAACACGCCGGTAGAAAGCACAGACGCAATTCCTCTGCGAAGTTTCAAAACTGCGTTCAAGTCGGTCGCCAAATATTACGGGCGCCCGACCTCGGATACCGTGCTGTTCTCCGGTCTGCCCGATGAGCTGACGGAATCGCTCGAGCTTGACGATGTCGAGCGCATCGCCGAACGCATCGGCCTGCAGGTTCGCAAAATCGAGGAGCGTGACTGCCGCGTCGGCAATTTCGATTGTCCCGCCGTCGTGCTTTTGCCGGAAGGCCGCGTGCTTGCCCTTCTCGACCGTGACGACAACGGTGCGTACCTGCTCGATATGGTTTCGAAAACCGGAGAGGCCATCCGCCTGCCCGGCGACAAGCTGACCAGCTTCAAGCCTTTGGCCGCCTTTGCCTTCAGCGTCTATTACGTCAACGCGACCGAAGAGGCCCAGGTCGGCAACGCCGTCGAGATCGAGAAGCGCCACTGGCTCGCCACGACCCTCATCCCCTATTGGCGCACCTATGTGCGCGTGATCGTCGCAGCCCTATTCATCAACATCATTGCGCTCGGCTCGCCGCTGTTTACGATGAACGTCTATGACCGGGTTCTGCCCAACAAGGCGATCCCGACCCTCTGGGTTCTGGCGATCGGCATCACGCTTGCCTATCTCTTCGATTTTCTTTTGAAAACGGCCCGGGCCGAGCTGATCGACTATGCCGGGCGAAAGGCGGATCTGCGCCTGTCGCAGGTGATTTTCGACAAGGTGCTGAACTCGACGCTGGCATCGCGGCCGATGTCGACAGGGGAATATGCAAACCGCGTGACGCAATACGAGTTCGTCCGCGAGTTCTTCACGTCCAACACCATCGGCGTGCTGATCGACAGTTTCTTCGTCTTCATCTTCCTGTTCGTCATCTATCTGATTGCCGGCTGGCTGGTGGTCATCCCGGCTGTTGCATTTGTTCTGACCGTCATCGTCGGCCTTGTTGCCCAGGCCCGGATCGGCAAGAGCATGGCCACGGCCGCCAATGAAGCGTCGCGCCGCCAGTCGCTGCTTGTCGAAACCATCTCGACGATTGAAACGCTGAAGAGCCTCAGTGCCGAAGCCGGTATGCTGCGCCGCTGGCAGGAGCTGACAAAGAATTCCAGCCGCACCAGCGAGAAGATCAAGCAAATCTCGTCCAACGCCGTCAACACGACGACCTTCATCCAGCAGACCGTCGGCACGCTGATCGTCATCGCCGGCGCCTACGAATTCTCCGAAGGCCGGATCGCCATGGGCGCGATCATTGCCACCGTCATGCTGGCCAGCCGCGCCGGCGCGCCGCTCGGACAGATCGCCATGACGCTTGCCCGTTTCCGGCAGGCAACCATGTCGCTGCGCATTCTCGACAAGATCATGGAACAGCCCGACGACCGGCCATCGACGGCAGGCTTCGTCAACCGGCAGATCCGCCAGGGCAGCTTCCGCTTCGAGGACGTGGCGTTTCAGTATCCCGGCTCGGATTATCCCGTCATCAACCAGCTGTCCTTCTCGGTCAACGAAGGCGAAAAGGTCGGCATCATCGGCCGCATCGGCTCCGGCAAGACGACCATCGGCCGCCTGCTCGACGGGCTCTATCTACCCACCTCCGGCCGCGTGCTGATCGACGGCGTCGATATCCGCCAGTACCACATGGCCGAGGTCCGTTCGGCGGTTGCCGTTGCCGGGCAATCCTCGGAGCTCTTTTCCGGCACGGTCAAGGAGAACCTGCTGATGGGCCGGGCCGATGCCACCGACGACGAGCTTCTCGAAGTGGCCCGCATGACCGGCGTCGATCAGTTCGTCGCCAATCACCCGCGCGGTTTCGACATGCCGGTGGGCGAGCGTGGCAGCAATCTGTCGAGCGGCCAGAAACAGGCGCTGACGATCGCCCGGCTGCTGCTGGTCAGGCCAAAGATCGTCTTCCTCGATGAACCATCCGGCGCCATGGATCTGGCCAGCGAGCGCCACCTCATCAACAGGCTCACCGACGCCTTCGGGCCGAAGACGACACTGCTGATCGCCACGCATCGCCACAGCATGCTGGAACTGGTCGATCGCCTGATCGTCATCGACAAGGGCCGCATTGTTGCCGATGGTCCCAAGGCGCAAGTCGTCGAATCGATGCAACGCGGCCGTCTGGGGCAAGCATGAGCAAAGCGAAAATCGACAATCCGCCGCTGTTTGCCCGGGCCATTCTCGGCCTCGTGGCGCTGTGCATCGTCTGCTTCGTCGCCTGGGCCGCCTTTGCCGAAATCGACGAGCTGGCGCGCGGCGAAGGCCGCGTCATTCCCGTCTCGAAGACCCAGATCGTCCAGACGTCCGAAGCCGGCATCGTTCAGGACATCGCCGTGACACTCGGCCAGATCGTTCGCAAGGGCCAGCTGCTGGTACAGCTTCAGAATACAACGACGGAATCCTCGCTCGGCGAATCCGTCGCCAAGGCGCGGGCGCTGGGCGCCAAGGTCGCCCGCCTGACGCTGGAAGAGGCCGGAGACTATGTCGCCGATTTCAAATGCCCGGCCGAAATCCTCGCTGTCGCCAAGGACGTCTGCATCAACGAGCAGAAGCTGCTCGATGCCAACCGCGCCAGCTATCGCAACAAGATCAGCGTGCTCAACGAACGCACCAAACAGAAGCAGAACGAGCTTAGCGAAGCGCACGCCAACATTGCTCATCTGAAGCAGAACATCTCCAGCGCCGAACGCCAGCGCGATCTGATCGCCCCGCTTGCCCGCAAGAAGCTGGTGGCCGAAACCGAAGTGCTGAAAGTCGAGCGCGACCTGCTCGACCAGCAGGGGCAGCTCACGGTCTATGAAGAGAGCCTGGCCCGGCTGCAGGGTGCGATCGACGAGGCCAAGCTGATGGCCAACGACGTTTCGCTGGAACTGCAGCAGCAGGCCTTGACGGAAAAGGCACAGACGCTGTCGGAACTGTCCGTCGTCGACGAAACCATTCGCGGCGCCACCGACCGGGTCAAGCGCACCGATATCCGTTCGCCCGTCGATGGCATCGTCAACACGCTGGAAGTGAACACGATCGGCGCCTATGTCGATCCTGGCAGCGTTATTGCCGGCGTCGTGCCGACAGCCGATACGCTTCTGGTCGAAGCCCGCATATCACCGCGCGACGTCGCCTTCCTGCGGCGCGGCCAGAAGGCCGTGGTCAAGGTGACCGCCTATGACTTCTCGATTTTCGGCGGGCTCGATGGCGAGGTGACCAACATCTCCGCTGATAGCCTGGTGGAGAAGGAAAAGGGCGAGACCTATTATCTCGTGCAGGTGAAGACCAACACGTCGGAGCTTGAGCGAAACGGCCAGTCCTATCCGATCATGCCGGGCATGGTCGCCTCCGTCGAAATCATGACCGGGCGCAAGACCATCCTCAGCTATCTCCTGAAGCCGATCAACAAGGCGCGCTCGGAAGCGCTGACGGAGCGTTGATGTGGCAACGGACGATATTCTGCCGAGTGGTGGTCTGTCTTCGCCCGCCCCGGAGACACGGGAGTTCCTGCCGAAAGTCTCACCCAGCGAGGTCGAGCCGCATTTCAGGGCCATCAGCGGCAAGGCCGGCGAACGCCGCGGCATAAGGCTGGAGCGAATTTACTGGGACGCGCTCGGCCGCATCGCCGCCGATGCGGGTGCCCGCACCGCAGATATTGTCGATCTGGTCGCCAGGCAGACGTCAGATTCCACCAATCTCGCTTCGCTGCTGCGCGCCATCAGCCTGAAATGGTCGATCTGCAAGGTCGAGTTGCTCGAGGCAAAGGCCTCGATGGGCAACCTGAACGCCATCGTCCAGGCCTCTCCGTCCCCGACGCTCGTCCTCACCAACGATCGCAAGATCTTCCTCTTCAACGATCCGTTTCTGACGATGTTGCGCAACAGGCTGTCCCTCAACGACACGGCACAGCTGAAAAAGGGATTGCGTTTCCTGATCGACATCCAGATCGACGAGGCGCTTAGAACCCTCAACGCCAATCACGGCACCATCATCCGCACCGGCTTCAGCATCGGCCTCAACCTCCAGACCATGCGCGGAAAAATCAACATCGCCCCGGCACCCGCCCACGAGGATTCCATGCTGATCGGCTACGTCTCGGGGTTTTGACCTCCGGCTGTTGGTTTCCACACAGACCTGAGCCGGTTAGGCAGATAATTTCCATTGAAAATTGAGCTTCGACAAGAAACGGTCATTTCGGCGGACCGATGATTTGACCTTGATCGGTGTATCGATTCCACAATCAACACGACCGAGCATGAGCGCCGCTTCACACCCACCGGCGAGGCAGGGATCTGTTCGATAGCCAATACAGCTGCCTTGGGCAAAGCTCAGGGTCTAAGTGGTCCGGTTGAACGACGGTGTCCAGATTGAAATCGGTTGAATTCCCGACGTCTACTAAGCCGAGAACTTCACGCTGACACCACGCTGGCGAAAATACGCCTGCATGATCTTGCGGCCTTGGCGGTTGCTTTGCGCCAGTTTGGATGGATCGAAGACGGCCTCTTTTGCTCCTTCCCGGGCCATAGCCACCTTTAAGGCAGCAATATACTCGTCGATGCCGGCATTGTCCGATTGCAGCGACTGGTAGATCTTATCGGTCGCCTCGGCGACGGTCTGGTTGGTCACGGTATATTCCTTTGCCACTCACTCAAATCGGCCGATACCATAGATCGGCACAGTGATCTATCGCCTGAGTGGTTATGTAAACATCGGTTGATCGACGCAAGTAATTCGATCCGGCGGGCCAGGCGGGTCACCTATTTCTTGCTGCCTTTGCGGTCATCAACGCGTTCAGATCCTGATAGCAGGGGCCAAAGGTCTGGAAAATGCGTTTCGCCTCGTCATCGGACAGGCCGTACATGCGTTGAAATTCCCCGAGCGACAGTGATCGTCCCCGCTTCAGATAGCGCTGCCGCCTGAACGCAAGAAGGTCCTCAATCTGTTCGTCGTTCAACGCGTTTCTCCTTCCGCAATCACAAACATTGTGCGTCTGGGATTGGTACAGCCGGGCGAAAATCCACGTCAATTACATTTGATAAGCAGACTTGCACCGTTTGCCCATATCGGTCCGATTGGCCGCAAATGGTATCTGAGAAACGACGACTCGCGAATTGCAGCGTCTTCTGTCATGAGTCTCCATCATGCCCATAAGCACGCGTCAGTTTGTCACCTCCAGTTTCGTGCTCGTCATCCTTGGCGTCATCGCGCTGTGCGCCATTATCACGTCGTCGATCTGGTTGGTTGAACGGGCGCAGAACCTTTCCGAGGCTGTTTTCGAGGCCCGGGATGTGAAGGCGCTTGCGGTGGAACTGCGCTCGACGCTGCAGGCGGCGGAATCGAGCCAGCGTGGCTACCTCTACACCGGCAACGAGATCTATCTGTCGCCCTATGACCAGGCGAAACAGGCGGCACATGCAGCCGTGGCCTTTCTCCCCGCAACCTTGGCCAGTTATCCCCGCCTATCGTCTGCGGTCGACCGGCTTGCCCAGGTTGCCGGCGAAAAGATCTTGGAGATGGATGCGTCGATTGCGCTCACGAAGGCAGGCAAACAGGCCGAGGCGCTGTCGCTGATCCGGACGAACCGCGGCAAGCTGCAGATGGACGAGATCAATGTCTTTGTCTCGGGGATCACCTTTGCGGCAGACGACCGGCTGTCGACGCTGGTGAACGAGCAGATCGAGAACGCCATCTGGCTTCGCCTGATCTCGGTCATAGACGGCGGCATAATGTTGCTGCTCGTCGGCGGCGCGGTGTTCATTGTCCTGAAATACACGCGCGAGCTTAGAGATACGCAGCGTGAGCTGGCCCGTTCGAACGACCGGCTGGAACACAGGGTGGTCGAGCGCACGGCCGAGCTGGCTGTGGCGAACGAACATATGCGCGCCGCCCGGGACCGGGCCGAGGTTTTGCTGAACGAAGTGAACCATCGTGTCGCCAATAGCCTGACGCTGGTCAGTTCGCTGATCACCCTTCAGTCTCGTTCGCTGAACGACGATGTCGCCAAGACCGCCCTTGATGAAACAAAGGCGAGGGTCCAGGCGATCGCCATGGTACACCGGCGTCTCTATGATTCCGGCGTGGGCCAGGAGATCGCGCTGGATGAATATCTCACCGGGCTGCTCGATCAGTTCAAGATGACTGTCGCTTCTCCCAATGCGATTTCTCTGAAATACGATTTCGTCCCGATGGCCCTGAAGACAGATGCCAGCGTCAACCTGGGCGTCATTGTCTCGGAATGGGTGATGAATGCCTACAAATATGCCTATCCCGATACGGGCGGCGAAATCAGAATTGGCCTTACACGGCAGGATCATGACGTCGCGGTCCTGAAGGTGGAGGATGATGGCATCGGCCGCAACGAACAGAGCCCGGCGCAGGGCACGGGGCTCGGCACGCGGATCGTCATGGCCATGGCGTCGAGCATGGGCGGCACCATCGCCTATGAGAGGCGCCACCCGGGAACCAGCGCCAGCCTATCGTTCCCGGCAGCCGCCCATTGACCAAGTCCAGAATTACCAGGTGGAGGCCGAGAACCCGCATGTTGAAGATCAGTCCGCTTCAGGGTCTTGTCGTGGTTTCCATGCTGGGACTGTTCGGCGGCAGCACCCCGGCACTGGCGGAGGGGATTTCGACGCCTGTCGAACTGCCGGCCTTCGATCCGTCTGCCGCCGCCTGCAAATCGCCTGTCGGTCTCAGCCGCAGTCTGGTGTTTGCCCAGGACAACGACAGGCAATTCATCCAGGGGGTCAAGCTCGGCCTGTCCCAGGCGGCAAAACGGCGGGGCCTGGAGTTCTCCGTCTCGCTCGCTAAGGACGATGCCGCGACCATGACGGCGGATGTCGACCGGGCGGTTTTAGCGAACGCGGGTGCGGTTGTTGCCGCCCCGATCGATGCCCTGGCTCTGGCACCCTCGCTGACGGCAGCCATTGAAAAAGGCATCTATGTCGGAACCGTCGTGCCGCCTCCGGCCGTAACCATTCTCAATGCGCCGCAATATCTGACCGGCGAACGGCTGGCGGTGGCGGCATCGGACTACATCGTCAACAAGCTCGATGGCCGGGCCAATGTGGTGCTGTTGACCCACGACAGCTTGCAGTTCCTGGCACCCAGGTTCAAAGCCATGCGGGATGTGCTGGGAAAGCTTCCCGATGTCCGCATCGTCGCCGATATTTCACCGAGCCCGGTCAATGTCGAGGGCGGTTATGCGATGATGAAACTCATCTTGCTCGCCCATCCGAAGATCGATGTCGTGCTCGGGGCGGACACGGTCGTGCTTGGCGCCTTGAAGGCGCTGCGGGAAGAAGGCCAGGCTTCGCCCGAACAGTTCATCGGCGGCATTGACGGCGAGCCGGATGCGCTGGCGGAGTTGCGCGATCGGCAGAGCCCCTACAAGGCTAGCGTCAGCCTTGCGTCTCCAGTGTTCGGCTATGCTCTCGGCTGGTACGCGGCCGACTGGCTCGACGGCAAGAGCGTGCCGCAGGCCATGGATATCCTGCCGAAACTGCTGACCGGCGAGACAATCGAGGCCTATGAACGCGAGCTTCAGGATCCGGAAGCAATCTTTGCGGATGCAGGCAAGCGCGGCGAATATCTGCGGATGTATGGCAACATCTGCTTTGACACGCGCGACCGGTTCCTGAATTTCCCGTGGTCGTCGGACCGATAGGGGTTGACGCTCAGGACCTGGCGAGACCTTCTCGCGACAAAACTTTTCAGGTCAAGCGACCCCCAGCGGCCTCAAGCTGCTGCGGTGTATCGACATCCAGATGTGCAGCCGCGCCAATATCGACGTCGATGATCGGGATGGCGGATGCCGCAATGACATGGCGTGCACCGACGTCGCCTTGAAGGTTCATGATCGCACGGTCGAGGGAGCGTGGCAGAATGACCGGGTTGCCCGGACCTTGCTCGGACGCTGCTCGAACGATCGCCTTGCCTTCAGACGCCACAAAAGCGTTCATCAAGGCGAGAAGATGTCCAGTGGTGATGGCGGGCATATCGGCCAACAGGACAAGAACGCCCGAAGCATCTCGCACGCCCGGTGTGGCGTAGCCCGCCCGCAGCGAACTTGCCATGCCCGTTTCAAAATCCGGATTGTAAACAACCGTCAGGCCGAGGCCATTAAGTGCGTTGGAAATCTCGTTATGGCGATGCCCGATGACAACCACCATGGGGGCGGCACCGCAACTCAGCGCGACATTGACGAGCCGCCGGACGAGCGGCATGCCGTCGAAGTCCGCCAACAGTTTGTGGGCATGCCGGTCACCCATGCGGCGGCCCGTGCCGGCGGCCAGAAGCACGATGGCGATCGAGCTTGTCGTAACCTCGTCTGAAACAGGCGATTGATCGGCTTGTCGTTTATCCGTCACCGATTCCCCCGTTCGAACCTAAAAACACTGGGTCACACAATTTGGCAGACCTACGGTGCAAATGCCATCAGGCGCGACGCAGCCACATCCGCCAGGACCGACAGCGCAAGCGAGGATGCATCGCGCGCCGGGCCAAACATTCCGATCGGCGCCTTGATGCGATCTATATCGCGCTCTGCATAGCCAAGCGTTTTCAGGTGTTCGACCCGTTTTCGATGGGTGCGTGTGCTCCCCAGCGCGCCGATATAAAATCCGGGTGACTGCAGAGCAGCATCGAGGATCGGCTCCTCCTGATCGAGATCGTGGTGCAGAACAACGACGGCCGTATGCGCATCAATCTCCTGGCCAAAACCCGTCCGGCCAGCGCCCTTCGATAGATGAACGACCTCATATCCGGAGGCCTCCGCCAGGCGGCCAACCGTTTCGGCCTCAAGCGTTTGCCCGGAGATCACAAGCCGGGTGGGCGGCCGGTAGAGCGTTAAAAACGTCTCGTCCCGCCAGCCGGACCGTTCTGGCGGCGTTGACACCGACAGGCTCTGCCGCGCCGGCACGTAAGCCGAGGCTGCGGCCTGGCGGGCGTTCAGGCGTTCGAGGATCTGCGAGATCGCGGCTATGTCACGTAGCAGGTGAATTGCCACTGACAGCCCCCCACCGCAGGGCAGAACGATGTCGATCAGCTTGGAGCCCTCGCCGCACAGGACCAGCCGATCTTCTCTTGCCGCCATGGCAAGCAGCGCTTCAGCGGCCACTGCGGCCTCGACACAGCCGCCGGAGACGTAGCCGCAGAAACGTCCGTCGGCAGCCACAGCGACATGCGACCCGAGCGGCCGGGCTGCGCCGCCGCGAATGGAGACCAGCGTGGCCAAGGCCACAGCCATGCCCGCCTGGTGGCACCTGACAGCAAAGCGAAAAATATCTGCAGGATTATCGGTCGGGTGTGAACGAACCGGTGTTGGAAGGAGAAGAGGCGCCCGAAGCATCTGACACATGTCCATTTGAGTGGCGTCGCCGGCTGCGATCAGGTGTGGCGTTGCAAATCCGTGGAGGTCGAAGCACCGTGACCGAACGGACAGCGCATCGGCTCGCGGACCGGTGTTCGGTTGCGCTCCGAGCGGAAAGCCGCCGATTTCTCATAGGCAAGCTTTCGCAAGCGCATGATTTGGCCCAGTGGCCGATGCCCGTTGACGCCATTCCATGGCGAAAAATGCATGCCGTCGTCCACGATCTCGGAGCGTTCACGGGTCCAGGCCACCTGTGGGCCGGCTGTGATCGTCGCGACGGTGATGAAAGGGCTGTTTTCCTCGCTCCAGGCGTCAATCCCTTCAACAGGCATTCTCTCAAGGTCCGTGCAGAGCTGGACGCGCAGGTCCCAGATTGCGGTCTCAGACGTGAAGAAACGTTCGACCGCATGACGAATGGCGTCTTCGTCCTTCGAAACATCGATCACCATGCCCGTCAGGTCTTTGAGATTGCCGGATGCGGGCACCACAGCGAACTTGGCAATATGGTCGCCGTAGCGAAGCGGAAGCTGCGTGAAAAAGCTGTCTCCGAGAATGTCCGTGTCGGGATGGCCTCCGAGCGATTTCAACGCAGCACTTTCCATGCCGATCGCCTCGAGGCCGCGCTCGAACGTCTTCAGGATCTTTGCAATGACCTCCTTTGCCCCCTCCATGCGGTCCGTCGTCAAAGCAAGACCCTTGAGATTGAGCAGGAAGGCATGGGCGTTCTTTGCGTTGAATTCCTTGCCATTGACCATGACAAAATCCTGGCTTCGGCTGCGTTCCGATCCCGCCAGCCGCTCGCCGTCGACATCGAAAATCTTCAGCGCCATTCCGCGCGGCGTCGAAACGCTGTCGCTTAGAAAATCTCCCGGCGTCGTCGACAAGCGGATCACGGCATCATGCGTCCCCGCCTTGGCAAAAATCCCCTGCGCCAGTTCCGCCGGCAGGTTGCCGACGATCTCTATCCGAGCTTCGAGAAGCCCGTGGCTTTTGGCATGCACGCTGCGTGTCGCATGGCCGGAATCATCGTAGGTCTTGTAGGCGATCGACAGCATGGTTTCGGTCAGCGCCTTCGCCATCTCCGGTTCGTCGGGCTCGATCTGCTCAACATCGGCCGTGTAGCGCACAGGGTGCTGTGGAACTGTCATGAATGGCCATCCTTGCCGAAGAGAATTTTGTCGATGGTGATGGGAAACTGGCGCTGGCGCTTTCCGGTGGCGTGGAACACAGCGTTGGCGACGGCTGCTGCGACGCCGACGATGCCGATCTCGCCGAGACCCTTAACGCCGATGGGCGAGACCTTGTCGTCATGCTCATCGACGAAGATGACGTCGATCGCCTCGATGTCGGCATGGACCGGAATGTGATATTCGGCGAGATTGGCGTTCATGATACGGCCGCTGCGATGATCGACGAGCGTCTCCTCATGTAGCGCCGCGCCGAGGCCCATGACGACGCCACCGAGAATCTGGCTGCGCGCGGTCTTGGGATTGAGGATCCGGCCGGCGGCAATGGCGCTGACGACGCGGGTGACCCGCAGAACCCCAAGTTCCTCATCGATCTTGACTTCGACGAAGACGGCCGAATGCGTGTAGCTGATGAACTTCAGCATCTGCAGCATGTCCGGGCTGGCCTTGCCCGTTTCCTCGACCGAGGACAGTTCTTTCGATGCAAGAATATCGGCGATTGCAAGGCCGGTCTGGCTGTTGACCTCCAGCACAAGACGGCCATCGCGGATGACCACATCTTCAGCACTCGCCTTGGCGAGCGGCGAACCTTCCATGTCCTGGGCTAAGCCGAGCAGAGTTTTCCTGACGGCTGCGCTGCCGATCTGGACGGCGGACCCGGATGAGGCTGCAGTCCACGACCCCCCTTGAACAGATGTGGTGGGGAGGGTCGAATCGCCGATCAGAACGGTGACGGCATCGATCGGAACATCGAAAGCTTCAGCGGCAAGCTGGGCAAGGATAGTCGAGGTTCCTGTGCCGATATCCGACGCGGCCGCCGATACGATGACCGTCCCGTCGATCCCGTAGCGCACCTTCGCTTCCGCAGCCATCAGACTGGCGTCCCAAAATCCACCCGCCATGCCCCAGCCAACGAAGTCCTTGCCGTCGCGCATGGAGCCCGGTCGTGGATCGCGGTTTGACCAGCCGAAGGCTTCGGCACCCTGCCGGTAGCAAGCGTGCAGCGCTTTCGACGTCAGTGCCCGGTCACCATCCTGGTCGCGATGAATGTAGTTGCGGATGCGAAGCTCCAGCGGGTCGAGGCCGACCTCATAGGCAAGCTCATCCATCGCCGACTCGAGCGCCACCAGTCCCGTTGCGGCACCGGGAGCGCGCATGTCACCGGGAGTCGACATGTCAAGCTGCGCCAACTCTGAGGTGAGCTTGGCATTCTCGCATTTGTAGGCAAGGCCCGACCAGTTGACGACGACCTCCTGGTAATCTTCGTAGCGCGACGTGGCATGGACGGCGTGGTGCATGACGGATTGCAGATGGCCGTCCGCGTCTGCCGCAAGCGAGACGGTCTGAAAGGCAGAGGGGCGCCAAGTGAGATAAAACATCTCCCGCCGCGTCATCTCCAGCTTGACCGATCGTTTCAGGTCGAGGCTGGCCATCACCGCGAGGAAGAGCTGGTATTTTGGCCGCAAGCCCGCGCCAAAGGCACCACCGACGAACGTGTTGTGAACGGTGACATCATCCGGGTCGAGATCGAAGACGCTGCAGATGTAATCGCGCGAATTCTGCGACCCCTGCGTCTTGTCGTGGATGGTCAGTTGCGTATCATTCTCCCAAAGAACCGTCGTGCCGAACAGTTCCATCGGGTTGTGGCGCTCGCCGCCAAGCCAGTAGTCCGAGGAGACTGTGAATGGCGCATCCTCGAAGGCCTGTTCCGCCTTGCCGCGCGGTTTGGGAACGCCGGGAATTCCAGCACGCTTCTTCGGCGGTACGTAGCTGTGCGGCAGCTCCGTGCCCAGATCCGTATGTGGCGTCTCAACGTCGTAACTCACATCGACCAAGGCTGCAGCGGCGCGCGCCGCCTCAAACGTATCTGCTACAACCAACGCCACCGGCTGCCCATCGAACAGAATGTCGGGTGTCTCCAGCGGCCGGAATGGATGACCCGGCGGTGCCACCTGATCCTGCCATTTTCCGTCCCGCCAAGCGGCTTTCGGACGGTTGTCGTGGGTGTAGATCTTTACGACACCCGAAATGCGCTCGGCGGCGGTGATGTCGATACCCGTGATTCGGCCGGTCGCAATAGTGGCGAGGACAACATAGGCATGCAGCATGCCCGGCTCGAAATGCTCCGTGGCGTAATGCGCCTTGCCGCTGACCTTAAGCGGCCCATCGATACGCGACACGGGCATTCCAACTGTCTTGGATGACTGCAGCATGGGGACGCCTCTCTACTGTACCGCTTTGATGGATTGAATCTGCGGCGTTGCGGCTGCGGCCTGCGACAGGGCGCGCACGATGGCCTTGCGGGCCAGCGGGATCTTGAAATCGTTGTGGCCTTGCCCCGTTGCGCCGGCGAGCAGACGATCGGCAAGGCGGCCAAACAGGGCTTGGTCCGGGACAAGACCGGTGCAGTCCTTCTCCGCTGCCAAGTCGCGCCAGGGCTTGTGAGCAACGCCGCCGAGCGCCAGCCTGATATCGCCAATCCTGCCGTCGCTGATATCCATGGCTACGGCGACCGAGATCAGCGCAAAGGCATAGGACATCCGGTCCCGCAGCTTGAGATAGGTGTGATTGGCCGCCAGATGGTCGGCGTTCAGGCGGATCGCGATGACAAGCTCGCCGGGCTTCAGCGTGTTGTCGCGCGCCGGCTCGTCGCCCGGTAGCCGATGGAAATCTGCAAACGCAATATCGCGGCAGCCGTCCGGACCCTGGACTTCGACGACGGCGCCGAGCGCCGCCAGGGCGACGCACATGTCGGAGGGGTGAACGGCGATGCAGGACTGGCTGCTGCCGAGAATGGCATGGATGCGATTGACACCGCCGATGGCCGAACAGCCCGACCCCGGCTCGCGCTTGTTGCACGGGGTCGATGGATCGTAGAAATAGTAGCACCGGGTGCGCTGAAGCAGATTGCCGCCGGTCGTGGCCGCATTGCGCAACTGCGGTGAGGCGCCTGCGAGGATGGCACTGGCGAGGAGCGGATAGTCCTGCTGCACACGCGGATCATAGGCAACGTCCGCATTGCTGACCAAGGCGCCGATCCGCAGACTTCCGTCTTCAAGCGTCTCAATGGATCTGAGCGGCAATCGGTTGATGTCGATGACCGTGCCCGGCTGCATCACATGATACTTCATCAGATCGACCAGATTGGTGCCGCCTGCAAGCACCTGTGCATTCGGGATCTCGCCCAGTGCGGCCACGGCATCGTCGATGCTTTCGGCGCGGTAATAGGAGAACTCTCTCATTCCGCCGCCTCCCGCACCGAGCCGGTCTCCTCGGCCGCAAGGACCGCTTCGATGGCATCTGCAATATTGGTGTAGGCGCCACAGCGACAGAGGTTGCCGCTCATCAACTCGCGAATGTCCTCGCGACAGTGCGCGTGACCCTCCTTGATAAGGCCGACCGCAGAACAAATCTGGCCCGGGGTGCAGTAACCGCACTGGAAGGCGTCGTGATCGACGAACGCCGCCTGCATCGGATGCAGCCGTCCGGGCTCGCCAAGGCCCTCGATAGTGGTGATCTCTGCGCCGTCGAGGCTGACAGCCAGCTTCAAGCAGGAATTCACCCGGACGCCATCGACCAGAACTGTACACGCCCCACACTGGCCATGGTCGCAGCCCTTCTTGGTGCCGGTCAGCTCCAGCCGCCCGCGCAACAGGTCAAGCAACGTCACCCAGGGCTGAAGATCCTGCGTGTGGGCAACGCCATTGATGGTGAGACGGGTTTTGCTGATGCGTCGAAGGGGTTGTCTGGTCTCTGTATCCACGGAACGCCCCTCTGCTTGTTGTCCAAGGCGGGTGAACGTGAGAGCACGTTGATTGTTCCTGCGATCTAGTTCTCCCTCCCAGACCTCTTAATCCTTCGGCAAGGTAACCGTGTCACCGCATAAGTCCGGCTGATCGCAATGCACGCTCGATCACGGATGTGATGGTGTCTGGCGTTTCGGATGGCGCGGCGGGGTGTGCGGTCTCAGCGGGTCTATCTGCCGTTGGGGTTTCCCGGCGTTCGAAGGATGCGGCTAACCCCCAGCGCCTGGCGATTTCCAGGGTGGACGACAGGCCGACGTCGAGCATGAATGGCGCGGCGGCACCATAGCCGGAGGCAACATCGATGGGCGTGCCATGGGCCATTCCGGAGAGCTGATAGAGCACGATCGCCTCGGCGCCGGCGCGGTCGTGCCAGATGCTGCGCTGGTGGCCGTGCACCGTTTCGATAGCTGTGGCTTTAACACCTGCGCCGTGAACACCGCGCCATTGCTCGACGATGGCCGTCGCGTTGGCGATGACCACGGTCTGATCGCTGGTTCCATGCCAGACCGATATAGGCGGCCAGGGACCGTCATGCATTGACGAACGTTTCAAGCGGGCCTGCAGGATTTCGGCACTCGGAAGCCCATGTCCGCGCATCCGGTCAAAGGCTTCGGGCACGGTGGCGGCCACATCGTGGGGAAGACCGGCAAGGATGGCGCCGCCGGCGAACAGGTCCGGATAGGAGGCGAGCATCGTGTTGGCCATGGCGCCGCCGGCCGACAGGCCCGTGACATAGATCCGACGTTCGTCGATATGGTGCGCCGAGACCATCGCTGCGATCATCTGGCGTATAGAAAGTGTTTCGCCGCCGTCCCGTCTTCTGTCCTCCGGGTTGAACCAGTTGAAGCAGAGATTGGCGTTGTTGGCGCGGGCCTGTTCCGGGAAGAGCACGGCGAAACCGTAATCATCCGCGAGCTTTGACCATCCGGAGCCGGCATCATAACCAGCGGCGGTCTGTGTGCAGCCATGGAGCACGACGACGAGCGCCGGTGATTTCGGCACGTCAGCCGGCACATGGCACCAGCCGGACAATTCTCCCGGGTTCGACCCGAAGAAATCGAGCCGCCGCAAACGGGCGCTTTGCGGCGACACCGATTGTTTCATGCGAAACCGTGCCAGGCGCTCGATCGTATCTGCCATTGATCTCATGAAAAGCACTCCAGGGTTCAGCGCCGTGGCGGCGCAGGAGTGTAACACTTGAGGACGCTTCTTGTTGCTGCGCCGCACAAATTTCGTGCTGGCACCCGCATTGTGTGATCTCGACTTTGCTCAGACCTGCGTCGGCTTGATGTTGTCGACGCCGATCGTCCCATGAAGCACACCACGTGTCAGATCGGTTCGACCACGATCCATCTCGATCACGGTGTAGAGCTTTTCACTTCGAAAGGCGCTTGCATGGCTCGTGGTGACGCCTTCCGCCGGAGCGGCGTCGATCTCCATGAAGTCGAGTTCGTGACTGGACGCGACGATCCGCGCATCGCCTGTGGTCCGGGCAGCCACGATGACCTCGCCGTAACCGGGTGCGTTGTTCCAGTTGGGATCGTCTGGCGCCGCGATCGGCACCAGTTTGTAGATGCCGAGCATTTCGCCCGGGATGACTGTGGAGGCAGAAGCGGCATCGTGCATCTGGGCTGCACTTTCAACCGAACTGCCAAAATGCGTGTCGCTGGTGCCATTGAAAGGCTCGTTACCAAGGCTGTTTGTACCATTCGACATCTCGACGGTCTCCCAAGGTTATATGCTCTATGAAAAGCCGAAAGGGCCGGAAAACCGGCCCTTCTGACGTTTGATTACAGCATCGGTCGGCGATAACGATCACGCTCTTGTTGCACCTGAACTGGGCTGTAAGGCTCGGCCGTGTCGTCGAACTCCGTCCAGCCGTCCTGCACATAGGCATCGCGGCGAGTGGCGGGATCGACCCAGTTGGATTTTTGCAGGATTGCTTCGGCCTCGTCCTGCAGGTCATCATCGACCTTGGCCGTTACGAGCGTGCCGCCGCGGCGGACACCTTCGGCATAGACGTGGGCGTGGTCTTCGGGAACGCCGGAGTCCGTCAGGGCGCCGATGAGGCCACCTGCGGCACCACCGGCTACCGCGCCGGCAACGGCACCGGCCGCAGTTGCTGCAAGCCAACCGGCTGCAACGACAGGGCCAACGCCCGGGATGGCCATGATGCCGAGACCGGTCAGGAGGCCGCCGACACCACCAACGGCCGCACCGATGCCTGCACCGGCACCTGCACCGTCGGCAGCATTAGAGTCCGCGTGGTACCGATCGTCCGCATTGTTGGATACGATGCTGATGTCGTCGCTCGGAATGCCCTGCGCTTCCAGCGCACTGACGGCCGTGCTTGCATCCGAATAATCGTCGAATAGTCCTGTAACTGTCTTCATGATGGTAAATCCTTCTCAAATGAGGGGCGGTTATTTGGCGACGATGTTGCCCTGGTAATCGAGCGACACGGCAACCGCCTTGCCATCCTTCGTCGCCTTGGCCTGCCAGATGCCCTTGTCGTCGAGCTTCAGGTCGGCAACGCTGGCGTAACCGGCCTCGGCGATACGCTCCTTGGCCTGGTCTTCGGTAAAGCTGTTGGCGCCTTCGACGGGGGCCGTCGCATTGGCAGTGTCGGGCGTCACGATCGCCGGTGTGTCACCGTCGGTTGCCGGAGCCGTCGTCGTCTGGGCGAATGTGGACATGGCCGATGCACTCAGCAGTGCCACCGCAAGTATGTATTTTTTCATAGTATTTCCTCTCCAGGCCCTTGCTCAGGCCGCCGGAAAGAACACGTCTGCATGTTGATTGTTCCATTGGTTTGGATCGATTGATAGGCACCGGTCCTCATCATTGGCGCGCCGGAATTTCTGTGCCGATACGCGAACGGTTTGACGCGGTCCGCGTTGGGAGGTGTCGTTGACCGCGCAATAGGAAAAGCCTCGTGATCTTCATCGGAACAGCCGGGTGGTCCATCCCAAAGGCGCTCGGCGTACACTTCCCGCCTGCCGGATCAGCGTTGCAGAGATACGCGTCCGTGCTCAATTGCACGGAGATCAACTCGACATTCTATCGGCCGCACCGGCCCGACACCTTCAAGCGCTGGGCGGAGAGCGTACCCGGCCATTTCCGCTTTTCGGTGAAGGCACCGAAGACGATCACGCACGAGAAACGCCTTGTCGATGCCGACGAGGCGCTGGACGCGTTCGTCTCCTCCATCACACCTCTTGGACAAAAACTGGGACCTATCCTGTTTCAGCTGCCGCCCAGTTTGATCTTCGACAGGCTTCAGGCGGATCGGTTTTTCACGACCGTCCGTGAGCGCTGGCAAGGCGCCGTCGTCTTAGAGCCCAGACATAAAAGCTGGGCTGCGGCAGAGGCTGAAGAGCTTGTGATGCGACACAGTATAACGTGGGTGTTTGCGGACCCGCCCAAGGTGGAGCGGACGATTGAGCCGAATTCGGATGGTCTCTATCTGCGCCTGCATGGCGCGCCGAAGGTCTATTATTCATCCTATGGGAAAGACGACCTGCACCGGTATCGTCTGGCGATGGACCGCTCTCAAGCCGGAGAAAGCTGGTGCATTTTCGACAACACGGCCTCAGGCGCTGCCTTGTCGAACGCGCTCGACCTTCAGAGTTTGGAACCCATGGTTCGCTGAGGCGCCGGTCCGCTTCCTACGCGGCATTTATAGCCGCCCCGCTGCCGGAACTAAGAAGGAAAATCACAGTTTCGTGATTCCTACCCACCTCAATCTCCGGAGCGCATCATGGCCAAAAAAATCACCTCACCGTCTACGCGTCCTAAGCCCGTGCCGACGACCGTTCACGATCAAACGCTGCTGCGCGGCGCGGGTGGCGAGCTGCATCAGGTCGCTGAAGGCGATGGGCCGGTGCTGACGACGGCACAGGGCATTCCCGTTGCCGACGATCAGAATTCCCTGCGCATCGGCGCCCGCGGCCCGCTCGTCATGGACGACTTTCATTTTCGCGAGAAGATGTTCCACTTCGATCACGAGCGCATTCCGGAGCGGGTGGTACATGCGCGCGGTTATGCGGCACACGGCTATTTCGAGACCTATGAATCGCTCGCTGCCTATACCAGGGCGGATCTGTTCCAGCGTGCGGGTGAAAGGACGCCGGCGTTCGTGCGTTTCTCGACCGTGGCCGGCAACAAAGGCTCGGCCGATCTGGCGCGCGACGTGCGGGGCTTTGCGGTCAAACTCTACACCCAGGAAGGCAACTGGGATCTGGTCGGCAACAATATTCCGGTCTTCTTCATCCAGGACGCCATCAAATTTCCCGACCTCATCCATGCGGCCAAGCAGGAGCCCGACCGGGCGTTTCCGCAAGCGCAGACAGCCCACGATACGTTTTGGGATTTTATCAGCCTGACACCCGAAAGCATGAACATGATCATGTGGACGATGTCGGACCGGACCCTTCCACGCTCGTTCCGGTTCATGGAGGGCTTTGGCGTCCACACCTTCCGTCTGGTCAACGCGAAAGATGAATCCACCTTCGTCAAGTTTCACTGGAAGCCGAAACTGGGACTGCAGTCCGTCGCCTGGAACGAGGCCGTCAAGATCAACGGCGCCGATCCCGATTTCCACCGCCGTGACCTGTGGCACGCCATCCAGTCCGGCAACTTTCCGGAGTGGGAGCTGCAGGTCCAGCTTTTCGACCAGGATTTTGCCGACAGTTTCGACTTCGACGTGCTGGATCCGACCAAGCTCATTCCAGAGGAAATCCTGCCGCCGCAGCCGATCGGCAGGCTCGTTCTCGATCGCATGCCCGACAACTTCTTCGCCGAGACCGAGCAGGTTGCCTTCATGACGCAGAACGTGCCGCCGGGCATCGATTTCAGCAACGATCCGCTGCTGCAGGGCCGCAACTTCTCCTATCTCGATACGCAGCTGAAGCGTCTGGGTGGTCCGAACTTCACCCATTTGCCGATCAATGCACCGAAGTGTCCTTTTGCAACCTTCCAGCAGGACGGCCACATGGCGATGCGCAACCCCACAGGCCGGGTGAACTATCAGCCGAACTCTTTTGGCGAAGGTCCGCGCGAATCTCCGACACAGGGCTACCGCCATTTCGCCGCAGAGGAACAGGGGACCAAGGCCAGGCTCCGGCCCGAGAGCTTTGCAGACCATTACAGCCAGGCCCGCCAGTTCTACATCAGCCAGACGCCACCGGAGCAGCGCCATATTGCCGCCGCGCTGACCTTCGAACTCAGCAAGGTGCAGACCCCGGCCATTCGCGAGCGCATGGTGTCGCATCTGTTCAACATCGACGAGACGCTGGCAAAGACCGTCGGTCAGAAGCTCGGCTTCCAGTCGATGCCGAAACCTGCCGATGCCGCCATGCCGACCCGTCAGGATCTCGATCCCTCGCCGGCGCTTAGCATTGTCGAACGGGGACCGAAACGCTTCGAGGGTCGCAAGCTCGGCATCCTGATTTCGGACGGCGTCGATGCCACCCTGCTCAATGGGTTGATTGCAGCGGTGAAGAAGGAAAAGGCGGATTTCGAACTGATCGCGCCGAAGGTCGGTGGCGTGGCAGCCTCCGATGGAACGTGGATCGAAGCGCATCAGATGATCGATGGCGGTCCGTCGGTGCTATATGATGCTGTGGCCATTCTGATCTCGGCGGAAGCCATCGACGACCTCGTGGATGAAGCCGCAGCCCGGGATTTCGTTGCCGATGCTTTCCAGCATTGCAAATTCATCGGTTACGCTGCCTCGGCGTTACCTTTGCTGGAGAGGGCCGGAATTGGGGACGCGTTCGATGAAGGCGTGATCAGTCTTCCGGGAGACGAGGGCGTGGCTGCTTTCGTCACCGGGCTCGGCAAATTGCGTGTCTGGGGGCGCGAGCCATCAGTCAAGCTCGGTAAGGCGTCGCCGCCGATCGGCCGATAAATCCCTGGTCGGCGCGGCGGTGCTGCGCCGACCAATCTCAGGCATGCTGTTTGTCTGGTAGCGTACCAAGCAAACGCTCCCCCTCGTTTCCGGGCATAGGGGTAAAGCGTTCAGGTCAGGCGTCCCTCGTGCAGGAGCCGACCGCTGTGCCCAAATTGCTGTTTCTCGAAGACGAGCCCATCATCGCGATGGACCTCGAAGCCGTGCTCAGCCAGGCCGGTTTCGATGTGCACTGGTTTACGACCTGCCGATCGGCATCCTACTGGCTTGAGAACAACCAGCCCGACGTTGCCCTTATCGACATTGAACTCAGCGATGGCACATGCGTGCCCATTGCCGAACTGCTCATCAAACGGCAGATCCCTTTCGTGGTTCACTCCGGCTATTCGTCCCATGCAAACTACGTTCATGAGGTGTTCAAGCGCGGTCGCTGGATCTCAAAGCCGGCCGATTACAATGGCCTCGTGCGCATCCTGCAGGAGCACGTAACGACGCCGGAACAAAAAATTTAGATCGGCGTTAAAGAGCCGTTTTCGTTTTAGCTCGCTATGATGGAGATGGATTTGCCAGACGATCACGACACGAAAAAACGCCACCGCAACCGCCACAAACGCGGCGAAGATTTTACCCTTGAACAGTTTCGAGACAAATATTCGCTGTCCGATGACGATGCCCAACGCATCTTCAAAGTCGGCGGACCATCCTCTCTGAATCTCGATGCCGTCATGAAAGCAAAAGCCGAGAGGGGGTGAGTTCGGCTGTACCGTCGATGACGGCAGGCCTGCGGATCAATCAAGCCTCTGTCGCGTTTGCGTGGCATGCCCATCAAGTCAAAACGTGCACCCAAGCGCCTTGTTGTCATCAGCGATTTTCAGGATGGGAGCCCGTCGGGTGTCGGTCCTCCAACCGTTGAGGCGTTTCAGGCACGCTGGTCGGCCCGGGGTGCGGAACGATCTCTGGGTGTCGTGGACAACACAAGCACCGTCACGGTTGAAGGCGGCTATATCGAGCGCCTGCCGCTGGCCTGCCTCAAAACGGGCCTTGTCGATGCGGCCGAGATATGGACCCACTGGCGCGGAGGCTGCCCACCCAATGCAAGTCTCAGGACGCCCCCGCTTGTTCGTCGGTCGTTTCAGATGAACGGGGCCGGTGCCCCGTTTGCCTCGAACGAGATGCTGGCCCATATCGTGACCTTTGGTGCGCCTGATATCCTCTGCGTCTGGGGCTTGGGCGTTGACGAAGAAATCCTCCTCGCGTGCCGGGACAGTTTCAAAATCTACAACTCGATCGATGCGCCGGCGCTGCGCATTCCGCCGGAGGTCAGCCGCCATTTCGATCTGGTGCTGACAGGGGCACAGTGGCAATCGGATGTCGTCACCGAGCGTCATCCGGTCATGAAGACGGCGATCCTGCCGATCGGACCGGAGTTTGCGTCCGACAGCACGTTTTTTCCCGTCGAAAGGGGGAAACCCTATGACATCGTCTACGTCGCCGCCGCGCAGGGCTACAAACGACATGACATCCTGTTCGAGGCTCTTGCAAAACTGCCGCGCTCAGTTCGGGCACTCTGTGTCTTTGGCTATGGCGAACTGGGAGACGCCCTGCGGCAACAGGCCGAGGATCTGGAGATCAACGTCGATTTTGTCGGCCCGCCCGGCGTGCCGTTTGCCGAGGTGAACCGACTGATGAACCAGGCGAAGATCGGCGTCGTCTGCGGTATCGATGATGGCGCACCGGCGATCCTAACGGAATATATGCTGGCCGGTCTGCCTGTTCTTGCCAACAGCGCACTGTCCTGTGGTCTGCAGTATATCCGCGCCGAAACCGGCCGTGCCGTGGCGGCCGAGGATTTTCATCACGGCATTGTCGACATGCTGCAATCACTGGACGAATTCGAGCCCCGCCGTACCGTTCAGGAGAACTGGACCTGGCCCCATTCGATGCGGAAACTGCAGGCTTTGATCGCGTCCGGCAAGAGGTAGTTCGACCGCCTGTGAGGCCGGGAACAAACAAGATTGGCCCGAGTTTCGACAGTCCTCGGCCTCCAGAAAAAGCGATCAGCGATGAATCTTTCGAGTTCCTCCAGCCACGTTTATGAAACGGTATCTCGTAACGCGCCGCTGATCTGTTTTTCGCATTTGCGCTGGGACTTCGTCTTGCAGCGGCCACAGCACCTCATGCAGCGTTTTGCCCGCGAGCGGCAGGTGTTTTTCTTCGAGGAATACATTCCGACTGATCACCATCTGGCCTATCTGGAAATTCATCCGTTCGAAGGTACCACGGTCAAGGCTGTGCGTCCCCGGATACCGCACTGGTGGAGCGAGAGCGATCGTGACCGCGCACTCGGCACGCTCCTCGACGACCTGCTGACACTGCACGGCGTAGCACGGCCGCTCCTCTGGTTCTATACGCCGATGATGTACAGCTTCGCCCGCCATGTGGATGCGGCGGCGGTTGTCTACGACTGCATGGACGAACTTGCCAACTTCAAATTCGCGCCCCCGGGGCTGCGAGCAACCGAAGCCGCGCTGATTGCCCGGGCGGATCTGGTCTTTACCGGCGGCTTCAGCCTCTACGAGGCCAAACGCCATCTCCACGACAATATTCACCCGTTCCCCTCGAGCGTCGATGTCGGCCATTTCCACGCGGCCCGCAGTCACCGCGCCCAACCCTTGGATCAACAGGCCATTCCCCATCCCCGCCTCGGTTATTACGGCGTCATCGACGAGCGTCTCGATCTCGGGCTGATTGCAGGACTGGCGAAAGAAAGGCCAGATCTGTCCTTCGTCTTCGTCGGACCGATCGTCAAGATTGCCCCTGCCGACCTGCCGCAGGCTACCAATATCCACTATCTCGGCCAGAAGGCCTATGACGAATTGCCCGCCTATCTGGCCGGCTGGGACGCGGCCTTGATGCCGTTCGCCCTCAACGAAGCGACGAGGTTCATCAGCCCGACAAAGACGCCGGAATATCTGGCGTCGGGCCGTCCGGTGGTCTCGACCCCGGTGCGGGACGTGGTGCGCCACTATGGCAATGTGCCCGGCGTTTTTCTGGCGACCGATGCGGATGGTTTCGCCGCCGCCTGCGACAAGGCCTTGAGCCTGAAGACATCGGGGGAAGACTGGCTGGCTGCCGTCGATGTGGCTCTCGATGAATCGTCCTGGGAAAAGACATTTGTCGCCATGAACGTCCTGTTGCAGGATGCAGTGACGCAGCGGCTGGTGCCCGCGTCGCTGGCGAAACAAGGCCGCCTTGCGAATGCAGGCGACACGACGGCAAAGCCGTATGACTATCTGATCGTCGGCGCAGGCTTTGCCGGCTCGGTGCTGGCCGAGCGGCTGGCCAGCGATGCCGATAAACGTGTTCTGGTCTGCGACCGCCGGCCGCACATCGCCGGCAATGCCTATGACGTCCACAACCAGGATGGCATCCTCATCCACCAGTATGGGCCGCACATCTTTCACACCAACAGTGAAGACATCTTCAACTATCTATCTCGCTTCACGGCATGGCGACCGTACGAACATCGGGTGCTCGCCGAGGTTGGCCATCACCTGTTGCCCATTCCCATCAACAGGACGACGCTCAATGGTCTTTACGGCGTCGATCTCCAGAACGAAGCGGAGGCGGCGCTGTTTTTGGCCAGCCGCGCCGAGCCCTGTGATCCGATCGTTACCTCGAGGGACGTTGTCGTCTCGCAGGTCGGTAGTGATCTCTACCGAACCTTCTTCGAGGGCTATACCCGCAAGCAGTGGGGACTTGATCCGTCAGAGCTCGACAAGTCCGTGACGGCCCGGGTGCCTACCCGCACCAGCACGGACGACCGCTATTTTCTTGACACGTTCCAGGCCATGCCCCTGCACGGATATACGAAAATGTTCGAAAAAATGCTCGACCACCCGAACATCACGGTTTTGACCGGCACGGAGTACAGCGAGGTCCGCCGCGAAGGACTGGCAGCGCACACAATCTTTACCGGACCCATCGACGAATATTTCGACTATCGTTTCGGCCGCCTGCCCTATCGCAGTCTCAAATTTCAGCATGAGACTCATGATGTGCAGCACATGCTGCCGGTCGGCGTCGTCAACTATCCGTCACAGGACGTGGCTTATACACGCGTCACGGAATACAAGCACCTGACCGGCCAGACCCATCCCAAAACCAGTATCTCCTACGAGTTTGCCTGTGCCGACGGGGATCCCTATTACCCTATTCCCCGCCCGGAAAATCAGGCGCTCTACAAACAATATGAAGCGCTGGCGCGCGAGCGCAGCGACGTTACCTTCGTCGGACGGCTGGGGACGTACAAATATTACAACATGGATCAGGTCGTGGGTCAGGCCCTGGCCACCTACCGCCGCATGACGGTGGCCGCCGCCGGCGATGCCGCAGTTGCAAGCGCGCAATGAGCCGCATGCGCATCGTCCTTGCGACCGACAGTCTTGACCCGTCCGGCTTGGGTGAACACATGCTGACGCTCGGCCACGCACTTGCGGGCAAGTTTGACGTGACGCTTGCGGCCGGGAGCGAGACAGGATTGCTGACGCGCGCAGCCCGGCTCGGGATTGCGATCAAGCCGCTCGATGATCTCAACGGTTTCACCGCATGGCTTCGTGCATCCGGTGCGGCGCTGCTCCATGTTCATGCCGGCATTGGCTGGGAGGGACACGAGATCGCTGCGGCCGGCATTGTCTGTGGCATTCCGGTAATTCGGACAGAGCACCTTCCCTATGTGCTTACCGACACCGAACAGAAAGAGCAGTACCGAACGGCCAGCGTCGGCCTCTCTCATCATATCGTTGTTTCCGATGCGTCGCGGAAAAGCTTTGCAGCCAACGATGTTGGAGCCGAACGCATGACAGTCGTTCGCAACGGGATCGTCCCGCTGGCGCCTGACCGGAACAGCGGGCTTAAGGCGCAGATGGGCCTTGAGGATAAGACGATCCTGCTCATGGTCGCACGATTCTCAGCGCAAAAGGATCATGCAACGCTGATCGCGGCGATGCCAGCCGTTCTGGCCGCCAATCCATCGGTCGTCCTGCTTCTCGTCGGCAAAGGCGAGGAGCTGACGAATGTGAAAAGCCTCGTCGAGCTTCTGTCGCTCGGCCAAAATGTCCGGTTCCTCGGCCACCGCGACGACATTGCCGACCTGATGTCGGCTGCCGATCTCTTCGTCCTGCCGTCCCGCTTCGAGGGACTGCCGCTGGCGGTGCTCGAAGCCATGTCGGTTGGTCTTCCCGTGGTGGCGACCCGCATCGATGGCACGATCGAGGCGCTCGGGGAGGATCATCCGTTTTTTGCAGAAGCCGGCCAACCTGAAACGCTTGCGCGAACCATCAACGCAGCTCTGGCAGATCCGGTGCAAACACACCGGGCGGCCGCAGCCGGGCGCGAACGCTTTGCAGCCCAGTTTTCGGCCGGGCGCATGGCGGATGAAACGGCTGCCGTCTACGAGCACTTCCTTCCAGACCGGAAAAAACACGAACGGGGATACACGTCCATGGACAAGACACGGATCGGCTTCATCGGCGTCGGCGGCATAGCGCATCGCCATCTCGATATTCTTGCCGGCTTCGATGATGTCGAGCTTGCTGCCTTTGCCGACCCCGATTTCGCGCGCGCCGAACAGTCGGCATCCCGTTTCGGTGCCAAGGCTTTCGACAGCCATCGCACCATGCTGGACGGGGCGAAGCTTGACGCGGTCTATGTCTGCATTCCCCCCTTTGCCCATGGCGAGGCGGAGCGTGACCTGATCGCGCGCGGCATTCCCTTCTTTGTCGAAAAGCCGATCACGCTCGATATCGGCCTTGCGGAGGAGCTTGCGGCCGCGATCGAGACGGCGCAGCTGGTGACCGCTGTCGGCTACCACTGGCGTTATCTCGATACGGTCGAGGAAGCGCGGCAACTTCTGTCCGGCAACCCAGCGCAGCTCCTCTCGGGCTACTGGCTGGACCAGACGCCACCGCCGCACTGGTGGTGGAAAAACAACCGGTCCGGCGGCCAGATGGTTGAGCAGACGACCCATATCATCGATCTGGCGCGTTATCTCATCGGCGAAGTGACCGACGTCTACGGCCGCACTGGCTTCAAGGACCGTGTGGAGTTCCCCGGCCTTGATGTTCCAGCCGTGACGACGGCAAACCTGACCTTCCAGTCGGGCGTCATCGCCAACATATCCTCGACATGTCTCCTAGGCTGGAACCACAAGGTCGGGCTCAACATTTTCGCCGACCGGCTGGCCATCGAACTCACCGATCACGACATCATGGTCGATGTCGGCGCCGGCCGGCCCGTGCGCCAGGCCAATGGCGATCCGGTCTGGCGCGAAGATCGCGATTTCGTCGATGCAGTGCGCGGCGGCGACAACCACATCCGCTGCTCCTATGCCGATGCACTGGCGACGCACCGTGTGGCCCTGGCGGTTGCCCGGTCGGCGGACAGCGATCAGGCGGTCAAGCTCGACCCTCCCGTCATCCGCCGCAATGTAGCCGGGCCGTTGCAGGATCCGCCAGAACCAGAGCGGCTGCCCGAGGCTGTGGCCCAACGTCCCGAAGGCCATCGTCAAATCCGCTCGCTCGGGATAGAGCATCGCGGGAAGGCGTTCTTCGCCGCCTACGACGAGGGGCCGCCTGCCGAGGGGCAGGTCCGGCTCGACACGCTCTACACCGGTTTTTCCGCCGGCACGGAGCTCACCTTCATGAAGAACACCAATCCCTATTTCCATTCCCGCTTCGATGCCGGGCGCGGCGTCTTTCTTGAAAACGAGCCGGACCTTTGTTACCCCGTGCCGTTCCTCGGCTATATGGAGGTGGCCCGCGTCTCGGAAACCAAGGCCGCCGGGTTTGTCGATGGCGATATCGTCGCCACCACATACGCGCACAAGAGCGGCCATACCGCCGACCCGTTCCATGATCTGCTGGTTCCCTTTCCCTCCGGTCTCGACCCCATCCTCGGCGTCTTCGTCGCGCAGATGGGGCCGATTGCGGCAAACGGCATCCTGCATGCCGATGCGGACGCGCTAGGGCACAATATTGCCACCCTCGGCTCTGGCATAAAGGGGCGTAATATCGTCGTGCTCGGGGCCGGCACGGTCGGCTTGATGACGGCACTGTTTGCGCGGCATGCCGGTGCCTCGGTCATCCTTGCCGATCCCTCGGACTTCCGGCGTGGCAAGGCCGAAGCCATGGGGCTAACGGCGATGACGGAGGCGGACGCCTGGCAGCATGCTAAAGCCCGCTGGCACAATGGTGGCTCGGACCGGGGTGCAGATGTCGTCTTCCAGACCCGTGCCGAGGCAAAAAGCCTGCACCTCGCCATGAAGGCCCTTCGGCCACAGGGCACGGTGATCGATCTTGCCTTTTATCAGGGCGGCGCCGATGCCTTGCGGCTGGGCGAGGAATTCCACCACAATGGCCTCAACATCCGCTGCGCGCAGATCAACCGGGTGCCACGCGGGCTCGGCCCGTCTTGGGACCGGCGGCGTCTCGCCGAAGAAACCGTGAGCCTCCTGCGGGCCGAGGGCGCTTCGATCCTCGAACATATGATCACCCATGTCGTGCCATTCGACGATGGCCCGGCGTTTCTGGACCATCTCGTCGAAAACCGGCCGGACTTCCTGCAGATCGTCTTCAAGGTGCAGGCATGACGGGCGCCGAACCGCCGATGCGCATCCTCTTCGTCTTTGCCTGGCTGGTGGTGGGTGGCGAGGAAACCGAGGTGCGCCTCCTTGCCCGTAATCTCGACAGGACCCGATACCGGATCGACGTTGTTGCCTGTTTTCGCAAGGACAACATGCCGGAGCAGACGCACGACCAACTGGCGGCCCTGGGCGTCGATGTCGACATCACACCCTACGATCTGTCGTTCGAGGACACGGTCGCCTACCTGGCGAGCAAAGTCACCGGCTACGACATCATCGTCTCCTGTCAGAATGTCGCCGACATCTATCCGGCGCTGGAGCGCATCCACCTTCGCCCGCCGCTGATCGAACATGGCGGGCTCGTCTCCGAAGCGCTGGCCGGCCCGAAACATTTCACCAGTCGGTATGTCGGCGTCTGCCGGTCGATCCGCGATGCGGCCGCCTCCGTCATGCCCGGGCGTGATCACCACGCAATTGAAATCCCATCGATGGTCGATCTTTCCGAGTTTGATCCAACCCGGCGCAGTGCCATGCGCGCGGCTTTGGGCGTTGCCGATGGCAGCGTTCTTGTCGGCTGGGTCGGCCGGCTCGATCCGAAAAAGAACGTCGAGGATTTCATCGAGGCAGCGGCCCTTGTCTATCAGAGGAATGCTGCTGCACGCTTCGTCATCGTCGGCGGGCCGGATGCCTTCATGCCGGATTATGCCCGTCAGCTTCAGGCCCTTAGTGCGCAGCGCGGATTGAACGGCGTGCTGACCTTTCTCGGCGACCGGCAGGATATTCCGGCCCTGCTGTCGGCCATGGATATTTTCGTTTGGCTGTCGCGTGGCGAAGGCATGCCGCATGTGATCAGCGAGGCCGGCGCTGCCGGCCTGCCCGTCATCGCCACGCCCGACAATGGCGCCCGGCAGCAGATCGAGGCCGGCGTTTCCGGCCTGTTCGTGCCCTACAACGACCCGGCGTCAGTGGCCCTGGCGATCGAGCAGCTGGTGGGCACGCCTGGTCTGCGGGATCGGCTGGGACAAGCGCTGCGCCGCAAGGTGGAGACCGAGTACAGCGTGGCCGCAGTGCTCGCGCGATGGCAGCAGCTGTTCGACGAGGTTGCGGACGAACGGCAGACGGCCGGGCCGACCGGCATCTTCCAGTCCTTTCTCCAGGGCGGCTTCGAATGCTCAACGCACCGGCTGCGGCCGCGCGACGGATACCCGGATGGGAAGCGGCTCGACGTGATTGCCTCGACCGGGCATGACGCCCACGCCGCGCAGGACTATGCCCAGCTTTCAGGCCATGGCATACGCACCGTGCGGGACGGTCTGCGCTGGCACCTGATCGAAACGTCGCCGGGCCGCTACGATTGGTCGAGCTTCCTGCCGATGCTGAAGGCCGCCCGGCAGATGCGCACGCAGGTCATCTGGGATCTGCTGCACTATGGCTGGCCGGATGATCTGGACATCTGGTCGCCGGCCTTCGTGACGCGATTTGCACGGTTTGCCCGGGCCACAGCCGAAATCGTCCGGGATACAAGCGATGAGGTCCCGTTCTATGCGCCGGTCAACGAAATTTCGTTCTTCTCCTGGGGCGGTGGTGATGCCGCCTATCTCAATCCCTTTGCCCGGGGTCGCGGCTTCGAGCTGAAGGTGCAGCTGGCGCGCGCCTCGATCGCGGCGATGGATGCCGTTCTCGCTGTCGATCCGCGCGCCCGCTTCGTCCATTGCGACCCGGTGATCAACGTCATCACCGATCCATCCCGGCCCTGGGAGCGCCGCACGGCGGAAGGCCATCGCCAGTCGCAATATCAGGGGTGGGATCTGCTGGCCGGCAGGCTCTGGCCGCAGATCGGCGGACAGGAGCGCTATCTTGATATCGTCGGCGTCAACTACTACCACAACAACCAGTGGATCCACGGCGGTCCGCCGATCGACTTCGATCATCCGCTCTATAAGCCGTTCCGCACGATCCTCGCGGAAACCTATGGCCGCTACGGAAAACCGATCTTCATCGCGGAAACGGGGATCGAAGCCGAACGTCGGCCCAGCTGGATCCGCTATGTCGCCTCTGAAGTTCATGCTGCGATGAAAGCGGGCGTGCCGGTTGAAGGCATCTGTCTCTACCCGATCGTCAACCATCCCGGCTGGGACGATGACCGGCCCTGTGAAAACGCTCTGTTGTCAGCCCATGTGACGAGAAATGGCCGCCAGGTCTATGCGCCTCTGGCTGAGGCGTTGCAGGATGTCCTACGGGCAGAGACCGGCACGGCGAACGGCCGGGCGGCGCGACCGCCGATCTTCCATGAAAATCGATAGGCCCATGCAACAAACAAGGATTCCGGCGGTTGCTGTCGAGAACCGGAGGATCCCAGAATGATACACAGACAACGGTCCATCCGTCAGATCCACGAGAAGCACACAGCAGCGCTTGGCGCCCGTGGTCAACCCACGGCCCGCCGGCACTGCTAGACCAGCAAGTTCCAACACCATCGCAAGCCGAGACGCCAGTCCGCCCACACCGGGCGATGGCTTGGTACGTCCACTGACAAGGAAATGACACCGCATGTCGAAACAGACAATTCTGGTTGTGGGTGGAGCGGGCTACATTGGATCGCACACCTGCCGCATTCTGGCGGACAGGGGGTTTCAACCGGTCGTGTTCGACAATCTGATCAACGGGCATAGCGAGTTCGTCCGCTGGGGGCCGCTGGAGGAAGGCGACATCCGCGATCGCGCCAGAATTCAGGCTGTCCTATCCAAACACGAGCCGGCCGCCGTCATCCATTTCGCCGGTCTGATCGAGGTGGGTGATTCCACAAAGCGGCCAGAACAGTTCTACGACATCAATGTCGCCGGTTCGCTGACGCTTCTCTCGGCAATGCTGGACGCGGGCATCGACAAGTTCGTGTTTTCCTCCACCTGCGCAACCTATGGCATTCCGGTGGCGACACCGATCGTCGAAACCCATGCACAAGCGCCGATCAGTCCCTATGGCCGCACCAAATGGGTGGTCGAACAGGCGCTGAAGGACTTTGCCACCTTTCGCGGCCTGCGCTCGGTGGTGCTACGCTATTTTAATGCTGCCGGTGCCGACTTCGAAAATGGTATCGGCGAATGGCACACACCCGAAACCCACATCGTTCCTCTTGCCATAGATGCGGCGCTTGGCCGGCGAAAAGGCTTCCAGATCTTCGGCACAGACTATGACACCCGCGACGGCAGCTGTGTGCGCGACTACGTCCATGTTCTCGATCTCGCCGATGCGCACGTCCGGGCTGTCGAATATCTCCTTGGTGGCGGCGAGGCGATCGACGTCAATCTCGGCACAGGAACCGGCACGACGGTCAAAGAACTCCTTTCTCTTGTCTCGGCGATTTCCGGACGGACGTTTCCGGTGATCTATTCCGGTCGCCGGGAGGGCGATTCCACCGCGCTGGTCGCCAACAACGACAAGGCGCGGCGGCTGCTCGGCTGGCGCCCGAGGGCCGGCATCGACCAGATCATCGGCTCGGCATGGACATGGCACTCAAGCAGGAATGCTGGAGTTGAGATTGTTGGGAACGGCCTGGATGTGTTGAGTCATTGTCCGGCACGGTCTAGTGAAGACACAATGATTCGGGAGGCTTAAGCTTGGCTGCAGACCTCAAGAGGATGCTCGACGATGTCGTCGGGCGCGTGCGCAGGGCGGCGCCTGACGTTTACGACGAGGCCGTCGAGGAGGCTGCGGCCAGCGGCAAACCGGCACCACGCAGAAGCGACTTCGACAAGTTTGGCATCGCCGTCTTTCTGCGCAATGGTGACCTGTCGTTTTCCGGCAACGCCAGTGTGGGATTTCCGGTTCAGTCGATCTCGAAGGTCTTTGCGCTCGAGCTTGCGCTGGAAGCCCTGGGCGAAGCTCTCTGGAAGCGTGTCGGACGCGATCCGTCGGGGGATCCGTTTAACTCCATCATCGATTTGGAGCGGGCCAAGGGTGTGCCGCGCAACCCGTTTATCAATGCCGGCGCCCTGGTCATCTGCGATATTCTCGTCGGACTTGGCGGACGTGCAGGCCCGAACCATCAGGTCGTCGATCTTGTGCGGCGGCTTCTGGACGGTGAAACGCCGTCCCTTAACCCAGATATCATGGCGAGCGATCGCACTGGTGGTGATTTGAACCGGTCCATGATGTTCATGTCCCGTCACCACGGCAATCTCACGCATCCGGTGGAAAAGGTTATGGATGCCTACATCCACCAATGCGCCATCACCCTGGACTGCCGCAGCCTGGCGAAAGCTGGCCGTTTCCTTTTGCTCGACGCCCCTGAGGATGAAGACAGCGTCACGATAGCGGCAGCGCGACGGGCAAGGCGAGTCCTGTCGATCATGATGCTGTGCGGGCAATATGACGGATCGGGAGACTTTGCCTATCGTGTCGGCCTTCCTGCAAAATCGGGCGTCGGCGGAGGTATCCTGGCAATCGCGCCGCATCGTGCCTCCATCGCCGTGTGGTCACCCGCACTCGATCCCAAGGGCAACAGTTGGCTTGGAACTCTTGGGCTGGAATTGCTGGCCTCCGAAACAGACTGGTCGGTTTTTGGTGCTGCCCGGCGGCCACTGTCCAAAAAGTCCTAATGCATGTCTCCCAAAAGTGTGCGCGGTTTTGGGCTAAAGATATGCATAAAAACAAAGATCTAAAGCGCATTGCGTGAATCCGTTTTCACGCAATGCGCTTTAGCACTTCCTTTGTTCGGCGGTTGCCTATTCTCGATTGTGCAACGGATCCTGAGAACGTGTGCCGGCGGCACCGGCATCGATGGTGAGCGCTAAAGGTTTTCGGACGAACATTGTCGATCTTTGTCTCAAGATCGTGGACCGCAACCGGCAGGGATGCATCCTGGACACCTCACCCCTGATGAGTGCCCCCAGGTCTGGCCGGTGGTTCATTGAACATCTGACGCGCTGGAAGTGCCTAGAGGCCGGCACCTAAAAACGATCGATACAAATTTGTCCCCTCGGGCGATGCAGCAAGAAGCAGGGCAACGAGAACGCTGATAGCAGACACCGTCAACAGGCACACCGATGCAAGTCTGATCAAACGCATTTTCCGTGCGCTGCTTTCATCCCACTCGTACGTCATAACGTCGTCCTTCGAGCGGCAATGACCATTCCGCAGAGACGTCGAGTCGGGAAAATAGCCGCCGCACAACGTTCCGCCAACGATTGGCATTGCGGTCACCATGACCTTCCGTCGCTGACGGATGTCTCAAGTCGACGCGTTTAGACCCTCCGTTCCCAAGGCAGATCAGCAAAACCCATTCAGTTTAAGGATCTTGTGGGCCTGGATCACTGCGCGGAGTTCGTCCTCGGCGTTGCGGTTCCCCTGGTTGACATCCGGGTGGTGCATCTTCAGGCTTTCCTTGTAGCGGCGCCTGATTTCCTCTGGAGTTGCGTCCGGCATGAGACCCAGTGTCTCGAACGCTTTGGCTTCGAGCACTTTGAGCTTGCGTTTCTGCAGATTGGCTTTCTGGGCTTGCTGCTGCGCTGCGGTTTTGCGGGCATTCAAGGCCTTGGCGGAGCCGGAACGGATCATCGAGGGCATTGGAATTTCGGTCGGCTGGCTGACTCTCGTTCCCTGGGTCGGGAGGCTGCCCTCGGCCGCCTCCTTTTGATAGCGGGCGACATTGGCGTCCGATGGAGCCGTGGTGTAGCTGTAGCCCTTGTTGTAGTCTTTGACGTGTTCAATGCAGAACAACAAATAGAGGCCTTCGGCGCCCGGTCCCGCAGGTGCGCGATGCGTGCCGGCCTTCTTGCACCCATCCCATTGGCATGCCGGCCCCGTGGGGTCGCTGGCGGGAGCGGATTTGTTGCGGGCGGATCGAAGGCCCACGAATATTTTCGAATCAAGCGTCATGTGTCTGTATGAATGCAGAGCGCCGTCACGGCAAGCTTTGCCGGTGCATTGAATGATGGTCGAGTTCAGTGGCGGTCTGCCGATCGCTGTCCGTTTCGGCCGGCACGTCAATCGAAATTATCAATCTTCCCGGACCTGGCCGTGGGTTTTAAACTTACCGAGGCCGTTCCAGCAAATATTTCCGCCCACAGTAACCTCAAACCTGGCCACGAGGATTGGCCAATAACACCGGTATCTGAGCGATCATGTTTTGACTGTATTCAGATTGCGCGCCATCTTGCTGAGCCTCTTCTCTGAATTCGACACACGAACACTTCGTATGTCACTGTAGCGGCCGGTCGCCGGTGACGGCTGTCAAACTCCTTGGAACAAAACAGTTTTCGAGCCGTTATCAGTCGTCCCGCAGACTAACTACATATCCGTCTCTCCCGCGTCAGGTTCCTTGATGCTCCAACGCACCGCCACTGCGCAAACGCACCCTGTTGAACCAAGAGCTGCCTGTCGCCGCCGGTTCTCGGTCGCATTGATCGCCGTCAGCCTGTCGTCCTGTTCGGGGCAGCAATCGGCGCTCGCGCCTGCTGGTGAGGAGGCAGAGGCGATCTTCGGCCTTCTTCTCGTCGCGGTCATCGGCGGATTGTTTATCTGGTGCGGCGTGATCGGGCTTCTGGTCTATGCCGGCCGCGCCAACCGCCGGGTCTGTTCAGACAGAACGGGCCAACGGCTGATCCTGTGGGGAGGCGCGCTCGGCCCGGCCATCATTCTCACCGTGCTTCTGGCTTATGCGCTCTGGCTGATGCCCGGAACGCGTCCCTGGTTTCGCGGCGATGGCGGTGACACGGTCCGCATTGCCGTCAGGGGTGAACAATTCTGGTGGCGCATTGCTTATCTCGGTCCGGATGGAGACGAGCTGTTTCAGACGGCGAACGAAATCCGCATGCCGGTGGGCAAGCGGATCGAGTTCGCGCTGACGTCGACCGACGTCATCCATTCCTTCTGGATACCCTCACTGGCCGGCAAGATGGACATGATTCCCGGCCGAACGAATGTCCTGTCGATGACCGCGACCCGACCGGGGATTTACCGCGGACCCTGCGCGGAATTCTGCGGCACTTCGCACGCTCTCATGGCCTTTTCCGTCATCGCGGCCAGCCCGCCAGAGTTTGAAGACTGGCTGGCCGAACAGCGGCTCGACCGTCCCGTTGCCAACGCCGGCGCAGATCTTTTCAGAAAGCATGGCTGTTCCGCCTGTCATACTGTCCGGCAGATCGGTGCGCGCGGCACGCTTGGTCCGGATCTGTCGAACCTTGGAGCACGGCAGACCGTCGGAGCCGGCATTTTGCCGAACACGAAGGATAATATCGCCCTCTTCATCCGGGACGCGGCCGTTGTAAAGCCCGGTGCCCGAATGCCGTCCTTCGCCATGTTGCCACCCGCCGACATCTCAGCCATCGCCGATTTCCTGAAAGGGCTGAAATGACGAGAGGCGCGCAACCGGTATTGGACGAGGTGAACAAGGCCAAAGAGGATGAGCAACTGCGTGCGGTCTGGCGAAATCCGTCCGGCTGGCGCTACTGGACATCGGTCAACAACACCCAGATCGGGCTGTGGTATGCGGCGGCGGCATTTTCCTTCATGCTGTTTGCCGGCGTACTCGGCCTTCTGGTGCGGGTGCAGCTCGCGGTGCCTGAGAACGATTTCCTGTCAGCCAACACCTTCAACCAGGCCTTTACGCTGCACGGCACAGTGATGATGTTCCTGTTTGCCGTGCCGATCTTCGAGGCGGTGGCCATCTTTCTGCTGCCGCCGATGCTGGGCGCGCGGGAACTGCCGTTTCCCCGGCTGTCGGCCTTCGGTTTCTGGAGCTTTGCCATCGGTGGGGTCTTCGTCTGCGGCTCGATTTTCTTCGATGCGGCACCGAATTCCGGCTGGTTCATGTATCCGCCGCTGGCAACCGACAAGGACTATTCCGGCATCGGTGCCGATATTTGGCTGCTCGGACTGTCGTTCATCGAGGTGGCCTCGATCGCGGCCGCTGTCGAACTCATCGTCGGCATCATGAAATGCCGGGCGCCAGGCATGCGCATCAACATCATGCCGCTGTTTGCCTGGTACCTTCTCATCGTCGCCGGCATGATCCTGTTCGCCTTCCCGCCGCTGATTGCCGGCGACATCCTGTTCGAGATGGAGCGCATGTTCGACTGGCCGTTCTTTGATGCGGCGCGCGGCGGCGATCCGCTTCTATGGCAGCACCTGTTCTGGATTTTCGGCCACCCGGAGGTCTACATCATCTTTCTGCCGGCCATCGCCTTGATGGCGATGATCGTGCCAACCTTTACTCAGAGGCCAATCCTGGGCTACTCCTGGATCGTGCTGGCCGCTGTCGGAACCGGCTTTCTGAGCTTCGGTCTCTGGGTGCATCACATGTTCACCACCGGCTTGCCCCAGATATCGCTGGCCTTTTTTTCGGCCGCATCACAGGCTGTCGCCATTCCGACCGGTGTCCAGATCTTTGTCTTTATCGCCACGATGCTGGCAGGACGAGTGATCTTTTCCGTGCCGATGCTGTTCGGTGCGGGCGGATTGGCGATCTTCGTCATCGGTGGACTGACGGGGGTCATGGTCGCCCTCGTTCCCGTCGACTGGCAGGCCCATGATACCTACTTCATCGTCGCCCACCTGCACTACGTCCTGATCGGCGGCATGCTGTTTCCCATCGTTGCCGGGCTCTATTATTATTATCCGCTGGTCAATGCACGCAAGCTTTCCGACAGAATGGGCAAGGCCGCTTTTTGGCTGATGTTCTGCGGCTTCAACATTGCCTTTTTCCCGATGCATCTGAGTGGTCTTCGCGGCATGCCCCGCCGCGTCTTCACCTATCCGGCCGATATCGGCTGGGATTGGTTCAACCTGATTTCCACGGCCGGTGCCTTCGTCTTTGCCGCCGGCGTCGCGGTCGTCGTCGTCGATGTCCTGCGGCCGAAACGTCACCAGCCGAAGGGTACTGCGAATCCGTGGAATGCCGGAACACTTGAGTGGATTAGCGAGCCAGAGGAGAACTGGGGGGTGCGCTCCATCCCTGTCATCAGCAGCCGGTATCCCTTGTGGGATCAGCCGGATCTCGTGCGCGACATGAATGCCGGCAAGTTCTACCTGCCCGGCGCGAGCGAAGGCCAGCGCGAGACGCTGGTCACCTCCGTACTCGATGCGCAGCCGATCCAGTGCCTGCGGGTCGGTGGCACGTCGGTTCTGACGATCCTCAGCGCTGTCTTCCTCGGCGGGGTCTTCGTCGCACTAACCTTTCACTGGTGGATCTTCAGCATCCTCTGCGGCATCGCCACCCTGGTGACGATCCTGTCGTGGCTGTGGACAGGAACCGGCGTCATTCCGGAAAAACCATCAAAAGACGTCGGTCTCGGTCTCACCTTGCCAATTTACGTCTCGGGCCCGGACTCCGTCGGTTGGTGGGCGATGTTCATCACCATGATCGGAGATGGCACGGCATTCGGCAGTCTGGTTTTCGGATATTTCTTCTACTGGACCATCCATCAGGATTTCACCGCCGGAATTGCCGGTCCCGGCCTGTTCTGGCCGATGTTGGCTCTGGCACTTTTCGCCGCCGCGTGGGTGCTGATGCTCCTGGCGCGGCTCGTCAACAGTTATGACAGTCCCTCTCTGTTGCGGGGATTTCTGATGACCGCGCTTATCACGACGGTTGCCGCATCCGTCGCAGTCTTTGCAGGGCCCTGGACCTACGCCATGGACCCGACGGTGCATGTCTATCCCGCCATCGTCTGGGTTCTCATGCTCTGGCTCATCGCCCATGCAGTTGTGGGCATCGTCATGCAGGCCTATTGCCTCGCCCGCAGCTTCGCCGGGCGCCTGACGGCCGAATACGACATGGATATCGGCAATGTCGTGCTCTTCTGGCATTTCCTGACCATCACCGCCGTGACCACGCTTGCGGTCACCGGTCTTTTCCCGATGGCGAGGTGAGACAGACCATGCGCATTCTCAAGGAGATCGAAAGCCTCTGGACGTTGTTCACGGCACCCGTTGTCTGGGCGCTGCACTTCGTCATCTGTTACGCCAGCGTGGCGGTCAATTGCGCCAAGACCGCAGGTCCTGACTATGATCGCCTGCGTGTGATTCTGGCCGGCGCCACCGCCATGGCATTGCTGGCTATCGTCCTGTCGGCCTGGCTTGCCTGGCGGCAATGGGGGTTCGGAACGGATTCGCCGCCGCATGATGCGCCGACGACCGGAGACCGGCGGCTGTTCCAAGGGTTTGCCACGCTGCTGCTTTCGGGTTTAAGTTTTCTCGCCGTCATCTTCACGGCGATGCCGCTGATCTACATCGATGGATGTTTCCCATGAAAAGGATCTGGCTGACCATCGGGCTCACAATGCTTGCCCTTTTCTGGGGCGCTGCTGCAACCGTCATGGATCGCGCCTCCTTTTCCGGCCATATGCTGGTGCACATGGGCGTGGTGGTCCTTGCGGCACCGCTGATTGCCCTGGGGCTGTCCGGAACCGTTTATGATCCCGCCCCCCGTTACCGCTGGTTTGCACCGCTGCCGGCATCACTGGCCGAACTCCTGATCGTCTGGGTCTGGCATGCGCCGTCCATGCGGCTCTGGGCTGAGACCTCAACGCCTGCGGCTATCATCGAGCAGGCGACCTTTCTCTTCGGCGGCGTTGGACTTTGGCTCGCCTGTCTCGATAGGGCGCACGGCCGCCGTCTGACCGGTGTTCTGGCTCTGCTCTTGACCTCGATGCACATGACCCTGCTCGGCGTGCTGCTGACGATGGCGCCAAGGCCGCTCTATGGTGCGGAGGCCGTGACCTGTTTCGGCATGGTCCTCGGCCCGGAGCAGGACCAGCAGGCCGGCGGCGTCATCATGCTGGCGCTTGGAGCTGCAGCCTATTTGACCGGGGGCATCGCGCTTCTGGCCGGTGCACTGCGACAGGTTCCTTCAGAAAGGCACGCCTGATGCGGATTGGATGGAAGCATATCTTGAGCGCGCTCGTGCTTTTGCCTGCAGCCGGGCTTCTCGTTGCATGGCTGGGGATCATCGATATCCGGGCGAGCACCGGCCACTGGCGCATGACGGACTGGTTCCTGCACTGGGTGATGCGATCCTCGGTCAGGACGGCGGCGCTCAACGTCGAAGTTCCCAATCTGGATGACCCGGCCATGTTGCCCGGCGCGGCCGGCCATTTCGAGACCGCCTGTGCCATCTGCCATGGTTCACCGGCACAGCAACGATCACCCGCCATGTTGACGATGCTGCCGCCGCCGCCTGATCTTGACGGCGTGATCGGCGCCTGGACCGATGCCCAGCTCTTCGAGATCGTCAAACACGGCGTGCGGTATACTGGCATGCCAGCCTGGCCAGCCATGAGCCGAGATGACGAGGTCTGGCAGATGGTTGCGTTCCTGCGCAAGCTGCCGTCGCTCAGCGCTGAGGGCTACAAGGTTCTGTCCGGTGGTGCCCGCCGGGGCGATGGCAAGGATCTGGCCGGTACCATTGCCTATTGCAACAGCTGCCATGGTGCCGACCGGTTGACCCCGGAGACGCTTATGCCGAGCCTTTCCGGCCAGAACCATGACTATCTTCTGACTGCCCTGCAGTCTTATCGGTCAGGCAAACGTCCAAGTGGCATCATGCAAACGGCTGTTGCCGAAATCGACGCCGAGGTATTTGATGACCTCGCCGCCTACTATGCAGCGCATTCGCCGGCACAAGGCAAGGGGGGCGGCGATGACAGTGGAGCCGTTCCGACCGAGCTCACAGCATTGGTCGAGCGAGGCAATTCCGTTCGAAAAATACCTGCCTGCCTCGGTTGCCACGATGGTGCTGCCAATCCGGCTTATCCAGTGTTGTGGAACCAGAGCCAAGCCTATTTGGAAGCGCAACTCAGGCTGTTCGCCGAAGGAAGCCGGGGCGGGGCCGACCAGCATCACCTCATGATCGAAGCGGCGCGAAATCTGGAACAGCAGGACATCAAAGCCTTGTCGCGATATTTCGCCAGCGGCCGACCCAAATAACGTATGCGCGTTGTCCTAAAGCACGTTGCGTGAAAACGGATTCACGCAATGCACTTCAGATCTTTGTTTTTATGCATGTCCTTAGCCCAAAACCGCGCACACTTTTGGGAGACATGCATTATATCCCATGTCCCGCTGCCGGAAAACACGAGCGATGTCCGGCCGTTGATTGCCACCTGCCCCGACCTTGTGGCCGGAACGATTGACGCCCTCATAACCATCTTTCTTCGTAAGGAATTCAGGGCGCCACGCGCCAAATCGTGTTGCCGACATCGTCCGCCACCAGAAGCGCACCGGTCTTGTCGACCGCGACGCCAACCGGCCGTCCCATGGCTTTGTCGTCCTCGCTGATGAAACCGGTCAAAATATCCTTCGGCTGGCCGGACGGTTTTCCCTGTGAAAAGGGTACGAACACCACTTTGTAGCCGCTGCGCGGCTTGCGGTTCCATGAACCATGCTGTCCGACAAAGGCGCCGTTCTTGAACTCGGCACCCAGAAGATCGCCGGTATAGAACGTCAGGCCAAGCGATGCGGTGTGCGGCCCCAGTGCGTAGTCTGGAACGATTGCTTTTTCCACCAGATCCGGGCGCTGCGGCTTGACGCGCGTATCAACATGCTGGCCGTAATAACTATACGGCCAACCGTAAAACCCGCCATCCTTGACAGAGGTCATGTAGTCGGGAACGAGGTCGCTGCCGATCTCGTCACGCTCGTTGACGGCGACCCAAAGCTCACCGCTGTCTGGCTGCCAGGACAGTCCGTTCGGGTTGCGCAAGCCCGATGCGAACAGCCGGGTTGCGCGTGTCGCCAGATCGATCTCCAGCACCGCCGCCCTGTTGGTCTCGGCCTCGATGCCGTTTTCTCCGACATTGCTGTTCGAACCGACGGTCGCATACAGCTTGGTCCCGTCAGCACTGGCGATCACGTCCTTGGTCCAGTGATGGTTGATCGGACCGCCGGGCAGGTCGGCAATCCTTTCCGCCGCCGCCGTGATCTCCGTATCGCCGTCCTTATAGGGAAAGGCGACGATTGCGTCCGTATTGGCGACATAGAGTTTGCCATTGGAGAATGTCATGCCGAAAGGCGAATTCAGCCCCTGAAGGAAAGTCGAGCGCATTTCGGCGACACCGTCGCCATCGGCGTCGCGCACCAGCGTGATGCGGTTTGCGCTCGGCACCTCCGCACCGGCTTCGCCCATGACCAGTCCCATGATCCAGGCTTTCGGGCTGAAGCCAGTGTCTTCTTTCGGCGGCTTGTTGGTCTCGGCGATAAGGACATCCCCATTCGGCAGGACGTGGATCCAGCGCGGGTGATCAAAGCCCTTTGCAAAGGCATTGACCTTCAAGCCTGCCGCTGGCACAGGCATCCGGCGGTCGGGCCAGGACGAGGCCTCGGCAATATTGACAGTCGGAAGGATCGTTGCATTCGGCTCCGGCAAAACGGGTGACGCGCCATACCCCTGCTCGACCGCCACCGTCGCCTCTTCGCGATCGAGCAGCACATAGGCGCCAGCAGCAGCTCCGGCCAGTACGACAATACCCAAACCAGTAAGGACTTTCCGCATGCCGGCACTCCGCAAGAGTTATGATGTCGGCGTAACGCGTCGCAACCGCAATTGTTGCATGCTGCGGGGAGGTGCCCAGCCTAGGCAACGCAGGTGTATGGCGCGATCGGAACAAACTTGCTGGCGAACCCAATTTTTGATCAAGGTGAATTGAGTGACCCGCGTTTGTTTTTTTGTTTCGCGTCTCGATCGTGAAGAAGAACGTTCAGGATTCGCGCCATCGGTCTTTCAACCGATACCACGCTTTCGATCGTTGGAAGCCCTGAACGACTGGCTGGAGCTTCGATGTAAGGAGGTTTGGCAGCAGACCGAGCATGGAAAGATGCGTGGCACGATCGCCGACCTCTTGGCCGAGGAAACACAAGCTCTGATGCCGACCGCGCGTGTCTTCGATGGTTTTGTCGAACACACCAAACGGGTGTCCCCAACATGCCTGGTTCACTTCGATCGCAATCGCTACAGCGTTCCGGCATCCTTCGCCAATCGACCCGTCAGCATCCGGGTTTATCCAGACCATATCGTTGTTGCAGCGGACGGTCTGATCATATGCGAGCACCCTCGCATAATCAGCCGTTCGCATGATGGGCCTGGGCAGACGGTTTACGATTGGCGGCACTATCTTGCGGTCGTGCAGCGCAAGCCCGGTGCTCTTCGCAATGGTGCACCGTTCGTCGAGCTTCCCGAGGCCTTCAGAACGTTGCAGCAACACCTGCTCAGGAAGCCGGGTGGCGATCGTGAGATGGTCGATATCCTGGCGCTCGTTCTCCAGCACGACGAACAGGCAGTGCTATCGGCAGTCGACATGGCTTTGACGTCCGGAGTTCCGACCAAGACCCATGTGCTGAACCTGCTGCATCGCCTGGTCGATGGCACCGACGATGGACGCGCCGCAAGCTCTCACACTTGCCAATGAACCGAAGGCCAATGTCGAACGCTACGACAATCTGCGAAAGACGGTGGAGGTCCGCCATGCGTCAAAACCCAGCCAGCGGCGCAATCATCGTCATGCTGCGCCAACTGAAGATGCACGGCATGGCCCGGGCAAGCGGTGAACTCACGGAACAGGGATCACCAGCTTTTGAGGCTGCCCTTCCTATACCGTCGCAACTGCTTTCGGTGCTCGCCTGCGTCAGCGACGAGAACAGTGTTTTGTTGAGGCATTCGTCGCGGAAGCTGCCGTTGAAGCTTTCCACGAAGCCGTTCTGCACCGGCTTGCCCGGCGCGATGTAATGCCAGTCGATGTGCGTGTTTGGCACCAGTCGAGAACGGCCATGCTCGTCATCTCCGTTCCATTGTCAGAGACAATCGTTCGCGGCTTGCCTCGCCGGGCGATGACGGCATCGAGTTCCCGCGTAAGCCGCCGACCTGAAAGCGACGTGTCGGCGACCAGCGCCAGGCATTCGCGGGTGAAGTCGTCAACAACGGCAAGAGCGCGAAAGCGACGACCATCCGTGAAGGCGTCGCTGACGAAGTCCAGGCTCCAGCGCTCGTTGGGTCGCGACGGTAGTGCCAAAGGTTGCCGCGTTCCCAAAGCCCGCTTGCGCCCGCCGCGTTTACTCACGGTCAGCTTTTCTTCCCGATCGAGCCGTCTGAGCTTCTTCAGATTTATGACAATGCCCTGCCGATCCAGCATGACATGAATGCGTCGATACCCGAAACGGCGACGTTCGGATGCCACCAGCTTCATCGCCTCACGGATATCAGCGTCATCCGGTCGAATGCTGCGGCACGCACACTCGACGCCCAACTTCGACTTTTAGTTGTAGAAGGTCGCTTCGGATATTCCGTGCTTGCGGCAGACATCGGCCGTACGCAGGCCGCTCTCCTGTTCTTTCTATATCCCGATGATCTGCTCATCCGTGAACCGTGAATGCTTCATCCTGTCTGTCTCCTCAGAATAACGGACTCTACCAAAATTTGAAGGAAGTTTTGGGGTCTCAGGTCACCTGCCCGATGGTGCGGAACTTGTGATCGTGCTGCGGGGCGATCTGGCCGCGATCCTGACGTTTGCATCTGGCAAGAGGAAGCCGGAGTTTCTCAACGAGAGGGCAATCCTGGAAGACCTCATGGGCCGTGCTGATCAATCCGGTATCCAGAAACGCAAAAAGCCCCACAAGGGGGCTTTGTTGGGATCGCAGGCATATTTGGTTGCGGGGGCAGGATTTGAACCTGCGGCCTTCAGGTTATGAGCCTGACGAGCTACCGGGCTGCTCCACCCCGCGTTACCCGATTTTTGCCTCTGGCAAAATATCGTTTTTGCCCTTGGGCAAAATTTCGTTGCG
>JAURWE010000087.1 GCA_030655075.1 Pararhizobium sp.
CGAGCTAATTGCGCATAACAATTCATTCCGGCCAACGACAGTTCAAGGCGCGGCTGAACTCGGGCGTTAAGATCAGAGCCATGGGACGTACAGTTGATTCCGACAGAATCAGAGATAACTTTCTCGATTCGCTAAAGTCGCAGGGTGCGTCAGTCGAAACGATGGCTGATCTCGCTTTACAGGCGACAGAATCTACAATGCGGCGGCTGTTTGATGGTCTCGGACGCGCAGGGCGTGATGTCTATTTGGTGCGAGGGGTGGGTCTCATAAACGTGCACGTGCGAAGCAAATCACCAGGATGGTGGAACATTCTCAAGACAGTGAAGGAGGACTTGGACATCCTGCATAAGGAGTTCGGTGTTATTCGACTCTTCGTTCTACTCATTGGCCGTCCAGATCGATTCGTCGCAGATGGGTATATCATCACTGAGTTCGACGAGCCCCCGCTTTTACGAAGTCCGGGGATTGAGAAGACCAAGTACACCATCAACGAACGGCAGCATCTTGAGTTGTCGCGCAAAATTCTATCTCTCGAAAAGCTTGCGATGACTCTATTGGCAAGAAAGCCAATCGCATGATCTACCTTTGCCCTAACCCCACAGTCAAGAGCAACTGCGCAAATGCGCGCAACCCCTTACTTTTACGTCATGGGGTGCAGAATCTACAATTATGACTAACGACGGTAAATATCCAGCGGCGCTTAATGCACACCTAAAACAATTGCAGAAGACTGCTGAGCAGGTTCACACGCAAATGGCTCCGTTACGTAATATCCATGAGGCAATTCGCAAATCGGTTCAGCCTCTTATCGAAACACATGAAATGCTCCAAAAAACTCTTGAGCCACTCCTTACCAGTCAGGAAAGTTGGCGACAGGTCATTGAGTCGGCTCATGTTCCACAAGGCGTACTTACTGACCTCACTCTAATGGCAAGGTTGATGATTGATGTTCAGAATGTCATTCAAAGATCTATTGCCCCTGCGTTCCTAGAGCTTCATAGAGGATTCAAAGAGCTTCCAGCCCGAACTCAAGAGGCGTCTATTCTACTTGGTCAGCATGGCTGGTATCTCGATCCTGAGATGTCAGTGCCGACCCTTTGGAAACTTAAGAGCGCGTTCGCTGATGGAAACGTACTTGAAGCTG
>JAURWE010000131.1 GCA_030655075.1 Pararhizobium sp.
CTGGCCAAAGCAGAACTGCGGCCCCTGGCCGAGAAAGTCTGGCGCTATTGCGAGGCGCACGACATCACGGGAAAGACGATCACCGTCAAAATCAAATATTCGGATTTTAGCCAGGCGACACGCAGTAGGACAGTGTTAGCAACCGTATCAGACGTCAACGTGGTTCTGGAAATTGCAGAGGCCCTGCTTGGCTCGGTGTTTCCATTCAAGCGCCCAGTGCGGCTCTTGGGGGTCACCCTTTCATCGCTCAACACCGAAGAGAGTGGGCAAGAGCCACAACTTGCTCTGCTGCTCTGATCCGCCGGACCCTGAAACGAAAAAGCCCGCCGCAGGAGGAGGTGCGGCAGGCTTTCTTAGCGACCTTTGGACCGGATCGTCGGGAGACTTTTTATTCTGGCTTGCAGCTTACTTGCTTGTCAGCTTCGGCTCGAAAGTTTCGACGATCGCCCTTCAGAAAGGACGTGCCCTCCTCCGCCTGCAACACGGCATCGCGCTTCGCACCCGGCTTGAGGCCACTCCTTGACGGGGCTTGAGCATTTCACTTTGCCAGTCTCTCGCCGCTCAGTCTAAGAACCACGACCACCCCCTGGGACGACCAGTCATATGTGATCGTTCCTCAGAGTTGGCCGGAAACACTCCGGTACAGTAGCTTGCTTCCGTCGCCATCATCACAATTGGGTGCCGGTGATGTCCAAACCGTCACGCCTGCGACCTTTAGGCTGCTTGCGTTGACATAAAAGGCCTACACTTTCAGTTTTGCCTGCTCCAGCGACCAGTATTCCATGTCGAACAGGTCCGCCTCGCCGATGGGCGTGAAGCGGCCGTAGTGCTCGGCGGCGTTGATCGTGCGGGTTGCCTGTTCGCAAAGATCACCGCCGATGCGAGCTGCCTTGGCGTTGGAGGCCACGGAATAGATGCCCTCGCCCCGCACCAGCACCAGTCGCGGATAGGGGTCCAGCATCACCTTTGGTTCGCTGCTGCGCGCGGCGTTGCGCTCGAAATAGGCCTTGTAGCGGTCGCCGTAGACGGACAGGGCCGTTTCGATGGCGGCTTCCGTCGCGGTGGCGTCAATGATGAGAGGCCACGGCTTGATGCGGATGACGTGGTCCGGGGTCACCGTGCCGCGAAGCGAAATCTCCTCGACGCCGGGCTTGGAGGTGTGCTGGCGGATGGCCGGTGTCGACCGGTAGTCCAGAGCCAAGCCTTTCGAAAAGGGCGAGCCGTCTTTCGTCAGGATGCGCGAAAGCCGGGCGGACAGTTCGAGATCGGCCTCGCGATCACTGGCCTGCGGGCCCGACAGGCAGAAACCGGCGCGGGCAAGCTCTCCCTCCGCCATGGTGACAAACTCGATCATCAGGTCGTAGGCACCCTTGGCGGTCGCGGCAAAGGTGAAGAGGCCGTGGTTCTCCAGCCACAGACCTTCACAATGCGGATGCTGCCTGTAGATCCGGTCGGCCTCGATGGAAAGATCGAAGCCGGGCATGACATAGGGCACATAGGCGAGCCGCTCGCCATAGATACGGCTGACGGTGTCGCGCATATCCGGCTGATCGGCGAGCGCCAGAATGGCCGTCGCATGGCTGTGATCGACGAAGGCATGGGGAATGAAGGCGTGCAGCAGGGCTTCGACGGAGGGATTGGGAGCTGCAGCATCGACAAGACTTGCGCGCAGCAGCGCCACCATCTCCGGGTCGGACAGCTTGGGGCCGTTCCGGACAGCCAGAAGCTCGGCCAGCCGGACGGCCGGAAGGCCCGGCGCCTCGATCGTGTCGAGATCCCAGCCGCTGCCCTTGATATGCATCAGCGGCGTGCCGTCAGCAGCCTCGGCCTTGACCGACGTGTTGCCGCCGCCGTGAAGCACCAGATCCGGATCGCCGCCGATGATGCGGGACGTATAGATGCGCAGCCCGAGCGCCTCGCTCTGGCCGGCCGCCAGCGCGGCATCCACATAGTCGTTCGCATCATCATCGTTCCAGCGGCTTTGCATCGTCATCCGTCCGTTCATCAGAAAAAGTGGAACCGGGCGGCAGGGCCGCCCGGTGGTCGATGTCAGAAGTCGAAGTTGGCAATGTTGTCCTTGGTGAAGACGGTGCGCTCAGGCAACAGGATGATGCCATTGCCTTCGGCTTCGTAGCTGTAGCCCTGGACGCTGTTTGCAGAGACCGTGACCTTGCCGACACCCGGAATGTCCAGCGTGTCGCCGACCTTCATCGGGCCATTCTTCAAGACGTGATCGGCAACATAGACCGAGATCTTGCCCTGCTGGGTGACATCCCACAGGCCAAAACGCTTGATGGTGCCGCGTTCGACATAGGGCCGCATGACGTTCGGTGTCGAGAAGCCGACGATGGTGACGCCATCGGCACGCTTCAGGTTTTCTGCCGCCTGGGCTGCGGCCGGAAGCGCGTTTGCATCCGGCGCGATGATGGCATCGAGATCCGGGTAGGTCTGCAGGATGCTTTCGGCAGTCTGCAGAGACTTCTGCGCATCGTTATAGCCGTACTGGGTCGTGACGATTTCCCAGCCCGGATGCTCCTTGGCGATCTTCGCCTTCGCCGCTTCAGCCCAGGCGTTCTGGTCGGTCACGGTCGGGCTGGAATAGAAAAAGGCCACCTTTGCCTTTTCCTTGGTGATGCCTTCCTTGGCCATATCGACGAGAAGTCCGCCGAGCTGGTCCGGCGTGCCCTGGTTGATATAATAGCTGCGGCAATCCGGATTGACGTCGCTGTCCCAGGTCATCACGAGTATCTTGCGTTCCATCGCCCGTTTCAGAGCCGGGCACAGGCCATCCGGGGACACGGATGAGACGATGATGGCATTGTAGCCCTGGTTGACGTAGTTGTTGATGAACTGCACCTGAGCCGAAACGCTTGGCTCGGTCGGCCCGTCATAGGTCACCTTTGCGCCGAGTTCCTCACCAGCCTTGACCGCGCCGGCACCGCCGGACGTGAAGAAGCCGACGCCCACCAGTTTGGGGATGAAGGCGATCTGCGATTCAGCGTAGGCCGTGCCCGATGCGAGCACCGATCCGGCCAGAAGTGCCGCCGCCATGAGGCCGGATTTCATTGTCATTCCAATCATTTTTGTTCTCCTCCTGATGTGACTGTCGCCCGGTCAGGTTTTTGCTGCCGTGCGACGGCGATAAAGTCGGCCAGCATCGCGCTTCCGTGACGCAATGTGACCGCTATGACCAGCAACCCTCCCGAAAGTGCGCTGGAAATCTGGCTTGGAACACCGCTGGCCTGCAGGCCTTGCTGCAGGTAGCCGATAACGAATGTGGCAATCAGCGTGCCGAGGATCGAGCCCTGCCCGCCATAGATTGACGCGCCGCCAAGCACGGCGGCCGTGACGGCCGGAAGCAGCGTGGCAGCGCCGAGATCGACGCGAGCAGACCCGAAATAGGCCGACATGACGAGGCCGGCGAGGCCGGCGCAAAGGCCGGTGATGACATAGGTGATCGTCTGCACCGTCGCCACGGGAATGCCCGCGAACCGCGCAGCACCTTCCGACTGGCCGGTCAGGAAGACCGCCCGGCCGAAACGTGTGACGTGGAGGAGCACGACGAGCACCAGAGCGAGCGCCAGAAACAGCAGCAGCGACGCAGGCAGCCCGAAAAACTGTGCGTAACCGAAGGCGGTGAAGGCGTCGGGAAAATTGCCGATACCCTCATAGCCGCCGGCGCCAACGAGGCCCGAGGCAACAGTGGCCGCCCCCTGGAAGAGATAAAGGCTTCCGAGCGTCACGACGAGCGGCTGCATTTTCGAAAGATGAATGACGGACGCATTCAGGAGCCCGCTCAATGCGCCGGTGAGAAGCGCTGCCACGATCGAGAGCGGCAAGGGAACGCCGTAGAAAGTGGCAACGCCAAAGACAATGGCGGCAAGGCCGACAACAGAGGCAAAGGATACGTCGATGCCACCAGCGATGATGACCAGCGTCAACGGCAGGGCGACGATGCCGATCTGCACGAAATCGGACGTGCCGTAGATCAGGTTCGAGAGGTTGAGGAAACGCGGATTGATCAGGCCGAAGATCGCCAATTCAAGGACGAGCATGGCAAGCAGCGCTGTCTCCCAGCGAAACACGAGCTTCTTCATCGATGGGCCTCCACAGTGGTGGATGTCGCGGGATCTGCGCTGCGGACCGCCGTCCGCTCGTGAATGGCATAGCGCCGCGCGCGGATTCGCCGGTCGATGATCTGGCGGATGCGGCCATCAAGCAGCAGAACCGACAGAAGGATGGCGCCGGCGATGAAGTCGTTCCAGTAAGCAGGGATCTTCAGAAAGACGAGGGCGCTGTCGATCGAGGTGATGAAGATGACGGCCGTGAACACACCTGCGACCGATCCCGTGCCTCCGAGCAGGCTGACACCGCCCAGAACGTTGACCGCGATCGCCTTCAGTTCGATGCCATTGCCGGCCTGGTTGGGGATGAAGCCGATCTGGGCCGCGAACACCAGGCCGGCAAGCGATGCGCAGAAGCCGGTGACGACGAAGGCCGTGAACTGCACGCGCTTGACCGGCACGCCAAGATGGTGCGCGGCGGCGTAGTTGTCACCCACCGTATAAAAATACCGGCCCGACCGGGTCTTGCGCAGGGCGATCCAGGTAAGCGCGACCAGAGCGAGGACAACGACGGTCAGCGCAGAGAAGCCGAAGCCGAGGTTGGCGGCAAGCCCCTTCAGCGCCTGCGGCAGATCCTCGATCCAGCGCCCGCCGGTCATCACCAGCATGAGGCCGCGATACAGCCCGAGCGTCCCGAGCGTCGCCACGATCGAAGGAATTCCGAGATAGGCGACCATGAACCCGTTGAAGGCGCCGGCAACAATGCCGGTCAACAGGCAGCAGGCAATCGAAACCGGCAGGCCGAAACCAGCATTGAGCGATAGGCCAAGCACGGCGGCGCTCAAACCCAGGACCGAGCCACTGGAGACATCGATGCTGCGGGTCAGGATGACGACCATCGTGCCCAGCGAAATCAGCATCAGCACCAGGCTGGAGGACAGGACCACGGACGCGGTGGCACCCGAAAGGTAGCCGGGAGCGGCGATGCCAAGTGACACATAGGCGACGGCGAGAACGGCGAGCAGGCTGACAACGCGGTTGCGCGCAAACAGATCAAGCATGACGGGTCTCCCCGGCACCGAAGGCCAGCCGCGTGATGGCATCCACACTGATATCGTCGGCGAGTTCGCCACCCGATCTGCCGAAGGCCATCACCTGGACACGGTCGGCCAGTTGCTCGATCTCGTCGAAATCCGACGAGATCAGCACGATGGCGACACCTTCAGCCGCAAGCGCTCCGATCAGTCCGTAAATGTCGTTGCGGGCGGCCACATCGACGCCGCGCGTCGGTTCGTCAAGGATCAGCACCTTCGGCCGGGCCGACAGGCACTTGGCCAGAAGAACCTTCTGCTGGTTGCCGCCCGACAGGCCGCGCGCCTGCTGGCCGGGGCCGGTACACCTGATGCCCATGCTGTCGCGGAAACCGTCGAATGTGCGCCGCTCCGCCCGGGGCTTCAGAAAGAATGGCAGCCGGTGGACGAGGTAGGACGACACATTCCAGTAGAGCGGCGCCTCGAGGAACAGCCCGTGCTGCTGCCGGTCTTCCGGCAGGTAGACGAGGCCGCGATCAATGCAGGTGCGCGGCGACCGGCAGGAAAATATCTCGCCTTCGAGCTGTACGCTTCCCGATGTCTGTTTGCGAAGCCCGAACAGCGTTTCGGCGAATTCCGTCCGCCCTGCCCCGACGACACCCGCCAGGCCGAGGATTTCGCCGGCGCTGACGTCAAGGCTGATGTCTCGAAAACCCTCGCCGCTCAACCCGCGCACGGACAGGCGCGGCTGGCGGCTCTGCGCAGTCATGCGGCCTGCCCGTATGTTTCCGCTGCCGCTTTGCACCTGCACCCGGCTCATCGCATCAATGATCGCTGCGTCCGTATAGTCTTCGAGCGGGCCTGACAGCACGATCGCGCCATCGCGCAGGACGCTGATCGTGTTGCAAATTTCGCGAATCTCACGAAGCTTGTGCGAGATGAAGAATATCCCGACACCCTGAGCCTGAAGCTTTCGCACGCGTTGGAACAGCGCGTTTGCCTCGAAAGGTGTCAGCGCCGAGGTCGGCTCATCCAGAATGAGAACGCGCGCTTCACGCACGAGACCGCGAAGAATTTCGACGATCTGCCGCTCGGCAATTTCCAGGGCTGCCGCCTGCGTGTCGAGATCGATCGACACGGCGAGTTCCGCCACCAGTTGCTCGACCCGGGGTCGCAGCGAACGCGGCGAGCTTGGCAGGCCAAGGCAGATATTTTCCAGCACCGACTGGTTTGGAAAGATATGCGCCTCCTGGGGAACAAGATAGAGCCCCAATTGTTGCGCAAGGGCCGGCGACGCGTGGGTCAACATCTGGCCGTTGATTTCGATAGCACCGGAATTGGCGGGGATGATGCCCGACATGATCTTCATCAGGCTCGACTTGCCGGCGCCGTTGCCACCGAGCAGCGCGTGAACCTCACCGGCCTGCAACGCCAGCGAAACACCCTTCAGCACCGGGACGGCGCCGTAGGATTTCCAAATGTCCGTCAGATGAGCAACCCTCCCGGTCGCAATCATTCCACACCTGTTCATATGTATTTCGTTGAAATCATGTGATCACATGCATCTTATGTCGTCAATAGGCTCAAACGCACGCACTACCGCGACAACCCGGAATATTGCACTGCAAACAATGAATTATGACGCAGTTTCAAGCTTTTATTGGACTGCGAATTTTTTTGCTGCGCCGATGCGTTGACGTGACAAATGTTTTTGCGCTATTCAAATGATCAGGAACGGACAAAGGAAACAGGCTGCATGGCTTTGGATAGCGGGGAATGGAGTTACGCAGATGCGGAAGAGGAAACTCTTACTCGCATTGCCTGGTATTATTACAACGACGGCCTCACCCAGAATGAGATCGGCGAGAAGCTCAACATGTCGCGCATCAAAGTATCGCGATTGCTCGAAAGCGGCCGGCGATCCGGCATCATTCAGGTGCGCATCAACTCGCGCTACCAGGGCTGCCTGACGCTGGAACGGCAGATCAAGGAGCGTTACGGCCTTCTGGAAGCCTATGTCGTCCCGCAACTGCCCGATCAAGACCCAAGCGACCGGCTGGGCCAAGCGGCGGCGCAATTCCTCATGCAACGGCTTCAGCCCGGCGACCTGCTTGCCGTCGGCTGGGGCGCCACCGTCAGCAACACGATCCAGCGGCTCGGGCATCTGGCCAACGAACGCAATATCGGCCTCGTCAGTCTCACGGGCGGCGTCAGCACCTATGTGGATGGCATGCGCACGGCCAACTGGGGCAGCAGCGTTCACCTTGTGCCCGCCCCGCTCGTCGTTCGCGACCCGGATGTCGCCAGAAACCTGTCCTCGGAACCCGCCGTCGCCAACCTGCTCGACATGGCGCTGAACGCGTCCTACCAGCTTGTCGGCATCGGTGAGCTTTCGCCAACCTCCACCGTCGTTCGCTCGGGCTATGTCAATCCGGACGAAGTCGAGCCACTGCGCCGCAAGGGCGCCGTCGGCGATATCCTCTGCCAATTCTACAATGAACGTGGCGAAGTGCTCGATCTGCCGCTGCACGACCGCGTCATCGGCGTCAAGATTTCCACACTTTCGCGTGCGGAAAAGGTCGTTGCAGCAGCAGGCGGCCCGCTCAAGGTCCAGGCGATCCATTCGGCGCTGCGGGGTAAATTCGTCGGCATCCTCATCACCGACGAGACCACGGCCGCCGGCCTGCTCAAGATGAAGGATTGATACAATGACGGCTTCCTATCTTCTGGCTGTCGATGCCGGTACCGGCAGTGGTCGCGCGGTCATCTTCGACGACCGGGGCAACCAGATGGCCAGCGCCCAGCATGAATGGTGGCACAAGACGGATCCGCAGTTCGAAGGTTCGATGGACTTCGATGTCGAGGGCAACTGGTCGCTTCTGTGCCGTGCCATCCGCAAGGCGATGGCCGACGCCGGCATCTCGGCCGCCGACATCGCTGCCGTCAGCGCCACCAGCATGCGCGAGGCAATCGTTGCCTACGACCGGAATGGCAAGGAGATATGGGCTTGCGCCAATGTCGACAGCCGCGCCAACAGCGAGGTGCGCGATCTAAAGCGCGACTTTCCGCAGCTCGAGCGTGAACTCTATACCCAGTCAGGCCAGACCTTTGCGCTCGGCGCCCTGCCGCGTCTGCTGTGGCTGAAGCGAAACCTGCCGGATGTCTTTGACCGGATCCACCGCATCAGCATGCTGTCTGACTGGGTGCTGGCGCGCCTATCCGGCATCATCGCCAGCGATCCGTCGAATGCCGGCACGACAGGCCTCTACAGTCTTTCGACCCGCGACTGGCTGCCCGCTGCCATGAGCAAGGCCGGCCTGCGCGACGACATCTTTCCGCCAAGCGTCGAGCCGGGAACCGTTCTCGGCGGCGTCACCGCCAAAGCGTCGGACGAGACCGGGCTACGGGCCGGAACACCCGTCGTCATGGGCGGCGGCGACTGCCAGATCGGCACGGCCGGCATCGGCGTGGTGCGGGAAGGAGATTGCGCCGTACTCGGCGGCACGTTCTGGCAGCAGGTCGTCAATGTCGCCCCCTCCGTCACCGATCCGTCGATGGACCTGCGCATTAATCCGCATGTCATCACCGGCCTCAACCAGGCCGAAGCGATCAGCTTTTTCGTCGGCGTCGTCATGCGATGGTTCCGCGACAGTTTCGGCGCCGAAGAGATGGCTGCAGCCGGCCCCGGTGGGGATGCCTACCGGTTGCTCGAAGAAAAATCCCGCCAAGTGCCTGTCGGCGCCCATGGGATCATCCCCGTCTTCTCGGACGTGATGCACTACGGCAACTGGTACCATGCCGCTCCGTCGCTTCTGAACCTGTCGATCGACCCGGAAAAATCCGGAAAGGCGGCGATCTTCCGGGCGCTGCAGGAAAATGCAGCGATCGTCGCGGCGCGCAATCTTTCGGCCATCTTCCGCCTCTCCGGCAAGACGCCGGACAAGATCGTCTTTGCAGCCGGCGCGGCGAAATCACCGCACTGGGCGCAGATCCTCTCCGACGCGACGGGCCTTCCAGTGGTGACCCCTGTGGTCAAAGAGGCCACGGCACTCGGCTGCGCCGCCGCCGCCGCTGTCGGCGCCAAGATGGGGCGGGACTTCGTCGAGATCGCCGAAAGCTGGGTGCGCTGGGACAGGACCTTCGAGCCGAACACCGCTCACAAGGTCATCTACGACGAGGCCGGCGATCGCTGGGCCCGCGCCTATGCCCTCCAGCGCCAGCTGGTCGACGAAGGCGTGACCACGGCCATGTGGAAGGCCCCGGGACTTTGAAAGTCCTCGTCATAAACCTAAAATTCGCCGCATCGAACGTCAGCAGGGAACTTGGACATGCTTATTCAGATGGTCAGAATCAACGTCAAGGACGGTCACGCGACCGAGTTCCTCGAGGCCTTCCGCATCAACTACGAGGGCACACGCAATGAGCCAGGGAACCTGCGCTTCGATGTCCTCCGCGAGCCCGACGACCCGAACAGCTTCCTCGTTTACGAAGTCTTCAATTCGCCGGAAGCGCTGGAAGAGCATCGCAAGACGGATCATTACAAGGAATGCGTCCGCCGCATCGACCCGATTTTGACCGGACCGAGAACCAAAACGTTCTTTCATGCCGAAATGGCCGATTACATGCTCTAGATTTGACCGATAGGGTTGCCTAGACCCCTTTGGGTACGTGTTGCGCCGCTTTTCAAACATGACGGGTGACGGCATTCCGTAACGCAGCACGATGCATGCTGCTGATGCTTCACTGCAGCAGGACTGATTTTCAACGATTCGGGTCCGAGATCATCAAAGCTCACTCAAGCGCCTGCACAGCGCAGAAGCCACATTTGTGATCGATATGAACGCGGTTCGGGTGTCGATCATTGAGAAATGCGCTGCGCAAGGCTGAGGTGCGCGACCATCAACCGAGCGGAATCTCCTGTGTAGTCACCTGGAAACGCACGAGTTGAGCCGGACCGAATTGCGTCGTCAGCGCCACGTCAATGGCGTCCCGGCCGGTCGCCATGAGAATGCGTCCGATGCGTGGGCTGTTATGGCGCGCGTCAAGCGTGTGCCATCGGCCGCCGAGATAGACCTCGAACCAGGCACTGAAATCCATGGGACTTGGATCAAAGGGCACGCCGATATCGCCGAGATAGCCGGTGCAGTAGCGCGCCGGAATATTCATGCAGCGGGTGAGCGTTATTGCCAGATGTGCAAAGTCCCTGCAGACGCCGGTCCTGTCCATATAGGCACCATAGGCTGATCGCGTTGCATCGGCATTCTGGTAGTTGAAACGAATATGGTTGTGCGTAAAGTCCAGGATCGCCTTGACACGCGGCCAGCCAAGCGGGGTCTGCCCGAACTGTGCCCAGGCAAAATCAGCCAGCCGGTCCGTATCGCAATATCGGCTTCCCAGCAGATAGACCAGAACGTCGTCCGGCAGATCCTTGATATCATGCTGAAACGCCTGATCCGGCAGCACATCCGGTTGACCATGGTCATAGATCTCGAAGTCCGTCGAAATCGTTGTGATCCCGGGCGGTGCCAGGATCCTCGAGCAGGCATTGCCGAAACCGTCCGTATAGCCCCAGGCGTCGATCGGCCGGTCGAAGGACAGGACCTGATCGCTGAGAAGATCGGCACGGCGCGACGGATGGATGTTCAAGGTCAGCAACATCGGTGTCGTCTGTGCGCATTCATACGCCAGGTGGAAGCCCGCTCTAATCTTCATGCAACCCCCGGTGTGGTGAAATGGAACCCCGGCTGGCAGGGATCATCGGTGAACGCCCGAGGCGCGGCTGAGTTCCAACGGTGAGAGTGCCAGCTTCGCCGCCGGTTCTGTCGTGACATTGACCTGCACTGTCATGCCAGCGAAATCCTGCGATTTGCCGTCATAGCTCCCCCTCAGCGGCACGGCCTGACGTGGATCGCGGGCAACACCAACCCGGATCAGGTCGCGATTGCCAACAATGCCGTTGGTCGGATCGAATTCGACCCAGCCCGCACCGGGAATATAGATCTGACACCATGCATGCGTCGAGCCGCCGCCGCGCGTCGTCGAGCCGTCCCGGTCCGCCACATAGACATAGCCGGTGACAAACCGGGCCGCCATGCCGAGCGAACGTGCGGCCTCCATCATCAGAAGCGCAAAATCGCGGCAGGTGCCCTTGCGCAAGGAGAGCGTAGTCTGCGGCGTCTGTGTGCCCGGCTCATAGCGACGGCCGTAGACAAAACTTTCATGGATGGCAAAACACATGGTCATCAGAAGGCGGCCGGTCGCCGTCGGCCTGCCCGGGGTGACAAATTGGCGGGCCCATTTGCCGACTTCGTCGCGGCTATCGGGGTAGTGCCGCTGGACGACCCGTTCGAGATCCTGTGCCTCTTCCGGATCGTAGGCGAAGGGATAGGTGACAGCCTGGTCGTCAATCTGCAGGTCGAGTGCAACCTGCGGCGTGTGATCGATCTGGATCCGCGTCTCGAAGCGCAGTTCGGATGAACGCCCGTCGATATCGACAATCGCCACGCAATTGCCGAACACGTCGTGGACCCAACGGATGGCGCGCGGTTGCGGATCGCAGAGCAGCGCCGCCTCCAAAAGCCGCTGATCGAAACTGTCGCGCGGCCGGAACATGAGACGGTGCGGTCCAAAAGCAACGGGCCGGTTATAGCGATAGGTGGTAATGTGGCGAATGGAAAAAATCGTCATGTCAATTGCAATCTGGCAGCCCTTAAGCTGCGATCCGTGTCGGGTCGCTCGCGACCAGACTCACCCGGCAAGCAGAGCAGCATTTCGGCCCCGATGCAAATGCGAAGGTCAGACCGTACCATACACCTGCGGCCAAAGGACGAGGTCATCCTTGCGTTGGCCGCGCTAAGGCGCTGGGTCGGTGGAGTGCCAAACGCCAAGACCGCCAACACGGCGGAGCCGTTCTTCAAGGCCCCGCTTGCAGCCAGATCATCACACAACTGCAGAAGCCCGGCAGATCTCCAGGCTGCTTTTCTTGCTGCTTTCAGCCTTTCCTAAGCAATTAACCGAATAATAGATCGGACTGGAGAGGACGAATGCAAAGCAAGCTGGCCTGGACGAACAACGAACTGGAGGACTTGCTGAGGCAGCTTGACGTTGCGCTTGAGGCATCGGGCATCGGCATCTGGCAGCATAATCTGGCCAAGAACCAAACTCGCTGGGATGAGCAGTTGCAGCGAATGTACGGCGTCAAAAAAGGCGAGCACGACGTCGTCTGGCTTGAAAGCGTTCATCCGGACGACTGTCTGCGGGCAAGCGCAGTTTTCGAGGATGCCATTGCCAAAGAAAGCGATTACGCATCGCAGTTTCGTATCGTCCGCCCTGACGGACAAATCCGACATATTCGCTCGCGCGCGAAATACTTCGTTGATGGCAGAGGCGAAGCCTGCTTCATCGGCGCAGAGTGGGACGTTTCCGAAGATGTTGAAAAAAATGAGCAGCTGGCAATGGAGCGGGAGGCTGCCGATCACAGTCGAGCCGAAGCCAGATATACTGCCGAGCACGATCATCTGACCGGGCTGAAAAACCGGCGTGCGTTTGACGACGCCTTTGCGCAACTGGCAACAGGGCCCGAAGATGCTGCAACCATCTGTCATATCGACATCGACCGCTTCAAGGAAATTAACGATCGGTTCGGCCACGCCGGTGGCGACACGATCCTGCAGCACATCGCCGCGGTGTTGTCATCGGCGGTATCTGAAAACGACGTTGCTGCACGGCTGGGCGGGGACGAGTTTGCCATACTCTCGCCTTGTTATAATCTTGGGCGGATAGTATCGATGATACGGCATATCCGGCGAGAGCTTTCGCAACCTATCGATATCGGCGGTAAACCGATCACCATTGAGTTCTCGGTCGGGATTGCGCACGCGCACGGCGCCGAGATTCCATCTCTGCTGGCCTCCTCCGACATCGCGCTATACGCCGCCAAGGACAATGGCCGCAACCGGGACGAACTTTTTACACCTGCACTGGCTGACAAGCTGAATCAAGAAAAGCAAATGCTTGAGGATCTTCGCAACGGATTGCTTGCGGGTGAAATCGTACCGTTCTATCAGAGGCAGGTAGAAGCGCAGGGCTATGCGGTCTGTGGACTGGAGGCTTTGGCAAGGTGGGACAGTCCCAACGGCCTGAGGATGCCTGGTGATTTCATGCCTTTGGCAACGGCTCATGGACTCATGGAAGCCATCGACGACATCATTCTCCGGCGTGTTCTCTACGATATCGGGCAATGGACGCTCGCGGGCCTCAAAGTGCCGCGCGTCTCGGTCAATCTGTCAGCTGCGCGGTTGGCAGATCCTCGATTGCTGGACAAACTGCGCTCGACTGCGATCCAGCCGGGCCAGATCAGTTTTGAGCTCATCGAGACGATTGTCCTTGATACGCTCAGTCCTCAAATCAAGGACAATATCCGGCAGATCAGAGAGCTGGGGATTGAAATAGAAATTGACGATCTTGGTTCCGGGCACGCCTCTCTCCTCGGTCTGCTGGAACTCCGGCCCGACCGGGTAAAGATTGATCGCCACCTTGTCCTTCCCCTGCTTGGAAATCATACGCAACAGCGGTTGATCAGTTCGCTTATCGATATAGCCAGGACGTTGGATATGATTGTCGTCGCTGAAGGCGTTGAAACGACCGAACATGCTTCGTTGCTCGCAAACCTCGGCGCCGACGTTCTCCAGGGGTACGCCTTCGGGCGGGCTGAACCGGCCGCTGCGATACAAATACGTCTCAGCGAGCCACATGACGGTCGAGCGCGTCGCGCGCTTTCAAAGACTTGAATACCAAGTCGGGGACAACGGCATGACAGCCGCCGTCTGCGGCTGCCCTCTTCAATCCTGCTGATGCTAAACACGATCCAAGGCTTGCCTTCTCCCCGAACCGCCGACTGCCGTGCCCGTGGATCGGGACGGCTGAATGCGATCAAGAAGAACTCTGCGAAGGTCGACCGAAGGTGCGGGTCGGCACGACGGCAAAAAGGTTATTGCCGAAACGCCGACGCTTCTGTCAGACCGCAGGCCGCCGCGCCCGCTGTCAACAGCATCATCGCGACACAGCAAGTCACCGCAGAAGGCCGTCGCGGTCGAACGCTTCCCAGTCGGAAAGCTTTGTGGCCACGCTCTCCGACTTCGTGGTTGGCGAAGACACGGTATCCGCACGCTTTTTCAACGAGCGGGTCAGCTTCGCCTTATATGCCGCTCGCCGACGGTTCTCCGCCGCAGCAGCAATGTCGTCCTCCCGCCATTCGTCAACCGCGCCGCTGTCGAGGAGTTCCTCGACAACCTTCGGATCAAAGACATGGAAGGTGATTTGTTTGGCGCGGCCCGCCAGCCGGACCGTCCTTGTCCCCGCGCTGGGAAGTCGTCCGTCGGCGAGCCAGCGGTGCCTCTCGCCGGGCTTGATCGTCAAGATGTCTTGAATCTCGCGTGGGATGACGGGTAGGTTCTCGATGTCCTTCATTCCTGAAGTGACAATCTCTGCCGCCACGTTGAATTCTGTCTTTGCGTCGGCGGGCATCGACAGAACGAGTTCTCCGGCTTCAAGAACGAGCAACTTCTTCGACGATATCGGGAGCCGTGCCCGCATTTCCAATAATATGCCTTTCGCACGCACGGACGAACCGAGCGTCGCTGCGGGCGGCAACGTCCATACCTTGAGACGTTCGATGTCGTTTTTCTCTTGTTTCGGCATTGTTCGTAGATGGGTTCCGGATCTGCGAAGTCAACGCAGGCTGCAGCGCGGCCAGACGCTTCGCTAGAGGGCTGCGAACCATTCCATATACGGGGAATTCTTGGCGAGATGCCTATTGTAGTCTGGCGCATCGTCGTGCCACCAGACGGGGCCGCGTTCTCCCAGCCCCTTCTTTGCCGTATCGACGCGATGTCGCGCGGCGGCCATAGCCTCGCAATCGCCCTTGGCATCACGTATCGCTCTGCGGGCCGACATAAGTTCTTTCACAAGTGCACTTCGACGCTCCTCGGATAGGTTAGGGTTGCTCTTGCGCCAAAGCCGCCCGCGTACCACGAAATACCTGCCATCCGGCGTTGTCGGATAGTCCTTCGCTTTGTCATCCGCTGCCTGCTTCACCATCCGCTGACACTCAACAACTTTCCGTCAACGGACGGGTCAAACCTGTTGCAGAAGGCCATCCGGAGCATTTCAGTGCGTGTGTGCCAGCATTCGGGCGTCGCTAAGGTTAGCCACCGCGATGAGCATCTCTCCTTCATCCCAGCCGGCCATGTTGGCAGCCTCGACAATTGCGCAGAACGGGTCTTCGTCTGCTGGCACATGATGTTCCGGTCGATATCACTGGTCTCAAGGTCAGGAGATGGAACTTTCATGATAAGAACTTATGTCGAAATCGACCGCCGGCTAGATCAATGTTGGACCCAGCTTTCGAGAGTGACTGCTACGAGGTGTCCACTCGCGCCTAGCACCTCGACAGGAAAGTGCGATGAAAAAACCCAGCGTCTTTATCACGGTTGGAACCGTGTCTTGCATGCTCTTGCTGCAAGGCTGTGGCGCTCTTTAAGGATGTCCCGGCCGCACTACCATTTGCAAGATGATGTAGGCCGAGAATTATCAGGGCCATTGCGTGTGTTTCTTCGGCTTCTTCCAGCCAAGGGTCACTTGAACCCAGTGTCATCTTCCATCAGATAGGCATGCGTCAGTTCCTAACCGTAAGAGCCGAAAACTCCCGGCTGTCATGCTCTCGTGCTTGGACAGCGTCGATAAGTTTTGCAAACCGGCGCCGCGCAGCCTGCAGCATGACCGCAGGTGCTATCGGTCCCATCACGACCTTTTCCAATGCCGCCTTCAGATTGGCGGCGGTTCTCAATTCCGTACGCGTGGCGTCCGGATTATTTGATATCATCAAAGCCAAGCTAAACATTCTCCGGTAGCTACTTGCTTCCTGTGCTGCGAGCAGCCATTCACGCCGACAAATCTTCATCATGGCCCTCTTGGTTTCCTGATGACAAAAACGTCCACTGCCCCCTAAAGTTCTAGGGGGATTGCGGTTTGGCGGATCTTGGTTAATTCGGGAGTTCGTTCGCGCGCCGTGGTACCCCGAGCAGCGGGACTGCTTCTGGCTCAGCCTGTGGCTGTTGAATAGCAGGGCAGTCGTCCGCCTTGATCCCGCGCAAGCAGCCATACGGCCAGCCTCGACGGGCCCTAGCCTCACTTGGCTGTTTGAATTTCTTAACCACGCCACCCGACCTGGTGGAACCATAGATTGCGCGCTGTAGTTTCATTTCTCGTAGACACACGGGGAGGCACGACGATGCTGGAATGGCTCAACGCATACTTTATCTCGCGCAAGAAGCACCTTGAGATAACCGAGTTTTATCGCAAACTTGTTAGGCGGCTCCATCGGGAAAATATGGAGCTACGGTCGCACGTCGATGCGCGGACACTGGCCAGCATGGTGGAACATCGCACGCGGCTTGCCGACCGCCAGCAGATGCGGCAGCGGGACGGTAACGTGGTGCGTGGAGATTTCCGTCGGTAACATCGAGTGGGCGCGTTTACCCATCATCCGCCTAGTCGAGTAAAACCGTTCGGGCCGCAGAGGATATCATGCGGTCGGTCGGATCTGGCCGAAAGAGATCCTTTACGCTTCGATGTTACTGAGAAGCCTGAAAACTGGATAGCGCCAATGTCTAAATCCTGCGTCGAATGCCGCAACGGCGAGAAATTCGAAATCCCCTTCACGATGGCGTTTCAGCCGATTGTCGATGTTTCGACACAACAGGTTTTTGCGCATGAGGCGTTGGTGCGTGGACCTGCCGGGGAAGGCGCATGGTCGGTTCTCTCAGCTATCGACGACAAGAACAGATACGCTTTCGATCAGCAGTGTCGGGTTAAGGCGATTGAGCTTGCCTCCTCCCTTTACAGTCAAGACGACAACATCGGCCTGTCGATCAACTTCATGCCGAATGCGGTTTACGAGCCCCGGGCTTGCATACGGCTGACCCTGGCTGCCGCCATGCGGACCAAATTTCCGACAAAGAACATCATCTTCGAATTTACAGAGAGTGAGCAGCTGGATACCGGTCATCTCTTCAATATCCTGCGCACCTACCGCGATATGGGCTTCCGCACCGCAATCGACGATTTCGGCGCTGGTCATGCCGGGCTGGCATTGTTGGCGGATTTCCAGCCTGACATTGTTAAATTGGACATGGCATTGATCCGAGGGATCGATACTGACACTGCACGCCAAAAGGTCGTCAAACATACCGTCGCCATGCTCACAGACCTCGGCGTTACGCCGCTCTGCGAAGGCATCGAGACAGTTGGCGAACTTCAGACCCTCAAAGATCTTGGCGTCAGACTGATGCAGGGCTATCTGATCGCTCGTCCGGCGTTCGAGTCTTTGGCAACACCGCAGTATGAGACGTTGCTCAAGGCCGCTTGAGTCGTCTCAACCCGATTGCGTCTCATCACCGACGGATCCTCGTCACCGTAAATGCGGTCTGGCTGCGACCTATTCGTCGAGGTTCCACACCTTGGACACAGCGTCCGATCCAAAAGGTTTGGGGTACATCTGAGATAAGAAGCATTGGATGCTGCACAAATTGATGCTGCATAAGGCGAAACCCCTAAGGCGACGGAAAGTTATTGCTACCAGGGAACAGTTCATCTCTGAGCGGGTTTTGCTTGCTCCGTTTCAAAAGGAGGGATCACAATGGATCACAGCAATCACATTCGTCCTGCAACCGCCAAGCTGACACCGGACGTCTTGCAAGGCGCGACGGTCTAGGCGCCGACCACCACGAGGTCTGCAAGCTAGATCATGTCCACGGCGCTGGCGTTGGCAGCAAGGCCTTTATCGACGTCGGTGGATTTCTCGGCATCTTCGCGAAGGCGGTTGCCGTTTCCCTGCTGGATCTGGATGTTATGCGGGACGAAGACGGCGAGGTTCACGCCGTCACATCATGGTCCAAGGATCAGCTCAAGGATAGGCTGAGCACACCATTATTAAACACCGTCAGGGAGTCCGGCCTACGCCAAGCTTCGTGGGTACGATTTCGATCACACGTTGGTCAAATGTCAAAGGTCTGGTGTCCATCATGCTTCTTCGCGCTCCCGGGTTCCACTGAAGATGCGCTCGACCCGCCAAACCTACCAGTCCTGTCGGCTTAAGACCACGGCTTCGTCCCTAGGATGGGAGGCCAGCAGCCGCCATCATTCTGGTGGAACCCCATGATTTGCGTTGGCCGGGTAATGGAAGTCTGGCGTTATCCGGTGAGCTCTATCGGCGGCGAACGGATGGAGAGGATCGAAACGGCCCCTGACGGCGTGGTCGGCGACCGTCATTTTGCCCTGTTCGAGCGCGACACCGGTCTGCCGGCTGCTCCGGAAAAAGATCCGCGCTGGCGCTCTGCATTGTTCCTGCGGTGTGAGAGATCGAAGGAAGGCCAGCTGCGCATCAGATTTCCAGATGGGTTTTGCTTCCGTCTCGACGACACAGCCTTGCCCGAAGCCTTGACCCGATACTTCGGTTTTCCGGTTGCGATCGGCATGTATGCACGACCCGACCAAAGCGACGAATACAAGCTTCCGGTCATCGAGAACCGCTATGTCCCAAGCGCGCTCCACATCCTGACAACCGCATCCCTGCAAAAACTGTCTCAACTGGGCAGCGTCGGCCAAACCGACCGCCGTCGCTTCCGGCCGTCGATTCTGATCGAAAGCAGTGAAACGAATGCCTTTCTGGAAAACGGTTGGATCGGCCACGCTCTATATATCGGAAACATTCGCACAACTGTTCTTGAAGCAACGAAACGCTGCGGCATGACGCTGATCGCACAGCCCGGTATCGACGAAGATCCGGAAATTCTTCGCAACATCTTACGCCACAACAGGCGCAATCTTGGCGTTTACGGAGCAATTGACCGCGCCGGGCCAGTCAAGATCGGCGATCCGGTTTACGCGGACATTTGAAACTTGCGCGCACTGTCCTGTTCGATGTCATCAAGGATCGCGGCCGATACAGTCCTGCCAATGTCATGGGCACTGGTGATGCCCTGCACAAAGGGAAGCTTGTGCAACAGGAAGGAGATCGCCGCACAATAGAGGCGATTGCTGAGGTTGTTCTCGAATTTCGGGCGGAAGGCGTCATCGAGATCGATACCGCCGGTCCGTGTCGTCGTCTCGACGGCATCGGCACTGACGATAGCTTGGGCCTCCAGCGTCGCTGCCTTTCGCACGACGCCTTGTTCGATCAAGGTCGGAAACGGTATGTCGGTGGCAGACATCGCATGTTGGCCGGTGGCATCGATGAACGCGTCGTATCGTGCCGTTTCTCCCTGATGCATCAACATGACGCCCCGTTCGACACCATCCGTCGTGAGGGTATAGTCTGCACCCAGCGCGACAATGTCGAGCAGGCCAGCGCGATGAAGCGCCAGCAATCGAGCAATCGAAGCATGCGGAACGGTGGCATAATCATCAACGAACACCGTCTTGAAAAATTTGTGAAAACGCTCGAGGTCGGTTTTATCGAGGTGCGGGATCGCTCTGGCAACGATTTCATGCATTCTGAGAATCGCATACCGCCATTGTACCGTGTAGCGATTGACCTTGTTCTGCTCGGCTTCCGCCAGATTTCTCGCAGCCCAGACGAAGGGATCGGTTGCTTCGCGTGCAGCGAAATAGGCTGGCGCAATGGTCTCGACCGTCAACAGCGACAGTCCGATCTGCGCGGCATAGTCCGGATCCGCAGCCACAAGTTCCTGCTTGAACAGGGCGAAAATGTCGTCGAGCAAATCATGCCGACCGGTCGCCAGGAGCGCATCTATGGCGTCATTCGTGCAGAACCTCGGCGGGATGTAAGGAATTTCACAATAGAAATCCGCCTCTGGAAGCAGCCCCTTGCGCGACATCATCGTGACGTGGAAATGCTCATTGTCGCCGCTGGTTTGAAATTGCAGGTGTCCTGAGGCGTCGAGATAGAAAGCACCATGGGCTGTGGCCACCGTGATCAGCGCATCGATGCCGCTCAGCGACGTTCCGAGAATTCCGACACTGCAGTTGCCGATCTGCTTGAGAGCAGGCGCCGGCCAGGGCGACACGAAGTATCCAGGCTTGACCTCGATGCTTTCAGGCCAATTGTGGCCGGTGGCCATAACGACATGATCAAATGCAAACATGCTGCGCGTTTCATCGGGCCGCTCGATTGTCACGTGGACATCTTCGGCCTGGAGCGCGATGTCCACGACGCGCTGGCGCGCCCGAATATCGATACTGTGCCCGTTTCCCCGCCCTAGATGCACAAGCTGAAGAAACTGTGCCTGCAGAAATTCACCAAGGACGACGCGGGGATAAAACTCACGCGCACTGATGGCGTCACGATGAATCAGCATCCGCTGAAGCGTCTCGTCGGATTGCCGGCCGAGCCAGGCAACCAGCGTCTCGCAGATTTCAGGCAGCTCGATGCTGGCGATGTTGGAGAGCATCGCCCGGTCGTTGATATCGGGATGATAGGGCGTCCCCTTGCCCGGATCGCTCTCAGCTTCGAAAACAGTGATCGACAGCGGAACGGAGGAGCCAAGAAGGCCTTTGAGCGTATAGATTCCGGTTGGACCCGAACCGATGATTGCTATTCTGGCTGTCATTTAGAACCTATTCCCGAAGCCAGCAGAATTGACGTATAGAAGAACATGCGGCACGCACTAATCCGCCGGACGATTGTTTGTTCCAGCTGTCACGCAGTTGTTCGGTGAAGCGGTAGACCCCTCTAAGCAGGGTCATGCGACAGCATCACGTGAGTGTCGTTGACGGGTTATCTGACGCGCGCCCGAGTTAAAAGCCGTTCCGCAGCAACGATATTTTCCCACTCAAAGCTAGATATGGCGCATCATTTGTGTCACCGCCGGATCATCTAAAGCATAGCGGAGCTCGTCATGGATCACGAGGCCGAAAGCGCCCGCGGATCGCAGGCTTTTTGCAGCCGGGTGGGGTTCGGAATAGTTCATGCGTTTTGCCACGGCCAGGATATTCTCGCGAACCTCCGGGCTCAGCTTCTCCGGCCTGTTGAAAGCGTTGGAGACACCCGCCCGTTTGCCTGCCTCTTGCTTGCCCGATTCAGCCTCCAAGGCAGCAGTAATGGCGCTCACCGCGAGCGCCCAAGAAGTCGCCGGCTCGGGGATCATCGTGAACTGCGTCTGCCCTGGTATGACGAATACCGCGATGTTGTTGGTCGGGGGAGCCGAGTTCATCAATGCCAAGCTGGCAGCCCTGCCGATCGGCCGAGCCGGCGAACCAGAGGAAATCGCCTCAGCCTATGTCTATCTCGCTTCGGACCAGGCCGGCTTCTTCATCGGCCAGAGCATTTCGCCCGTAGCGGCGGTGTCATAAATGGGAATAGCTCTCAAGCCGCTCGCGTCGGCAGCGTGGTGCAACTGAACATCATCGAGCGCATCGAACATGCCATTGTTAAGGAATTCCGAAAGGCTCCGCAATGTCCGCATCACGATGTGGCAGTTGAGCAGCGCTCGAAAGAGTTCGGTACTCACATTCGACGCGCCAGGCGGCAGATCCGCATAGCCTGATGAGCTAGACAACGTGGCTCCCAAAGTGACAGGCCCGTCCTCCTCGCCCAACACACCGCGATCGACTAGGAACTTGTATGTCTCCGCCTGATTGGGCCCCGCGTTCCAGAACGCCCGCAGGGAATTTGGGGTAAAGGCCCGCAATCTCGTCGACTTGCCGCCGCCAGGCTGGCTTCGGAAAATGTGTACTGCGCCCTTTAGCAATCCTCGTGGAGCTTTTCGAGGACCTTGGGCGAAAACAGGTGAACGAAATCTTGGTCGTGGTCCGCTCAGACATGCGTTCAAGAAAGTGGTTTGCACGATATGCCATTACAGTTCTCGATGCCGGCTTTCCCGAGGGCGATTTCGACGATCTCAACAACGGCATCGCTCACACATTCAACCGCATCACCAAATATGTGGCGACGCACCGGCCGGAAACGCTGACCTGGCAGAACAGCCAGGGGCTGGGCACCGACATCGCCGCGACACTGCGCGATCTGAAAGGACATGACGGGCCGGACCTATTGATCCAGGGCAGCAGCGAGATGATCCAGACCCTGCTCGCCAACGACCTGGTCGACGAGTTCCGGCTGCTGATCTTTCCGATCATCTTCGGCAAGGGCAAGCGCCTGTTCGGCGACAGCGCCATGCCGGCCGGCCTGAGGCTGACCGGCAGCAGCACCACCGAAAACGGCATCATCCTGGCGAACTACGAGCGCGGCGGCGCGATCGAGACCGGCTCGTTCGAAATGGAAACGCCGACCCAGGCGGAGCTGGACCGGCGGGCAAACCTCACCTGAAGGCATGTCTCCCAAAAGTGTGCTGCGGTTTTGGGACGAAGACATGCATCAAAAGAGACCACTCAGGCGGCGCAGGCCTGACACAGGCCCTTGATCTCGATCGTCGTCTTTTCCGCCTTGAAGCGGCGGGCCTGCGTCCAGGCCGACAGACGATCCTCGATCGAATGGTCGTGAAATTCCGTCACCTGGCCGCAGCTTTCGCAGATGGCAAAGGCGGTCAGGCCGTGGCTGTGGCAGTCCTCGTTCGGATGGGCACAGGCGACGAAGGCATTCATGCTTTCGAGCCGGTGCACGACGCCCATTTCGAGGAGTTTTTCCAATGCCCGGTAGACCTGCAGCGGCGCGCGAAAGCCGTGGTCGCGCAGCTTGTCGAGGATCGTATAGGCGCTGAGCGGCCCTTCGGCGTGGGTCAGCGCCTCGAACACCAGCGACTGGTTTTTGGTCAGGTTGAGCTTGCTCATCAGTGGTGTCCCCCATGGGAAATGTGTGGCGCGGCCGCAGCCTCGGTCTTGCGGCCGAAGGGCAGCAGGCTCAGAACGAAAAGACCCAGTGCGGCCACGACGATCGACGGACCGGACGGCGTGTCGAAATGCAGCGAGCCGAACAGGCCGCCAGTGACGGCGATGGCGCCGATCAGCGAGGCGAGCACGGCCATGATCTCCGGCGTCGAGGAAAACCGCCGCGCCGTGGCGGCGGGAATGATCAAGAGCGAGGTAATCAGCAGGATGCCGACCACCTTCATGGCAATGGCGATGACAAGCGCCATCAAGAGCATGAAGAAGAACCGCGCCCGCTCCGGCTGCAGGCCCTCGGCCTCGGCCAGTTCCGGGCTGACGGTGGAGGCGAGCAGCGGCCTCCAGAGATAGACGATGGCAAAGAGCACGAGAATGCCGCCGCCCCAGACCAGATCGATATCAGCCTCGGTGACGGCGAGAATATCGCCGAACAGGAAGCCGACGAGATCGATGCGCACCCAGGTCATGAAGGCGACCATGACGAGGCCGATCGCCAGCGTCGCATGCGAAAGAATGCCGAGCAGCGCATCGGTCGACAGCGCACCGCGCCGCTGCAGGAGCAGCAGCAGAACGGAGACGGCCGCCGCAACGAGAAAGACACTGAGCATCAGGTTGAGCTCGAACAGCAGCGACAGGGCGACGCCGAGCAGCGCCGAATGGGCCATCGTGTCACCGAAATAGGCCATGCGCCGCCAGATGACGAAACAGCCGAGCGGCCCGGTGGTCAAGGCGACGCCGATGCCGGCAATCAGCGCCCGGGTGAAAAAATCATCCAGCATGGCGATGCCCCTTCGCGTCCACTGGTGCCGGGTGATCATGGCCGTGGTTGTGATCGTGATGATCATGGTCATGGTGGTCATGACTGCAGCCCGGGCCGTGATTGTGATCGTGGCCGCAGGCCTCGGTGTGCTCGTGGTGGTGTCCGTCGTCCTTGTGGCAGTGGTCGGTCACTGAGCCGTCATTGTGCAGCACCCGGCCATCGGGCAGATGTGTGTGATCGTGATCATGGCTGTAGACGGCCAACGTCTGGGCGGCGCGCGTGCCGAACAGTTTGAGATATTCCGGGCTCTGGCTCACCGCCTGTGGCGTGCCGCGGCAGCAGACATGGCCATTCAGACAGATGACCGTGTCGGTCTCGGCCATGACGACGTGCAGATCATGCGAGATCAACAGGATGCCACATCCGGTCTGGTTGCGGATCGACTTGATCAGATCGTAGAGCGCGATCTCGCCCGAGAAATCGACGCCCTGCACCGGCTCGTCGAGAACCAGAAGGTCGGGCTTGCGGGCAACGGCGCGGGCAAGCAAGGCCCGCTGGAATTCGCCGCCGGACAGGTGCTGAACCTCGGCTTTCGCCAGATGCGCAATGCCGGTCGAGGCCAGCGCCGCCGCGATCTCGCGGCCGTTCAGCGGCCCGGTCAGGGTCATCAGCCGCTCGACGCTCAAGGGCAGCGTCCAGTCGATGGCAAGCTTCTGCGGCACATAGCCGACCCGGAGGCCCGCCAGCCGCTCCACCCTGCCCTCGCTCGCCTTCAACACGCCGATGGCCGCCTTGGCACTGGTCGATTTGCCCGAGCCGTTCGGCCCGATCAGCGTGACGATCTCGCCCCGGCGCACGGAAAAATCGACGCCGCGCACCAGCCAGCGGCCGGAACGGCTGACGCCGACATTGGAGAGCGAGACGAGCGGCTTGGCGTTTTCAGAGGAAACATGGAGCATCAAAAAAATCCGGATCGGCTGTTGCCACCTGCTATGGCACACGTTATAGCATAACACAATTGATGTAATAACATTACAGCATCAATCAACCCCGGAGACCCCGCATGAACCCCAGAACTCCTCTCCTGCTCGCCTCGGCCCTGATGTTTTCCGCAGGCGTCGCCCGCGCCGAAGCGCCCAATGTCGTCGTCTCGATCAAGCCGGTGCACTCGCTGGTCGCCGCCATCATGCAGGGCGTCGGCGAACCGTCGGTCATCGTCGATGGCGCCGCCTCGCCGCACACGTTCAGCATGAAGCCATCGAATGCGGCGGCGCTGCAGGATGCCGACGTCGTCTTCTGGGTCGGCCACGGGCTGGAAGCCTTTCTGGAAAAGCCGCTGGAGGCGCTGGGCTCCAACGCCAGGATCGTTGAACTGGACGATGCACCGGGCCTCGAAAAGCTGAAATTCCGCGAAGGCGGCGCGTTTGAAGCGCACGATGACGGCGACGAGGCGCATGAAGGCGAAGAGGCCGGCCACGACCACGCCACTGAGGAAAAAACCACTGAAGCGGGTCATAAGCATGAGCACGAGCATGGCGACACCGACATGCATCTCTGGCTCGACCCTGCCAATGCCAAGGCCATGGCCGCCGAGATCGAAAAGACCCTTGCTGAAGTGGATCCGGCCAATGCTGCAGCCTACAAGGCCAACGCAGTAGCTCTCAACACCAAACTCGACACGCTGGACACGGAAATCGCCGGCACTGTCTCCTCGGTGAAGGACAAGCCCTTCATCGTCTTCCACGACGCCTACCAGTATTTCGAACACCGCTACAAGGTGAAGGTCGCAGGCTCGATTACCGTCAGCCCCGAAACCATTCCGGGCGCTGAACGCATTTCTGAAATCCAGGCCAAGGTGAAGGAGCTGGGCGCAACTTGCGTCTTTGCCGAGCCGCAGTTCGAGCCGAAACTGGTGACCGTGGTGCTGGAAGGCGGAACCGCCAAGTCCGGCGTGCTCGACCCGGAAGCCGCCACCTTGACCGCCGGTCCGGATCTCTACTTCGACCTGATGCGGGGCATTGCGAACTCTCTGAAGGATTGCCTGTCGTCGGGCAGCTGACGGCCGGGTTCCTTAAAGCTCACATCGAGGCGGGCCCACCGGTCCGCCTTTTTCAGACCCATCGATGTAATATTATTACATGAAAAGGATTGCGATATGACAGGAAAGCTGCCGGTGACGGTGCTGTCCGGCTTTTTCGGTGCCGGAAAGACCACGCTCTTGAACCACATCCTCAACAACCGCGACGGATTGCGCGTTGCCGTCATCGTCAACGACATGAGCGAGGTCAACATCGATGCGGCTCTGATCCGCGATGGTGGCGCCAACCTGTCGCGCACCGATGAGGCGCTGGTCGAGATGAGCAATGGCTGCATCTGTTGCACGCTGCGCGACGACCTCCTGAACGAGGTGCGCAAACTGGCCGAGCAGGACCGTTTCGACTACCTGCTGATCGAATCGAGCGGCATTTCCGAACCCCTGCCCGTCGCCACCACCTTCGATTTCCGCGACGAAGAGGGCATCAGCCTGTCCGATGTCGCCGTGCTGGATACGATGGTGACCGTGGTCGATGCGGTCAATCTTTTGAAGGACTATGCCTCCACCGACTTCCTCGCCGATCGCGGCCAGACGGCCGGAAGCGGCGACATGCGGGCGCTGGTTGATCTGCTGGTCGACCAGATCGAGTTTGCCGATGTTGTCGTTCTCAACAAGGCCGGCACCGCTACGCCGCACGAGCGCGACGCTGCGCGAAAGATCATCATCGGCCTCAATCCGGACGCCGAACTGGTCGAGGCAGATTTCGGGCGGGTGAACCTGCGCGACCTCCTCGGCACCGGCCGCTTCGATTTCGCCAGGGCCGCGCAGCATCCTCTCTGGTTCAAGGAACTCAACGGTTTCAAGAATCACATCCCGGAGACCGAGGAACATGGCATCCGCTCCTTCGTCTACAGGGCACGCCGGCCGTTCGATCCGATAAAGTTTCAAAGCTTTATCGACCGGCCATGGCCAGGCCTGGTGCGCGCCAAGGGCTTCTTCTGGCTGGCCACCCGGCCGCACTATGTCGGCGAAATAAGCCAGGCAGGCGCGCTCGTTCGCACCGGCAGGATGGGCCTTTGGTGGTCCGCCGTCCCGAACAGGCAATGGCCGGATGAGCCGCAGTTCCACGCGTCGCTCGGCCCCTATCTCGACCCGGTCTGGGGCGACCGCCGCCAGGAAATCGTCTTCATCGGCTGCGACCCGATGAGCGAGGCCGGGATCAGGGCCGATCTCGATGCCTGCCTGATCGATACCGAGACCTTCACGCCCGATCTATGGCGCAACCTGGACGATCCCTTTGCCAGCTGGGCGTTTGAGGCGGCCTGATGGTGGCAAGCGGCGAGACATCACGATTTGCCTGCGTCGCCGCCGATGCAGGCAACGGCAGCTTCCATGCGGAACCATGCGGCTGCGGGAAGATCGCCCCCCTGCAACCCAGAGGGACAGCAAACCGCAGGTTCACGCAAGCCTCGAAGCGCATAAGGAAAGGGCTGAGGAATCCGGTTGCGATTCCATCTCTTCGGGGGATTGAACATGACGTTTGAAAATGCAGCGCGCATCCCTATGCCGGACACTGCGCAAAAAACCGCGCAGTCAGACACCTATCATGATGCCCTTGCTGCCGTGAATGCGCTTCTGGGCTCCGGCGCCAGCCCTGATATCTTCGTGGAAGCCGGCGAGACGCTGGCGCGGCTGGGGATGACGGAAGAGGCGGCGGAAGCCTTCCAGCATGCGGCCGAACGCGGCGGCCCGGATGCGCCCGCCCATGGCCTGCGGGCGGCGGACCTCTATTTCCAGATCGGCATCGACGACAAGGCGCTGCTTCTCGCCATGCAGCTCTACCGCGTCATGCCGGACAATCCCGATCTCGCCTACATCATGGCCTCGCTGTTCATCAAGAGCGGCGACTGGCAACTGGTTGACCTGGTCAAAAACACGCTGGTTGCCAGCGACCGGTCCGAGCACCTGCGTCTCGCCGCCCGGCTGATCGGCGACGATGTCCGCAACACCAACAATCTCGTCCTGTTCAAGAAGCTGCGCGCACTCCACCCTGACGACAACCACATCCGTTTCGCCCTCATGGGTTTTGCCCGCGAGTTCTGCGACTACGACGTGCTCGATGTCGAAGAAGCCGCATTAGAGGCCCAGCTCGCAGCGGGCTTTACCGCATTGCTGACAGCCGAAACACCGCACAACAATCTGATGTGGTGCGATGATGAAAGCCTGAACGGCTTGGCCACCAACGTCCGCAACCTGCCGGTGGTGCCGCGCACCAGCGCCGCCCAGCGCCGCAGCCAGCCGCATGTGTTCGCCGACAAGATCCGCATCGGCTACCTGTCATCGGATTTCTGGGACGATCACGCCACCATGCGGCTGTTCCAGAGCGTGCTGACCGCCCATGACGCATCCCGCTTCGACATCACCCTGTTCTGCTATACGCCTGACATGTTCGTCGGCTTCGACGGCGGCAACCGCGCCAGCTGGAACCGCATCGTGCCGATCGGCCACCTGAGCGACGCCGAGGCCGAAGCAACGATCCGCAGCTTTGGCATCGACATTCTGGTCGATCTCAAGGGCCACACCGGCGGTGCCCGCTCGGCGATCATGAACCGCATGGCGGCGCCGGTGCAGGTCGCCTGGCTCGGTTTTCCCGGCAGCACCGTCAACATCGACTGCGACTATGTCATCGGCGACCCGGTCGTGCTGCCCGACAGCGCCAAGCCGCACTATCACGAGAAATTCTGCCGCCTGCCGGAAACCTATCAGCCGAACGACCCGGTGTTTCGCGCCCTGCCCGCCGCCGCATCGCGGGCGTCGCTCGGCCTGCCGGAACCGGCCTTCGTCTTTGCCGCCTTCAACTCGTCGCGCAAGATCTCTAGGCCGACGATCGCGCTCTGGAGCCGCATCCTCAAGGGCACCGAAAACACGGTTCTGTGGATCATGTGCGACAGCGATACGGCTCGCGACAACATTGCCAAGCGGCTGACCTCGGCGGGAATCGCGGAAAGCCGCGTCATCTTTGCGGCAAAGATGGCCTATGAATCCCACGTCGCCCGGCTGCAGGCCGCCGATCTCGGGCTCGACACATTTCCCTACAATGGCCACACGACCACGTCCGACAAGCTTTGGGCCGGACTGCCGGTCATCACCGCCAAGGGCTCCAACTTCGCCTCTCGTGTTTCGGAAAGCCTGCTCAACGCCATCGGTCTTTCGGATTTGGTCGCCGAGGATCATGAGGATTTCTGCAATCTCGCCATCCGGCTGGCCAGCGACCGCAGCAGCATTGCCGCCTTGAAGCAGCGTCTTCAGGTAAACCGCTTCGTCTCGCCGTTGTTCGATGCCGAACGTTTCTGCCGGCATCTGGAAACCGCCTACCAGACCATGGCGGACAGGGCGAAATCGGGACAAGAGCCGCTGCATTTCGACGTGCCGGCACTGCCGCCGCGCACCGCGCCGTTTCTCCTGCGCTGACCCGTCGCAAAGCCTCCAAAACCGATGAGGGCGGCCGATGGGCCGCCCTTTTCATGTTCGATGCGTCCAGCGTAGCTTAGTTGGCAGCCGCGACGCCAAGGATCACGCCGGTGGCGAGCGTCACCAGAAGCAGGTCGTTGTTGACGCGAACCCACTGCTGGCCGCGTCCGGGAGCGCGCAGCTTGTACTGGCGATAATCGCGTGCGTTCAGGATATTGCGGCGCTCGGCCCGCGACAGCTTCTGGCCCTTGCCCCAGCGGTGCTTCTTCACCACGACACGCTTTTCCACATGCTTGGTGACGATCCGCTTGCCGTTGCGGAATTCAACCTGCTTTTCCACATGCCGGTCGACGTGACGGACGTTGCTCTGGGCAGACGCCGCCATCGGCGTTGCGAGGAAAGAGGCGGCAAGGAGGGCTACAAAAATGCGTTTCATGGTCGGTTCCTTTCGTGTGTTGACGGGCCGAACCTAGACCCGAGACAATGAACGGAAACTGAATTTAAGATTACAAATTCGTAATGAAAACCGATGCTTGGCGGAAACTCCTGAGATTTTCTCACACCGTATGGCGCAGCAAAATGTCGGCCGAGGTCGGCTCAAAGCCCTGTGGGCCAGCCGATGGCGGCGAATGCCGTTGATTCGTTTGAGGGTGACGAGAGCTCGACTGACGGACGTCGAAAAAGCCGAACGGCACGGCGTCGAGTATACGAATTTGCTCAACGTCGGGGCTTTTTCAAAGTGCTCATATACGACTTTGGTCTGACGCTGGCGGACCAGCGGGGAAAATCGCCCTTCAGACTTGAAACGCCTTCTGAAATCGGCACTGTGTCTGGGCTTGGCAAAAAAATGGAAAAACCAGCCACTGCGGGGAGGAACACCATGTACCCACTGCTTGTTATCAGCAGGTCCATCGACCGTGTCACCGAGATTATCGGCAAATCGGTGTCCTGGCTCATTTTGCTGGCGGTTCTGGTCAGCGCCGGCAACGCGATCATCCGCAAGATCTTCAACATGTCGTCGAACGCCTGGCTGGAAGCACAGTGGTATCTCTTCGGCGGCGCCTTCATGCTGGCGGCCGCCTATACGCTGAGCCAGAACGAACATATCCGCATCGATGTCGTCTACGCAAAGTTTTCGCGCCGAACGCAGCACTGGATCGACCTCCTTGGCCACATCCTTTTCCTGATGCCCTTCGTTCTCTTGATGCTCTATTACCTGGTTCCCTATGTTCTGATGTCCTACCGTTCGCAGGAGGGCTCCTCAAGCGCCGGCGGCCTGATCGTCTGGCCGGCCAAGGCCATCTTGCTGTTCGGCTTCCTCCTGCTCGCCTTTCAGGGCGTCTCGGAAATCATCAAGAAGATCGCCATCATGACCGGCGACCTGGAAGACCCCGCCCCTTACGTGCCGACCCACGCGCCGCTCGACGATGCCACCCTGCCGGAGGTGCGCCAATGATCGAGTTCATTGCCGAAAACCTCGCGCCGATCATGTTCATGTCGCTGATCGTCTTCATGCTGCTCGGCTATCCCGTCGCCTTCTCGCTCGCGGCAAACGGGCTGCTGTTCTTCATCATCGGCGTCGAGCTGGCGCCGATGTCGGATTCGATCAATCTCTCCTGGCCGCTGCTCAACGCCCTGCCCGAACGGTTCTGGGGGGTGATGTCGAACGACACATTGCTCGCCATCCCCTTCTTTACCTTCATGGGCATCGTGCTTGAGCGGTCCGGCATGGCCGAAGACCTGCTCGACACGATCGGCCAGCTGTTCGGCCCTGTGCGCGGCGGTCTTGCCTATGCTGTCATCTTCGTCGGCGCGCTTCTGGCCGCCACGACCGGCGTCGTTGCCGCCTCCGTCATCGCCATGGGTTTGATCTCGCTGCCGATCATGCTGCGCTATGGCTACGACCGCAGCGTCGCCTCGGGCGTGATCGCTGCCTCCGGCACGCTCGCCCAGATCATCCCGCCGTCGCTGGTTCTCATCGTTCTGGCCGACCAGCTCGGCCGCTCCGTCGGCGACATGTATGCCGGCGCCCTCATTCCCGGCCTCGTGCTGACCGGCCTCTACATGCTCTACATCCTGATGATGAGCTTCCTGCGGCGGGAATCGATGCCGGCGCTGCCGCTGGAGGCCCGCACGCTCGGCTCCGGCGTCACCTCGCTGTTTGTCGCCCTGCTCGTTGCTGCAGGCATTGCCTATGCCGCCCACGTCTACCTGTCGCCGACCCAGGGCGAAAACGCCGACATCCTCGGCGCAACCGTCGGTGTCGCCTTCATCTACATCGTCGCCCTGATCGACCGGACGGTGAAATTCAATGCGATGTCACGGCTGGCCCAGCAGGTCATCATCGTGCTGATCCCGCCCTTGGCGCTGATCTTCCTCGTGCTCGGCACCATCTTCCTCGGCATCGCCACGCCCACCGAAGGCGGCGCCATGGGTGCCGTCGGCGCGCTGGTCATGGCAGGCGCCAAGGGCCGCCTGAACATGGACCTCATGCGCTCGGCGCTGGCCGCCACGACGCGGCTGTCGTCCTTCGTGCTGTTCATCCTCATCGGCGCCCGCGTCTTCTCGCTGACATTCTACGGCGTCAACGGCCATCTCTGGGTCGAGCACCTGCTGGTCTCTATGCCCGGCGGCGAAACTGGCTTCCTGATCGCCGTCAACCTGCTGGTCTTCTTCCTGGCCTTCTTCCTCGATTTCTTCGAGCTGGCCTTCATCATCGTGCCGCTGCTGGCGCCGGCCGCCAATGCCCTCGGCATCGACCTCATCTGGTTCGGCGTACTCTTGGGCATCAACATGCAGACGAGCTTCATGCACCCGCCCTTCGGCTTCGCGCTGTTCTATCTGCGCTCGGTCGCCGCCAAGGTGCCCTATCTCGACCGGGTCACCGGCAAGGTGACGCAACCGGTGACGACAGGCCAGATTTACTGGGGCGCCGTGCCCTTCGTCTGCATCCAGGTGCTGATGGTCGCACTCACCATCATGTTTCCGCAGATGGTCATGCATTACAAGGGAACCGGCACCGGCATTGATCCGAACACGATCAAGATCGAAGTGCCCGGCTTCGGCAACAATGGCGGCGGCATGACGCTCCCCGACAACGGCGGCGGCCTCGGCCTTCCCGGCGGCCTGCAGCTGCCTGCCGGCAACCCGCTGGACGGTGCCGAGAAGCCGGCCGACGGCGAGAAGAAGCCCGCCACCGACCTGAGTGCCCCGCCATCGTTCAATTGACGACGCGGGGCTCTCCGCGTGAGCCTGCTCCAAGACCCGTCATCCTCGGCCTTGTGCCGAGGATCTGCCGCAATCCGCCTCGTCTTTGTATCGACTTGATCAGATGCTCGGGACAGGCCCGAGCATGACGGCGGTGGGTGGTGCCGCGCCCGGTAGGGGACCGCGATGAGGCAGCGAAAGCCCTCCAGACCTCGTCATCCTCGGCCTTGTGCCGGGGATCTGCCGCAATTGCCTCTGGTCTCTGTTTCGACGGGGTCGGATGCTCGGAACGGGCCCGAGCATGACGGTGACTGAGGGTGCCTGGCCCGGTATGCAGTCCCCGCTCGCTATGGGACGCACAAAAAAACCCGGAGCATCGCGGCTCCGGGTTTTTCTCATTTCAAGCTGACGGCTGCGCTCAGAGCTTGCCGTTGCGCTGCTGAATCATCATGAACGTGTCGTAGTTGTATTCGGCGATCTGGGCGTTGAGGAAATAGTCGTTACGGAAGCCCTTGATCGATTCCCAGATCTTCTTGAAGGTCGGGTTCGTCGCTTCCATCTCGGCATAGACCTCGTTGGCCGCGTCGAAGCAGGCTGAGAGGATTTCCTGGCTGAACGGGCTGAGCTTGGCGCCGCCGGCGACCAGACGCTTGATCGCAGTCGGGTTCAGATAGTCGTATTTCTGCAGCATGTTGGCGTCGGTCGCCTGGCAGGCCGTGCGCAACAGCGACTGATAGTTCTTCGGCAGGCCGTCGAACGCCGCCTTGTTGAAGAGGGCGTGAACCGTCGGTCCGCCTTCCCACCAGCCGGGATAGTAGTAGTAGGGCGCCACCTTGTAGAAGCCGAGCTTCTCGTCATCATAGGGGCCGACCCATTCGGCAGCGTCGATCGTGCCCTTTTCCAGCGCCGGATAGATATCGCCACCGGCGATCTGCTGCGGCACGACGCCGAGCTTTTCGACGACCTTGCCAGCAAAGCCGCCGATGCGCATCTTCAGGCCCGACATGTCGGCGACCGTCTTGATCTCCTTGCGGAACCATCCGCCCATCTGCACGCCGGTGTTGCCGCCGGGATAGCCGATCAGGCCTTGCGTCGCCAGGAACTCGTTGAACAGGTCGATACCGCCGCCGTGATACTGCCAGGCATTGTGGCCGCGGGCATTGAGCGCGAAGGGAACGGCCGCACCCAGCGCCCAGACCGGGTCCTTGCCCCAGTAATAATAGGAGACGGTGTGGCAGGCTTCGACCGTGCCGGCAGCGGCGGCGTCGGCGGCCTGAAGGCCCGGAACGATTTCACCGGCGGCAAAGACCTGAATGGTGAAATTGCCGTCCGTCGCCTCGGAAACATGTTTCGCCAGAACCTCGGCACCGCCATAGATTGTGTCGAGCGATTTCGGAAAAGACGAGGCCAGGCGCCAGTTGACCTTCGGGTTGCTCTGGGCGATGGCAGGCGTGGCAAGCGTTGCGGCAGCAGCGACGCCGCCGAAACCTGCGCGCGTGATGAATGAACGGCGATCCATGTTTCCTCCTCGTGAATCCTCTGCGGCAAACCCCGGCTCCGCCGCGATCTTTCCTCCCGCGAGGGTCAGCTTACACGCTGCCCCCCTCATGTCCAGCCAGCGTCTTCACCACCGCCTTCGACTTTTGTCTAACATCCTAAAATACCCCGATAATGCCTAAAACTGAGGCAAATCAACGGGCTGCTTCAACCGGCCAGTCAGGCCAGCTCGGCCGACGAGGTCCACAGGTTGATGTCGGCCTCGCGGGCGTAGAGATCGATGTCTGCCAGCTCCTCGGCCGAAAACTGATCATTCTTCAGCGCCGCGACGCAGTCGATGATCTGCGACGAGCGGCTGGCGCCGATCAGCGCCGAGGTGATGCGATTGCCACGAAGAACCCACGCGATGGCCATCTGCGCCAGCGTCTGGCCGCGCTTTTCGGCAATGCCGTTGAGCTTGACGATGTTCTCGATGATCGACGGCTTGATGAAATCCTTCTTGAGGAAATGGTTCTGCGCGGCGCGGCTGTCGCCGGGAATGCCGTTCAGGTACTTGGTCGTCAGCATACCCTGCGCCAAAGGCGAAAACACGATCGAGCCGATGCCGAGATCCTCGAGCGTATCGACAAGACCGTCGGTCTCGATCCAGCGGTTGAGCATCGAATAGCTCGGCTGGTGGATGATGCAGGGCGTGCCGAGATTCTTGAGGATGGCGGCCGCCTCGCGGGTGCGCTGCGAGTTGTAGGAGGAAATGCCGACATAGAGCGCCCTGCCCGAGCGGACGATGTGATCGAGCGCGCCGCAGGTTTCCTCCAGCGGCGTGTCGGGGTCGAAGCGGTGCGAATAGAAGATATCGACATAGTCGAGACCCAAACGCTTCAGGCTCTGGTCGCAGCTGGCGATCAGGTATTTGCGGCTGCCCCATTCGCCATAGGGGCCCGGCCACATGTCGTAGCCGGCCTTCGACGAGATGATCAGCTCATCGCGCAGCTTGGCGAAGTCGGTGCGCAGGATCTCGCCGAACGCGGTTTCCGCCGTGCCGGCAGGAGGACCGTAATTGTTGGCGAGATCGAAATGGGTGATGCCGAGGTCGAAGGCGGTGCGGCACATATCGGTCTTGCGCTCATGCGGCGTGTCATCGCCGAAATTGTGCCAGAGCCCGAGCGAGATCGCCGGCAGCTTCAGGCCGGTTTTGCCAACGCGGTTGTACTTCATCGTCTCGTAGCGGTTGTCCGCGGGTCGCCAGCTCATGGGTGCAATCCTTGCCATTCGTCCTAAAACTCGAATTCCCGGAGGCAGCCTGTGCCTCCGGGAACGTTGTATAAAATCGGTATATTTTACTGGGATGACGGCGCAAGCCTATTGTGCCGCCATCCCGTGCTTTCGGCTAACGCAACAGCGCTCCGGCTTCCTCGATACCCAGCGCCGCCGGCTGGGTGCAGGTGGTCGTCAGCTCGATAAAACGGCCTTCCTCGCCGGATTTCAGGATCGACACCATGACATCGACCCCGTGCAGCGCCCGCTCGAGCGAGCAGCGCGCATCGCGGCCCTCGAGAATGGCGATGGCCATGTCGGCAAGGCCGGCGGTGCGGTAGTTGGCCATCATGCCCTGCGGATGTTGCTGGTTCTCGACCGCGAAAGGGTGCTCCCACATGGTCAGCGGGTGGATGTCCTTGTCGCGGCCGCTGGCCTCCACCGTACCGCCGAAGAAGTTCGGATCGGGCAGGAACAGCGAGCCTTCGGTGCCGTAGAGTTCCATGTTGCTGTGGCGGTGCGACCAGACATCCCAGCTGGCCGACAGCGTGATCGTCGCGCCATTGTGGAATTCCAGCAGCGCATGGATATTGGTCGGCGTCTTTACTGGAATGACCTCGCCGGAGCGCGGCTGGCTGCTGATCGTGCGGGTCGGGTTCGCCATGGTGGCCAGCGCTGCGACGCGCCTGACCGGGCCGATCAGGTTGATGAGGTTGGCAATGTAATAGGGGCCGAGATCGAGGATCGGGCCGCCGCCGGGCAGGAAGAAGAAATCCGGGTTCGGATGCCACATCTCCATGCCGGGTCCCATGACATGGCAGGTACCGGAGGTCACGCGACCGATCTTGCCGCCGTCGATATAGGCGCGGGCCAGCTGATGCGCACCGCCGAGAAACGTATCCGGTGCGCAGCCGACCGAAAGGCCCCTCGCCTTGGCAATCGCGCGGAGTTCTTCGCCCTCATCCAGCGACAGCACCAGCGGCTTTTCGGAATAGACGTGTTTTCCAGCCTCGAGGATCTGTTTGGAAACCTTAAAATGCGCATCCGGAATGGTGAGATTGACGATGATATCCACGTCGGGATTGGCAAGGAGCGCTTCGATGCTCTGAGCCGCAACGCCGTATTCGGAACTGCGGATTTCCGCAGCGGCCGGGTTGAGATCGGCGCAGGCGACGATCTTGATGCCTTTGAAAAGCGGTGCCAGCTTGAAGTATGTTGTGGAAATATTGCCGCATCCGAGGATGCCGACGCCAAGTTCACGTGTCATGTGCGTGTCTTTCTCTTGAAGCCTGAAAGCTCAGTAAGTCTTGATGGAGGCAATCGAGCGCGAAGCGAGACGCTGCAGATCGTTCGGGTTGTCGTGCTCGACAATGAAATATTCGGCAGGCGTGGCAGCGAGTGCCTTGAACAGCTTTGCCCAGTCGACCGTGCCGTGACCGACATCGGCCCAGCCATCCTCATCGGCATTTTCACCGGCCGGCGCGATATCCTTGACGTGGACCGAGATGATCCGGTCGCCGTATTTCTCGATCCAAGCAAACGGGTCGGCACCGCCGCGAATGACCCAGGCAATATCGGCCTCCCAGGAAAGGTCGGGCCCGCCGGCAAAGATATGATCCTGCGGCACAGTGCCGTCGTCGTACGCAACAAACTCGAAATCGTGGTTGTGCCAGCCGAAGCCGAGCCCGGCATCGCGGAATGGTTTTCCGGCCGCCTGCAGCCGCTCGCCGAAAGCATGCCATCCGGCCGCATCCGTGGGGCGCTCGTCAGCCATCAGATGCGGGCAAAAGATCACCTTGATGCCAAGCACATCGCAGATCTGCAGCACCCGCACCGGATCGGCCTCAAGCATGTCGATGCCGAAATGCGCCGTCGGCATGGTCAGGCCGTTGCGGTCGAGATCGCCGCGCAGATCGGCAATCGCCGCATCATCCAGCTCCGCATAGAGCGCGCTGTAGCCTTCGACCTGCTTGTAGCCGGCCTCGGCCACGGTCTGCAGAACGTCGGACAGGGGCGGAAAATTGCGGGCGCTGTAAAGCTGGAAACTGATGGGCTTCATGGTGTCCTCCTTAAAAATCTATTTTAGCCATGTCTCATAGTCTGAAACAAGCAGATGCGTGGGTTGAGTGTCTTCCTCGATCGACGCAAAACGTCCGACCGGGGCATCGAAAATATTGTCGGTCATGTCGTCGTTGACGGTCGAGACTTCGCCGATCAGCGCATCGCCGCCCTCTGCCCAGAAGCCGTGCCAGTTGCCGGGCAGAAGCGTGACGCTCTCGCCCGGCGCAAGGCTGAGGCGGTCACCGGCCTTGAGGGTGCGCATGCGGGCGTCCGTGGCGACGACGACATCGGAATGCCGGTCGATCGAACCATCCGGCAGCGAACTGAACATCTCCAGCACCAGAGCGCCGCCGCCGCGATTGATGATATCCTCGGCCTTGACGATGTGGCGGTGCACCGGCGTGTGCTGGTTTTCACGCACGATCATGATCTTTTCGGCGTAGAGCATGCCCCGCCCCTTGGCGAGATCGGCGGCCGAACCATTGCGCACGGTGAACAGGAACAGGCCGAGATCGTCAAAGCGGCCGCTGCCGAAATCGGTGATGTCCCAGCCCAGCTGCGACGTGGCAATCGTCGGCGCATCGCCGGTCACATGTGCCTTCAACTCCTCCGGCGACCAGTAGGCAAACGGCGGCAGGACATAGCCAAACGAGCGAATGAACGCGTCGCTTTCGGTGATGATCTCATTGACGGTGCTGCGCTTCATCTTCGGCTCTCTTCATTCGACGGACTGGCACGAATGCAGGTCCGTGGCGGTGAAACGCGGCATTTGGCCCGGTTCCACTGCTGTTGCGGGAGTGAAAACAAGCCGGCGGACTTCCCCCGCGCCAAGATCGAAGGCATTGTCGGAAAAGCGCCCGGCGACATCGCCTTCGATCATGACGAATAGCGCAAGACCGGCCGAGGTCACATCGATTTCGATGGCACCGCTTTCCAGCGCCCGGCTCTCCAGCACCAAACCCGACGGCTGCAAATCGAGCTCCTTGTAGGCACCCTGCACATGATGACCCTGCCCGCTCATGCCGTTCGATGCCTCGAAACGCCAGATCAGAAGCGATTGCGCCGGTATCTGCGTGGCATCGATGCGCAGCATCACTTGGGCCCGATCGGGGCTCGCCGTCCGCGTCAGTCCGGTCAAAGGTGTTGTCCTGCCGGCGAGATCGACGATGCAGACCGACAGCTCGACGTCCACCGGTGCGGCCGTATCGTTGACGACGGAAATATCGACGATGCCGTTGTCGTCCGACGGGATGGCGACGACGGTGACCGGCTGGAAGAACCGCCGCGCCATGAAATGCATGGCTTTCCAGCTGCCGCCATAGTCGAGGCTCGACCAGGAGGCGACGGGCCAGGTGTCGTTGAGCTGCCAGTAGAGCGTACCCATGCAGTGCGGTTTGAGCGAACGCCAGTAGTCGACCGCCGTCTTGATCGCCAGCCCCTGCTGGATCTGGCTGAGATAGACGAAGTTTGGGAAATCCTTCGGGAAGCGGAAATAGCGGAACATGGTCGCGGCAATGCGTTCGTTGCCGCCGGCATTCTTCTGATGCGCCTCCATCACCGGTGACGCGATGTTCATATCCTTGGGCTCGGCAAAGTCGCGGATCACCGGCATCGATGTATAGGACTGGAAGCCGAATTCCGAACAGAAGCGCGGGCGAACGCTGCGGTAATTGTCGAAGGACTTGTTTTCGTGCCAGACCGACCAGTAGTGCATATCGCCGGCCCCATCGGCATGCCAGGCGTCGCCGAAATTGAGATAGCCGACGGAGGGGCTCGACGGCCACCAGATCGCATCCGGCGCCGCCGCCTTCATCGCCACCTCGACGGTGCGGTTCAGCCGGTCGTAGGAGACGAGATAGCGGTCGCGGTCGGCGCGCGATTCCTCGAACCAGGTCAGCGCCCCGACAAGCTCGTTGTCGCCGCACCAGAGCGCGATCGACGGATGCGAGGCCAGCCGCTTGACCTGGTAGGCCACCTCCTCCGAGACATTGGCCAGAAAACCCGGTGTCGAAGGATAGAGATTGCAGGCGAACATGAAATCCTGCCAGACCATCAGGCCGAGGCGATCGCAGATATCGTAAAACCAGTCCGGCTCATAAAAGCCGCCGCCCCAGACGCGGATCATGTTCATATGGGCGTCCCTGGCCGAGCGCAGCAGGTCTTCGACGCCCGAAGGCGTGACGCGCGACATCAGCGCATCGGCCGGGATCCAGTTGGCCCCCCGGCAGAAAATCTCGCGGCCATTGACCCGGAAGGCAAAGCGGCCACCGGCTTCGTCCTTGTTCGTGATGAGCTCGATGGTGCGAAAACCGATCTGCCGGGTTACCGTCTCGGATGCGGTGGAAACCGACAGGATCGACAGCGCCTGTTCGCCGCTGCCCGACGGCCACCAGAGCTTGGGGTTTTCGACATGGAAGACGTGGGTGAGCACCGTTTCACTGGCCGTCACGCCGCAATCGAGACGCACGCGCTCGCCGTCCAGCGTGAAATGCACCGGCAGGTAGCCCGCCTCCCGCGCAAACAGCGTCACCGTCACGAACAGATCGACCGAGCCGTCCTCGTTGTGCTCCTGGCGTGTCGTCACATGCTCGATGCGGGCGGTCTCGATCCGCTTCAGCGCGATGCTGCCATAGATGCCGAGCGGCGCGATCGCGATGTTCCAGTCCCAGCCGAAATGGCACTGCGGCTTGCGCAGCATGTTGCCGTTGGCGATGGGCGAATTTCCTGTGTGATAGGGCACATGGAAGGGCTGCGCCGCCGGCTCCGCCGCGCCGGCGGCGATGGCGGAGGATAGAACGATCCGCAGGGTATTTTCACCGGTTCGCAGCGCCTTCGACACATCGGGCCGGAAGCGGCGAAAGCAGTTGGCGGCCTCCAGCACCAGTTTATCGTTGACGAAGACCGAGGCCACCGTGTCGAGGCTTTCAATGTCGAGATACCAGTGGCCGCCGAGATCGGCTTCCGTAATGGCAAAGCTCCGCTCCAGCACCCAGTCCGCGTGCGCCACCCATTGCACATCCGCCTCGACCCGGCCCGCATAGGGATCTTGGATCACACCGGCCGCCTGCAGCGCGCTGTGCACATCGCCCGGAACGGCCATGGTCAGCGCGTGGCTGCGATCGGTGGAGTGCAGGCGCCAGTCTCCGGCAAGATCGACCGAGATGCTGGATGTCGAGGTCATGATGTTCACGGTTGGCTCTCACACGGGCGGTTTGACGGTTGTCTCAGCGGTTCATCAGGCTCACAGCCTGTTCTCGGTGGCGGCATCAAAAATCGACGCCATGGACATGTCGAAGCCGAGCTTGACGGGCGTGCCCGGCTTGTAGCGCCGCGCGCCGGCGATCCGCACCGATATGGTCTGGCCCGCAAGTTTCAGCCACAGCAGATTGTCGGCCCCCATCGGCTCCTCGATGTCGACCGTGGCATCGTGGCTTTCCGTTACGCCAGGTACGCTCTCGTCGACCTTCACGTGTTCCGGTCGAACGCCTAAAACGACCTTTTGCCCGGCCTTCAATGGCCCGCGTGCCGGATAGCTGTCGATCCCGAATTCGACGCCGTTGACCGTCACAACCTTGCGGCCGTTCTGGTCGCCGATCTCGCCCCTGAAGAAGTTCATCGACGGCGAACCGATGAAGCCGGCGACGAAAAGGTTTTCCGGGAAGCTGTAGATCGTCATCGGATCGGCAAGCTGTTGGATCACGCCGCTTTTCATCACGGCGATGCGGTCGGCCAGCGTCAGAGCCTCGATCTGGTCGTGGGTCACATAGATCATCGTGTTCTTCAGCGACTGATGCAGACGCTTGATCTCGACACGCAATTCTGAGCGCAGCTTGGCATCGAGGTTGGACAGCGGCTCGTCGAACAGGAAGACATCGACGTCGCGCACCAAGGCCCGGCCGATGGCCACGCGCTGCCGCTGGCCGCCCGACAGCTCTGCCGGCTTGCGCTTCAGAAGAGCCTGAATCTGCAGGATATCTGCAGCTCTCGCCACGCGCTTGTCGATTTCGGCCTGCGGCAGCTTTGCCACTTTCAGGCCGAAAGACAGGTTCTTCTCCACCGTCATCTGCGGATAAAGCGCATAGGATTGGAACACCATGCCGATGCCGCGATCCTTGGGCTCTTCCCAGGTGACATTCTTGTCCTTGATGAAGATCTGCCCCTCGCTGACGTCGAGAAGGCCGGCGATGCAGTTGAGCAGCGTGGACTTGCCGCAGCCGGAGGAGCCGAGAAGCACCAGGAACTCGCCGTCCTTGATATCGAGATTGAGCGTGTCGAGGACGGTCACCGCTCCGAAATGCAACGAAAGGTCTCTCACCGACACGCTGTTGGCCGCTACACTTTGGCTGGTCATGCAATTACCCTTTCACTGCGCCGGCGGCGATACCGCGGACGAAAAGCCGGCCGGAAACGAAATAGACGAACAGGGGAACCGCACCCGTCAGGATGGTTGCCGCCATGTTGACGTTGTATTCCTTCACGCCCTGGACCGAGTTGACGATGTTGTTGAGCTGAACGGTCATCGGATAATATTCCGGCCGGGTGAACACGACGCCGAGCAGGAAGTCGTTCCAGATCCCGGTGATCTGCAGGATCATCGCCACGACGAAGATCGGCATGGACATCGGCAGCATGATCTTGAAGTAGATCGTCCAAAACCCCGCCCCGTCGATGCGCGCCGCCTTGAACAGTTCCTCCGGCAACCCGGAGAAATAGTTGCGGAACAGCAGCGTCAGGATCGGCATGCCGAAGATCGTATGGACGATGATGAGCCCGCTGAGCGAACCGTAGAGGCCCATTTCCCGAAGCACGATGACGATCGGGTAGATCATCACCTGATAGGGAATGAAGGCACCGACGATCAGGATCGTGAAGAACAGATCCGCACCCTTGAAGCGCCAGTTTGCCAGCGCATAGCCGTTGATCGAGGCAATGGCGATCGAAACGATGGTCGACGGGATGGTGATCCGCACAGAGTTCCAGAAACCGCGCGACAGGCCGTCGCAATTGAGGCCGGTGCAGGCTTGCGACCAAGCTTTTACCCAGGGTTCGAAGACGATTTCCACCGGCGGCGAGAAGATGTTGCTCAGCCGGATTTCCGGCATGCCCTTGAGCGAGGTGACGACCATGACGTAGAGCGGAATGAGATAGTAAATGGCAGCAAAGATCAGCGCTCCATAGACCATGATGTTGCGCGGGGAAAAGGCCGGATGGGGCTTCTTGCCGCGCGGACCGGCTTCCATGCCCGTGCGCGTCCCGCGGTGACCGGCGGCATTGACCGCAAGACTGCCATTGAGAGGTGTATCAGCCACGTTTGCGTCCTCCGAATTCCAGATAGGCCCAAGGCACGATGATGATGGCGACGGTGATGAGCATCATCGTCGACGCCGCGAAGCCCTGACCGAGGTTCTGCGCCTGGAACATGTAGTCATAGACATATTTTGCCGGCACTTCGGACGCGATCCCGGGACCGCCGCTGGTCTGCGCCACGACGAGGTCATAGACACGCACGATGCCGCTGGCGATGATGACGAGTGTGGTGATGAACACTGGCCGCATCATCGGAATGATGATGGAAATGTAGGTCTTCCACATGGGAATGCCGTCGACGCGCGACGCCTTCCAGATGTCCTCGTCGATGCCGCGAAGCCCGGCCAGCATCAGGCACATCACCAGACCCGTCCCCTGCCAGAGAGCGGCTAAAAGCACGCCGTATATGACGATGCTGGGCGTGTAGAGCGGATCGAAGGTGAAGCTTGTCCAGCCGAGCGAACGCACCACCGACTGTACGCCGAACTCCGGGTTGAGGATCCATTGCCAGACAAGGCCCGTGACGATGAAGGACAAGGCGAACGGATAGAGAAAAATCGTTCGGAACGTATTTTCGAAACGTATCTTCTGATCCATCAACGCCGCCAGCAGGAAGCCGATCACCATGCTGAAAATGAGCGAGAAAATGCCATAGACCGCCAGGTTCTGGATCGACATGATCCAGCGCGGCGCTGCCCAGAGCCGTTCGTACTGGTCGAAGCCGACAAAGGACAGCCGGGGCAGCAGCTTGGAATTGGTGAAGGAATAGACCACCGTCCATACCGTGCCGCCGAGGAAAATGACCACGGCGGTCAGAATCATGGGAATCGAGGCAATTTTCGAATTGAGATTGCGCAGGTACTGGTTTGGCCGACCGGTCTTCGCTTGGCCTGTCATCCGACGTTCCTCCAGAGGGTGGTGGTGGCGGTCATCTCGCCATGAGAGGCATGGACAGCTGTTTTTGCCGCCCGGCGGTGCAGCCCGTCTTCCGGATGTGGCGGCAGGCAGACCACGAACCGGCCCGCCCCCGCAAGGGCGGACCGGCGCGCAGGGGAGGATCCGGTCAGTCGGCCGAAGCGATGATATCGGTGAAGCGCTTCTGCGCATCTTCAGCCGTTATCGTCGGTGTGGCGAAGAACTCCGAGAACAGATCTTCCATCTGCTTCTGGGTATCGGCCGACACCATCTGGTCGGTACCCAGAACGACGTCACCCCTTGCCAGGATCTCAAGTCCCTTCTTCATGCAGTCGTTTGCGGCCGTCAGATCGACGTCGCCGCGCACCGGCAGCGAGCCCTTCTTCAGGTTGAAAGCGACCTGCGTCGCCGGGTTGAGAAGGGTTGCCGCCAGCACGTCCTGGGCTTTCGACTTTTCCTCATCCGGGAGAACCGGGAAGTAGAACGCGTCGCCGCCGGTCGAGATGATCTCGTTGACGCCGAGACCCGGGAGGCAGGTATAGTCCGTGCCGGCCGTCTGCCCGGCCAGAGCGAATTCGCCCTGCGCCCAGTCGCCCATGATCTGGCCGCCGGCCTTGCCTGTTATCACCATGTTGGTCGCCTGGTTCCAGTCCTGTACGTTCGTGCCCTTGGACAGGCGGCGTGCATCGTCGGCCGCCTTAAAGACCTTCGCCATCTCGGCGCCGCCCGCTGCTTCGGCGTCCTTGTCGGCAAAAACCTTCTGGTAAAGATCCTTGCCGCCGATGGCGATCATGATCACGCCGAAGGCGCCGTTTGCCTGCCAGGGCTGGCCGCCGACCGCCAGAGGCACGATGCCAGCTTTTTCAAGCGCCGGACCGGCCGCAACGAACTCGTCCCAGTTTTTCGGAATCGGGACGCCTGCCGTCTTGAAGGCGGCGTTCGACAGCCACAGCCACTGCCACGAATGAATGTTCACCGGCGCGCAATAGACCTTGCCGTCGATCGTGCAGCTGTCGAGCAGGCTGATCGGCTTGATGACGTCGCGCCACTTTTCCTTGGTCGCGACCTCGGTCAGGTCGCGCATCAGGCCGGCCTCGACCAGCTCTTCGGCCTGACGGCCATGGTTGAACTGGGTGGCGCCCATCGGATCGCCGCCGGTAATGCGGCTGATCATGATCGGCCGGGCTGTACCGCCCGCACCGGCGATTGCGCCATCGACCCATTTGTTGCCGGTGGCATCGAATGCCTTGGCCAACTCGGCAACGGCAGCAGCTTCGCCGCCGGATGTCCACCAGTGGGTCACTTCGAGATCAGCTGCCTGCACAGTTGTGAACGGCAACACGACGGTTGCCGCCAGAGCAGCAGCAAACGAACGGTAATTCATGAGTTTTCCTCCCTCACTGAAACGTTACAGGTAAAACGTATTCGAAACGATTTCAGGACGCAACCACCACATGAAAAAATTTAGGTTAAAATAACAAATTCAATCTAGAGATGCATCTCCTCGGAATTGGAACATGGAGAGCTCCAGATAATGCACCGCAGCAAAAATCAAAAAACGCCGGAAAAACAAACAAATCTGCCAAATTATCCTCAAAATCGGGACACCGTCGGCTTCGCATGTGCAAAAACATGTCGTGCTTAAAATCGCAACTCTGGAGATAGGTTGACACTGAAGAGTTCAAAAAAACTGCTCGACAAACGACCTGTATCGTTACAGTTTTCACATGTTTCAGTTTCAGTTTCTGCCTCAGCAATGCAGGCAGGGTTTCCCGGTAGCCTGGACACCGGATTTGCTGTATCGACATCCAGGGGAACACAGGAAGGTTGTGAGCGGGGATGGACGACAAGATTCGCAACAGGCCATCGGGCACACCGTCGGCTTTTGGCGGCCGGCCGACTCTGAAGACCATTGCCTTCATGACAGGCCTCGGAGTGACCACGGTCTCACGCGCCCTGAAAGATGCGCCCGACATCGGTGCCGAGACGAAGGAACGCGTCCGCCTCGTCGCGCGGCAGATCGGCTACCAGCCCAACCGCGCCGGCGTCCGGCTGCGAACAGGCAAGACCAATGTCATCAGCCTGATCCTCAGCCTCGAGGAAGAGATCATGGGCCTGACGAGCCCGATCGTGATCGGCATATCGCAGGTGCTGGCTGACACCCAATATCATCTGATCATCACGCCCTACAATCCGGCCCGGGATGCGCTGATACCCGTCCAGTACGTTCTCGACACCGGCGCTGCCGATGGCGTTATCATCTCGCGCACACAACCCAAGGACCCGCGCGTGGCGCTGATGATGGAGCACAACCTGCCCTTCGTGACGCACGGACGCACGGAAATGGGGCTGGTCCATCCCTACTTCGATTTCGACAATGAGAGTTTTGCCTACGAGGCCGTCAAGCGTCTGCGCGCACGTGGACGCACACGCATCGCCCTGCTGCAGCCGTCATCGCACCTGACCTTTCACTTCCACATGCGCGCAGGCTTCGAGAAGGGCCTGCGTGACTTCGGTGGCGAGTCGGTCAGCTTCAATGCCGTCAACACCGACAACAGCCTCACCGACATTCGCAACGCCTTCGAGGCGTTGATGCGAGGCCCCAATCCGCCGGATGGAATTATTTCCGGCAGCGGTTCCGGTGCCATCCCGCTTCTGGCTGGACTGGAAGCCACCGGCCGGCAGTTGGGCAGGGAGGCCGATCTTGTGTCTAAGGAGCCGACCAATATCCTGGCCTGGCTGCACCCGGAAATCATCACGATCAGCGAAGATTTCAAGCTTGCGGGCCGCGAACTCGCCAAGGCCGTTATCGCCCGCATCGAGGGTGTTCCCGCCGAACAGCTACAGAACCTTGACAGACCGCGTTGAGGCTCCGGGCTGAGGCTTTGGAAAACGCTCAGGCTCCTGGCGTGTATTGAACAATCGGAAGAGCTTTGATTGTGCTGGAGACCGGACGTCGCCCGGTCTCCGCAAAGGAAAGCCGGATCCTATCAGGCGTTCAGCCCGCTGCCCCAGGGGCCGTGATGCGAATCGGCACCGTCGGTCCGGTCGAAACCATGGGCACCGAAGAAGTCGCGCTGAGCCTGGATCACATTGGCCGTGCCGCGCGCACGGCGGTAGCTGTCGAAATAACCGAGAGCGGACGCCAAAGCCGGAACCGGCAGCCCACCGAGAACCGCTGCCGAAACGACACGGCGCAAGGCACCGTCGGTTTCCGTGACCGTGGCAGAGAACGCCGGGGTAACGATCAGGTTGGCCGCATCCGGTGCCTTGGTAAAGGCGGTGGTGATCTCGTCCAGAAAAGCCGAACGAATGATGCAGCCGGCGCGCCAGATCCGGGCGATCGTTGGCATCGGCAGGTTCCAATTGAACTCGCGCGACGCCTGCGCCATGACCGCAAAACCCTGCGCATAGGCGCCGATCTTTGCAGCCAGCAAGGCGCTCTCGAGATCCCTCAGGAAGGCGGCTCTGTCGGCCACCTTGAACTCGCCGACGGGCGGCAGGCCGAGGATCTTTTCGGCCGCCTCACGCTCGCCCTTGACCGACGAGATGCTGCGGGCGGCAACGGCCGCCTCGATGGCCGTGGCCGGAATACCCATGTTCTGGGCCTCGATGACCGACCACTTGCCGGTGCCCTTCTGGCCTGCCTTGTCGAGAATGAGATCGACGATCGGCTTGCCGGTGATCGGGTCCGCCGCCTTCAGCACGGTCTCGGTGATCTCGATCAGGTAGGAATTGAGACGGCCCTTGTTCCAGGTGCCGAAAACCTCGCCGATCTCGCTGGCGCTCATCTTCAGGCCGTCGCGCAGGATGCCGTATATTTCGGCAATCATCTGCATGTCGGCATATTCGATGCCGTTGTGGATGGTCTTGACGAAATGGCCAGCCCCGTTCTCGCCAAGCCAGGCAACGCACGGGTCTCCGTCATATTTGGCGGCAATGGAGGTCAGCACCTTTTCAACGCGCTTCCACGAATCTTCCGTACCGCCGACCATGATCGACGGGCCGTGGCGTGCACCTTCCTCACCACCGGAAACGCCCATGCCAATGAAGGTGAGGCCGCTGTCCTTCAGGTTGTCGAAACGGCGCATCGTGTCGCGGAAATTGGCGTTGCCGGCGTCGATCATGATGTCGTTCTTCGACAGATAGGGCTGCAGCAGCGCCATCTGCTGGTCGACGGGATCACCGGCCTTGATCATGATGATGATCGGCCGTGGCGGGCGGATGGCGGCAACGAATTCCTCAATGCTTTCGCACGGAATGACGTGATCCTTGAGGGCGCCCGCTTCCTCGTAAAACTCCTTCGTCCGCTCGACCGTCCGGTTGAACACTGCGATCTTGTTGCCTTTTTCGGCAATGTTGAGCGCCAGGTTTGAACCCATAACGCCAAGACCAATGAGACCGATTTCCGCCTGTGCCACGTGTTTGCCTCCTACGATGTTTGTTGGGGGAGTTTTGGCATTCAAATCGATTAAGGACAAGCAAATGTCGCCATCAAGTTGAAATTTTCTCGCACCTCACCGGCCATGCCGGGCATAAGACCACAGGCCTTGCAGTTGCCCAGAACCGGTGGGATAAAGCGCTCCAAATACCGGTCCAGACTGACGGAGAACTACACCATGCCGACGATGTCCGCAAAGATCATTCACACTTCGATCAGCCGCCCTTTCGCTGAGGTCGCAGCTTTCGTGTGCCGGCCTCAGAACATGCCGCTCTGGGCCTCTGGACTGGCAGACGGGCTCCAACAGCACGGCAAGGACTGGATCGCCCACGGCCAGCTCGGCGATGTCAGCATCCGTTTCGCGCCCGAGAATGCACTGGGTGTCGCAGATCACGACGTGACGTTGCCGACGGGTCAGGTCGTCCACAATCCTCTTCGTGTGGTTGCCAACGGCGACGGTGCGGAAGTGATGTTCACCCTGTTCCGGCAGCCCGGGATGAGTGACGAGCAGTACGCCGGTGATGCCGCCCATGTGGAAAAGGATTTGAAAACCCTGAAGGGCCTGCTGGAATCAGCGACGGCCGCGTGAACGGTGGTTTTTCGGCAGTCGCTGCGGCGGTTTCACTTCACCGATCCCGATGGCTATGAACGGGCGGCCTGGCCCGACCGCTGATCAGGCAGCGATCGACCGGCGCCGGTCCGCGATTTCCTGGAGCACCAGAATGGCGCCGACAATGCGGCCGCTGGTTGCGTAACACGGTGTCATCCGGCAATTGGTCACCACCGTGCGCCCCGATCTCTCGCGCTTCATCGAATAATCGACCACCTCGCCGGCAAAACAGCGATCGAGGTTCGGCTTCACATTGTCGTGGAAGCGGTTGAGCCCGACGAAATCGCTGATGTGACGGCCAATCAGCTGCATCGGGCGAACCTTGAGATGTTCGGCGTTGGAAATATTGGAATAGAGATAGCGGTAATCGGTTGTGATAACAGCCACGCGCCCGGGCAGGCTCTCGAGAACTTCCTCGTTCAGAACGTCGTCGCCAATGTCTTCGCCCGGCAAAACTTTAGAGCGGCTCAGCAGGGAGAGGTGTTTGCCGCTGCTGTTCGATTCCAGTTCGCCGAAGTACCGGTCGACAAGGCCCTGAAGCAGGCGCGACTGGCGAAGGACGCAGGACGCGTCGTCAGCTTCTTCCTGCAAAAGCTCAAGGAACAGCTGGAATTGCAGCCGCATGCCGGCCGAATCGAGAATTTCGTACTGATACACGTCGTTCAGCGCCGCCTGCAGTTCGCGGTCGAGGGTTCCCACCAGCACCTCGTCGCCCGAGCGGACAGCCTGTTGCAACTGCGCGTGCTTGAACCAAAACAATTCAATAAGTTTCTTCAAATCTATGCTCCAACCCAGAGACGGCACAAGACCGCCCATGTGAGAAGATATTGCTTCTCAATCCGCGCCAGCTCAAACGCCCCCACGTCACGCTACCGGCACAAATCGAGTGTATGCATGCAACGGGCCATATTCAACAGCATGAAGCTTACCTGAAACGTTACTGTATCCGGCGCGACAAGAAAATCAGCGATTCAAGCTATGTTTAATATTCCAGCGATCGTGATACCATAGCCACTGGCCCGGATTTTCGCGGACCCAGCCCTCAACCTTGTCGTTCAAAAGCTGAGCCGTGCCCGTTACATCGACGCTTCCGTCGGTTTTTCGCGGAATGGCGATGGCCGATTCGATTTCCAGCCGGAAACGCCCGCCCGGCAAACGCACGCTGCGGGCCGGATAGACCTCGCAGTTGAACTGCCGCACCAGCTTTGCCAGCAGCGGATTGGTCTGGACCTCGCGGCCGAAGAACGTGGTCTTCACGCCCTTCTGAAATTTCTGGTCGACAAGAACGCCGACGGCACCGCCCGCTTCGAGCTTGCGCGCAAGCGCAAAGGAGGAGCCCGCATGCGACGGCACCAGATTGCCCATGCGGCTGCGGCGGAACTCGAAGACTTTTTCAGCGACATAAGGATTGTTCGGCGGACGGAACAGCACGGTGACATCAAGCCCATAGGCCGAACCCGCCACCGGCAGCAGCTCGAAATTGCCGCTGTGGGCGGTAAAAACGATGAACGGGCGTGGATTGTCGCGCAGCTCCAGGAAAATGGGAATGCCCGAGACCTCGATCCGTCCCTCGCCCAGCCGCTCCGGATCGAAGTCGAAAATCTCGTCAAGGAAGACGTATTCAGCCGCAAGCCGGCCCATGCTGCCCCAGCTTTCAAGCGCGATGGCGGCAATCTCCTCTTCGGATTTCTCCGGAAAGGCATTGCGCAGATTGACCAGCGTCAGCCTTTGCCGCTTCGTCTTCGGCCCGATCCAGCGAAAGGCGCGATCGGCGAATTCGATGGCGCGGTCGGCCGGAAACAGCTTCAGAATATTGAGCAGGCCGAATAGCAGCTGCGCGACGCTCCAGTCTTTCGCACGGCGAAAGGCCAGAACCAGCCGCGTGATGATCATCTTCACAGGGTCAATCCACCCGAAGCACGATCTTGCCGAAAATCTGGCGGGTCTCCATACGGGCAAGCGCCACGTCGATCTGGTCGAAACCGATTTCCGTGTCGATGACCGGGTGCACGAGGCCGCGAGCCATTTTCTGCATGGCGTCGGCCATGTTTTCCATCCGGCATCCGAAGGAGCCGATCAGGCGCAGTTGCTGCTGGAACAGCATCATCAGGTTCATCTCGGTCGAGACACCGGACGTGGACCCGCAGGTGACCAGCCGGCCGCCGCGCTTGAGGCAGAACATCGAGGCGGCAAACGTGTCCTTGCCGACATGTTCGAAGACGACGTCGACGCCCTTCTTCTTGGTGATCTTGCGCACGACGCCTTCGAAGCGGTCGCTGCGGTAGTTGATGACGTGATCGGCGCCCAGCGCCTTGGCCGGTTCGATCTTGTCATCCGACCCGACCGTGGTGATGACGGTACAGCCGATCTTCTTGGCCAGCTGGATTGCCGCCGTGCCGATGCCGGAGCCGCCGGCGTGAATGAGAATGGTTTCGCCGGGTTCGAGCTTGGCATTGTCGAACAGCATGTGTTCGACCGTGCCGAAGGTCACCGGCGCCAGGGCTGCAGCAACGGCATCGACGCCCGGAGGAGCCGGAACCAGCAGGCGGGCCGGCAGGTTGACCTTTTCCTGGGCAAAGCCGTCGAGATGGAAGCCATGCACGCCGGAGACGTTTTCGCAGAGATTGTCGCGGCCTTCGCGGCAGGGGCGGCAGAGGCCGCAGGTGCGGGCGCCATAGATCGACACCAGCTGTCCCGGCAGCAGGTTGGAAACACCCGGACCGATCGTCTCGACCACGCCCGAGGCCTCGGCGCCAATCACCAGCGGCATCTTGCGCTTGGCGAAGGCCATGCCGCGCCAGCCCCAAACGTCGATATGGTTGAGGGCGACGGCCTTGACGCGCAGCGTCACCTCGCCCGGACCGGGTCCATCCGGCTCGGGAAGATCGGTGATTTCTAGCTTGCGGTCGCCGGTGAGTTGAAGGGCACGCATGTCATTTCCTCTGCCGTGATCGGCACGTTTTGTTTGGCAGACGCCAGTTTTACCGCGTCTTATTGGGCCCGCACATAATCCGGTTCGGCCGTCAGGACAAGGCTGGCGTTCTGGCCGCCGAATCCGAAGGAGTTCGACAGCACGGCAGACACCTTGGCGTCGCGTTTGACGTTCGGCACGACGTCGAGCGTGATCGCCGGATCGGGGTTCACATAGTTGATCGTCGGCGGCAGCGTTCCGGTCAGGATCGTCTGCAGCGAGAACACCGCCTCGACCGCACCGGCCGCCGTCAGCGTATGGCCGATCATCGACTTGTTCGACGACACAGGAATGGACGGCAGGCGCTCGGCAAACACCGTCGACATGGCCAGGAATTCCATCTTGTCGTTTTCCGGCGTCGAGGTGCCATGGGCGTTGATATAGCCGATGCCGCTTTCGTCCAGTCCGGCGTCGGCCAGCGCGGCGCGGATCGTGGCGATCGCCGGTCCGCCATCGGGCGAAGACCGCGTGCGATGGAAAGAATCGGCCTTCTCGCCGCAGCCCTGGATGACGCCGTAAACGCGGGCGCCGCGGGCAACCGCTGCTTCCAGCGATTCCAGCACCAATGTTGCCGCACCCTCGGCGATGACGAAACCGTCGCGTTCCTTGGTGAAGGGTTTCGAGGCTTTCTCCGGCGGCTCGTTCTGGGTCGACAGAGCAGAGAGCAGCGAGAAGCGGATCAGCGCTTCGGCACTGACGGAGCCGTCGGTGGCGATCGTCAGTGCCCGCGTCGTGCGGCCTTGGCGGATGGCTTCGACACCGAGCTGGATGGCGGTGGCGCCGGAGGCACAGGCGGTCGACAGCGTCACCGGCAGACCGCGCGTGCCGAACCGGTCGGCAAGCCGGTCGGAAATGGTGGCAAATAGCGAGGCCTCATGGAAGCCAGGATCCGGCTTCTTGCGCATGGCGGCAAGAAACCGGTTATAGGCGTCGCCCGGACGCTCGGACGGTTCGGCGCGGTCGGCCAGGGCAAAGCGTGCGCTCCATTCCGGCTCGATCGGCGGTGCAGCGAGAAACAGCGGCCCGTTGAAATCACCCGAGATCCCGGCCTGCGCCAGCGCTTCCAGTGCCGTCTCATGGGCCATGGCATAGGAGCGTTCGACCGAATTCGAGGCAGCCGGCACGATGAAATCGACCATGCCGGAAATGCGTGTCGACAGGCCCTCGGTCGGGAAGCGGGTGATCTTCTTGATGCCGGATTTGCCGGCCGTCAGCGCTGCCCAGTTGTCGGAAACGCCCTGCCCGAGCGAGGTGATGACGCCCATGCCAGTGACGGCGACGATCGGGCGGCCGAGATGATCTGTATAGGCGCTCATCGTGCGTCTCCCTGTGCTTCGGCTCTGAGAACCGCAAGACCTTCACCATGGGCATGGCCAAGTGTCGTGACGACGGCGGTTTCTACGGCTGCCGCCATGGCACCTTCCGATGCCTCGAACGGCGCAATGCGCATATGGGACGACAGGCTGAGAGCCGCAAGCGCCAGACCGGCCGGAAACTGTGCCTCAAGTCCATGGCCGACCAGACCGCCGTAAGCCCGCACCGGCGCTCCCGGAAACGTCTTGTCAAGGAACTGCTTTTCTTCCGAAACGAGATCGGCAAGCCCGGTCGTGCCGGAAAAGATCACCGCGTCCGTCGGCGCACCGACGGCAAGACCGGCAAGGCGACCGGCCATGCGGCCATCGGCGCGGTTGCCGCGATCGCCGGCGATCGTTTCCATCGTTGCATAGATGCGCGCGCCGCGTGCTTCGGCATGCTCGCGCGATTCGAGCACCAGAAAGGCGCCGACGGAGCCGAGCATGATCGCCCCCTCGCCGCCGTCACCGCGCGTCCAGATCGGTGCCCAACCGCCGGTGCGGTGTGCGCCGATGGCCTCGATCAGCAGGATCATGTCGAGCCGCTCAGCGACAAAGGCGCCACCGACCAGCGTATGGGTCGACTGGCCGGACTTGATCCGATGGTAGGCGGTCTCGACGGCGGAAATACCGGCGGCCTCTTCGCCCATGAAGGTGCGCGACGATCCCGTCACCTTATGGACGATGGAAATATTGCCGGCGAGAAGATTGGAAAGCTGGGCCAGGAACAGCGTCGGGCGCAGCTCGGTCGTCAGCTTTTCATTGAGAAGCTGCTCGCGGTCGTTGCGCTTCAGCGCTTCGTCGACAATCAGCGAATCGACCAGAATGTCGCGCTCGCCGCCACCGGCCGCCACGATCATGTCCATTGTGCTACAGGCCTCGGCATTGTCCTTCAGGCCCGCGTCATCGAGCGCCAGACCGGCGGAGAACACGCCGAGGCGCTGCCAGTTTTCCATCTGGCGCTGGTCACCACGCTTGGCGATCTGCTGCGACCAGTCGATTTCCGGCAGCGGATGCACCGGATAGGGCGCAAAACGTTCGGTTTCCACCTTGACGGCCGGGCTCTCCGTGGATGTCAGCAGCGCCAAATGCGGCTCGACGCCAACCCCCTGGCTGGTGACGATGCCGATGCCGGTAATCACCACATCGTTTGCGGACTTGCCCATCACTGTGTCTCCACCGTCGCGCCGGACGCGGCAATCGCATCGAACAGGCCGAGCTCGATGGCCCGGTTGCGCACGATATCGCCGATCGGCAGTTCATTGAAAGGTATGGTGCGAAGCTTCAGCTGCGCATCGCAGATCTTCTTGCCATCCGACGTGATCTTCGCCTTGGTCACGGCATAGCCGGAGCCGTCATGCTCGAGAAGAGCCTCGATATCGAGCGTCATGCCGGGCGTAACAAAAGTGCGGATCTTGGCGCCATCCACTGACATCAGCAGCGGCATGGCGGCAAAGCTGGTTTTGGCCAGCACCAGAAAGCCGGAAGCCTGCGCCATGGTTTCGATCAGAAGAACGCCCGGCACCAGCGGCAGGCCGGGAAAATGCCCCTCGAAAACCGTGCTTTGCTCCGGCACGGTCGAGCGTGCCACCAGCCGGCCCTGATCGAGGTCGACCAGATCCACGCGATCGATCATCTGGAAATATTCGAGCAGCATACAAATCTCCGCACATCCAGATGGCCTGAACGGCACAGCCGCCTGAACTGCAGCAAGGCACCAGGCGGCTCGGATATGTTGATGTTTTCGGTTCCGGAGGTGTCCGGAACAGCGTCAATGTCAGCCCTTGGCGGCCTTCAGCTCGTCGATCTTGGCACAGAGGTTTTTCAGAACGAAATATTCTTCGGTCGAAACCTTGCCTTCGTTGACTTCCTGGGTCCACTGCTCGAGCGGAATCTTGATACCGAATTCCTTGTCGATCGCGAAGACGATGTCGAGGAAATCGAGGCTGTCGATGCCGAGATCGTCGATCGTATGGCTTTCCGGTGTGATCGTGTCACGATCGATCTCACTGGTTTCGGCAATAATATCGGCAACCTTGTCAAATGTAGCTGTCACGCGCGTACCTCGTTAAAATTCACTTTGCGCGAACCTATAGGTAAATACGGCGGAAAAGCCAATGGCCTCGTCAACAACCGCAACGAATTGACGGCAGGGTGTTGCCCAAACATCAACGCCAAAAGCGCCTGTTGCGAGCAACCTCCTGCCGTTGATCAGCCGGATGGTTTTTTACTGTGTGACGACGATTCGTGTGTTCTTCAGGCCGGTGGTGCTGGCCAGCGAGAAGAATTTCGAGGCGTTGTCGGGATGCAGGCGAATGCAGCCATGCGACGCCGGGCGGCCAAGCCGCTTCAGGTCGTAGGTGGCATGAACCGCATAACCGCCGTTGAAAAATACGGCAAAGGGCATCGGCGCATTGTTGTACTTGCGCGAACGGTGATGGCGGGAAAGCCACTTGGCGCTCCAGCTGCCGCGCGGCGTCACATAACCCTTGCGGGCCGTGGAGACTTTCCAGCGGTATTGAACGATGCCGTTCTTGCTGACCGTCATGGTCTGTGAAGAAAGGCTTATGTTGGCGACAAGGTTTGCCGCAGAAGCGTCGGAAATCGAAAATTGCATGCAGAGCAAGGCCGTCACTGCTACTAAAAACTTACGCATTAAAATGCTCCCCGGCGGTTACGTGGGCACACTTATGCTGTGCCAATACCAGACAGACTATACTTGCTTTGCGATGACACAAGTTTAAGAGGAATGGCCAATACGGAAACAAAACAAACGCGACATTTTTACATCGGTTTTTAAGGTGTTTTAAACACAAAAGGCCAGAAAAAGCGCCAGGATGACCAGTGCAGTGCCGGCGAGGTCGAAGATCTGCACAGAAACACGAATGTCTTCGCCGCCTGCCGACAGTCTTCCGGCGCCGTTGATCATCGGTTCATTCACAAGAATACCCGAATAGATGCGCGGACCCGCCAGCCCGATATCGAGCGCACCCGCCATCGCCGCCTCCGGCCAGCCGGAATTGGGCGAACGGTGCAGACCGTGATCGCGCAAGGCAGTGCCAAGCGCATTCTTCGCGGCGCCGGTACCGCGCATCACCAGGGCGCCGGCCGCGATAAGAAAGATCGACATCCGGGCCGGAATGAAATTGGCCCAGTCGTCGAGAATCGCCGAGGCCCGTCCGAAGTCGATATATTTCGTGGTCTTGTGGCCGATCATCGAATCGGCGGTGTTGAGCATTTTGTAGGCGAGCAGGCCCGGCAGGCCGAAGAGCACATACCAGAAGGCCGGTGCCACGACGCCGTCCGAAAAATTCTCCGCCAGGCTTTCGATGGCCGCGCGGCAGACCGCCGGTTCGTCCAGCGTTTCCGGATCACGCCCGACGATCATCGCCACGGCGGCGCGTCCACCCGCAAGACCGCCCTGCTTCAGGCCTGCCGCCACCCGGCTTACATGATCGGCAAGGCTCTTATGGGCGATGAAGACGGCGGTCAGCAGCGCTTCGAGAACGAAGCCGACCGGCCCTATGGATGCAAACAGACGGTGCAACACCCAGCCAAGCACGAGGCTGGCCACGAGCAGAATGGCAATTGTCAACGCGCCATTGGTTCGGCGGCGCTCGCCGTCGTAGCGGCGGCGGTTGAGCGAGCGGTCGAAAAACGAGATCGCCCGGCCGAACAGCACCACCGGATGCGGCAGGCGCGCCCAGAACCAGCCGGGATCGCCAACAATCCGGTCGATGACCAGCGCCAGGGCCAGAATGAGCAGCGTTTCCGTCATCGGTCAAAATCCGTGAGTCTGCAGTGCCTGCAGCAGGCGCTGATCGCCCGCTGTGTCCGGCGCAAGGCCGAAACGCAGCCAGCGTCCATTGTAGTCGAATTTGCGCACAAGAATATGGGCCCGGCAGAGCGCGGCATGGATGTCGCCTGCGGCCTCATGCTCGACCAGCGAAAACAGCGCCGTGCCTCCAACGATCCGCAACCCGGCCCGCACCAGCACCGAGTCCAGCCCCGCCTTGCGCGCCGCGATGCCGCTTTGGATCATGCCGGTGTCACGGCCCATAAGCCCGGCAGCGATCGTCAGCGCCGGACCGGAAACGGCCCAGGGCCCGAGCCAATCCTGAAAACCGTCGAGAATTGGATCCGGTGCCATGACGAAGCCGAGCCGCAAACCGGCCAGGCCGAAAAACTTGCCGAAGGAACGCAGCACGATCAGCCCGTCGCTACCGCCACGTGATGGCACGACGCTCAAGCCCGGCTGCGTATCGCCGAAAGCCTCGTCCACCACCAGCGACCCGCCGTTGGTACGCACCCGATCGAGCATGCTTTCGATCTCCGCTGGCGCGAAGGCGCGGCCGTCGGGATTGTTCGGATTGACCACGACGACGAGACCATGCGCGGCCGTAATCTCGGCCGGATCGGCAATGGCATCGACGGCAAGACCGGCAGCCGTGAAGGCGCGGGCATATTCCCCATAGGTCGGCGAAAAGATCGCCACGCGCCGGCCGGCCGGCACCAGGCGCGGCAGAAGCTGGATCACCGATTGCGTGCCGGGAACCGGCAGCGGCAAGACAGCTGCACTGCGATAATAACCTGCGGCAGCGATACGCGCCACATCGAAAAGATCACGGTCCGGCAGCCGCTGCCAGACGGAAGCGGGAATGACCGGCAGCGGGACGCCATTGGGATTGATGCCGGTCGACAGGTCGAGCCAGTCCTGCGGTTGCCCGCCGAACAGACGCGCCGCCGCTGCAACGCCGCCACCGTGAACGATCGGCATGGTCATGAGGCGGCCAGATCGATCAGATGCATGAACGAGCCGGCCACCCGGCCGCGCCGCAAGCCGGCGGCCCCAAGCGCCGTGCCGGTCGCATCCTCGGCCGCAAACAGCCGGTCGGCGTCGCCTTCCGACACGATGCTGGCATAGTGAAACTCGTGCGCCGTCATCGGTGCGCCGAACACCGTGCCATCGACCGGTGTTATGCGCCGGTAGCCCAAATGCCGCTTGCGCGCGGCAAAGCTTGTGGTCAGCGGCAGAAGGCCGAGCATCGGATGCGTTTCTCCACCGGCATCCACCAACCCGTCGCCCAGCACCATATAACCGCCGCACTCGCCAAAGATCAGCGCGCCGCGATCCCGGGCAGCCAGCATGCCTTGGCGAAAATCAATGGCAGCGGCAAGGCGGCCGGCGTGAAGCTCCGGATAACCGCCCGGCAGATAGACTGCATCGGCGTCTGCTGCCGGTGCTTCATCGGCCAGCGGCGAAAAGAACGAGATCCCGGCGCCCCGGCGGCGCCAGCCGAGCAGCATATGCTCGTAGCTGAAGGCGAAGGCGACATCGCGGGCAACGGCGATCTTCTGGCCGAGCGGCGGCAGGCGGTCGATATTGGCAGCCGATGCACCTTGCGGAAGGAATTTGGCAGCAGCGAGAATGCGGGTGACATCACAACCGGCCTCCATCACCGAGGCCGCATGGGCGATAAAGCCTTCGAGGCCACCGTGCTCCCCGGCCTGAACCAGCCCCAGATGCCGCTCGGGCAGGACAAGCGCCGGATCGTTGCGGATGACGCCGAACACCTGCACGCGCGCCTTGTCGAGGGCGGCGCGCAGCATCGCCTCGTGCCGGTCGCTTCCTACTTTATTGAGGATGACGCCGGTGACCCGGATATCGGCCCGGTGGTCGGCAAAGCCGCGCACCAGCGCCGCCACCGAATGGGACATCTTTGCGCAATCGACCACCAGGACCACCGAAAGGCCAAGCATCGAGGCGAGATCAGCCGGCGATCCCGTACCGTCGGCAGACCCGTCGAACAGGCCCATCATCGCCTCGACCACCAGCGTGCGGCCGCCCATGCGCGCCAGCGAGGCATTGGCCGACAGAAGCTCGGGCCGCATCGCCCAGGGGTCATAGTTGAGACAGGTCTCGCCGCTGGCCGCCGCATGAAACGCCGGGTCGATGTAATCGGGACCGGCCTTGCCGGGCGCGATCGCCACGCCCCGCTGTTTGAGAGCCCGCATCAGCCCGAGCGTTACCGTGGTCTTGCCGGACCCAGAGGATGGCGCCGCGATCAGAAGCCCGCTCATGCGGGATCCTTCAGGCCGCGCGACTGGAACGGGTCGGAGACAAGCACGCGGCCCTGAAGCGCGCCCAGCCAGTCGAGCGCCGGGCGCAGCCGCACGACCTCGCCGACGACGACGATGGCCGGCGGCTCGAGCCCGGATGCCGCCACATCCGCCTCGGCCCGCGACAGCGTCGTTTCCAGCACCTGCTGTTCTGTCGTTGCCGCATTGCAGACAAAGGCCATTGGCTCATCCGGCGAGCGCCCGGCCGTCATCAGGCTCTGGGTGATCTGGCCGATGTGTTTCATCGCCATGTACATGACGATCACCGGCGAGCCGTCGGCAATGCCCTGCCAGTTGATCCGGTCCGGCATGACGCCGGAGGAATCATGGCCGGTGAGGAACGTCACCGCGTGGTTGACTTCCCGGTGCGTGACGGGAATGCCCGCATAGGCAAGCCCGCCGATCCCGGCCGTGATGCCCGGAACGACGCGGAAGGGAATGTTGTGCTCGACCAGCGTCAACGCCTCCTCGCCGCCACGGCCGAAGACGAAGGGATCGCCGCCCTTCAGCCGCAGGACCCGGTGCCCGGCCCGCGCCAGCTCCACCAGCCGCAGCGAAATATCCCGCTGCTTCGGCGAGGGCTTGCCGCCGCGCTTTCCGGCGAATTCGAGGACGGCGCCGGGTTTTGCCAGCTTCAAACAGGCCTCGTTGACCAGCGCATCGTGAACGATGACATCAGCAGCGGCCAGTGCCCGGGCAGCCAGAAGCGTCAACAGGCCGGGATCGCCCGGGCCTGCCCCAACCAGCCAGACCGAACCTTTTTCAAGCTCCGGCAAATCGGAAAGAAACGCATCCATCATGACGAATTTCCTAAGCTGCACGGGGTGAAATTGCAATGCGGCCGCGCCATCGCACAGGCAGTCTTTCGCAGGCGGGACGGCTGGCCTATAAGCGAGCCATGAGTGACACCGAGCCCTTGGCGATGGACGACGGCGCTGCCCGCAAGCCGGACGGCGAGCTCAGGCGCGGCTGGACGACCGGCGCCTGCGCGACGGCGGCCACCAAGGCAGCATTGACGGCGCTGATCACGGGCGAATTCCCCGATCCGGTGAGCATCACCCTGCCCGGCGGCCAGCAACCGGCCTTCGCACTCGCCTTCGAAACGCTTGGCGATGGTTACGCGACGGCAGGCATCGTCAAGGATGCGGGCGATGATCCGGATGTGACCCATGGCGCCACGATACTCGCGACCGTGCGCCCGTTGCGACCGGGCAGCGGCATCCGCTTTGCCGCTGGCGACGGCGTCGGCACGGTCACCAAGGCCGGCCTGCCCATCGGCGTTGGCGAACCGGCAATCAATCCGGTGCCGCGCCGGATGATGACGGAGATGGCCGAAACGCTCTGCACCGAATACGAGCTACCGGCCGATCTCGAAATCATCCTGTCGATCCCCGGCGGCAAAGAAATCGCCGAAAAGACCTGGAATCCACGGCTGGGTATTCTCGACGGCCTGTCGATCCTCGGCACGACCGGCATCGTCCACCCGTTTTCCTGCGCCGCCTGGATCCACTCGATCCATCGCGGCATCGACGTCGCCCGCGCCGAAGGCCTCACCCACGTGCTCGGCGCCACCGGCTCGACCTCGGAGAAGGCAGCGCAAAGCTTCTACGGCCTGCCGGACGGCGCCCTGCTCGACATGGGCGATTTCGCCGGCGGCCTGCTCAAATATCTGCGCGCCCACCCGGTCGAACGGCTGACCATCGCCGGTGGCTTTGCCAAGCTGGTGAAGCTGGCTCAGGGTGCGCTCGACCTGCATTCCTCGCGCAGCCAGGTCGACATGGCCTTTCTGTCCGGCCTGATCGAAGAGACAGCGGGACAAAATGCGGAGGTGAATCAATCCCTGAAGACGCGGATTCTCTCTGCCAACACGGCGCTCGAAGTTCTTGAGATGACTCGCGAAACCGGCATCGACCTCGTGCCGCTGATCGCCGAAAAAGCCCGGGCGACCGCAGTGGCAACGCTGCGCGACGCGCCCGTCTCCGTTGACATCATCGTCACCGACCGCGCCGGAAAGATCATCGGCCGTGCCGGATAAAATCATTCTCATTCTGGGTGGAACGAAAGAGGCTGCGGAGATCGCGGCCCGCCTGTCCATACGCCCCGGCCTGGGCGTCATCACTGCGCTTGCCGGGCGCACGAAGGAGCCTGCACCGCTCTCGGGCGAAGTCCGCACGGGCGGCTTCGGCGGCGCGGACGGACTGGCGGCCTATCTCACCGAACACAGGATCGGCCTGCTGATCGACGCTACCCACCCCTTCGCCGCAACCATGTCCGCCAACGCCCGTCTGGCCGCCTCCAGCACCGGCACCCGCTTGATCCGGCTGGAACGGCCGCCGTGGCAAGCGGAGGCGGACGACCTCTGGACCACCGTCCGGACGCTCGAAGACGCCGCCCGCGCCCTGCCCGCCCATGCCCGCGTCCTGCTGGCGCTCGGGAGCCAGCACATCGCCATCTTCGAAACCCGGCCCGACTGCCACTTCGTCGTCCGCATGGTCGACGCACCAACGCAACGTCTGCCGCTGGTGAGCCACGACCTCATCCTGTCAAAGCCCTCTGCCGATCCTGCGGCCGAGGCGGAGCTCCTCCGACAGCACGCCATCACCCACATCGTCTGCCGCAACTCCGGCGGATCAGGCGCCTACGCCAAGATCATCGCCGCCCGCCAGATGCACATTCCGGTGGTCATGGTGGGGAAACAGGGGATGGCGAGCGGGGATAGCGTGGACAGCGTCGAGGCCGTCATAGCGCTGACATAGTTGGGGTGTTGGGGCTCTTGCTGATCACTGATTTCAGCGCAAGCTTGCCCGTTCTGTCACTTCGTGACATCTCCCCACAGGTGGGGAGATTTTTCTTTTCCCGCGCGACTCCTGACGTCATCCTCGGCCTTGAGCCGGGGATCTGCTGTCGCCAGCGAAAAAAGTTGAAGCGGCCGAGGCTCAAGAACGCACCGGTCGTGCAGCAGATGCTCGGCTCAAGGCCGAGCATGACGAGAATTTGTGGCGCCGCGCAACCTCAAACACTAAACAAAGGGCATCGGGAGACCCGATCACCCCGCCTTCACCTTTTTCTTTTTCGGCGGCGTGCGCAGCACATGGGTGAAATCGGAATTGTAGAGATCGCTGTCGCGGAACTGCACGTCGCCGAACACCTTGCCGACCAGAATGAGCGCCGTGCGGGTGATCTTCGATTTGCGTACGTCCTCCTTCATACCGGCCAGCGTCGTGCGGATGAAGAGTTCGTCCGGCCAGGTGGCGCGATAGGCGATGACGACGGGGCAATCGCCGCCATAGTAGGGCGCCAGCGCCTCGCGCACATAGGCGAGATTGCGGATCGACAGGTGGATGGCGAGCGTTGCACCGGAGCGGCCGAGAATTTCCAGCGTCTCGCCCTTCGGCATCGATGAGGCCTTCATCTCCGTGCGGGTGATGATGATCGTCTGAGCCACTTCCGGCAGGGTCAGCTCGGTCTTCAGCCGCGCCGCCGCTCCGGCAAAGGCCGGAACGCCCGGCACGACATCATAGGGAATGCCCAGTGCATCGAGCCGGCGCATCTGCTCGGCAATGGCACCATAGATCGACGGATCGCCGGAATGGACGCGGGCAACATGGTGGCCGCGCCCATGCGCCGCCTCGATCTCGGCGATGATCTCGTCGAGATGCATCGGCGCCGTGTCCTTGACGATGGCGCCCTCGGGCGCTGCCTTCACCGTCTCTTCCGGCACCAGCGAGCCCGCATAGAGGCAGACCGGGCACTGTTCGATGAGGCGCAGGCCGCGCACGGTGATGAGGTCGGCAGCACCCGGTCCGGCGCCGATGAAATAGACGGTCATGAGGTTCTGTCCTTGAAAAGCAAATGCAAAACGAAAGCGGCTGTCATCATTCGGCGGCCACCATGCCGGTGCCGCTTTTTCCGGAATAGCCGCGCGGCGTGTAGACCCAGGTGCGGCCGTCGCCGGTGCTCACCGTGCGGCTTTCCGACGAACCGACGACGACGACGGTCAGCATGTCGACCTCGTCGACATTGAGCTGACCGAGCGGCACGACGCGCACGAGTTCGCCGTCGCGGCCGAGATTGGTGGCGAGAATGACCGGCGTATCGAAGGGCCGGTGTTCGAGCAACCGGTCGCGGGCGTAGGCCAGCTGCGTGCGCCGCTTCATCGACACCGGATTGTAGAAGGCAATGACGAAATCGCCCTCCGCCGCAGCCTTGACGCGCCGCTGAATATGCTCCCACGGCGTCAAGAGGTCGGAGAGCGAAATCGTGCAGAAATCATGGCCGAGCGGCGCGCCAATACGGGCGGCGGCGGCCTGAAGCGCCGAAATGCCCGGCGACACCTGCACCTCGATGCGGCTGGCCGCATCCGAAATCCCGCCCTTGTCGAACAGCTCGAAGACCAGCGTCGCCATGGCATAGATGCCGGCATCACCGGAGCAGACCAGCGACACGGTCTTGCCGGCGCCGGCCAGTTCCATCGCATGCACGACGCGCGCCTCTTCCTTGCCGAGATCGAAATCATGACGGGTCTTGCCGCTGGTGAGCGGCCCGAGCAGATCGAGATAGAGCGAATAGCCGACGAGATCGCTCGACGCGCCGACCAGCGCCGAAACCTCCGGCGAACGCCAGCCATCCGAGCCCGGGCCGATGCCGACGACGTTCAATTTGCCGCGCGCCCGGCCCACCGCATCTGCATCGACGATCGACGCCGCACGGCCGATGGCAGCCGTCGCACCCTTCGACTTGATCTTCGGAAATACCAGTGCGCCCTCGGCGCCGACGCCGGCCAGCGCAGCCCCTTCGGCCACGCCATGGCAGCCGACTTCGGCAAAGACGATATCGGAGGGATTTTGCAGACGCGGTGTCTCAGCCTCAAGGCTCCCCGCCGTAAAGAACCGGGCGGGAACATCGAGATGGCGGGCAACCGCATGGATCGCCGTCTCGTCAGCCTTCAGATCGATCGAGGCGACGCAGGCGATGCTGTCGCGGGCAAACCCGCTTTCCGACAGCGCCTGTTCCGCAAGCGCTATCGCCTCCTCCGTCGACGCATGGCGCTCGCAGCCCATGCCGAGCACCAGCGTGGCCGGGTGATAGACGAGTTCCAGCGGCGATGCGGCAGTCGCCTGGTCGGTGACGGTCAGGTGCACAAGGCCATCCTCGGCGAAGGGCAGCTGGCTGTCGAGCAGCCAGTCGGCATCGCCCGCCAGCCGGGCAGATGCACCGGCAACAAGTTCACCCATCACGGCTTTCGCATTCTGAAGGCTCGACAGGCGGTAACCCCGTGGCGGATTGTCGAGCGCCACGCCGAAGCGGATATCGCCCGCCGTGGTGATCGCCGGATGCGCGTGCAGCAGCTTTGCCAGCGCCCGCGCCAGATCGTTGCCGCCATGATGGCCGCCGAGCAGCGGCACGACGGAGACGCCATCGTCGGACAATGCCACCACCGGCGGTTCGCTGTGTTTGTCGGACAGAACCGGCGCCAGCAGCCGGATGATCGCGCCCGTCGCCATGATCGCCACGATCGGCCGCCCCTCGACGAACAATGCCTGCAGATGCGTGCGGACGTCTTCGAACAGCACATCGGCGGTCGTCACACGCGCCTTGGCACCGTGCACGTCACCGGCAATCAGGTTGGCCACATGGGCGGCCAGCGGCTGCGCCGTGTCCGACAGAATGACGATGGCAGGCCTTAGAGAATCAAGCATGGAATGGGTCCGTCGGGTTTGCGGGCGGCGTCGAGAGGCCGGCAATCCAGCGCTCCTGCCCCTTGTAGATGAGGATCATCGAGAAATAGGGCGCGCTGTCGTCGCTGATATCAGAGAGCGGCAGGACGCGCTGTTCAGCCAGGCTGATGCGTTCGAGATAACCCGCCTGTTCCAGCAGATTCATATCCTCAAGCAGCGCCCGTATCCGGTTGAAATGACGGCCGATCTTGATGATGACCGCAGCGTCGGTGGCCAAAAGCTGCGCCCGCAGGACATCATCCTCCAGCGGCGCCGCCAGCACGGTCAGCACGTCGTTGCGCGCGGCGAGAGGCCGCCCGAGCGCCGCCGCACCCGCCATGACCGAGGAAACACCCGGCACGATCTCGATCTCGTAGCGGCCGGCCAGCCGCTCGAACAGATACATGAACGACCCGTAGAAGAAGGGGTCGCCCTCGCAGAGAACGGCCACATCAGAGCCGCTGTCGAGGTGGTGCGACAGGGTCTCGGCGGCCGCGTCATAGACCTCCCGCGCCGGATAACGCTCGACCCGCATCGGCACGATCATCGGCACTTCGAGCTGGGCTGCGGTCAGATAGGGCGCGGCGATCTGGCGCGCGAAACTCGGCCCCGTATCGGGAGCCGGATAGGCGACGACCGAAACGCTGGTCAGAATACGATGGGCCTTCAGCGTCACAAGTTCCGGATCACCGGGGCCGAGCCCGAGGCCATAGAGTTTTCCGGTCATGCGTCCCTCTCCTTGTGTACGAGCCAGAGCGTCACCGGCATCAGCGATTTCCAGCCGCAGTAGCGCCCGACGGGGGCTGCGCGCGCCACCGAAATCCGGGTCAGCTCGCCGCCGTGGCGGCCGCGAAGCTCGACCAGCCGCGCCTCGCCCTCCAGTGTAACAGCATTGGCAACCAGACGCCCGCCGGGCTTCACCCCGGCCCAGGCCGCCTCGAAAACGCCCTCGCCCGTCAGCCCCCCACCGATGAAGACGGCGTCCGCCGCCTCGAGTGCATCGAGCGCGGCCGGTGCCATGCCCTCGGTGATTTTCAGGTCGGGAACACCCAGCGCACCGGCATTCTCGGCGATCATCGCCAGCCGCTCCGGCTTGGCCTCGACAGCGATCGCCCGCCCGCCGGCCCGCATCCATTCAATGGCGATCGACCCGCAGCCGGCACCGACATCCCACAGCAGCGCGCCCGGATAGGGCGCCAGCAGCGCCAGCGTCGCGGCGCGGATCTCGCGCTTGGTTAGTTGCCCGTCATGGCGAAAGGCATCGTCTGGCAGCCCCGGTACCAGCGGCAGCACAGGGCCATCGCCGGCGCAATCGATGGCCAGCGTGTTGAAATCCGCGAACGGTGTGTTGGCCGCTAGGAGGTCCTGCGCGGTCATACGCACGGTCCGCTCCCTTGCCCCGCCCATATGCTCCAGCACGTGCAGAACCGATGCCCCGAAGCCGCGCGCCACCAGCATGTCCGCCGCTTGAACGATGGTAGAGCCATCCGAGGTCAGCGCCAGAACACGGGCACCGGGGAAAAGATGGCGATTAAGATGTTCGACCGGGCGGCCGTGCAAGGTGATGCAGGCAACGCTCTGCAGTGGCCAGCCGAGCCGCGCTGCCGCCAGCGAGAAGGCAGAGGGCGATGGCAGGATGCGCATTTCATCGGCCGGAAACTCTCGGCCCAAGGTCGAGCCAATGCCGAAATGCAAGGGATCGCCGGTGGCGAGGATTGTCACCGGCGTGCCACGCAAGGCGATGATGCGATCGAGTGTTTCGCGGTAGCCGTCGGCCCAATTCAAGATGGTTTTGGAGGTGTGGCTTGTACCCCCCTCTGTCCTGTCGGACATCTCCCCCTCAAGGGGGGAGATCGCTGGAGCCGCCTGTCCATGCCGGGCCGCCCCCTCACCCGGCGCATGCGCGCCACCCTCTCCCCGCTGGGGAGAGGAGGTTTCCGGACCGGCCTCTTGCTCCCTCTTCTCCCCCACGGGGAGAAGGTGGCCTGAAGGGCTGGATGAGGGGGTGTTCCGAAAACCCGTGGCCGCGTCACGGCCGGAACGAATCTCCCCCCTTGAGGGGGAGATGTCGCGCAGCGACAGAGGGGGGTAAGCCTCCACGAGCTCAGACATCACCGAAGACAAACGCTCGCTCACCACCACCACCGCACTTGCCGAGAGGACAGCACGCGCCTCGGGGGTGAGGCTCGCGAGCCCGCTGTCGCCGATGCCGATGATGGTGAGCCACGGGTCAGACATTGGCGCCGAGCCCTCCGGCCAGCGCGTTGACGGCCGCCGATGCCATGGCCGAGCCGCCCCGGCGGCCGGAGACAGCGATATAGGGCACGCCGCAGCTGTCTGATATCAGCGCATCCTTCGATTCCGCCGCGCCGACGAAGCCGACCGGCATGCCGATGATCAGCGCCGGTTTCTGAGCACCCTTGTCGAGAAGCTCCAAGAGCCGGAACAGCGCCGTCGGTGCATTGCCGATGGCGACGACGGAACCGGCCAGCCGCTCCCCCCAGAGATCCACCTGCGCCGCCGACCGGGTCGTCCCAAGCTCAGCCGCCAGCGGCCGGACGCGCGCATCGTTGAGCAGGCAGAGAATGTCGTGGTCGACCGGAAGCAGGTGGCGGATGATGCCGTGCCGGACCATTTCGGCGTCGCAAAAAACCGGAGCACCGGCCTTCAGCGCTTGCGCACCGGCCTCGAAAGCACCGGCCGAAAAAGCGATATCGCCCGCCAGATCGACCATGCCGCAGGCATGAATCAATCTGACAGCCAGCGCCTGCATGCCCCCGGAAAAGCGCGACAAATCGGCTTCCGACCGGATCGTTTCGAACGACTGCCGGTAAATCTCCTGAGGATCACGACTATGGTCCGGCCGTAGCGACACGTTATGTCTTCTTCATCGATTTCGGTCCGAGCGGATGATCCGCATGCGGATAGGGATGATGGTGATGGGCATGGTCGTGATCATGATTGTGGTCGTGCGAATGGTGCGCATGATCATGGTGGTCATGCCTGTGGTGATCGTGGCCGTGATGGGCATGGTCGTGATGTGCATGATCGTGACCGTGCGGCTCGCCGAAACCCGGTTCCGGCTCCACATGGGTCAGATGCCCGTATTTGCCGCCAAGCGTGACGGAGGCTGCGTAGTCGAATGCCGGCTGCAAATCGTTGGGCTCCGCGTGCGAATGAACCGGGGTGAACGGCAAGCCGTGCTCCCGGCAAAAATCCTCTTCCCGGCAGGAGGCGTCGCAATCGCCTCCGCAGGGACAGTTTTCCAAGCCGCCGCCGATGCCCTCGACATGGTGGTGATGGCTTTCCTGCGGCAGACCGACCTCCGCCTCGAAGCCCAGCACCTGCTCGCGGTACTTGCACATCTGGCAGTTCATCAGCGCCGCGCCATCGAGGATCTCTTTGACGCGGTCCTGGAAGACATCAAGCACCAGCGGATGATCGTTGAGATAGGAAGCCTTGACGAACTGTATGCCCGGATGCCGCTCTGCGACATCATCCGTGTAGGAATAGATGCGCTTCACCAGCACGCCGGTGAACAGGAAATAAGGAAAGACGACGATGCGGCGGTAGCCGAGCTTGACGGCATGCTCCAGCCCCGGCTCGACCAGCGGAAAGGTGACACCCGAATAGCAGGTCTCGCCCCAGCCAAACCCCATGCCTTCCCAGAGCATGCGCATGACCTTGCTGGCGTTGGAATTGGCGTCCGGATCCGACGAGCCGCGACCAACCACCATCAGCAGCGTTTCATGCCGGGGGACATCGCCATGTTCGGCATTGGCAGCGTCCAGTGCCTCTGTGATCCGGTCGCCGGCAGCGCGGATCATCTTCAGGTCGATGCCGAGTTCGCGGCCGTAGTTGATGACCATGCCCGGGTTCTGGGCCTGATAGGTGTTGAGCACGGAGGGAATATCGTTCTTGGCGTGACCGGCGGCAAACAGCATGCCGGGAACCGCCAGCACCCGCGTCACACCCTGCGCGCGCAGGCTGTCGAGACCGGCAGAAATCACCGGATTGCAGAATTCGAGATAGCCGTATTCGACGGGAATGTCGGGGTAGCGGGCCCGCAGGCCTTCGGAGACGGAGGCGAATTCGCGCGCCGCATTCTGGTTGCGGCTGCCGTGTCCGCAGACCATGATTCCGAGTTTTTCCGCCATGTAGTCTAGACCTCCACTTCGCCGTTTCGATGTACGAAGCGCCAGGACTTGGTTGTGAACAAGGCCTGTAGGCGGTCTGGACAGCTCCGGACTAGACCCCCGAGTTGGGTCAGCCGCACCGGAATTTTCTTCAAGCCTGATGCATCAGGCGCCGTCGCACATTGAGGACCACGTCTAGCCGAGCGCCGCTCAAGCGTCAAACGGGTTTGCGCCGGAAGCTGGCGCGCCTGCGCCCTTCGCCGCTCGAGCCCCGGTATTTGCCCGGATTTGCAACGAAAATTGCTGTGACCGTGACACTTTTGCGCTGTCTTGACGGGGGAGAACGTGAAATGACAAACGCTTGCTTTTAGCCGTTCAGGTTCGCCGTGCCCGATATTGCCCTTCACATTCTCCTTCTCCTGTTTGCCGCCTGCTTCCTTGCCGGCTTCGTCGATTCCATCGCCGGCGGCGGCGGGCTCATCACCATTCCGGCCTTCCTTCTGGCCGGCATCGCGCCGCTGGATGCACTGGGAACCAACAAGCTCGGCGGGCTGTTCGGCTCCGGCTCGGCCACCATCGCCTACGCCAGCAAGGGCCACGTCAACCTGAAAGAGCAGCTGCCGCTGGCGCTTCTGTCGGCGGGGGGCGCGGCGCTGGGTGCCGTCATGGCAACCTTCGTGCCCGCAGAGGTTCTAAAGGTCGCCCTGCCCTTCCTGCTGGTCGCCATCGCGCTCTATTTCGGCTTGAAACCCAACATCGGCGATGTCGACACGGCCCGCCGCATCAGCCATTTCGCCTTCGCGTTCACGGCTGTGCCACTGATCGGCTTTTACGACGGCGTCTTCGGTCCCGGCACCGGCTCGTTCTTCATGCTGTCCTTCGTCATGCTCGCCGGTTTCGGCGTGCTGAAAGCGACAGCCCACACCAAGCTTCTCAACTTCGCCTCCAACATCGGCGCCTTCATCGTTTTTGCGCTCTACGGCGCCGTCTATTGGAAGCTCGGCCTCATCACCGGCGTCGCCCAGTTTCTCGGCGCGCAAGTGGGCTCGCGCATGGCCATGAAGATCGGCGCCGGCATCATCAAGCCGCTGCTGGTCATCACCTGCATCGGCCTTGCCATCCGCCTGCTGTCGGATCCGGCACATCCGATCAGGATCTGGCTGAATATCTGATCAATCTTGCTCGACGGGCAAAATTCGGTATATTCATTCTGAATAATGCGCAGGAGATCGTCCATGGCAACCACCAGTATGAGCCTTGGCCCCCATTGGGAAAACTTCATCAAGGAGCAGGTCGCCTCCGGCCGCTACGGCTCGGCCACCGAGGTGGTCCGCGATGCCCTCCGCGGCCTGGAAGAGGATGCAAAGCGGCTCGAGGCTCTGCGGCAGCACTTGGATGAGGGGTATCAGCAAGCCCTGCGCGGCGAGTTTGTCGAGGATTTTTCGGTCGACGAACTGATCGATGACCTTGACCGCGAGGAGCAATGAAACCCTACATCGTGACGCCGAAAGCCAGGTCAGATTTAAGACAGATAGGCCGTTACACGAGCGTCCAATGGGGTGTACCGCAGAGAAACACTTATTTACGCGCCTTGACTGAACGTTTTGCATGGATCGCAGACAATCCGATGCTCGGGAAGAAGCGCCCGGACATCCACCCTGTATATATGTGTTTTGCCGAAGGGGAGCATTTGATCTTCTATATCGTCTTGGATCAGACGGTCATGATCATCGGCCTGCCCCATAAGCGCATGGATATAGGTCGCTACTTCCAAGCCTAAAGTCTCAAAACTCCACGCCAACCTGTGCCTTGATGCCCGAGCGGAACGGGTGCTTGATCAGTTCCATCTCCGTCACCAGATCGGCGATCTCGATCAGTTCATCCTTGGCATTGCGGCCGGTAAGAACGACGTGGGTCATGGCCGGCTTTTCCTCTGTGAGGAAGGTGACGACGTCGTTGATGTCGAGATAATCGTAGCGCAGCGCGATGTTGATCTCGTCGAGCAGCACCATCGAGTTCTTCTCGTCGCGGATCATTTCCTTGGCCTTTTCCCAGGCCGCCTGCGCCATGGCCACGTCGCGGGCGCGATCCTGCGTTTCCCAGGTAAAACCCTCGCCCATGGTGTGGAACTGGCAGAGATCGGAAAAACGCTCGATGATCAGGTTGCGCTCGCCGGTCGATAGCGCGCCTTTGATGAATTGCACGACGGCAGACGGCATGCCGTGGGCGATATGGCGGAAGATCATCCCGAAGGCGGCCGACGACTTGCCTTTGCCCTTGCCGGTGTGGACGATGATCAGTCCCTTCTCGCCGGTCTTGGTCGCCATGATCTTGTCGCGCGCCGCCTTCTTCTTGGCCATCTTGTCGGCGTGGCGGGCGTCAAGCTCTTCCTGGCTCATCTCGGTCTTGTCGATCATCGGGCTTTCTCCACAAGAGCATTGTCCTGCGCCGAAGCGACGTCGCTTCGGCGCAGGACAATGCGGTAAACAAAAATCCGGAGCATGTCAGGTGAACCGGAGTTTACTGGACATGCTCTGCAGGTGCTGATCTGCTCAGCCGTTCCAGTTCGAACTTCGCAGAATTCGACCGCGGTTTCCACAGGCCCCGCTTGATCGTCTCAAGCAGGCGTTCGGTCATTTCCCTCAGCGCGGCAGGATTCTTCTCGGCGATGAAATCGCGAACCTCCGCATCGAGCACGAAGGCCTGATAGACCGCCTCGAAATGATGGTCGCGCACGGCACCGGTCGTCGCGGCAAAGGCGAACATGTAATCGACCGTCGCAGCGATCTCGAAGGCGCCCTTGTAGCCGTGGCGCATGACACCGGCGATCCATTTCGGATTGACGACGCGGGCGCGCACGACGCGGCCGATTTCTTCTTCCAGCGAGCGGATCACCGGCTTTTCCGGCCGTGAATGATCGTTGTGATAGACCTGCGGCCGCTTGCCGGAGACATAGTTGATGGCCGCCGTCATGCCGCCCTCGAACTGGTAGTAGTCGTCGCTGTCGAGCAGGTCGTGCTCGCGGTTGTCCTGATTCTGGACAACCGCCTCGACGGTCTTCAGCCGCGCTTCGAACAAGCCGTGTTCGGCCTTGCCCTCGTCGCCGGCGCCATAGGCGTAGCCGCCCCAGACCACATAAGCCTCGGCCAGATCGCCGGCGCTCGTCCAACCCTTCTCGTCGATCAGCGCCTGCAGGCCTGCCCCGTAGGCCCCGGGCTTGGAACCGAATATCCTGAACGAGGCACGGCGCGCAGCTGTCTTCTCATCGATCCCTTCGGCTTGCAGACGCACCGTCTCGGCCCGCATCCGCGCCGCGATCATATTGTCGGCATCGTCTTCCTCGAGCGCACCAACGGCCCGGATCGCCCTGTCGAACAGCGCGATCTGTTCGGGAAAGGCATCCCGGAAAAAGCCTGATATCCGCAGGGTGACATCGACACGCGGCCGCCCGAGCACGGCCAGCGGCACGATCTCGTAGCCGGTGACGCGGCGCGACATCATATCCCAGACCGGCTTGGTGCCGATCAGCGCCATGGCCTGGGCGATATCGTCACCGCCGGTGCGCATGTTCGACGTGCCCCAGGCCGTCAGGCCAAAAGAGGTCGGCCAGTCGCCATGGTCCTGCAGGTAGCGGCGGATGAGAAGCTCGGCCGATTTCTTGCCAAGCTCGAACGCCGCCGCCGTCGGCACGGCGCGGCTGTCGACCGAGTAAAAATTCCGTCCCGTCGGCAAAACATCCGGCCGCCCCCGCGTCGGCGCCCCGGAGGGGCCGGGCGCTACGAACCGGCCATCAAGCCCGGTGAGCAAGCCCTCGATCTCGGCTTTGCCGGAGGCAACGATGGACGGCTGCAGGCGGTCGCGGATCTCAGTGAGAACGGCGTTTGTGGAGGTCCACTCGTCCGGGCACGCAGTTTCACCGGAGACGAAGGCGGCGGCGAGAAGTTCGATGCGCTCCACCGCATCGCCAGCGGTGCGCCAGGGCTCGGTGGAGACTTTGGCGAGGATGCTGGGCCGGTCGCCACTCCAGGGATCGGACATGGTGCAATCGAGCGGGTCGAAAGCATGCCCCGGATTAATGGGGGAGATGTCGGCCCGGCCGACAGAGGGGGGTACCACGCCCCCTGAGTCTGCCGAGGCTTTACCCCCCTCTGTCCTGTCGGACATCTCCCCCTCAAGGGGGGAGATCGCTGGGGCAGCAGTTCCCTGCCGTGCAGCCCCCTCACCCGGCGCATGCGCGCCACCCTCTCCCCGCTGGGGAGAGGAGGTTTCGGGGCCGTCCTCTTGCTCCCTCTTCTCCCCCACGGGGAGAAGGTGGCCCGAAGGGCCGGATGAGGGGGGCTTGCTGAGCCCCGCATCAGCGGCAATAGCCCGCTGCAGGCTCTGGTCGCCGCCCTCGCTCTGGCCGCGCGGCACGCGCGCTAGCGCCACGGTCAGATCCGTCAGAAGCCGCCCCTCCGGCGCCAGGCCGAAAATATGCAACCCGTCGCGGATCTGCATTTCCTTCAGGTCGCAAAGATAGGCGTCGAGCTTTTCCAGCGCCGTGTCCTCGCCGTCGCCGGCAGCGATGCCGGCATCCTGGTCGAGCCCGATGTCGCGGATGAGTTCCAGGATTTTCTTGCGCAGCAGTTTCAGCCGGCGCGGGTCGCCGCCAGAGGCCTCGTAATATTCGTCGACCAGCGCCTCCAGATCCTTGAGCGGACCATAACTCTCGGCCCGCGTCAGCGGCGGCGTCAGGTGGTCGATGATGACGGCGCTGGCGCGGCGCTTGGCCTGCGTGCCCTCGCCCGGATCGTTGACGATGAACGGATAGAGATGCGGCAGCGGCCCGAACACCGCCTCCGGATAGCAGGTCTCAGACAGGGCCAGGGCCTTGCCCGGCAGCCATTCGAGATTGCCGTGTTTGCCCATGTGGATAATCGCATCGGCGGCAAAGTTCAGCCGCAGAAAGGCATAGAAGGCGAAGTAGCCGTGCGGCGGCACGAGATCCGGCGAATGGTAGGTTTCCTTCGGATCGATGTTGTAGCCGCGCGCCGGCTGGATGCCGGTCATCACGCCGCCGAAGCGGGCGAGCGGCAGCGCGAAACGCCCGTCGAGAAAGAAGGGATCGGTCTCGGGCGAACCCCATCGCGCCGTCACCTCATCCTGAATCTGTTTGGGAAGCGTAGCGAAGAAGTCCTTGTATTGATTCAAGAACAGCGTCTCGCGAATGACGCGGCCGTCGATGGCGGCGTTGGTCGGCCCCTGCATCAGGTGATGGATCAGCGCGTCGCCATCGGCAGGCAGGTCCGCCACCGGATAATCTGCCGCCGCCATGGCCTTCAGGACCTCCATCGTGCCGGCCGGGGTGTCGAGCCCGACGCCGTTGCCGAGCCGCCCGTCACGGTTCGGATAGTTGGCAAGGATGATCGCGACGTTGCGCTCAGCGGCCGGTTTCCGCCGCAGCCGCGCCCAGTTGGCGGCCAGCCGGGCCGAAAACCGGATCCGGTCTGCCATCGGCTCATGCCGGACAATATTGGCCTCGACCAGCGGATCGAAATCGGCCGCCGACTTGAACGACACGGCGCGCGCCAAAACGCGGCCGTCGACCTCCGGCAGCGCAACGTTCATGGCCAGATCCCGCGCCGTCAGCCCCTGCGCCGATCCTTCCCAGACCGCCCGGGCCGAGCCGGAGAAAATCACCTGCAGCACCGTGGCGCCGGTCGATTCGAGAATCGTCGGCCGCCGGTCGGCACCGGGTGCGGATACGGCAAAGCCGGTGGCATTCAGCACCACATCCGGCGCCGCCTCGCCGAAGATCGATTGCAGCGTTCCGGTCGACACCGCATCCTTGAGACTGGAGACGAACAGTGGCAACGGCCGCAGGCCTTCCGCCGCTAAAGCCTCGATCAGGGCTTCGACAGGCGCTGTTTCGCCGCTCTGCACCAGAGCGCGGTAGAAGCAGATGGCGGCGATGGGGGGCTTTGTGGGTGTGGCAAGACCCCCCTCTGTCCTGACGGACATCTCCCCCTCAAGGGGGGAGATCGCTGGAGCCGCTGCTTTCTCGATCGGCGCCACAGCTGAGGGGCCAATCTCCCCCCTTGAGGGGGAGATGTCCGACAGGACAGAGGGGGGTACCACACCCTCAACCTCTGCCGAAACCCGCTTCCAATCCTCGACCCCAATCACACCTGCACCGGGCCACCAGATTCCCGCCTTCAGCAAGGGCGCCGCCGGTTCAGGCCTCTCGCCACCGGAGATCAGCGCCCGCCCATACTGCAGGATCAGCGCCGCATTGGCCGCGCCGCCCTCGGTCAGATAAGACCAAAGCGCATCGCAGTCGGCGCGCGGCAGGGTGGAAAATGCCGCCAGCCCCGGATCCGGCTTGTCGTCGCCCGGCAGCACGACGATGGAAAACCTGTTGGTGACGGCGGCCGCATGCAGGGCCTCCAGCGCATACTGAAAATAGCCGGCGCCGCCCAGCGCCCGCACGATGATCAGTTTGGCGTGCCGGGCCGTGCGCTCGACATAGGTATCGACCGACATCGGATGCATCAGGCTCATCAGGCTGGCGACGCGCAGCGATACGCCGGCAGGAGCGCTGCGATGCGCAGCCGCGATCGACGCCAGCTCGGTGTCGGCCGCCGACAGGAACAGGATATCGCCCGGCGACTGCCCCAGGTCGATCGCCTCGTCGCCGTCAGCCAGCGTGCCTTTTTGGGCTAGGAGGAGGTGCATGGAGCCCTCTTGCGGTGGGAATACCCCCCTCTGTCACTGCGTGACATCTCCTCCACAAGCGGGGAGATTGGGGGCACGGGGAGACGTTCATTTTCCGTTTGTGATTTCAGTCTTCTTCTATCCATCCCTTCTTTTGACGGTCGGGAGTTTGCTTCCTGCGATCTCCCCCGTTGTGGGGGAGATGTCCGACAAGACACAGGGGGGTAACCCATTGCATTCACAGTCCTAAACCGCCGCCGCCATCGCCGCGCGAACGGCCGCCTCGTCCATGTCGTGCAGGCCGATGACCACGAGCCGTGTGCGGCGGGCCTCGCCGGCGGCCCAGGCGCGGTCGAAATACTGGTCGATCCGGGCGCCGACGGCCTGGACCAGCAGGCGCATGGGCTTGCCGGGCACGTCGATGAAACCCTTTAGGCGCAGAATGTCGTGCTCCGTGATGACCGCCTTCAGGCCTTCGACGAAAGCGGCCGGATCGGTGATAGCGGCAAGCTCGACGACGAAGCTGTCGAACTCGTCGTGATGGTGCTCGTGCGCCTCGCCGCTCTCGTGCAGGGCGTCGTGCTCCATCTCGTGGTGCGACTTGCGGTTCTCGATGTCGCTTTCCGTGCCGACGCCAAGACCGAGCAGGATGGCGGCGGAAACCTCGCCGTTCTTCGCCTCGATCATGGTGGGCTTGCGATGGGTGCGCGAGGCGACTTCGGCGCGCACGGCGGCGAGACCGGCAACGTCGATCAGGTCGGTCTTGTTGAGGATGATGAGATCGGCGGCGGTCAGCTGATCTTCGAACAGTTCCTCGATCGGGCTTTCGTGATCGAGGTTGTCGTCCTCGGCGCGCTGGGCATCGACCTTGTCGTGGTCGTCGGCAAAGCGCCCGGCGGCGACAGCGGCACTGTCGACGACGGTGATGACGCCATCGACGGTCACCTGCGTCTTGATGCCCGGCCAGTTGAAGGCGGCGACCAGCGGCTGCGGCAGCGCAAGACCTGACGTTTCGATGATGATGTGATCCGGGCGGTTTTCACGCTCCAGCAGTTTGGTCATGGTCGGAATGAAATCGTCGGCCACCGTGCAGCAGATACAGCCGTTGGTCAGCTCGATAATGTCGTCCTCGCTGCAGGCTTCCGCGCCACAGCCCTTCAGCACGTCGCCATCGACGCCCAGATCGCCGAATTCGTTGATGATCAGCGCGATGCGCTTGCCGCCGGCGTTAGAGAGAAGATTGCGGATCATCGTCGTCTTGCCGGCACCGAGAAAGCCGGTGATGACCGTGGCGGGGATCTTTGCGTTGTTCATGGGTTTAACCCTTCATTTTCAGCGGCAGTCCCGCCGCGATAAAATAGACATCCGTGGCGAGAGCCGCCACGCGCTGGTGAAGCCGCCCGGCATGGTCGCGAAAGTCGCGCGCCATTTTGTTTTCCGGCACGATACCAAGGCCGACCTCGTTGGACACGAAGATGATGCATCCCTGCACCCGACCAATGACATCGGCGAGCCGGGCGAATTCCGCCGCCATGTCGCGCTCGTCCATCATCAGGTTGGTGACCCAGAGCGTCAGGCAATCGACCAGAACGGCACGATCGGGCCGGTCGATCCGGTGTAGGCAGCCGGCCAGATCGAGCGGCTCTTCATGGGTGGTCCAGCCATCACCGCGCTGGACCCGGTGATGATCGATCCGTGCCTGCATCTCGTCGTCCCAGGCACGCCCGGTGGCGATGTAGTGCTTGTTCAGCCCAGCATCGCCGGCCAGGCGTTCAGCGAAGGCCGACTTGCCGGAACGGGCACCGCCCAGCACGAGAATGGTGCCGGGCGATCCGATGCTCATCAGGCAGCCTTTGCAAGCTTCTCGTTGAGAAAGCCGAGCGACAGGCCAAGAACGATCCAGGACAGAAGCGCAACCGCGAGTGCCGCCACGGCAAACTCCGCCGCAAGAACGGCTGGAACCGCACTGTTGATATCGGCCGGCTGAGGCGCACCCCAGGCAATCGGCGCGACGATCAACAGAATGCCCGCCACCTTGGCCAAAGCTTCCTTGCGGATGATCAGCAGATAGAGCCCTGCCGCAGACAGGACCACGCTTGCCACCCACCAGATCTGCCGGTCGCCCAGCTCGGCTGCCGGAAAGCCCGGCAGTTCCGGCGGAAGACCGACGGCTGGAAGCAGATGCATGGCCAGCCAGCCGACAGCACCCCAGGTGGCGCCATTGGCCAGCGTCACCGGCTTGCCGATAACAAGGCTGGCACCGGCCAGCAGCAGGCCGAAGCCGGCACCGGTCACCAGATTGGCCAGCAGCGTCGCCACGAAACGGCTCATGCCAAAGGCGATGCCGCCTTCTTCCTCGGCACCCGGCGCTGCCGCTTCATGCTCATGCGCGAAGGCGGGTGTGACCGGGCTGAAGAAAGAGGCGATATCGCCCATCGGCGAAACCACGGACGAGTGATGCTCGGCAGCGGCAGCCGCCGGCTCGGCATTCTCGAACTCTTCGGCGTGAAGAATGAGAGGAACGACCTGAACACGCTGCGCCGCTGTCATGATGACACCGGCAATCAGCCCGGCTGCGAGCGCAGCCAGAATGGATTTAACGATCATGATGATATTCCCTCAATTAGTGGCAGGGAAAGCTGTTGGCGTGCCGGGTGTCATGCGCCGTGTCGTGAATGACGGCGGAATTGGCGAAACCGGCGCCAAAAATCAGGAACGAACCGAGGAAAAGTGCAAGCACTCCTGCGGTGAGACGATCGCTGAGAGAGAGCGATTGAGTAGAAACTGTAGACGTAGCCATGACAACCTCCGTGCTGGCGACGGGGAGAACCTCTCCCCAAGGACGGGCAAAATGCCCTGCACCGGATGGCAGGTCTCCTGGCTCGCGGGTCCAGATGCCAAAGGGCATCAGCAGGTCTGCCTCGCCTTCCCGGGGGAAACCGGAGCCGCACACCCTCCCAATGAAGGCACGCTGGCTCCGAAAAGCATCATGAAGAGGCGGACGATTCGTAGACATAGAGGCGTCCGGCCCCGGCTGATCATGATGCCACCCAGTGGCTTTTCCGGTTCCGGCAGGCAAAACAGCAGAAAATTCCGCGCTTCACCTTCTGCCCGTTCCGGATGGCGAACCCTGACCGCTCTACAGTCGCGGGGTCGGCCGTGATATGGGTGCCCGATATGGGTCCACCCCTCCACATTCCCATTTACTCCCGTCTCGCAAGGTGCGGTCCGGGAACCATCCAATAATGCCGATGATTATGGATTCGATCCCGCAAAGTCAATGAGCCGAAAGCGTCACGGGCTGGCGCTAATCGGTCTTCAGCCGCGCGAAAGCAACCCGTCGAGCCAGGCCGGATCAAGAACCTCAGCAAGTTCCGAGGCAACCTCGTCCAGAGCCCTGTCGACACTTTCGCGGTAATTCAGCGCGCCGCCGGCGATTCCAAGCCCGGCCAGCAGCGCCGAGCGATAGGCGTCGCTGGAAAAAAGCCCGTGCAGATAGGTGCCCATCACCCGCCCGTCGGGCGACATGGCACCGTCAGGGCGGCCATCGATCAGAACCGGCGCCCGGGCGCAATCCGGCCCGGCGGTGCGGCCCAGATGGATTTCGTAGCCTTCGAGCGCCACGTCGTGCTCGACCGACCAGGCCCGGCTGTTGCGCACGGTTTTTTCCGGCGCCATCTCGGTTTCGATATCGAGCAGGCCGAGCCCCTCGATGTCAGTCAGGCCGCTCTCGATGCCGAGCGGGTCGCGCACCGTCCGTCCCAGCATCTGGTAGCCGCCGCAAAGGCCGATGACCGAGCCGCCGCGCAGGACATGGGCGGAAAGATCGCGGTCCCAGCCCTGGGCGCGGAGATCTTGCAGGTCGGCGATCGTCGCTTTCGAGCCCGGAATGACCACCAGCCCGGCGTCTGCCGGCAGCCGCTCGCCCGGACGCACAAAGACCAGATCCACCTCGGGCTCGGCCCTTAGCGGATCGAGATCGTCGAAATTGGCGATCCGCGACAGGACCGGCACGGCGACCTTCAAGGCCCGCCCCTGCCCGCGCGCCAGCCGCTCCAACACGACGCTGTCTTCGGCGGGCAGCCGTGCCGCGCTTTTCAGCCAGGGAACGACGCCGAAGCAGGGCCAGCCGGTGAAGCGGCCGATCTCGGCAATGCCGTCGTCGAAAAGCGACAGATCGCCGCGAAACTTGTTGATGAGATAGCCCGAAATCATCCGCCGGTCTTCGTCCGGCAGGATGGTGTGGGTGCCGACGAGCGAGGCGATGACCCCGCCCCGGTCGATGTCGCCGACGAGCACGACGGGAACCCCGGCCTTTGTCGCAAATCCCATGTTGGCGATGTCGCCGGGCCGCAGGTTGATTTCGGCAGGCGAGCCGGCGCCCTCCACCACCACCAGATCGGCGCCGGATGCGACAATGCCAAAACTCTCCATGACGGAGCCGAGCAATGCCGGCTTCAGCTTCTGATAGTCGCGACCGCGTGCGGATCCGGTGACCTTGCCCTGCACGACGATCTGGCTGCCGGTTTCGGACTGCGGCTTCAAAAGAACCGGGTTCATGTGCACGGACGATGGCACGCGCGCCGCCATCGCCTGCAGCCACTGCGCCCGCCCGATCTCGCCGCCGTCATCGGCCACGGCGGCATTGTTCGACATGTTCTGCGGCTTGAACGGACGCACCGAAAGACCCCGGTTTGCGGCCAGCCGGCACAGGCCCGCCACCAATACCGTTTTTCCGACATCGGAGCCGGTTCCCTGCAGCATGATCGTCCTTGTCATGCCGGTTTCCTAGCATCTGAACGACCGCCGGCAAAGCCCTGATATGCCGCAATTTTGCCGCCATCGACGACCGTCCGCCCAGATTTTGCCACAGTCCAAAACACCGCTGAAAAAATAGTTGTGCCACTGGTCAGAAAGCGACATTTCATGGCGAACTCCATCTAGCAAAATTCCTCCGCCGGGCCTATATCACCGTCACGCCAATTTGAGGAGCAGATGGCTGCTCCCGCGCCTTCAAGGTCTACGTCAATGCTGTTCATCTTCTCCAAGCCGAACTTCGTTCAGATCGCCTGGAACTCCGTGGCTCCGGCCCACCAGTCGCAGGTCCGCAACACCGTCAACATGCCGTTCGGCCCGCTCGGCTTCATCCGCACGCGCAGCGTCGGCTGATCTTCAAGACGTTCTGTAAGTTTGAAACCGCCCTTCGTCCAGCGAACGGCGGTTTTTTCATGCCGTGACTCCAGCATCAGAACGCGAAAACCGCGCACGCCCAGTCAAGGGCGGCACGGTTTGCCATATACTCAAGGCCCCTTCGAAAAACACATCGAAGATCGCACCGATCCGGGACGCAGTACCTTTCCGGACTGGACGACGGTGTCCCCCGCCGCAGGAAAACAATTAGCCCGACATCCTTACCGGATGGTTATTGAGACCTTAACCAAAGATAAATTCGGTCATTTTCCCAAAAAAAAGTTTGATTTCAAAAAAATCCGTTTCGGCGCATTCGGAATAGTAAATGTCTGGTACACGCCTGCTCACTTGCAGCGTTTCCCGGGGAGCCCGTTTTGGCGCCGTTTTGTGGCCTCTATGCTTAAAAAAACGCCCCCAAGCACGCCGGGCAATCATTTGTTTCGGCTCGAAAAAATCCCGATCATCCGGATTTGATTGCGAATGCCCAACGGACGGGTTGATTTCTGTGCCGGAATACTTACGCTGAATTTAACGGCATGAAAGAGAAACGGTCGGCGACAGGGTTCCGCGACCAAAAACAAACTCTGCATTCCGTGCAAGCGGGGTAAAAGATTGCCTTTTTATGGCAACGACCCTTGGCCTGTATCATCCCGAACAATTGGCAACCTGGACAATGCAGTATCCGGGCACGCCTTCAGATTGATAACTGCACGAAGACTGGGAGGTCTTGCGACATGAAGAAGCTTTTCGCTTCAACTATCCTCGCCATGAGCATTTATGCTCTTGCCGGCTCTGTATCCGCACAGGCAGCCGAATGTGGCGACGTTTCCATCGCTGAAATGAACTGGGCCTCTGCCGGCGTTGCCGCCTGGGTGGACAAGTTCGTTCTCGAAAATGGCTACGGATGCAAGGTTACGCTCGTTACGGGCGACACCATGCCGACGTTCACGTCCATGAATGAAAAGGCCGAACCGGACATGGCTCCGGAACTTTGGGTCAACGCCGTGCGCATTCCGCTCGACGCTGCCATCAAGGAAGGCCGCATGATCCAGGCCGCACCGCTCCTTTCCGAAGGTGGCGTTGAAGGCTGGTGGATTCCGAAGTTCCTCGCCGATGCACACCCGGACATCAAGACCGTTCAGGACGCGCTCAAGCATCCGGAACTGTTTCCGGCTCCGGAAGACGCTTCGAAGGCTGCCGTTCACAACTGCCCGTCGGGCTGGAACTGCCAGGTTTCGACCTCCAACCTCTACCGGGCGACCGAAGCTGAAAAGGCTGGCTTCCAGCTGATCGACACCGGCTCTGCCGCTGGTCTCGACGGCTCGATCTCCAACGCCTTTGAAAAGAAGACCGGCTGGCTCGGCTACTACTGGGCTCCGACGGCAATTCTCGGCAAGTACGAGATGACCCGCCTGAGCTTCGGCGTTGAAAACGACAAGGCCGACTGGGATGCCTGCACGGCTGTTCCGGATTGCCCGAACCCGAAGGTCAATTCCTACCCGACATCAGACGTGTTCACGGTCGTCACCAAGGCGTTCGCGGACAAGGCTGGCGTTGCGATGGACTACGTCAAGGTCCGTCAGTGGGACAATGGCACCGTCGGCAAGGTTCTCGCATGGATGGATGAAAACCAGGGCACCAACGAAGATGCTGCAAAGCATTTCCTGGAAAACTATCCTGACATGTGGACCAAGTGGGTTGCTCCTGACGTAGCTGAAAAAATCAAGGCTGCTCTCTAAAACCCGTCGAATTGGAAAGCAGCGGATTCTCTTCGGGGATTCGCTGCTTTTTCGTCTGTACCAAGCTCCTGGCGGGCCACACGAACGGCGGCGAATATTGTCCCGCGCGAGTGTTGAAGCGCCAAAGAGTCGCAAACAGCACAGAATAAGCGCTGCGGAAATTATACTGATTTTTCCGTAAAGCCGGGGGTCCAGGGGCTGTCCCTGAAAGACCGAAACCAGATGTGCGACGACATGCGCGGTCTGCAGATTGCAGGCAGCACCGACGCACCCAAACCGGCATAAAAAAGGGGAACAGCATGGCAACGAGTTGCAGCATTCTACCGGACTTTCTTTGTAATTTTCCGGCTCTCAATTCAGAAATAATGTTGAATATCAAAAAAACGGTCGACACGGCTTTCAAGGGCTTTGTCCGCGCCTACGGCGAGATCATCGATACCGCCGTCCAGCCGCTTCAGTGGTTCCTCAATTGGCTTGAGGGCATCTTCCTGAACACACCCTGGATCATCATCATCATCGCCATGGTCGGCATCGTCTACTACGGCAGCCGCGACAAGAAAATCACCATCGGCACGGCGCTCGCCATGCTGGCGATCGGCGTTTTCGGCCTCTGGCAGGACACGATGATCGCGCTTTCGATGGTCACCGTCTGTACGCTGATCTCGATCGTCGTCGGCATTCCGATCGGCATCGTCATGGCCCGCTCCGAGCGGGCACAGGGCATCATCAACCCGATCCTCGACGTCATGCAGACCATGCCGAGCTTCGTCTACCTCATCCCGGTCGTCATGATCTTCGGCATCGGCAAGGTCCCTGGCCTCATCGCCGTCGTCATCTACGCCGTCCCGCCGATGATCCGCCTGACCAACCTCGGCATCCGTCTCGTCGACAAGGAAGTTCTCGAAGCGGCAGACGCCTTCGGCTCTTCCAGCTGGCAGCGCCTGAAGAATGTGCAGATCCCGCTCGCTCTTCCCACCATCATGGCCGGCATCAACCAGACCATCATGATGTCGCTGGCCATGGTCGTCGTCGCATCGATGATCGGTGTCGGCGGTCTCGGCAAGAACGTGCTCCAGGCCATCAACAACCAGTTCTTCACGGTTGGCTTCCTGAACGGCTTCGCGCTCGTCGCGATCGCCATCATCTTTGACCGTACCAGCCAGGCCTACGGCAAGCGCCTGCAGAAGCATTCGGAGGTTATCCATGGCTAGTCATGCAATCGAGGTCAAGAACCTCTACAAGATCTTCGGCTCGCGCGGTCACGAGTTCATCGATGCCGTCAAGAAGGGCCTTGGCAAGTCGGAACTGAACGAAAAGCACGGCCACGTGCTCGGCCTTCACGACATCAACATCTCGATGCCGGCAGGCGGCGTCATGGTGGTCATGGGCCTATCCGGCTCCGGCAAGTCGACCCTGATCCGCCACATCAACCGGCTGATCGATCCGACGGCGGGCGAAGTGCTTTATGACGGCGTCGACGTCTGCAAGATGAACGAGAACGATCTTCGCGAATTCCGCCGCCACAAGACGGCGATGGTGTTCCAGAAGTTCGCGCTTCTGCCGCACCGCACGATCATCGAAAACACGATTTACGGCCTGGAAATCCAGGGTGTTCCCGATGCGGAAAGCCGCAAGCGGGCGCAGCAGTGGATCGAGCGCGTCGGCCTGAAGGGCTTCGAGAACCACTATCCGAACCAGCTTTCGGGCGGCATGCAGCAGCGTGTCGGCCTTGCCAGGGCGCTCACCAACGATGCCGACATCCTGTTGATGGACGAAGCCTATTCGGCGCTCGATCCGTTGATCCGCGTCGATATGCAGACCGTTCTTCTCGATCTGCAGAAGGAACTGAAGAAGACCGTCGTCTTCATCACCCACGATCTCGACGAGGCGCTCCGCCTCGGCGACAAGATCGCCATCCTTCGCGACGGCAAGGTCATCCAGCAGGGTACGGGCCAGGAAATCGTCCTGAAGCCGGCCGATGAATACATCACCGCCTTCGTCAAGGAAGTGAACCGCGGCCGGGTCGTCAATGTCGAGACGATCATGTCGCCTTTGACCAGCGACCCGCAGGGCATGCCGATCACCGTCGGCACCGTGCTGGAATCGGCCGCCCGCTCGATGACGGCTGCCAACCAGACATCGGCACACGTCGTCGATGCCAATGGCAAGCCGATCGGCAGCATCACCATCGCCGGCATCATCGCATCGATGGTGACGCCGACCACGCATGAAGTGCTCCAGGCCGCCGAATAACAGGCGGGCTTGACGGAACGGACCCGGCCGGCAGGCTTCTGCCGGCCGGGTTTAGCATTGGTTAACACTGATCTTCCATTGTGAGCGGGACGCAGCTGTGCTGCAGGGCGGCATTTAAAAGCCGTGTTCGACGATCACACCGGTGCGCAGCGATGGGAAAACATACAGCGACGGCCGCAAGCGGCGTCCGCAGCCTGCCGGTTCCACCGGCAGCCGGCACGAACATCGCCCAGGTGAACAGCACCCACGTGCGGCTTCGCAACGCCGCTGCAGCATTCCTGTCCGGTGCTGCCCTCTTCATCATCATCATGACACTGACGCCCTATCAGGGCGGTAGCTACTCGCCGACCCAGACAGGCAACGAGGGCAATGTCGTCAACCAGATCGGTTATCTGTCGCTCGGCGTCATCTACCTCTTTTGCCTGTTCGCTTTCGTCGACCGCCGGATTCTGGCCAACATCGTCTCGCCGGCATGGGTCATCATCTTCGGCATAGCCTTCTGGTGGTGCCGCTATTCCTATCAGCCCGATGCGGCCACGCGCGGCGTGCTTCTGACGCTGATCGCCATGACCCTGATTGCCGGCGCCCTGCTCCTGCCGCGCTCCGAACGGGACTTCGTCAACGCGGCCGCAAACGCCCTGCTGCTCATCGTGCTGATGGATTATGCCGCTGTTGTCCTGATACCCAACGCGGCGATTCACACCGGTGGCGGTGGCGAACCCTGGCACCAGGGATCATGGCGCGGCCATCTGGTCCACAAGAATTTTGCGGCCCCCCTGTTCTCCTTCATTGCCCTGTTCGGCATTTATTGCATGCGCTCGGGCGTGCGCTGGCGTGGCGCCCTCATCTTTGTCCTGTCCTTCATCTTCGTTCTCAAGACGCAATCGAAGACGACGACCGGCTTTCTGCCGCTGACCATAATGATCGTGTCGATGGCCTGGCTGACCGGCAAGCCGTGGCTGACGATTGCAACCCATTCGATCCTTGCCATCGCCATCAGTTGCCTCAGTATCGGCTCGGTCATGTCACCCTCGCTGCTGCCGCTGACGAGAGCCGTCATCGAGGATTCGACCTTCACCGGCCGCGATTCAATCTGGATCTTCGGCCTCGAGCGGCTTCAGACGCATCTGTGGCAGGGTTTCGGAACCTATGGATTCTGGGGGACGCAGGCGGTCTTGGGACAGGAGGAAAACTTCGAGGCGGCATGGGACGTTCGCGGTATCGTGTCCGGCCACAACAGCTATCTCGACATCATCCTGATGTTTGGCCTGCCGGCCGGCGCGGTTGTGCTGACGTTGCTGATGATCAAGCCGCTGTGGGACTACACGCGTGCCTACCGCAATCCGGCCAACCGCCCTCTTGCCGACTTCTTCATGATGGTCGTCGTGCTCATGACCTATGTCGGCATGCTTGAATCGTTCATGCTCAATCGCGCCGATCCGATGTGGATGGCCTTCGCCCTTGCCGTTTTCGGAATGGGCATGCTGGCGAAGCGCTCGGTTAAACCGTGACCCACCTCACTCAGCGGCTACCGGCTGCGTTTCGCTGGCGGCCTTGACGGCCGGATCGCGCTTCTTTTGCCCGGTGATATAGGGCTTGAACTTCAGAAACGGCTTCTCGATCCATATCCACGAGAACAGCGCAAAAGCGATCGTCAGCGGCGCGGCAAGCGCGAACATCAAAAGACCGTTGCCATGCACGCCTGGAACCTCGCTGACCAGCGCCTGCTGGATCGGGAAACCGTAGAGATAGATGCCGTACGAGACGTCATATTTCGCGCAGATGGCCGGCAGACGCAGCGGCAACATGCCGATGTAGATGACGCAATAGGTCAGGAACGGCGGCAGCAGGAAGGCCAGCTCGCGCGGCAGCGACATCAGCGTCACCGAGATCGCCAGCGCGAGCAGGAACAGGACCCAGTGGATCTTCACGTGTTCGCGCCATTGGAAATAGGCGCAGCCGGCAAAGAAATAGAAGACGACCACGGTCCAGTGGTAATTTCCCGCAGACACCCCGAACCCCACCGTATAGGCGGCGATCGTCGCAAGCACCGTCGTTGTTACAAGGCCGCCCAGAAACAGCGTGCGGTTGTTGATGACGTTGAGGCCGATCATGACGGACATGACGATGTAGCAGTAGAATTCCGGCTTGAGTGTCCACAGGTTGATATTGACGGTGTTGTCGATCGGGTTGGTCTCGAAGACGCCCGGCAGCTCGAAGCGGATGCGGCCGACGATATTGCCGAAATACTCAAAGAAGCGGATGTCGGTGAAATAGTCCGACAGCAGATAGGTCGTGAAGATCGGTCCGAGAATGAGCGCCGACAGAGTGACTTCGACAAACAGAGCAGGCACGATCCGGATCAGCCGAAGACCGATGAAGGGGCGTACGGCGTTGGTGCGCAAGGCGCTGCCCGTGACCAGGAACCCGCTCAGTGCAAAGAAGGCCGGAACCAGGCTCAGCAGGAAGAAGCCCGCTGGGCCGTCAAACTGAAGGGTCGAACTTGCGCCGGCAATCCAGCTGGAATGCGCCCCGAGAATGAGAAGCGACAGAGCCAGACGCATGAAATTGAAGCCGGGACCCTCGCCCCGGTTTGCCGTCAATATGTCCTGAACGCTACGCAGGGACGTGTAAAACTGAATCATGGATCACCTGGTGACGCGGTACATACAGTGGACCAAAATTACCCTGCGCCTGTTCTATTTTGCGATCAACCGTGGCTTATTTTTAACCTTACCGGAACGCCAACATTGACCGGACAGCCCCAATATACCGGATTTTAAGCCTTCGGGCCGTAACTGATGACCGACCCGGTCTTGGCGGGTCTGTCGCCTTGGAAGCAGCGGACCCAGATATCAAGCAAGGGCGGTGAATGGGTGGCGGTCTGCTGCCGGAGATGGAGCGTCCGCCACATGGCACAGGTCCCCAAACTTCTCGCTCTCGAATCCCTGCGCGGTTTTGCGGCCGTGACCGTTGTTCTCTATCATTTCCGCTATAGCAGTTTTCTCAGCGAAAACCCCTTCATGCAGCACGGCTACCTGATGGTCGACTTCTTCTTCGTGCTCAGCGGCTTCGTCATCGCGCTGAACTACACAAATCGATTGTCCAGCCCTGCCGATATCGTCAGGTTTCAGCGCCGGCGTTTCTGGCGCCTCTACCCGCTGCATCTGTTCACGCTCATGATTTTCCTGGGCATCGAGTGCCTGAAATATTACTTCGAACAGAAGACCGGCATCATTTCCAACAATCCCGCCTTCGTGGCGTCTGACTCGACCGCATTTGTTGCCAATCTTTTCCTGTTGCAGGGCCTCGTCTTCAACGAATTGACCTTCAATGGACCGAGCTGGTCCATCTCCGTTGAATTCTGGACCTATCTGGTCTTTGCGCTGGCCGTGGGCCTGTTGCGGCTGCGCACCTGGTCCTGCCTGGGGCTGGCACTGCTTGCGGCCGTCATCCTGCTGGCGCTTGAGGGCGGAGCGCTTAAGACAGATCCGGTCTTTGCGATTTTTCGCTGCTTGTACGCCTTCTTTCTCGGCGCCTGGGTTGCAACGCTCGGGGTCCGGCTTTCCCGGCATGCCGCAGCACCCGTCGCCTCCGGAGTTCTCCTCTTGGTCATCCTGATCATCTGCCTCTGGGGCGGAACCCGCGCTGAAATCGTCCTGCCACCTTTGTTTGCCCTCGCCGTGGTGGCGGTCGCGAGCCTGCGTGACGAGACCGGGCTGCGGCGCTTTCTTGAGTGGCCGGTCTTCGTCTGGCTGGGCACCATCAGCTACAGCGTCTATCTCACGCATGTGGCCGTGGCATGGGTCGTGACCCAGGTTCTGCGCTTCGGCCTGCACGTGCCAACGAAGGTGGCGGAGGATGGCGCGACGATACCGGCACTCAGCCAGGGTCTCGGTACGCTCGTGACACTGCTGGCGATCGTGGGCGTTCTGGTCTTTTCATCCCTGACCTACCGGTTTATCGAAAAACCCTTCCGCTCAGGCCTGCCAAGCCGTGCGCGATCTGCAACTCAACCGCAGGCTTAGGGCACAAAACGACACCCTGAAGGCCCGCTCAGGCATCCCGATCTATTGCAATCACATAAACATATCTTTATATGGATAAACGATTTCATTGAAATGGATTTAGCCATGACGAACCAGCACAACGCCCTGTCCGATCTTCTCGCCGCCAAGGGCGTGCTTCTCGCCGATGGCGCGACCGGCACGTCGCTGTTCGCCATGGGCCTTGAGGCTGGCGAAGCGCCGGAGCTGTGGAACGAGGCAAAGCCCGAAAACATCACCAAACTGCATCAGGACTTCGTCGATGCCGGCGCCGATATCATCCTGACCAATTCCTTCGGCGGCACCCGCCATCGTTTGAAGCTGCACAATGCCCAGGATCGCGTCCACGAACTCAACAAGCTGGCCGCCGAGATCGCCCGTGCCGTTGCCGACAAGGCCGGCCGCCCGGTCATCACCGCAGGCTCCGTCGGCCCGACCGGCGAGCTCCTCATTCCGCTTGGCGCAATGTCCTACGATGAGGCCGTCGCAGCCTTTGCCGAACAGATGGAAGGCCTGAAGGCTGGTGGCGCACAGGTCGCATGGATCGAAACCATGTCCTCGGCCGACGAAATCCGCGCCGCCGCCGAAGCCGCCGTCAAGGTCGGCCTGCCCTATGTCTATACGGGCTCGTTCGACACGGCCGGCAAGACGATGATGGGTGTGCATCCGAAGGACATCCACGCCGTTGCCGCCGATATCGGCGATGGCCCGATCGCCGTCGGCGCCAATTGCGGCGTCGGCGCCTCCGACATCCTGTCGTCGCTGCTCGACATGACCGAGGCCGATCCGGCCGCCACCGTCATCGTCAAGGGCAATTGCGGCATTCCGGAATTTCGCGGCTCGGAAATCTATTATTCCGGCACGCCGCCTCTGATGGCCGAATATGCCCGCCTCGCCCGCGATGCCGGCGCCCGCATCATCGGCGGCTGCTGCGGCACCTCGTGCGAGCACTTGGCCGCAATGCGCGTCGCGCTCGACGAATACACGCCGCGTGACCGGCCGACGCTGGATATTATCGTCGAGAAGATCGGCCCGCTGCGCAACAAGTCGGCCAATGACAGCGCGCCGGCCCGCGACCGCTCCAGCCGCCGCCGCAGCTGATCGTCGAAGGTGATGCCGCCCCGTGGCGGCGTCACCGTTCAGGCGGCAATTGCCTGCTGGTAGAAGCTCACATAGCGGTCCTTCAGCCCCGGCTGGATACTGTCCATCAGCATCACCGAAATCTGGAACGCGTTGTCGACATTGGGATTTTCCTCGATCATTCCAGCCAGATAGCGGCTGATCTCGTCGTACTTCTCCGGCTCGTCGCGCACCTTCCGCAGGAAGGTCGACAAGGCAATCCGGCAGTTCATCACCAGGGCTGCCGACCGCTGGTCGGTGGTCAGCGGCAGTGAGCCCAGCATCAGGAACACGTGCAGGTCTGCGAAGGTGAGAAGCGAGGAGAAATCCTCTGCCTTTTCCGGCAGCCCCACCGTGCGAAACAATTTCAGTCGCGCTTCCTCGGCGCTGTCCTTTTCCGCCCAGCGGCCGAAATCGTAGCGGTAGAGCGTGGCCGGATCGTAGGCCATCTTGCCCCCGGCAAACAGGGTGAAACACAGCGCCCAGTCGCAGTAGCCGCCCTGCGTCGGGTGGGCCTGCTCGAAAATGTTCAGCAGCGGCCGGAAATAGTCCGAGCGGAAGACGCTGTAATAAATCGAATTGTTGCCGCAGGCCTTGAGGTTGTATTCGAGGATGCGCTCGTCGGAACCATCAGCATCAATGGTGAACCGTTCGGTCTGCAGCACCCCATTGCTGCGCGTCCAGATCTGCGTCTGCGGCCGAACGCCGATGAAATCCATCGGCAGCGCCTCAAGGTCGAAACGCTCCTCGCCCTCGACCTTGTAGATCTCGTCATCGTCGCCCATCGGCATCAGGAAAGGTGTCGTTACCGCCTTCAGCGTGTTCATCATGTTGGTCATGGCCGAATCATCAGGCGGGATCAGATAGGTCAGGCGCGGCGACCGTCCTTCGAAATAGACCCGCTTTTCCGGATCGCCCGAATTGTCCGACAGGATCACCAGGCAATCGACGGCATCCGCATAGGCCAGCGCACTCTCGATGGCGACGAGGGAGTCCTTGAGATTGCGGTTGCTCGGCAAGCAGATCGACAGAAGAGGCATCACGGTCTCATCAAAACGGAGGGAATCAGGGATGTCGCTCCTCTTTTGCCAATCCATGACTGCGCGAAGCTTGTGCACCGCCCGATTCCAGTTCTGGGTCAGGCTCGTCGCTTAAGAACGGACACAGCCGTCTACTCTGAGTCCGCCCGGGAGCTTCGATGTCCGCACTTTTCCAGAACGCCATGAACAGCTACAAGGCCGGCCGCTACAAACAGAGCCTGACCCAGCTGGCCCCCCTTCTGGCGCAGAAGAAACCGGTGGTCGAAAGCGTGCTGCTGGCCGCCCAGTGCCACGCCAAATCCGAGAGCTATTCCAACGCCGCCCGCTTCTATGCGCTCGCCGCCGAGCTCGACGCCGGCCGGCGTGGTGTGCTGCAGACGCTGGCCGCTGCCATGCTGCTGCGCACCGATCAATCAAGCGAAGCCATGGCTGCAGCACGCACGGCGGCGCGTTCCGGTGAGTTCCGCACGGAGGCGGAGGAAGCCTATCGCCGCAGCCTGCACGCTTTCCTGTGCATCGATGAAATGGCGGTCGAGGACCAGCGCTTCCTGCAGCAGCTGCGCGCCGGCGACGCGCGGTTCTTTGCCGTCGAAAACCCGCTCGACCATCTCTCCTGGTGTTCGGATGAAGCGATCAACGCCCGCATTACCCGCATCCAGAAAGGCACGGCCTTCACCGCAGAATCGCGGCAGGCGCGGCGCGCCCGTCCACATCTCTTTTCCGACAAATTGCGGATCGGCTACCTGTCGAACGACGTCTCCGACCAGCATGCGACGATGCGGCTGTTCCAGGGTGTGCTGATGGCCCATGACCGGGAAAAATTCGACATCACCCTGTTCTGCTACACCGACACCGGCGTCATCGGCACCGACAAGGGCATGCGCAGCCAATATCCCGGCATAGTCCAGATCGGCCACCTCTCCGACGAGGACGCCGCAAAACTGATCCGCAGCCGCAACATCGATATTCTCGTCGATCTGAAGGGCCACACCAAGAACGCCCGGATCGACCTGATCAATCTGGGCCTTGCGCCGGTGCAGGTTGCCTGGCTCGGCTTTCCCGGCACCGGCACCGGCATCGATTGCGACTATGTCATCAGCGACCCCATTGTGACGCCGGACACGAGCAGGCCGCATTACCACGAAAAGCTCTGCCGCCTGCCGGAAAGCTATCAGCCCAACGACAATGCCTTCCGTGTCCTGCCGAAGGCCATGACAAGGGTTGAGGCCGGCCTGCCGGAAACCGGCGTGGTCTTTGCCTCCTTCAATGCCACCCGCAAGATCACGCCGCTGACGGCCCGCCTCTGGGCGCGGATCCTGAAGGCGGTCGAGGGCAGCACGCTCTGGATGATGTGCGACAACACCTTCGCACAGGACAATTTTCTCCAGCACATGCGCGACAATGGCGTGCAGGCCGAGCGGATCATCTTCGCGCCGTCGGTCTCCTATGAAACCCACCTCGCCCGGCTGCAGGCGGCCGATATTGGCCTCGATACCTTCCCCTACAATGGCCATACAACGTCTTCGGACAAGCTCTGGGCCGGCCTTCCCGTCGTCACCATGAAAGGCTCCAACTTTGCTTCGCGGGTGTCGGAAAGCCTGCTCGGCGCGCTCGAACTGCCCGAACTTGTCGCGGCCGACGCCACTGCCTATGTCAACCTCTGCGTCCGGCTGGCCCTCAACCCGCTGGAACTGGCAGCGGTTCGCGCCAAGCTGGCAAAAACCAAATTCCAGGCGCCGCTGTTCGACACCGGGCGTTTTGCCCGCCACCTCGAAACCGCCTTCGAGATGGCGGCAGACCGCGCGCGCCAGGGTCTCGAGCCCGACCACATCGATATCCCGGCGCTGCCTGCCCGCAGCGCGCCCTTCCGCACGGCACCGGGAGAAACAGACGAGACGCCGGTTGCAGGTTCCTTCTCGCTGGCCGACATCATCGGCCTTGCAACGGAGGACGACAGACAGCCGGACGGCTTCGGCAAGGCTCTTGCCGACTATCAGTCCGGCAAATACGCCGCCGTCATCGAGCAGCTCTCCGCTGGCAACCCGGCATCGGTCTCCGTCAAGATCCTGCTCGGTCAAAGCCAGGAGAAGCTCGGCAAAGTCCTGGATGCAGCCCGCCATCTGGCCGAAGCCGCCGCCCTGCCCGGTGCGCCGCAACGGCGGCTGCTCGAAAACGCCCTGCCGCTGTTCCGTAAGCTGCTCGACGATTCCGGCGCGCTGCATCTGGAAGGCTTCAACACTGCCCGCACCCTGACCGAACTTGAGCCCCAGCATCGGCAAGCCACGGTCTATTATCGTTACGCAATGCACTATATGTGCGCGCTGGAGGATCTGGCGGCCTACAATGCACGCGCCTTGCCGGCCCTCGAAAATGCCGATCCGTTCTATCGCAGCGTCGAAGTCCTGCACAACAATGTCAGCTGGTGCGCCGACGAGGCGCTGAATGCAACCATGGACCCGGCGCTGAGCGGTACGCCATTTACAGCAGAAACCAGGCTTGCCCGCCGCAAGCGCCCGCACCAGTTCATCGAGCGCATCCGCATCGGCTACCTGACCGGCGACCTTTACGCCACGCACGCGACCGTGCATCTGTTCCGGGGCGTCCTCGCCAGTCACGACCGGGAACGGTTCGAGATCAAGCTCTTCTGCAACACGGCGCCCAATTTCGATGCCGCCGACCTGGCCTTCCGTGAGGGTCTCGAAAACCTCATTCCCATCGGCCATCTGCCGACAGAAGACGCGGCGCAGGTGATCCGCGATCATGGCATCGACATTCTGGTCGATCTCAAGGGTCATACGGGCGGCAGCTGGATAGATCTGGTCAATGCCGGTCCTGCCCCCATTCAGGCCGCCTATCTCGGCTTCCCCGGCAGCGGCATCGGCATCGATTGCGACTATGTCATCAGCGACCCGGTCGTCACGCCGGATACCAGCAAGCCGTTCTATCATGAAAAGCTCGCACGCCTGCCGGAGAGCTACCAGTCGAACGACAGCCTGTTCCGTCCGCTGCCGGCACCGATGAGCCGCAAGGATCTCGGCCTGCCGGAAGACGCCATCATCTTTGCCTCCTACAACAACATGCTGAAGGTCTCGCCGGAGATCGTCACCCTCTGGGCGGATATTCTGATCCGTGTCGAAGGCAGCTATCTCGGCATGCTCTGCGACAATCCCATTCAGCAGGCAAACTTCCTCAAGGCGATGGCAAAGCACGGCATTGGCAGCGAACGCATCCTGTTTGCCGGAAAAATGTCCTATGAAAACCATCTGGCCCGCCTGCCCGCCGCCGATATCGGCCTCGACACCCACCCCTACAATGGCCATACGACCACCTCCGACATGCTCTGGTCCGGCCTGCCGGTCGTGACCTTCAAGGGCTCGCATTTCGCTTCGCGCGTCTCGGAAAGCCTGCTGCGGGCGCTCGATATGCCGGAGCTGGTGGCCGACGATCGGGAAGCCTATGTCAGGCTTTGCGTCGAACTCGCCAGCGATCCGGCACGGCTGGCAGACATCCGCCGCAGGATCGCCGAAAACCGCTTTACCGCGCCGCTCTTCGACACCGAACGTTTTACCCGCCACCTCGAAAATGCTTTCGAGCGAATGGTCGAGCGCGAAAAGGCGGGACTGGAGCCGGATCATTTCGACGTCCCGGCCTTGCCGAAACGCGCTGCTCGGTTCCGGTAAGGCGCGATGTATCACGAGATCAACGAACCATTCCGGAGACCACGATGAACGCCACCACCGCTGCCTTTCCGGGCCGCGACACGGTCGCAGAAAAGCTCGCCACACTGGGCGAGCCGGACCTGTCCTATCTTCAGCTGCTGATGGAAAATGCCCTGCAGGACGAGAACCTTCTGGAGGGTCTGCACCGTCATCTCGATCTGGCCGCCGAGGCGCGTTTCCTGAATTCGCTGAAACTGGAAAAGCTCGGCGAATGGCTGGGCAACAGTGCCCCGGCCCGGCTGCAGATCCGCCTGTCGGAAGCGGCGAAATCGAGCCAGCATCCGGCCTACCAGGCCTTCCGCAAGGGCCTCACCCGCTCCGGCGGGCTCGAGCGCGCCTACCCGAAGGTGTGACGCGCTCGTTGCCTTTTATTCTCCGGACAGGCCCTTGGCCAGCCGCACAAGATTGAGGAACTCGCTGCGATAGCCGTAGGCGTCCTCGCCCCGGGCGCCAGTGGCAAGACCGAGGATCGAGCCATAAGCGTAGTTTGACACGGCATCCGTGCCGCGCAGCTTCTGCCCGAAGGCCGCCACCGCCACCGAGAAGCGCACATCCGTGCTGGCCGCGTCGAGATTGGCGACCGCATTGGCCTCCGTCACCGGCGTGGTGATCAGCGTGCTCGTGTCGCTGTCGGGCTTCTTGTAGCGGATTTTCAGGAAAGCAAGCTCGCCCGCTCCGGCCGGCGTTGCCGTTTCTGTGACAGGTCCCTTGGCCGTCTCGTAGCGCAGCGCGTCGTTGAGAACCGCAGGGCTGCCCTTGGGGGTGACCTCATAGATCGCCGTCACCCGGTGGCCGGAGCCGATATCGCCGGCATCGACCTTGTCATTGTTGAAATCCTCGCGCTTCAGCGCCCGGGTCTCGTAGCCGATCAGCCGATATTCGGCGATCTGGGCCGGGTTGAACTCCACCTGGAATTTCACATCCTTGGCGATCGGGAACAGCGACGACCCGGCTTCCTCGACCAGCGATTTCTGCGCCTCGGCCAAAGTGTCGATATAGGCGGCCGTGCCATTGCCGTTCTGCGCCAGCGTCTGCATCAGCGCATCATTGTAATTGCCGCGCCCGAAACCGAGCACCGACAGGAAGATGCCGCTCTTGCGCTTGGCCTCGATCATCGTCTTCAGCTCGTCGTCGCTCGACGGCCCAACGTTGAAATCGCCGTCCGTCGCCAGCATGACGCGGTTGACGCCATCCTTGACGAAGGCCGATTGCGCCAGCGCATAGGCAGCCTCGATGCCTTGCGCACCGGCAGTCGAGCCGCCCGGTTCCAAGGTGTCGATGGCCGACAGGATCTTGGCCTTGTCGCTGACCTTGGTCGGCGTCAGCACCGTTCCGGCATTGCCGGCATAGGTGACGATCGACACGGTATCCTCGGGCTTCAGCTTTTCCACCAGCAGCCGGAAGGCACCCTTCAGCAGCGGCAGTTTTTCAGGCTCGTCCATGGAGCCGGAAACATCGATCAGGAACACCAGATTGGCGCGCGGCTGGGCCGCCTGCACGACATCATAGCCCTTGATGCCCACATGCATCAGCCGCGTATTGGCATTCCACGGCGTCGGCAGCAGGGTGACGGTCGCCTTGAACGGTTCGGCGTCGCTCGCGGGTCCGGCCCAGTCATAGGGGAAATAGTTGATCATCTCCTCGACCCGCACGCTGTCCTTGTCCGGCAACTGGCCGCCGAGCAGCGCCTTGCGCACGAAGGAATAGGACGCCGTGTCGACATCGGCCGAGAAGGTTGAGACCGGATCGGTCAAAACGCTTTTGACCGGGTTGGTCTCTGCCGCCGAAAAGCGGTCTCGATCGTCGTCCTGCTGCAGAAAGGCCTCATTCGGCAGGATCGCCGGCGATGGCTGTCCTGCAAACATCTCCACCTGCCGCGACCGGGTCAGCGACTTCATCGGCACGGTCGTGTCGATCTCGGCCATCTCATTCTGCTGCGCATCGACCGACGCCGCCGGTTCAACAGCCTCGTCGGCAGCGACAGCGGCTTCCGTCTCGGCGGTCTGAGGCCCGGCACGGCCCTCGCTATCCGCCGTTTTCTGGTCGGCAACGGCCGTCTTCTGCTCGCCGGCATTGCTGCTGGACTTGGTCGAATCGTCCTCGCGAACAACCGGTTCGGCCCGCAAAGCATCTTCAACGGCTTCTGACTTCGGCTCCGGCTTGGCCTCCACCTTTTTCTCCGTCCCCGCAGCCGTCTGCTGCTGGCGCACGTCTTCCTTGGCCGCCGTCGCGTCCTTGTCCTTGGCTGTCTGCAGTTCGCCGCTGGCGATCTCGACATCCGGTGTGGCGACCGGCAGGCCGCCGCGTGTCAGCTCGAAGGTGAGAAAAGCAGCGGCAGGCACGACGAGCAGGGTTGCAAGCGCCGAGCCGGCGAGAAATTTCTTGTTCATGATGGGGCTCCATATCCGGTTGATAATGGAGCTTTGACGCCAGCCGTTTTGCGATCCTTGGGGTGTGGCCGAATTTTTTTCCGCCTCGTCGAAAGCCTGCAGGGAAAGAGCGAGCGCACGTGCCCGTGCATCGGTGCTCGCCGCTGGCGCTTTCAGTCCGGAAAGTCTGTCGAGTTCGTCTGTCATGGTTACACCGTCTCCCTGCCGAGCAGGATTTTCAATCGCTTGCGTGCCTCATGCACATGCCAGGACACCGTCGCCTCCGAGCAGCCCATGACATCGGCCGCTGCCGCGTGGGTCAGTCCCTCGGCGTAGACAAGCAGCACCGCGTCGCACTGCTTTTCCGGCAGCGCCCGCACGGCCGCCCAGAGCTCTTCTGCCTGATCGCTGTTGTCATTGGCGGCTTCCGCCGTGGCAAAGGCCGGATCGGCAACGAAGTTGCCCGCATTGCGCCACTCGCGCGATCGCTTTCGCTGATGGTCGCGGGCCGCATTTAGCGTCAGCGTATAAAGCCAGGTGCGGAACCGGCTTGTGCCGCGAAAACCCTTGATGGCATTGGCGAGCTTCACGCAGACATCCTGCGCGATATCCTCCGCATCGCTGACATTGCCCGACCACCGCCAGGCCACCGCATGGACGAACTCATAATGGGCTTCCACCAGAGCGCTGAACGCCCGGCGATCGCCCTGTTGTGCACTTTCTATCAGTGTCGCGTCCAAAATCCTGCCCGCTGTTCACATCGTTCAAAGACTAGACGTTTCTCGTCCGGCAATCCTTGGGCGGATTGCAGAAATATTTTCCGTTCCTCTTATTTCGCGATCGTGCCGACGACGGCAATGATCGGCCCCAGCGGGAAAAGCCGGTCGTTGCGGCCGATAACCGGTGCATAGAGGCTGGAAATCGAGCCATCGAGAAACAGCGCATTCGGGCAGCCGAGCACGTCGCGATAGAATTCGGCGAAATCGTAGAACCGCACCGGCCCTTCCGACACGGCGAAATGCACCATGCCATCAGGGCTGAACCCAACACCGTTGCGAATCTTGAAACTGTCGCTGTCGGCCAGGAATTTCGGATGGATCTTCCCGCCGATCACCAGCATCGGGCCGGACTGGGTCGCAAACTGCGGTTTGAAGCCCGATCTGATATAGGTGGGCGTATCCAGCACCCCGGCCTTGCCCGTGTCGACGAAAAACACACCATTCGGCTGCAGATGGAAATTGCCCCAGCCGCTTTTGGTGCTGATCGCCTTGCGCTCCTGCCCTTCTTCGACGAACAGCCCGACCGGCAACAGATCGCTATGATACATGCCGCCGTTGACGGCAAAGGCCAGAAACGCGCTGCGGGTGCGCAGATCCTTGCCGAGCGCCCGGAACGACCCATAAGGTGCGCCCGCCTTGTCCGTGTTGAAGGTGCGAATATCCGCCTTGGCCGGATCGAACGAACAGACCGTGTAGATGTCGTCCTTGTGCGGCACATGGCGGCACTCGGCTTGAGCGCTCACCAGTCCGGCAACGAGCGATAGTACCAGCGCGGCCAGAAATTTCAAATTGATCAAGGCGGTCCTCACCTGCAAACGGCAAATCAGCGTCGTTCGACATTAAAGACCGGTGCCGAGCGCCGCCATATGAAACTGCAGCTGCTCCGGACTGTAGCGATAGTCCGCGCCGACAGGACAGGCGGCGCGCGCCAAACAGCCACCGGTCATGCAGCTGCTTGTCCCCGCCTCCGTTGCCAAATGCGAGCGGCAGGCAGGCACATCGAAGCTTTCAGGCCAAACAGCCTTGACGGGACAGGCCGTAAGACAGGGCTTGTCACGACAGAGATCGCAGGGATGAGCAGCAGGGGCAGACCCGGTCTGCGGCAGCGGCTGATCGAAGGCGAGTGCGCCGAGATAGCCGTGCCAGAGGCCGTATTCGGGATGAATAAAAATGCCTAAAGGTGACGGCTGCAAGCCTTCTGCCCGCATCGCCCAGCGCTGGAACGGCTGCCAGGGTGGATCGGACGGAAAGAAGGCTGTCGCGCCGAATACCGCCGCCACGGGCCGGATGACGGCTTTCGACCAAGTGTCGAGTGGATGGGTAGCCTCCGCATTCGTCCGCCGCCAGCGCTCGAAGGCCGGCCAGATCGAGCTGCCCGCATGGCCGATGAGGATGATGCTCTTCGCCGCCTCACCCGTGGCCAGCGCCGGCGCCAGCTCCTCCGCCGCGAAATTCACGGTACCGCGCAAAAAAAGTCCGTGCGGCTGGAGGGCCGCACGGACATCTTGCAACAGCACGGACCCGTCCGTCATTTCGGCTTCGGTCCGTAAAACTTGTTATAGTGCGGGCGCCAGACCTCTTTCTGAATGAGGTCTGCTACCTGCGTTGCACCGCCTTGCTCCCTGGCGTTTTCGGGCTCGCTTCAAGTGAAGGCGTCGGGCATCGAATCCTTCTTGGTGGCGATGTAGCTCTTCAGCGCATCGTCGATGGCCGGGTCGAGGTAAGGTGCTTCGTAAAGCTCGAGCCAACTGCGGGCGAGTGCATTGGCCCGCTGCTCGATGCGCTTTTCCCCTTCGATTTCCCACTGTTCGTAGGAGTTGTTGTCGGCCAGTGCCGAGCGGTAGAAGGCCGTCTGGAAATGCGCCTGCGTGTGCGCGCAGCCCAGATAATGGCTGCCGGGACCGACTTCGCGGATGGCGTCGAGCGCCTGCGCGTCTTCGGACAGATCGATGCCCTGGGCCAGCTTCTGCATCATGCCGAGCTGATCCTGGTCGATCATGAACTTCTCATAGGACGAAACGAGACCGCCTTCGAGCCAGCCGGCCGCATGCAACACGAAATTCGTGCCGGCCAAGAGCGTCATGTTGATCGTGTTGGCCGATTCGTGGGCTGCCTGCGCATCGGGAACCTTCGAGCCGCAGAGCGAACCGCCGGTGCGGAACGGAATGCCGAGGCGGCGGGCAAGCTGGGCGGCGCCGTAGGAGACCAGCGACGGCTCCGGCGAACCGAAGGTCGGCGCGCCCGACTGCATCGAGATCGAGGCGGCGAACGTGCCAAACAGCACCGGCGCACCCTTGCGGATCAGCTGCGTGAAGGCGGCACCGGCCAGAACTTCGGCCAGAATCTGCGTCAGCGTACCGGCAACCGTGACCGGGCTCATGGCGCCCGACAGGATGAACGGCGAAACGACACAGGCCTGGTTGTGGCGGGCATAGACCTTCAGCGCGCCGACCATGGTTTCGTCGAAGACCATCGGTGAGTTGGCATTGATCAGGTTGAGCGTCACGCAATTGTTCTCGACGAACTCGTCGCCGAACACCAGCTTGGCCATGGCGATCGTGTCTTCAGCGCGCTCGGGCGCCGTCACCGAGCCCATGAATGGCTTGTCGGAATATTTTATGTGGCTGTAGACCATGTCGAGATGGCGCTTGTTGACCGGCACATCGACCGGCTCGCAGACCGTGCCGCCCGACGAATGGATCGACGGCGCCATATAGGCGAGCTTCACGAAATTGCGGAAATCCTCGATCGTCGCATAACGGCGAACGCCTTCAAGGTCGCGCACGAAGGGAGGTCCGTAGACCGGTGCGAAACAGGTGGCCTTGCCGCCGATCGTGACGTTGCGTTCCGGGTTGCGGGCATGCCAGGTGAAGCTCGACGGCGCGGTCTTCAGAAGCTCGCGGCACAGGCCCTTGGGGAAATGCACGCGTTCGCCGCGCACATCGGCGCCGGCCTGGCGCCACAGCTCAAGCGCTTCCGGGTCTTCGCGAAACTCGATGCCGATTTCTTCAAGGATCAGATCGGCGTTGCGCTCGATCAGCGCCAGGCCCTCTTCGTCGAGAACCTCGTATTCCTTGATCTTGCGGGTGATGAAGGGCAACGATGGGCCGGGACCGCCACCGGTGCGCGAGGCACGGCGGGCAGCAGCACCCCGGCCTTCGCCGCGCGACCGGCGGCCGCCGGTTTCGCCTTCGGTCTGTTCAACAATATCGGTCATATCGGTCAATCCTCGCTCCCGTGCAATCGCTGCACTTGTCATTCGCAACCATGCTACCAACAGGCCAAGTCTGGGCGGTTCTTTATGCGCCACCAAGTGGCGCAGGTCGGACACCGGCTGACCCACGCGCTTTTTAAGGCCGGAGCCGGCACCCGCAAACGGGCACGAATTGCCGTTGGGCCAAGCAAACCAGTGGCGATAATCTGTTGTTTTTGTTAAACACCTTCGGCTAGAAAGAGGCAAGCATCTGCGGTCGTCGTTTTTCATCGCATGCAGCGTCGCTTTCGAAAAGGGTTTTCCGCCGCAACGGGACTAACGTGGCGGACGGAGCAATGCCGGGAGGCGCCTTGCCACCGCCATGGACGACACGCGACGACGCTCAGCCGTGGCAAAGCTTTATTGACAGATGCGCATTGGCGGGACCATGTTTGATCCGCCGCAGGAACCGAGGAAACCATCATGGCCGACGACGACATCATTCTGGAAGATCTCTCCGACGAAGAGCTTGTGCAACAGATGCACGACGACCTTTACGATGGACTGAAGGAAGAAATCGAAGACGCAACCAACATTCTGCTGGCGCGCGGCTGGGTGCCTTACGACATCCTGACCCAGGCGCTTGTCGAAGGCATGCGCATCGTCGGCGTCGATTTCCGCGACGGCATCCTCTTCGTTCCGGAAGTTCTGCTGTCGGCCAACGCCATGAAGGCCGGCATGTTCATCCTGCGTCCGCTGCTCGCCGCCACCGGCGCGCCGAAGCAGGGCAAGATGGTCATCGGCACCGTCAAGGGCGACATTCACGACATCGGCAAGAACCTCGTCGGCATGATGATGGAAGGGGCCGGCTTCGACGTCATCGACCTCGGCATCAACAACCCGGTCGAGAACTATCTCGAAGCCATCGAACGCGAACAGCCCGACATCCTCGGCATGTCCGCCCTTCTGACGACGACCATGCCCTACATGAAGGTCGTGATCGACACGATGAAGGAAAAGGGTATGCGCGACGACTATGTCATTCTCGTTGGTGGCGCGCCGCTCAACGAAGAGTTCGGCAAGGCCGTTGGCGCCGATGCCTATTGCCGCGATGCGGCCGTGGCCGTCGAAACCGCCAAGGACTTCATGAAGCGCAAGCACAATCAGATGTCGGCCTGATCGACATAAAAAAAGACCGGCCGGAGCATTTGCCCCGACCGGTCTTCATACCAATATCAGTTTGCGGAATTGGCGACGGAACGGCCAGCGTCCTGCGTCGCATTGACGGTGTTGGCGGCATCGCGGCCGACGCCACGGATGGTATTGCCACAGGCGCTGAGGGCTGCAAGCGCGGCGACAACGATGACGGCCTTCGCAAAAATCTTCGGGTTCATGACGGGATTCCTTTATCGTGGCTCTGGGTAAAAATGTGATGCGAAATTCACCACCGGACGCAGAACGCGCGAACCCGGAAAAGGTTCACGTGCCGGACAAGGTTCACGTGATTGCCTGCGGCGCCATTGCCCGCGAAATCCTCGCCATCTGCCAGACCTCCCGCCTGCCCCATATCGCGCTCACCTGTCTTCCCGCCATCTGGCACAACACGCCAGACAAGATCGTGCCCGGCCTCGAGGCGGAAATCGTCCGGCTGAGGGCAGAGGGTGCCGAAAAGATCTACATCGCCTACGCCGATTGCGGCACAGGCGGCATGCTCGACAGGCTCTGCGAACGGCAGAATGTCCGACGTATTCCCGGACCGCACTGTTATTCCTTCTTCGCCGGCAACGAAGCGTTCGACGCCCGCTGGAGCGAAGACCTCACCGCCTTCTTCCTCACCGATTTTCTCGCCCGCCAGTTCGAGGCCTTCGTCGTCGAACCGCTCGGCCTCGACCGCCATCCGGAACTGCGCGACATGTATTTCGGCCACTATACCAAGCTGATCTATTTCTCGCAGGCCGAAGACCCGGACCTGCAGAAAAAAGCGCTGGCCGCCGCCGAATTTCTCGGACTTGAGTACGAATACCGCTTCACCGGCTACGGCGATCTCGCCAGTGAAATCGTCAATGCCGGGACCGGAAAAATGTGATTGGGCCTGTTGCGGCTTTTGCAACCACAGAACCGGCACGCCTTAAGGGCTTGATAAGCGCCCTGTAGCAGAATGGGGTCAATCAAGAACCCTAAAAGGCCGGTCCATGACAGATTTCGCCATCACAGATCTCAATGCCGAACCGGCTGTGGAGAAACAGCGTCCGCGCCACCTGTCGGAATTGCTGCGTGATCTGGCGCTGGCGGCCGGGCCGAAAATCACCGTCAATGAGATCGCCGAGGCTATGAAGGATCGCTCCTTTGGTGCCTTTCTGGTCGTCTTCGCCCTTCCCAATCTCATTCCGCTGCCGCCTGGCGCCACCGTCATTCTCGGCCTGCCGCTGGTGTTCATCGCCTGGCAGATGATGACCTCCCGCAGCACGACGATCTGGCTGCCGGCAAGGATTGGCAACCATGCCTTCGAGACCGCCTCCTTCGCGCTGATCGTCACGCGCATCACGCCCTGGCTGAAACGCGCCGAGACCCTGGTGAAGCCAAGGTTCTGGTTCATCCGCAACCGGCTGGCCGAACGGCTGCTCGGCTTTCTCGCTCTCGTCCTGGCCACGGTGGTCTTTCTGCCGATCCCCTTCGGCAACTGGCTGCCGGCCTTTTCGCTTGCTATCATTGGCTTTGCTCTGACCGAGCGCGACGGCGCCAGCCTGCTGGCCGGGATCGTCATCGCGCTTGGCTCGCTCGTGGTCGCCGCAGCCGTCGTTGCCGCCGCCGGCACGCTGCTGACACTCATCATTTGATCCGGACCCGCCGCATGAACCGAGAACGCCATTCAGGCCACGTCGTCGTCGTCACAGCCGGCGGGCAGAACCCGCAGGTGATGATCAACGCCCTGAAAGCGCAGTTTTCCAATCTCACCGTCCTGCTCGAAGATCCCGAATCCAGGGCGGTCTTCCTGAAGCGCCGCATGCGCAGGCTGGGGATCATCCAGACGGCCGGCCAGTTCGCCACCATGACGTTTTCGAAATTCGGCAAACGTTTCGCGGCCAGACGCGCCGGAGAAATCATCCGGGACCATGGCCTGTCGGCAGCGACAGACCCCACAATTCCTGTCGTCAAAATCCATTCGATCAACGACCTGCCGGCCGTCCAGACGATCACGGCGCTGGCGCCAGATGTCGTTTTCCTGATCAGCTGCCGCATGCTGAAGGTCAATACGCTGGCAGCCATGCCCTGCCCGGTCATCAACTTCCACGCCGGCATCAACCCGCAATATCGTGGTCTGATGGGCGGCTACTGGGCGCTTGTGAACGACGACGCGGCCAATTTCGGCGCCACGGTGCATCTGGTCGATCCCGGCGTCGATACGGGTGACGTTCTCTACCAGTCACGCATGACGCCGTCCAAAAGCGACACGATGCTGACCTACCCGCTGCTGCAAACGGCGGCATCGACCGGGATCGCCGTCCAGGCTATCTCCGACGCCTTGAACGGCACGCTAAGTCCTGTAAAAACCTCCGGTTCGTCGCAACAGTGGTATCATCCGCCGCTCTGGACCTGGCTGTGGAACGGCGTTTTCCGGCATATCTGGTAGATATCTTTTTCCTCACGCGGCAACGTCGCTTTTAAACACGGCGCGCGTCGTGGCAAGGTGAGCCACATGGGCGCGACATGCGCATTGTCGGGTTTAGAGGAGACAGCATTTCATGGCAGACCGGATTATCGTCTTTTGGCGCGACATACCCGCCCAGGTCATCATCAAGCAGGGCCGCAAGACCGCCAAGCGTGAACTGTCGCTGCGCTTCACCGAGGCGATCGACATGGCGGCCATGCGCACCGGTGCCGCCGAATCCGGCGATTATCTCGCCGAATGGCGCAAGGCCGATCCGACCCCGGTTTCGGACGATCTCGAAGCCGAAGCCGACAAGGCCGCAGCCGAACTCGAAGAGGCCTATGATCGCGACCGGCTGGTGGCGCTGGTCAAGTCCGGAGGCAAGGACAATGGCTGACGCACCGCTCGTCGCCACGCCCGAGGCCGCAAAGCCCGGCAATGCAGCCCCGGCCAAGAAGGCCGCCGCCGGCGCCTTTACGCCGGCCGGTGTCTCGCCGAACCGCCGCGCCCGCCGCAGCTACACGATCCGGCTCTGGGCCGTGCGCCACTCGCGCTTCCTCGAATGGTTCTACCACCGTTTCGCCGACATGTTTCTGCTGCTGCATCCGCTGTGGAAGGCTATCGGCTATAGCCGCGTTGAACGCCCGATCACCTTCCTGGAGCGCAACGTCAAGGGCCTGCTGTTCGACTGTCGCATGTGCGGCCAGTGCGCGCTGTCCTCGACAGGCATGTCCTGCCCGATGAACTGCCCGAAGCAGCTGCGCAACGGCCCCTGCGGCGGCGTACGCGCCAACGGCAATTGCGAGGTCGAGCCCGATATGCCCTGCGTCTGGGTGCAGGCCTGGAAGGGTTCGCAGAACATGGTCGACAACCAGGCGATCCTCAAAGTGCAGAAGCCGGTGAACCAGTCCCTGCGCGAAACCTCGTCCTGGCTGCGCGTCACCGCCGAAGCGGCGGCTGCCCGCGACGCTGCAAAGAAAGACGCCTGATGTCCCACATCGACGAAAATCCGCTGGGCGTGCACCTGCCGCTCGATCCGCTGCCGGGCCATTCTTCGCTCGGCCGCCTGGAGCGTGTCCTGCGCCGCGGCGAATTCGCTGTTACCGCTGAACTCAACCCGCCCGATAGCGCCGATCCGCACGACGTCTTCGAGCGTGCCCGGATTTTCGACGGCTGGGTCGACGGCATCAACGCGGTCGATGCATCCGGCGCCAACTGCCACATGTCCTCGGTCGGCATCTGTGCGCTGCTGACGCGCATGGGCTATGCGCCGATCATGCAGATCGCCTGCCGCGACAAGAACCGCATTGCCATTCAGGGCGACGTGCTCGGTGCCGCCGCCATGGGTGTGGCCAACATTATGTGCCTGACCGGCGACGGCGTGCAGGCCGGCGACCAGCCCGGCGCCAAGCCGGTTTTCGATCTCGACTGCATGTCGCTGCTCGAAACCGTGCGCACCATGCGCGACAACAAGAAGTTCCTCTCCGGCCGCAAGCTGACGACAGCACCGCAGGTGTTTCTCGGCGCCGCCATCAACCCCTTTGCGCCGCCCTATGATTTCCGCCCCTACCGGCTGGCCAAGAAGATCGAGGCCGGTGCCCAGTTCGTCCAGAGCCAGTATTGCTTCGATATCCCGATGTTTCGCGCCTACATGGACAAGGTCCGCGATCTCGGTCTCGATGAAAAATGCTTCATCCTCGTCGGCGTCGGCCCGATGGCGTCCGCCAAGACCGCCAACTGGATTCGCAACAACGTGCCGGGCATCCACATTCCCGACGCCGTCATCAAGCGGCTCGAAGGCGCGCAGGACCAGAAGAAGGAAGGCAAGCAGCTCTGCATCGACATCATCAACGAGGTGAAGGAGATCAAGGGTGTGTCCGGCGTTCACGTCATGGCCTACCGCCAGGAAGAATATGTGGCGGAGATCGTGCATGAATCCGGCGTTCTGAAGGGCCGCCGCCCCTGGCACCGCGAAGCCAACCGCAGCGATCTCGAAATCGCCCAGCGCATGGATCAGGTGCGTGGCCGCGAGGAAGAGAACCAGCAGCAGATGGCCGGTGCCGCCGCCCAGCATCCGCCGCCGAAAACCCACTGAATTCAAGCAGGGCGGCCAGCATCGCCCGCTTCAACCCGCCTTGTAACCGGCACCCCGGCACGATAGACACCATTCCGTATCCCCTAGGCCCAGAGGAACCTTCATGACCCGCACCATCGTCGCATCCGCCACCCGCGAAATTATCATCGGCTTCGACCAGCCGTTCTGCGTCATCGGCGAGCGCATCAACCCGACCGGCCGCAAGAAGCTGGCAGCGGAAATGATCGTCGGCAATTTCGACACGGTCATCCGGGATGCGCTGGAACAGGTCGCCGCCGGCGCCACCATGCTCGACGTCAATGCGGGCGTCACCTCCGTCAACCCGAACGAAACCGAGCCGGGCCTGCTCGTCCAGACGATGGAAATCGTTCAAGGGCTGGTCGACGTGCCGCTGTCGATCGATTCATCCGTCACCGCCGCCATCGAGGCGGCGCTGAAGGTCGCCAAGGGCCGTCCGCTGGTCAACTCGGTCACGGGCGAGGAAGAAAAGCTTGAGGCCATCCTGCCGCTCTGCAAGAAATACGACGTTCCGGTCGTCGCCATCTCCAACGACGAGACCGGCATTTCGATGGACCCGGACGTGCGTTTTGCCGTCGCCAAGAAGATCGTCGAGCGCGCCATGGATTACGGCATCAAGCCGCATGACATCGTCGTCGATCCCCTGGTCATGCCGATCGGTGCCTTGGGCGATGCCGGCCGCCAGGTGTTCGCGCTGCTCTACCGCCTGCGCAACGAGCTCAAGGTCAACACCACCTGCGGCCTGTCCAACATCTCCTTCGGCCTGCCGCACCGCCACGGCATCAATGCCGGCTTCATCCCCATGGTCATCGGCGCCGGCATGACGTCGGCGATCATGAACCCCTGCCGTCCGCAGGAAATGGAAGCCGTACGCGCTGCCAACGTGCTGAACGGAACCGATCCGAACTGCGGCAACTGGATCATGAGCTACCGCGATCACAAGCCGGCCGAAGGCGGCGCAGCCGTCGCCTCGACCGCAACGCCCGGCGCCTCGAGCGGCCGCCGCGGCGGACGTGCAGGCCGCGCCCGGCCGGAATAATCCGGCCAAAGCACGCGCAAAACAGGGCGGTCCGTCCGCCTGGAAAGAGAAGCATGTTTTTCAATACGAAGCTGATGGAAGAAATGTCTGTCCTGTGGTTCCAGGCGCCTGCAGTCGCCTCGGCCCGCATGCAGACCATGACGATGTCGGCGATGACGGGTGGCCTTCAGGACCCCCGCGAAATGACCCGGATGATCTCTGAAAAGTTTGCAGCCGTTGCTGAAAGCTTCGAAGCCATGGGGCAGGCAATGCTGAGCGAGGGCATGGGTGCATCTGCAGCCATGGCATCAGGAAAATGCGGAATGCTCGAAGGTGCCGCCGGCCGCGTGGCCTCGGCGACCATCGAGCCCTATGTCAAGCGCGTGCGTGCCAACGCATCGAGGCTGACAAAATAGAAATGAACGTGCGCCTATGAACATGCAAGACAGGAACGACGTCGTGGCCGTGGCAGACAGCAAAACCGATCCCCTCGTCCTGTTCATGCCATCCGGCAAGCGCGGCCGTTTTCCGGTCGGCACGCCGGTGCTGGATGCCGCGCGCCAGCTCGGCGTCTATGTCGAGAGCGTCTGCGGCGGGCGCGCCACCTGTGGCCGCTGTCAGATCACCGTGCAGGAAGGCAATTTCGCCAAGCACAAGATCGTCTCCTCCAACGACCATATCTCGCCGATCGGGCCCAAGGAGCAGCGCTATGCCTCGGTGCGCGACCTGCCCGACGGCCGCCGCCTCTCCTGCTCGGCTCACATTCTCGGCGATCTCGTCATCGACGTGCCACAGGATACGGTCATCAACGCGCAGACCATCCGCAAGGCCGCGACCGACCGCGTCATCGAGCGCAATGCCGCCATCCAGCTGTGTTATGTCGAGGTCGACGAGCCCGACATGCACAAGCCGCTCGGCGATCTCGACCGCCTGAAAGTCATGCTTGAGAAGGACTGGGGCTGGAAAGACCTGCTGATCGCGCCGCATCTCATTCCGCAGATCCAGGGCATCCTGCGCAAGGGCAACTGGGGCGTTACCGCCGCCATCCACCGCGACATGGATTCGTCCCGCCCCTTCATCGTGGCGCTCTATCCCGGCCTGAAGAACGAGGCCTATGGCATCGCCTGCGATATCGGCTCGACCACCATCGCCATGCATCTCGTCTCGCTGCTCTCGGGCCGCATCGTTGCCTCGTCCGGCACGTCCAACCCGCAGATCCGCTTCGGCGAAGACCTGATGAGCCGCGTTTCCTATGTGATGATGAACCCGGACGGCCGCGAGGCCATGACCAAGGCCGTGCGCGAAGCCATCAACGTTCTGATCGGCAAGGTCTGCGACGAGGGCCAGGTCGACCGCCACGACATTCTCGACATGGTCTTCGTCGGCAACCCGATCATGCACCACCTGTTTCTCGGCATCGACCCGACCGAACTCGGCCAGGCGCCGTTCGCGCTGGCCGTCTCCGGCGCGCTGCAGTTCTGGGCTCACGAGATCGACATCGACGTCAATCGCGGTGCGCGCCTCTACATGCTTCCCTGCATCGCCGGCCATGTCGGTGCCGATGCCGCCGGCGCGACCCTTGCTGAAGGGCCCTACCGGCAGGACAAGATGATGCTGCTGGTCGATGTCGGCACCAATGCCGAAATCGTCCTTGGCAACCGCCAGCGCGTGGTCGCGGCTTCGTCCCCCACCGGCCCGGCCTTCGAGGGTGCCGAAATTTCCTCTGGCCAGCGCGCCGCGCCCGGCGCCATCGAGCGTGTGCGTATCGATCCCGTGACGCTGGAGCCGAAATTCCGCGTCATCGGCGTTGAAAAATGGTCGGACGAGGATGGCTTTGCCGAAGACGCCGCTTCCGTTGGTGTCACAGGCATCTGCGGCTCGGCGATCATCGAGGTCGTCGCCGAAATGTATCTGGCCGGCATCATCTCCGAAGACGGCGTCGTCGATGGCGGCATGGCGGAAAAAAGCCCGCGCATCCTGCAGACAGGCCGCACCTTTTCCTACCTGCTGCACGATGGCGAACAGCGTATCACCGTCACCCAGAACGATGTGCGCGCCATCCAGCTCGCCAAAGCCGCTCTTTATGCCGGCATCAAGCTCTTGATGGAAAAGCTCGAGATCGAGCATGTCGACACGATCCGCTTTGCCGGCGCCTTCGGCTCGTTCATCGATCCGAAATACGCCATGGTGCTCGGCCTGATCCCCGACTGCGATCTTTCCGAGGTCAAGGCCGTCGGCAATGCGGCCGGCACCGGCGCGCTGATGGCGCTGCTCAACCGCGGCCACCGCCGCGAGATCGAGCAGACGGTCAACCGCATCGAGAAGATAGAGACGGCGCTGGAGCCGAAATTCCAGGAGCACTTCGTCTACGCCATGGCGCTGCCGAACAAGGTCGATACCTTCCCGAAACTCTCCGCCGTGGTGACGCTGCCCGAGCGCAAGGCGCCAGCCGATGACGGCAGCGGCGACGGTGGCGGACGCCGCAGACGGCGCAGCCGCGATTGACCCGCATCCGGGGCACCTGCCCCGGAACCAAGAGCAGATATCAACGTTCATCGTGACTGTGAAAAAAGTCTCTCACATCACGGAACATCGCGATGCATGGAACGCTTCCCCGACATGACGCCGGCCAGTCCGCTCTCAGCGAACTCACCTATGCAAAGAACCTAGAGGGCGGCATCAGCCGCAAACCGGGGAAACGCGGATTTCTCTACCACGATGCGGACGGCCGCCGCATCACCGACCGGGCCGAGCTGGATCGCATCGTAGCTCTGGCGATACCGCCGGCCTATACCGATGTGCTGATTTCCGCCGATCCCAACACCCATCTGCAGGCGACCGGCCGCGACGCGCGCGGCCGCAAGCAGTACCGTTACCATCCGGGCTGGTCGGAGGAGCGCGGCAAGGCTAAGTTCGCACTGCTGCCGCAGTTTGCCGCCAGTCTGCCGAAAATCCGCGAGAGGGTCGACGCTGATCTCAGGCGCCGCAATCCCGGCATGGACAAGGCGCTGGCCACGGTCGTCTGGCTGCTCGACAATCTCTTCATCCGTGTCGGCAATGCCACCTACGCCGAGGAGAACGGCTCCTACGGCTTGACGACACTGCGCAACAAACATGTGAAGATCGACGGCTCGACAGTCAATTTCCAGTTCAAGGGAAAATCCGGCAAGGAGTGGAAGCTGAGCCACGACGACCGCCGCATCACCCGCGCCATCCGCACCCTGCAGGAACTGCCGGGCCAGCAACTGTTCCAGTATCTGGATGAAGACGGCAAACGCCACCCAATCCGCTCCCAGGACGTCAACGCCTATATCAGAGAGGCGGCCGGAGATACGTTCAGCTCCCGTCAGTTCCGCACCTGGGGCGCCACGACCATGGCGGCGACGGCCCTTGCCGCACTGGAACCGGCCCCCAGCAAACGCGAGGCCGCACGCCTTATCAACAGCGCCGTCGACACGGTCGCCAAGCGCCTCGTCAACACCCGGGCCGTCTGCCGCTCGTCCTACATCCACCCGCTTGTCTTCGAGCATTTCGAAAGCGGCGACTTGGCAGACCTCGCCCGCAGCCGCAGAAGCACGGCCAAGGCGGCTGAATGGATGTCGGAGGATGAAATGCGCGTGCTGCGCTGGCTCAAAAAGGCGGCCAGTGCCGTTTAGTTCTGCTTCAATGCGATGAACGCTGCGCGCACATAGTCCGCCACGGCCAGAACCGGCGCAGATGCACCGCTGACGACCTGCAGGCCGATATTGTAGCCATCCAGCGTCGGCAACCCATCATGTTCGCCCAGCGCCACAAGATCGCCACGGATCAGGTATTTCGGCAGCGGCGCCACCGCCAGATCGGCAAGCACAGCCGCCTTCTGGCCGGTCGTGTGTTCGCTGAGGAAAGCCACACGATACTGGCGCCCCGCCCTGGTCAGCGCCTCGACGGCGCCGGCGCGCCAGGAGCAGCCCTCTTCCCACAGCGACACAGGCAGCGGATCACGCGTATGGGCAGTGCCGCATTTCGTCCCGGCCCAGACCAGTTGCTCGGTCAGAAGAATCTCACCATTGCGGCCGACCTCGTTGGTGAAGGAATTGTAGATGGCGATATCCATGCGTTGCTCGTCGACGCGTTTGCGCAACTGCCCGCTATTGCCGATGCAGACATCGACGATGACATGCGGATAGGCTTCGGAAAACTGCTTGAGGACCTCCGGCAAAATCCGCTCGCCGATATCCTCGGGCGCGCCGACGCGCACGACGCCGTTCATATCCGGCAGCAGGAAGCGCGACACCGTCTCGTTGTTGAGCGCGATCATCCGGCGGGCATAGCCGAGCAGCACCTCGCCCTGCGGCGTCAGCGACACCGAACGGGCATCGCGCAGGAACAGCGTGCAGCGGAGCATCTCTTCCAGCTTCTTGATCTGCATCGAGACCGCCGAGGGCGTGCGGTAGACCACATCGGCCGCCGAGGTGAAATTGCCGGTCTCGGCAATCGCCACGAAAGTGCGCAGCAGGTCCATTTCAAGAAGCGGCAGCGCCTGCCGGAAGATCATGTTCATCGCAATAACCTCTGTCAATTTTTCTGATGCTTAAGGTCACTTCATTTCGTTTGATTGAACATCACCCGGCGCGCATAGTCAATATGCAGACAGGATAACAGTTCAAGAAAGGAGAACATCATGTCTTACGAAACTAAGGAAAACGGCTTTGCCGCACGCATTTCGGCCCGGGGCTTTGCCTTCAGCGTCGCCCACGCCTTCGCTCCGATCATCGATCGCGGTCAGGCTTTTCTGCAGGAGCGCCACGCCCGCGCCGTCCGTCGCCGTGGTCAGCTGGAGATCGACGAACTGCCGGATTACCTGCGCGACGACATCGGCGTCCGCAACGGCAAGCACAACAAACTCTGATGTGAAACATCAAATATATTCGTTTGAATGATAGGTCGCCGTCCAGCATAGTGCAATCAAGGTCGCGACCTTTCGAAGAACCCAAGCCTCGAAAGGAACCTCACAATGACTACCATCATCGACAGATCAACCCCAAGGCACTCCTCCTTCGTCCGGCAGCTGCGCCGGCTCCGCACCGGCATGACCCAGGCATGGAAGCGCTATCAGGACGAGCGTGCAATGTCGGGACTGCCCTTTGAAACACTTAAGGATATCGGCTTTCCGGTCTCCGGCAGCATCAAGACGGGCAATGCCGCACGATGACGGGCGAGCCACTCGCCGGACCCTGTGACTGTAGAGACGACGCAAACCGCAAACGCCGCCGCTGAAGGGCATTTTCAATCGCAACAGATTTGCGGCCTGAAAATGCCCTTTTGTTTGTCTGCCCCTCAGGCAGCCGCATCGTTCAAGGATGCCTCGTAGACATCAAGAAACTTCGCCTCGATCGCCCGTGTGATGCGAACCGTATCGAACAGCGGCGCCGAGCCCCGCGCTACCACAAGCCGGGCCTTCAGAGACGCAAGTGCTGCCGGATCGCTGGCTATGGCAGAGGCAAGTCTGATAAAATCACCACCATCCTCCGCCACCAGATCACCCAGACCGCCCGCCCGCACAAGGCTCTCGCTCACCCGCCCGGCAAAACTCCGCCCCTTCATCGTCACGACGGGAACGCCCGCCCAAAGCGCATCCGAGGTGGTCGTATGGCCGTTGCAGGGCGCCGTATCGAGCGCGATGTCCGCATGCCCCAGCCGGGCCAGATGCGTGCCCATCGGCAGCACCGGCGCGAAGACAAGCCGCTCGGCCGCGACCCCTGCGGCAACGGCAGCGGCCGTCAGATTGCGACGCGCACCGGGATTGAGATTGCCGAGCCAGAGCACCGAGCCCGGCACGCGCTTCAGGATCTCCAGCCATGCGGCAAACACCGGTGGCCGTATCTTGACCGCGTGATTGAAGGAACAGAACACCACGCCCTCGTCCGGCAGGCCATGATCCGCCCGAGTCCCCGAGCGCACGGGAATGGCGCGTTTGGAATCGTTGCACTGGTAGCTGTCGGGCAGCCGCAGCAGCGTCTGCTCGAAGAATGGCGCGCTCGTCTCCGGCGTCACCACCGCATCGGTCAAAGCAAAATCGATACCGGCGCCGGCAACGCTGCCGGGAAAGCCGAGGTAGGAGACCTGGATGGCGGCAGGCCGCCGCTTGAAGATGCCGAGCCGCGCACCCTCGGTAAAGCCCTTGAGATCGACCAGAATATCGATCCCGGCCGCCCGGATCGTACCGGCGGCCTGATCGTCCGTCAGCGCGCCGATATCGACAAGATGATCGACGCTCGCCTCGAACCGGGCTCGCACCGGTCCATAGCGCTTGTCAGGGTCCGTATGGCAGAAAGCATATATCTCGAAGCGCTGCCGGTCATGCGCCTCCAGAACACCGCCGATCAGCGCCATCGTCGCATGGTCGTAAAAATCGCTGGAGATATAACCGACGCGGATGCGTTCGTCGGACGCGATACGGCGAGGCTGCGGCGGCGATCCGAGCGGCACGCCCTCCAGCACGCTGCGCGCCGTCATCAGGCTCGCCCGCGCCAGCAGCACCTCGTCATCGCTCCACATCAGGCAGCGGAAGGCATTCTCGCGGACGTCGATCTCGGAGCCTTCGGCGGCGTAAAGCCGGATCAGCTGTTCCTGCAACGGCGCCGCCAGCGAAAAATCACAGAGATTTCCGGCACACCAGAGCAGCTCGCACTGCGCCAGCCGGTCGGCCGGCTTTTCGGCAAAGGCGCTCTGCAACAGCGGATAGGCCGCCTCGAAATCACCAATGCCGGAGAGAACGATGCCCGCGCTCATGAAATTGTCGAAGGAGACGGCAAGCCCCGCCAGCGTGCGGGCAAAGGGTTCGGCATCGCGGTAGCGGCCGGCTTCCCGCAAAATGCTGCAAATGCCGTGCACCACATGGACATCGTCAGGCATGAAGGGGTGAAGCAGCATCAGGGCGTGCAGCGCCCGCTCCGGATCGGGAAGCGCCAGAAACAGCGAGGCGGCACGAAAGCCGAGTTCCTTCTTCTTGGTCGAGGAAAGCGCTGCTGCCTTCAGATAATGTTCGGCCGCCTGCTCGGGCTCGCCGGTCTGCTCGAAGATGTTGGCGGCCAGGATCGGCGCTTCCGCATGGCGGCGCTCCTTTTCCATCAGGCGCCGCAGCGTCGCCAGCGCGATCTTGTGATCGCCCCGGCCGGCTTGCTGTTTGGCTTTTTCGAACAAGGCAGACATAACGCACTCTTTTCCGTCGTTAACAGGAAATAGCGCTAATGGCTTACCTCAGCCTTTCGGCGGGATGACGGGAATATGCGGCCCGGCACTCAGCGGCAGTGCGCCCAGCAGCCTTGGATCGTCGAAAATCTCCACCTGCCGCTTGAACGGCGTGAAGCCGGAGCGGATGTAGAAGGCCAGCGCCGCTGGATGATCGATCGAACATGTGTGCACCCAGAAGCGCCCGATCGGCTGCGACCATGCCCGGTCGATCGCCCGGTTCATCAGCCAGCGCCCGGCGCCCTTGCCGATGACGGCATCCGTCAACCCAAAATAGAGCAACTCGCAGAGACCGGGCGTGCGAAAATCGAGCTGCATCAGCCCTTCCGCCTTGCCGTCCTTGAAAGCCGCCCAGACCTCGACGCCGGGATCCTGGATCACGGCTGCGAGCTTGTGGTCGGCAAGCGTCAGCGACGAGGCCCAGAGCCACGGCCCGCCGACGCGCAGATAGAGATCGCGGTACCAGGAGAGATCGGGATCCTTGACATGACGCAGTTCCAGATCCGGCTGCGCCGCCTCGTCGCGAACGGCGGGGCGGGCAAACATTTCCAGGCAGGTGACAATGGCGGCAAGCTTGCCGTCCGGCACGTCGCTATATCCTTCAGGCAGGCCCATGACAGTCGTCTCCTCTTGGTGCGCAATCCCCTACCGTATCGCTACGGCTTTGCAAACACCCCTGCAACGGCCCGTTGGGCGGATCGGAAAGCACCGATCACCGCGCAAAATCCATGTCGCAAACAAAACGCTCTTTATTTTAGCAAAAATACATATAAAAACAGCCGGAACGAATTGGTGTACCGGCAAATATTTAGGTCTTCACAGTCGCTGCCATCCATGCAAATGTCGCATTTGAACAAGCCGTCGCGGGCTTTCCACGCGAAAAATGATGCTTCCGAAGCATGGAACCCTTAGATGCTCAACAGGACACAGACCAAAAAGCGTTCACTCGTTTTCTTTCTCGTCCCGAACTTTTCCATGCTGCCGTTTTCAGCGGCGATAGAAACGCTTCGTATCGCCAACCGTATGCTGGGCTACGAGGCCTATACCTGGCGCTTGTCTTCGACCGACGGCCAGAAGGTTCTGTCGTCGAGCGGCATCGGCATCGAGGTCAACTCGTCGCTGGCCGACGAGCGCAAGTATCTCGGCGGCGAAAGCCGCCCCTCCATGGTGCTGGTCTGTTCGGGTATCTATGTCGAGGATTTCTACAACAAGTCCGTCAACGCCTGGCTGCGCGAAGTCTACAATCGCGGCGTCTCGGTCGGCAGCCTCTGTACGGGCGCCCATGTGCTGGCCTCGGCCGGCCTTCTGACGGGCAAGCGCTGCGCCATCCACTGGGAAAACCTGCCGGGTTTTGCCGAGGCCTACCCCCAGGCCGAGGTTTATGCCGACCTCTATGAAATCGACAGCAACATCTACACCTGCGCCGGTGGTACCGCCTCGCTCGACATGATGCTGAACCTGATCGATCAGGATTTTGGCGAGAACCTCGTCAACCGCGTCTGCGAACAGGCCCTGACCGACCGCGTGCGCGGTCCGCACGACCGCCAGCGCCTGCCGCTGCGCGCCCGTCTCGGCGTGCAGAACTCCAAGGTCCTGTCGATCATCGAGCTGATGGAAAGCAACCTGTCGGAGCCGCTGTCGCTTCTGGAAATCGCCGATAGCGCCGATCTGTCGCGCCGCCAGATCGAGCGCCTGTTCCGCCAGGAAATGGGTCGTTCCCCTGCCCGCTACTACCTGGAAATCCGCCTCGACCGCGCCCGCCATCTGCTCGTCCAGTCGGCCATGCCGGTGGTCGAAGTGGCCGTCGCCTGCGGCTTCGTCTCCGCCTCGCATTTCTCCAAGTGTTACCGCGAACTTTACAATCGCTCGCCCCAGCAGGAGCGCGCCGAACGCAAGCTGACGCTCCAGACCGCCCGTTAACGGCCGCTGGTGTTTTTAAGCAGATCTGGCGTGTGGTGATTGGCGGTCCCGGCCTTTAGGCTCAGGACGCGATCGACTGCAGCATCGATATTTCCGAAAATGTCCGGTTCCGTCCGGCATGTTTCGCCATGTAGAGAAACTGGTCGGCAGCGTTCAGATAGTTGTCGAACGCCTCGTCACCGCTGACGACGGCAAGGCCGATGGAAATGGTGATCGACAGTTCCTCATCGTCGGCGATCACCTTCGCATTGGCCATATCGACACGAAGCCTTTCGCAGAAATCGAAACCTTCCTGAATGTCGAGCCCGTTGAAGAGCACGCCGAACTCTTCGCCGCCGAGACGCGCCAGCAGGTGGTCGTCGCCCACCAGCGCCTTCATCCGCTTGGCAACCGCCTTCAGCACCAGATCGCCGACCTCGTGGCCGTAGGTGTCGTTCAGGCGCTTGAAATGATCGATGTCGAAAATCGCGATACAGGACTGGGCGTTGCGCCGCATCGACTGTTCGACCATGCGCGGGCCGGTCTCGAAGAAATGGCGGCGGTTGAAAATGTCCGTCAGATAATCGAGCGCCGCAATCCTGTGCAGCGCATGGATCCGCCGCTGGATCAACGCCACATGCGTGACGCGGGTGATGAACTCTTCCTTGAGGAACGGCAGATGGATGAACTCGTCGCCGCCGGCCACCAGAAAATCCGCACCGGTCATCCGGTCGGTGGTTTCAGACATGCCGATGACCCGGACCTTTTCCGCCCCGTGCCGCATCCTGATATCGCGAAGAAGATCGAAGCCGGACATGTCCATGCCGGCATTGACCACCGCGACATCGATATCGCCAGAACAATCGAGCAAAGCCAGCGCCTCGTCTGCGGTCGCAACGGCCGAGACGGCAAACTGGTGGCGGCTCAACAGGGCCGAAATCATGATCCTCAGCGCCGGATCGCTCTCGACCAGCATGATACGCGTGGCCGCATTGTCGAGAATCTGGTCGACGCAGGCGATCAACGCATCGATGGCGTTCGGCCGGTGTTTCGGAACGTAGGCCAGCACGTCGCGCGACAGCACTTCGAGCCGGGTCCGGTCGTTGAAGGCGCCGGTAAACACGATGGCCGGGATGTCTTTGGCGATGACATAGTCAAGCGCCTGGCAATTGGGCGCATCGGGCAGATTAAGATCAATAACCGCCAGGCAGAACCGGGCCGGATCGGTTTCGGCCAGCGCCTTCAATCCGGCCAGCGACGAACAATGCTCGACCGAAACGCCCAGCAGCGTCTCAAGGCCGGTTTTCACAGCAGCTGTAAACGTGCGGGAATCTTCAACAAGCAAAACGGTCTTTCCGACATGCTTGTTGGAACCCCTAACCCGTTGCTGCATATTGCGAAACATCACGTCAGTTCAAATCCCCATTTGGCAAAAATACCATTATCTGCAATGAAAGCTGCGGATCAAAAACAGCTGATCATCGCGGCAAAGCAAGGCAAGAAACTCCCATTGCCCATCAGATATCAATGCAATTTCAATTCCGTTAATTCGCTAGTAAAAGTGGTATAAAGTGGCACAAATTGTTCATCGGATTGTAACGACTATAAAGCACACGCAAAGATGGACCGCCCGGTTTCCAGGGCAGCCCATGCTTTTTGAGCCCGCTTGGCGGGCCGGATTTATTGAGCGGCAGACTTCGTCACCAGGGTTCTGATCTTGGTCAGCGTGTCGAGGTTCTGGTTGACCCGGCAGTAGAATTCCTCGTTGACGAAAGGCCGCAGCATGAAATCGTTGCCGCCGGCCTTGAGGAAACGCGCCGACAGCAGCCGGTCGGTCGAGGACGAAACCCCGATGACCCGCAGCTGATGCGGCCCGTAACTGCTGCGGATGCGCCGCGTCAGCTCGAAACCATCGATGTCAGGCATGTTGTAGTCGGTGATGACAAGGCCGATATCGCTGTGCCGTTTCAGAAGCTCCAGTGCAGCCGTGCCGCTGTCGGCAGCACTGGTGCGGAAATTGTAGCGTTTGAGCTGCGTCGTCAGCAACGCCCGCGCCGTCGGGCTGTCGTCGACGATCAGGACGTGATGCTGCTGGTTGGTGAGAAACCGGCAGACGGCTTCGGCCAGCATGTCGACGGCAAAGACACTGTCCTTGATGACGTAATCGACGATGTCCTTGGCCAGAATCTGGGCGCGGGTGTTCTCTTGGAACGTCCCCGTGAAGACGATCGTCGGAATGCTCATGTCGACCAGATAGTTCAGGGCTTCGCCGTTTTCGGCGCCGGGCAGGTTGACGTTGGAAATCGCCAGCGTGGCCGGAAATGTCGCATTTTCGACCGAGAACTGCAGGTCCTCGTAGTCGCGGCAGACGATCACGTCGATATCCAGCAGCTCTTTCAGCCGCTTTGATACCATCGCCGCAAACAGATTGGAATCCTCTGCCAGCACGATGCGGTATTGCTGAAGCGATTCACCGGAATAATACATTCCGGAAACACCGAAAAATGACATTGTACCCCTGCAAGAATTGAATGGTCCCCCGATCATCTTGCGACCAAAGGTTTTCCCGCAGGTTAATGACAGTCTGAAATAGCAGGGTCCGGGTACAATTTCGCCATTCCGCCATCCCGCCAGCCCGGACAGCCGCTTACTTGACCACTGCCGAACCGTTGACGATGTCGATGGTTTCGTTGCCGGACAGGCCGATACGGTCGCCGCTCGGCGTCGTGATGAAACAGCCGCTCGGGCAGATGTTTTCCGTCGCACCGGCATCGACAGCCACGTCGATGCGGCTTTCGCCCTCGACGACGACCAGAACAGCCGCGGCGGCATCCTTGTTGGTGACATCCACCGCAAAGGCGGCAGGCGCGGAGAAGACGGACAGGAGAACAGCAATCAGCAGTGTTTTCATCGCCCTTCGACGCTTGTCAGCGCCGCCCTTCGTTGGGGCGTCGTGTGCTGGGAACCCGCGTTCCCCGCCACCAGCCAGCCCGTTGAACCATCAGCCCTGGCAGCGTAAACCGCTGTTTCGGAATTTGCATGTGTTTTATTTGAGCGAGGCTGAATACAGGCTGAACGAAAAGGTCCGGCGCCTCAGCGCGGCGTGCGGGCCTTTGGCCGGACAGCACCGTCGGCTGTGTCTTCTTTGGTTTCCAGCGGCGAGCCTTCACCCTGCAGCGGCTTTCCGGTCCCCGGTTCCGGCAGGCTCTCGCCCGCAAGGGAAACCGGCGCTTCGGCCTGCTTGAAGAGAACCCCGAGCCCCTCGTCCCGGAAGCGCTCGAAAATCGACAGCCGGATATCGTTGCGCACGCTGGCGGCATTGGTGAGGTCGGCGAGATAGACGCGCAGCTCAAACGTCATGGTCGTTTCGCCAAAGCTGTTGAACACCGCCATCGGCGCCGGATTGCGCAGAACCAGCGGATGCTCTTCAGCGATCTCATGCAGGATTTCCATCACCCGCCGCGGATCGCTGTCATAGCCGACATGAACGGAAATATCGGCACGGCCGAGCTTGTTGCGGTGCGTCCAGTTGCCGACCGAGGCGTTGATGAACAGCGAATTCGGCACCATGATCGACTGGCGTTGAAAGGTCTCGATCTCGGTGGCGCGCACCGAGATGCGCTTGACGTAGCCTTCCGTCGTTCCGGTCACCACCCAGTCGCCGACCTTGAACGGTCGCTCAACCAGAAGGATCAGGCCCGACACGAAGTTGGAGACGATGTTCTGCAGGCCGAAACCGACACCGAGCGACAGGGCGCCGGCCACCAGCGCGAAACTCGACAGATCGAGCCCGGCCGCCGATATGCCGATCAGCCCGGCAATGCCGACGCCGAGATAGCCGATGCCTGTCTTGACCGAGTTGCGGACCCCGGGATCGACATGGCTGCGCGCCATGACATTGCCGTCGAGCCATTTCTGGAACCAGCGGGTGATGATCATGCCGGCGGCAAACAACAGAATGCCGCCGAAAATCGCTACAAGAGAAATCGAAATGCTGCCGATCTTGATTTCCGTGAACACCCGGTAGGCCCAGGATTCGATATCGGCGATCTGGAACCCCCATTGCAGCAGAATGAGCGGAATGAAGAAGACGATCAGCAGCGCATAGATGCCAAGACCGGCAAAAAGCCCGGCCTGGTCGAGGGCCACCTGGCCGAAGCCGAAACGTTTCTCGAGGCCGCGCCCAAAAATCGTGTCGGCAAAGGCATTCTGCTTGGAGACTGCCTTGCCGGAGAGCACGCCGATATACATGGTCACGACGATGGCGCCGGTCATGACGATCTGCGTGCCGACGAAGCGCGCCAGCCCGATATAGCCGAGCAGGCTGGCGGCGAAAAGGCCGAGGCCGGTGGCGATGAACAGCATGCGCACCAGACGCGGCCAGGGCCTGCCGGCGGCGCTGCGATCCTCACCCTCGCTCAACACCGGCCGGATGAAAGCCATGGCCACGAGAATGAGGCCGATCAGCACCGATGCAACGAAGCTTTTGGCGACCGTCAGCACGACCGGCGAACCAAGTGCCTCGCTGATGCCGCCGAACAGGAAATCGAACCCATTGGCCAGCGCCATGGCGACGATGGCAAAAACCAGCAGCCGTGCGCCGTGATTGGACACATTCACCAGCCGCCAGGACCCCTCCTTCGGCGCCAGAACGGCGTTGGCGAGCAGGCTGACGAAGGTCAGCGCCACCGTAACGGCAAGCGTCAGCGACACGATCGGCGCGATATCGGGCCTGAGCACGTTGAAATTGTCGAGAAAGAAATAGCTCGAGCCGAGGAAGGCGGCCACCGCGCTGGTCGGGATCATCGTCGACCAGAAGGCCACCGACAACCGGGTGATATAATCCGGCCGCACCTCGAGCGCCGGCCGCTGGATCAGCGGCGAAAACAGTCGGTTGCTGCCCGACAGAAACACCAGCGCTGCGCAAAGCGACAGGAAGACAGCCCCGAACAGCTGGCCGCGCTTGTAATTCCAGACGAAGCGGATCCAGCTCGACAGAGTCCGTTTCAGATCGTCGGCCTCGGCCACCAGTGCACCGCTTGCATCCGACAGCACGCTGGAATTGACGTCCGTGCGCTTCAAGAGCGTGCCGGAAAACAGCTCGCGGCGGATTTCCGTGATCATGTTGGAGAGCTTGTTGGCCTTGATGGACAGGTTTTCCGCCTCGGCCGTCAGCGCGTTGATCGCATTGCGCTCGTCAGACAACCGCTTTCGCTCCTCAGCGACGATATCGGCTTCGGGCGCCGCACCTTCGGCCGGCGGATCGCCGAGTTCGGTCTGACGCGCCTTGATGTCATCCAGACGCGGCCGGATGGCGACGGAAATCGCCAGAATGCTGCGGTTGGCAGCCTCCGCCTGCACCTTCAGGTCGACAAGCCGAAGATCGTCGTCGCCATGCGCCTCGACCTGCTCGCGAATCCGGTCGAGTTCGGCATTGGCCTTGTCGAGGTCGGCACTGCTCTGCGCCACGGCGCTGGCTGAATCGCTGACCACCACGGATGGCGCCGGATCCTGCGCAGCGGCAGGGCGGCCGCCGGCAAGGACCAGGAACAGCGAGAACAGGGCAGCGGAAAACCGGAACGAAACAGGCAAGAACAGACCTTTCGTGGGCAATGGTGCCTCAGAAACCGGAACCCGGCTCGGCTAGATAGGCTTCCTCGGCACTGGTCGAGACACGTCCGAGAAAACGGTTGCGGTGGGGAAAGCGGCCGAATTGTTCGATCACCTCGCGGTGCCGGATGGCGTAATCCAGGTAGTCCGCATTCGCAAGCTCCGTGAACAGCTGCACCGACAGGGTCTGGTCCTCGAGCGTTTCGGAATGCTCCAGCGGAAAATAGAAGAAGCAGCGCCGCGCGGCATCGACGCCCAGGTCGGCCCTGTTCGCCAGCGCCGCCGCCGCCTCGCGCCGCGCCAGCCCGTCGGTGGCAAAGGCCAGCGGCGTCGCCCGGTACATGTTGCGGGGAAACTGGTCGAGGACGATGATTGCCGCCAGCCGGCTTTCGCCCGACATGTGCCAGGCACCGCCGATCTCGCCGGCCAGCGCAAGATGCGTCGCGCGGAAACGCTCGCGGGTGATGCGGTCGAGATCGGGCGTCGAGTTGAACCACTGCTCCGGCGTCAGCTCCTCGAACCAGAATTTGAGAATATCGTCAGGTGTGGCGATGTCAGTCTGCAGCGTCATCATAGGTCCTCGGTTTGTCCCGTCTGTGTCCCAGCTTTGAAGGACCATGGCAAGGCATCGGCCACATCGGACAGAAAAGATGCCCGGCACAAAAGATGCGCGCCACGGCCGCCACGACAACCAAGGCCAAAACATTGACCAAAAGACGTTTTCCAAAGAAAATTCGCAAAGCAACTGGACAAGCCGGACGAAGCCCATTATACGCCCCTCCAGACCACTTAAGCGGTCCTGTGGGTGATTAGCTCAGTTGGTAGAGCAGCTGACTCTTAATCAGCGGGTCGTAGGTTCGAACCCTACATCACCCACCATTTTCTTTCCCATGCAAGTTCCGTGAAGCCCCAAAAGCCTTGTAAATCAAGGCGTTTCGGTGCGCAGTTTGCTGCCCCGCGTCACTTGGTGTGCTGTCCATCAGGACGCTTGCAACACTGATTATGGCGCGATCTCGGCGGGCCAGGTTTTGGACATGGGTCGAAATGGTTCAAGGTCCTCATCCAGCTTTCCGGCCCGGAACCGTGGCTTGACCGGCTGACGGTTGCGTGCCGGTAAAGGTACACGCCCCCCTCGACCCGCCCCGACTTGTATGTTAGTAATATATGAAATTGGGGACAGAGCGCTGAAATGCCGTCAATCACAAATCTTCGCCACTTGCGGGAAAACGATGCTGCGCTACCTTTTCAATGTGCCAACGGAGCTGCGCCTATGACCGCCATCAAGGAAGCATTGCCATCTGAACGGTATCTCAACCGCAACATCGCCTGCGAAAATGCCCTGGAGAGCGCCTTCGAGAATCTCGCCGCCATGGCACATGGTGCCGGATGGTCGCGACAGGAAGTTGCTGCGGCCCTTCTCAATCTGGGTGACAGGCACCTGTTGACGCTGATGGACGAACCTCAGCAGACGAAGCGCCCGGTGTCGCAACGGGCCTGAGCCCGCAGTCTTGCTGCCGAGCGCTCCCTTGATCGCGCTTGCGACACGCCAATGCTGACGCCTTGACGCTTTTTGTACATAACCCGCCAGCGTACTTGCAAAACCACGCCAAAAATCTAGTGTCCGCACCTTGGAAAGCGCGGCCGGGTTGAACGGCGGGCGCAAATGCGGAAAGTTGGGTTTTGAAGAACATCGAGGATCTGATTTCGGCGATCAACCGAATGCACGCGACCTACAACGCCGGCAGGATCGAGCGTGAAACCGTTCGAGATTTCGTGCTCGGCCTCGGCGACTATGGCGAACCGCACGGCTCTGCCCTGACCGGGGCAAAAGCATGGTTCAAAGGCAAGCGCGATCTCGAACCCGATGAGTTGAAGGTTCTCGACCTCGACTGGCTGCGCACCGTTGCCGAGGGCACGCGCACCGGCCTTGTCCGGCAGGAGCGGGAAGCAGGCCTATGACCCTTAAATATGCCTTCCGCGATTTCTTCCGCCGCCGCCGTCTCGCCCGCCACACGGCTGAGCATGGCGACACCTACAGCTATCACGGCTGCACGGTCACCGTGCCGGAGCGCGCAGGCGTCGGCGTGCGCCACGCTCTGCTGCGCAACAGGTATGAGGCCGATGAAGCGGCTATGATATCAAGCCATCTGCCGCACGGAATGCCGGTCATCGAACTCGGTGGATCGCTCGGCGTCGTGTCGGCTCTGGTGCGGTCGCGGATTGGCCGGACAGCGCGCCACGTCGTCGTCGAGGCAAATCCTGACCTTATCGACATCTGCACGGCCAATGCGGCGCACGCTGCCGAAACGGGCGCCACAGAGGTGGTCAACGCGGCGGTTTTTTACGATGCACCCTTCGCCCGCTTCCGCATTACCGCGAATGTGCACGAAAATGCGCTCGATACCGGTGACGGTCCGGGGCGGCTCGTCGAGGTTCCGGCCATCACCCTGGCGACATTGTATGAACGCCTTGGATCGCCCGAGACATTCGCGCTGGTGAGTGACATCGAAGGTGCGGAATATGCGGTCTTCGCCGCTGAGGTGGACATTCTCGCCAAGGTTTCGGTCGCCGTCATCGAGGTCCATCCCGATGAATTCGAACGGCAGGGCAAGAGCCTTGCCAGCTTCCTGGTGCTGGGCGAAGCAGCGGGGCTGAAGCTCGCCGCCTCTCAAGCCGACGTCGTCGTCCTAAAACGCTGATATGGCGCGCGCAAAAAAAGGCGGGTGCCGCTCGGCAGCACCCGCCTGGTTCATGTTTTACAGTTCCGGGCAGCCCCGGACATTGGCGAAGGTGATCCGGTCAGGGCCACCGCGCGTCATGCCCTGAACGATGACGCGGCGTGGCGTGACACCGGCGATGCGGGCGCGGCGGAAACCGGCGTCGCGTGCAAGATCAAGCGCATCATCCGGGTCGCAGCCACGGCGCGGGCGGCGCTGGCCCATGTCTTCGTCATCGTTGAAACGCGGGCGATCGCGGTCCTTGCGCGGGCGGCCGATGATCACGTCGTCACCGAGGCGCAGTTCGAGATCCTGTGAGAAAGCAGGCGGCGCCATGGTTGTGAACGTGCTGGCTGTGAGCACGACGGCCAGACCGGCGTTGGAAAGAAATTTGAGCATGGTGGTTTCCCTTATGGTCATCCGACGGTTTGCAGACCAGCGCATCCGTCGGCTTTGATTGATCGAGGGATGAACGGTTGCTGGCCTGGAAGGTTCCGTTCCGGCCGTGCGTTACGGATGTCGTGGGATCAGACGTCGAGCGATCCGGTGGCGATGCGCACGGCGTGCCCGCCGATGCGCGCCCGCGAGATGCCGCCGTCACGCACGTCGAGATGCAGATGGATAAGCGACGGCCGCCCCATTTCAACACCCTGTTCGATCAGGATCGGATAGTGCCCGTCGGTCAGCCCGTCGAAATGGTGGATGGCGCCCGACATTGCCGCCACGGCCGCACCTGTGGCGGGGTCTTCGACGATGCCCATGCCTGACGCAAACATGCGCGCATGGAAATTGGCATGATGATTGACGCCGCCCCGGCAATAGAGATAGGCGCTGGCCAGATGCCCTTCCACCAGCGGTGCGATCTGCTCCCAGCGGCTGCTGTCGAACTCCACCGCACCGATCGCGCCGAGATCGTGAACCGGCACCATGACGAAGGGCACGCCGGCGCTCCAGACCGACGGCCGGTGGTTTTCAAAGCCGATATGCGAGGTGTTGAGGCTGAGCGCATCGGAAAGCTGCTGCGGATCGACGCTCCAGGCGTGGCGGGCGGATGTGCGCGGCAGGTCGAATTCGGCAAAGGACGCCTCCCCGGGCCGCAGCCGAACGGCGCACCGGACAGGGCCGACATTTTCTTCGAGTACATGCATGAGATCGAGGCTGGAGCGCGGGTCGCCATCGGCCTCTTCGGCGAGCGCGATCGCCGCCCCGACGGTCGGATGCCCGGCAAAGGGCAGCTCCCGGCCGGGCGTGAAAATGCGCAGGCGCGCCGCATGGGCCGCCTGTTCCGGCGGGCGCACGAACACCGTTTCCGACAGGTTGAACTCGCGGGTGATCGCCTGCATTGCCGCGTCGCTCAGCCCGTCACCGTCGAACACCACGGCCAGCTGGTTACCCGCCAGTTTCGTCTGTGTGAAGACATCGTAGATGGCAAAGCGCCGGGCCAAATCGTCATTCCTTATGCCTGTTCAGAGCGGCAATCTGCACGACGGCCGGGACAACGGCAAGGCGCGTTCAGGTTTCATGGGCAAAGAACCATGACAGCACCGGCGGCATCGTCTCGGAATAGCGGTGCAGTGACGGATCGGGACGTCGGATGATGACGACGTCGTCCACCTCTCGGTGCGGATCGGTGACCATGTGAGCGCGAATGCGCGCGGCCAGCGCCTCGGCGGTGTCGTCGAACCGGTAGAATTTGAACAGGGCGATCAGCCCATGCGTCTGGACGCCGAAAAACCCGGAGGTTGACCCGGCTGACCACAGGTCAAACCCGATCTCTTCGCGCACTTCGCGCGCCATGTTGGCTTCGACATCGCAGCGGCCGTCGACGACGTCGCTCGCATCGAGAGAACCGGCGGCGCAATAGACCTTGCCGGCATTGGCCGTGTGCGCCGACATGCGGATCGCGATCACGGCGTTGTCGGAAGAGACAATCACCGGCAGGCCGTAGAGATGGAAGGCGCCCTCCGGCCGGTCCTTGCGCCACAGGAGAAACGTCGAGAACGGCACGACATGGGCGCGCGTTTCCACCCGGCCGCCGCTGATGCGCACATCGCGCTGCAGCACCAGGCCGCCGTCGAACAGCGCCGGATTGGCAGCCACTTCCCGCTCCCAGTTTTCCATCGCCGCAGCCTGTTCGGCACGATGAAACGGATGCGGCCCCGGTTCCACCACGACCTCGATATCGGTCACGGCAAACACCTCGAGCGGTGGCGGCCAGTCGGCCCGGTTGCTGACGAAGGTCATGTTAGAGATCCAGCTCTACGACGACCGGGCAGTGATCCGACGCTTTCGGCCGGTCCCAGCCGATGCGCGGATAGCGTTCCACCTCCTGGCCCTTGGGGAAAATGGTCCGCCAGGGCTGCCCGGCCCGGATGATCTCCGGGATCGCTGCCGGGTTGCGGCCGGCCAGCGCCTTGGATAGCCAGATATAGTCGAGCTGGCAGAGATGCCGCTCCTCCGGCCCGCGCGAATGAAACAGCGTCCAGCGATCGAGCTCCGGCCTGCGCCGCAGAACATTCTCGGCAAAACCGTCGTGGCTGAAAACATCGAGCGCGCTCGTCGCTTCCTGCCTGGCGACAAAACTGTAACCCATTCGCCGGTCACCGAGCACGTCGACCTTTTCCTGATAGTCGTTCATGTCGCCGCAGATGGCGAAATTGGCATTGGCCGTTCCGTCCTTGCCGAAACGCGTCTCGATGATCTGCCGCACGGCTGCGGCCTCCGCCTTGCGCACCGGCATGGTCGCCAGCCGTCCGTCGAGCCCGTCGCGGGCCGGCCCCATCGATTTGAAATGCACGACGTAGAGCACGAACGGTTTGCCGCCGATCCTGAGTTCCAGCTCCAGGCAGTCGCGCCGGAACACCTTGTCGTTGATCGTGTTGGTCACGGAAATCGACGTATCGAACAGGCCGAGTTCGCCATAGGTGACGCTGGCATGGCTTTTCACCTCCAGGCATTCGATCTTCTCTCCGTCACGCGTCTGCTCGCGCATCAAGACGGCAACATCGATCCCACGGCTGTCATTGCCCTCGATCAGGAATTTCTGCCGATAACCATTGCCGACCATCTTGAACAGATAGCCGTATTCGAAGGCATGAAGCGCCGGCAGGTTGTCGGTCTCCTGGAGGCAGAGAATGTCCGCATCGCAATCGGCGATCGCCAGGGCCGACATCTGGCGCGTGTCGTCCGTGTGCCCGATGGTGCGTGCCTCTTCCAGCCGCTGGTAATCGGCCTCGCTGCGGATGTCGAAAAGACGCAACACCCGGTCCTGTTTGGTCTGGTTGCGAAAGCCGGTGAAATCGAACCGGTTCATCAGATTTTCGACGTTGAACGTGGCAAGGCGGAGGGACATGGGCGATTCCGTGTGAGGGTGCGCCGACAGTAGGACATTGACGGGGAAAGTCGAATGACAATCTGCCGTCACATCCTTGCATCAGAGCCCAAACCAAATTTGTCCAATCCCCCGTCAAAACCGTGCAACTCTGTTGATTTTATTGGGAATAGCTGCAATCGCAGGACGGAACGGCAGAGGGATGCCAGGGGATGACGATGAGCAACAAAGCCAGTTGGGCGGCCAGAGCCCGCTATCAGTTCGACAAGAGCATGGCCGCCGGCCCGATCGCCCTGATCGGGTGGCTGACCGTCATCTCGCTGATCGTCATAATCATTGCCGGAGCCTTCCTCGCCCTGACCGGCATCGCGCCGGAAGGCGGCTCGCCGGTCAGCTTCATCGAAGGCGCCTGGGAATCGCTGATGCGCACCATGGATGCCGGCACGATGGGCGGCGATGTCGGCTGGAGTTTTCGCGGCGTATCACTGTTCGTGACCATATCGGGCATTTTCGTCTTCTCCGCCCTCATCGGTGTCTTGAGCTCCGGTCTTGAAAGCAAGCTCGACGACCTGCGCAAGGGCCGCTCGCAGGTGCTGGAAACCGACCAGACCGTCATCCTCAACTGGTCGCCGTCGATCTTCGACGTGATTTCCGAACTGGTCATCGCCAACACCAGCCGCAAGAAGCCGCGCATCGTTATCATGGCCAACAAGGACAAGGTCGAGATGGAAGACGAGATCGCGACCAAGGTCAGCGATCTGCGCAACACCAAGATCATCTGCCGCAGCGGTGATCCGACCGATCTCTACGACCTCAATCTCGTCAATCCGCACACCTGCCGCTCGATCATCGTCCTATCGCCGGAAGGCGACGATGCCGATTCGCAGGTGATCAAATCCGTGCTGGCGCTGGTCAACGACCCGGCCCGCCGCACCAAGCCCTACCAGATCGCCGCCGAAGTGCGCGATTCGCGCAATGCCGAAGTCGCCCGCATCGTCGGCGGTGCGGAGCTGCAGCTGGTTCTGGCCGACGACCTGATTTCGCGCATCGTCGTACATTCCAGCCGCCAGACAGGCCTCAGCGCCGTCTATTCCGAGCTGCTCGATTTCGACGGCTGCGAGATCTACACGCTGCTGCAGCCGGGCCTGACGGGGAAATCCTTCGCCGCAGGCGTCATGGCCTATGAACATTGCACGCTGATCGGCGTCTGCGACGCCGACAACAACGTCCAGCTAAATCCGCCCACCAGCCGCATTTTCCAGGATGGCGAACGGGCCATCATCATTGCCGAGGACGACGCCGCCATCAAGATCGGCACCAATGAAATCCGCTTCGAAAAGGACGCGATCCTGCCGCCGCACAGTGTCGCGCCGAAGCCGGAGCGCACCCTCATTCTCGGTTGGAACCGCCGCGGCCCGATGATCGCCCACGAGCTGTCCCGCTATGTCGCGCCAGGATCGCTGCTGACCATCGCCGCCGATACGCCCGACATCAAGAAGGACGTCGCGGCATTGACCGTTGCCGGCGGCAACATGGGCATCGACCTGAAAGTCATCGATACCAGCAGCCGCTCGGCGCTGGACGCCTTGGAAATCCCGGCCTACGACCATGTTCTGGTGCTCGGCTACAGCGACCACATGGCCGCCCAGCCCGCCGACACGCGCACGCTGATCACGCTGCTGCAATTGCGCAAGATCGCCGAAAACGCCGGCATTCACATCAGCGTCGTCAGCGAAATGACCGACGTGCGCAACCGCGAACTGGCCGAAGTGACCCGCGCCGACGATTTTGTCGTCAGCAACAAGCTGGTCAGCCTGATGCTGGCGCAGGCGTCGGAAAACGAATCCATGGCGGCCATCTTCGACGAGTTGCTCGACGAGGACGGCTCGGAAATCTACATGCGCCCGGTCAGCGATTATGTCGCCATCGACCAGCCGGTCAGCTTCTACACGATCTGCCTGTCGGCACTGCGGCGCGGCGAAGTGGCCATCGGTTACCGGCGCCAGCGGGCCGGGGATGCCGACGAGCGCAATCTCGGCGGCGTCGTGGTCAATCCGCTCAAGGCCGGCAAATTGCTCTACACCGAGGCCGACCGCGTCATCGTGCTCGCGCGCGACTGAATTCCTCAGATTGTCGTCAGCAGCAGGCTGGTTTCGGATTTCGAGACTCCCTCCAGCGCCCTGATGTGACGCAACACCCGGTCGAAGTCCGTCAGATTCTCGGTCTGGATTTCCGCCACCAGATCCCATGCGCCGTTGGTCGTATGCAGGGCGCGGATCTCCGGCACGCCGCGCAGGGTTTTGAGCAGCGGCACGGTCTTCTGTCCGGTGATTTCGATGAGCATGATCGCCCGCACCGCATGCGGATCTTCGGCCGCGGCGATGCGCACGGTGAAACCGGCGATAATCCCGTCCGCCGTCAGCCGGTCGATCCGGTTCTGCACCGTGCCGCGCGAAATCTTCAAGAGATCCGCCAGCTTCGATATCGAAGCGCGTCCGTCGGTGCGCAGCGCTGCGAGCAAGTTCCGGTCTATCGTATCCATCCAGCCAATCCTGTCATAATGGCAGGAAGAATTGGCATATTGATGGAATTGGCAAGCATATTTCCAAAATACTGCCATTTCGCTTGAAATCGCGCTGCCCTAAGCTTGGCCACATCTGCAAACGAAAACCTGACAAGGCCCCGTACATGCCCTCTTCCGCCGAGATTTCTGCCGACCGGACGCGCGACCTTTCCCTGCTGATGACAGAATGGCCGAGCGTCACCGGTTCCTTAGACGAGGCTGCCTTTTCGCAGAGGCTTGTCGATCTCCTGGCAACGACACCCTATTTCGCCAGCCATCCGCAGCAGTTGATCACGGTCGACAGCCACGGCGAGCCGATGACGAAGAACGTGCTGGCGCTGGTGCGCGGCAAGGGCCGCAAATGCATCGTGCTCGCCGGCCATTTCGATACGGTTTCGATCGCCAATTACGGCACCCTGGCGCCGCTCGCCTGCCAGCCCGGCGCGCTCTTGAAGGCCCTCGTCCAGGAACTGTCGTCCCGTCCGCTCAATGCCGTCGAACAGCGCACGCTCGATGATCTCAACAGTGGCGATTTTCTTCCGGGCCGGGGTCTTCTCGACATGAAGAGTGGCCTTGCCGCCGGCGTCGCCGTCCTCGAACGGTTTGCGGCGCTCGATGAGCGCATCGGCAACATTCTGCTCGTCGCCACGCCGGACGAGGAGAACCGCTCGCGCGGCATGCGCAGCGTCCGCAACGCCCTGCCCCGCATTGCAAAGGAATGGGATCTGGACATCATTGGCGGCATCAATCTCGATGCATCCGGCTGCGACAAGGACGGTGAGGAAGGCCGCGCCGTCTATCTCGGCTCCGTCGGCAAGTTCGCCCCCTTCGCCTTCGTCATCGGTCGCCCGACCCATGCGGGCTATCCGTTTAACGGCACCAGCGCCCATCTGATCGCCTCGGAGATCATCCTGAAGATGGATACCAACCCGGCACTCAGCGACGAAGCGCACGGCGAACATTCGCCACCACCCGTCTGCCTCGAGGCCAAGGACCTGCGCAGCGGCTATGAGGTAACGACGCCGTCACGCGTCTGGCTCTCCTTCAACTGGCTGACCCACAGGCGCAGCGCCGCAACGCTGCTCGATGATTTCCGCACCATCGTCACCGATGCGTTGAACACCGCCCTCGCCCGTCAAAGCCGCAACGCCGAGGATGCGGCCGCCAGAGGCCAGATGGCGGGCGCCTCAGCCATGGACGGCGCGGTGCTGACCTATGCGGACCTGCACGATCTTGCCTTTGCCCGTAGCGGACAGTCTGCCCTCGACCGCATCCGGGCGCTGGACGAAAGCCTCAAGACGGCGGACGACCCGCTGGCCGTCACCCGCGAGCTGGTGAACGCCCTGATGACGGAAGCCAAGCTCGAAGGCCCGGCCGTCGTCATCGGCTTCAGCAGCCTGCATTATCCGCTTGTCCATCTCGATCAGGCCGGAGATGCAGGCGCGGCGTTCCAGCGGACCATGGAAACGGTGATGCACAGGATTTCCGAGCGCCACCAGACCGGCATCAAATTTAAGCAGATCTTCGCCGGCATTTCCGACATGAGCTTCTTCGGCCACAGCCCGGATGCACAGGATGCCGGATTGCTGTCGGCCAACACGCCCTCGGCCGCCTTTGCCGACAAGCCGCCCGAGGGATTGCTGTCCTACCCGGTCGTCAATATCGGCCCCTGGGGCCGCGATTATCATCAGAAATGGGAACGCGTGCACACGCCCTATACGTTCGGCGTGCTGCCGGACTTCGTTTTCGAGGCGGCGGTCGCCTGCCTCGAAGATTAGAAAAATTTAGGCTGCCTTGGCCAGTTCCGAAGCGATGAGATCGCCGAGCCGTGACATGCCTGTATCGATCATCGCCTCATTGGCGCAGGAGAAGCTGAGGCGCAGCGTGTTGGCACCGGAACTGTCGGCATGGAACGCCTGACCGGGCACGAAGGCCACCTTGGCCGTTTCCAGCGACTTGGCCAAAAGGTCGGCACCGTTCATGCCGGTCGGCAGCGTCACCCAGACGAACATGCCTCCCTCGGGCTTCGTCCAGCTCACGCCCTGAGGCATGTATTTCGCCAGTGCCGCCAGCAGGCAGTCGCGGCGCAGCCGGTAGGTGGCGTGGATCTTGGCGACCTGCGCATCGAAACCGCGCTCGGCCACATGGCAGATCGCCATCTGGTTGATGGTCGAGGAGTGCAGGTCGGCCGCCTGTTTCATCAGAACGAGCTTGCGGACGACCTGGGCATTGGCGACGATGAATCCGACGCGCAGGCCCGGCGCCAGCGTTTTCGAGAAGCTGCCGCAATAGATCGTCCGCGTCTGCTCGATGCCGCCCTTGCGCTCGATTTCCAGCGCCAGGATCGGCGGCACCGGCTCGCCGTCGTAGCGCAGCGACTGATAAGCGGCGTCTTCAATGATGGCGATGTCCATCTCGTCGGCCATGTCGATCAGCTTTTCGCGCGCCGGACGATCGACCGTCTCGCCGGTCGGGTTGGCGAAATCAGCCGAGAGATAGGCAAACTTGACTGCACCGCCGGCCTCGGCCGCCGTCTGGCGGTAGGCCTCGGGCGTGCGATTGCCGCCGGGCGTCAACTGGTCATAGGTCGGCTCATAGGCGTTGAAGGCCTGCAGCGCACCGAGATAGGTTGGCCAGGTGACCAGCGCCGTATCGTTCGGCGACAGGAAGAGCTTGCCGAGATAATCGAGCCCCTGCTGCGAACCCGAAACGATGAAGACGTTTTCCAGATCGCACGGAACGCCGATCCTGGCCATCTGCTGCACCAGCCATTCGCGCAGCGGCCTGTAGCCTTCGCTGACCGAATATTGCAGGGCGGCCGAAGCACCCGCGCCGCTGAGAATATCCGCATAGGCCGCCTGAAACGCCTCGTTGGGAAACAGCGCCGGGTCGGGAATGCCACCGGCGAAAGAAATGATGTCCGGCCGCTCCAACAGTTTCAGCAGTTCACGGATTTCGGATGCCTTCATACGCGTTGCGCGCGTGGCAAAGATGCTTTCCCAATTCAGCACGGGGTTTCCTCGGTCTTGTTGTTTCCAAGACCACACCACGGATGCGAATTTAAGTCAACAATACTGACATATATTCCCGGCATCTTTCCGGCGAAATCCGCCGGAATCTCACCGTTTGCGCAGGGCGCTCACATTTTGGTAACGACGTCCGCAAGCAGGCTCGACATGCTCTCGATCGTGTAGGGCTTCTGCAGGATCGGTGCCTTGGCATGGACCTCCGAGCGGCTGAGCGTATCGCCATAACCCGTTGCGAAGATGAAGGGCGTGCCGTCGCGGACCAGCCGGTCGGCGACGGCAAAGCTCATTTCTTCGCCCAGATTGACGTCGAGAATGCCAAAATCGAACGCGCCGGTGCCGATAGCATGCAGCGCATCCGCAACCGTGCTTGCCGTCACCACGGAGGCCGCACCGAGACGGTGCACGATGTCCTCGCCGTCCATCGCGATGATGAGATTGTCTTCCACCAGCAGGACGCGTTTGCCCTTCAGCGGTTCTTCGATCAGGGAATCCGGCCGCTGTCTTGCCACCTTCGGCCCCGCAAGGCTGCCGATGCCCGGCTCGGGAAAGGTCACGTGCTGCGCCGGAATGACGAACCGCGCCTTGAGACCGGACGGCTCGAACAGCACCTCCGCTTCGCCTTTCAGGTCATAGGGGATCGAGCGCTTGATGATCGTCGTGCCAAAGCCTTGGCGCTGCGGCTCCTTCACCGGCGGCCCGCCCGTCTCCGACCAGTGGATGACCAGCGGCTGTCCGGGTTCGCTTTCCCAGCGCACCTCGACCGTGCCGCTCTCGGACAGGCTGCCGTATTTGGCGCTGTTGGTCATCAGTTCGTGGAACACCAGCGCGGTGGTCGAGAAAGCCGGCGGCGACAGCAGCACGTCATGCCCGGACAGAACAACCCGCGCCGCCGCCTTGCCGAGATAGGCAGCGGCCTCGGTGTCGAGCAGGGTGCGCAACGGCGCTGGCGTCCAGTTGTCGCGGGTAATCTGGTCATGGGCGCGGGCCAGCGACTGCACGCGGCCTTCGATATGGGCAATGTAATCGTCGACTGTGGTGCTCGATGCGCGTGTCCGGCGAACGAGGCCGCTGATCAGGCTGAGAATGTTTCGGACCCGGTGGTTGAGTTCGGCGATCAGCAGTTCCTGGCGCTCATGCGCCTGCAGGCGCACGGCGCTGGCATCGTCGGTCAGCCGCAAAACCACCTCGATCAGCGTCACCCGGATCGTTTCTGCCACGCGCAGTTCCGCCGCCGTGAACGGCAGGGAGCGCCCTCGCACCAGCTCCGACCATGCTTCGAAACTCTTGCGCGGCGTCAGCCTCGGACCGTTCGGTCCGTATTCAACGGGCTTGTGTGGGTCGCCCGCCCAGCGCACGGTGCGAATGATTTCCTGCCGGAACAACACGACGTAGTCGCGCGGCGAGCGCGAAATCGGAATGGCGAGAAAGCCGGCCGTCGCGCTGTCGGTTACGTCCGATGCGAGAAAACCCGAGAGGTGGTCGGTGGCAAAAATCTTGCCGGCCGCATTGCGGTTCAGGCCTTTGACCAGCGTTGCAAAACCATCCTCGTCAGGTGTAAGGCCGACCAGCGACAGTTGCCCATTGACCCAGACCCCGATCCCGTCTGCCGGAATGACATCAGCAAGCGCATCGACCAGCCAGGCCGGATCGGTGAGCAGCGTCGAATTGTCGGCAACCGATGTCAGCAACTGGTCGGCGATCCGGCGGGTCCGTGTTTCATAGTCGAGCGCCAGCCGCCGCTGCCGGCTTTCCAGCCGCGAAGCGAACATCTGGCCGAACAGTTCGGCCGTCGAGCGCCGCTCGAACGACGGCAGCCGGGCGCTGTAGTGATGGCAGGCAAACAGTCCCCAGAGCTTGCCCTCGACGACGATCGAGATCGACAGCGATGCACCGACGCCCATGTTGCGCAGATATTCGATATGGATCGGCGAGACGGACCGCAGGATCGACATGGAGAGATCGAGCGGCCGGCCGTATTCGTCGACCCCAGGCACGATGCCGACCGGCTCGGCGTCGATATCGGCGATGATGCGGAAGAGATTGCGCAGGTAAAGCGCCCGCGCCTGCACGGGAATGTCGGAGGCCGGATAATGCAGACCCATGAACGAGCCTATCCCCGCCTTTGCCGCTTCCGCGACCACCTCGCCTGCCCCTTCCTCATCGAAGCGATAGACCATGACGCGATCGAAGCCCGTCAGCGCGCGGGCCTGCCTCGCGCCTTCGCGGAAAAATGCCTCCATGGTCTGGGCCTGATCCAGACGCCCCATGATGCCGCGGATGGAATTGATGCCGACATTGTCCCTGTCGGTCTGCGACCGCTCCGCTTCCAGCACGATCGTGCCATCCGAAATATGCAGCGCCACATCGAACGGTTCAGGATCGCTGCCGAAGCGGATGCCGAAAATGCGCTCCAGCGCGTCGGGCCCGCGCACCAGCGTCAAATGGTTGCGGATGGTATGCAGTGCTTCGGCACCGGTGACATCGCCCAGATGCCGGCCGATGAGGGCCAGGGGCTCGATGCCGGTAAATTCCGCCGCATTCGCCGAGGCGCGCGATATCAGCCAGTCCGACGACACCGCCAAAAGAAAACCGAACGGCTGAACGGACCCCAGCTGATGGATGGGCTCCCGGTCGCAATTGGTCAGATCGACCTTGGTTACCAGATCATTCACGAAACACGCTGCTCCAGCTCAGCTCTTGCAGCCACCTCGAACAGGTTGAAAACACTGCGTGCGGCTTCGACTGCATCCTCGCTACGGTGGCAGATATGTCTGTCGAGCGCATCCATGAAAAGCTTCATCGAACCTTTTGGCCCCTGCATGCCGAGATAACGCGACGGCAGCCCTGCACCGACCGAGCGCGCCAGCATTGCACCACCCATCTTGGAGCCTTCCAGAACGTAGGCAGCGCCCCACAGCTGGTCGGGACCGGCAAATGCCCGCACGGCGGCAGGCGGCGGCAGCTCGATATCGAGGGCGTCCATGTCGGCAAGAAGCGCCTCGCGCCGCCGCCTCGCGGGCCAATCCGGCAGGATGCTTCCAATGCCGCCGCGCTCGAGCGCCAGCTCCATGGCAGGCAAAACGCGTGCATGTGCAGACAGGAAGTGCCGGTAATCGGCGCGATCGGAGAGATCGAAGCGGCCGTAGGCGGCATCGACCCGCTCATGAAACGAGCCGGTAGCGCTGCGAAGCAGAGTGCGAAGTGTCATGAAAATATTCGTCCGATCCGGCAACCGCCTGCTCGATTCCACCTGTGGATTCATGCGCCTAAACTAGCGCGGCGATCTCACCCTTCCATAGCCCGGCAGACAAAATAGCACAGCATCGTGTCGTTTTCTGCCCCCGCAGGCCCTGTTCGGAATGGTGCAGCGCACTAGCTTTTGTGCCGTGGTTCTAATCAATTCATTTGAAATTCAGGCCGCCTCCGGATGATAGTGGGCATCGGCGCGGCACAAGGAGAGTGTGTGCATGGGAAATACCGCAGGTGGATGGACGATTGAGCCGGGTAATTTCGAAGAGCTCGGCGCCGTCTGGGATGGACACGGCACCAATGTTGCAATTTTTTCCGCCTATGCCGAGCGGGTGGAGCTCTGCCTGTTCGACGACAGCGGCAAAAACGAAATCGCCCGCCTGACGCTGCCCGAATACACCAACGAGATCTGGCACGGTTATGTCCCAGGCCTGAAACCCGGCGCACTCTACGGCTTCCGCGTCCATGGCCCGTTCGATCCGGAAAACGGCCACCGCTTCAATTCCAACAAGCTGTTGATCGATCCCTACGCAAGGGAACTGGCCGGAACCGTCGACTGGTCGCCGGCGCATTTCGGCTATATTGCCGAAAGCGAGGACAAGGATCTGTCCTTCAACACCGAAGACAGCGCTGCCTTCATGCCGAAATGCCGGATCATCGATCCCGCCTATGACTGGGGCAACGACCGGCGGCCGAACATTCCCTGGTCGAAGACCATCTTCTATGAAACCCACGTCAAGGGCTTCAGCAAGCTGCATCCGGCCGTTCCCGAAGCCATCCGGGGAACATTCGAGGGCATGGGCCATGACGCTATCGTCGGCTATATCAAGGACCTCGGCATAACGTCGGTCGAGCTCATGCCGATCCACGAATTTCCCGACGATGATTTCCTGTTGAAGAAGGGCCTGAGGAATTTCTGGGGCTACAACACGCTTGGCTTCTTCGCCCCGGCACAGCGCTACTATGGCCCGCGCGGCATCTCCGGCTTCCGCGACATGGTGCGCGCCTTCCACGATGCCGGCATCGAGGTCATTCTCGACGTGGTCTACAACCATACGGCCGAAGGCAACGAGATGGGGCCGACGCTGTCCTTCAAGGGCATCGACAATCTCTCCTACTACCGCACCCTTCCCGACCAGCACCGCTATTACATCAACGATACCGGCACCGGAAACACCGTCAACACCTCGCACCCGCGCGTGCTGCAGATGGTGACGGATTCGCTGCGCTACTGGGTCGAGCACATGCACATCGACGGTTTCCGCTTCGATCTGGGCACCATTCTCGGCCGCGAGCCGGAAGGGTTCGACCAGCGCAGCGGCTTCTTCGATGCCGTCGGCCAGGACCCGGTCCTCTCCAAGGTCAAGCTGGTGGGCGAGCCCTGGGACATCGGTCCCGGCGGCTATCAGGTCGGCGGCTTTCCGCCCGGCTGGGCCGAATGGAACGACAAGTACCGCGACCGGGTGCGTGACTACTGGAAGGGCGACATCGGCACCGAGCCGGATTTCGCCGCCCGCCTGCTCGGCTCCGGCGACATCTACGACAAGCGCGGCCGCCGCCCCTGGTCGACCGTCAACTTCATTTCCGCCCATGACGGTTTTACCCTCAACGATCTCGTCTCCTACAACGAGAAACACAATGACGATAATGGCGAGAACAACCGCGACGGCCACGGCGACAACCGCAGCTCAAATTATGGCGCAGAGGGGCCGACCGAGGACGAGGCCATCAATGCCGTGCGCGAGCGCCAGAAGCGCAATTTTCTGGCGACGCTGTTCCTCTCGCACGGCACGCCGATGCTGCTTGCCGGCGATGAATTCGGCCGCAGCCAGATGGGCAACAACAACGGCTATTGCCAGGACAGCGAGATCAGCTGGATCCACTGGGAAGGCACGCCCGAAAGCGGCGAAGGGCTGCGCGACTTCACCCGCCACCTGATTGCGCTACGCCACGCCCAGCCATTGGTGCGCCGGGAAAGCTGGCGCGACGGAACGGAGATTCATTGGGTCAGTGCCGACGGCAGCCCGCACATGGATACCGACTGGCAGTCGGGCACCGACACGATCCTCGGCGTGCACATGATGCGCAAAGATCTGGACAGTGTCGAAGGCCTGTGGTCCGACGTCCTGATCCTGTTCAATCCGGACGAGAACGCTGTCGATTTCGTGCTGCCGGAACTCGAAGACAGCCAATGGTCGCTGGAGCTTTTCACCGCACGCGACGCGCAGGACAAAAAGCTCTGCGCAGGCACCGAGCCTTTCGCCTTGGAGGGTCGCAGCCTGGCGCTGTTTAGCCGAACCTGATGCTCCAGAATCTCCGGTTCCGGCCTGGAAGAAAAGGCCGGAACCAAGAACAGGTCCGCCCGTTACTCATCCGCAATTATGCAGTTCACGACATCGTGCGGAGATTTGACATGGCCAAAGAAAAGACGCTGGACGACCTGTTCCACGACACACTCAAGGATATCTATTACGCCGAACGCAAGATCCTGAAAACGCTGCCGAAGATGGCGCGCGCTGCCACCTCGTCGGATCTGAAGGCCGCTTTCGAGAAGCACCGCGAGCAGACCGAAGTGCAGATCGAACGCCTGCAGCAGGTGTTTGAAATCATCGGCAAGCGCCCGCAGGCCAAGACTTGTGACGCCATCGAGGGCATCGTGTCCGAGGGCGAGGATATTATCGAGGAATACAAGGGCACCGAAGCGCTCGACGCCGGTCTGATTTCCTCTGCCCAGGCCGTCGAACATTATGAAATGACACGTTATGGCACGCTGAAGCGCTGGGCCGAGACGCTCGGCATGAAGGACGCAGCCGCTCTGCTCGATGCGACGCTGCAGGAAGAAAGCCAGACGGATACGGATCTCACGACGCTCGCCGACATGGCCAATCCCAAAGCCAAGGCTGCCTGAGCATCGATCTCAGTCTAGAGGCGAACCGATCGGTCCTGCGGGGCCGGTCGGTTTTTTTTGTGCTCTACGCGTGGCCCTGATAGAGGCTGCACAGCACAAGGGCGCCGATGGCCATCAGGATGCCAAGGTCGAAAAGGGCGAAATGCTCGAAGAAACCTGTCATCGTCATATCCTCCTGAGGTAGAAGATACACCGAGATTCACCTTTCTCCAAGCATTACCTGAAATTCCAGCCGGAACAATGGCTTGTACTGCATCGCACAAATATTATCGCAAAATTGTGCGAAGCAAAACAGGCGTTTCCTGACAGCAAAAAGCCGGGAAGACTTCTCTCCCCGGCTTTCAAAATCTAAAAATGCTTTCAGGCGGTTGCCGGATCGCTGGAATTTAGTTCTTGGCCTTGTCGACCAGCTGGTTCTTGGCGATCCAAGGCATCATGCCGCGCAGCTTGGCACCGACTTCTTCGATCTGGTGGTTGTCGTTCATGCGGCGAATGCCCTTGAAGCGAGCGCCGCCGGCGCGGTATTCCTGCATCCAGTCGGAGGTGAACTTGCCGGTCTGGATATCGGTCAGGACCCGCTTCATCTCGGCCTTTGTCTCGGCCGTGATGATGCGCGGACCGGAGACATATTCGCCCCACTCGGCCGTGTTCGAGATCGAGTAGTTCATGTTGGCGATGCCGCCTTCATAAATCAGGTCGACGATGAGCTTGACTTCATGCAGGCACTCGAAATAGGCCATTTCCGGTGCATAACCGCCTTCGACCAGCGTTTCGAAGCCGGCACGGATCAGCTCGACCAGACCGCCGCACAGAACGACCTGTTCGCCGAAGAGGTCGGTTTCGCACTCTTCCTTGAAGTTGGTCTCGATGATGCCCGAACGGCCGCCGCCGACGCCGCAGGCGTAGGAGAGAGCGAGGTCGAGCGCGTTGCCCGATGCGTTCTTGTCAACGGCAACGAGGCAAGGAACGCCGCCGCCCTTCTGGTATTCGCCGCGAACCGTGTGGCCGGGGCCCTTCGGTGCGATCATGACGACATCGAGCGTTGCCTTCGGCTCGATGAGGCCGAAGTGGACGTTGAGGCCGTGGGCGAAGGCGATGGCAGCGCCGTCGCGGATGTTCGGTGCGATTTCGGCCTTGTAGATGTCGGCCTGCAACTCGTCCGGCGTCGCCATCATCAACAGGTCGCCCCACTTGGCAGCGTCGGCAACGGTCATGACCTTGAAGCCGTCAGCTTCCGCCTTCTTGATCGTCGCCGAACCGGCCTTCAGTGCGATGGCGAGGTTGTTGGCGCCGGAATCCTTCAGGTTCAGCGCGTGCGCGCGGCCCTGGGAACCGTAACCGACGATAACGACGTTCTTCGACTTGATGAGGTTGAGATCGGCATCACGATCGTAATAGACGCGCATTTGAATGTCCTTCCCTGTGCTGTCTGTTTTTAAATCCCGCTGCCCCGGTGTTCTGCCGGTGGCAGCATCCTACCCTTGGGTTCCATGGAGACGGAGAAAGGCGGCAACCGCCTTTTCCGCTCTCTGCCCAAATCCTTGCCGCAGCACCGCCGGCTCCTCGCCGAGCAGCATCCGCAGATGCAGGTCCGATACGATCAGACCGTAAAAAACACCATAGGCTTCATCCACATTCTCGAAAGCCAGCAGCCCCGCCTTGCGTCCCGCCTCCAAAAGAGCCCCTGCCCGGCGGCCGATCTGCCGGCGCCCGCGCTCCTGCAGGATGCTGCCGAGTGTCGAGCCTTCGCGGCTGGCGCCGATGCGGGCCGAATGACCGATGGCCAGCCTGTTGAGCGCCAGCGACACGTCGCCGGAGAGCACGTCGAGCAGGTCGCGCGCGAACACCGTCAGATGCTCTTTCAGCGCGCCGTGCGTCAGCGCGTCGGGCCGGACGTCGAGCGTGCGCACCTTGCTTGCCTGAAAGCCGATCATCGCCGACAGCAGCCCGTCGCGGTCGCCGAACCACTTGTAGAGGCTTTCCTTCGAGCAGTTTGCCGCCCGCGCCACGCCCGCCGTCGTCAAGGCCTTCTCGCCACCGTCGACCAGCAGACGCAGCGCCTCTTCCAGAACGGCGTTCTGGCGCGGCGAATAATCCGGCATCTGGGCTTCGAGGGACATCAGCATTTCGGCTCCGAGACTGTACCGTACGGTACGGTTCGCCGGTCTTATCGCTAAATCGGTGGGCCCGGTCAAGCGTTTTTCTTGGGCGATTTGATCCGAGATTTTGGCCAGCGCTCGCTTCGCAAACGAAATCAACGCCAATTGCCCGAAATTGGTCGGCGATCCCCTGAGCCTGATCTGTTCATCGACACAAGGAGGGGTGTAAAATAACGGATCGTCTGCACAGGACCGGCAGAGCGGAGGAAATTTTCATGATCCAGCGAACAGTCGCCCTTTGTCTTGTGCTTTTGGCCATCGCCGTTCAGCCGGCGGCAGCCCAGTCTGATGAAGACGTCGATGGCAAGATCGAACAGCTGCTCGGCAGTTCCGAAGGTTTTGCCGACTCCTTCAAGCTCCTGACCGAAGCCATGCGTTATGGCGATCCGGTCACGGTGGCCGATCTCGCGGAATATCCGCTGACCGTTCACGCGAATGGCGAAGTCTACGATCTTCAGTCGGCCAAGGATCTGCTCGACAATTACGATACGCTGATCACGCAAGCCACGCAGACCGCAGTGGCGGAGCAGGAGTATTCCGACCTGTTCATCAACGGTGATGGCGTGATGTTTGCCCGGGGCGCCGTGTGGATGACCCTTGTGTGCGAGGACGATGCCTGCGAACAATCGCACTGGGCGATCAACGCCATCAACAACTAAACGGCTGGCCGGCCCGGAGCACCCTGATGAAACCGATCCTTCTCGCCATCCTGGTTTTCTGCGCAACCGGCGCCATGGCTGCTGAAACGCGCTGCGGTTGGCTGGACAATTCAACGGCGGCCAACTGGTGGCTGGATGACCGTGACGCCAGCTGGACGATCATGACGCAGGGTGCTGGCGACGAGCCGGAAGGCATGGACAACATCCCCGATATTTCCGCAAGCAACCAGTATGTGAAGACCAACGGCAACCACGGCTATACCTGCGCCTGCCTGTCGGTCGACACCGATGCAGCCGCCAAGCGCATCACGCGCATCTATTCCTACCGGCAGCTTTCGATCAGCAAATGCGAGAACGATCCGTCTGTGACCCGCGATATGTAGCGAAATAGCGCCCGTATTATCCATCTTTTTCAAATACTTGCAGGCGATTGCAACAACCTCTCGGGAAAATAAAATTTAATAGAACTTGACGCGGAAGCCACGGACTCTTATCTGTGTCACGTCGAGATTTGATAGATGACTATGGTTTTTGCGCTTCATCGCGCACATTGACGAACTTCCCCTTCAAATTCGAAAAAAACGATTACCGGAACTTTTACCCGGTGATTTAATTGTATTTGCTAGAGAAAGGGATCGTTATGGCCACTGGCACTGTAAAATGGTTTAATTCCACTAAGGGTTTTGGTTTCATTCAGCCGGATAACGGCGACCAGGACGTTTTCGTACACGTTTCGGCTGTTGAGCGCGCTGGCATGAACGGCCTCAACGAAGGCCAGAAGGTCAACTACGAAATGGTTCGCGACCGCAAGTCCGGCAAGATGTCTGCCGACCAGCTTTCGGCTGCTTAAAGAATATTTCCTCCTGCTGACCACGGATGTACTGGCAGCGGTGATGGGAACACGGGGAAGGTCGGGCAGTGTCCGGCCTTTTTTGTTGTCTTAAGTTCAGAGCTCGACGAACCACATTGCGACCTGGCTGGCCAATTTTTCTGCCGCCGCCTCTTCCCGCCGCATTCTGCCTGTCATACACCTGTACAAATCATCATATTTTTTGAGGCGTCCGCCTTTTTCACCGGCCACCGCCACCTATATTCAACACGCCCGCCAATCAATTCCCTTAAAATACTGGAGAGACCCATGCCCATCGCCCGTGGATATGCAGCGACCGATGCGTCGAAGCCGCTGACACCCTTCACCTTCGAGCGCCGCGAGCCCAATGCCGACGACGTTGTTATCGACATCAAGTTCTCCGGCATCTGCCACTCCGACATCCACCAGGCTCGCAACGAATGGGGCAACTCGATCTACCCGATGGTGCCCGGCCACGAGATTGCCGGTATCGTCAGCAAGGTCGGCTCCGGCGTCACCAAGTTCAAGGTCGGCGACCATGTCGGCGTTGGCTGCTTCGTCAATTCCTGCACCCAGTGCGCCAGCCGCGATGTCGATCTGGAACAGTACATGCCGGGCCTGATCGGCACCTACAACGCCTATGAGGCCGACGGCACGACGCCGACCTATGGCGGCTATTCCGATAGTATCGTCGTCAAGGAAGGGTATGTCCTGTCGATCCCGGGCAACCTGCCGCTCGACGCTGCGGCCCCGCTTCTGTGCGCCGGCATCACGCTGTATTCGCCGCTGCGCCACTGGAATGCCGGTCCCGGCAAGAAGGTCGCCATCGTCGGCATGGGCGGTCTCGGCCACATGGGCGTCAAGCTCGCCCACGCCATGGGCGCCGAAGTCACGGTTCTCAGCCAGTCGCTGTCGAAGAAGGAAGACGGCCTCAAGCTCGGTGCCGATCACTACTACGCCACCAATGATCCCGAAACCTTCAAGACGCTGGCCAACACCTTCGACCTGATCATCTGCACGGTCTCGGCTGAGATCGACTGGAACGCCTATATCGCCCTGACCAAGCCCGATGGTTCCTTCGTGGTCGTCGGCATTCCGGAACACGCGATCCCGGTTCACGCCTTCTCGCTCGTCGGTGGCCGCCGCAGCGTTGCCGGTTCGATGATCGGCTCGATCAAGGAAACCCAGGAAATGCTGGATTTCTGCGGTGAGAAGGACATCGTCTGCGAGATCGAGAAGATCAGCATCGATCAGGTCAACGAAGCCTATGAGCGCGTCATCAAGAGCGACGTGCGCTACCGCTTCGTCATCGATATCGCCTCGCTGGCTGCTTAAACACCAGAACCCGGAGCCACCGAACAGCGGCTCCGGGTTTTTCCGTTACGCGTCTTTCGACGCCGCTTCCTTCTGGGTGATCAGCCGGGCGCTGTGCTGGCCGCTGAGATAGATCCACAGCCAGCTCCAGGCGACGGCAAAGCGCGAGCGCGTGCCGATCAGGAAGTAGATGTGGGCGATGCCCCAGATCCACCAGGCCGGCCATCCCTTCAGCTTGATCTTTCCAAAATCGATGATGGCCGCACTCCGGCCGATGGTCGCAAGGCTGCCCTGATGCCGGTAACGGAACGGCGCGGCAGCGGCCGCAACGCCGCCCAGTCGTGCGCGAATAAGCTTGGCCACATAGGCGCCCTGCTGCTTGGCGGCCGGCGCGATGCCGGGTACAGGTTTGCCGTCCTCCTGAAAAACCGAGGCCGTATCGCCGATGACGAACACGTCCGGCAGGCCCGGCGCGGTCAGGTCCTTGCCGACGATGACGCGCCCTGCCTTGTCGGCTTCGACACCGAGCCACTTGGCCGCCGGCGATGCCTCGACCCCGGCCGCCCAGACGATCGTCCGGCTCGCAATGAACTTTTCGCCGATCATGACGCCACCGGCATTGCACTCGGTCACCCGCTCGCCGGTGTGGATATCGACGCCGAGTTTTGTCAGCACATCCTGCGCATAGACAGACAGTTCCTCGGCAAAGGAGGCGAGCACACGCGGTCCGGCCTCGACCAGGATGACCTTGGCCTTGCGCGTGTCGATGTTGCGGAACTCGCGCGGCAGCGTGTAGTGCGCCAGCTCGGCGATGATACCGGCAAGCTCGACACCCGTGGGTCCGGCGCCGACGATGGTGAAGGTCAAAAGCGCCTCGCGCTCGGCCGGATTGGTGTACACCTCGGCCCGCTCGAAGGCCAGCAGCATGCGGCGGCGGATGGTCGTGGCGTCTTCCAGCGTCTTAAGCCCCGGCGCAAACTCAGCCCAGTCGTCATGGCCGAAATAGGCATGCGTGGCGCCTGTTGCCAGCACCAGCGTGTCATAGGAGACGACCAGCCCGTCCTCGAGCGTCACGGACTTGGCCGTGCTGTCGACAGCCGTCACCTCGCCCAGCAGCGTCGTCACCTCCGGCCGGTCGGCATAAAGCCGGCGGATCGGCCAGGCGATCTCCGAGGTCGACAGCACGGTGGTGGCGACCTGATAGAGCAGCGGCTGAAAGAGATGATGGTTGCGCCGGTCGATCAGGGTGATGCGGACCCCCGCGCCCTTCAGGCCGTTGACGAGTTGCAATCCGCCGAAACCTCCGCCGATGACGACGATATGATGGCCGTTCATGATCTTACCTCGCTTGCAGGGCGCCCGTAAGCGCCGGAAATTTTCGCCGTGCGCACGGATCGCGCGGCCCCTCTACAGTTTCCCTTTTAAGGGCATTTGGCCAGCGATTGCATGGCATTGCAGGAATGCGCCCAGCGCACCGGTCGGCCCCGGCCTCAGACCGCGTAGCCCGTCGGGATCGACTGGCCGCTTTTCAGGATTTCCATGGAAATCGACGCAGATACGTCGAACAGCTCGACCTTTCGCACGATCTGCTTGTAGATGACGTCGTAATGCTCGACGCGAGGCAGCACGACTTTCAGAATATAGTCGTGATTGCCGGTCAGCCGGTGCGCCTCGACGATCTCGGGGATGTCGCTGATCGCTCGCTTGAACGTTTCGATCCAATCATCCGCATGATGCGCCGTCTTGATCAGGGCGAAGACCGTCGTCGGCACGCCCATCTTTTCCCGGTCGAGCACGACGATGCGCCGCGCGATGTAACCCGCCTCCTCCAGCCTGAGGATGCGCCGCGAACAGGCCGAAACCGACAGGCTGACCCGTTCGGCCAGATCGCCGACCGACAGGCTGGCATCACTCTGCAGCAACGCCAGAATCTTCCTGTCTCTCTCATCCAGCATGCGCCCGCCTCCTGCTATTCGAACCAATAGCGCGCATAATGTGCGCGTGATACATCGTACACGCTGAATTTTTGTTTGAAAAGATCGTTCTGGCGGCAACAACGCTCGGACTTTTCGTGAACCCTGAGCGACAATCAATCCAACACATCTGAAGGAGCAAAGACGATGGCAATGCGAACAATCGGCCTGATCGGCGGCATGAGTTTCGAAAGCTCAGCAATCTATTACAAGATGATCAACGAGGCCGTCCGCGAACGTCTGGGCGGCCTGCATTCGGCCGAAGTCATGCTCCACTCCGTCGATTTCCAGACCATCGTCGACATGCAGAAGGCAGGCCGCTGGGCCGATGCTGCCGTCCGGCTCGCCGGCGTCGCCCGAGGTCTTGAAGCGGCCGGCGCAGACTGCGTGCTGATCTGCACCAACACCATGCATCTGCTCGCCAACGAGGTTCAGGCTGCCATCGGCGTGCCGTTGATCAACATCATCGACGAGACGGCAAAAAGCCTGAACGCAGCCGGCGTCAAGCGGCCGCTGATGCTGGCCACCCGCTACACGATGGAACACGGCTTTTACGGCGACCGCATGAAGAGCCACGGCATCGACATGATGGTGCCTGGCGATGCCGACCGCAAGATCGTTCACGACATCATCTTCAGCGAACTCTGCGCCGGGAAGGTGCTCGACACGTCGCGCGAAAAGCTGATCGCCATCATCGAAAAGGCCAGGGCAGATGGTGCCGACGCCGTCATTCTCGGCTGCACGGAAATCTGCCTGATCCTGTCGCCCGAAGGCCTGCCCCTGCCGGGCTTCGACAGCACGGCAATCCACTCGAACGCCGCCATCGATTTTGCGCTCGGCAACATGATCGAAAGCAAGGTTAAGGCCGCCTGAATTTAGTTGACTCAGTCAATTAATTGACAGCATAGTCCCTGAAAAATGGAACTATGCCATGGAATCTCTTCCTCAAAAGCAGGCCGATGGTCTTGAGACAATCGAGGCCATCCGCGCCTTCAATCGCTTCTACACGCGGCAGCTTGGCCTCATCGGCCAGGCGTTTCTCGACAGCCGCTTCACACTCACCGAAGCGCGCATCATCTACGAACTTGCCAACCGCCAGAACCCGGCGGCAAAAGCGCTGGCGGATGACCTGCATCTCAACCCGGCGTATTTGAGCCGCATCCTCAAGAAATTCCGCCAGGAAAAACTGCTGGAAACACGGCCGGACCCGGATGACGCTCGCTGCCAAATCCTCAACCTCACCACGTCTGGCCGCAACATTGCCGAAGACCTGGCAAACCGCTCCCGCGTCCAGATTTCACAACAGATCGCCGCGCTGACCTCAGGTGAGCGCGACCGCCTTGCCACCGCCGTGCAGCAGGTCCAGCAACTGCTGGAACCCGAGGTAAACGGCAAGCCTGACGTCGTCATCCGGCCGCATCGCATCGGTGACGTTGCCTTCGTCGTCCATCGGCAGGCTGTGCTCTACGCCGAGGAATATGGCTGGAACGGCGAATACGAAGCCTTGGCAGCCTCCATTGGCGGAGCTTTTCTGAAGGACTTCAAGCCAGGCCGCGAATTCTGCTGGATTGCCGAGCATGGCGGTGAGATCGCCGGCTCGGTCTTTCTGGTCGAGGCCGGCAGCGAGACGGCAAAGCTGCGCCTGCTCTACGTCGAACCGGCGGCACGCGGTCTTGGTGTCGGCAAGGCGCTGGTGCGTGCGTGCATCACCTTTGCGCGCGAGGCCGGCTATGCGCACCTGGAGCTCTGGACCAATGACGTTCTGTCGGCGGCCCGCGCCATCTACCAGAAGCAGGGCTTCAGGCTGGTCTCGCAGGAAAAACACCACAGTTTCGGCAAGGACCTGACGGGTCAGACGTGGATACTCGACCTCTGATCAGGCATCAACGACTTCCAGTCACACTCGGCAAGCCCCGTCCCACTGAACGGATCGATCAGCGTGCCTGACACGATCGAGGCCAGAAGGCCCGGCACCGGCGGCACCCGCGACAGGGTGGCCACCAGCCGGTCGCGCACCCAGGCGATCGCAGCCGAATCCGACTGGTAGAACGGCGTGAACAGCAGCGACAGCAGCTGGAAGACCCGCACATGCCGGGCCCGCGATGCGCCGTAGGCGTCAAGCGCGGCGTCGATTGTTGGCGCGTTCGCCAGCGCATGGGCAAACACCGCCGCATCGAGCAGCGCCATATTGGCACCCTGCCCCAGCTGCGGGCTGGTCGAGTGGGCACTGTCGCCGATGAAGACCAGCCGCCCGTCATGGGGCGGGCGCACCGTGCGGTGCGTGTAGCGCGCCAGCGTCAGCTGATCCCAGTCGCCGATCTGGTCGAGAAGCGGCTGGCATTCCGGCCAGTAGCCGGCAATGCGCCCCTTCCAGACATTGAGTCCCGCCTGCCTGACCGCCTCTGCCTCCGCCGTCTTCAGGCTCCAGAAGAAAGCAACACGTTCAGCCCCGCCAAGGACATCGCTGCCGACGGGCAGCAGGCCGATCATCACCTTGGCCTTGTCGTAACGCTGCGACAGCGCATGCCGGTCATAGGCGATGCAGTCGCCTGTTAGCGTCGCCCAGAACGCTCCGTACTCGAGATCCCGCACGGCGGGTGCCACCGCCGAGCCTGCCACCAGCGCCGAGCGCGCGCCGGTGCAATCGAGCACCAGATCATAGGCGCCGACCTCGTGGCCTGCCTCGTCGAACAGCAAAGCCTTGTCGAGCGTCTGCCGCACCGAATTGAGCGTGATGCCGGTGCGCACCGGCACCGCGTCATGGGTTACCGCATCATGCAGCGTGTTGAACAGCGCCGCGCGGTGCACGGCAAGGCCGTAGCGCCCGCCCGCCAGCGCATCGTAGCGCACATCAAGTACCGTGCGGCCGCTCAGTGCATCGGCGCCGTGCAGCCGGTCGATGCGGCTGCCGAGCCCGTGGATCGCCTCAGACAGCCCGAGCGCGTGCAGAACCGTGAGGCCCGTCGGCTGCATCAGCAGGCCGGAACCGACCGGCGACGGCCTGTCGAACCGTTCGAGGATTTCCACCCTGTGTCCGGCGCGCGCCATAAACAGCGCCGAGGCCAGACCGGCCGGCCCGGCACCGGCAATGGCGATATCAAGAGATCTCATGCGATCCGTCAGACTCCGTGCGCCGCATCATAGGTGACGCGCGCTGCGCGGATCCTCTGGTGATTGACAGACGACCAGTCGACCAGCGTCGTCAAAAGCCCGAGAAAGGACTGCCCAAGCTCGGTCAGGCTATATTCGACGCTGGGCGGCTGCGTCGGAAACACCTCACGATGCAGATAACCGTCGCGCTGCAGCTCCCGCAACGTTTGCGTCAGCATGCGCTGCGAAATGTCCGGTACCAGCCGCCGGATCGCCGAGAACCGCAAGGGGCCGTCGGCCAGCGCCAAGATCATCAGCGAATTCCACTTGCCGCCAATATTATCAAGCACATCGCGCACCGGACAATCGTGGCGCTTGAGCGGCTCGCCACCGACCATCATTACCGGCCGTCCTTCGAGATTTCCAACGGTCCTGTTCATCGAGCTGGTTCCCTCCAGGTAACCTTCGGATAAAAAACTGCCTTCTTTACAGAGGGCACCACATATCTATCTAAGAGAAAGTCTCTTTTCGAGACCATATCTCAGCGTCCGGCCAACGGCAAGAAACCCGGCCACATCAGACAATCACAAAGGAACAAACATGTCCGACAAACTTCTGATCACCGGCGCCGCCGGTGGTCTTGGCCGCCTGATCCTCGACAGTCTTCTGGCAGGCGGAAAGGTCAGCCCCTCCGATCTCATCGCCACCAGCCGTGATCCCGCCAAGCTCGCCGACTACGCCGCTAAGGGCGTCGAGACCCGCACCGCCGATTTCAACGACACCGCCTCGCTGGATGCCGCCTTCTCGGGTGCCGATCGCATTCTCATCATCTCCACCGACGCGCTCGACGATACCGGCACACGCAAGCGCCAGCATCTGGCCGCAATTGCTGCCGCCAAGAAGGCCAGCGCCAAACACATTCTCTACACGTCGATGCCGAACCCGGAAAACTCCGTCATTCCTTTCGCGCCCGACCATCTGGAATCCGAAAATGCCGTCAAGGCGACCGGCATTCCCTACACGATCCTGCGCAACGGCTGGTACATGGAAAACCTGTTCATGACACTGCCCTCGTCGCTGGCCGGTGGTCAGTGGTTCACCTCGGCCGGCACCGGCAATGTTGCCCACATCGCCAAGAAGGACATTGCCAAGGCCATCGCCGCCGCCCTCCTGGACGCATCCTTGGAAAGCCGCACCTACACGCTAACCGGAACGACGTTGCACACCAGCGACCAGATTGCCGAACTTGCCGCTAAAGCCACCGGCAAACCCCTGGAGGTCGTGCATCTTACCGACGAGCAACTGGCAGGCGGCATGAAGGCCCACGGCGTGCCGGAATTCTTGATCCCGCTCTTCGTCTCCTTCGACACGAACACGCGCGAAGGCCTGATCGCCATGCAGACCGACGACGCCGGTAACCTTTCGGGCGAAACACTGCAGCCGCTGGACGAGTTTCTGGTGGAAAACAAGGCAGCGCTCACCGCCTGATCGAATTTTTTAAGAGCTAGTGCCGAAAACGAACGGCAACCAACCCCCCCCTTCATTCGTGTGCTTGTTACAGGAATCCAGCCGCCCAAGTCCTTGGGCGGAACGAGCCTTTTGACCCGGCGGACGCCGGGTCGCTGGATCTCCGCCATGAAGGCGAGGATGAGGGAAATGGGGTCTACAGGGTCAGATAAACCAACGACGGAATTGGTCAGCAGTCTTGGAGAAGCGTAATGCCGCTTCCCTATTGCCTTAGAGGTCCTGGCCGCAGGCCCGGCAGAAGCGCCGCACGGTTTCTGCCATGCCGTATTCCAGCGCATCCGCCGTCAGTCCGTGACCGATCGACACTTCGGCAAGCGCTGGAATCCGCAAGCCCAGCGCCGGCAGGTTGGCAACCGTCAGGTCGTGGCCGGCATTGATGCCGAGACCCAGTTCGACAGCGAGATCCGCCGTGCGGCCAAGCTCTTCCAGAAGAACTGCGGCCCGCTCGGGATCGTCATAACAGCCGCCATAGGGGCCGGTGTAGAGCTCGATCCGGTCAGCACCGGTTTCCCGGGCGATCTTCAGGGCTCCCGCATCACCGTCGCCATCGGCAAACAGCGAAACGCGAAATCCCTTCTTCTTCAACCGTCCGACGACATTGCCAAGAACATTGTGGTTCTTGCGGAAATCCCAGCCATGATCGGACGTCGCCTGCGATGGATCATCAGGCACCAGCGTCACCTGATCCGGCTCATGCTCCTCGACCAGAGCCAGGAAATCCTCGTTGGGAAACCCTTCCATATTGAACTCGCCGCCTGGAAATTCATCGTCCAGCAACGCACGGATCGGCCCCAGGTCGGTGAAGCGGATGTGCCGCTGGTCCGGGCGCGGATGCACCGTCAACCCGCTTGCGCCCGCCTGCATGGCAATCTTGCCGAGCCCGGCGACGCTGGGCCACGGCAGGTCGCGCCGGTTGCGCAACATGGCGATGGCATTGAGATTGACAGAAAGCTTGGCTGGCATGGCAGGACGGCACCAATGAAAAGGTCGGGGCGGTTTTTCTAACCCGCCACCGTCCGCACCGCAATGAAGTCTGATCCTTCGGCGCGATGATTATTTTGAATGGGTTGTGTTGCGACGCTTATGGATCATGCAACCTCATCCATATCCCTGAAAAAACGCAATTCCGGTTCGGAAGTGCGGGAGTAATCCCGAAATTTTGTCCGCTCTCTTGAAAAATCAGGTATTTTAGCCCTTTTTTACCCGCGAGAAGCCATACTATGAATTGTGGCGGTTCGCGTATAAGGTGATCAGACGGTTGCAGGGACTTACGTTCGTGCCGCCGAAGAAACGGGGGGCGCCGCCCACGCAATCCCGTGAAACAGATACGAACGTTCCGTAAAAGGGTCATCCCCGCGATGCCAAACGACGTCAACAGTGCTTACAGGGCCCCGGAGCAGGACAGCATCCCCTTCCTGCCCTTCCTTCCGCTGCCGTCCAATCTGCCGCCCCGGCAGATCGCCATTGCCGAGATGGCCGATGCTTTCGGTGTCACCCACCGCACCCTGCATTTCTACGAGGAAAAAGGGCTGATGACCGCCACGCGCTTGGGCACGATGCGGGTCTATGATATGTCGCATGCGCGCCGCATGGCCGTCATCAACGCCTGCCGCGAGATCGACATGCCAATAGCGGTCCTTCAGGAGCTGATGCAGAGCCTGTCGCTGGCCGACAGCCAGCAGCAAGCCGAGGCCGCCTTCTACAGCGCCCTTCAGGCCCGAAAGCGGGAGTTGACCGCGCAACAGTCCAATCTGCGCCGCCAGATGCAGAAGATTAGCGAACTGCTCGGCGGTAGCGAAAACAGAAGCGGCCTCGAATCCTCCAGCGAGCAGCCGGTGCATCTTTCGCCCATCGAACACCGCTGCGTGATCCTGATGGCGGAAGGCTTTCAGGCCAGCCAGATCGCCTCGATCATGGATATGGACATGACCGCAGTCCTGACGCTCGAGACCGGCATCATCCGCAAATTCAGCGCCGTCAACCGCTTCCAGGCGGTGGCCAAGGCCGTGCTGATGGGCATCGTCCCGCAGGACTAATCTTGATCACCGCACGATGGTGATCGTTTCGGCCGCTCGTGTGATCGCCGTATAGAGCCAGCGTTCGCGCGTATCGCGGAAGGCCCAGCTTTCGTCGAACAGCACGACATTGTTCCATTGCGAACCTTGCGCCTTGTGCACAGTCAGCGCATAGCCGAAATCGAACTCGTCGTAACGCTTGCGCGTCTGCCACGGGATTTCGCCAACGACATCCTCGAACGCGGATTTGAGCAGCTTGATCTTCGCCGCGCCCCGGTCCATGTCGTCATCCTCAGGCCGGATCATCAGGTTGATGCCGGGCTTGACCGTTTCCTTCGACGAACTCATCACCTGCCAGAGCGAGCCGTTGAGCAGGCCCTTGGCCGGATCGTTGCGCAGGCAGACCAGCTTGTCGCCCGATTGCGGATATTCGGTCTCGAACCCTTTGAGTTCGCGCAGACGCTGGTTGTAGCGCCGCCGCGTCTTGTTGGTGCCGACCAGAACCTGATCGGCATCCAGCACCAGTTCCTGCGTCACCTGCGATTTCGAAATGACCTGCGCCGTGCCCCAGTCGCCATGCATGATCTCCTTGCCCTCGCGCACATGCATGGCGAGCTGGATGATCGGGTTGTCGCGGGCCTGCCGGTGGATATCGGTGAGGAGATAGTCCGGTTCCTGGTCGGTAAAGAAGCCGCCACCGGAAATCGGCGGCAGCTGGCCCGGATCGCCCAGCACCAGGATCGGCGTGCCGAAACTCATCAGGTCGCGGCCGAGCGCCTCGTCCACCATCGAACATTCGTCGACGACGATCAGCGCCGCCTTGGCGACCGGGCTGAGGCGATTGATCGAGAACATCGGCGACACCGAGGTCTTGCCGGTCTCCTCGTCGGACACCTCTTCCTCGCCGCGCGGCCGGTAGATCAGCGAATGGATGGTGCGCGCATTGCTGGCGCCCTTGGAGCGCAGCACCTGCGCCGCCTTGCCGGTAAAGGCGGCAAACAGCACCTCACCATCGACATGTTCGGCAAAATAGCGCGCCAGCGTCGTCTTGCCGGTGCCGGCATAGCCGAACAGCCGGAACAGCGGCGACCGGCCTTCCTTCAGCCAGCGCGAAACGGCCTTGAGGGCCTCATCCTGTTGGGGTGCAAATTCCATGGCTGGAAGTGCCAGGATTCGGCCGCCAAGTGCAAGCCTGATCAACACGCAAAAGCCGTCGAAGACTGCCTGAAGACAGCTGAATGACAGGATGCGCTTCTATGCTGTGAAAATCCGCCACATGCCGCCGGTACCGGTGACGGTTTGCTCGTGATAGATCGGGACCACCGAACCGCATCCCATCAAGACGTGAGTCGTTTGCAAGAAATCGTCCGGAAGAAACTGAAAGACCTGTTGTGAAGCCTGAGCCGCCAGACCTCTCTCCCGCCCCGCTGGCCTCGGGTCTCGGACGCTGGCATCCCCTTTTTCAATGGACCCTGCTGATTGCCGTTTCCCTCGCTCTTGCTCTAACGCTGGAGTTCGTCGGCCTGCCCGCCGCCTTTCTGATGGGGCCGATGCTGGCGGCTGCTATCGTCGCCATGAACGGCGCCAATATCCGCCTTGCGCGCCCGCCCTATTTCGCAGCGCAGGCGCTGATCGGTATCATGGTGGCGGGCGCCATCGAACCTGGCATCCTGAAAACCTTCGTCAGTAACTGGCCGCTGTTTCTGGCGGTCGTGCTGTCTGTCATCGCCATGAGCAGCCTGTCGGGCTGGACGCTGAGCCGCCTCGGCATCCTGCCGGGCACGACCGCCATCTGGGGAACCTCTGCCGGTGGCGCCACATCGATGCTGCTGATGGCCGATGCCTACGGTGCTGACACCCGCCTCGTCGCCTTCATGCAATATCTGCGCGTCGTCTTCGTGGCCGCCGCCGCCTCCGTCGTCGCCCATATCTGGGTTGGCAACACCGCCAGCGGCGCACCGGTTGAGTGGTTTGCCGCCATCGACTTGACGGCCTTTGCCAAAACACTCGCCGTCGCCATCGCCGGTGCTCTCGCGGGAAAAGTCCTGCGCATCACGGCAGGCATCTTTCTGGTGCCGTTCATTCTCGGAACCGTCCTTACCGCCAGCGGCCATCTGACCATCGTCCTGCCGCACGCCCTGCTGGCGCTTGCCTATGCACTGCTCGGCTGGAACATCGGCCTCGGCTTCACCCGGCCGATCCTTGCCCATGCGCGGCTGGCGCTTTTGCCCATCGTCGTCTCGATCCTGGTGCTGATGGCCTTTTCCGGCTTTCTGGCATTTCTGCTGACCCAGTTTGCCGGTGTCGATGCGCTCACCGCCTATCTGGCCACCAGCCCCGGCGGCATGGATTCCATAGCCATCATCGCCGCATCCAGCCATGTCGACATTTCCTTCGTCATGGCGCTGCAGACGGCTCGCCTGCTGCTGATCATGGCCTGCGGCCCCTCCCTTGCCCGCTTCATGGCAAGCAAGACCGGCGGTAAGGATAAAAAGAACAAAAGCACGGAATAGATCAAGAGAGCGAGCGCTGCGGATCGTTCTCCAGCATGATCGCCATCCCGTGCGGTGTGGCCTCTGCCGCCCGCTGCCAGGAGTGCGTCAGCGCCTCCAGATCGGCCTGCGCCACACCGGCATGGGCGGTAACCAGCTTCGACAGGGCTGCGACCCAGCAATCGAAATAATCGCCCGCATCGTCCCGCGCGCCCGGCACATGCAGCTCGGCCGACAGGGCCTGCGCCCACTCGCCCCAGGTAAACACGCCCTTCTCGTTCAACACCACCGCCATCGCAAAGGCTTCCGCATGCCAGGGCTCGGCAAAGACCGGCGCGCCCTCGGCAGAGACCGGCAGGCCGGGAGACTGGACGAGACCGGCGACTGGCTCACAGGCGCTCAAGATAACTCTCCCAGGCATCAATGGAGACGGTTAGCGACGGATCGGCCCCCTCGCCCCAGATTTCAGCGCCATCGAAGACGACCGTATAGACCCATTGCGGGTTCTCACCCTTGCCATGGGCATTGTCATCGGGAAACACGAAGCCGCCCTGCACCGCCTCCACCGTTCCCCACTTGCCGCGCGCATAGCGTGGCAGCCGCGTGTGGGTTTCCGGGTGAAAATTGCGGGTCCTGACCCGGTCGCCAACAGCAAAGGCTGCCGCCTGCGGCACCGGCCGGTCGCACGGCCCGCCCTTGGCCAGCACAGCTGCCACCCTGTCGGCCGTTAGCACGCCCTTGGGCGTGGCAGCCGCAACCAAGGCGCGGCCCGCGTCGATCTCGTCCGGCTGCACAAACCCATGGCGCGCCAAAAGTGTCTCCAACGCCCGGATCCAGACCTCGTAATAGCTCGCCGCCAGATAGGCCGCCGGCGGGATGTTTTCGCGCGCATGGCGGCTTTCGTCGATCGTCCAGGTCCGGAACGCGCCGCAGGACAGCGTCACGCCCAGCGCCCGCTTTTCCCAGTCCGCATGGAAATAGGGCTCGTCCTTTTCCGGTGCGACGGGCCCCAGCCCGTGCTGGCCGCCGAGATCATGCGGCCCGTTCATCGGGCCGCCCCCGGCTGTAACGCCAGCCCCGTGCCGATCATCGCATCACGCGTCACCAGATCGGCGAGTTGCTCTTGATCAAGCCCGTCGGTCCCGGCCGGCCGCTCCGGCACGACAAGATAACGAAGCTCGGCAGTCGAATCCCAGACACGGATGTTCTGCGTTTCCGGCAGTGCCAGGCCGAATTCTGCCAGCACGCCGCGCGGATCGATCACCGCCCGCGCCCGGTAAGGCGGCGCCTTGTACCAGACCGGCGGCAGGCCGAGCACCGACCAGGGATAACAGGAGCAGAGCGTGCAGACGATGAGGTTGTGGGTGTCGGGCGTGTTGAACACGGCGCGCATGTGTTCGCCTTGCCGCCCGGTATAGCCAAGGCTGGCAATCGCCTCCGTCGCGTCCGCCTTCAGCCAGGCGAAAAATTCCGGCTCTGCCCATGCCTTGGCAACCACGCGCGCACCGTTGCGCGGGCCGATCTTTGTCTCATAGGTCTCGACAATGACGTCGATGGCATCGGGATCGATCAACCCCTTTTCCGTCAGCACCGTCTCCAGCGCCCGCACCCGCGCCTGCATGTCGGAATAGCGGTTGTCGTGGTGGTGATCATGATGATGATCGTGCGCGTGATGGTCGTGATCGGACATGGGACCTCAAAAATTGTTCCGAGCCAGATTATGGCAGTGTCACGCCGGACGGAAGGCTCTTTCCGATCTCGCCCTTCAGAAGCTGCTCGAACGGTACCGGCTGCAGCTTGCCCGGCGCCTCGAACGGATTTGCGAAGGCAAAGATGAAAAACAGGATGATGCCGGAATAGGCGCCGAACATCGACAGCAGGATGAGATGGGTTTTCGACGGCCGGTAGATGTAGAAGGGTGCCGAGACCAGCGCCAGACCGATGACCGCCGGTGCCCAGAACACGCCGGTAAAGCGCCCGGCCGCCGTCGCCTCGCGCATCTGTCGCAGGCGAGCGACGGCACTGATCCGGTCGCGCATCTTGCCGCTGAGGAACCGCTCGCGGTCCGTCGCGGGTGTCAGGTTCAACAGCCGGTCATAGACCCCTTCCCACTGTTTCCAGGCGGCCGGTGAAAGCCCTTCCTTGCGGCCAAGCATAGGCCATTCTTCGGTGACGACGGTGGCAAGATAGGTGGCAAGCCCGGCCTGCACCGGCAGAGTGATCTCGCCGCCGTACCGCCGCGCGTCGTTGTAGACATCGGAAATAGCCACCGCCTCCTCCGTCAAAACCGAGCGGACACCTTTGTAGTCGTCCAGCTCCTGCGCGTAGACGAGACCGATGATCAGCCCATGCAGCGCCGCGACACGAACGGCGACGGAGCCGGCCGCCTCATGCGTCCGGTCGCCTTCGTGGCCGCTGTGAAGAAGCCGGCGGGCGAGAAAGTAGCTGCCGAGCACGATGGCGATGGCGCCGGCCACGAAGGCAAGGCCGTTCAAGGCCGAATAGACGAAATCTGACACGGCATTCCCCGAAAACCTTTCAGCGGCCAAGGACTCGCTGTCAGCGCAGCATCGGCCAAAGGCTGAGAACGAGCAAGACCGCCATGGTGATATTGAACCATTTCAGCCGGACGGGATGCGAAAGCCATTGCCGGAGCGCCGAACCGAACCCCGCCCAGGTCGAGACGCTCGGCACATTGACCACCGCAAACACCGCACCGACGATGATGACGCTGATTAAATAGTTCGCCTCGCTCGTATAGGTCGCCATCGCCGTCACGGCCATGACCCAGGCCTTCGGGTTGATCCACTGGAACCCGGCGGCCTGCAGGAACGTCATCGGCTGCGCCCCGGAGCTCCCCTCTCCCAGCGTCCGCGACGAACCGATCTTCCAGGCGATCCAGACGAGATAGGCGCCACCGGCGAACTTCAGAAGCGTATAGAGCAGCGGCACCGAATGCAGCAGCGCGCCAAGCCCGAGACCGGTGGCGATCAGCAGCGAGAAAAAGCCGGACCCGATGCCGATCATATGCGGGATCGTGCGGCGAAAACCGAAGTTCACGCCCGAGGCAAACAGCATCATGTTGTTGGGGCCGGGCGTGATTGATGTGGTGAACGCGAACAGTGTCAGCGCCAGAAGCGTGTCGAACGGCATCGGTAAACTCCCCCGCAGTTAGGTCAGCATAATTGACCTAACTGCAATGACCAGCCAAATCTTGTCAGGGTGACAACGGCTACCTTGCTGTTTGACGAAGATTTCGGTGGAACGGTCAAGCATCGTGGTCATTTCGAAGAACAAACCCTATCTTTCTTTAGATTGAAAAATAATCGTCCACGAGGAGCATCCCATGCACGACGCAATTCCTTCCGTCAGTCTGCCGGGCGGCAAAACGGTTCCGGCACTGGGTCAGGGCACCTGGAAGATGGGCGAGAGCAGCAACCGCGCGGCTGAGGAGGTGCGCAGCCTGCAGACCGGTCTCGATCTCGGCATGACGCTGATCGATACGGCGGAAATGTACGGCAATGGTGCGGCCGAGCGCATCGTTGCGCAAGCCATCAAGGGTCGGCGCGACGACGCCTTCATCGTCAGCAAGGTGCTACCCTCGAACGCCAGCCACGGCGGCACGATCGAGGCCTGCGAGGCAAGTCTTGCCCGCCTCGGCGTCGAGACGATCGATCTCTACCTGCTGCACTGGCGTGGCCGCTTTCCCCTGTCTGCCACGGTCGAGGCCTTCGAGCGTCTGAAGCGTTCCGGCAAGATCGGCGCCTGGGGCGTGTCGAATTTCGACACAGACGACATGGAAGAACTCGCAACCGTGACCGACGGCACGAACGTCGCCGCCAACCAGATCCTCTACAATCTGTCGCGCCGGGGCATCGAATATGACCTTGCCCCCTGGAGCCGCCATCGCGGCGTCGCGCTGATGGCCTATTCGCCGCTCGACGAAGGCCGCCTGCTGCGTCACCCGGAACTCGTCCACATCGCCAAGGCGCATCAGGCGACACCTGCGCAGATCGCGCTCGCCTTCCTGTTGCAGAGGCCGGGCACCATCGCCATCCCGAAAACCGGCTCGCCGGAACGGGCCCGCGAAAACCGTGAAGCCGCCGATATCAGGCTGACGGCCGAAAATCTCGCCTCGCTCGACAAGGCCTTTCCGCCGCCCAAAAGCCGGGTGCCGCTGGAAATGATCTGAGCTATTTCAGCTCTTCCATCAAGCTTTTGGCATAGTCGCAGGCGGGAAAATCCGGGCTGATGACACAGGCTTTTTCATAGGCAGTCCGCGCTTTGGCGCTGTTCTGGGCGATGCCCTGCCCGGTCTGGTGGCTCTGGCCGAGCATGGCGCAGCCCCAGGCATCCTCGTTGCTGCAGGCCGTGTCGAACGACCGGAACAGGCAGGTATTCTGCACCTCCGTCTCCACGCCATCGAAAGGATCGCCGACCGGCCGGGCATTGCGGATGCTCGCTGCCCGGTTGGTGCAGCCGCCGGGACTGCCGGTAGCGCAGGCCTGCGCGAACATCATCTGCGCATATTTCGGCGCCGTACCCGTTTCCTCGCGCTCCTGAAAGATGCGGGCCATGGCAAAGCAGGCATTCTCGTTGCGCTTGACCCTGCAATCGTCAAGGCAAAGGGCGAGATCGGCGGCACAGGTCTTTTCCGTCCGCGCCGTACTCGACAGCAGCATCCGCCAGTAGGGCCGTGACCCCTTGAAGGCGTCGGCCGGGCAAAGCGCGTGGTTGGCCTTGATTTCGCTGTCGGCATCAATCGCGGCCGAAATCGCCGTCATGTCCGGCACAACTGGCTTAGCCGCGTCCTGCGCCCGGGCGGCAAAGCCGCCGCCCGCAAGCAGCATCAGAAAGGCCGTCAATGTCAGCAGTCTGTGTTTCATTGCCTGCACGCCCCTTCCGCCATCGTCTGTCCGCTTCCACCGTTTCCGGCTGGATCGACCGGCTGGTCACATCCACGTCCGGCCGCACCAGCCGCCGCAGACCGGCGTGGTGAACCGTGTTGGACGGCAGCTTGATGGCAGAAGCAAGACCAAGGATCGAGAGGATGCGGATGAAGGTCCAGCCGAGATCGACCTGCCCTTTTTCATCCCGCCGATCCGAAGGCGTGAGCCATTTCGCTCTCCCAAACGCGAAACGGGCGGTCTGAGCCGCCCGTTTCGTATTCGGCTTTGCGAGCCTTACATGCCCTGCGCGCCGCGGTTCATCGCCGCGATGCCGGTGCGGCAGACTTCGATGATGCCGAGCGGCTTCATGATCGCCACGAACTGGTCGATCTTCGAAGACTTGCCGGTGATCTCAAAAATAAAGTGGCCGACGGTAGCGTCGATCACCTTTGCATGAAAGGCATCGGCCAGCCGCAGGGCTTCGGCACGCAGCTCCCCCTCGCCGACGACCTTGATCAGGGCGACTTCGCGCTCGATCGGCCGCTCCTGGCCAAGCTCGTGCGCACGCACCGTCAGGTCGACAACCCGGTGCACCGGAACGATGCGCTCGAGTTGCGACTTTATCTGCTCGAGCACATGCGGCGTGCCGCGCGTCACGACGGTGATGCGCGACAGGTGCGACTGGTGCTCGGTCTCCGAAACGGTCAGGCTCTCGATGTTGTAGCCCCGGCCGGAAAACAGGCCGATGACCCGGGCAAGAACGCCCGGCTCGTTGTCGACCAGAACCGACAGCGTGTGGTTTTCCGCCTTCTCGGTTTCCTTGGCGATGAAATAGGCCGAACCGGTCGGCTGAAGATGTGCGTTCATTGTTCTTGTCCTCTTCCCAATTTCATCAGACGAGCGCGCGGCCCTTGGCATCGATTGCGGTGGCAACGGCTTCGTCTGTCGCCTCGTCCGGCAAAAGCATCTCGTTGTGCGCCTTGCCCGAAGGGATCATCGGGAAGCAGTTGGCGAGATTGGCGACGCGGCAGTCGAAGATGACAGGCAGCGGGCTGTCGATCATCTGCATGATCGCATCGTCGAGTTCGACCGGCTTTTCGCAGCGAATGCCGACACCGCCATAGGCTTCCGCCAGCTTGACGAAATCAGGCATGGCCTCCGTGTAGGAGTTCGACAGGCGGTTGCCATGCAGCAGCTGCTGCCACTGGCGCACCATGCCCATGTACTGGTTGTTGAGAATGAAGATCTTGATCGGCGCATTGTGCTGGATCGCCGCCGACATTTCCTGGATGCACATCTGGATCGAGGCATCGCCGGCAATGTCGATGACCAGGCTGTTCGGATGGGCGATCTGGACACCCAGCGCCGCCGGCAGGCCGTAACCCATGGTGCCGAGACCGCCTGAGGTCATCCACCGGTGCGGTTCCTCGAAATGGTAGAACTGCGCCGCCCACATCTGGTGCTGGCCGACTTCCGTCGTGATGTAGGTATCACGATCCTTGGTCAGCTCATAGAGCCGCTGGATGGCGTATTGCGGCATGATGACATCGTCGCTCATCTTGTAGGCAAGCGAATTGCGCCCGCGCCAGCGTTCGATGCTTGTCCACCAGTCCTGCGTCTGCGCGGCTTCGATCTTCTTGGAGGATGTGCGCCACAGGCGGACCATGTCTTCCAGAACCTGGCCGACATCGCCGATAACAGGAACATCGACGCGGACGTTCTTGTTGATCGACGACGGGTCGATGTCGATATGGATCTTGCGCGAATTGGGCGAGAACGCATTCAGCCGGCCGGTGATGCGGTCGTCGAAGCGCGCGCCGATGCAAACCATGACGTCGCAGTCATGCATCGCCATGTTGGCCTCGTAGGTGCCGTGCATGCCGAGCATGCCCATCCAGTTTTTGCCCGATGCCGGATAGGCGCCAAGACCCATCAGCGTCGAGGTGATCGGGAAATTCGTCAGCGCAACCAGCTCGCGCAGCAGTTTGGAGGCTTCCGGACCCGAATTGATGACGCCGCCGCCGGAATAGATGATCGGCCGGCGCGCCGATGCCATCAGTTCGACGGCCTCGCGGATGCGGCCGAGATCACCCTGCATCTTCGGCTGGTAGCTCTTCTGCGGCAGCGCCTCTTCGCGCGTCGTATAGGTGCCGGTGGCGAACTGGACGTCCTTCGGGATATCGACGACGACAGGGCCCGGACGGCCCGAGGTGGCGACGCGAAACGCCTCATGGATGATGCGCGCCAGATCGTTGACGTCCTTGACCAGCCAGTTGTGCTTGGTGCAGGGCCGCGTGATGCCGACCGTATCGCATTCCTGGAAAGCATCCGAACCGATCAGCGAGGTCGGAACCTGGCCGGTCAGGCAGACCAGCGGAATGCTGTCCATCAGCGCGTCCTGCAGCGGTGTGACCGCATTGGTGGCGCCGGGTCCGGACGTGACCAGCATGACGCCGACCTTGCCGGTCGAGCGGGCATAACCTTCGGCCGCGTGGCCGGCACCCTGCTCATGGCGCACGAGAATGTGCTGGACGTCGTCCTGCTGGAAAATCTCGTCATAGATGGGAAGAACGGCACCGCCCGGATAGCCGAAGATGTGTTCAACGCCATTGTCTTTCAAAGCGCGCAGAACAATTTCCGCGCCTGTCATCTGGTTATCTGTGCCGGTCATGGGGTCGGTTCCGTTGGATTGCATGATTTTGATGCTCGTTAGCTGGTTTTTGGGCATAAAAAAAGGCTCCGTTTGGAGCCTTGTTCAGCGCATGGGTGCTTTCGCCGGGTGGTTACACCACCCTGCCCATGCGCCGTCCCACCACGATAAGTGCGTTAAAATTCGTCATGGCCGCTTTGATAGACACAAACACAAGACGCGTCAACGGATTTTCTGTCCGGTCACTGTCCCGTTTTCGCACAGTTTCAACCCGCCGGTGCACGCGCCGCACGCAACGAGTTGTTAAGCGCCTTGTTATATTGTCGCGACTTAGCCTGTGGAGTTGCGGAAAAGTGCTGAACAACGAATTGCATGAGTCTATCAGTGCTGGCGAACAGGAGAGACGCGACTTCGTCAAGCCTGGCAACCGCTTCCTTGGCCGCGTCGTCGCCTGCAGCGGCTCCCGCGCCACGATTGCCGCGACAGCCGAAAAAGGCGACACATCGCTGACAGAACTGTGGTCGGTTGGCCGGCTCATTTCCATTACCGTCGGTGAAAACCGCGTTGTCGCGCTGGTTTATTCCATGCAAACGGCGTCCAACGCCTGGGGCGAAGAGCGCGACAATATCATCCTCATCGAGGCCGAGCTGATGGGCGAGGTCCATATGGCCCCCAGCGGCCGCGAAGAATTTTCCGCCGGCATCTCGCAATATCCTTATCTCGGCTCGATCGCCCACCGTATCCGCACGGCCGACCTTGCCCGCATCTACGATACCGGCAAGCTGGACACCTGTGTCATTGGCAAGCTGACCCAGGACGAAAGCCTCGACGCCACGGTCCACATTCCCTCCATGCTGTCCAAGCACTTTGCCATCGTCGGCACCACCGGCGTCGGCAAATCGACCGCCGTCACGCTTCTGCTGCACAAGGCCATTGCCTCCGACCCCAAGCTGCGCGTGCTGATCCTCGACCCGCACAACGAATTCGCCGCTGCCTTCCCGGATCACGCCGTGGTCATCGATACCGATACGCTCGACCTGCCCTTCTGGCTGATGAAGCTTGAAGAGTTTGCCGAAGTCACCTTCCGTGGCCGCCCCGCCGTGCCGGAAGAGCTCGACATCCTGCGCGACGTCATTCCCGAAGCCAAGCGCGCCTTCCGCGGCGGGATGGATTCCGGCCTGATGCGCCGCGCTACCGAAAAGAGCTCTGTGACCGCCGACACGCCCGTGCCTTACCGCATGGCCGATCTTCTGGCGATGATCGACGAGCGCATCGGCCGCCTCGAGGGCCGTTCGGAAAAGCCGCACCTGCGCTCGCTCAAGCTCAAGATCATCGCCGCGATCAACGATCCGCGTTACCATTTCATGTTCTCGTCAAACACGATCACCGACACGATCATCGAAACCATCGCCAAGATCTTCCGCATTCCGGGCGACGGACGTCCGATCACCACCTTCCAGCTGGCCGGCATTCCCTCCGAAGTGGTCAACTCGGTCGCCTCGGTCCTTTGCCGCATGGCCTTTGAAATCGGCCTGTGGAGCAATGGCGGCGTGCATATGCTGGTCGTCTGCGAAGAGGCGCACCGCTACGTGCCGGCCGACCAGACGCTCGGCTTCCTGCCGACGCGGCAAGCCATCGCCCGTATTGCCAAGGAAGGCCGCAAATACGGCGTCTCGCTCGGCATCATCACGCAGCGGCCGGGCGAACTCGACCCAACCATCCTGTCGCAGTGCTCGACGGTGTTTGCCATGCGCCTCGCCAACGCCCGCGACCAGGAAATCATCCGTTCGGCGATTTCGAACTCGTCGGAATCGACGACCAGCTTCATCTCGTCCATCGACAACGGCGAAGCCATCGCTTTCGGTGAGGCCGTCGCCGTGCCGATGCGCATGCGCTTCAACCGCGTCGAGGAAATCCATCTGCCCAAGGCCAATGGCGCCGGCGTCAAGGTCACGGCGGAAAATCCCGACACCGTGGATCTCCGCCAGATCGTTCTGCGCATGCGCGCCGTATCGGCCGACACAAGCACGCTGAACAATTTCATGGCCGAAACGGCTGCGGTTTCGACCGAGACCGGAGACTACAGCGATGCAGGTGGGTATGGCGCGACCGCCTACAGCGAGCCGGCACCCTACAGTCCGTCGCCGTTCTCCGATCCCCAGCAGGACAGGTTCAGCCAGCTGCGGCAACAAATTCTGTCCGACGACGTGCCTCCGACGCAGCCGGACCCCTACCGCCAGCAGGCCAGACCGGCACCATCGTTTTCACAGGGTGCTGGCGAAACCCGCCAGCCGTCGTCCTTGCGCGAAAGCCTTCTGAAAAAGCCGCTGAGCAGCCTGATCCGCAAATAGTCGCTCAGCCGGGATCGACCCGCAGCCAGCTGTCGTCCAGCTGGTTGCGAAACCATGTCATCTGCCGTTTGGCATATTGCCGTGTCGCTGCCGACGCCGTTTCGATGACCTCGCTGCGGCTCATGGTGCCGGCCAGCATGGCGGCAATCTGCGGCACGCCGATTGCCTTCATGACCGGCATGCCGGCGCTGAGATCCAGCGCCAGCAGGGCCTCCACCTCTTCCACCGCGCCGAGGTCCAGCATCCGCGAAAACCGCCTGTCGATCCGCTCCCGCAGAAGCGCGCGATCGGGCAGCACAACGATCTTGCGGGCCCGCAACGGGTCAACGAAGACAGGGCCGGATTGTGTCTGGAAGGTCCGGATCGATGTCCCGGTTGCCTCGAAAATCTCCAGGGCCCGGACGATCCGCTGCCCATCGCCGGGCCGCAGACTTTGCGCCGTTTCCGGATCGGTTGCCGTGAGCACACCATGCAGCGCCTCGGGTCCCTCGTCCGCCAGTCGCGCCCGAATTCTCTCGCGAATGGCGGGTGGCACCGGCGGCATATCCGATAGACCGCCAGTCAGCGCCTTGAAATAGAGACCGGTACCGCCGACGAAAACCGGCAGTTTGCCCGCCGCCCTGACGCCCTCCAGCAGCGCGGCCGCATCGCGCAACCATTCTCCCGTCGAATAATGACGCCCTGCGGCAACCGATCCGTAGAGATGGTGCGGCACACCGGCCATATCGGCATCAAAGGGGCGTGCGGTCAGCACATGCAGCGTGTCGTAGACCTGCATGCTGTCGGCATTGATGACGACGCCGTTGTGGCGATTGGCCAGCTCGACGGCAAGCGCGGACTTGCCGCTGGCCGTCGGCCCGGTTATCAGGATGGCGTCCTCGTCCCTGCCCGTCTCGTCATCAAGGTTTTTCATCATGGCCCTCGTTGCCACGCTCATTGCCAATCCGTCAAACCCCATTCTCACGCCGGCGCTTGCCGAGCGTGCCGCAGAAGCGATCCCGGCATCCGGCCTCTACTGGCTGGCCGACGGCATCGCCTGCGACATCGCCGTGCGCGACGGTAGCGATCCGGTGGCAACGGAAGCAGTGCTGCGTCATCTGATCGGCACGGCTGCAATCGATGTCGTGGTCCAGAATGCAGAAACCCGCCGCAAGAAGCTGCTGATCGCCGACATGGATTCCACCATGATCGGCCAGGAATGCATCGACGAGCTCGCCGCCGAAGTCGGCCTGAAGGACCGCGTCTCGGCCATCACGGCGCGCGCCATGAACGGCGAGATCGCTTTCGAGCCGGCGCTGATCGAACGTGTCGCCCTTCTGAAAGGTCTGCCGCTCACCGTCGTCGGCGAGGTCATTGCAAAGCGCATCACCTTCACGCCCGGCGGGCCGGAACTGATCGCCACGATGATGGCCAAGGGTTATCACACGGCGCTGGTGTCGGGCGGCTTTACCGTCTTCACCAACCCCATCGCCAAGGCGCTCGGTTTTCACGAGAACCGCGCCAACATCCTGCTGGAAGAGGACGGTCACCTGACCGGTGAAGTCGCCTCCCCGATCCTCGGCAAGCAGGCGAAAGTCGATGCGCTGGAGCAGATCTGCGCCCGTCTCGGCATTGGCACGGACGAGGCGCTGGCCGTCGGCGACGGCGCCAATGATCTCGGCATGCTGCACCGTGCCGGCTCGGGCGTGGCGTTGCACGCAAAGCCGAGCGTCGCGTCCGAAGCAAAAATCCGCATCGACCACGGCGACCTGACCGCCCTTCTCTACATTCAGGGCTATCGCAAGACGGACTTTGTTCAGCCGGCGAAATCCTGAAGGCTTTCCCGGAGACATGTCCCCGGGAAAACCCTATTCCATCCGCAGCGTCACGAAGCGCAGCTCGCCGGTCTTGTTGGCGATCATCAGGATGGCGTTGCGGCGATCCTCGTTCTTCAGTTCCTGGACCCGGGCAGTGACATCCTCAGGTGCAGCAACGGATTCCTGACCGACCTCGACAATGACATCACCGGCGATGATCCGCCGTTCGGCGGCGGCCGAATCCGGCTGCACGTCCGTTACCACGACACCATCGACATCCTCTGAAATCCCGAACGTCTTGCGCGATGCCTCGTCGAGCGCCCCGAGCTTCATGCCCAGCACCACGCCGTCTGCAGAGGGTGTTTCCGCTTCCGGCGCCTGCTCGTCCTTCGGCGTTTCGGCCTCCGGATCGATCTGCTCGTCACCGGCAGCAGCGGCAGCAACCTCGCTATCCTCAAGGCGGCCGAGCGTCACTTTCACCGTCATTTCCTTGCCGTCGCGCAACAGCACCACATCGACAGGCTCGCCGATCGGGCTTTCGGCCACGATCCGCGGCAGGTCGCGCATTTCGCGCACGTCCTCGCCATGGAACCGGATGACGACGTCGCCGGTCTTGATCTCGCCCTTCTCGACAGGCCCGCCCTTGATGATGCCGGCGATCAACGCGCCTTTCGGCACGTCCATCTTCAGGCTTTCGGCAATATCGTCGCTGACCGGCTGGATGCGCACGCCGAGCCAGCCACGCCGCGTCTCGCCGAAATCCTTCAACTGCTTGATGACATTGCCCGCAAGCTCGGTGGGAACGGAGAAGCCGAGCCCGATCGAGCCGCCGGTCGGCGAGATGATTGCCGTGTTGATGCCGATGACCTCGCCGTTCATGTTGAACAGCGGGCCGCCGGAATTGCCGCGGTTGATGGCGGCGTCCGTCTGGATGAAATTGTCGTACTGACCGGCATTGATGTTGCGGCCGCGCGCCGAAATGATGCCGACCGTCACCGTGCCGCCAAGCCCGAACGGGTTGCCGACGGCCATGACCCAGTCGCCCGTGCGCATCTTCTTGGAATCGCCAAGCGGCACGAATTTCAGCGGCGCCTTCGGCTCGACCTTCAGCACCGCCAGGTCGGTCTTCTTGTCGACGCCGACCAGCTTGGCTTTCAGCTTCGAACCATTGGCGAAATTCACCTCGATGTCGTCGGCCCCCTCGATGACGTGGTTGTTGGTGACGATGAAGCCCTTTGCATCGATGACGAAGCCGGAGCCGAGCGAATTGACCGTGCGCGGCGGCCCGCCTTCCTTGCCCTCGCCCTTGAAGAACTCGTCGAAGAAATCCTGGAACGGCGATCCCTCCGGCACCTGCGGCACCGGCGTCTGGTCGTCGCTCTTGACGTTCTGAGAGGTCGAAATGTTGACGACGGCGTCCAGCAGCCCCTCGGCAAGGTCGGCGACGGAGTCCGGGCCGTTCTGCGGCTTGACGGCCTGTGCAAACGCCGGGATGTGGGTGACGGGCGCTGCAACGCCGAGAATGAGACCGGCAAGAAGAACCGGGCGGACGAATGTTGAAACGTTGCGCAAGGCCATGAGCCGCCCTTTTTGTGATGATGCGTATCGGTCGTTCAAGACCAGTCAAGGATAGGGCGGAATTATAAGCCGTCCAGTCATCTTTTTGTCAGACGGCTCAAGCCGCACGTTTCATCCACCGGTTCAGTTGACGATTTCGTGACCGTGGTCCTTCAGCGCCTGAACCGCCCGGTCGAGATCGGCACCGGCGATGAAAATATAGTCGGTGCTGAAGGTGGAATTGGCAAAGATGCCGACGCCGGCACTGGCGAGCGGCCGCAGCACGGAATCCAGAATACCGGGAACGTCGAATTTGAAATGCTGCTCAATCCGGAGGCAGCGCCAGCCGCCCGACGTGTGCACATTGGTTGGAACCCGCGCCACGCGGCAGACCAGCGTCATTTCTTCGCGCGAACTCGACACTGTCCAGAACCCTGGGCCGGGCAGCCAGGCGGGAACGGGGCTGCCGATGTCCATCCGCGTGATGGCATATTCGGAATCGACCAGCCGGATCAGCAATTTATGCGTCATGCCTTCAACCTCGCAGAAGCCAGACAAGCCCGACGCCCGCTGCGACCGACATCATACCAAACAGACGCAAGTGCTGCTCGGAAATCAGCGGCAGGCGCCGTGCCATCTCAATCAGAAGCGAAGGGGCCAGTGCGTACACCAGCCCCTCGATAATAAGGAAGAATGCGATACCGGTCAGGACATCGGACATTCTTCGGCTCAGTTCGCAGGCGTGACCGCCGTCGCGCCCGTCTGAGGCGTCTGGGTTGTTGCATTCGAACCGGACGCATCATTGAAGAAGCGGAAGAACTCCGAATCCGGCGACAGAACCAGCGTCGTGTCGGAATTGCCGAACGACTGCTGATAGGCTGTCATCGACCGGTAGAATTCGAAGAACGACGGATCACGCGAGAAAGCCTCGCCGAAAATCCGGTTCCGCTCGCCATCTCCCTCGCCTCGGATGATTTCCGAATCACGGCCCGCTTCAGCCACCAGTTCGACAACCTGACGGTCGGCGATGGCACGGCGGCGCTGGCCTTCTTCGTTACCGCGGGCGCGGATGAGTTCGGCCTCGGCCAGACGTTCGGCCTTCATGCGGTCGAATGTCTGCTGCGAGACTTCCTGCGTCAGGTCGGTGCGCCGGATGCGGACATCCGAAATCTGCAGGCCGAGCGATTCCGCGTCGGTCTTCAGGTCGTTGCGCACTTCACGCATCATCGATGCACGATCGTCCGACAGCGCCGATTCGAAACCGCGCAGACCGTAGACCCGGCGAAGTGCCGCATCGAGACGGGTGCGAAGCCGCGATTCAGCCGAATCCCGATCGCCTGAAACGGTTTCGCGGAAGCGACGCGGATCCTGGATGCGATAGACGACAAACGCGTCAACCTCATAGAATTTGCCGCCCGAAACCTGGACACGGATATTGTCGAGATCGAAGCGCAGGGCCTGATCTTCCACATACTGGACGCGGTCGGCGTCCATGAAGGCGAACGGAAGCTTGAAATAGAGGCCTGGCTCGGTCTTCACGTCCTGGATCTGGCCGAAGCGCACGACGATCGCCTGCTGGCGCTCGGTGACGACGAAGAAGGACGAATAGAGAATGATGCAGATGACGGCGACAAGCGCCAGAATTGCTGGAACCCGGTTACCCATTACTGGTTCCCTCCCGTCGTTGCCGTTGTCGCAGGCTTGGACAGCTCATTGAGCGGCAGGTAAGGCACGACGCCCTGTCCGCCATTCTTGCCGTCCATGATCACCTTCTTGGAATTGCGCATGACGTTCTCCATCGTTTCGAGGAAGAGACGCTTGCGGGTGACATCAGGAGCCTTGGCATACTGGTCGTAGATCGAAACGAAACGGGCTGCCTCACCTTCGGCTTCCTTGACGACACGGTCCTTGTAGCCGGCGGCTTCTTCACGAAGCTGGGCCGCCTGACCGCGTGCGGCACCAAGCTTCTGGTTGGAATACTGGTTGGCTTCTTCGACGAAACGGTCCTCGTCCTGCTCGGCACGCTGTACCTCGTCGAACGCATCGGCCACTTCGCGCGGCGGTGCGGCATCTTCGATGGCGACCGTGTTGACGGCGATGCCGGCACCGTAGGAATCCATCGTTGCCTGGATCGTGCTCTTCACGTCGGCGGCGATGGCCTGGCGGTTGTCGCGGAAAATGTCTTCGGCCGGACGGCGGCCCACCACTTCGCGCATGGCGCTTTCGGCAACCTGCTGCATCGTGTTGGCCGGCTCTTCGAGGTTGAAGAGATAGGCCTTCGGATCCGTAACCGAAAACAGCACGGAGAACTGGACGTTGACGATGTTCTGGTCGCCCGTCAGCATCAGGCCGGCGCTGGTCGGGTTGGTGGTCGCCGACTTGCTGCCGATGTTCTGCTGCTGCTCGGTCACCTTGACCAGTTCGACGGTCTCGAACGGCCAGAGGTGGAAATGCAGGCCCGGCATGGAAATTTCTTCCTTCGGCTTGCCGAAACGCATCTCGACGCCGCGCTCATCCGGCTGAACCGTGTAGATCGAATTGATCAGGATGAAGCCGAGAACCACAATTCCGACGATGGCAAGCATGCCGCCATTGAAACCGCCGGGAACGACGTTTTTCAGCTGGTCCTGCCCCCTGCGCAGAATTTCTTCCAGATCCGGCGGTCCGCCATTGCCTCTCGGCCGGTTCGGTCCCTGGCCCCAGGGGCCTTGGTTCTTACCACCACCGTTGCCGCCGCCGCCCCAAGGGCCGCCGCCGCCATTCTGATTGCTCCAGGGCATCAAGTCCTCTTTCTGTAAAACTCCCGCATCATTGGCGGACGGCAAGCCGTCAGGACAATGATTTGAACCCGTTATAGGGATGGCAGGAACCGCTTTCAACGCAGAGTGCGCAACTTCACGGCAAATGCGGCAAAATAGTTAAGTTTGCAGGCTCTTTCTGCGATAGGTGACGAAGCGCATCGCATGGCTGTCTTTTTCTCCCCGCGGAATGGGCTCCTCGAACACACGCTCGAACACGGCAGGATCGATCGCCGGAAAGCGGGTGTCGCCCTCCACCTCGGCATCGACTTCGGTGACGTGCAAAATATCTGCAACGCTGATCGCCTGCCGATAAATTTCGCCGCCACCGATGACGCAGACCTCGTCCACACCCACGCTATCCGCCGCAGTCTCGCCCGCCGAAATCGCCGCCTCCAGCGAGGCAACGACGGCAACACCATCAATGGCGAGCTCCGGTGACCGGCTGATGACGATGTTGGGACGGCCGGGCAGCGGCCTGCCGATCGATTCATAGGTTTTCCGGCCCATGATGACCGGCTTGCCCATCGTCACCGCCTTGAAGCGCTTGAGATCGCTCGGCAGCCGCCATGGCAGGTCCCCATCCCGTCCGATGACGCCGCCGTGGGCAACGGCGACGACAATGACGATCTTGGGATCGGAATTCGGTTTACTCAATGATGCCCCTCCGGCTTTGCATCCTTGCCCCATGCCGCCTTCAGGGCCGGCCGTGCCGCCATCAGCTCGACATAGCGGTCGAGCACTGTGCTCTCAGGCATCGCCTCGCGCACCCACATCAGGGCGCTGGCGAGAATGAGATCGGCGGCACTGATGTTTTGCCCCAACAGATAGGGCTGTTCCGTCAGCGTCGCGATCACATGCGACGTCATGCTCTCGTAGAGTTTCGCGTGGCGCGGATTGGTCGCAACGGAGCCCTCGAACTTGGCCGCCACCGCCGGCTCGATGACGCCGCCGTAATACGCCAGCCAGGACAGATAGGCGCCGCGTTCCGGATGGCCGAGCCCCCGCCCGAGCTCGGAGCCCGGAAACAGATCCGTCAGGTACTGCACGACGGCGATCGTTTCCGTCACCAGCACATCGTCGTGCAACAGCGCCGGCACCTGTTTGTGCGGATGCGGGTTGTTGTCATCGGGCCCGCCGGAACCATCGCGGCGGACAATGTTGACGTAGCGGATCTCGTAATCGGCGCCGAGTTCCTCAAGCAGCCAGATGATGCGGGTCGAGCGCGATTTCGGCGCGTGGATCAAAGTCAGCATGCTGTCCTCCCGGTTTTTGGCCTGTATGTATGAGACGGAGGCGTGGCAGCAAGATGTCAGACGGCAATGGGCGCCCGGATGGTTGAATCAGCTTCATAACCGACGAGCTCAAAGTCTTGAAATTGAAAGCCGAAAATGTCTTTGACATCGGGATTGAGCTTCATGGTCGGCAACGGTTTCGGCGTGCGCGCCAGCTGCTGCCGGGCCTGCTCGAAATGGTTGGCGTAGATATGCGCGTCCCCCAGCGTATGAACGAAATCGCCCGGCTTCAGTCCCACCGCTTGCGCCACCATCAGCGTTAGCAGTGCGTAGGAGGCGATGTTGAACGGCACGCCGAGGAAGATATCGGCCGAGCGCTGGTACAGCTGGCACGACAGCTTGCCGTCCGCCACATAGAACTGGAACAGGCAGTGGCAGGGCGGCAGCGCCATTTCATCGACCAGCGCCGGGTTCCAGGCCGAAACGATATGGCGGCGGGAATTGGGGTTGGTGCGCAGGCTTTCGATGACCGCCTTGATCTGGTCGAGATGGCGGCCGTCATGTGTCGGCCAGGAGCGCCACTGGTAGCCGTAGACAGGACCCAGCTCGCCGTTCTCGTCGGCCCATTCGTCCCAGATCGAAACGCCGTTTTCCTTGAGATAGGCGATGTTGGTGTCGCCCTTCAGGAACCACAGCAGTTCATGGATGATCGAGCGCAGGTGCAGCTTCTTCGTCGTCGTCACCGGAAAACCGGCCGACAGGTCGAAGCGCATCTGATGGCCGAAGATGGAGCGCGTGCCTGTGCCCGTCCGGTCGCCGCGATCCGAGCCGGTCTCCATGACGTGTCTCAGAAGATCGAGATATTGCTTCATGCCGTTTGCGCCGCCATTTGGATGTGTGAGCATGTCAGTAACGCCGATCCGGCGGCGAATCCCTCGGGATATCGCTTTTCCACCAGTTTTTTCCCGCGCTGCCTGCAAGTCAAGCCACTGGTCGCGTCACGAAACTGTCAATCACCCAGAGAAAGGCCTTTTCTTGGCCACGGGAAGCTCCTATATCAGGAGTGCCGTCTTCGGGCGGCTATGGTGATAAATGAGCGGTGTAATAAACCCATTGGACCCGGGGGCGGTACCCGGCGCCTCCACCAAAAACCGGCCTGTTTGACCGGCTTTTGATGGGGGCGAAATAGGATCGACAAGGGCGTAAAGATCGACTTTTTGCTCGGCATTGTACCACCGTTATCGGGCTAAACTTGTAGTTGCAAATGACAACTATGCTGAAGCACGTCTCGCTGCTTAATCGCAGTGTGACACTTCAAATCAAGCCCTTACGGGTAGCACCGTAAGGCGGGGTTCGGAGGTACCTGGCAACAGAAACCTCCACTTCTCCCTTTTCTGCGATACTCGACTGTTCTCGCCGCCATCAGATTGCCTTCAGAGGATTCCACCATGGCGCCCGATGCGCTATGATTGGCGGATAATCAGCTATGAGGACTTTCCAGCCGCCTGTGGTGGTGGCATAAAGCCCCTTAGACATTGACGATATTGATGCGCATACGATTTGGACCGGCACGCCTGTGCTAGACCAGCAGGATATACGCAGGAAAGACAGGGCTCTGATGGCGCAAGACCATATTCGTTACGACATTCTGGCTCAGGACGCGCTTCGCAGCGTCATACGCAAGGTTCTGACGGAAGTTGCCGCCACCGGTCACCTGCCCGGCGATCACCATTTTTTCATCACCTTCCTGACCGGCGCACCGGGTGTGCGCATTTCCCAGCACCTCAAGGCCAAATATGCCGAGCAGATGACCATCGTCGTCCAGCACCAGTTCTGGGACCTGAAGATCACCGAATCGCAGTTCGAAATCGGCCTCTCGTTCTCCGACACGCCGGAAAAGCTGGTGATTCCGTTCAACGCCATTCGCGGCTTCTACGATCCGTCGGTCAATTTTGAGCTGGAATTCGACGTTCCCGCCATCGACGAAGACGATATCACCACCGCCGAGATCACCGCCTATCCCGTCCAGACCGCCGAGACGATCGAAGAACTGGTCGGCGAAAACCAGGATGGCGAGGGCAAGAAGCCGAAAAAGAAAGACGACAACACCGACGGCGACAAGCCGGGCGGCTCCGTCGTCTCGCTCGATTCCTTCCGCAAGAAGCACTGACATCAGGGCAGCCATCATGGCCGGAGACGTCATCAATCTTCGTCAGGTGCGCAAGCAGAAGGCCCGTGTCGAAAAGGACACGGCGGCCGAACAGAATCGTATCAGCTTTGGCCGCACCAAATCGGAAAAAAGCCTGACGGCGGCCCGCAATGACAAGGCCGCAAAAGCACTCGATCAGGGCCGGATCGACAAGACCGATGCGCCGGACACATGACCACCGGCCGCTCGGAAAATCCAGAATTTTCAACACCTTGAAGCCGCCACCGGAATCGATCTGACAAACAGCTGAATCAGAACCTGAACGCAGCGATAAACCGGCGGGACGAACACAGCGATGATCCGCAAGCACTCCGCCACCCTGCACGGTCATCGCACCAGCTTTTCGCTGGAAGACGTCTTCTGGGACGAGCTAAAGCGCATCGCTGAAATCCGCAACCTTCCCCTCGCGCGTCTGCTCGCCGAAATCGACGATGGAAGAGCCGAAGACAGCAACCTGTCCTCGGCGCTGCGGATCTATGTGCTGACGTGGATCAAAACAGAAGGCTCGGCTTGAGCAACAGCGCGACAGAACTTACGGGGTCGTCTCAACCCCGGGTAGCGTCTCGAAATTCAGTTCGCTGCCATCGATTTTGCCGTCGACTGGCGGCAGGTCTTCGCCCTTTGTCACGCTTTCAGACGGATTGACCGGCAGCTTGCCGTCCTCTGCAGCCTTGGCTTTTTGGGCTTCCAGCGCCCGTTTGGCCTTGCGCTCGGCCTCGGCGGCGGTCTTTGCCGCCTGTTCGGCTGCTTTCACGGCAGCCTCTTCCTTGGCCTTGCGATCGGCATCGTCCTTGGCGAGACGCTCGGCCTCCGCCTTGGCCGCCAGTTCCGCGTCGGCCTTGGCCTTCTGCCGGGCTGCTTCTTCGGCGGCCAGCTTGCGCTTGCGCGCCTCCTCCTCGGCCCGCAGCCGCTCGGCCTCACGCTCCGTCGCGTTGAACTTATAGAGCGCCACCTCGCGGCGCAGGCGTTGTTTCTCCAGCACGTTGGCCTGCAGCGTCTCGACCCGGCGCCGCTCGCGTTCGAAGGCGCGCAGCGACAGGAAATTGGCAAACTCGGTCACGTCAAGCGTTTCGCCCGGCGTCGCCAACTGCCCGGCGAAGGAAAGCCGTACGGCTGGCTCCGCCCCCGCCTGCGCCTCGTTGCCCGCCTTGAACAGCACAGAGACATTGCCATCGACTGTCTGGCTGAGCAGATCGATCTCGGCCTCGCCCGTCAGTGCCGCCGCATCGTCCGCCGCCGTCACGTTCTGCGCCCGCACCTTGCCACCGGCAATGTTGAACGGAATGCTGGCCGCGCCAAGCTTTGCCTCGCCGAGATAAAGTGTCTGTTCCACCAGCGGCTTGACCGTCGCCGCAGCAATCTCGCCCTTCAGCGCATCGGCCGATGTCATCAGCCCCTTGAGGGCTGTCGTGTTCAGTCCGCGGATCGAGAGATCATCGAGCGTCATCGTGCCCGATCCGCTCGCCGTTTCCGCCATGGCGGCAACCGACGCACCCGAGGCTTCCATGGCCAGATCGAGACCGAACGAACCGCTGACCACGGGCACACCCTGCCCGCTCTCCCACGAAACTCGCGACAGGTCGCCATCCTTGACCGTCAGCCGCGTCTGGAAGAAGCCCGAGCCGCTGCCATTGCCGATCAGAATACGCCCTTCGGCCGTGCCGCCGAAAACATTTCCCGACAGGCTGCTGATTTCGAATTCGTCGCCGGTCCAGCGCGTCTTGCCCTTGAACTCGGACACGGCACCGCCGATCCCCGGAAAGAACTGTTTTGCCGACAGATCGGCGCTGACATCGAGCCCCTGCGCCAGCGACGGCTGCACCTTGACCGATTGCAGATCGCCGGTTTCCAGGTTTTGCACCGGTCCCAGCACCGCCTCGGCGATCAGCGGCAGATCGATCGTGTCGAAGGACAGGTCGGCCGTTGCCTTTTTCAGCCAGTCCTTCCGGTCGAGGGTAACCTCGCCGGAAAAGCCATTGCGATCGACCTTGCCGGTAATGGCAGACAGCGCCACCGCATCTGCGGTGACGGTCGCCTCGGCAACGATCGAAAGCGGCAGGCCGCTGCCCATCTGTGGCAGGCCAAGCCCCTGCATCAGCAGGTAGGGCTCGAAATCCTGGCTGTCCAGCGACAGTTTCATCGCGCCGTTGAGGAAACTGGCCGCCGCCAGATCGACATCGCCGCGCGCCGTCAGCGAGGTGCGGTCGGTGGTGAAGGTCAGCGATCCCTTGGCCTTGGCATCGGCGTCGCTGACGAATTTCAACGCCAGGATGCCGTCCGTATCCGCATCGAAGGGCAGCGGATCGAACCCGGCCTGGCCGAGCAGCACCGTCGTCGCCGGATTGGCGATCGTCGCCTCGGCTTCCACCCCGCCGCCGTTCCAGGCCTGATCGAAATCCTCAGCCTGGTAATGCGCTGTGATGCGGCTGCCGTTGGCCTGGCCGATCACGCCGAGCGTCAGCGGTCCCTCACCGCCGGATGCCCCGGAATCCAGTGTGAAATCGAGGTTCGCGCCGGAATAATAACGGCCGCTTGCCGCCAGCCGCTCAAGCAGCGGATGTACCGGCAAATGCCGGCCAACAAGCGCCATGACGGCCGACATGTCGTCGGCCTCGACGTTCATCTTCAGTGCTGCCTGCGGTTTTGGCAAAGCCCCGGACAGCGTGCCGGAAAGCTGGATGGCGGCGCCACCAAGCGAGGCAATCGACAGACGTTCGGCCCGCAGCAGGCCGTCAGACAGTGACATCACGGCCTCGACGCCATCGGCCTGTTCACCGAAGGCGGAAAAATGTTCGGCCGACAGATCGGCGGCAATCTTGTGCGACAGCAGCGTTTGCGCCGAAGCATCCCCCGCCACCAGTCCGGCCAGCGCCTGCAAGGCTTCCAGATCGATGCTGTTGCCCTTCAGCACCATCGAAAGGGCGGGCTGGCCGTCGGCCGGGGACTCGCGCTCGATCCGCCCGGAAAGCGATGCCGGGCCGGCAGCCACTTCAAGATTTTCAAACCGCTGCAGCGTCTCGGTCAGGTTGACCTTGGCCGAAAATCCGGCTGTCTTCAGCTTGCGGATGGCCGGATCGACGGAGCCGGCCAGCCAGGAGGCAAAACCCGACGGCTGGTTCGAGGCCAACAGCAGATCGCCAGCAAAGCCCAGTTCACCCTTGAGGTTCAGCCGCCCCTTGGCCTCCAGCTGCGTGCGGCCCGGCAGTTGCGCCACGGCATTGTCGACGATCCATCCAAGTCCGTCCGGCCGGAGATCGAGCCGGATGTCGCGCACGGTCGTATCGCCGACCAGAAGCGCCGGCAGCATCAGGCTGGCACGGCCCGGCACCTGCGGAATGGGAATATCGGCGGCAATGGCGACCAGCGAGGCCAGCCGCTGGCGCAGCGAAATCGCCGGATCGCGGCCGGTCTTGGCGGTCGTGCCATTGTTGCTGTTGCCGATGCGGCTGACATCGATCTGCTGGCCGTCGGCGATCAGCAGAAATTCCGGCGCCTTGCCCGTATCCAGCGTCGCCTCGCCGGTGACGACATAAGGATCGGCAACCGGGCCGAGCTCGACACGGTATTCCGGCACGCGGATGCGCTCATTGTTCAGCTCGAACCCGCCTGTGGCGCGAATGGCCGCTGCGTCGTCAGCCTCGCCGTCTGTTGCCGCCTCGTCCTTTTGCTCGTTCTTCACCAGCCTGAACGTGCCCTTGTATTGCGGCTTCAGGTCGACGATCGCCAGCTGCCCCTCAAGCTCGACGCCGAAAGGCCGGGCATCGGGAACGATGCGGGTGCGCAGGCTGAGCGAACCGTCGTCGCCCACCGGCTGGCTGGCGAAACCAAAGCTGCCCGCCTCGCCATCGATAGCGCCGCGCCCGTCGATCTTCCACGGGCCTACCAGAGACTTGGCCGACAGCATGGCATTGAGATCCGTGATATTGCGCGTCCGGCCGGTCTGGTCGTCGATGAATTCGATCTCACCGCCCGACACCGTGACATTTTCCAGCACGACATTCTTGGCCGGAATGGAGGCCGAGCGACCCCGCGCCCAGTCAAGCGTCCCGTCGGCCAAGAGCTTGATGCGGGCCTTCGGCTCCTCCAGCCGCATGTCGAAAATCAGCGCTTCGCCCGAAAGAAATGGTGCCAGCTCCGCATCCATGGAAAAATGCGCCACCTGCACCAGCGGTTCGCCATCCGTCGCCTCGCCGACACGGACATCGTTGAGTGTTACCGAGGGAAAGGGAATGAGCCGCGCATCGACGCTGCCATGCACCACGACAGGCTTGCCGACGATGCGGCTGGCCTCACGCTCGAAATCGGTGCGAAAATCCGTCCAGTCGACGAACATCGGCGCGATCAGCGCTGCAAACAGCGCCACCACCACAACACCGCCGATGAAAAGCATGAACCGCGAAAGCACTCTGAAGATTCCCGTCGTTCCAATGCCGTCCTTGGCTTTGGTATTACCCTATTTGCCGCCAGAACCAACCGTTTAAAGGCAGTTTTTCAATCAAGGCTGAAAATCTTGCCCGGATTGAAGATATTGTCCGGATCAAGCGACCGCTTGATCTGCCGCATCAGGTCGAGCGCATCGCCCAGCTCGTTTTCCAGAAACACCTGCTTGCCCTGGCCAATGCCGTGTTCGCCGGTGCAGGTGCCGCCCATGGCGAGCGCCCGGGCATTCAGCCGCGCCACGAAACCTTTCATGCGGGCAAATTCGGCGGCGTCGGTCTCGTCGAACAAAACGCCGACATGAAAATTGCCGTCACCCGCATGCCCGACGATCGGCGCCACCAGACGTGTCTCAGCGATGTCCGCCTGCGTTTCGGTCAGGCAGTCGGCCAGCCGGGAGATCGGCACACAGACATCCGTCGACAGGATGCTGAGCCCCGGCCGCAGCGCCTTCTGCGCCCAGTAGGCATCATGCCGCGCCTTCCACAGCTTGGCTCGCTCCTCCGGATTGGTCGTCCAGAGAAACTCGCTACCACCGAATTCCGACGCGATTTCGGCGAACTGTTTCGATTGCAGCGCCACGCTTTCCGGGCTGCCGTGGAATTCCAGGAACAGCGTCGGCACTTCCACGTAGGAGAGCCCGGAATAGGCGTTGCTCGCCTGCATCTGCAGCGCATCCAGCAGCTCGATCCGGGCGACGGGAATGCCGGATTGGATGGTCATGATGACGGTGTTGCAGGCATCCTCGATCGACGGAAACGGGCAGACGCCGCCGGCGATCATCTCCGGAATGCCCTGCAGCCTGAGCGTGATCGAGGTGAGAATGCCGAGTGTGCCTTCGGAGCCGACGAACAGCCGCGTCAGGTCGTAACCGGCCGAGGACTTGCGCGCCCGCATCGCCGTGCGGATTTCGCGACCGTCGGCAATCACTGCCGTCACGGCCAGCACATTGTCCTTCATCGTGCCGTAGCGCACTGCATTGGTCCCCGATGCCCGCGTCGAGGCCATGCCGCCGAGCGAGGCATTGGCGCCGGGATCGATCGGGAAGAACAGGCCCGTGTCGCGCAGATGCACATTCAGCGCCTCCCGCGTCACGCCAGGCTCGACCGTGCAGTCGAGGTCTCCGGCGTTGACCTCCAGCACCCGGTTCATCCGCGACGTGTCGACGGAAATGCCGCCGAACGGTGCATTGATCTGACCTTCGAGCGAGGTGCCGGTGCCGAAGGCAATCAACGGAACCCGGTGTTCGGCAGCAATGCGGACGATCGCCTGCACGTCGGCGGCGCTGTCTGGAAAGATCACAGCATCGGGCAATTGCGCGGCGATATAGGTGGTCGTGTGCGCGTGCTGGGCACGCAGCGCCTCGCCGGTCTGGAACCGGTCGCCGAAGAGTTGACGAAGCGCCGGCAGTGCCCTTGCCAGCCCCGCCTCGTTGCGCCCGTTCTGACCGTTCGCCGTCACCGTCAAAACCCGCTCCTCCCGAGAACCTGTTTCGGGCAATGACATGCATCAAAACAAGCAGTTAGCCGTGTTGCGTGAATCTGTTTCACAGGGCCTGGCTTTACTGTGCAAATCGGCCCCCATTTGTCCAGACAGGAAATATTGCAGGCTCCGCAGGACTGTGTAGAACGCAAAAGCCGTGAAACCTCCGCTCCCCGGCCTTTCATAATTCTAGGCTCGACGTGCCCAACCTATTCGGCCGGCATAGGCTGCGCCGCCTGCGCCAGCTCGTCGTGCAGGCGCTGTTCCTCTTCCACATGCGGCTTGGAGAACCGGGCCAGCGCCAGATAGGCGACGGGGGTGAGGAACAGCGTCACCGAGGTCGCGAGGCCGAGGCCACCGACCAGCACCCAGCCGAGCGAAATGCGCGCTTCGGCGCCAGCACCGCTCGCCAGGACCAGCGGCACCGCGCCGACAATGGTGGCGATCATTGTCATCATCACAGGCCGCAGGCGAATGTTGGCAGCGTTTTCGATTGCCTCACGCACGCTCTGGCCGCGATCGCGCAGCTGGTTGGCGAACTCGACGATCAGGATGCCGTTCTTGGCCATGATGCCGACCAGCATGACCAGCCCGATCTGGCTGTAGATATTGAGCGTGGTGCCCGTCGCCACCATGGCAAAGACAGCGCATGCAAGCCCCAGCGGCACCGTGACCATGATGATGACGGCGCTGATGACGCTTTCGAACTGGGCGGCCAGCACCAGGAAGATGATGACCAGCGCGAAGCCGAAGGTGACGAAGATGCCGCTGGAGTTTTCATCCAGCGTCGCCGCCTCGGCCATCGGCTGCAGACGTGACCCATCCGGCAGCAGCGGCTTTGCCAGCTCCTGCGTGAAGGCCAGCGCCTCGCCGAGCGCGTAGCCGGCAGGAAGCCCGGCCGACAGCGACACGGAGCGCAGCTGCTGCTCGCGGCCAAGCTGCGGCGCCACGGCCTTTTCTTCCAGCTTGGCGATGGTCGACATCGGCACGATCTTGCCGTCACCGGTCTTCAGGAAGATGTTTTCCAGATCGGTCGGATCATTGATCGGCGTCGTCGTCGATTCCAGCACGACAGGATAGGATTCCCCATCGACGAAAATATCGACGACGCTGTTGCCGTCGAGCATGGCCTGCATCGCCGTCGAAAGCCCTGTGATATCGATGCCGAGATCAGACGCCCGCTCGCGGTCGATGGTCACCGACAGCTGCGCCTGGTTGGTCTCGTAGTTCAGCCGCACGTTCTCGAATTTGCCGCTGTCTTCCATCTGTCGCACCAGCTTGGTGGCAGCCTCCGAAAGCTTGCCATAGTCGTTGCCGAGCAGCGCCACCTGCAGGCCGTTACCGGCGCCGCGAATACCGAGACTGTTGGTCTGCTGGGCAAAGCCGCGCACGGCCGGCACGCGGGCAACGATCTTGTTGATGTCGGCAGCGATCTGCTGCTGCGAGCGCTCGCGCTCGGCCCACGGCGTCAGCGTCAGCACCATGAAGCCGCTGTTGGTCGAGCCGCCCTGCCCGGAAATGGCGTAGATATTGTAGATTTCGCCCTTCTCGACCAGTGGCTGCAGCCCCTCTTCGATCTTGCGCATCTGGTCCTGGGCAAACTCCAGCGAAACGCCCTGCGCCGCGTTGACCCGCAACAGCACGACGGAGCGGTCTTCGGCTGGCGTCAGTTCCGAGGTCAAAGTCGTGAAGAAGACGCCGCCGGCAGCGGTGAACATCGCCGCGATCAGAAACACCACCACCGGCCCGTTCAGACAGGCGCTGAGCACGCGGCGGTAGATGCCGGCGCAGACGCCGCCGAAGCGCGCGAGAATGCCGGTATGTTCGTGTTTCACCTCGGCCGTCAGCATGCGTGAGGCAAGCATCGGGCAGAGCGTCAGCGCCACGAAGGCGGACAGAAGGATCGAGAAGGCCAGAACGAAACCGAATTCGCGGAAAAGGCCGCCGGTCTGCCCGGGCAGGAAGGACAGCGGCACGAAGACGGCCGCGAGCGTTAGCGTGGTGGCGATGACCGCAAAAAACACCTCCATCGTGCCGAGAACAGCCGCAGCCCGGGCACCAAGCCCTTCCGCCCGCCGCCGCACGATGTTTTCCAGCACGACGATGGCATCATCGACGACAAGTCCCGTCGCCAGCACCACGGCCAGCAGCGTCAGGATGTTGATCGAGAACCCGGCCATGTAGATCGCCGCCACCGTTCCGATCAGCGCGATCGGCATGGTCAGAGCCGGGATCAGCGTCGCGCGCCAGTCGAGCAGGAACAGATAAATGACGAGAATGACGATGGAGACGGCAACGCCAAGCGCAATCTCGACCTCGTGGATCGCGCCGTCAATGAAGACAGCGTCATTGCTGGTGATGCGCAGCTCGGTACCGGCAGGCAGGTTTTTATTCAGCGTCGCCACCGTTGCCTGCACGCCGGCCGAAATGTCGAGCGTGTTCGACTGTGCCTGCCGCACGATGCCAAGGCCGATGCCCTGCTTGCCGTTCGAGCGCAGAGCCGTCTGGCCGGAGGCAGCCCCGAGGCTGACAGTGGCCACATCGCCGACACGGACATTGTTCTGCAGGATGATGTCCTCGAACTGCTGTGGCGTTGAAACATCGGCCGTTGCGCGAACGGAAATGTCCTGATTGAGGCTGGTAAGCGAACCGGCCGGCACATCGAAGGACACCGTCTGGAGCGCGGCCTTGAGGTCGGCAACCGTCAACCCGCGGCTGGCAAGCTTGGTCTGGTCGACATCGACCCGGAAAATCTTCTCCTGGTCGCCGTAAAGCACCACGTCCGCCACGCCCTCGACGGCGGCAAGCCGGTCCGACAGCTCGTTTTCGGCGAGCAGCGTCATGTCTTCCATCGACATCGTGTCGGAGGTCAGCGCCAGGCGAATGATCGGCTGGCTGTCGGCATCGGCCTTGATGATGCGCGGTTCGTCAGCATCATCAGGCAGCTGGTTGGCAATCCGCCCCAGCGCATCGCGCACGTCGGCCGCCGCCTGGTTGACGTCGGTCGTATCGGTGAATTCCAGCGTCACGCGGCTGGAGCCTGAGGACGACGAGGACGAAATGTTCTTGATGCCCTGCACGCGCGAGACGGCACCCTCGACGGTTTCCGTCACCTCCCGGTCCATCGTCTCCGGCGCGGCGCCATCATAGTTCGTCGTCACCGTCACCACCGGCCGGTCGACCTGCGGCAGTTCGCGGATTTCGACGCCGTTCCAGGCAGCAAGCCCGGCGACGACAATCAGCGTGTTGACCACAAGCGCAAAAATCGGCCGGCGGATGAACATGGCCGTAAAGCCACCTGATCCCGAAACGATATTGCCCGGGCCGGTGCTATCAGGACCACCGCTCATTGCGCGGTCTCCGCCTGGGAAACCTTCTCGGCAGGTTTGGCCCCCGCAACCGCCACGGCACCGCCATCGCGCAGGCGCTGCACTCCCTCGGTCACGACCGTCTCGCCTTCAGCGATCTCGGCCTGCACCAGCACCTTGTCCGGATTGCGTTGGATGATTTTCACCGGTACGCGCAGCGACTTGTCGCCGGCAACGCGCCAGACGAACGATCCGTCCGAACTCCACTGGATCGCCAGCGGATCGACCGTCGGATAGCGGTCGCCATCGAATTTGACCGTCACGGAGAAGGACATGCCGGCCCGCAGCGTATCGTCGAGGTTCGCGATCTTGGCCCGCACGCGCAGCGTCCGGCTCGCCTGATCGATACGGTTGTCGATGGCGTGAATGGAGCCGGTCAGCACTTTGCCCGGCTCAGAGATCGCCGTCGCCGAAATTTCCTTACCGACCACCATGTTGCGCGCGAAACGCTCCGGCACGAAGAAATCCACGAGAATTTCCGACCGGTCATCGATCGTCGCGATCGGCGTCGAGGTCGTGACATAGTCACCCGGATTGACGGCAATGATGCCGACAACGCCTGAGGACGGCGCAATGACCTCACGGCGCGTCAGGGTCAGTTCCGCTGCCTGCAGCGCCAATTCCGCTGTTTCCAGCGCCGTCTGCGCATCGCGTTTTTCAACCGCCGTCACGGCCGAGGCCGAGCCGAGATTCTTGTAGCGCTCGACCTTTTCCGCAGCACTCTTGCGTGTCAGCCGCGCCTGGTCGGCGGCGATGCGCTGTTCGTCACTGTCGAGGCGGGCGATGACCTGACCTTGGCTGACTTTGTCGCCGGATTGAACCAGAACCTCGCTCAAATTGCCTGTCGCCGATGGCGTCACGGTCACCGAGCGGATCGCCTCGCCATTGCCGATCGCGTTCAGCCGGTCGTTGACCAGCGCCGTCGACACCGGCTTCGTCACCACCCGCACCGGCCCGCCGCCCGCACCTTGGCCGCGTCCCTGTCCGTCGCCCTGCCCGCTGCCCTGTTTATCGGCCGGTTTGGTCAGGCTGTCGATCAGCGGATTGGAAATCCCGATGGCCGCCAGCGTCGTGCCGGCACCCGGAACGAACTTCACCCACAGGCCGAACCCGGCCACCAGGACCACAAGACAAATCAACACCTGTTTCCAGAACCGCATTCAATTCTCCGAAGATGGCGCACGGCGATTCCGCCCGCTACGCCTGATATGGGTCATTATCCGGTTTTGGCAGGTGCCTGACAACATGAGAATGGCATCATTACGCAATTGTAATAAAACCGTTTTTCTCAATCGGACTTCGGGCCCGGTCATTTCGGCAGGCAAATTGCCGCACCGCAGCATTCGGCGCGCCTTTGCCGCCCCGCTTGCCCTAACAACAATGCCTTAAGCTGTAGCCGCGAATTCCGTCTGAAATACCGTCATGCCGGATATTTCCGGTTGGTATTCTCGACGGCGGAATAAAAGAAGAACGCCAATTCTGGTCTTTCACCGCCGAATCACTACATTACGCCCCATGACCCAAGGTTTTGACGATATTCCGTTCTTCGATGAAGAACCGGCGCCGCGCAAGGCGCCTGCCCCGCCGCCGGCCGGTGGCGGCATTGCAGCCCGCGCCATGGCCGCCCGCGACGGCAACCGCCCGCCGCCCGCCTATCTGTCGGGCCTCAATGCTGAACAGCGCGAAGCGGTGGAAACGATCGATGGCCCGGTGCTCGTTCTCGCCGGTGCCGGCACGGGCAAGACCCGTGTGCTCACCACGCGCATCGCCCATATTCTGGATTCCAAAAAAGCCTTCCCCAGCCAGATCCTCGCCGTCACCTTCACCAACAAGGCGGCGCGTGAAATGAAGGAACGCATCGGCGTTCTCGTCGGCGGCGCCGTCGAAGGGATGCCCTGGCTCGGCACCTTCCACTCGATCGGCGTCAAGCTGCTGCGCCGCCATGCCGAACTCTGCGGCCTGCGCTCGGATTTTTCCATTCTCGACACCGACGACGTCGTCCGCCTGATCAAGCAGCTGATCCAGGCCGAAGGCATCGACGACAAGCGCTGGCCGGCAAAACAGTTTGCCCAGATGATCGACGGCTGGAAGAACAAGGGTCTCGGCCCGGCCGAGATCGCCGAGGGCGACGCGCGCGCCTTTGCCAATGGCAAGGGCCGCGAGCTCTACACCGCCTATCAGGCCCGCTTGCGCACGCTCAATGCCTGCGATTTCGGCGATCTGCTGATGCACCCGATCCGCATGTTCCGCGCCCATCCGGATGTGCTGAAGGAATATCACGACCGCTTCCGCTACATTCTCGTCGACGAGTATCAGGATACCAACACCGCCCAATACATGTGGCTGCGCCTGCTTGCCCAGCGCGAGAAGGGCGTGCCGCAGAATGTCTGCTGCGTCGGCGACGACGACCAGTCGATCTATGGCTGGCGCGGCGCCGAGGTCGACAACATCCTGCGCTTCGAGAAGGATTTTCCCGGCGCCAAGGTCATCAAGCTTGAGCGCAACTACCGCTCGACCGAACATATTCTGGGCGCTGCCGCCCACCTGATTGCCCACAACGAGGGCCGGCTCGGGAAAACCCTGTTTACCGACCGCTCCGACCCCGACGACCAGAAGGTCCAGGTCCACGCCGCCTGGGATTCCGAAGAGGAAGCCCGCGCCGTCGGCGAAGAGATCGAGCAGCTGCAGCGCGACGGCGGCAGTGGCCGCAAACACCGCCTGAACGACATGGCCATCCTCGTGCGCGCCTCGTTCCAGATGCGCGAGTTCGAAGACCGTTTTGTCACCCTCGGCCTCAACTACCGCGTCATTGGCGGCCCGCGCTTCTACGAGCGCCTCGAAATCCGCGACGCCATGGCCTATTTCCGCCTCGTCTGTCAGCCCGCCGACGATCTCGCCTTCGAGCGCATCGTCAACACCCCCAAGCGCGGCCTCGGCGACACCTCGATCCGGGCGCTGCACGATTATGCCCGCGCCCGCGACATGCCGATGCTGGCCGCCGCCTCCGACATGATCGAGACCGACGAGCTGAAGGCCAAGGCGCGCAAGGCCCTGTTCGACGTCGTCACCGATTTCCGCCGCTGGCAGACCCTGCTCGAAAACACGCCGCACACCGAACTTGCCGAGCAGATCCTCGACGAGAGCGGCTACACCGCCATGTGGCAGAACGACAAGTCCGCCGAAGCGCCCGGACGCCTGGAAAACCTGAAGGAACTCGTGCGCTCGATGGAAGCCTTCGAGAGCATGCGCAGCTTCCTCGAACATGTTTCGCTGGTCATGGACACCGAGCAGAATGCCGAGATGGACGCCGTCTCGATCATGACCCTGCATTCGGCCAAGGGCCTCGAATTCGAGACGGTCTTTCTGCCCGGCTGGGAGGAAGGCCTGTTTCCGCACCAGCGAGCGCTCGACGAAGGCGGCAGGTCCGGACTGGAAGAAGAGCGCCGCCTCGCCTATGTCGGCCTGACGCGGGCCAAGCGCCGCTGCCACATCTGGTTCGTCTCCAACCGCCGCATCCACGGCCTCTGGCAATCGACCCTGCCCTCGCGCTTCCTCGAGGAACTGCCGGTCACCCATGTCGATGTCGCCGAGAGCGAGCAGTCCTATGGCGGTTACGGCCGCGGCGGCTACGGCCAGTCGCGGTTCGACAAGCAGGAGCCCTTCTCCAACACCTATGCCACCCCCGGCTGGAAACGCGCCCAGGCTAACAAGTCCGACGCCACCCGAGACAACTGGGGCTCCCGCTCCGGCCACGCCGTCGAGCGCATCGGCTACGGCGAAAGCGGCCCGCGCGCCAAAACCATCGACGGCGACCTCGTCGCCAAATCGCGGGTCGACACCCCCTCCGACTTCTCGGTCGGCGACCGCGTCTTCCACATCAAATTCGGCAACGGCAATATTGCCGGTATCGAGGGCAACAAGCTGACCATCGACTTTGACCGGGCCGGACAGAAGCGGGTGCTGGATGGGTTTGTGGAGAGGGTGTGAGCTTTTCTCCCCCTCGGCGGGGGAGAAAGCAAAATCAAGACCTTAGCGGAACGCTAAGTCTTAGATTTTGCAAGAGAGGGGGCCAGCCATCTCTCTCCACACCCCACCCTTCTGCTGAAAAATCTGGCACTTGGCGTTGCGGCGAGACACCGTTTTTTTCATCCCCCCGCCCGGCAGAGGGAAGCGCAACCTGCGTATTTCAATGGACATCGAATTGAGCGATTATCGGCTTAACGAGCGGGATGGAGGGATTTCATGCGCCAGCGGATTCCCGATTATCATCGGCGCTCTGCACGCGACATGAGGCTGGATTCGACCAAGGCCGAAAACATCCTGTGGCAGGCGCTGCGCAACAAGCAGCTTGGCGGTTTCAAGTTCAAACGCCAGGTTCCACTTGATGGATTTATTCTCGATTTTGTCTGCTTCGATCAGCGCCTGATCATCGAGGTTGATGGATTTCAGCATGCCGAAAGTGCACGTGACATCAAGCGGGATGCGCATTTTCAAGGCGTTGGTTTTCGGGTGCTGCGATTCTGGAACGAGGATGTGATCCGCAACAGCGACGGCGTTTGCCTGGAAATATTGGTGGCGCTCAAAAACAGTGGCGAATGACCAGCCCATAGCCCCCCTTGGCGGGATATGAATACGGCTTATCTCCCCCTCGGCGGTGGAGAAAGCAAAATCAAGACCTTAGCGGAGCGCTAAGTCTTAGATTTTGCAAGAGAGTTGGCCAGCCATCTCTCTCCACACCCCACCCCCTCTCCTGAAAAATCTGGCACTTGGCGTTCCGCCAAGACACCGATTTTTCGTCCTCCCCCGCACGGGGGGAGGTAGGCCTTTTCCTTTTACAGCGCGATAAACCCCCCTACCGCCCCCGTGCCAAAAACATCGCCCGCGAGCGCTCGATCTCCGTGTGGTGCGTTTCGGCCCAGATCCAGACACCGCAGAAGGCGGCGCCGAGGCTGCGGCCGAGGTCGGTCAGGCTGTAGTCCACATGCGGCGGGATCACCGGGTGGATGGTGCGCAGCACGAGGCCATCATATTCCATCTGCCGCAGCGTCTTGGTCAGCATCTTCTGGCTGATACCACCGACCAGTTTCCCCACCTGCGTGAAGCGCACCGTGCCATGCTCTTCCAGCACTTCCAGGATCAGCATCGTCCACTTGTCGGCGACCTGCGCGATGATGCCGCGCACCAGCTGTTCCAGCGCCGGATCGAGCTCATCGGGGATATCCCGGCCCGCATGCATCGCGGCATAGGCCGCTCCATGGGTCTCAACCGCCTTGCTCACAGTCACTCTCCTTTGGGTGCGTATAGATATTTCTAGTGCCTTCTTTCTAAAAGAGATTGTCCGCCATATTTTGCCGTTACGCAATCAGGAAAGGCGACGACCATGAACATGACAGGCAACACCATCCTCATCACCGGCGGCGGCTCCGGCATCGGCCGGGCACTGGCCGAAGCGTTTCACCGGCTCGGCAACCAGGTGATCATTTCCGGCCGCCGCGCCGGCGTGCTGAAAGAGGTGACCGATGCCAACCCGGGAATGGCAGCATTGACGGTCGACATGGGCGACGCTGACAGCATCAAGGCCTTTGCCGAAACGCTGATCAAAAACCACCCGTCGCTCAACGCCGTGCTCAACAATGCCGGCATCATGAAGCCGGAAGACATCAAGGGCGCGGATTATCTGGCCATCGCCGAGGAAACCATCGCGACCAACCTGCTCGGGCCTATCCGGCTTAGCGCCGCGCTGCTGCCGCATCTGCAGGCCCAGGAAAACGCCGCCGTGCTGACGGTGTCCTCCGGCCTCGCCTTCGTCCCGATGGCGCTGACACCGACCTATTCGGCCACCAAGGCCGCGATCCATTCCTATTCGATGGCGCTGCGCCACCAGCTGAAGGACGGCAATGTCGAGGTCATCGAGATCGCGCCGCCCTATGTCCAGACCGAACTGATGAGCGAGCAGCAGGCGAGCGATCCGAACGCGATGCCGCTGGCCGATTTCATCACCGAGGTCATGGATATCCTCAGCCAGCAGCCGGACAGCGGCGAGGTCATCGTCGAGCGCTGCAAGCCGCTGCGCTTTGCCGCCGAAAACGGCAAGATGGCCGTCATGTTCGGGGCCATCAATTCGATGGTTCACTGACACTGCATGAAGAAATGCGAGAGGCCGCTCAGGCCTCTCGTCTCAGTCCCGCCAGGCGTATATCCATGTCGCTGGCGGGCATGGGCTTGCCAAAAAGATAGCCCTGTCCGGCCGGACAGCCCAAGGCGCGGATCGCCTCTTCCTGCTCACGCGTCTCGATGCCCTCGGCAATCGTCTGCAGCCCGAGATCCGTGCTCATGGCGATCAGCGCCCGGGTGATGGCCGCATCGCGCGGCTTGTTGATGATATCGCGCACAAACCCCTTGTCGATCTTCAGCGTCGTCAGCGGATAGCGCTGCAGCGAGCTGAGCGAAGCATAGCCGGTGCCGAAATCATCAAAGGCAATGCCGATCCCCAGCCCGCGCAACTCGGTCAGAACCTCGAAAGACCGGTCGTCGTCATGCAGCGCGATCGTCTCGGTGACCTCGAGCTCCAGCATGGAAGGATCCAGTCTGTAGGCACGCATCGCGTCCGAGATCTTGCGCACAAGATGCGGTGACTTCAGCTGTGCCGGAAAAAGATTGATGCTCATTTTAAGATTGTAGTGGCCGGCCTGCCGCCACAGCGCCTGCTGGCGGCAGGCCTCGTCGAGCACCCACCAGCCGACATCCAGCGCCAGAGACGTCTGCTCCAACGCCGGCAGAAATGCAGCCGGCTGCAACAGGCCACGCTCGGGATGCTGCCACCGGATCAGCGCCTCGGCGCCAAGAATGCGCTCGCTGCCCAGATAGACCTGCGGCTGGTAATAGAGCACCAGTTCGTCATTGCGCAGCGCGTGCAGCAGCTCATCACGCATCACCCGGCGGGCTAGCGTTTCGTTGCGCATGCTGGGGTCGAACATCCGGCTCGTCCGCCCGCCCGCCTGCTTGGCCCGGTAGAGCGCAAAATCGGCGCTGGCGATCAGCTCCTCGTCGTCGTCGCCATGGGCCGGGCCGAGTGCGACACCGATGCTGGCACCCAGATCGAACATGTGGCCACCAAGGCTGAAGGGCTCTTCAAAGGCGCGCACCAGCGCCAGCGCCTCGCGCGCCGCAATCACCGGGTCACCGACGTCAGGCAGCAGCACGGCAAATTCATCACCGCCGAAACGCGCGATCGTGGCGTTGCGGCTGAGCACATAGGGAAGCCTGACGCCGATCGCCTGGATGAGCGAATCGCCAACGCCGTGTCCCTGCGTATCGTTGATGTCCTTGAAGCCGTCGAGGTCGATCAGCATGACCGCCATCGGCATGCCGCGCTCAAGCTCGGTCTTGAGGATGTCGGTAAAGCGATGGCGATTGTGCAAGCCCGTGAGCGTGTCCTGCCCGGCCAGGCGCATCAGCCGCGTATCGCGCTCGCGCCGCTCGGATATATCCTTGATGATCGCGCCGGCGCTGAGGCCGCGCTCATCACGCCAGGTCGAGACGGCGATCTCGATGGGAAATTCCGTCCCATCCTTTCTGCGGGCATCGACCTCGACCGTCTTGCCCTTCAGCCGCGCCTCGCCGCCCATGGCCACCCGCTCGAGACCGGCGCTGTGCGCGCCGCGCATTCTCTCGGGTATGATGATCTCGATCGGGCTGCCGATCATCTCCGCATGGCTATAGCCAAACAGCGCCAGAGCAGATGGATTGACGAACTCGATGCGGCCGGTCGGATCGATGGATATCAGCGAGAGATCGGTGGCGTTTGCGAAGTTGACCGAGGTCGATCTGGCGAAGTCAGCACGGCGCAGGTTGAACGTCTCCATCACCTGATCGGCCAGAGACCTGAGGCCATCATACTCGCCATCCCTGGCTTCAGGGCGGGGCGAGGTATCGGCAACACAGAGCGTGCCAAGCCTGTAGCCATTGCCGGTAATCAGTGGCGCGCCGGCATAAAACCGGATGAAGGGCGGTTGCGTGACGAATGGCGTCTGGGCAAAGCGCGGATCGAGCCTGGCGTCCGGCACCAGAAAAACGCCATCGGAGAGGATCGCATGGCTGCAGAACGTATCGATCTTGCTGGTCCGGTCGATATCGATGCCGGAGCAGGCCTTGAAGATGAGCTGGCTTTCGTCAACAACGGTTATGAAGCCCATGCCGGCGGAAAACAGCGCCCGGGCCTCAGCGATGATCGGATCGAGCCTGGCATCGGCATTGCTTCCGGAAACCCAGAAGGCGGCAAGCTCAGCCAGCCTTCGCTGTTCGAGTGACGCTGGACCGCCTCTGCCTTCTTGCGTCATCAAAATCCTGTTCCGTGGACGTGTGCTGGCGGGCACGACGTGCAGAAAGCTTCTGGAAAACGCTCAACCCATATTCAGACAGGAGCTTGACGACACCACACCCTGACCCGCTGCTCGATCGCAACCGGAAAACGAGGCCGGTGTGTAAAGAGACAACGCCAAGCAACACCTGATCATTCACTGGTATAGCAACCACACCAAAAAGAAAAGGTTCGCTAGCGTACACAAGCATAAGTCGCTTTACTAAAATACCTCAGATCATGCCGTGCATCGGCGTGATGTCAGTCCTCCATCTCGCCCATGGGCATGTCCGGCATGTCCCGCCCACCTGAAATTATGCTGCGTTTACCGACGTGGTTGGCCGGCCCGACGAGACCTTCCTTTTCCATGCGCTCGACCAGCGAGGCTGCCCGGTTGTAGCCGATCGACAGGCGGCGCTGGATGTAGGAGGTTGAGCACTTCTTGTCGCGCAGCACCACCTTCACCGCCTTGTCGTAGAGGTCATTGCCGTCCTCTTCGGCCATGTTGCCCTTGTCGAAAACGGCGCTGTCCTCGTCGCCTGCCTCGTCCATCTCCTCGGCATCTTCGGTGACGGTGCCCAAATATTCCGGCCGGCCCTGCGTTTTCAGATGGGCGACGACCTTCTCCACTTCCTCGTCGGAAACAAAGGGCCCGTGAACGCGCGCAATGCGTCCGCCGCCGACCATGTGCAGCATGTCGCCCTGGCCCAGCAGATGTTCGGCCCCCTGCTCGCCGAGAATGGTGCGGCTGTCGATCTTCGACGTCACCTGGAAGGAAATGCGGGTCGGAAAGTTGGCCTTGATCGTGCCGGTGATGACATCGACCGACGGGCGCTGCGTCGCCATGATCAGGTGAATGCCGGCTGCACGCGCCATCTGCGCCAGGCGCTGGATCGCGCCTTCGATTTCCTTGCCGGCCACCATCATCAGGTCGGCCATCTCGTCGACGATGACGACGATGTAGGGCATCTGCGCGAGGTCCATCTCCTCCTGCTCGTAGATCGCCTCGCCGGTCGAGCGGTCAAAGCCGGTTTGCACGGTGCACAGCACCGTCTCGCCCTTGGCCCGCGCCGAAGCAGCCCGCGCGTTGTAGCCGTCGATGTTGCGCACGCCGAGCCGCGACATTTTCTTGTAGCGCTCTTCCATCTCGCGCACAGCCCATTTCAGCGCCATCACGGCCTTCTTCGGATCGGTCACGACAGGCGTCAGGAGATGCGGGATTCCGTCGTAGACCGACAGTTCCAGCATTTTCGGATCGACCATAATCAACCGGCATTCTTCCGGCTTCAGACGGTAGAGCAGCGACAGGATCATCGTGTTGATCGCAACCGACTTGCCGGAACCGGTGGTGCCGGCCACCAGCAAATGCGGCATCTTGGCAAGTTCGGCGATGACGGGTTCGCCGCCAATGGTCTTACCGAGGCAGAGCGCCAGCTTGAAGCGCGTCTCGTCATACTGCTCCGACTCGATCAACTCGCGGAAATAGACGGTTTCGCGGATCGGGTTGGGCAGTTCGATGCCGATGACATTGCGGCCGGGCACGACGGCGACACGGGCCGACAGCGCCGACATGGAGCGGGCGATATCGTCGGCAAGGCCGATGACGCGCGAGGATTTGACGCCCGGCGCCGGCTCGAATTCATAGAGTGTGACGACCGGACCCGGCCGCACGTCGATGATTTCGCCGCGAACGCCAAAGTCCTCCAGCACACTTTCGAGGAGCCCGGCGCTCTGTTCCAGCGCCTCCTGCGTGATCTGCGCCGTCTCCTGAACGGTGGGCTCCTGCAGCAGGTCGATCGACGGGAATTCGTAGTCGCCCGGCACAGGCGCCACGGCAGCCGGTTCGGCGCGCTTGACGATGGCGCGCGGCGTGATGTCGACGGCGCGCTGCTCCACAACAGGGATAACGGCAACGGGGGCCACAGCTGCGACAGGCGCCGGCGTTGCAACATGAACCGCAGCCACCGGCTGCGTCGCAGCAACGGCGCGCACCGCACGGATACGCGGCGCGACCGGGCGCTCGGGCACGGCAACGACAGGCGCACTGACCGGAACCGCTGCTCTCGACGCAGCGTTGCGGGTCGACACTTCGCGGTAGAGCGCCGTCACGGAATTGAGCGGCGCGTGAAATTCCGGCAGCGGCACGTGAACGACCGGCGCCAGCGTCTCCAGCTTCGCTTCCAGATCCATGCTTTCCCAGAAAACGGCATCCGACACATAGATCGGCAGCTTGTGAGCCGCCTTCTGCGCGGCCGGCAAAGCCTTGGCCGGCTCCAGCGGATAACAAACGAGATCAAGGTCCAGATCATGGGCGCTGATATCAGCGGACGCGGTCCTTGCCGCCATCTCCTGTTCCAGGCGCAGCGACAAGGCGCGGATACCGTGAACCGGCGGCGGCACCGGCTCTGCGACAGAACGCAGCGCGACGGTGGCGGGTGCAGCGGCCACGCGGACCGGCTCGGCCTTTGCCAGAGCTTCCTCGATCTGCTCCTGCAAGGCCGCGACCGGCACAGGTGCCATCATCTCATCGCGCCCGCCGGGCCCTTTCTTGGCGCTCTCAGGCGTCCGGGTAAACCGCACGTTCGGCCGCAGCGCAAAGGCCGTCTGCCAAACGGGCTTATCAGCGCGCCCCTCGATCTGGTCGGCAGCAGCTACGTCGGCACTGGCGCGCTGTGCAACCGGCACCTCTGCGGCGTCCTTGCGGGTCTCGTGGTTCTGGCGGTATTTTTCCGCCTTCGACAGCAGATATTCGTGCTTCTTGATCTCGGCTGCAGACCGCTCCGGGCCATCCGCAGGAGCGCCGCCTCCGCCATCAACGGAATTGGAAATATTGGTTCGGGAAATACGCATGAGAACCTGCACATTCATAGAGATCACGGACATCGCGACACAGTGTTTTCAATAGAAAATAAAGGTTAATCGCTCCTTTCGAACGGACCCTCCCGGCGCGCATTTCGGAGACCAAAACCAAACCGGAATGCGGTTTTCGAGCCGCAAAATCAACGATACCAAGCACTTCAGAGCGTTAAAAAAATCGTCCCACGGAAAGAAAAATAAGGTCCTGCGTCAATGACGAAAACCTCGCCAAAACGGCTCAGCAGGGCACGGAAACCCGTGCCCTGCTGAGCAATTTTCGCCATTGAAAGACGCGTTAAACGCCAGATTTTGAACGGCCTCAGGCCCCTCTGGAGATCAGCGATGCAATCTGCGTGCGCGACTTCGGCAGGCTCGGCACGACGATCAGCGTATCGATCTTGCCGCGCTTGAAGGCCTTGAGGAAAGGCTGGTAGTCGCGGAATGCGACACAGCCATGCGAATTGCCGTTCTTGCCGAGCAGATAGGAATGGGTGAGCAGACCGGTACGGCCATGGGGATGGACACCATTCACCGGCGTCATGCGCAGGGCCTCTACGCCGTGGAACCGCTTTTCCCGCATGGTCAGCTTGAAGGTTCCCGGCGGTGTCGAGCCGCGCATCTTCTTGTGCACGAACCGCGGATTGTCGCGCGCTTCATCAATGCCGGAATGCGCCTCGAGCTTGGAACCGTCAGGCATGTAGACGCGCCCGGCCGAGATATCGTAGATCGCCACTCTGGTGCCGCTTCCCGGCCAGCCGCGTTTGCTTTCGCCACCACCGAACAGACCGTCGAACAGGGTCTTGTTCGGCTTTGCATAAGCCAGCTCGTTCGCAACCGTGCGCTGCTTGTCGGCTTTGGCCTCCGCCTTTGCCTTTGCATCGGCCTTGGTCTTCGCCAATGTTTCCTTCGCCAGCGCTTCTCTGGTCTGTTTTGTCTCGTCTTCCGGCGTCTCGATAACGGCCTTGGCCACAGCCTCGGGCTTCACCTCGACGTCAGGTACGGCCTTGGCCAGCCGCTCGGGACGCGCTTCCGGCAACGGGATCGTCTCGGGCAGTTCCGAAACGGAATCGAGAAGTGACGGCCCCTGCTGTTCGGCAAGCACCAGCCCGAATGGCTTGGCCATGGTGCCGTCTTCGAGTGGCTTGTTTTCAACAAGCGCCGTCACAAGGATCGGCTGGCCGGCCTGCTGGCGGGCTTCCGCCACGGCCTTTTCGGCTCGCAACTGTGCCGCCGCGACAGCGAACGCGCGCGCCTTTTCGTTGGATTTTTTCTGAAGCAGCGCCGTCTTGACCGCCGCCATCTTGTGATGCGACTTGACGATGAGATCTGCCGTCAGCCTGTCACGCTCGGCCTGATCGACAGGCTGCGAGGACAGGCGCGAGAATTTGCGGATGTGAACCAGACGCTGGTGCGGCTCGGTCTCGACGACCGCCTTCAAGCCCAGCGATGCCTGGAGCTTTCCACTATCCTGAGCCGAGAGAACGGGTGTCATGGTTTGCACGGGCGTTACCGTCGCCATGCTCCAGGACAAAGCTGCACCGGTAAAAGCGCCGACAACACCGATAAGCAGGCCCCGCAACCGTGCCGGGCGAGCTTTTGATTTCCGTTGCGAACGGACCTTGCTGGAGACTTTAACTGCTGACGCCATGATACACGTTACCCGACACTGGTGACTCGGATCGGCACAGGCAAAAACAACAGCTGCCGGAACCGTTACACGGGGACCGACGCCGTGCCATAGGGCCCGATCTCATGTCCTCAAGGCAAAACAATGACAAACTATGGTAAGCAAATGGTTTACGGCAACACCGGCATTTTAGGAAAAGCGCCGGCGGCAAGATTCGGCAGCAGGTCCACGCCTTGCAAATGCAGGCCGCAGACTTATGTGAACCTCTGCTAAACGGAGACAGCCAGCATGTTCAAATCGACCCGCGCCCTCATCCTTGGAAGTGTCTTGCTCCTTGCGTCGTCCGCCTCCCGGGCAGAACAGGTCGGAGAAGTGGGCGTCGATTGGAGCGGGAACGATATCATTGTCGATGCGGTCACTGATCCGAAGGTCGAGGGTGTGACGTGTCACGTTACCTACTTTGATCGCGGCGTCATCGACCGTCTGCGCAACGGCAACTGGTTCGAGGACCCGTCCAACAACTCCATCGCCTGCCGGCAGACCGGCCCCATCACCATCGGCGATATCGATCTGGGCGAAGATGGCGAGGAAGTGTTCCGGGAAGGCCTGTCGCTCATCTGGAAATCGCTGATCGTCAACCGGATCTACGACAAGAAAAACAACACCCTGATCTATCTGGCCCATTCGCGTGAACTGGTGGACGGTTCGGCCAAGATGGCGATTTCCACCGTGCCGCTCTACAACCAGAATGCCATCTGGACGAACGGCCAACCTGCACAGTAAAGCCCATACGAAAAAAACCCTGAGGCCGTGTGGCGCTCAGGGTTTTTAGGGACGTAGTAGCTGAGATTAGATGCCGTTCGGATCTTCCATCGGCTGCTCGGCACCCTTGTAGTAGGAGCCGTCCTGCGTCGGGAAAGCGCGGTCGTTATCGCGGCCATTGTCGCGGATCGAGCCGGTTGCCGTTCCATCGACGCCAGGCAGGATGACACGGTCGTTGCGGTTCATGTTCGAATGCCGATCGATGCCATGATAGTAGTCACCCTGGTTGGACGGCGAGTCCGAAGACGTAGCCGACTGCGCCATGGCACCACCGATAGCGGCAGACGAGAGCAGAAACGCGGCGGCGATAATCTTGATTGATTTGGTCATTGTCGTTCTCCTTGACTTGGGTTCGAGGTTCACTGTGATTACAGGGAGTAAACGGCCGACCCTCGAAAATGTTTCCTTAATAATTCATATATTTTTATAAATTTATATTTCAAATAGTTACTAATATACGGATGGAGGCGGTATCTATTGAAAACTTGCGATAAAACTTCCAAACTATACAATGCTTAAGCGATATACATCCGATTCTGTTATGCAAACCATTTCGACCTTAAGGCCAGCCTTGTGCATAGAAAAATCCCGGCACAGTTTGCTGTACCGGGACTTTTCAAAGTAAATTTCAGTATTACTGAGCCATTGGTTTTTCAGCACCCTTGTAATATTCGCCATCGCCACCAGAAAACGTAGCTGGCGAATTCGACGTATCGATGCTTCCTGTGCTCATCCGATCAACCTGCGGCATGCGATCGATACCCTGATAATAAGCACCTTCACCACCAGGAACGACAACCGGTACAATGCCGCCGCCGATGGTCGTGCCATCGACCGAGGCGTTCGGATCAACGCCCTGATAGTAGTCGCCCTGGTTGGAAGACTGGGCCATGGCACCTGTGAGAGCGGCCGAAGAAAACAGCATGGCTGCTGCAACGATTTTGAAAGACTTGGTCATTGTATTTCTCCTGAACGAGGGTTCGTCGTCTGAGTAATTTCACATGGAGATAACGGGTCACCTGGCAAAAGGTTGCCTGAACAAACAGAAACGCCGATCACGCTAGCGTGATGTTTAAATAGACATTTTTGAACCAGAAACAGCCTGAAACGGCAAAGCCCCGGAGACCGATCGGCTCCGGGGCTTTGAAATGGAAATAAAAGATTACACCGATTAGAGCGGCTTGTTGACACCCGTGTAATATTCACCGTCACCGCCGCTGAACGGTGTGCGGGCATTCGAGTTGTCAATGCTGCCGGTGCTCATGCGGTCGACCTGCGGCATGCGGTCGATACCCTGATAGTAGGCACCTTCACCGCCGGGAATGACGACTACGGGAACACCGCCACCGCTGGTCATGCCATTCACGGATGCGTTCGGGTCAACGCCCTGATAATAGTCGCCCTGGTTGGAAGGGGCAGCCTGCGCGAAGCCGGCAAAGGCCGAAACCAGAAGAGCGGTGGCTGCAATCGTTTTGAAAGACTTGGTCATTGTTATCATCCTTGTTGGGTTCATTGTCGATGGATACAAACACATCTACGGGATGGATCGCAGAAATGTTTCAGAGTTTCAAAAAATAGGGCATCACTGTACTGTGAATTTTACGTGATACTTCGAAGATGGAGATATGTCGCACGCCGGAATGTGCGGATATGACAGGCCGTACAGACATGAGAAAAAGTTTCCGAAGATTAAATCTGGATTATCAAAGCAGGACATCAGAAAAAACCCCGGCGCCGCAAGGCACCGGGGTTTCAAGTCACGCCTGTCAGATTGGGCGATTATCGGGTCGGCGGGTTCACGCCTTCGTAATATTCGCCTTCACCGCGGGTATAAGGAACAGGCTCATCGAGACTGTCGATGCTGCCGGTCCTCATCGAATCGACCTGCGGAAGACGCTCGGCACCGGCATAATAATCACCTTCATCGGGAAGGACTGCAGCAGCATCGTTACTGGGAACAATGACCCGGCGATTGATGACGGGGTTCGGGTCAACGCCCTGATAATAATCACCCTCATCCGGCTGCACCTGTTGAGCAAAAGCGCCGCCAGCGACGGCCGAAGACAGCAGAAGAGCTGCGGTGATGATCTTGAACGAACGTTTCATTTTCAGTCTCCTTTTAACGGGTGTTGATCGTCGAAAAGGAAACGGAGCACCGCCGATAAGGTTGCCTCTTGCATCATCACACTGCCGTGAGGTTTGCGCGAGCGTTGGTCGCTATGGCGCCATCACGGCGCGCGCAAAACGTCGCTGGACGAAACCCGCTTGATGCCGGCCGCCTGCATCTCCGCCTCTGCCGCTTCGACGCCGGCAGGATCAATCCCCCGGCTGGCGTCGGCAATGAACCGCACCTCGACACCGGGCAACATTGCCACGGCATCGAGCGCCGAGGCCTTGACGCAATAGTCCGTAGCAAGGCCGCAGACGTCGAGAACCGTCGTTCCCTGTTCCGTCAGATAGGCGGCAAGCCCGGTCAGCGCCGCATGGTCATTGTCGCGAAAGGCCGAATAGCTGTCGACGTCGCGGTTCTCACCCTTGCGCTGGATAAAGTCGATGTCGGCCATGTCCAGTCCCGGATGGAAGGCCGCATCCAGCGTGTTCTGCACGCAATGGTCCGGCCACATCATCTGCGGCTGCCCGCCAAGCTGGCCCATCTCAAAGGGCCTCTTGCCCGGATGCTGCGAGGCAAAGCTGCCATGGTCGGCCGGGTGCCAGTCCTGCGAGGCCACGATCAGGTCGTAGCCGCCCTCTTCGATCAGCCGGTTGGCCACCGGCACCACAGCCTCGCCGCCGGGCACGGCAAGATTTCCGCCGGTGCAGAAACCGACCTGGATATCGACGAGAAGCAGTGTTTTCATGAGGCCTGACTCCGGCAGCAAACAGATTGTGCCGTCACCTTAGAGCAGCAGACAGAAACCTGTGAAGCCTTTTCCCGGCAATCGGCAACGCAAAAAGCCCGGCGGAGAAACTCCACCGGGCCTTGCAGATGCAAAAGGAATACGTATCAGGCCGCCTGCGCCAGCTCGTCGGCGATGACCGTATCGAGGTTGAGGAAGCAGACCATGGTCTTTTCCAGCGCCACGATACCGCGGCAGAAAGCGCGCTGCGCTTCCGGAATGATCTCCGGTGCCGGCTGCAGGTTCTCGCTCTTGATGGTCATCATGTCGGAAACTTGCTCGACCAGCAGGCCGACGAGCTTGCCGGCAATGTCCGTCACGATGATGGCCGAACGCTCGGATGGCTCCGTCATCTTCATGCCGAGACGGCAGGCCATGTCGATGACCGGGATGACGGCACCGCGCAGGTTGATGAGACCGAGCACGTAGGGCGGCGTATGCGGCATCGGCGTCACTGGCGCCCAGCCGCGGATTTCGCGGATCGCCATGATGTCGATGCAGAATTCTTGATCGCCGAGATGAAAGGAGACGATTTCCAGATAGGCACCGGACTGTTTGATCGCATTGTTGTTCATGATCAGAATTCTTCCCAGTTGTCAGACGCTGCACGTGCAGCGATTTTTGGTGAGCTGTTGCGGTCGAAGGCACCGGCGATCCGGCCAAGCAGAGCCTTGGCGGGAGACGGTGCGGAACGGGCATTGGCGGTGGCGGCGCGCGGCGAAGCGTAGGCAGTGGGGGCTGCCCCGCCTGCGGTCTTGAACTGGCCGACGAGCCGCGACAGGTTTTCAGCATCCTGCGCCAGCGTGTGGCTGACGGCGTTGGTCTCTTCCACCATGGCCGCATTCTGCTGCGTCACCTGGTCCATCTGCGAGACGGCGACGTTGATTTCCTGAAGGCCGGTCGACTGTTCGCGCGCCGAGGTGACGATCGACTTGACCTGATGGTTGATCTGCACGACGTCGGTGCCGATCCGATCCAGCGCCTCGCGGGTGGCCTGAACCAGCTTGACGCCGGTCTTCACCTCTTCGCCGGACTTGCCGACGAGACCCTTGATATCCTTGGCAGCACCGGCAGCACGCTGGGCCAGCTCGCGGACTTCCTGCGCCACGACGGCAAAGCCCTTGCCCGCATCACCGGCACGCGCCGCTTCGACGCCGGCATTTAGCGCCAGAAGATTGGTCTGGAAGGCAATCTCATCGATGACGTTGATGATCTTGCCGATTTCATTGGACGCATTCTCGATGCGCCCCATGGCCGACATGGCATCGCTGACGATGCGGCCGGAATCCTCGGCGCTGGCACGGGTGCCGTCGACCATCTTGCTGACCTCTTCGGCACGCTGCGTCGCAGCCTTGACGTTTGCGGTGATCTCTTCGAGAGCCGCAGAGGTCTCTTCAAGCGAAGCCGCCTGCTGCTCTGTGCGCTTGGCCAGATCGTCGGCGGCATTGCGCATCTGCTGGCTGTTCGACTGGATGGACCCGGAATTTTCCTTGATGTCGCCGACCGTACTTTGCAGCCGTTCGACCGTATGGTTGAAATCGAGACGCAGGCTTTCGAGATCCTGGCGGAACGGACGTTCGATCACGGCGGCAAGATTGCCGTCGGACAGGCGGTTGAGGCCCTCGCCCAGCGCCGTGACGGCAGCCTTGACCTGGGTCTCGTCCTCGAGCTTGGCCGCATCGCGGCTTTCGCGCTCTGCCTCGCTCGCGCGGCGGCCTTGCGACGTCTTCTCCTCGAGATCCCGCTTGTCGATGGCCGCAACACGGAAAAGCTCGGCCGACCGGGCCATATCGCCGATCTCGTCGCCACGGCGGCATCCGTCAACGGGTGTATCAAGGTCACCGCCAAGAATGCGCTGCATCGCCGAGCGGATTGTGAAAATGCCACGGCGCAGGACATTGCCGTGAAACCAGAGCAACGCCAGCAGCGACAGAATGGCGACAAGGCCGATGGCGAACTGGACGACGACCGAAGAATTGGAGGCTGTCTTTGCCTCGACGACACGCTGGCTCACCAGGGAACCGCCTTCACTGACCAGAACAGCCAGCGCCGATGTCATGCGCTCGCCGCCGCTGTCGATCGTATCGTCGATCGCATCGAACGCTTCCAGAGGCGCACCCTTTTCCACCATCGTTTTCAGATCGACCTGAATGGCTTTGGTCATTTCAACAAGGTCCGCATCATAACTTGCCATGATGTCCGGCTTGCCGATCATGGCAGCAAGTTCAACGGCAGATCCCTTGTTTTCGTTCAGAACTTTCAGTGCATTGTCGACGATCGTCAGGCGTTCAGGCTGAATTTTGCCCTCGCCACGGTCGATGATCGAGTCCATCGCCACGAGCACGAGCTCCAGGTTGGCGATACGCATGGAATTGACGGTCTGGATCGTATTGCCGACATCGATGACACGGTTGAGCGATGCCGTGACGCTCGCACTCTGATACCAGCCAACGGCAAGCATGGAACCGAAGCCCAAAAGGGCGGCGCCGGCGAGCGTGGCGAGGCGCTGGCTGACGGAAAAATCTCTGGTTTTGGCGGCGGGCGTTGTCATGTAGGTGTCCATCCAGGTTCCCCACAGAGTGCGGAACGGCGTTGACGTGGTTATCTTGGCGGAATGCGCGGGCCGGAGGGACAAATCCGGCGACATCATGTCGAACACGGGCACAGGCCCTTTACGCTGCCGAAAACCTTGGCAAACAGACATTAATCTTTCGCTAAAATACAGTCCGTTTGCCATGCCGGGCCCGGATATTTGTGGGGCCCAGCTGTTATCGCTGCGCGAAGATGATAAGATGCGCCCATGAGCGCCAAACCCGCCAAACCCGCCAAAACGCTGACGCCCCTGATCTGGACGCTTGTCGCCGGACTGGCATTGATTGCCCTCTTATTTGCCGGCAAGGGATGGATCGAGCATGGCGCCGGCATTTTCCTCGCCCTGGCCGAGAGCGGCATGGCGTGGTGCTTCTGATCCCGCAACCCGCACTGAAGCCGGCATCCTATGGCGGCCCCATGGCGGCATTGTCTTTTTGCACTGCACACGTTAGAGAAACCGGCCATTCTGAGATTGGAGGGTCCGGACTTGGAAACCATCACAACGATTGCCGGTGTTCGTGCGGCGCTGTCGATACACCGACGCGCCGGAAAATCGATCGGCCTCGTGCCGACCATGGGCTATCTTCACGTCGGCCACCTGGAACTTGCCCGCCAAGCCCGCGAGCAGAACGGCATTGTCGTCGCGACCATCTTCGTCAATCCGCTGCAATTCGGCGCCAATGAGGACCTGAGCAAATATCCGCGCGATCTCGCCCGCGACCAGCGCATGCTGGAGGAGGCTGGCGTCGACTTTCTCTTTGCCCCCGGCGTTGCCGACATGTATCCCCGCCCGATGGAAACCGTGGTCGACGTGCCCGGCCTCGGCAGCGAGCTTGAAGGCTCTGTCCGCCCCGGCCACTTCGCAGGGGTTGCCACCGTCGTCACCAAACTCTTCAACATCGTCCAGCCGGACCGCGCCTATTTCGGCGAGAAGGACTATCAGCAGCTGCAGATTATCCGCCGCATGGTCGAGGATCTGGCAGAGCCGGTGACCATCGTCGGTGTTCCGACGGTTCGTGAGCCCGACGGCCTTGCCCACTCGTCGCGCAATGTCTATCTGAGCCCTGATGAGCGCAAAGCCGCCGCCATCGTGCCGCGTGCCCTGGACGAGGCGGCGCGGCTCTTGAAAACCGGGCTGACGGGCGTGGCTGCGGTCGAAGACGCCATCCGCGCCTTCATCGCCGCCGAACCACTGGCCCATCCGGAGGTTGTTGCTCTGCGCGATCCGGAAACACTGCACGAACTGACGGAGATTGGCGAAAAGCCGGTTCTTCTGTTGCTTTTTGTCCGCTTCGGGAGCACGAAGCTGCTCGATAACCGGGTTTTCAGCCCCAAAACCGAAAAATTTTCAAAGGTAGCGTGAGCATGAGTGTACAGGCAGTAAAGCGGCGCCTGAGCCCCGGCAACATCGAGGCGCTGAAGGGCGAGCGGCCGATCGTCAGCCTGACGGCCTACACGACACCCATTGCCCGGTTGCTCGATCCGCATGTGGATTTCATGCTCGTCGGCGATTCGCTCGGCATGGTTCTCTATGGTCTCGATTCCACTGTCGGCGTCACGCTCGACATGATGATCGCGCACGGTCAGGCGGTTATGCGCGGCTCGGAAAAAGCCTGCGTCGTCGTCGACCTGCCCTTCGGCTCCTACCAGGAATCCAAGGAGCAGGCCTTTAACAGCGCCGCCCGCATTCTCAAGGAAACCGGCTGCAGCGCGGTCAAACTCGAAGGCGGCGCCGAAATGGCGGAAACCGTCGACTTCCTCACCCAGCGCGGCATTCCCGTGCTCGGCCATGTCGGCCTGATGCCCCAGTTGGTAAACACGATGGGTGGTTACCGCTCGCTTGGCCGCAACGACAAGGAAGCCGCAAAAATCCGCCGCGACGCCAAGGCGATCGACGATGCCGGCGCTTTCGCCATCGTCGTCGAAGGCACGATCGAGCCTTTGGCCCGCGAAATCTCCGAAACGCTCCGGGCCCCGACCATCGGCATCGGCGCATCGCCCGCATGCGACGGCCAGATCCTCGTCTCCGACGACATGCTCGGCATTTTCAGCGATTTCAAGCCGCGCTTCGTCAAGCATTTTGCCGAATTGGCCCCGCAGATGTCGGCCGCCTTCGAGGCCTATGCAAACGAGGTCAAGGCACGCACGTTTCCGGGGATCGAGCATACATTTCAGGTCAAGCGCTGAAGGGTGCCTGGCCCGGCGCCCGGCTAAGCATCAAAATTTTACATCGATCGATCAGCACTATTGCGTTGCTGCCCATCCGGCAGCCGCTTAAGTGTCCCATAACATTTATGGACGCCCGCCTTTTATTGCGGTGATGGCGTTCGGCGCCGGAGAGCCCCGCATGGATAGAAACGAGTTCTGGCTGGGCGTGCGCACCGGCCTGCCGATCACCCTGTCGGCCTCGCCCTTCGGCGCCCTGTTCGGCGCACTCGCCGTCGATAACGGCTTTTCGGTCCTTGATGCCGTGTCGATGAGCGTCACCATGTATGCCGGCGCCAGCCAGATGGTCGGCATCGAGCTGTTCGGCAACAATGTCCAGCCCTGGCTGATCATCCTGTCGATCTTCGCCGTCAACTTCCGCCATATTCTCTATTCGGCATCGATCGCCCGCTACATCAAACATTTCACCCTGGCGCAGAAGATCGTCTCGCTGTTCCTGCTGACCGATCCGCAATATGCCGAATCGGAAAAGCGCGGCGAGAGCGGCGTGACTGTCTCCTTCGCCTGGTATCTCGGCCTCGGCGCGGTCATCTATATTCCCTGGCAGCTGACGACGCTGATCGGCGCATTCTTCGGACAGATGATCGGCGATCCCAAGGCCATCGGCCTCGACGTTCTGCTGCCGATCTATTTCATGGCGCTGGTTCTGGGCTTCCGCAAGCGTGACAACTGGCTGCCTGTCGTGGCGATGAGTTCCGCCGTCTCCGTCGCCGCCCTGCATTTTGTCGGCTCGCCCTGGCATGTCAGCATCGGAGCGCTCGCCGGTGTCGCGCTCGCCGCCTGCCTGCCGCTACCGAAAACCGAGCCGGCGGAGCCCGTGCTCGCCAAGACGGAGGTGTGACCATGGATCCGGTTCACCACACACAGCTGATCTACATCATCCTTATCTCCGCCGTAGCGACCTTCCTGACCCGCATCGGCGGCTACATGATGATCACCCGGATGGACCGCATTCCGCCGCGTCTGGAAGCGGCGCTGAACGCCGTGCCCGCCGCCGTGCTCTCGACGCTGGTCGCCCCGGCCTTTATCTATGGCGGCTGGGACGTGGCGCTGGCCATGCTGGTGGCAGGCGCCGTCGGCCTGCGCCTGTCGTCGCTCTGGATGCTGCTGACCGGCTGGTTGGTGGTCATGGCCATCCGGCATTTCGGGCTGTTTTAAGCCCGCGAAACCACCGGCACATCGAGCGGTGCGGTCGCCGACAGCAGCCAATCCGTGACCGCCTGATCGGCGATCAGCGGCAGCAGCTTGGCCCGCGTCTCGGCGTGATAGGCGTCGAGCCAGTCCACCTCTTCGCGGGTCAGCAGCCCTGAGACGATCAGCCGCTTGTCGATCGGGCAGAAGGTCAGGGTTTCGAAAGCGCGCATCGGCTTGTCACCGCCCTCGATGCCCTTTTCTTCCTGGACATACACGAGGTTCTCGATGCGGATTCCAAAAGCATCCGGCCGGTAGTAGCCGGGCTCGTTCGACAGCATCATGCCGACCAGCAATTCCTGCGTCGAAAGCCGCGAGATGCGCTGCGGCCCTTCATGCACCGAAAGATAGGAGCCGACGCCGTGGCCGGTTCCATGGGCGAAATCGGCCCCGGCCTTCCACAGCGCGATACGGGCCAGCGGATCGAGATCGCAACCGCGCGTGCCCTTGGGGAACCGCGCCGTGCTGATGGCGATCATGCCCTTCAGCACCAGCGTGAAGAAGCGCCGCTGGTCCTCGGGCACATCACCGATCGCAACGGTGCGGGTAATGTCGGTCGTGCCGTTGATATATTGGCCGCCGCTGTCGATCAGGAACATGGTGCCGTCCTCGATCGGCCTGTCCGTCTCCGTCGTCACCCGGTAATGCATGATCGCCGCGTGGGCGCCGGCCCCGGCAATCGAATCGAAGGAAATATCCTTCAGCGGATTCTGCTGGCGCTCGCCGACGGCAACCCTGCAGGCCTCCAACTGACGCACCGCCTCGATTTCGCTGACGGTCCCCGGCTCGGCCGCATCCAGCCAGGCCAGAAACTCGACCACGGCAACGCCGTCCTGCAGATGCGCCTGAACCGAACCGGCAATTTCTGCGGCGTTCTTGCAGGCCCGTGGCAGACGCGCCGGATCGGCGGCTTCCGCCACTTTGCCGCCGCCGTCGCGGATCAGCGACGCCAGCGCGAACGGCGCCTGGTCGGGGTCGATCAGCACGCGGGCGCCAGCCTTTGCCAGCTCGGCGATGGACGCGGTGAACTCCGATGGTGGCTTCAGATCGGCAAGCTGCGTTAGATAGGCCTCGGGCTCGATCCCGGTCTTGCGCTTGTCGAGAAACAGCTCGGTCCGGCCGTCCGCATAGAGGATAGCGCGGGCCAGCGGATGCGGCGTGTGCGGCACGTCGCTGCCGCGAATGTTGAAGATCCAGGCGATTGACGACGGGTCGGTGACCACAAGCGCATCGGCCCCTGCCCCGGCAATCTCCGTTACCATATCGGCGAGCTTGTCGCGGGCAAGCCGCCCGGCCTGTTCGAGCGGCTGCAGCACCACGCGGCCGAGCGGTTCGGCCGGACGTTCGCTCCAGATCTCATCGAGCGGGTTTCGGTCCAGAAACACCAGCGCGCCGCCGAGCGTTGCCAGCGCCTTTTCCAGCTTCCGGACTTCGGCGCCCGTGTGCAGCCATGGATCGATGCCGAGGCGAAAACCCTGGGTGCCGTTGCGCTCCAGCCAGAGATGCGGCGGTTCACTGATGAGATCGCCGCCGGCAAACACCGTGGCATCCACCTGCTCGGCCAACTGCGTCACATAGCGGCCATCGACGAAGACGATCACCTGCGACCGCATCACCAGCGCGATGCCGGCCGAGCCGGTAAAGCCGGTGAGCCAAGACAGCCGCTCGGCGGAGGCAGGAACATATTCACCCTGAAACTCGTCGGCGCGTGGCACCAAAAAACCATCGACGCCGAGGGCGGCCAGCCGTTCGCGCAGGGCGGTGACGCGTTCGCGGCCGAACTGCGGTGCGGAAGTGGCGTCGAAATTTTGAAACATCGGTATTTTTCCGGAAAGGAGCGGACAGCGTCCGCAGGATTCGAAGCCATCAGTCTAATGCATGTCTCTCGAAACTGTGCAGCGGTTTTGGGATAACGACATGCATAAAAACAGAAATTTAAGGCGTTTTATCGCCGGTGGAAAGGGCAGGATCATGACGCTCCGCCGCGAAGATAGGTCGTCAGAACATCTCGCGTCAGGCGCTGGTTGTTGCGGTACCAGCTGTCGTCGGAAAAGAACACCGGCTCGCCCGCCTCCCAGCCGCTGCAGCTGTAATCGCTCTGCCGGGCCCAGAAGGCAACGAATGTTGCTTCCGTCTGCCAGGTGATCTTGGCATCGCCGAAATTGTGGCCGCCATCGTAACTGTCGCAGAGCATGACGCCATCCCCGGTTCGAATGAGCGCCTGCCCGCAGAAATCCCGGTGAAAATCATACATCGCCCCGCTACCCGGTTTCTCCGTCATCAACCGGCGCCAGAGATCGCCGGCAAGCGGCTCGCCGAACGGTTCGGTATCAAGTGCGTCACGCAGCTCTTCCTCGCGGGCCCGCATCTCATCTTCGAATTTTACGGTCCTCTCCTCAGTCTCGATCCTCCTGCGCGATGGGCCGCGCAGGATCGACCACATCATCGGGATCAGGATGGCGGCGATGATGCCGAGTGCCAGAATAGGAACGATGATGGCTGCCATGATTGCCCAGAACGGTTGACGGTTGCGAGTTTTGCACCGGGCGCGCGGCGGCGCAATGCCTTGCACTGTGCGCATGGCACCTATTCCGCATCAGCGCTTTTTCCGAAAGGGAATGGGTTTATAACGCCGCTCAACGACGGGGACATGAGTGTCCTTCGACGGGCCGCAAGGCCGAAAACTGCAAGTTCTGGCATAGACCCGTCAGCCTTCTCCTCCTCCCTTGGGTGGCCGGTTTCAGAACTTAGTAGTGCCCGCTTGAGCGTTCTCCTCCTCGAGCTCGCGGGCTGGACTGTTTTTACGGTCCGCAGGCGATGTTTCGGCATCGCGCTGTCATTCGAAAAACCCGCTTGGATCATGATGGTCCGGCGGGTTTTTTGTTGTCTTCGCAAACTGTCAGAGGCGGTCGAGATGGATCGTCACCCAGCCGTTGCGCCAGATCGTGCGCACATGGCGCAGGTGCTGGGCATTGTAGGCCGACAGAACTTTCCAGCGCTGGGCGGCCAGAATGCCCGACAGGATGACCGAGCCGCCGGGCGCCAGGTGCGCGGCAAGCTCGGGCGCCATGCGGATCAGCGGCCGCGCCAGAATGTTGGCAATGATCAGGTCGAAGGGTCCATGGCGGGCGAAGGCCGTCGAGTGGAACCCGGTGGCGGTCTCCAGCGTGATGCCGGTGGAAATGCCGTTGCGCCGGACGTTCTCGATCGCGACCCGCGTGGCGATCGGGTCGATGTCGGTCGCCAGAACCGGGATCGCCTTCAGCTTGCGCGCCGCAATCGCCAGCACACCGCTGCCGGTGCCGACATCGAGCGCGTTGCGCACCCGGCGCGAGCGCATCACCGTTTCGATCACTTCAAGGCAACCAGCCGTCGTGCCGTGATGGCCGGTACCAAAGGCCTGGCCCGCATCGATCTCGATGGCGATATCGCTGGCCCGCACCTTCTGCCGGTCGTGCGAGCCGTGGACGATGAAGCGCCCTGCCCGAACCGGGCTCAGCCCCTCCAGCGACTTGGCGATCCAGTCGACATCGGGAATGACCTCACGCTCGATGGTGCGGTCCGGAAAGATCGGCGCCAGCACTTCGGCGAAGCGTTCGCGCATCACCGCTTCCTCATCGAAATCGAGATAGAGCGAGGCCTCCCAGAGGTCGCGCTTCTCGTCCATTTCCATGGTGGCGATGGCGTAACCCTCATCCTCGAAGGCATCGCTCATGGCCGCAAGGGCGATATCCGCCTCGACTTCGCTGACGGTAATAAACAGGCGCAGATCGCTCACACATTCGGTCCTTGATTGTCGAGCGTTCGCCTAACATGTCCCATGCCCGAGGGCAAAGGCTGATCTTCGCCTCAACCCTTGATCAGGTTCTCCAGCTTCTTCACCGCCACATCAGGGTTTTCGCCATAAGCGATCGTGCCGGAAAACTGGCCGGTCTTGTCGAGCAGGAAGACCGAGGCCGTGTGGTCCATCGTGTAGTCGCCGGTTGGGTTTTTTTCGTCCAGCGGCACCTTCTTGGCATAGACCTTGAAACCCTTGATCATCTCGGCGACCTTGGCCGGATCGCCGGAAATGCCGGTGATGCGCTTGGACACGTTGGAGACGTATTGCCCGAGGATCTCCGGCGTGTCGCGCTCGGGATCGACGCTGACGAAATAGGCCTGCAGCTTGCTGCCGTCAGGGTCGGTCATCTCCATCCAGCCGTTCAACTCGAACAGCGTCGTCGGGCAGACCTCCGGGCAATGGGTAAAGCCGAAGAACACCGCCGTCGGCTTGCCGATAAAGGCTTTCTCCGTGATCGGTTCACCGCTCTGCGACACCAGCTGGAACGGCACGCCGAATGGCCCGGCGGTCAGTGTCTGCTTGGAGGCCGACATGCTGTAGATCAGCCAGCCGAGCACGGCGGCGACGATGATAATGGCAACCCAGAGAATGATGCGAACTGTCTTCATGGCGTCTGTCCTGAAACGGGTACGGGCGGGATCGAAGCTTTAGCGCAGCAAAAGGCCGCCGCCAGCATAGCAAATTGCCGCATCCTCCTAGCATCCTTGGCCAAGATGCGCTGTCACGATCCCGCGATCAGCGCCAGCCATTCGTCCTCGTCCATGGTCTTGACGCCGAGCTCGGCGGCCTTCGCCAGCTTCGACCCGGCGCCGGGACCGGCAACGACGATATCGGTCTTCTTCGACACCGAGCCTGCAACCTTGGCGCCGAGGCTCTCGGCTTTTGCCTTGGCCTCGTCGCGGGTCATCTTTTCCAGCGAACCGGTGAAGACGACGGTGAGCCCCTCGACCGGACTGCCGCTGGTCGCCGGCGCCTCGACATCCTCGGGCGTCACCTCGTTCAGGAGGCGCGTCACGACCTCGATGTTGCGAGGTTCCTTGTAAAACTCGACAATGGCACGGGCGACCACCTCGCCGATACCATCGACGCTGTTGAGCTCGTTCCAGGCATCGCCCGAAAAGCTTCCCGCCTCGGTCATGGCGCTGGAAAAGGCTGCATAGGAGCCATAGGTGCGGGCCATCAGCTTGGCGGTGGTCTCGCCGGCATGGCGGATGCCGAGCGCGTAGATGAAGCGGTTGAGCGCCACCGAGCGGCGGCCGTTGATCGCGTCGAACAGTTTCTTGACGCTGACCTTGCCGAAGCCGTCGATGTTTTCGAGCTTGGTCAGCGGCGACGCCGCCTGGCGCTGTTCCAGCGTGAAAATGTCGGGCGCCGTGCGGATCATCAGCGCCGGATCGTCGCTCTCGAAGAAGAAATCCACCTGCTTGGCGCCGAGCCCCTCGATGTCGAAGGCGTTGCGCGAAACGAAATGTTTCAGGTGCTCGATCGCCTGCGCCCGGCAGACGAAACCGCCGGTGCAGCGGGTCACCGAATCGAGCTTGCCGGTCTTCTCGTTGCGCTCCCGCACCGCATGGCTGCCGCAAACCGGGCATACCTTGGGAAACTCATAGCGCACCGCATCCCCCGACCGCTTCTCCATCACCACGTCGAGAACCTGCGGGATGACGTCGCCCGCCCGCTGCACGATGACCGTGTCGCCGACGCGGATATCGTGGTCGGGCTCGCGGATGCGCTCGCCGCTGTTGCCGATGCCCTCGATATAGTCGGCATTGTGCAGCGTCGCATTGGTGACGACGACGCCGCCGACGGTGATCGGCGTCAGCCGCGCCACCGGCGTCAGCGCCCCGGTGCGGCCCACCTGGATCTCGATTTTTTCGACGATGGTAAAAGCCTGTTCGGCCGGAAACTTGTGCGCCGTCGCCCAGCGCGGGCTGCGCGAGCGGAAACCCAGCCGCGCCTGCAGGTCGAGCCGGTCGACCTTGTAGACGACGCCGTCGATATCATAGTCGAGATCCGGCCGCTCAAGCCCGATCTTGCGGTAATGGGCGATGATCGTCTCGATCGAGGCAAAACGCTGCATCAGCGGATTGACCGGAAAACCCCAGCCCTCGAAGGCCTTGACCATGCCCAGCTGCGTGTCGGCCGGCATCTCCGACATCTCGCCCCAGGCATAGGCGAAGAACCGCAGTTTGCGTGTGGCCGTGACGGTGGGATCGAGCTGGCGCAGCGAGCCTGCAGCGGTGTTGCGCGGATTGACATAGGCCTGCTTGCCCTGCGCCACCATCTCGGCATTCAGCGCCAGAAAGTCGCTCTTGCCCATGTAAACCTCGCCGCGCACCTCGACCACGGCGGGAACGCCTGAGGGCAGCACCTGCGGGATGTCCTTGATGGTGCGGATATTGGCCGTGACATTCTCGCCGGTCGTGCCGTCGCCGCGTGTGGCCGCGCTCACCAGCCGGCCGTTCTCGTAGCGCAGCGACATCGACAGGCCGTCGATCTTCGGCTCGGCGGTAAAGGCGATCGAATCATCCGGCGGCACGCCGAGGAAGCGATAGACCGAATGCACGAAATCACGCACGTCCTCGTCGGAAAACGTATTGTCGAGCGACAGCATCGGCCGCGCATGGGTGATCTGCTGGAAAATTGGTAGAGGTGCGGAACCGATCTTCTTTGACGGACTATCGTCGCGCACCAGTGCCGGAAACCGCGCCTCGATCGCCTCGTTGCGCCGCTTCAGCGCATCGTAATCCGCGTCCGAAATCGCCGGCTGGTCCTTGCCGTGATAGAGCTCGTCATTGCGCGCCAGTTCCTCCGCCAGCACCGCCAGATCAGCCGCTGCCTCCTCTTCACTTAAGGTCTCGACGGGTGTGTTTTCGCTTCGCATCTGCCGCTCCTCGGTCTGATCCCGTGTTTTAGAGGAATTTGGAGGAATGGGAAGATGGATTTGGGCTGGATCCGTCTGTTCCTCCCCCTTGTGGAAGGGTGGCCCGAAGGGCCGGGAGGGGTTCTTTCTGCTTTCGTATTCGTGGCCAAGAACCCCTCCCCAACCCTCCCCACAAGGGGGAGGGAGCGACCTCTGCCGCCGCAAACACTGTCACCCACGCCCGGAAAATCCGCCGTGGTTTTCAAAGATCGAACTCGGCCGGGGCGCTGGAAAGTGCCTCTTAGAGTGTGTGATACTGTAGCGCCTTCCAGCGCCCCGTTCGGCTTTTTTGCCTGCGACCTCGGGTTCTCTGCGACGGATGTTGCC
>JAURWE010000140.1 GCA_030655075.1 Pararhizobium sp.
TCGGTGATCGAGAAGTCGTGGATCTGGTCCAGCTCCGTCCTGGCCACCGTGCTCTCCTGGCCGATCACGAAGCTGTCGGCGCCCGCCCCGCCGCGCAGCTGGTCGCCGCCCAGCCCGCCGACGATGATGTCGTTTCCGTCGTTGCCATTGATCGTGTCGTTGCCGGCCAGGCCGTAAATCGTGTTGGCCCCGCTGCTGCCCTGGATGTTGTTGGCCAGACCGTTGCCCGTCCCGTCGATGTCGCCGGCGCCTTCCAGCTGCAGACCTTCGAGGTTGCCGGCCAGCACCCAGCCGTCCAGTTCGGTGCGGACGATGTCGTAGCCTTCGTCCGGCGCCTCGATCGTCTGGTCGCCGAGGTCATCGACGAGATAGATGTCGTTCTCGGTCCCGCCGGTCATCACGTCGGCGCCCGCGCCGCCATCCAGGTAGTCGTTGCCCTGGCCGCCATTCAGGCTGTCGATGCCGTCGCCGCCATCGAAGCGGTCGTTGCCCAGCCCGCCGAACAACTGGTCGGCCCCCAGGCCGCCGAACAGCTTGTCGCCGCCCTCGCCGCCGTCGATCTGGTCGTCCCCGGCGTCGCCGTACATCACGTCGCCGCCGCCGCCGCCGACCAGGTCGTCCGCCCCGTCGCCGCCATAGAGGATGTCGGACAGGTCGCCGCCATCGAGGACGTCGTCGCCGCCCATGCCGTAGAGCACGTCGTTGCCGCCCTGCCCGCGCAGGCTGTCGGCCACGGCGCCGCCGCTGCGGGCGTCATTGGTCCCGCCGCCGGTGAAATCGAGCCTGCCATAGATGATGTAGCTGGCTCCGGTTTCCTGGTTGGCGCCGAGCGCCCCGATGATCAGGTCGTCGATGCCATCGCCGTTGACATCGCCGGCCGCGGCGGCCGAGCGGCCACTCCGGTCATCCGCCGCTACACCGTTGACCTGGAAGCCGTTCGTTCCGTTCAGGCTGGAGAGACTGAAGCTGGCCCCGACCGAAGCAGCGGCGCCGAATACGATATAGGTGACGCCAGAATAGGCGCCGTTCGGCCCGGCATCGCGGGTTGCGACGATGAGGTCGTCGAAGCCGTCGCCGTTGATATCCCCCGCCGAGTCGACCCAGTTGCCGCTCTGATCGGCCTCCGCCTCGCCGATGATCCGAAAGCCGTTCAGCCCATTGAGGCTGCCGAGGTTCAGGTCCGCCCCGAACCCGGCGGCATCGCCGAACACCACATAGCTTGCCCCGGACCTGAAGCCGTTCGGGCTGGCGTAGGGAGCCCCGATGATCAGATCGGCGATGCCGTCGCCGTTGAAGTCGCCTGCCGAGGCGACCGAATAGCCGCTGTACTCCGACGCCATCGCGCCACTGATCCGGAAGCCGTTGAGTCCGTTCAGGTCCGTGAGATTCAATTCGTCGGCAAAGCCTGCGTCGCTGCCATACACCACGTAGCTGGCGCCGGAGCTGACCCCGTTCACATCAGCGGTCCTTGCCCCCAGGATGACGTCGTCAAAGCCGTCATCGTTGACGTCGCCCGCCGAGGAAACGGAAAAGCCGGTGGAGTCGGCGGCCGCCACGCCGTTGATCCGGAACCCGTTTGTTCCGTCGAGCGCCGAGAGGTTCAGATTGGACGCAAAATCGCCTTCCAGAACGGTGTTCCGACCGAACACCACATAGCCGGCCCCGGCGCCGCCAACCCCGTTCGGGTCGGCGAGCATGGCCCCGATCAGCACGTCGCTGATCCCGTCGCCGTTGATATCGCCGGCCGAACTGACGGAGATGCCGCTCCAGTCGCTTTGCGCCTCGCCGCTGATGCTGAAGCCATTGACGCCATTCAGGTCGGACAGGTTGAGGACTTCCGGAAACCCGTCGTCACTGCCGAACACTACGTAGCTGACCCCGGCGTTGGAACTGCCGTTCGGATCGGCGAGCCGCGCCGAGACAATCAGGTCATCGATGCCGTCGCCGTTGACGTCGCCGGCCGAGGCGACCGAGTGGCCGCTTTGATCGCCCGCCGCCGCGCCGTCGATGCGGAAGCCGTTGCCTCCATTGAGGCTGGCCAGACTGATGCTGGGCCCGAAAGAGGCGGTTTTGCCGAACACCACATAGCTCGACCCGCTGTAGACGCCGTTCGGGTTGGCGTGGCGCGCCCCGATGACGAGGTCGTCGATGCCGTCTCCATTGACGTCGCCCGCCGAGGCGACCGAGTAACCGCTTTGATCGCCCACCGCCACGCCATCGATGCGGAAGCCATCGGTCTCGTTCAGTGCGCTGAGTTCGAAGGTTGCGGGAAAGGGCATCGGACCATCCTGGGCAGGGCGCCTCGGGAATGGACGCAACATGGGCTGCGCAGACCACTGTTCGGGGCCGTCCGGCAGTGTAATAAAATTGAATGGTCGCGATTTATCGCGGCGGCCGTCAGAGCATCCAGCGGCCGCTGTCGCCGGTGACGTCGCCGTTGATCTTCAGCGTGTAGTCGGCCTTGGCGTCGCCGTTGATATCCAGCTTCAGGGTGGTGATGCCGGCCGCGAAGGTCAGGGTCATTTCACCGGCGTGCTTGCCGAACGCGCCGACCAGGCTGAACGCGTCGTCCGTCCCCCCGGCGATGGCGTCGATGCCCGACAGGTCGATGATGTCCATGTCGGTGATCGAGAAGTCGTGGATCTGGTCCAGCTCCGTCCTGGCCACC
>JAURWE010000015.1 GCA_030655075.1 Pararhizobium sp.
AACCGGAACCCTCTGTGGAAGCAAAGGACCGAACCCAATCAGATGGACCGACCTGAACCGATGAAACCGACAACGAAGCCGAAGGGTGGAGTCAGACATCTCATCGCTCAGGCAGAGAAAGAGAGTCCATGTGAAGAGCTACTGGAAAAGGTTCTGGAGCGCGAAAACCTCAATGCCGCTTGGAAACGAGTGAAGCACAACGGTGGAGCAGCAGGAATCGATGGCATGGAAATCGCGGTCTTCCGTGATTTTCTCGCCGAACATTGGGACATGATCCTCGGCAAGCTCCGAGACGGCAGTTACTGCCCCTCACCAGTGCGCCGAGTGGAAATCCCGAAACCGGATGGCACGAAAAGACCGTTGGGCATCCCGACGGTTCTGGACCGCGTCATCCAACAAGCGATAGCTCAAATCCTGACACCGATCTACGAACCGGTTTTCAGCGAACACAGCTATGGATTTCGTCCAGCACGCAGTGCCCATGACGCGATCCGTGCCGTGCAGCGAGAATCGAAAGAGAGGCGAAGGAAATGGGTCGTCGATTGCGATCTGAAAGCGTTCTTTGATACCGTCAATCATGACGTGTTGATGAGTCGCTTGAGACGGAAGATCAGAGACGAGCGAGTCTTGTCTTTGATCGGGAAATACCTGCGAGCCGGAGTGAAGCTGCCCGACGGGCGACTAGAACCGACTCGTGGGGGAGTGCCGCAGGGTGGGCCACTGAGCCCACTGTTAGCGAACATCTTGCTCGACGATCTCGATCAAGAGTTGGAGAAGCGTGGGCACTCCTTTGCCCGATACGCCGACGATTTTGTGATCCTATGCCACAGCCCTCGGGCTGCCCAGCGGGTCATGGGAAGTGTCGCGCGATTCATCGAGCAACGCCTGAAGCTGGTAGTGAACCAAACCAAGAGCAAAGTCTGCGAGATCAAAGAGGCCACGTTTTTGGGCTTTACCATCGTGAAGAACAAAATCAAATGGTCCGAGAAATCAAAGGCCAAGTTCAAAGCACGCTTGAGGGAAATCACCAGCCGAACGCGGGGAGTCTCCCCGTGGAAAGTGATGGAGGAACTTCAGACCTACGTGCGCGGCGCGGTGAACTACTATGAGCCTGGAATCACCTACCGCGAAGTCCTCGAACT
>JAURWE010000026.1 GCA_030655075.1 Pararhizobium sp.
CTCACGAATTTCGAAGAGGGTCTGCGTTTTGGCGGGCTTGGGGCCGTGGTCGCTGAGTTGGTCCGTCTGCCGATGACCGCTTCGCGGCGCCTGCAGCTGGCGGCGGAGGCTTCAGGAACGATCGGCATTGCGCTTCGACGATGGCGTCGCCCGACGGAGGCCGCTGATTTCGGGCAGCCGACGGCCGCCACGACGCGATGGCGCATCAGCCTCCTGCCTTCCGAGCCGCTGCCCGTGCCCGGCATCGGGCGGGCACGGTGGCTAGCGGAATTGAATATAGCAAGAGCGGGAGAAGCCGCGGAATTTGAAATAGGTGCCTGCGATGCCACGGGTCGTATCAGTCTTTCTCCCCACGCCCGCGACGGACAGGATCAGGCGCGCCGAGCCTGGAATCTTGCCTGAAACACCGGTGGTGGCCGTTGCGCGCAGTGGATCGAAACGCACGGTCGCGGCAATCGACGCTGCCGCCTTCAAGGCCGGCGCCCGGGTCGGTATGCCCGCCGCCAAAGCCCAGGCGATGATATCCGGCCTGCATCTGGTCGATGCCGACCGACAAGGTGATGCATTGGCAATCGAGCGCCTGGCGCTATGGATGCTGCGCCAATATACGCCGGTGGTCGCGATGGACGGTCTCGATGGCATTGTCATGGACACTGAGGGCGCCGACCATCTGCGCGGCGGCGAGTTGCCGATGCTGACTGGTCTTATCAACGCTCTGCGCGGACATGGTCTTCAGGCCCGCGGCGCCATCGCCGACACCTGGGGCAGCGCCCACGCCATTGCCCGCGCCACGCGGCGCGAGGTCATCATCGTCCCGGTTGGTGAGACAGCCAAAGCTGTCGTCAACCTGCCGATTTCCAGCCTTCGCCTGCCACCCGACATCGTCAGCGGCCTGACTGTGCTCGGATTTCGGACCGTCGGCGAGCTCTCCGCAACACCGAGGGCGCCCTTGGCATTGCGTTTCGGGCCGGAGGTGGGGCGCAGGCTCGACCAGATGTTTGGACGCCTTGCCGAACCGATCGAGCCCGTTCGCACTGCGGACCTCATCGAAGTAGCGCGTTCCTTTTCTGAGCCGATTGGGGCTGCCGAAACCATTGCCAAATATATCGACAAGTTGGTGGTCGAACTCTGCGCCGCGCTGGAGACGCAAGGGCAGGGCGTTCGCCGCGCGGATCTGATTATCTACCGCGTCGACAACACCTTGCAGTCCCTGCGTGCCGGCACGGCAAAGCCGGTGCGCGATATCCAGCATCTGACGAAGCTTCTCTGTTCTAGCATCGAGAAGATCGATCCCGGTTTCGGTATCGAAAAACTGTCCCTCACTGCTACCATGATCGAGCCGTTCGAAGAAAAGCAGTCGATCTCCTCGTTGGTCGAAGAGATGATCGTCGACGTCACGCCGTTGCTCGACAGTCTTGGAAATCGCGGTCAGCGCATGTATCGGCTGGCGCCGGTCGAAAGCGACGTTCCCGAGCGCAATGTCGGGCGCGTCTCCCCCGTTTCCGAAAAACTCGGTCAGGCCTGGCCGACCCGCTGGCCCCGGCCGAGCCGGATGCTGGCGCACCCGGAACGGATCGAGGTCATTGCGCTCACGCCCGACCATCCGCCGGCATCCATGACCTGGCGGGGAAAACGCCGGCGCATCAAGCGTGGTGACGGGCCGGAACGGGTATTCGGCGAGTGGTGGGTCCGTTCCTCCGAGATGGAGGCAGTCAGGGACTACTATGCGGTCGAGGACGAGGACGGCAATCGCTTCTGGGTCTACCGCTCCGGCGACGGTGTGGATCCCGCGACTGGAACGGCAAAATGGTTCCTGCACGGGATCTATGGCTGATGCGCTACGCCGAACTCCAGGTCACCAGTCATTTCTCCTTCCTTCGCGGCGCGTCAGGCTGCGATGAACTGTTCACGACAGCCAAGGCACTCGGCATCGAGGCGGTTGGCATTGTTGATCGCAACAGTCTGGCTGGGATCGTGCGTGCCTGGGAGGCGGCCAAGGAAACCGGCGTCCGGCTCGTCGTCGGCTGCAGGCTCGATCTGACAGACGGAATGTCGATGCTGGTTTATCCAACGGACCGGGCGGCCTATTCAAGGCTTTGCCGGCTTCTGTCGCTCGGCAAGGGGCGGGGCGGCAAGGGCAAATGCATCCTCGATCTGTCGGATGTCGCCCTCTATGCTGAAGGCCTGCTCGCTATCCTGATCCCTGACGAGGCCGGTGACGCATGTGCCGTCCAGCTGCGTAAGATAAAGGAGATTTTCGGCAACCGCGCCTATATGGCGCTGACGCTGCGCCGGCGGCCGAACGACCAACTGCGCCTGCACGAGCTCAACACGCTGGCGGTCCGGCACAAAGTCCGACCGGTCGTCACCAATGACGTGCTGTTTCACGAGCCGGGCAGGCGGCAGCTGCAGGATGTCGTCACCTGCATTCGCCATCGCACCACCATCGACCGGGCCGGGTTATTGCGCGAACGGCATGCCGATCGTTTTCTCAAGCCGCCGGAGGAAATGCACCGGCTGTTCAGCCGCTATCCAGAAGCTCTCGCCCGCACCCGCGAGATTGTCGACCGCTGTCGTTTCGACATGAACGAGCTCACCTACCAATATCCGGAGGAAGCAATCATCCCCGGGCTGACGGCGCAGCAGACGTTGGAAAAATTCACCTGGGAGGGTGCGCGCGACCGCTATCCCGAAGGAGTGCCCAATGATGTGGTCAAGACCCTCAATCACGAACTCGACCTGATCCGCAAACTCGATTACGCGCCGTATTTCCTGACGGTTTACAGCATCGTCCGCTTTGCGCGATCTCAGGATATTCTTTGCCAGGGTCGCGGAAGTGCCGCCAATTCCGCCGTCTGTTACGTGCTGGGGATTACTGCGATCGATCCGGCCGCAAACGATCTCTTGTTCGAGCGCTTTATCTCGGAAGAGCGCAACGAGCCGCCCGACATTGACGTCGATTTCGAACATGCCAGACGCGAAGAGGTGATCCAGTGGATCTACAAGACCTATGGTCGGCAGAAGGCCGCCCTTTGCGCCACCGTCACCCGCTACCGCGCCAAAGGCGCGCTTCGCGATGTCGGAAAGGTGCTCGGCCTGCCCGAAGACATGATCACGGCGCTGTCTTCAGGCGTCTGGGGCTGGAGCAAGGAGGGCGTCGGCGAAAAGCAGGTCAACGAGCTGAACATGAACATGGCCGACCGCCGCCTGCGGCTGACATTGGAACTGGCGCAACAACTGATGGGCGCCCCTCGGCATCTGGGCCAGCATCCCGGCGGCTTCGTCCTGACCAATGACCGGCTCGACGAACTGGTGCCAATCGAGCAGGCCCGGATGGAGGACCGCCAGACCATTGAATGGGACAAGGACGATATCGAGGCGCTCAAGTTCATGAAGGTGGACGTGCTGGCCTTAGGCATGTTGACCTGCATGGCCAAGGGCTTTGCATTGCTGGAAGAGCACAAGGGAGTGAAGCTTGATCTCGCGACCATCGAGCAGGAGGATCCGGCCACTTACGCGATGATCCGCAAGGCCGACACGCTCGGCACGTTCCAGATCGAATCGCGTGCGCAGATGTCGATGCTGCCGCGGCTGAAACCCCAGACCTATTATGACCTGGTCATCCAGGTGGCGATCGTTCGCCCCGGTCCGATCCAGGGTGACATGGTGCATCCTTACCTGAGAGGGCGCGAGGGCAAGGAGGCGGTCGTCTATCCGAAGCCTGAACTGGAGGCTGTTCTTGGCAAGACGCTGGGCGTGCCGTTGTTTCAGGAGAGCGCCATGAAGGTGGCGATCGTCTGTGCCGGCTTTACCGCCGGCGAGGCCGACGCACTGAGACGCTCTATGGCGACCTTCAAGTTCACCGGCGGGGTCAGCAAGTTCAAGGACAAGTTGGTCCAGGGGATGGTGAAGAATGGCTACACGGAAGAGTTTGCCGAAAAGACCTTCTCACAGCTCGAGGGTTTTGGCTCCTATGGCTTTCCCGAAAGCCATGCCGCTTCCTTTGCTCTGATCGCCTACGCCTCATCCTATCTGAAATGCCACTATCCGGATGTGTTCTGTGCGGCCCTCATCAATGCGCAACCGATGGGTTTCTACGCGCCCGCCCAGATCGTCACGGATGCCCGCGCGCATGGGGTGACGATCCGGCCGGTCTGCATCAATCGTTCGCGGTGGGATTGCACGCTTGAGGAGATCAGTGGAACAGACGGCCATGCCGAGCGTCTGGGAATGCGTTTGGTCAGGGGGCTGCCTGAAGAGGATGCGGCAAAAATCGCGGTGGCACGTGGCAACGAGTTCTTCGTTTCCATCGATGACATGTGGCGGCGCGCCGGCGTGTCGTCGGCTTCCCTGGTCAAACT
>JAURWE010000027.1 GCA_030655075.1 Pararhizobium sp.
CTCACGAATTTCGAAGAGGGTCTGCGTTTTGGCGGGCTTGGGGCCGTGGTCGCTGAGTTGGTCCGTCTGCCGATGACCGCTTCGCGGCGCCTGCAGCTGGCGGCGGAGGCTTCAGGAACGATCGGCATTGCGCTTCGACGAGGGCGTCGCCCGACGGAGGCCGCTGAGTTCGGGCAGCCGACGGCCGCCACGACGCGATGGCGCATCAGCCTCCTGCCTTCCGAACCGCTTCCCGTGCCGGGCATCGGCCGGGCGCGGTGGCTGGCGGAATTGATCAGAGCAAGAGCGGGAGAAGCCGCAGAATTTGAAATAGGTGCCTGCGATGCCACGGGTCGTATCAGTCTATCTCCCCACGCTCGCGACGGACAGGACCAGGCGCGCCGACCCCGGAATTTTGGTTGACACACCGGTCGTGGTCGTTTCCCGTCGTGGGTCAAAACGCACCGTCGCTGCGGTCGATGCTGCGGCCTTCAAGGCCGGCGTCCGGATCGGCATGCCTGCCGCCAAAGCCCAGGCGATGATATCCGGCCTGCATCTGGTCGACGCCGATCCGGACGGCGACGTCTTGGCGATCGAGCGCCTGGCGCTGTGGATGCTGCGCCAATATACGCCGGTCGTAGCAATGGACAGTCCCAACGGCATTGTCATGGATACCGAGGGCGCAGACCATCTGCGCGGCGGCGAGTTGGCGATGCTGACCGGCCTCGTCAACGCTCTCAGAGGCCGTGGTCTTCAGGCCTGCGGCGCTATCGCCGATACCTGGGGCAGCGCCCATGCGATTGCCCGTGCCACACAGCGGGAGGTGATCATCGTCCCGGTTGGCGAAACGTCCAAAGCTGTCGTCAACCTGCCAATTTCCTGCCTTCGCCTGCCGCCCGACATAGTCAGCGGCCTGACCGTGCTCGGCTTTCATACCGTCGGCGAACTTTCGGCAACGCCGCGAGCGCCTTTGGCACTGCGTTTCGGGCCGCAGGTCGGCCGCAGGCTAGATCAGATGTTCGGACGCCTTCCCGAACCAATCGACCCCATTCGCACAGCAGACCTGATCGAAGTGGCGCGCTCGTTTTCCGAGCCGATCGGGGCCTCTGAGACAATCGCCAAATATATAGGCAAGCTCGTGGTCGAACTCTGCGCCGCGTTGGAGACGCGCGGGCAGGGCGTTCGCCGCGCCGATTTGATCATCTACCGCGTCGACAACACATTGCAGTCTCTGCGTGCCGGCACGGCAAAGCCGGTGCGTGACATCCCGCGTTTGACCAAGCTTCTGTGTTCCAGCATCGAGAAAATCGATCCGGGTTTCGGCATCGAGAAACTGTCTCTGGCGGCGACGATGTTCGAGCCGTTCGACGATAAGCAGTCGATCTCCTCTCTGGTCGAAGCAAACGTCATCGATGTCACGTCGCTGCTCGACAGCCTTGGAAATCGCGGCCAGCGCCTGTACCGGCTGGCGCCTGTTGAAAGCGACGTTCCCGAGCGCAATGTTGGCCGTGTCTCCCCCGTTTCCGAAAGGCTGGGGCAGGCCTGGCCGACCCGCTGGCCGCGGCCGAGCCGGATTCTGAAACACCCTGAGCGGATCGAGGTGATTGCGCTCACACCCGACCATCCGCCGGCATCCATGACCTGGCGCGGCAAACGCCGGCGCATCATGTGCGGTGACGGGCCGGAACGGGTGTTTGGTGAATGGTGGGTTCGTTCATCCGAGATGGAGGCTGTCAGGGATTATTATTCCGTCGAGGACGAGGACGGAAATCGCTTCTGGGTCTACCGCTCCGGCGACGGTGTGGATCTTGCGACCGGAACGGCCAAATGGTTTTTGCACGGGATCTATGGCTGATGCGCTACGCCGAGCTCCAGGTCACCAGTCATTTCTCCTTCCTGCGCGGCGCGTCAGGTTGCGATGAGCTGTTTGCGATGGCCCAGGCACTCGGCATCGAGGCGCTTGGCATTGTCGATCGCAACAGCCTTGCCGGCATCGTGCGCGCCTGGGAGGCGGCCAAGGAAACCGGCGTCCGGCTGGTCGTCGGCTGCAGGCTTGATTTGTCGGACGGCATGTCGATCCTGGTTTATCCGACGGACCGGGCCGCCTATTCGAGGCTCTGCCGGCTGCTGTCGCTCGGCAAGGAGCGGGGCGGCAAAGGAAAATGCATTTTCGATCTGACGGATGTGGCCCTTTATGCAGAGGGACTGCTCGCCATCCTGATCCCCGACGAGGCCGATGACACATGCGCCGTCCATCTGCGCAAGGTGAAGGAGATATTTGGCGACCGCGCCTATTTGGCACTGACGCTGCGCCGACGGCCGAACGATCAACTGCGCCTGCACGAGCTCAACACCTTGGCGATCCGGCACAGCGTCCGACCTGTTGTCACCAATGACGTGCTGTTTCACGAGCCGGGCAGACGACAGCTGCAGGATGTCGTCACCTGTATTCGCCATCGCACAACCATCGATCAGGCTGGCTTCTTGCGCGAACGGCACGCCGATCGTTTTTTGAAGCCCCCTGAGGAAATGCACCGGCTGTTCAGCCGCTATCCAGAGGCGCTCGCTCGGACCCAAGAAATTGTCGACCGCTGTCGCTTCGACATGAGCGAACTGAGCTATCAATATCCCGAGGAAGCGATCATTCGCGGGCTGACTGCGCAGCAGACGCTGGAGAAATTCACCTGGGAGGGGACACGCGATCGCTATCCCGAGGGGGTGCCTGATGATGTGGTGAAGATCCTCGATCACGAACTCGATCTGATCCGCAAACTCGACTACGCCCCTTACTTCCTGACGGTTTACAGCATCGTCCGCTTTGCGCGATCTCAAGATATACTATGCCAGGGTCGCGGAAGTGCGGCCAATTCGGCCGTTTGTTATGTACTTGGGATCACGGCGATCGATCCGGCCGCCAACGATCTGCTGTTCGAGCGCTTTATCTCAGCTGAGCGCAACGAGCCTCCTGACATCGACGTCGATTTCGAACATGCCAGACGCGAAGAGGTGATCCAGTGGATCTACAAGACCTACGGTCGGCAAAAAGCTGCCCTTTGCGCGACAGTTACCCGCTACCGCGCCAAGGGTGCGCTTCGTGATGTCGGCAAGGTCCTTGGCCTGCCAGAAGACATGATCACGGCGCTGTCGGCAGGTGTCTGGGGCTGGAGCAAGGAGGGCGTCGGCGAAAAGCAGGTCAATGAGCTGAACATGAACATGGCCGACCGCCGCCTGCGGCTGACATTGGAACTGGCCCAGCAACTCATGGGCGCGCCGCGTCATCTGGGCCAGCACCCCGGCGGCTTCGTTTTGACCAATGACCGCCTCGACGAACTGGTGCCGATCGAGCAGGCCAGGATGGAGGATCGGCAAACGATCGAATGGGATAAGGACGATATCGAGGCGTTGAAGTTCATGAAGGTGGATGTACTGGCCTTGGGAATGCTTACCTGCATGGCGAAGGGATTTTCCCTTTTGCAGGAGCACAAGGGCATAACACTCGATCTTGCCACCATCGAGCCGGAAGATCCGCCAACCTACGCAATGATCCGCAAAGCCGACACGCTCGGCACCTTCCAGATTGAATCCCGCGCCCAGATGTCAATGCTGCCGCGTCTGAAACCCCAGACCTATTATGACCTGGTCATTCAGGTTGCCATCGTTCGCCCCGGACCGATCCAGGGCGACATGGTGCATCCTTACCTGAGACGGCGCGAGGGCAAGGAGGCGGTCGTTTATCCGAAGCCGGAACTGGAGGCTGTTCTCGGCAAGACGTTGGGTGTGCCACTGTTCCAGGAAAGCGCCATGAAGGTGGCGATCGTCTGCGCTGGCTTTACCGCCGGCGAGGCCGATGCGCTCAGACGCTCCATGGCGACATTCAAGTTCACCGGCGGGGTCAGCAAGTTCAAGGACAAATTGGTCCAGGGGATGGTGAAGAACGGCTACACGGAGGAGTTTGCCGAGAAGACCTTCTCGCAGCTCGAGGGTTTTGGCTCCTATGGCTTTCCAGAAAGCCACGCCGCTTCCTTTGCCCTCATCGCCTACGCCTCCGCATTTGTGAAATGCCATTATCCGGATGTGTTCTGTGCCGCTCTCATCAACGCGCAACCGATGGGCTTCTATGCGCCGGCGCAGATCGTCACCGATGCCCGGGCTCACGGTGTTGCGATCCGGCCGATCTGCATCAATCGATCACGGTGGGATTGCACGCTGGAGGAGATCGAGGGAACCGGCCGCCATGCCGTGCGTCTGGGAATGCGTTTGGTCAGGGGGCTGCCTGAAGAGGATGCGGCAAAAATCGCGGTGGCACGTGGCAACGAGTTCTTCGTTTCCATCGATGACATGTGGCGGCGCGCCGGCGTGTCGTCGGCTTCCCTGGTCAAACT
>JAURWE010000034.1 GCA_030655075.1 Pararhizobium sp.
GACCGCCGCGGACGGCCCCCGCTCGGGGCTGCCCCGACGGCCCCTGCGGGCGCGGGGCTCGGCGCGGGATTCGGACCGGGCGGCGTCACGGGCGGGCTCGGCAGCGCCGCGCCGGCGCAGGGTCTCGCCGGACTTGCCGCGATGACGCGTCCGGGTCGGCGCGTCCTCGCTCACCGTCGCGGGCGCGGCCTCCGGCAGGGCGCCGAGGTCGCCCTCGGCCCAGGGGATCGGCTGGCCGATGAGGCTCTCGATGGCGGTGATCGAGCGCTCGTCGGAGCGGGTCACCAGGGTGAAGGCATGTCCGGCGCGGCCGGCGCGGCCCGTGCGGCCGATGCGGTGGACGTAGTCCTCCGGGTGGTGGGGCACGTCGAAGTTGAAGACGTGGCTCACGGCCGGGATGTCGAGGCCGCGCGCGGCGACGTCGGAGGCCACCAGCAGCGGCACCTCGCCGGAGCGGAAGCCGTCGAGGGCGATGGTGCGGGCGCGCTGGTCCATGTCGCCATGGAGCGCGGCGACGTTGAAGCCGTGGCTCGCCAGCGACTTCTGCAGGAGCGCCACGTCGCGCTTGCGGTTGCAGAAGATGATGCCGTTGTTGAGCTCGGCCTCGCCCCGGATGAGCCGGCGCAGGAGGTCGCGCTTCTCGTGGCCCTCGGAGCCCGTGGCCACGAGCTTCTGCACGATGGTCTCGGCGGTGGAGGCGGGCCGGGCCACCTCGATCCGCTGGGGCGTGTGCAGGAACATGTCGGCGAGCCGCTCGATCTCCGGCGGCATGGTGGCGGAGAAGAACAGGGTCTGGCGGGTGAACGGCACCATCTTCACGATGCGCTCGATGTCGGGGATGAAGCCCATGTCGAGCATCCGGTCGGCCTCGTCGATGACGAGGAGCTCGACGCCCGTGAGCAGCAGCTTGCCGCGCTCGAAATGGTCGAGGAGCCGGCCCGGCGTGGCGATGAGCACGTCGGTGCCGCGCATGAGCTTGGCATCCTGGTCGGCGAAGGACACGCCGCCGATGATCAGCGCCACGTTGAGCTTGTGGTTCACGCCGTAGCGGTCGAAATTCTCCACCACCTGGGCGGCGAGTTCGCGGGTCGGCTCGAGGATCAGCGTGCGCGGCATGCGGGCGCGGGCGCGGCCCTTTTCCAGAAGCGTCAGCATCGGCAGCACGAAGGAGGCCGTCTTGCCTGTCCCGGTCTGGGCAATGCCCAGAATGTCGCGGCGCTGCAATGCCGGAGGAATAGCACCGGCCTGGATCGGCGTCGGTATCGAATATCCCGCATCGGTAACAGCGGAAAGGACTTTTTGGCTCAGGCCAAGATCAGAAAAGGTTGTCAAAGGGAAATCTGTTTCCGTTCCGGTTCTTTCGAACGCTTGTGAAAAGGCGATAAAGCTCCGCCTGCTGAAGCGCCACTTAGTCCCAACGCGAAGCAAAGTCAAGAAAACCAGCGGTTTCTTGGGATTTCAGAGTAAATTTCCGTGGAAAATGGCGCGGCAAATCTCAGCAATGTTTCCGGCTAAGCATTTTGGCCTAGTTCAGATAGGTGACCAGCTTCATACCGGCGTTGAGAAAGCGCATCGGATCGACAGCATTGCCGTTGCGGCGAACCTCGTAGTGCAGATGCGGGCCGGTGGAGCGGCCGGTCGAGCCGGATCGGCCGACAACAGCACCCGCCGCGACCTTGTCGCCGACATTGACGAGAATTTCGGAGAGGTGGGCGTAGCGGGTGGTCAGGCCGTTGCCGTGATCGACTTCGACCATATTACCGTAGCCGCCATTGCGGCCCGCCGTGATGACGGTGCCCATGCCGGTGGTGCGGATATCGGTGCCGATCGATGCCCGGAAATCGACGCCCGCATGCAGGGCTAAGCGGCCGAGGAAAGGATCGTTGCGGTTGCCGAAACGGCTGGTGATGTCGCTGCCGGGCGACGGGTTGCCGAACGGCAGCTTTCGTGCCGTCGTGCGGACCTTCTCAAGCCGCTCCAGAGCCTGATCGAGTTCGATCAGCGAGCCTTCGAAAACGCTGGTCGTTTCCGGCTCGACGAAGGGGCCGCCGATGGCACTTGCCTGTTCGTCGCTGACCGGAAGGGCCGGAGCCAGGCCGGCCGTGTCGTGATCGATGTCGAAGCCGGTCCGCTCGAGAATGGTGCCGATCGCGTCTGCGGTCTCGGATGCACCAACCGTCAGATTCTGGATGCGCTGAAGCTGCTCCTGCTCGATGGTCTTCAGGGACAGGGTGACCTTGGAAAACAGCCGGTCGGCCCGATCAGACATGGTTTCGCGCAGCGGTGTGCCCGTGGTGCCGGCAAAGGCAAGCGCCGGCTGGGCGCCGGTCTTTGCCGCATCGGCGGTTTCCGTCTGCTTCAGGCCCATCAGGCGCTCGATCGCCGAAACGCCGCCGGATGCATCGGCACGCTGCCCACCCTTTGCAGGATTAAAGGCAGGAATCGGAATCTTGGTTGCGGAAATGCCGGAATCTTCCGCCCGTTCCAGAATGGAATCGAGCTTGCCACGGCGGGAGGAGAGAGCGACCTGCTGTTCAAGCAGCTTTTCCACCTTGTCCTCGACCACCTGCTGGTCCAGCAGCTGGCGGCTGGTGACGCGGTCGACCTGGGCGCGCAGCGCCGAAATGCGGTCTTCGTAGTCGTGCTGCATGCGAGCCTGCCGCGCCATGGTCGCGCCAATCAGGTCATCGCGCAAAACGAGATAGGTGGTTGCCAGCAGATAGCCGATCGACAGCATGCAGATGAAACACACCGCAAGTGCGGCCATCCACGGCCGGACGGTCATGTGACGGATCCTGTCGCCACTGGCGAGGATAAGGACATGTTTCTGGGAGCGTTTCCCAAACACGCGGCTTTGCGGAAGAACAGACACGAACACCCCACCAATCCGGATTTTTCATCGGAATTGCTGGTGATTACACACTGTTAAGGTTAACAAAGTTTTGCGGTGCTGTCCGATGAAGCCCGTTTTGTTCGGTTTTTCCGATGAAATTCAGAGGTTTGTCGATGCCGTCATCGAGCGGTAGAACGACGGCGTCATGCCGGCTTCGGCCCGGGCGATGTCGTTGAACGGCGCCTTGAGTGGCCCGCGAAAATTGGCCCGCACCAGCGCCTGAAAAGCCTTGACCGGATCCTTGCGCTCGCGGGCGCAGAGGAAACGGAACCATTTGGCACCAACAGCCACATGGCCTTTTTCGTCCTCGTAGATGACGTCGAGCACGGCAGCGCTTTCATGGTCGCCCGATTCTCGCATCTTGGCCTGCAGGGCAGGCGTCACATCGAGACCGCGTGCCTCGAGAATGAGCGGCACCACGGCCAGACGTGCCGTCAGGCTGTTGCGCGTGTCGTGTGCCGCCTGCCAGAGACCGTCGTGGGCGGGCAGGTCGCCGTAGTCGGCGCCCAGATCGCGCAAACGATCACGGACAAGCTTGAAGTGTTTGGCCTCCTCGAATGCCACCTGCATCCAGCCGTCGAAAAACGAGTTCGGCACGTTTTCAGTAGCAAAACGGGCGACGATGTCGAGCGCGAGATCGACGGCGTTGAGCTCGATATGGGCAATCGCATGCAACAGCGCGATGCGGCCGTTGAGCGAATTCAGCGATCGGCGTTTCACCTTGGTGGGCGCTATCAGCGCGGGCTTCGTGGGCCTGCCCGGCCGGTCGGGAACCTGCGGATCGAGCGGCGAGCGCAGCGACAGGCGGCGGGCAAACCAGCGCCGCGCCGTTTCCTGCGCAAGCTCCGTCTTCACGTCGAGATCAGCAGCCAGAATGGCCAGCGTCGCGCCGCCGCGAAGGCTGCCGATCTGCGGAAGCGCCTCCATCACAGCGCCCGGACCGCAGCCAGAACCTCGTCGGCATGCCCCTTGACCTTCACCTTGTCCCAGACCCTGGCGATCTTGCCCTTCGCATCGACCAGCACGGTCGTGCGTTCCACGCCCATATACTTGTGGCCGTACATGCTCTTTTCTTTCCAGACGCCGTAGGTTTCCAGCGTGCTCCTGTCCTCGTCGGAGGCAAGGATCACCGACAGGCTGTGCTTCTTGACGAACTTGTCGTGGCTTTTGACGCTGTCGGGCGACATGCCGACAATGGTGGCGCCGGCATTGGAGAAATCCTGTTCCAATCTGGAAAAGTCGATCGATTCGACCGTGCAGCTGCTGGTGTTGTCCTTGGGGTAAAAGAAGATGACCACGGGTTTTCCCAGGAGAGCAGCGAGCGACACCGTGCCCCCACCGTCGCGGGGCAGCGTGAAACCCGGTGCGTCGGTGCCGATGGACAAGTCTGCCATGGAGAAACCTTTCTTTGGCCAGCTTTTGAGAGAAAATATGCCCGAACCGGTATATAGTGAGCGCGGCAATCGTCTAGCCTGCCGCTGGAACTAAGTTGTGAAACGTGGCCTTGAAAACGTGATCCGTTTTTGGGCGGTGTTTTCTATCTATGCTGTTGGTCTATCCGCGTCTCTGTGCGAAGGGTGAATCACGAACAGGAAAAGGCGGAGGAAATCCCCACTGATGGACGACATCCGCAGCGAAAAGGTGGTTTTTCGCAAGCAAGACATTGTCGATCTTCATACGCTTCCTTCGGCCTGCGCGTTTGACCCGATCATCGTTCACGCCCCAAAGGCGGGCGGATCGCTCATGGGCCGGCTCGTCAAGATCCTGATCTGGCTTTCGCTGTTTGCCGCCCTGCTTTTTGCCGGCGCCGTGGCAGCAATCGAGACCGGAATGCTCGACGCACCCCTGAACGACAGGGCATCACAGGCGCTGAACAATGCTATCGGCAAGGGCTATCATGCCGAAGTTGCGAGCACCGTGGTGCGCTTCAGCGACACGGGCGGCCTTGCGCTGAAGGCTCAGGGCGTAAAGCTCATCGAGAACAGTTCGGGCAAAACGCTGGCCACCACCAAGGCCGTGTCGATTGCGCTCGATCCGCTGGCGCTGTTCAAAGGCCAGATCGCCGTGTCCCTGATCGAGGCCGAAGGGGCGATGCTCGACCAGAAACTCCTGCCGCAGGGCAAGCCGCTCGATCTGTCGCAGCTGCGGATCGGAAACATCCCGGTCAATCTCGAAGCCGCCTTCGCCAACATCGACCGGATTTCCGGCTTTATCGGCCGCAGCCGCACGAAAACCATGCGCATCAGTGATTTCACGCTGTCGGTCCTCGGGCCGAAGAAGAAGATCGTGCCCATTCTCATCGACACGCTCGATTTTACCCGCGCGGCCGATGGCTCGATGAAGATAACCGGCGCCATTAAAATCGATGGGGCCGCATCGAGCCTCGTCGTCGATGCGGCGAATACAAAGGGTAGCATCTCGCGCATTTCCGGCACCTTCAGCGACCTGGAGCTCGATGCATTCCTGGTCGGTCACAATGCGTCGGGCGCGATCATCGGCGGGCTGGATACCCAGTTCGACGTCGATATGAACGCCGTGCGCGGTGGTGAGGCGCAAAAGCCGGCGCTGGATCTGACGATTTCGGCAGATGACGGCACCCTGCATTTCGAGAGCCTGTCGTCGCAGCTGCGATCCTCCAAGCTCAAGGTTGCCTATGATTTCGGCCGCAACTCCGTCGAGGTCATGCGCTCGACCATCAACTTCGGCGCCTCATCCTTTCCGGTGACCGGCGCGATCATCGATCTCGGTCGCGTCGATGCCACGCAGAAGAATGGCTTTGCCATCAATCTTCTCTTCAGCTCCGCCGTGTCTGCCCCTGTCGATGTCAGCGAGGCGCCGCTGGTATTCGATGCCAATCTGAACGGCCGCTACCTGCCCGACACCCGCGAACTTGTCTTCAGCGAAGCCGGAATTTCCAGCGCGCTCGGCTCCGTGGCCGGATCGATCGCCCTGAAATTCGGCGACAAGGCGCCGAAACTGACGCTGGTGGCACTGGCCGACAAGCTCGAATCCTCGGCCGTCAAGCAGATGTGGCCCTGGTGGATGGCCAAGGCACCACGCCGCTGGGTCATCGCCAATCTCTACGGCGGCACGGTGAGCAACGGCCGGATCGAGCTGGCGCTGCCCGAGGGACGGCTCGATGCGCTGCCGGGACCGTTGCGGCTGAATGCGGAGGAGCTGAAAATCCAGTTCGACATTGCCGGCGCCCGCATGAACGTCGCCGGCGACATCCCGCCGATCCGCGATACCTCGGCCAAATTCTCGCTGAAAGGCGAGCGCGTCGAAATCGGCATCACCGGTGGAACGGCCTATTTTCCGTCGGGCAGGTCCGTCGTTCTTGAAAGTGGCGATTTCCTCATCCCCAAGAGCTACGAAAAGCCCTTGATGGCGGAAATGAAGATCGGCGTTTCCGGCTCGGCCGATTCGATCGCCGAACTCGTGACCTACAAGCCGATCCAGGCCTTGCAGCGGACCACCTTCGTGCCGGAGGATTTTACCGGCAGCGTCAAGGGTCTTGTCGGTGCGCGCTTCGGCCTGGTCGCCGACCAGAAACCGCCGGTGCCGGAATGGCAGGTGGCGATGGAACTGGACGACGTTGCCGTCAACAAGCCGATCTCCGGCCGCATGATTTCCGGTCTCAATGGCACCTTCCGTATCGATCCGCGTCAAGCCGAACTGACCTCAAAGGCCAAAATCGACGATATCGTCATGGACCTGTCACTGGTCGAGCCGGTCGATCCCAAAGGCGGCGTCACGCGGCAGAGGCAGATTTCCGGCACGCTCGAAAGTGCCGAACTGGCGAAATTCGCGCCCGGCCTCGGCAATATTATCAACGGGTCCGTGGGGCTGGCGATCACGATCGATGCGGAGGGCAAGAACCAGACGATCGAGGCGGATCTGTCGCGCGCCACAGTCTCCATCCCCTGGATCGGCTGGACCAAGGGCAAGGGCATTGCGGCAAAGGCGGAATTTACCGCCGTGTCGGAAGAGGGCGTCACCGACATCAGCGACTTCAACCTGACCGGCGAGGATTTTGGCGCGCGCGGCAAGTTGCAGACCGACAAATCCGGCCTCGTCTCGGCAAGCTTTTCACGCGTCAGATTGTCGGCGATCGATGATTACGCGCTTGAGGTGAAACGGCAGAAGGGCGGTTATTCGGTCTCCGTCAACGGATCGTCTGCCGATATCAGGCCGGTTCTGGCGCGCCTGCGCGAACCGAAGAGCGACGGCGACAAGGGCTCGGACGGGGTGAACGCGACGATCCGCGTCAAGCTCGACCAGACGACCGGTTTCAACGGCGAAGTGCTGAAAAACCTGGCGCTCACCTATGGCATGCGCGACGGAAAACCCTCGACCGTGGATATGTCGGCCGTCACCGACAGCGGCCAGGCCGTCGTTGCCCATCTCGACAAGGCCGGCAGCATCATGGAACTGACCAGCGGCGATGCCGGTGGTCTTGCGCGTTTTGCCGACATCTACCGCAACATGCGCGGTGGCCTTCTCAATCTCAAACTGATCGCCGACGAGGCCGATTCCTGGCGCGGCACGGTCGATATCCGCACGTTCTCGCTGATCAACGAGCAGCGGTTGAAATCGATCGTCGCGACGCCGGCTGGCGAAGATGGCCGCAGCCTGAATCAGGCGGTCAAGCGCGACATCGATGTCAGCGCCGTCCGCTTCGAGCGTGGTTTTGCCAACCTGTTCTCGCAGGACGGCGTCATGCGCGTCGAACGCGGCGTCGTCCGGGGGCCGGAGGTGGGTGCGACATTCCAGGGCGTGGTCCGCGACAAGCGTGGCAGAACCGACATGACCGGCACCTTCATGCCCGCCTATGGCCTTAACCGGCTGTTTGCAGAGTTGCCGATCATCGGCATCCTGCTCGGTAACGGCCGGGATCGCGGCCTGATCGGCATCACCTTCAAACTCTCAGGCCCGTTTGAAAAACCCAGCCTGACGATCAACCCGCTGTCGCTGATCGCCCCCGGCGTCTTCCGTTCGATCTTCGAGTTCAAATAAAAATCCGGCGGTTTGGCCGCCGGATCCTCAAATCATGACAGGGTTTTCCGGCCTCAGACCGGCCGCACCAGAATGTGCTTCTTCTTGCCGAGCGACAGCTTGATGACGCCATCGGCGGTCAGGCTCGCTGCATTGACGACCAGCTTGTCGTCGCTGACTGCCGTGTCGTTCACCTTGACGGCGCCACCCTGGATATGACGGCGGGCCTCGCCGTTGGACGTTGCAAGACCAGCGCGGACAAAGAGTGCCAGAACGCCCAGCCCGGCCTCAAGCTCGCCCGTGGGCACCTCGATCGACGGCAGGTTTTCAGCCACGCCACCTTCCTCGAAGGTTTTGCGCGCCGTTTCAGCAGCCTGTTCGGCAGCCACCCGGCCGTGCAGCATGGCGGTGATCTCGGTCGCCAGGATCTTCTTGACCTCGTTGATCTCGGCGCCGCCGAGGGCACCCAGCCGGGCGATCTCGTCCATCGGCAGCGTCGTGTAGAGCTTCAGGAAGCGCGTCACGTCCGCGTCCTCCGTGTTGCGCCAGTATTGCCAGAAATCATAGGCGGAGAGCATGTCCGGATTGAGCCAGATCGCACCGTTCAGCGACTTGCCCATCTTGGCGCCCGACGATGTGGTCAGCAGCGGCGAGGTGAGGGCGTAGAGCTGCGGCTCGCCCATGCGGTGGCCGAGATCGATGCCGTTGATGATGTTGCCCCACTGGTCCGAGCCGCCCATCTGCAGCCGGCAGCCGGTGCGCTTGCTGAGCTCGACGAAGTCGTAGGCCTGCAGGATCATGTAGTTGAACTCGAGGAACGACAGCGAGTGTTCGCGGTCGAGCCGCGTCTTGACGCTGTCGAAGGCCAGCATGCGGTTGACCGAGAAATGCCGGCCGACATCGCGCAGGAATTCGAGATAGTTGATGCCGAGCAGCCAGTCGGCATTGTTGATCATCAGCGCGTCCTTCGGGCCGTCGCCATAGGTCAGGTAGTTGGAAAAGCAGGTTTTGATCGAGGCGATGTTGGAGGCGATCGTCTGCGGCGTCATCAACTGGCGCGCCTCGTCCTTGAACGAGGGATCGCCGACCATGCCGGTGCCGCCGCCCATCAGCGAGATCGGCCGGTGGCCGGTCGCCTGGAACCAGTGCAGCATCATGATCTGGATGAGGCTGCCTGCATGAAGGCTGGCGGCGGTCGGGTCATAGCCGATATAGGCGGTCACGGTTTCCTTGCACAGGAGATCGTCGAGGCCGGTTTCATCGGAAACCTGATGAATGAAGCCGCGTTCTTTCAGGGTGCGAAGGAAATCGGATTTGAACTCGGACATGACCTGTCTCTTTCAGTGAAATGCTGTTACCGGGAATTGGCCGGGCGTTTAGCATTGTTTGCTAGAAGATGCACCTGTTTGAACGGCAATCTTTGTGAAGACCCCTTCTTAATCTGGAGCGGACGATGACAGCGATAAAGACGGCCATCGGCCTCATGAGCGGCACCAGCATGGACGGCATCGATCTCGCGCTGGTTCGCACCGATGGCGAAACCCATGTCGAGCGCGGGCCATCGATGGGCGTCGCCTACGACGCTGCGTTCCGGGACACGTTGAAGGACGCGCTGGAGATTGCAAAGACCATCTCCGAGAGGACGCAGCGTCCGGGCCTGCTGGCTGCGGTAGAAACCGAGCTGACGGTACGGCATGCCGTTGCGGTCGGTAATTTCCTGAAGCAGAACAATCTCGCTGCCGGGGACATCGATGTGATCGGCTTTCACGGCCAGACGGTGCTGCACCGGCCGGACCGGGCGCTGACGGTCCAGCTTGGTGACGGGGCGCTGCTGGCGCACCGGACGGGAATTCCAGTCGTCTATGACATGCGAGCCAATGACATGGTGCACGGCGGGCAGGGCGCGCCACTGATCCCCGCCTATCATGCAGCACTGGCCCAAAGCGCCAGTGCCACGCTCGATCTTCCCGCCGTCTTCGTCAATATCGGCGGCATCTCCAACCTGACGGCGATCGGCACCGATGGCACCGTCACCGCCTATGACAGCGGCCCCGGCAACACGCTGATCGACCAGTGGGTCGAGACCCATGCGGGCATTCCCTACGATCAGGGCGGCATGATCGCCAGCGAGGGCCACGTGGTGAGGAGCCTTGCCGAACGTTATCTCGACAACCCGTTCTTCTCGGCAAAAAAACGCCGTTCGCTCGACCGCAACGACTTTGTAGCGCCCGAGGGGCGTGACGCAAACCTCGAGGATGGTGCCCGCACGCTCGCCCATGTGACGGCGGCAGCGATCCTGAAATCCGCATCGCATCTGAGCGAAAAGCCGAAGACCTATGTCATCTCGGGCGGCGGCCGGCTGAACCGGATCATCATGGATGATCTGCGCGCTCTGGCCGCCATCGAGGGTGCGGTTGTCCTGTCTGCCGAAGACGCCGGCTTCAATGGCGATGCCATGGAGGCCGAGGCCTGGGCCTATCTGGCGGTGCGCTCGCTGAGAGGCCTGCCCCTGACGTTTCCAGCGACGACGGGCGTAACAGCGGCGGTCACCGGTGGCGTGCTCGTTATGCCGGAGGAGTCGAACCTGCCTAACTAAGCCTGCGGCGGCGCGGTCTTGGATTGTTAAGGTTTGTTCCCTAGCGTCACGATCGGAACTCAACGCTCGCCCTGGAGGCAGACCTGTGTCCGTGACCATATCGGTCGTCATTCTGCTTGTCCTCAACGTCGGCCTCATCTGGTTTTTTCTGGCGGCCCCCGTCGGCGTGCGCACTGTGCGCCTGTCGCGCCTGCTGCCGCAGGCGCCGGCGGACGTCTGGCCGGCGGTCAATCCGTTCGGCCCCAAGGCCGACTGGCATCATGCGGTGATTTCAAGCCGCCCCGTTGCTGAAAACCGGGTCGAACAGGCGTTCGTCCATCTCGATCGCAAGGGAGAACCGATCCGCCGGATTTTTGAGATCGACGCCCTGCAGAGCGATCCGCCCGCACATTTCGGCTACGAAGCCAAGATCGTCGAAGACAGTGCGCTCGATGGCTCCTTCTGGAAGGACTATCATGAGACGCGGGCGCTCTCGGCCACGGAGGGCGGGACGGTGCTGACCATCGAGCAGACGGACCGCTACAAGGGCGCGGCGTTCCTGATCTTCCGTTATTTCTCGTTGCGGCGCGAGGTCAAGGCCCTGGAGGGTTGGCTGAAGACCGGCGTTTCGCAGCCCAACGGCATTTTCGAGCATCCCGCCATGCAGGTGGCACTGGCCGTGCTGTCCACCTTGATTCTCTGGCCGTTTTTCGGCCTTTCGGTCTACGGTCTGGCCCTCTCGACCCTGCTGACCGTCATCATCGTCCTGCATGAGCTGGGCCACATGGCGGCCTATCGCGCCTTCGGGCACCGCAAGGTGCGCATGATCTTCATTCCGCTGCTCGGCGGTATCGCCATCGGCGGCAGGCCCTACAATTCGCTGTTCGAAGTTGCCACCTGCGCCTTGATGGGCGCCGGCATGTCGGCTTTCCTTGTGCCGGTGGCGATCGGGCTGCACGAGATCGCGGAAGCGCTGCCGGGGTTTCACCTTGTCGAATCCGGATCGCTGGTTTTCCTTCTCGTGCTCGGGGCCTTCAATCTGCTCAATCTGCTGCCGATGAGCCGCTTCGACGGCGGGCAGGTCCTGCGGCAGGTGGTGACGACGAAAAACGGCCTGATTGCCGGAAGCTTCAGCGTCACGCTGGCGATCCTGTGGGTTGGCTGGCGCATTGGTGTGCCGTCCATGGCGCTGATTGCAGGCCTTGCTGTCTTCACCGTCCTCAGCCTGATCAGCATGGGAAGCGTCAAGCCGCGCCACAAGCTGGATGCAATATCAGGGTCGCAGCGCCTGCTGGTCGGCGTCGGCCTTTATGCAGCCTTGCTGCTGCACGGCTATGCGATCATTTATGCCTGCGACCGGCTGTTCCGCTGAGAAGCGTCAGGCCGGTGTGTCTGTGACCGTCGGACCGAAAACCTGCTCGAAGGCCCGGCGGATGAGGATGTCCGCATCGGCCATCTCGACCGGAAGGCCGAGATCGACGAGGCTGGTGACGCCGTAACCCCTGATGCCGCAGGGCACGATGCCCGTGAAATGATCGAGATCCGGATCGACGTTCAGCGACAGGCCGTGAAAGCTCACCCATTTGCGCAGCCGGATGCCGATGGCGGCGATCTTGTCCTCGGCCATCGACCCATCGGGCAGGGCAGGCCGCTCCTTGCGGCGCACCCAGACCCCGACCCGGTCCTCCCGCCGCTCGCCACGCACGTTCATCGCCTCGAGCGTGCCGATGATGACAGCTTCGAGAGCGGCCACGAAGGCCCGGATATCCTGCCGCCGCCGCTTGAGATCGAGCATCACATAGACGACGCGCTGGCCGGGACCATGATAGGTATATTCGCCGCCCCGTCCGGTCTGGAACACCGGAAACCGGTCTGGCGCCACGAGATCGGCGGCACGAGCGCTTGTGCCGGCCGTGTAGAGCGGCGGATGTTCAACGAGCCAGACCAGTTCGTCGGCCTCGCCGGAAGCGATCGATGCCGCCTCTTCTTCCATGACGGAAAGCGCCGTCTCATAGGCGACGATGCCGGGCGCGATGCGCCAGCGCACCGGCGGCGAGCCGGGAAGGGCGAGAAAGGTCGAATCGAGATCTGCGCGCTGCATGGGACCTGAACATCCTGTCGTGACGGCCTTTCAAATGGTGTCTTTTTCTCCGTGAGTCCAGTGGCTTGCGCATCCTTGCTCAGGGGCCTGTTGAAATATCCGGGCACCGGCTGGAAATTCTGACCTTGCGCCCTTGTGCACCCAAGAGGCTTTTGCTACATGCACCCCCGCCGGAGCAATTCGGCTCTACCACGATGCGGTCGTGGCGGAATTGGTAGACGCGCAGCGTTGAGGTCGCTGTGGGGCAACCCGTGGAAGTTCGAGTCTTCTCGACCGCACCATCGGCCTTCGGGCCGGACAAAAAGAGCCCGCTTCCGAGCGGGTTTTTTTGTGTCTACGCTAACCGCCAAGCTTGCCGAACCACGCCGGACTGATCTTTCCACAGAAGATGGTCCGGTAAAGCTATGACAATTTCGTATCAAATACTGATACCAAATTCTTGACCTCTTTTCGTATCCCTGTATGATACCATACGTCAGGGAGCCGACAGTGATCCGTTCGTTCAAAGACAAGCTTACCGCATCGGTCGATGACGGCTCAGTTCGAAAGGGCTTCCCTGCCGATCTGGTCAGGCGCGCACAGCAGCTTCTGACAGTGATGAACGCCGCCGGCGACATCAACGACCTACGGTCGCCCCCGGGCAACCATCTTGAGAAGCTTTCCGGTGATCGCGACGGTCAGTATTCGGTTCGCATCAACAAACAGTGGCGCATTTGCTTTGTGTGGACCGACGCAGGGCCTGAAGATGTTCAGATCACCGATTACCATTAGATCAAGCCGATCGCCGAGGAGTTCAAGACGATGTCCATCAGCAACACGCCGCCGATCCATCCCGGAGAAATCCTGCGGGAGCTGTACCTTAAGCCATTGTCCATGAGCGCATACGCTCTGGCACAGAAGCTCAATGTTCCCCGGACCCGTATTGAACGGCTGATTGCGCAGAAGACAGGCATCACCACCGACACGGCCCTTCGCCTTGCAAAATTCTTTCGCACGACACCGGAATTCTGGATGAATTTGCAGTGGAGCTATCAGTTGAAAATTGACGCCAAAGCGCTGAAGGATGAGCTTTCCGCAATTCCCGAACTTGAAGCCGCCTGACAGCCACAAACTTCAACGGGGAAGGTCGTTTTTTTGTGTCCAGCGCTAGTCGCCAAGCTTGCCGAACCGCTTGATCACCCGTTCGCGCTTCAGCCGCGACAGGCGCTGGATCCAGAAGATGCCGTCGAGCTGGTCGATCTCGTGCTGCAGGCAGATCGACAGCAGGCCCTCCGCCTCATCTTCATGCCAGACGCCTTTGACATCCTGAAACCGCATGCGAACACGGGCAGGGCGCCCGACTTCCTCGGTGACGCCCGGCATGGAGACGCTGCCCTCCGTGTGGCGAACCGTATCGGCAGACGACCAGACGATCTCGGGGTTCACATAGATCCGCACGCCATCCTCAGGCGACAGTTCGATGACCGTGATGCGCTGGAACACGCCGATATGCGGCCCGGTGATGCCGATGCCGGGGGCGGCCCGCATCGTCTCGAGAAGATCGCCGGCAAGGGCCTCAAGTGCCGGACCGAATGCGGTAACGGGCTCTGTAAGCTGGCGCAGCAGCGGGTCCGGGTAGCGCAGCAATGTCCTGATCGCCAATGTTTCGTCCCTTCCTGCTGATGTTTAGGTCATTCAGGAATTGCTGTTTTCGCAAGATTTTGCAACAGCTTGGGCAAAAAATGCCCTTGGCCGCCATGCATCGTCCGTTCACCGGTGGACGCAGCCAGCGGATTGGAGTAGCAGGGCGTCATGTTCCCTGCGGTTTTGCGGCCGGATGGAGCGCAACAACCGGCATTTTGACAATCCACCACCGAAAGCACCGTGCCGGCAGGCTGCGGTTGCCTGTGGCGGCCAGCGTTGCGAGGGCGGCAGATGAGCAATTACAGCGACGACGACCGCAACGCTGCGAACGAAGACGTCTATGACGGCTCCGACATCTATGACGAGGATGGCTCGGTTCGGTCAGACTACCTGATGCATGTCGGCGCCGCCATTGCCGACAGCGACCTTCTCTGGGTGCGCCAGCACGTCGCTCGCCTGCACGAATCCGAGCTGGGCGACCTTCTCGAAGCCATCCAGCAGGACCAGCGCCGCAAACTCGTGACGCTGCTGGGCGACGAATTCGATCTGGCCTCGCTCACCGAGGTCGACGAGGCCATCCGTCTCGATATCGTCGAACACATGCCCAACGACCAGATCGCCGCAGCGCTTGGCGAAATGGATTCCGACGACGCCGTCTACATTCTCGAAGATCTTGATATCGAGGATCAGGACGAGATCCTCGCCAAGCTGCCCTTTACCGAGCGCGTGCGCTTGCGCCGCTCGCTGGATTATCCCGAAAGCACGGCCGGCCGCCGCATGCAGACGGAATTCGTCGCCGTGCCGCCGTTCTGGACCGTCGGCCAGACGATCGACTACATGCGCGAGGACGAGGACCTGCCGGAGTTCTTCACGCAGATCTTCGTCATAGACCCGACCTTCCGTCTGCTCGGCGCCATTGACCTCGACCGCATCCTGCGCACCAAGCGCTCGGTGAAGATCGAATCGATCATGCGCGAAACAAACCACCCGATCCCGGCCGAGATGGACCAGGAAGAGGCGGCCCAGCTGTTCGAGCAGTACGACCTTCTCTCTGCCGCCGTCGTCGACGAAAACAGCCGCCTTGTCGGCGTGCTGACCATCGACGACGTCGTCGACGTCATCCAGGAAGAGGCCGAGGAAGACTTGATGCGCCTTGGCGGCGTCGGCGACGAAGAGCTGTCGGACAGCGTCATGATCACCTCGCGCTCACGCGTACCGTGGCTGCTGGTCAATCTGGTGACCGCGTTCCTGGCCGCCTCCGTCATCGCGCTCTTCGATGCGACGATCGAAAAGATCGTCGCACTCGCCGTGCTGATGCCGATCGTGGCGGGCATGGGCGGCAATGCCGGCTCGCAGACCATGACCGTCACCGTGCGGGCGCTGGCCACCCGCGACCTCGACATTCACAACGCCTGGCGCATCGTCCGCCGTGAAGCCGGCGTCGGCCTTTTGAATGGCATGCTGTTCGGTGTGCTGATCGGGCTGGTGGCCGGCCTGTGGTTCTGGGATGTCAATCTCGGCGGCGTCATTGCCGTCGCCATGCTGATCAACATGTCGGCCGCAGCCTTTGCCGGCATCATGATCCCGCTGCTGCTCGACCGTTATGGCGCCGACCCGGCCGTCTCCTCGGCCGTTTTCGTGACGACCGTTACCGACGTCGTCGGTTTTTCGGCCTTTCTCGGGCTGGCGACTTGGTGGCTCAGAACCTGACGGGATCGCGAAAAAGTTGACTTTTACGTCAAAGTCAATAAACTGCCTGTCACGATGCTCGCATTGGAGACGGCGTGAACAAGTATTATAGCATAACAGAGCTGACGCGGGAATTTGGTGTTTCGACCCGCACGTTGCGTTTCTACGAGGACGAGGGTCTCATCCATCCCGAACGCCGTGGCCGCACGCGCCTGTTCCGCTCCGCCGACCGCCGCCTCATCCAGGAAATCCTGCGCGGCCGCCGCATCGGCTTCACCATCGCCGAAATTCGCGAAATCATTCAGGTCTACAAGGAGCCGCCCGGTGAATCCGGCCAGCTGCGCATGCTGATCAAGAAGGTCGAGGAAAAGCGCGAGGACCTGCGCCAGAAGCGCAAGGACATCGACGAGACCCTGAGCGAACTCGGCAATGTCGAGGAAGCCTGCCTGACAAGGCTCGCCGAAATCGGCGTCGGCACCTGAGGTCGAACTAATGCATGTTTCCCAAAAGTGTGCGCGGTTTTGGGATGAAGACATGCATAAAAACAAAGACCTAAAGCGCATTGCGTGAATCCGTTTTCACGCAATGCGCTTTAGAAATGCCGCTCCAGAAATGTTGCCGTTTCATCCGACAGGCCGATAAGCTTGTTGGTCGCCTGCCGGTAGAGCTTGAAATTCAGTTCCGTCTCCGGCTGCCCATCGTCCCAATCCCGGAATGTTTTCAGTGCGTTGCGCCCCAGCGGCCGCTTTGCGCGTGCGATGCGTTCGAGTCGCAAGGACACACACGGCGTCTGGCGGGCGAAGTCGGGTCTCCGTGGAATAGCTTCGGCGGACAGCACAATCGCCGACGCGATCAATCCCTGGCCGCCTTCGTTTTCGCTGGCAAAGACAAAGACCAGATCGCCCTTGGCGACGGCCTTGCCGCCATACATGGTCTTGACGGTGTCAAACGAGAATTGATCGGCGTCCGGGTCGTCGATTGCGATCTTGATCGCGAAGGCCATGGCGATCGTCAGATCCAGCGGGTGGTGCTGCGGCAGTAACGCTCGAACTCGAAGCCGAAGCGCGACAACAGGTGACGTTCCTCGCGGCTGATCGCGTAGGCCGTCGTCAACGCCACGGCGATGATGCCCGTTATAAAGAACCAGGGGTTCTGCATGATCAGCCCGAGACCGACGGTCATGATCGTATAGCCGAGATAGATCGGGTTGCGGGTAAAGCGGAATGGCCCGGTCGTCACCAGCCGGGTGGTGCTGCGGTGCGGCAGCACGGTCGTGTGGTTCTCCAGAAGGGTTTTCACCGCCCAGAGGTCTAGACAGACGGCAAAAACGATCAGCGAACTCCCGGCGATCCAGCGAGCCCAGCCGTGACCAGCCGCCGAATCGAGCGGGGCATAGCGCCCGAGTACCAGGGCGATGATCACGGCGAGGCCGTAAAAGATCGGCGGCCACGGAAATTTCTGCGGCTTTTCACGATAAGCGTTCATTTCGATCCCTCTTGTGGAACGTCAGCAGAGCATTCGGCGGACATGCGCGCGATCCGCGGGTCCGTATTCACATCGATTTCGCCATTGTTGAGCGGCTCGAACAGGCTCTGCTCCATCAGCCGGTCGAGCGTGCAATCGCAAAAGGTTGCGCAGAAACCGGCGGTTTGCTGCGGGCCGCAGGCAGCGACGCAGCTGTTGCGATAGGCTTCGACCGGATCCGGCACGGCTGCCGGCATCACCAGCGAAAACAGGTAGACGCAGCCGATCAGCAGCGGCTGATGGATGAGATAAATGGCCAGACTGTGGCGCCCGGCCGTGCCGAAAAAACGCATCCAACGGCTTTGAGGCTTGTCGCCTGAAGCAAGGGCCGACAGCCAGCCGTAGCGCACCGCCGCCTGCGTCGCCGCCATGCCTGCCAGAAACGGCGCCAGCCAGGGAAACAGCGGCACGAAGTCGTTGGACCTGATCGGAATGGTCGAAAGCCCCACCCACCACAGCGCCGGCGTATCGAACAGCGGCATGCGCAGATAGGAGGGCGCCATGAAGATCGCGGCGGCCACAAGCAGTGTCAGGATTGCCGGTGCGCGCAAAAACAGGCAGCCGATCAGGCTGGCGGCGGCGATCGAATGCAGGATGCCGAAGAAGATGAAACCATCCGGCACGGCAAACCAGGTGACGATGGAGATGACTGCCGCAGCACCGGCGATCTTGGCAAAGCGGATGCCGAAGGATCGGGCCCGGAACATCGGTGTATGGCCGAGCACGAGGCTGATGCCGGCCAGGAACAGGAAGGTTCCGGCAATCAGCCGCGCATAGATCTTGAACGCACCGGCGCCGGTCGTGCCCGGTTCCAGATAGCCGAAGAATTCCAGATCCCAGGAAAAATGATAGGTTGCCATGGCCAGAAGCGCGATGCCCCGCCACGTGTCCAGCGCCGCGATGCGCGGCAGCTTGCGGTCTGGCGCGGCGAGAGGAAGATCGCCACCGGTCGAGGCAAATACCTGAGTCATCCGTCGATGAAGTCCTGATTCGGCTTGATGAACAATAGAGCGGAAGGCTTGCGCGAAGCACGTGCCTCAAGGGGCAGATGACCGGCAAAAATGGCAATCCGGTGTCAGGCCGGGATCAGTCCCCTGCCAAACGTCTGTCAGGAGGGCAGATCGTCATCAAAAAGCAGGATGCGGCGGGCTTCGGAAAAGAACTGCCGCCGCACAAGCACGATGATGACAAGCACGGTCGAGGCGACGAAAATATAGGGGCTGATGAACCAGCCGAGATAGCCGATCGACAGGAAGACGGCACGCAGCCCGGCATTGAAATGTTTCGCCGCCTGGACGTTGATCTGCGCCGCGCGATCGGCGGCGCGCTCGGCCCGGGCCGGGTGCTGCTCGGCCTCCGACACCATCGGCACGGCGCCAAGCAGGATCGAGCAATAGTTGAACAGCCGGTAGGCCCAGCCGAACTTGAAAAAGGCATAGCCGAAAATGGCAGCCAGTCCGCCGACCTTCAGCTCGAACGCGGTGCGCCCGCCGCGAAAGACATAGGGCAGATCGTTGAAGATCGCCTGCACCTGTTCGGTCGCCCCCAGCAGCGCGAAACAGCCGCCGAGCGCGAAAATCGTCGTCGAGGCGAAGAAGGCGGTGCCGTTCTGCAGGCCGGCGATGATCTGCGTGTCGATCATTTTGAGGTCGCGATGCAGCGAATTGCGGATCCAGAGGACCCGGTGCTCGTTCATCAGCCGGGTGAGGCTCTTGCGCTTGACGATGATCGAGCCGCCGGTGATCCAGCTGAAGCCGACCCAGAGGGTGCCGAACAGGGCGAGCGCGATATAATCCACGAGTGTCATGGCAGCGTTTTTGGCACGGATTCGCGCTTTTGCAAATCGCGCTTTGGCGCATCCCGCCCTTAGCATGTCGCATGCGCAAAACCCGATGTCGGCGGATCGCCTTATTGCTGCCGTGTGATAACGTAGGCTTTCGCTATGATGCCGACGCAAAACACTGGTTTTGCCGCGCACGTAGCATCCCAAAATGGCGGAGCACGCATGTTTCTTTCGGTATTCGACGTGTTCAAGATCGGCATTGGCCCATCGAGCTCCCATACGATGGGGCCGATGTCGGCCGCCAACCGGTTCCTCGAACTCATCCTGTCGAACGACTGGCCGCGTCCGGGCAACGCCACCGTCACCGCCATCAAGGCCAGCCTGCACGGCTCGCTCGCCTTCACCGGTATCGGCCATGGAACGGGCAGGGCGGTCATCCTCGGCCTGATGGGCGAAAGCCCTGACAGGATCGACCCGGACCAGATGGACCCGATCATCGAGACCGTCGAGCGCACCGGCCGCATCACGCCGCCCGGCCATCCGGCCTACCAGTTCCAGCCGAAGACCGATCTGGTCTTCGACAAGAAGGTGCCGCTGCCTGGCCACGCCAACGGCATGTCGTTCTCGGCCTTCGACCGCGACGGCCGGCTGCTGCTGAAGCGTATCTATTATTCCGTCGGCGGCGGTTTCGTCGTCACCGACACGGAGCTGGAATCGATGCGGGCGAGCAAGAACAAGCCGTCCGACAAGAAAGTCCCGTTTCCCTTTTCCAGCGCCAAGCAGATGCTGGAAATGGCCGGACGCTCGGGCCTGACCATCGCGCAGATGAAGCGGGCCAACGAAGAGACGGAGATGTCACCGGAACAGCTCGATGCCGGTCTCGACCGCATCTGGGGCGCCATGAGCGCCTGTATCGACCGCGGGCTGCAGGGCGAAGGCATCATGCCGGGCGGCCTGAAAGTCCGCCGCCGGGCCCGCATGATCCACGACAAGCTGCAGGAGGAGTGGCGCTCCAACAAGATCAACCCGCTGCTCGCCAACGACTGGCTCAGCGTCTATGCCATGGCCGTCAACGAGGAGAACGCCGCCGGTGGCCGCGTCGTCACCTCGCCGACCAATGGGGCGGCCGGCGTCGTGCCCGCCACTGTGCGCTACTACATGCATTTTCATGAGGATGCCGACCAGCAGGGCATTCGCGACTACCTGCTGACGGCCGCCGCCATCGGCGGCATCATCAAGCACAATGCCTCGATTTCCGGCGCCGAAGTCGGCTGTCAGGGCGAAGTCGGCTCGGCTTCGGCCATGGCCGCCGCCGGACTTGCCGCCGTCATGGGCGGATCGCCCGAGCAGATCGAGAATGCCGCCGAAATCGCGCTCGAACACCATCTCGGCATGACCTGCGACCCGATCGCCGGCCTGGTTCAGGTTCCCTGCATCGAGCGCAATGCGCTCGGCGCCGTCAAGGCCGTCACCGCTGCCTCGCTGGCGCTCAAGGGCGATGGCGTCCATTTCGTGCCGCTCGACGCCTGTATCGAGACCATGCGCCAGACCGGCGTCGACATGAACGAGAAATACAAGGAAACCTCGACCGGCGGTCTCGCCGTCAACGTGGTGGAATGTTGATGCGCTTCAGCGTTTTTTTGTGCATGTCGTTAGCCCAAAACCGTTGCGCACTTTTGAGAGACATGCATTCGCGTGTTGAAGTGTGGACGCGTGGCCGTTCACACTTGACCTTACCTAGGTTGAGCGTATTCAACTGAGCCCATGGCCCTCAACCTCATCAAGCTCTGCGTTGGCGCGGATTCGATCGACGATCTCAGAGACTGGGTCGCCGAGCGCGCCCTGGTGGCGACTGCCGCCGGTCTTGAGCCGCATTCCACCCACACGACACGCATGGTGCCCAAGCGCATGGATGAGCTTCTTGATGGAGGTTCGCTCTATTGGGTGATCAAGGGACAGGTGCAGGCACGCCAGCCGCTGAGCGATATCGTCACCTTCACCGATGTCGATGGCATCGGCCGCTGCAAGCTGATTCTGGGACCGGAAGTGGTGGAAACCGCGCTGCAGCCGCGCCGGGCTTTTCAGGGATGGCGCTATCTCAAGGACACCGAGGCGCCGCGCGACCTGAAAGCCATGTCCGGCGACGGCGGCGAACTGCCGCTGGAACTGCGCCGCGAACTGGCCGAACTCGGCCTGCTTTAAACAGTCTGCTCTAGCGGATACGCATCCGCACCGGCATGCGGTTTTCCGGAGACATGACATGGAGATGGATGCCGGCTTCCGGCTGGGTGGCCCGCCAGCCCCGTGCTCCGTGGGTGAGCAGCAGGGCGAGCAGGTCTTTCGTCTTGGCACGTGAACGGTTCAGCCCCAGATCGGCGATCCGCATGGCCGCTTCATGAAGCGGATGCAGGATGGGCTTGGCGGTCTTCTTCCTCTCCAGGTCCACAGGGATGCCCGGAACGTTCTCGTTCATTGCCATATCTAACCTCGTACGCAGCACAAAATCGAGGAGGATGACCGGCTTACAATACACTGCCCGTCATCGAAACTTGGGGTCTACTGAAGGCTTGCCCAGCAGGCAAAACCCTTCTTCTTTAAACTCTTGCAGGCGGCCTGGGCCTTATCCTGGTTGCTGAAACCGCTGAAGCGGGCGCGATAGAGCTGGCTGTCGCCGCTGGCGAAGGCGACCGTAAACGGTGTCGCGCTCTGCAGCGCCTTGCCGCCCTTGGTCTTGGCACTGGTGAGAAGCGCCAGCGCCTGTGTCTGGTCCGGGGTCGCGCCGATCTGGATCACCCAGCCGGTCGGCGTGGCGGCAGCAGCGGTGGAACCGGTGGTCAGGTCGTCGACGGCGGAAGCCGCTGCGTCGCCGGATGCCGGAACATATTCGAGAGCGTCTTCCGGAGCGGCGATGGCTTCCTGCTGGGCGTCGAGCGTGTTGGCCTTGACGGCGATCGTCTTGACTTTCTTCGGCTGCACATAGGCCGTCTCGGCGCTTTCGCCGCTATAGCGGAAATCCGGAACCGGACCGCTGTCGGGAAGCGAGAACGCGGTCGTTGTCTGCGTGACCGGCTGCTGTGTCTCGACGACGGCCGTTTCCACGACCTCTTCCTGCACGGCTTCCAGCGTCGGCGATACCTTGGTCTGGGCAACGAGATTGCCATTGCCCCGGCGCGAGGCGGCAGGCATGTATTTGGCGATCAGCCGGCGCATCTGCGCATCGCGCGAGCCGCCGGAGGTGCCACCCATGACGACGGCAACGACGCTGCGGCCATCGGCCTGGGCCGAGGTCACCAGATTGAAGCCGGATGCACGGGTGTAGCCCGTCTTGATGCCGTCGACGCCGCGCACATTGCCGAGCAAGCGATTGTGGTTGCCGATCGTCTGCTTGCCGAAACGGAAGCTGCGGGTGGAGAAATAATCGTAATACTGCGGAAAATGCTGGCGAAGGGCGATGCCGAGGCGGGCCTGGTCGCGGGCGGTGGTCACCTGCGAGGTGTTCGGCAGGCCGTTGGCATTGCGGTAGGTGGTGCGCGTCATGCCGAGCGCGCGGGCCTTGGCCGTCATCAGCTTGGCGAACCGGGCTTCCGAGCCGCCCAGCATTTCGCCGAGCGCCGTTGCTGAATCGTTGGCCGACCGCGTCACCAGCGACAGGATCGCCTGTTCGACGGTTATGGCGTTGCCGGCGCGCACGCCGAGCTTCGAGGGCGGCTCCGCCGAAGCGTTCTTGGAGAACGGAACCCGGGTGGAGGTGGTGATCTTGCCCGCCTCAAGCGCCTCGAAGGTGAGGTACAGCGTCATCATCTTGGTCAACGACGCGGGAAAGCGCAGGTCGTCGGCATCTTCGCCGTAGAGAACCTTGCCGCTCTTGGCATCGATGACGATCCCTGAATATTTCGGATTGGCGTGTGCCGTGCCGCTCATGGCGGCAACGGTCACGGCACCAGCCAAGACGACACTGCGCATGATTGCGGAAAAGGCACCACGGGAGCGCTGGACGGAATCGGAAAATACAGACTTTGACACTAATTTACTCTTCATTCTGGCTTTACGGATGTCGTCCGGGCGTCGCCTCCAGAAACGACCGTTGGCTGAAGATTAGGCCAACAGCGTTACCAATCTCTTTATGATGAATGATTGGTGTGCGAATTTCCGACGATTGTTCGGGCTGTGAAATCGTGGCCGGTTATGGGACGAGCTTGCTTTCGACATAACCGCGAACGGCAGCGTCCATCTCGCGCCAGCGCGGCAGAAGCTTGCTCGAAAAGCGGTAGAGCACGGTGAGGTCGTTGCCGGAATGAATGTCGCGCTGGCAATCGGCCCCCGTGGCGAGCTCCGGCCTGTCCGGCATGATGCAGCGAACGGCATAAGGCGAGGTTCCCGCCTGTTCGGCCATGAAGAACACCTCGTCCGTGTAGCCCGAGCTTTCCCTGGCCGTGTAGCGCTTCAACCCGGCTGGGCCGTTCGAGGTCTTTCCCGACAGGAGATGGCTGTAGATCGGCGCGACGCGCCCCGACATGTCGCGAGACATGGTGCTCTGCGACAGCTGGATGAAGATCAGGCTTTCGGGATGGCTGACATCGTTGAAACGCAGGCGTGTCTGGTTGGAATAGCCTTCCATCTCCGGCCACAGCAGATAGAGATCGGTGCGCTCGGCGACGCCGGTAGTGCGCTGGTTCTCGAAGCGGATGACATTTGCCGGCAGGCGCAGATGGTCCTGGCCGATGAAGATGTCGTGGGCTTGGGTGCTTTCTGTGTGGCCGGCAAGCGCGATCCGGTTGCCGAGCCAGCGCCCGCCGAGGCTAATGCTGAGTGTCGACAGCGCCAGAAGCCCGACGACCGCCGTCAGCTTGAACAGGAAGCCCTGGGTCAGAAGCGGTGTTTCCTGCGGCGCTGTGCCCGAGAGGCCGGATGCTGCTGTCATGATGTGCCGTCAACGGTGCGAGTGAGGCAGGGGGGCGCAGAACAATCTGGTAATTCTGATTCCATCCCGGGGTCGCGTTGAATCTGGCGCTTTATGGTTAACCAAACGTAAAGGATGGTGCAGCGGACCGCGCGATCCCGCGCAGAAAAATGGCCGGTTCCGGGGACAGCGGAACCGGCCGAAGGCCTGGTCGTTACGGGGACAGGGACTTGACCAGGCCCTTCCTGTCACGGCGCGAACGAGCGGCGCCATGATGGTTTCGTGGCGGCGGGTGGCTGCCGCCTTAGTCGTTAATACTGCCGACCGCCGTTGTGGCGCGGCCGTCCTGGATTTTCACCCAGAGGCCGGAATTCTCGGCGGATTGACGCTTCAGGAAACGATATTCCGTCTCCGACCAGAGGAGGACCTTGTTGCGCATGTTGTCGAGGACGAAATCGCCGCGATCGGTGCGCACCGTCAGGATGGCGTGACCATCGCCATTCGGTTGCAGCACGACCGTGATCAGCAGATCGGACGGCGAAAAGCCTGCCTTCATCAGCATGCGGCGCTTCAGCAGGACATAGTCCTCGCAGTCGCCGACGGTGCGGGGATAGGCCCACTGCTCCTCGACCCCGTAGATTTCCTTGTCGGTCAAGGGCGTGATCTGTTCATTGACCGTGTAGTTGACGTTCAGGATCGTCTTCCAGCTTTCCCGCGTCAGGACGGCAGGACCGGCATCGCCGCCATTGTCCCGGCATTCGCTGGAATAGGTCTTGCAGAAATCATAGTGGCCGATCGGCGGATTGGTCGAGCCCGAGATCGCCATATTGGCCGGAAAGGCCCAGGCATTCGATGCTGTCAGTGCAGTCAAGGCGAAGCCCAGAAGGGCGAGCGTTGCAGTGTTCTTCTTCATGTCAGTCTCCCCGTTATGGTGAGACAATGACATGTAGTTTTTTATTCCTCGCGAAAATGCGAAGTAAAATCAAGTGCAAATTCGAATAGACTAAGTATAAAATAAGAATAAAATAAGACTAAAATTGATACTGCATTTGATTAAATTGCATCTAAAATTGTCTGAAATCCGGGCGGCATTCGGCTGTCACGTCTTTCCCAAGTTTCTGAATTTATTGATATAAATGAAACTGTGCCGTTAGGCTTGGTGCCGCGTTGGCAGTCGGTGCCGGATTTGTCGCGCCGGATTTGACGCTTGCACGCGCCGCCAGCGTGGCCTGAATTGCACTGGCATGCTGGTCGGCCGGATTTACCCGCAGATTTTTTTTCGAATATTTTTCGGGCGCTGTCCCATTTTCGGTCACATCAAAGCCTGGCCTGATCCGGGATTGGGCTGATCATGTGTGAAGAAGACCGAAACCAGAGCGGCGCTATGCGTCAGATCCGACGGTTGGCGCCGTGAATGGCAGGGCAGGGAATGTCGGGATATATGATCCGCAGATCTAGAGAAATTCCGTCAGAGCGTCGCGCGACTGGATTCCCAGGAACTCGATGGCGACGCCCTCCTGGAAGTGGCGGACGACACGGCCGCGCATATTTCCGAGCGAAACCGCCATGCCCAGCGGTGGGCGCGTCTCGATGTCGACGGCCGCGCCGGAAAGCGAAAGGTCGATGATGCGGCAGATGTGCTTTGAGCCATCGTCCAGCGTCAGTTCGGTCTTCGTCTTGCGTGGTGCAAGACGATCATGGCGCCGGTCTTCCGGCAGGCCAAGTTCATGCTTGTTGGCAATCCAGGTCAGCTGAGCTGCGAGTTTCTCGCGTTTGCGCTCGGTTGCGTTGATCTGAATGATGAAGGCACCGTCGGTAACACGCAAGACGGAGCCTTCGATGCGGCCGATATGATCGACATAGGCTATGATGCGTTCGCCCAGATCAGGCCGGGCCCGGCAGGAGAAAACCACGTCGCCGGGCGACATGTCGACCACCGAGCAATCATATTCCTCGTGACTGGAAAACATCAGACGGCCTTCCAGATTGACAGTGACGCGTTGAAACGCCCGCTGTTCCGGCTGGATTCTCGCTGGAGTATCTGTTGTTTGCTGAAACGAGTGCATCGCCATACAATTGTGAGAACAGTCCTGCCACAATTCTTACCGGTCCAATATTAACAGAACGTTGGCATTTGCCATTGTGACATCGTTTAACTCGGATGTTTTTTCACGGGTAGCCCGCCTGTTCAATCCTGCCGCCCGCCTTCGAAAACCCTCAGGTGCAGGACGCGGCGGATGGTGCTGCCAAATCCGGATCTGACGGCTGAAATCGTCGAGGCGACCGGAATTTCCGGCCGGTTCTCCAAGAATGCATTCACCTTGGTGGTGTCGATCATCCGGATGCCGTTGAGGCTGAGCCCGGTCAGCGACAGCGGAACCGGCGACGGAACGCGGTCGATCAGCGTCATGGCGCCGATCAGCCGGTCCGGAAGCGTTCCCCCGGACGAAAGCGGCAGCATGATGATCTCAAGCGCCATGTCCTCTCCATGCGCGCCGTGGCCGGTCAGGGACAGGATGACCGGTGTCGACATCTGCATGGCGCGAAACGACTGTGCGACGAGCGTCTGCCGCGATTCGTGCATCCAGATACCGTCGAAACGGGTTCCGCGCAGCTCCCGGCCGAAAAGATTGCAGATATTGGTGCCGGCCAGCCGGATGCGGATGCCGTCGGTTGAAAGATGCTCGAGAATAAACAGGTCAGGCAGAATCCGCCTGATGTCGCCAGGCTCGATCTCCTGCCGTCTTGGGGCGGTGCGCTTGCCGCGCAGCCTGTCCCAATATGTATAGAGTTCTATCGATGCCTTATTGCGCATGCTCTCAATTCCGGACTTGGCACGGCAACCTGTCTCGCCTTGGGACAGGTAACCGCTAATTCTGGGTCTTCCTGTTATGGCAAGCGAATTGCGTGCCAAGAAAATATTAAGGATAAGCGCCCGTGCGGTCCTGACCGGTTTTGGGCGGGTGATGGGCGCTGCGGCAAAGGATCGCTTCATATTTCCGCCATTTGTGCCCATATCCATGATGGCGCTGAACAATGCCGAAGAATGAAAAGGAAAGACCTATGGACGAGCCGCGCGCAGACGAGGGGGCAATGTCTGCCGAAGCCGTGATCGGCGAAGAGGTTGCCCGCAAGCGCGAGCCGGCGATCAATCTGCCGGGCAGCCTTCTCGTGGCGCTGCTGGGGCTGGTCGCGATCCATGCGGTCCGCGTCTATCTGCTGGCGCCGGAGACCGACAACTGGCTGCTGGTCGAGTTTGCCTTTTTCCCGGCGCGGTATGCCTTTTCGCTGTCTGAGCAGAGCTTTGCCTGGCTCTGGAGCCCTGTCACCTATTCGTTGCTGCACGGCGGCTGGGAGCACGTGTTGTTCAACGCATTCTGGCTGGTGGCATTCGGCGCCCCCGTCGTGCGCCGCATCGGCACGCTGCGCTTCATCCTTTTTTGGTGCATTTCGGCGGCAGCTGCCGTTGCCTTTCATACGGCATTCCACTGGGGCGACGCCGTGCCGGTCATCGGCGCGTCCGGCGTGGTTGCAGCCCTGATGGGCGCTGCGGCCCGTTTTGTTTTTTCGCCGGGTGGGCGGATAAGGCGGGAATCGCACCTCAATCCGCTGATGTCGATCCCCGCCGCCCTGTCCGATCGCACGGTTCTTGTCTTTGCCGGCGTGCTGTTTGCCAGCAATCTGCTGATAGGCCTTGGGGCTTTTGCGCCCGGCGGTGCGGCCACGATCGCCTGGGAGGCGCATATCGGCGGTTTTCTTTTCGGCTTCCTGTTTTTCGCGCCCTTCGACCGCCAGCCTGTTCCGTCCGAATGATCCGCAGAAACCCTTGCATTCTGGTCTAGCGCGGCGCAACATTTGCTGATGGTCATATTGGCTGCTGCCGGGTTGACCATCGCGGGCCGTCACAGGGAGAGTGGCGGCAATCGACGCAAGGGCTGACGCAACAGCCCGAGCGATGCAACGTATCGTGCTAGAGACATACGGAGGAGCAAGAATGTCGGTTAGGGCAATACTCAACGAAAAGGGCCGCAACGTCGTCACGGTCGGATCGCAGATGACGATCCGTCAGGCGGCGAAGTTTCTGAACGAAAATCATATCGGCGCCGTGGTCATTGTCGACACCGGAGACAAGATCGGTGGTATTCTGACCGAGCGCGACATTGTCGCCGCTGTCGCTCAGCATGGGCCGGAAGGTCTTGAAAAGCCCGTTGCTTCCGTCATGTGGTCGAATGTGTTCCGCTGTGGCGAGGACACCACGATCGAGGACCTGATGGCAATGATGAGTTCCAAGCGCGCGCGCCACATCGTGGTCGAGAAAGACGGCCATCTGGCCGGCATCATTTCCATCGGCGACGTGGTCAAGTCGCACATTCGCGCCATCGAGCAGGAAGCCGCGCATATCAAGGCCTACATCGCCGGCTGACGGTACCGGCCCAACCTGACGACACTGCCTGCAAGCGCTCTTTGTTGTGAATGATTCGGCGGCGTACTCGCGTTTCGCCGCCGCGTCTTTATGATATCGAGCCATGACCGAATCAAAAGCTTTCATTTCGGGCTGCAAAGGCCTGTCTCTCACCGATGATGAAAAGGCGTTCTTCCGCGACGAGCGCCCTTGGGGTTTCATCCTGTTTGGCCGCAATATCGGCGAAGCCGCGCAGATTTCCGATCTTGTCGCAGAGATGCGCGATTCCATCGGCGATCCCTCGGCCCTGGTCCTGATCGACCAGGAAGGTGGCCGCGTCCAGCGCATCCGCCCGCCGCTGGTCGCACAGTATCCCAATGCTGCCGCGCTCGGCGAAATCTACCGCCGCGACCGAGCCCTCGGGCTTCGTGCCGCCTGGATTATGTCGCGCCTGCACGCCTTCGATCTGATGCGCCTTGGTATCAATGTCGATTGCCTGCCGGTCCTCGACGTGCCGGTTCCCGGCAGCCACGATGTCATCGGCAACCGTGCCTATGGCTACGATCCGATCGCCGTGTCCGAAATGGGCAAGGCCGCCGCCGAGGGTCTGAAGGCCGGCGGAATGCTGCCGATCATGAAGCACATGCCCGGCCATGGCCGCTCATTTGTCGATTCGCATCACAATCTTCCCATCGTTGATGCGCCGCTGTCGGAGCTTTTCGCGTCCGACTTCGTGCCCTTTGTGGCGATGAAGGACGAGCTGATGGCGATGTCGGCGCATCTCGTCTATACCGTCATCGATCCGGACAACCCCGCAACGACATCGGAAAAGGTCGTGCGCGAGATCATTCGCGGACACATCGGCTTCGATGGCCTGTTGATATCAGACGATGTCTCGATGAACGCGCTGGCCGGCGATATCGCGTCACGCGCCCGTGGCATTGTTGCTGCAGGACTGGATTTGGTTTTGCACTGCCACGGCATCATGGACGAAATGCTGGCCGTCACCGCCAATGTGCCGGTGCTGGCGGGCAGGTCGCTGGAGCGTGCCAACAAGGTGCGCGCCGGATTTACCCAGCCTGACGGTGCCAGCGAAACGGCTTTGAGAGACGAATTCCAGGGCATGTTCGCCACGGTTTGACGGGTTGCCCGATGGCAGCGAACTGTAACAGAAGGACCGGCCGGTGCTGAAGACGAAGGGTGTACAGCGCGCACAGCAGCCGGGCAGGTCCCCGATGGATTCGCTGTGGCAGGACGGCACCGGTGCCGATCGCGGTCTGCATGAAGAGGAACTGGTGGTCGACATCGCCGGTTTCGAAGGCCCGCTCGATCTTTTGCTGCATCTTGCCCGCACCCAGAAAGTCGATCTCGGCCGCATTTCCATTCTGGCGCTCGTCGAGCAATATCTGACCTTCATCGAAAAGGCCCGGCGTATCCGCCTCGAACTCGCCGCCGATTATCTGGTCATGGCCGCATGGCTCGCCTTTCTCAAGTCGCGGCTGCTCATCCCCCAGCAGGTCAAGCAGGACGGTCCCTCCGGCGAGGAAATGGCCTCGGCTCTGGCCTTCCGGCTGCAGCGTCTGGAGGCGATGCGCGATGCCGCCACGCGTCTGGTCAACCGCAACCGCCTCGGCCGCGACGTCTTTCAGCGCGGCGCACCGGAGCATATCGTCGCCGACCGCAATTCCGGCTACGACGCCACGCTCTATGATCTCCTCAGCGCCTACGCCTCGCTGCGGCAGCGCGAGGCGGTCATGCAGGTCACCATCGAGCGGCGCACCGTCTGGTCGCTGGCCGATGCCCGGCTGATCCTGGCAAGGCTAGTGGGCGAACTGGACGACTGGACGGCGCTCAATCATTTCCTGCTGCGCTATATGACCAGCCCCAAGGAGCGCGCCACGGCGATTGCCAGCTCCTTTGCCGCCTCGCTGGAAATGGTTCGCGAAGGGCGGTTGGAGATCCGCCAGGACGGGGCTTTCTCGCCGATCTATATCCGCCAAGGCCCCAAGCCGCTGAATGCTGCCGCGATCGCGGACATGGAGGCGGGGCGTGACTGAGCCGCGCGAGCCGCACGACATGTTCGAGGACGATCTGCCCGAGGATGCGGACGAGCCCGAAGCGGTCGATCTGCGGCTGGAACTGGAAGCCGAGCGCATTGCCGAAGCGCTGGTGTTCGCTTCCGCTGGTCCTGTCTCCGAGACCTACATTGCCGACCGCCTGCTGCGGGGCATCGATGTGCATGCGGTCATGCTGCGGCTGAAGGACGCGTATGCCCTGCGCGGCGTCAATCTTGTGCAGGTGGCCGACCACTGGGCGTTTCGCACCGCCGCCGATCTCTCCTTCGTCATCCGCTCGGACGAGACCGAAGTGCGCAAGCTGTCGCGCGCCGCCCTCGAAGTTCTCTCCATCATTGCCTATCACCAGCCGGTAACCCGGGCGGAAATCGAAGATATCCGCGGCATCCAGACCTCGAAAGGCACGCTGGATGTGCTGATGGAGGCGGGATGGGTGCGGTTTCGCGGCCGCCGGCGGACGCCGGGCCGTCCGGTGACGTTTGGCACGACCAAGGATTTCCTCGATCATTTCGGCCTGGAAGAGCTGCGCGACCTGCCGGGCATGGATGAATTGAAGGGGGCCGGCCTGCTTGCCGGCCGCGTGCCATCCGGCTTCCAGATACCCCTGCCGATGAATGACGACGCCCTGACCGAGGACGAAGACCCTTTGACGCAGCTCGATCTGGAAGAACTCGGGCTCTTGACACCGCAGGGCGAAGAAGCCGAATAACGATAAAACGTGATGATGCGGCTCGACTTTTGCCGCTGCGGCCTGGCGCATGGCGATGGGCGGCCAAGAATATTGCAGGGATTGTTCAGGCATGGTTTCTGATCCGCAAGGCTCCACCTTGACCAGGGCACGGCGGACGGCAGGCGTGACCTTTGCCGCCCGGCTCACCTTTGACGATATTCACCACCAATACCATGCCAACGAAACCATCAAGGGCATCTCGCTGACCGCCGAGCCCGGCGAGGTTCTGTGCCTGCTTGGACCGTCCGGCTCGGGAAAAACCACCCTGCTGCGCATCGCCGCCGGCGTCGAGGCGCAGTCGCGCGGCCGGGTGATTCTGAATGACCGGGAGATTGCCGGGCCTCATGTCTTCGTGCCGCCGGAACGGCGCGGCGTCGGACTGATGTTTCAGGATTTTGCGCTCTTCCCGCATATGACCATCAGAGACAATGTGCGCTTCGGCCTGACTGCGCTTCCCAGAAGCGAAGCGCTGACGGCGGCCGACATTGCGCTCGAGCGGGTGGGCCTGTCGCACTATGCCGATAAATATCCCCATGTCCTGTCGGGTGGCGAGCAGCAGCGCGTCGCACTGGCAAGGGCGCTGGCGCCGCGGCCGGCCGTGCTGCTCATGGACGAGCCCTTTTCGGGCCTTGATTCCCGGCTCAAGGATTCCATCCGCGCCGACACGCTGGCGATCCTGCGCGAAACCCGGGCGACTGCCATCGTCGTGACCCATGATGCCGAAGAGGCCATGCGCATGGGCGACCGCATTGCACTGCTGAAAAGTGGCAAGCTGGTCCAGGTCGGCACTGCCGACGACCTTTATCGCCGCCCGGCCGATCTGTTCGCAGCCGCGTTCTTTTCGGAAATCAACGAGTTCGAGGGCACGGTGCGCAATGGATGCGTCGATACGGCGATCGGAACCGTGGCGTGCCGGGCGCTCGCCGATGGGTCGAAAGTCTCGTTTGCCGTGCGCCTGTCCGATATTCACGTCAGCGAAAGCGGTGGCCCGATCGAGGCGCGCATTCTGTCGCGGCGCTTCCTCGGCGTCGTTGAATTGCTCGATCTGGCGGTTGCCGGGCAGGACAGGCCGCTCAGGGCCCGCATTCGCGCCGATGTGCTGGCGCAAGGATTGCGTGATGTCACGCTTTCCGTTAACGAGCGCAACATACTTCTGTTTGAAAAAGGCGCATGAACGTCTTACATCGGGGTAACGGTTTTAAGGGAGCAAGCTTATGGGTTCTTTCAGTATCTGGCATTGGTTGATCGTTCTGGTCGTCGTCCTGCTTTTGTTCGGCCGTGGCAAGATTCCCGAATTGATGGGTGATGTCGCCAAGGGCATCAAGAGCTTCAAGAAGGGCATGACCGAGGATGAAACCGTGACCACCGCCGACAAGGGCGTGGATGGCAAGACCGTCGAACACAAGTCCGACGAAGTTCGCTAGAATCCTTTTTAACGCGATGGGGCGGTCCGTTTCGGGCCGCTCATCCTGCGGGACGTAAAGCATGCTCGATATCGGCTGGACCGAGTTGGTGGTGATTGCCATCGTGCTCATTATCGTCGTGGGTCCGAAGGACCTGCCTCCCATGTTGCGTGCCTTCGGCAAGATGGCGACCAAACTGCGGGGCATGGCGGGCGATTTCCGCCAGCAGTTCGACGAGGCCTTGAAAGAGGCCGATCTCGACGAGGTCCGCAACACCATCAGCGACGCGCAAAAGCTCAATCCGGTCAATTCGATCCGCGAGGCGATGAACCCGTTGCGCACCATGGGCAACGAACTCAAGGCCGACCTGCAGAAATCGGTGTCGACCACGCCGAAGCCGCAGGTTGCCGCCGGTGACAGCCCGGAAATGGCTGCAGCCCTCGGCACAGCCGAGGTCAAGCCGGCCGATACCGTCGCTGCCGCCGCCATTGCCTCTGCCAAAAAGCAGCTCGACAGCGCCAAGACGCAGGCCGATTTGGTTGCCGAGGCGATCAACAAGCCCAAGGCCAAGCGCGTGACAAAGCCGAAGGTTGCTGAAACCGTGGTTGTTGCTTCTGTGGCCGAGGTCAAGGCGCCGGTTGCCAAGCCTGCCGCGAAAAAGGCATCGCCCGCCAAGACGGTGGTTCCCGATGCTGCCGTCGACCGGCTGGAGCAGCCAAAGCCTAAAAAGACGGCCGCCAATTCCAGCAATGGTAAGGCCAGCAAGAAGGGTGACGCATGAGCGGCGAAATCGAAGACAAGCCGCAGCCGTTGATGGCGCATCTGATCGAGCTGCGCGCGCGGCTGATCTGGGCCGTCGGCGCGTTTTTTGTCGCTTTCCTGATCTGCTTCTATTTCGCCAAGCCGCTGTTCAACGCGCTGGTGTTGCCATTCAAGTGGGCAGTGCAGTGGGCCGGTCTCGATCACCGCAAGGTCGAGCTGATCTATACGGCGCCGCAGGAGTTCTTCTTCACGCAGATCAAGGTCGCCATGTTCGGCGCACTGGTCATCGCGTTTCCCGTGATTGCCTCGCAGATCTACAAGTTCGTGGCGCCGGGTCTTTACAAGAACGAGCGCGCCGCCTTCCTGCCGTTCCTCATCGCGTCGCCGCTGCTGTTCCTGCTCGGTGGCGCGCTGGTCTATTTCTTCTTCACGCCGATGGTCATGTGGTTCTTTCTGGCCATGGAGCAGGGCGGCGGGGAGGGCCAGGTGTCGATCCAGCTTCTGCCGAAAGTGTCGGAATATCTCAGCCTGATCATGTCGCTGATCTTCGCCTTCGGCCTCGTCTTTCAGTTGCCCGTCATCACCACGCTACTCGCCCGCGTCGGCTTCATCACGGCCGACGATTTGGTGGCAAAGCGCAAATATGCGATCGTCATCGCCTTTGTGGCGGCAGCTGTTTTGACGCCGCCCGATCCGGTCTCCCAGATCGGTCTGGCGATCCCGGCGATCCTTCTCTACGAAATTTCGATCTACACGGCCCGGCTCATCGAACGCCAGCGATCTCGCGACAAGGCAGCCAAAGAGACGGCGGAGGCTGAAGCCTCGACGCCCGCCACCCATGCGGATGCCGCTGAGAGTTGACACAAGTCCTCCAAGCACCATCCCTCCACTGAACAACGCCTGGAACGACGATGCTCGATATAAAATGGATCCGAGACAATCCTGAAGCTCTCGATGCCGCGCTGGCAAAGCGCGGTGCTGAGCCGCTGGCCGCCTTCCTGATTTCGCTCGATGAAAAGCGCCGTTCGCTGATCCAGCAGTTGCAGGACATGCAGTCGCGCCGCAATTCGGCCTCCAAGGAAATCGGCGCGGCCATGGGCCAGAAGAACGCCGAGCTGGCCGACAAGCTGAAGGCCGAGGTTGCCGAACTCAAGAACACCATGCCGGCGCTGGAAGAGGAAAGCCGCAGCGTCGACGCCGAACTGGCCGACGCCCTGTCGCGCATTCCCAATGTGCCGTTTGACGACGTGCCCGTCGGTGCCGATGAACAGGGCAATATCGTCAAGACCACGAGCGGCCAAAAGCGCGGCTGGAACCATGCGCCGAAGGAACACTACGAAATCGGTGAAGCGCTCGGCTGGATGGATTTCGAAACGGCTGCCAAGCTATCAGGCTCGCGCTTCACGGTGCTGACCGGCCCGCTGGCGCGTCTTGAGCGGGCGCTGGGCCAGTTCATGCTCGACATGCACACAGGCGAACATGGCTACACCGAGGTGAGTTCGCCGCTGATGGTGCGCGCCGAGGCTCTGTTTGGCACCGGCAACCTGCCGAAGTTCGAAGAAGACCTGTTCAAGACCACGGACGGCCGCTACCTCATCCCGACCGCTGAGGTCACCCTGACCAATCTGGTGCGCGAGCAGATTCTTGATCAGGAAAAGTTGCCGCTGCGGTTTACGGCGCTGACGCCGTCTTTCCGCTCGGAAGCGGGCTCGGCCGGCCGCGACACGCGCGGCATGCTGCGCCAGCACCAGTTCTGGAAGTGCGAACTCGTCTCGATCACCGATGCCGAAAGCTCCGTTGCCGAGCACGAGCGCATGACCGCCTGCGCCGAGGCGGTGCTGAAGCGCCTTGACCTGCATTACCGCGTCATGACGCTGTGCACCGGCGACATGGGCTTCGGCTCGCGCAAGACCTACGACATCGAAGTCTGGCTGCCGGGACAGAATACATACCGCGAAATTTCGTCCTGCTCGGTCTGCGGCGATTTCCAGGCGCGGCGCATGAACGCCCGCTACCGCGCCAAGGACGAGAAGGGCACGACCTTCGTGCACACGCTGAACGGCTCCGGCATCGCAGTCGGCCGCGCCCTGATCGCCGTCATGGAAAACTATCTGAACGAGGACGGCTCGATCACCGTTCCCGACGCCCTGCTGCCCTACATGGGCGGATTGACGCGAATCGAGAAGGCGGCCTGAGGCCGCTTTCCGGACACACCGGACAAGGTTGAGCATGCGCATTCTTCTGACAAACGATGACGGCATTCACGCTCCGGGCCTGGCGGTTCTGGAGCGCATCGCCCGCACGCTGTCGGACGATGTCTGGATCGTTGCCCCTGAAACCGACCAGAGCGGCCTGGCGCATTCGCTCAGCCTCTCCGAGCCACTGCGGCTGCGCCAGATCTCCGACAAACATTTCGCCCTGCGCGGGACCCCGACCGATTGTGTCATCATGGGCGTGCGCCAGGTGCTTGACGTCAAACCGGATCTGGTTCTCTCGGGCGTCAATGCCGGTGCCAACATGGCTGACGACGTTACCTATTCCGGCACGATCGCCGGTGCCATCGAAGGCACGTTGCAGGGTGTGCGCTCCTTTGCGCTGAGCCAGGCCTTCACCCATGGCGCGGCGCGCACCACGCCCTGGGATGTGACCGAAACGCACGCGCCGGGCCTGCTGCGCCAGCTGCTGGATGTCGACCTGCCGGCCGGCACGTTCCTCAACCTCAATTTCCCCAATTGCGCTCCCGATGCGGTCACCGGTATCGAAGTCACCTCGCAGGGCAAGCTCGATTTCGGTCTGACGATCGACGAGCGCAGCGACGGCCGGGGTTTGCCGTACTACTGGCTGCGCTTCGGCGAACGGGTTGGCGATTTCCGCGCCGGCACTGATATTCACGCCCTGCGCGACAAGAAAATTTCCGTCACCCCGCTGAAGCTGGACCTCACCGATTATGCTGTGCAGGATGTCGTGGCTGCGGCGCTTTCGCGTGGAGCACGGGATTGACCGGGCGGCTGGAGGCTCAGGAAGGCTTTGCGGCCCTGGTTCTGCGGCTGAGGGCCGAAGGCATTTCCGACACCAATCTCCTGTCGGCCGTCGAGCAGACGCCGCGCTCGCTGTTCATTCCGCCGCAATTTGCCGATGAAGCCTATTCGAAACGCATCCTGCCGCTGGAATGCGGAGCCTTCATGGAAGGCGTCGATTTCGCCGTCCGGCTTCTGCACGCGCTCGACCTGAAGCCCGGACAGCGCATTCTCGAAGTCGGCACCGGCAGCGGCTTCACCGCCGGCGTCATGGGCCGAAGGGCCGAACGTGTCCTGACCATCGATCGCTTCAAGACGCTGGTGACCGGTGCCCAGAAGAATCTGGAACGGGCCGGCATCCGCAATGTCATCGTGCGCCAGGCCGATGGCAGTGCCGGCCTTGTCGGCGAGGGGACCTTCGACCGCATCCTTGTCACTGCGGCCTTCAGCACGCTTCCACGCATGTTTTCAGACCACCTCGTCTCCGGCGGCATGCTGATCCTGCCGGTCATGATCACCGATACCCAATGTCGCATGGTCCGCCTGACCCGAACCGGCAGCCGTTTCGACCGGGAAGACCTGTTCGAGGCGCCATACCTGCCAATCGTGCCGCAGGTCGCTTCCTTTCTTTAGGACGCTGCTGAGCCTTTCAGGGCGTTATTCTCCTAAAAACTCGGTTTTAGGCTTTTCGCCAGGATTTTGGACGTTTCTGTGTGACCGTGTCCAAAATCCCGCGAAAAGCCGGTTTCCGTCGCCGGACACTGTGACGGTGCCAATTGTCCACAAAAATGTCGCTGAATCGGGCAGAGCAACCATCCGGGCCCGACTATCGTACCATCGGAGGCGCGTCTTCAACCCCGAAAACACTGTCCGTCGCACCTGGACATCCAAAATATCCCGAAAAATGCAAACGTTTGCATTTTGGCCTGTTTTCGCTCAAAAACGCGTAATTTATAGCCAAAAACGTGAAAAAATCCCTTCGTATTAGAATAGTACGAAATACAAATTCAGCAGAATCCGGGCTGTATCGAACAAATTCTCGGAACGGAATTTTAACCTTCGGATCTAATGAAAACGTTTGAATATTTTCCATCTGGACTAAATTTGCCCGGCGGGTAACGAAATTTTCGCGATGGAAATTGGCGAGTTTGGAAGCTTTTCCATGTAAAAATTGCATCGTAGAAACGAAGGCGCGCAAAACCGATCAAAATGCAAACGTTTGCATTTTTGTGAATTTTTACAGTAATCGCTCTGGTTTAGCGGCGAAAACGTGAAAAACATGTGGTATATTAGAATAATAAGAAATAAGAATGATACGGCACAAATAATATCTTGCCCAAATTTGGCGTTTCTTGAGAGAAAATTGAGAAAATGAAAACGTTTGAATAACTGCTATTCGACATTACATTTGCTCCAGTTGCTCGCGACGTGCGGGTCAACGGAGCGGCGGCAGCGCTCCTGGCCGGTGGTCGAAGACTTACAAGGCCGGTATCGGTAACGATGCCGTCGATACGACGTGGACCTATGCAGGTTCGGTACGGGAACGTGCATTGCAGCCTGCCGGGTGCGAATGATAGGAATGCGCAATGAGCATGAATGACGACAATCTTCCATCTGAGGATACCCCGCCGACACTGAAGACCATCGCCTTCATGACGGGTCTCAGCATTGCGACGGTGTCCCGGGCGCTTCAGGACAACGAGAGCGTTCATGCCGAGACACGCGCCCGCGTGCAGTTGGTTGCCGCCCAGGTCGGCTATGTTGCCAACAGGGCTGGCGTGCGTCTGCGCACCGGCACCACGAACACGATCGCGCTGCTGATCGATCCTGAAAACCAGTTCAACATGTTTGCCTCCGATATGGTTTACGGAGCGATGAAATTTCTGGCCGGGACACGCTACAGCCTGGCCGTCACGCCCTATCAGAGAAACTCCGATCCGCTTGAGGCGGTGCGCCACACGGTCGAAAGCGGTGCTGCCGACGGCATCATCCTGTCGCGGATCGAGCCGTCGGACCCGCGTGTCGCTTATCTGATCCAGAAAGATTTTCCCTTTGCCACCCATGGAAGAACGGCGATGGGTGTCGAGCACGCTTATTATGATTTCGACAACGCGGCCTATGCGATGCTGGCGGTCGAGCGTCTGCGGCAGAAGGGCAGGAAGCGCATTTCGCTGTTTGCGCCGCCCGAGAGCCAGACCTATCACTATCACATCAATGACGGGTTTTTCAGCGCGCTCCTCAAGTATGGCGGTGCCAACACACCGTTCATCGACGCCGTCATCGACGATTCCATTGACGACATCCGACGCAAAACGCACACGGCAATGTCGATGGCCGAACGACCGGACGGCATCGTCAGCGCTGCCGGCGACCAGAGCATTGCGGTCATCGCCGGCATCCGGGATGCCGGCCTGCGTCTGGGTATCGACGTCGATATTATTACCAAGCAGGCCTGGCCGTTGATGCATATGGCCATGCCGGAACTGCACACCATCAAAGAGGACGTCAAGAAGGCCGGCGGGGAACTGGCCCGCGCCGTGCTGGGCATTATCGCCGGCCAGGATCCACGGCTGTTCCGGACACTCGAAGTTCCCACAGGCTTTGTCGCCGACCAGGGCGATCAGGCGCTTGAGATGCAGCGATCGTTTTGATTTCGGGCTGCGGAGCCATTGGGCCAGGCCCGGCTGACGGCACCACCCTTTACGACGATCGCGCCATTGATCCCTTGGTTGGGGAACCAGTTCCTGGCTCCTGACCGGTCGGATTTATCGAGAATCGGTCGGTTTGCCGCTCGGCCGGTCGCCCGCCGGCCCGGCGCTCCCGATCAACGGGCGCCCAAAAAACGGCCAGTGAGGCCGCAAAACCGGCTTTTTTCCCCTTCCATGCCAGCCTCGAGGGGTGCGTTAACCATTTGTTAACCAGCGCAAGCCTCGCGCAAGTTTTGGGGAATAGTGCGGTTCTTGCATACGAAACCAGAACTGCCTTTACAGAGCGCCAATCCAGCCGCTCGCTATGATTTGTGGTCAGTTCTTCTCACATCGTCCTAGAGACGGAGATGACAATGCAGGTCGTGAACATAAAGACAGGTGCGGCGACAGGCGACGGGCTCAACACCCTCGTTGGCCGTCCCGTTGTCAAGTCTGGCCCGGCCGCTCAGGCGACAGACGCAGTCGCAAGAGCTTCCGGCCTCTACGATCCATCCGCGCGCATATCCCTGTCGGTCGACGCCATGCTGTTCCTCAGCAAGTCGAAAAAGGCGCAGGAAAAGCAGCCGGCGCTGACCAATGACGAGTGGAACAACAACACGGTGACGGCGGCTCTGGCAGGGCGCGAATTCAATGCTTTCGGCAAGTTCGCCGAGACCGGGGACTCAAAGGCCTACTACCGGGCTTATATCGAATATTTTGACGGCCTGTCCTACCAGGATCAGAACAGCCGCCGGTATACCGGAACACGTGAAGCGGCGATGGCGGGGTTGCGGTCCCTGGAATATAGCGACAGCACCGATACGGGTGAACAGCCGGCCTTCGTGCCGCTGTTCGGCAGCCAGAAAACAGGAGCGGCAGGCGCTGTGCGCACCTCCGTTACAGGCGCCGATGACGGGTCGACGACAGAGGCTGAGCCCAGCGATGGTCTCAGCAACATTCAAAAGCTCTATGCCGAAATTTTCTGACCCCGCGCCTGAACGACCCGTATCTGGTCTGATTTCCGCAGCGGCGACGCTCTTTGGCCTCGTCATGGTTATCAATTCATCAAAAAAGAGGTGGGGAGGTCCGGAATTTAACCGGGCGGTAACTCTAACGCGCTTTAATCATTCCAGATTAAGTTGCGTTCCAAGTAGGTGGCGTCATGCGTGTAAGAGTATCGCCGAGTGTTGGTAAGTCAGCAGTTCGCCTCTGTGCGGCCATCCTGCTGGCCAGTGCTGCAACCGGTTGCAGTTCGGATGTCACCCGGTTCACGGGCGGCCTTTTCTCCAATTCAGACCAGATAACGACGAACTCGGTTCCGCGCCGGGAGATCGGCGGCACGGTTCCGGTCCCACGTGGCACGGTTCAGGGCAGCCAGCTGGCCGCCGCTGACAACACCGGCCGCAACCAGGCTCTCAACCAGCCATTCCCGGATGCTCAGTCGGACGTTTCCTACGATCCGGTCAACACGGCAACAACACCGGTGTCCGGCACGCGTTTGGCGTCCACGCCGATCCGTGTCGAGCGCAACGTGCTGGCTGATCCGAGCCTCGATGACGCCAAGAAAAATGCACTGGCCCAGCCATTCCCCGGCGAGAAACTCGCCAAGGCTGACACCAAGGTCACGCCGGACCCCGTCACGACAGGCACCGTCAAGAAGGGCGGCTGGTCCGCCGACAACGCGCCGGCCGTCAGGCTGCGGCAAGGCGAGACAATCGCCTCCCTGTCGGATCGCTATGGTGTGCCGCAGAAGGAAATTCTGAAAGCCAACGGCCTGAAGTCGGCTTCCGAAGCAGAGCCCGGCCAGAAGATCATCATCCCGACCTTTGGTGTCGCCGGCAGTGCCGTCAAGGCTGCAGCGTCAGACGATGCATCCAACATCGACATCGGCAAGAAGCTGCCAACTCCGGACGACAAGAAGAACCGCGACGTTGCGATCCTTCCCGGTTCCTCGAAGGACCGCGAGAAGAAGTCGGCCGATACAGTCTCGGCCGATGGCAAGCTATCGTCGGCAGGCGAGGGCGGCACCTACACGGTTCAGGCCGGTGACTCGCTCAACAAGATCGCCAAGAAGAACGGCGTTTCTGTCGACGCGCTGAAAAAGGCCAACAAGATCGATGGTGCTGCAATCCGCATCGGTCAGGCACTGGTCATCCCAGGCAAGGGCACAAAGACCGACTCCGTCGTCACCGCATCGGTACCGGACGGCAAGAAGTCAGAAAAGGTCGCCGGCTACACGCCGCCGGTCGCCAAGGAAAGCGTCACGGAAGCCGTCTCCAACGAAGACGCCTCCGAAGCGTCGCCAAAGTCGACAGGCATCAGCAAGTACCGGTGGCCGGTGCGCGGTGCGGTGGTGGCGGGATACGGCGCCAATGTCGACGGCAACCGCAACGACGGCATCGACATCTCGGTTCCCGAGGGCACGCCGATCAAGGCCGCCGAAAACGGCGTGGTCATCTATTCGGGCAGCAGCCTGAAGAACCTCGGAAACGCGGTTCTGGTGCGCCATGACGACGGCACGGTCACGGTCTACGGCAATGCCAACGATCTGAAAGTCCAGCGCGGCCAGAAGATCCAGCGCGGCCAGACCCTCGCCTCGTCGGGCATGACCGGCAATGCCAAGCGGCCGCAGGTCCACTTCGAGGTCCGCAAGAAGGCGACCCCGGTCAACCCGGCCACCTATCTCGAATAGGGCGATCGCCGCAAAGATAAAGAAGCCCGGTTTTGCCGGGCTTTTTGCGTTTCAGGTCAGGCAAGCACCTTGTCGAGCCTGCCGGCCAGATCCTGGATGAACTGCCAGGCGACGCGGCCGGAGCGAGCGCCGCGCGTCGTCGACCATTCCAGCGCCTCCGCATGCAGCTCGGCCGTGTCCTTCTCCAGCCCGAAATGCGCCACATAGGCGTCGATCATCTCGAGATATTCGACCTGACTGCATTTGTAGAAGCCGAGCCAGAGGCCGAACCGGTCCGATAGCGACACCTTTTCCTCGACGGCTTCCGACGGATTGATCGCCGTCGACTGCTCGTTCTCCATCATGTCGCGCGGCAGCAGATGCCGCCTGTTCGAAGTAGCATAAAGCAGGACATTGTCCGGTCGCCCCTCGACGCCGCCGTCGAGCGCCGCCTTCAGCGACTTGTAGGACGTGTCGTCATGATCGAAAGACAGGTCGTCGCAAAAGACGATGACCGGGGCGGGCGCCAGTTTCAGGATCTCCATCAGCGCCGGAAGCGTCGAAATGTCCTCACGGTGTACTTCCACAAGCTTCAGCCGGATACCGGTTTCGTTCGCCACCTTGGCGTGAACGGATTTCACCAGCGATGATTTGCCCATGCCGCGCGCGCCCCAGAGCAGTACGTTGTTGGCCGGGCGGCCCCGGGCAAATCGCAACGTATTGTCGAACAGGATATCGCGGACATGATCGACGCCGCGGATCAAAGAAATATCGACACGGTTGGGCCGGGCGACGGGCTGCAGATGCAGCCGGGCAGGGTTCCAGACGAAACATTCGGCCGCGTCCCAATCGTTGTCTGCAGGGGCCGGCCCGGCAATCCGCTCGACCACATCCGTCAGCCGTCTTATTTCCAAGATCAGGGTCTCGACCTGTCTGTCGTCCATGCGGCTCACCTCCGGTCTGCACCACCGGTCAAAGCGGCAGCGATTTGAATTATTCCTGCCCGGTAGCATGGCCTTTGCCGGTGGAAAAGACTAAGAGGCAGGGAAAAGCCGGGGCAGGCGGGCAGGCATTATTGCATTCGCTTCGGTGTTTCTTATATTCCGCCCCGACAGAGCGTCATGACAGGCACGGCGCTGGCCAGTATCATCGAGGAGTCATTCATGTTCATTACCGAAGCTTTCGCACAAACGGCAGGTGCCCCGTCCGCCGGCGGTCTCGACATAGTCATGTCGATCCTGCCGTTCCTGCTGATTTTCGTGGTGATGTATTTCCTCATCATCCGTCCGCAGCGGGCACAGATGAAACGCCGCGAAGAGCTTCTGAAGAACATTCGCCGCAGCGACCAGGTCGTCACCGGCGGCGGCATTCTCGGCAAGGTGACCAAGGTCATCGACGACACCGAGCTGGAAGTCGAAATCGCCGAAGGCGTCAAGGTTCGCGTTCTGCGCAGCGGCGTCTCGGAAGTCCGCGTCAAGGGCGAACCGGTCAAGGAATAGCATTTTACGGCGGGACACCGGTCCCGCCGCCCACTGGCATTACCAGAGAACCCCATGCTTCATTTTGCCCGTTGGAAAACCGCTTTGATCTGGCTGACCGTCTTGGCCAGCCTTGTGATCGCCCTGCCGAATGTTTTCAGCGACAAGCAGCTTGAAGCCTTGCCGGGCTGGTTTCCGGCCAAGAAGATGACCCTCGGTCTCGATCTGCAGGGCGGATCGCACGTCATGCTCAAGATCGAGCGCGGCGACGTCATCAAGGAGAGGCTGCAGGCGACGATCGACACGATCCGGGCCGCGCTTCAGGAAGCAAAGATCGGCTATACCGGCCTGTCCGGCAGCGGCCAGAACATCCAGGTGACGATCAGCGATACGGCCAAGCTGCAAGGCGCCAAGGATTCGCTGAAGGGGCTGCTGGCGCCCGTTGAGACCGGCGGTCTTACCGGCCGGGCGATCAACGAATTGACCCTCGCCGAGACGGCCGGCGGCCTGCTGCAGTTCCAGATGACCGATGCCGGCATCGACCACCAGGTTTCGCTGGCAGTCTCCCGCTCGATCGACGTGCTGCGCCGCCGCGTCGATGCACTCGGCACCACCGACCCGGTGATCCGCCGGCAGGGGGCCGACCGCATCGTCGTGCAGGTTCCAGGTCTCGGCGACCCGCAGCGGCTGAAAGACCTCGTCAGCCAGACGGCAAAATTCTCCTACCGCGCGATCGATGCGTCGATGCCGGTGCAGGATGCGATCGCAGGCAACCCGCCGGCGACGTCAGAAGTGATCTATTCCATCGACGATCCGCCGACGCCCTATCTGATCGAGAAAAGCCCGCTGCTTTCGGGTGCTGATCTGGTCGATGTGCAGGCGGCGGTCGATTCCGCCACCAACGATCCCTCCGTCAGTTTCGCTTTCTCTGCAGAGGCGGAGCAGCGGCTGGCAGCGTTAACGCCCACGGCAGGCGCGACCTATGCCATCGTCTTTGATGATCTGGTGCTTGCCGCACCCGTTCCTCAGCCGGTCTCCGGTTCGAGTGGCCGGATTGCCAGCGGGCTGGACGCCGAGACAGCCGGTGACCTGGCACTGCTGCTGCGCGCCAGTTCGCTGCCGGCGACCATGACCGTCGTCGAGGAACGCACGGTCGGACCCGGCCTCGGGGCCGATTCCATCAATGCCGGCTTCATCGCCGGCCTGATCGGCGCCGGTCTCGTCATCGCCTTCATGTTTGCCTTCTACGGACTGTTCGGCCTTATCGCCAACATCGCCGTCGTGCTGAACGTGGTGATGATCATCGCCATCCTGTCCCTGCTCGGCTTCACGCTGACCTTGCCGGGCATCGCCGGCATCGTGCTGACCATCGGCATGGCGGTCGATGCCAATGTGCTGATCTATGAACGCATCCGCGAGAATGTCCGCAGCGGCGCTCCACTGGCCCAAGCCATCTACGGCGGCTTTTCGCGCGCCTTTGCCACGATCATCGATGCCAATGTCACCACCTTCATTGCGGCGATCATCCTGTTCTATCTTGGCTCCGGCTCGGTGCGCGGCTTTGCCGTGACACTGGCCGTCGGCCTTCTGACCACGGTCTTCACAGCCTTTACGCTGACACGCTGGATGATCGTCCAGTGGTTCGTCGCCCGCCGCCCGGTCGCGCTGCCGAAAGGCATCCGCACCGGCATCTTCGACGGAACCACCATCCGCTTCATGTCGTTCCGCCGCTACACTTTCGTCATCACCGCCATCCTGTGCATCGGCTCGCTGGTCCTGTTCATGGGCAATGGCGTGAATTTCGGCGTCGATTTCAAGGGCGGCTCCAATATCGAGCTGAAGGCCAAGAGCGGCGATGCCGACATCGGCAATATCCGCGACCGCCTCGGCGAACTGAACCTCGGGGACGTTCAGGTTCAGGGCTTCGGCACCAGCCAGGATGCGCTTATCCGCATCGCCTCGCAGGATGGCGGCGAAAATGCCGAGCAGTCGGCGCTAACCAAAGTTCGTGACGAACTGGAAGATGAATATGAGTTTCGCCGCGTCGATGTTGTCGGCCCGTCGGTCTCCGGCGACCTAACCTGGTCGGCAACCGTGGGCGTGCTGGTGTCGCTGGGTGCGATCCTGCTCTATGTCTGGCTGCGGTTCGAATGGCAGTTCGCCGCCGGTGCCATCATCGCCACGCTGCACGACGTTCTCCTGACGCTTGGTCTGTTCGCGCTCACGGGTCTTGAATTCGACCTGACCAGCATCGCCGCCATCCTGACGATCGTCGGCTATTCGTTGAACGACACGATCGTCATCTATGACCGCATCCGTGAAAACCTGCGAAAATATCCGAAAATGCCGATCGGCGTTCTCATCGATATCTCGATCAACGGCACTCTGTCCCGGACGATCCTGACTTCGGCGACGATCTTTCTGGCGATCTGCGCGCTTTATCTCTTTGGCGGCGAGGTTATCCGCTCGTTTGCCTTCGTCATGCTGTTCGGCGTCGTCATCGGTACGTTTTCGTCGATCTACATTGCTGGTCCGATCCTCATCCTGTTCCGGTTGCGTCCGGATACTGTCACCAGCAAGGCTGCGGCTGGCATGGACGATGGACCAGTTGCGGGAGCGTTGTAACGCGTGGCCAAGGGCATTGAAATTCGCGAGGCGCATTTTCCAGGCCGCGCCCCCATTGATGCCTACGGCAATGGTGGCTTTCGCTTTGCCGACATGTCGCATCGCGGCTCGGTGCTGATGCTGCCCTCAGGCATCTATGGCTGGAACATGCTCGAAGGCGGTGCGCTGACGCCGGAGAATTTCGAGCGCGTGCTCGCCGAAGCCGCCGACATTGAGGTTCTTCTGGTTGGGACGGGCAAGGATATCCGGCCGCTGCCTGCTGCGCTGAAACAGGCCCTGCGCGAAAATTCCATATCGTCCGACCCGATGAGCACCGGCGCTGCCGTCAGAACCTTCAATGTCATGCTGGCCGAATCGCGTGCTGTCGCCGCTGCCCTGATTGCGGTCTGAGAGAGGCCTGACCATGAGCCTCGATGCAGCCTATGCCTATAGCCTCGCAACTTTGCGCGACAGCGACCGCGACCGTTATCTCGCCTGCCTGCTGGCGCCGGAAGACAAGCGTGGCGCTATTGCCGCGCTCTATGCTTTCAACGCCGAAATTGCCCGCATCCGTGATCTCGTGCGCGAACCCTTGCCCGGCGAAATCCGCATGCAGTGGTGGCGCGATGTTCTCGACGGGGCAGGCGAGGGCGACAGTGCCGCCAATCCGCTGGCCGTGGCGCTGCTCGATTGCGTCCGCACGTATGCCCTGCCGGTAAACGTCCTGCAGAACCTCATCGATGCACGGGTCTTCGATCTCTACGACGATCCGATGGAAAGCCTGAGCGCGCTGGAAGGATATGCCGGCGAAACCGCATCGGCCATCATCCAGCTGGCGAGCCTGATCCTCGACCCGGCAAATGCGGCAGCCTCAGCAACGGCTGCCGGCCATGCCGGTGTTGCCCAGGCCATTGCCGGCATCCTGCTGCTGCTGCCGATTCACCGACGCCGCGGCCAGGTCTATGTCCCGGCCGAACTGCTCGCCGCCACCGGGCTTGATCGTGATGGTTTTCTCAAAGGTGACGATCGTGCAGCCGTTGATGCCGTGATCTCGGCTCTCGCAGGTCTTGGCCGGGATCATCTGGCCAAGGCACGAGCGGCAAACAATATCTCGGCTAAGAATTTTGCGGCCTTTGTTCCCGTGGCCCTGGCCGGACCAGTCTTCGACCGCGCCGAAAAAGCCGGTGCCAGCCTGTTCGAGAAAGCCATCCTGCCGGCACAGTGGAGGCGGCAATGGTGGATGTGGCGCGCCATCCGCACGCGGCGGTTCTGATGACGTCGTTGGCCCGCAAAACTCACGCAAGCCTCGATCCTTATAAGATCTCTCGCAATAAGCTCGTATCCATGGTCTCATCGATTCGGGAATCAGCGCTGCCGGGAGGGTTTTCAGCATGATTTGGACTGCAGTAGCGATGACCGTTCTTCTCGCCGGCATCTTCTATATGCGCATGAATGCCCGCGCCGAGGAAAGCGAAGGCCCGGACGCCGGCCTGGCCATCATCGAATTCGGCCGCGCCTTTCCCGACGAAGCGATCCGGCAGATCCACATGACAGCGGATAGCCAGACCCTGTTCGTCCGCCTGCACGACGGAAAAGCCGGCTGCATGCGCAACCAGGGACACCACTATGTCTGCCACCTGATCGAACCCGGCATGGTGCGGGTGCAGAATTCGCCCTCCGGCAAGGGCCTGATCATGGATTTTCCAGGCTCCGCCTTTCACGGCGGAACCTTCGAATTCCGCAATGCCAAGGAAGCGGCCGAAGTCTCGCTCTGGCTTCTGGGCAGCTTCCGGCCCAAAAGCGAACTGTCAGCGCCGCTCGCCTCAGACGCGTCTTAGGTCCGGTCGAGACTTTCCAGCCACGCTGCGCAATCACGCAGGGCGCGTTCCGCCGTCATCTGCTTCTTGATCACCGTCTTGTCCTTGCCGCGAAAGCGCTTCATGCCCTCGGGCTTCTGGATCGAACCGGGCTCCAGCGGCGGAAACAGGCCGAAATTGATGTTCATCGGCTGGAAGGAACGCTTGCCCGGCTCATCGTCCGAGACAATGTGTCCGCCGGTGATGTGGTTGAGCAGCGCGCCAAAGGCCGATGTGTCCGGCGGCAGGATCAGGCTTTCGCCCTTGCGCTCGGCGGCGGCGAACCGCCCGGCCAGAAGCCCGATGCTGGCGCTTTCGACATACCCTTCGCAGCCGGTGATCTGGCCGGCAAAGCGCAGGCCCGGCCGCGATTTCAGCGTCAAAGAGCGGTCGAGCAGGATCGGCGAATTGATGTAGGTGTTGCGGTGAAGCCCGCCCAGCCGGGCGAATTCGGCGTTCTGCAGGCCCGGGATCATCCGGAAAATGCCGGCCTGCGCGCCGTATTTCAGCTTGGTCTGGAAACCGACCATATTGTAGAGCGTGCCCAGCGCATTGTCCTGCCGCAGCTGCACGACCGCATAGGCCTTAACCGTGGGATTGTGCGCATTGGTCAGGCCCATGGGCTTCATCGGCCCGTGCCGCAGGGTCTCGCGGCCGCGCTCGGCCATGACCTCGATCGGCAGGCAGCCGTCGAAATAGGGAGTGCCTTCCCATTCCTTGAAGCCGCCCTTGTCGCCCGCAATCAGGGCGTCGATGAAGGCACCGTACTGGGCCTCGTCCATCGGGCAGTTGATATAGTCCTTGCCGGTTCCGCCGGGCCCGACCTTGTCGTAGCGCGACTGGAACCAGCAGATGTCCATGTCGATGCTGTCGGTGTGGACGATCGGTGCGATGGCATCGAAGAAAGCCAGTGCATCGGAACCGGTCTCGGCCTGAATGGCGGCAGCAAGGCCCGGCGCCGTCAGCGGACCGGTGGCGATGATCGCCTGATCCCAGTCTTCCGGCGGCAGGCCGGTGATTTCCTCGCGGGTGACGGTAATCAGTGGCTCGGCCTCGATGAACGCCGTCACGGCCTGCGAAAAGCCGTCGCGGTCGACCGCCAGTGCACCACCGGCCGGCACCTGGTTCTTGTCGGCGGCCATCATGATCAGCGAGTTGGCCTGGCGCATTTCCGCATGCAGCACGCCGACGGCATTGCTGATGGCGTCATCGGACCGGAAAGAGTTCGAGCAGACCAGTTCTGCCAACCCATCGGTCTTGTGCGCTTCGGTTTCGCGCACGCCGCGCATTTCGTGGAGGATGACGGGAATGCCTTGGCGGGCGATCTGCCAGGCAGCTTCCGAACCGGCGAGCCCGCCGCCGATGATGTGAATGGGTGTTGGGGACGATGTTTTCATGGGCGGCTGCATATCACGGCACAGCCGTGCGTCCAATCATTCAGCGGGCGAATCAACCTGACCGGCGCCCCGGAATCAAAAACGGCACCAGATGGTGCCGTTTGGAAGACATTCGACGCTGGACGATTAACGGAACGAGCGCGAAGCAATGCCGCGAATGTCGAAGCGTGTGATGCCGATGTCATTGAGAGCGTGGTTGGACAGGCCACCCAGCTCGGCAACGGTACGGCGATAGTTGATCCAGCTTTTTGCGATACGAATCGGGTTCATGATCTTTTCCTCGAATTTGGTTTGGTGCGACAATAATTTGTCTGCACCGATTGAGGCTGTTTTACACCGGCACCCTGGATTCATGCAGTGCAAAGAAAATGCATCTGCCATGCATTTGTGCAGTGCATTGCTGCATATCTGAGCAGGCCGCCGATATGGCGCAAAATCACCCATCGATTAACGAAGTATGAATGCGCAAGCTGGCGCCGTTAATGTCTTGATATTTTAACGGATTGTTCCGGGGAAGGGCGCTGTCCGGGACAGGTGCCATGATCAAAGCGCCGCACGCAGACGCTGTGCCTCAAAATCGGGCTTCGAGCCTGTTCCGGCTGGTCTCTAGACAAAGAAAAACGCTCCCCGGAAAACCGGAGAGCGCTCTTTAAATTAGGATCGCCGCCGGAAGCCCGGCGGCGAAGGTCTGATTAGCGAACTGCCTGGCGGGCAACCTGGCGAATGTCGCCACGGCCGATGCCGAGATCGCTGAGTTCGCGGTCGCTCATGCGGCCGAGTTCATTGCAGGTCTGACGATACTTGCGCCAGTTGGTGAAAGAGCGAGTGATGTTCATGGCTATTTCCTTTCTTGGGGTCCATGCCAGCTGCCATTCCCGGCGCTGACTTCAATCTTCTGATGCTGAATATACGCCGCTTTTTCCCAGGGACCAGATGAAATGCTGCATTGCACCCATGCGTTCAGCGCATTTCTTCGTTCATTGTTCGGTCATTATTGCTGAGATTTTGCGCGGGCGGCTGGCGCTGGTTCCGGACATGACAACGCCCGCTGGGGGAGGAGGATCCAGCGGGCGTTCTATGAAAGGACCGACAGCCGGGAGGAGGTGGCTGGCGATCGGCCCGGGGTGCGCTTGGGAGGAGGAGTGCGGCGCCCCGGTCTCACTTCCAAAAGTAATACTTAATGGCGGAAATGCCAGAGACAATATCGAATATTACCTATGCGAAACGTGCATAACTACGCGCATATTCAGCCTCAATATGTGTAAAAAATATGCAGAATTTGGCTTTTTGTGGGCGGCGATTGGGATTCTCGGCTTTGACGCGTCTTTTGGCCGCGTAGAAAGATGACGCCCGCTGGGGAGGAGGATCAGCGGGCGTCATTCTAAAATGGCCGACGAGCCCGGGAGGAGGGTGGGCGTCAACCGATCGGACAATGTCGGGAGGGTGAGCATCGTCCGAATTCGAAAAGTGCTGCCTGTGGGCAAAACAGGGGATGTCATATCCCATTTGTCTCGAATGCTAGCCACCGTGCGCGCCTATGTGCGGTCGTCGCGGGGGCAGGCTGGATGCCGTTTTGCGGCATCTCGTTGGCATGAAAGGCATGCTCGGTATGCAAGTCGTCGTTCAGTCGCCGATCGAAAGTCTCTACAACCAAGAATGCTCCGAAATCCTTAATGCTTCCTTAATGCTGATGGCCCTGCCAGTTTTGGGTCAGTTCGCGGCCTGTTCAGCGCGCCGGTATGCTTTTGTTTCCAGACGCTATATCGTCGCTGCAAACACGGAATGATCGGGGGCATGGGAATGTATCGGGCATGGATTGCGAAGGATCTGAACCTCTGGGTGTCGAAGGGCCTTCTGGACGGGTCCACCGCTGAAACGCTGCTTCAGGAATATGACAGCCGCGAATCGAGTTTCAGCGTCGGAAAGGTTCTGATGATTCTGGCAGCTTTGCTCGTCTCCACCGCAATCCTCATGCTGGTGGCCTCCAATTGGGAGGCCATTCCCCGTGTCGTGCGGCTCGGAACCATCGTCGGCCTGATCTGGGCCTTCTATCTGCTCGCCGGCTTTTGCCAGAAGCGTGGATCGACCGGGCTTGCCGCTGCCCTGATGATCCTCGGCACCATGTCCTTTGGCGGCGCCATTTCGCTTGTCGCCCAGATGTATCACCTGTCGGGCGACGCGGTCGACGCCATGCTCGTCTGGTTTGCCGGCGCCTGCATCGCCACGGTCCTGTTCCGCTCTGCAGCCTTGGCGACCCTGGCCGGCTTTCTCTCCTGGGCGGTGTTCTGGGCGGTTCTCGACGGTTCCAACTGGACCTCCCGCACCACCCCATACTTTTATGCGCTGCCTCTGCTGGCGGTCATCGTTATCGCGCTGGTGCGCTATACCGATGCCGGCCGCGCCCGTCATCTCGCCTATCTGTCGCTGATCGGCTGGTTGGGCTGGCTCTATATCGATATCGACCAGCCGATGCTGGCCGTCGCCTTCGTGGCTGGCGGCGCGCTCTGCTTCCTGGCCTCCAGCGTCAAGCAATCGCCGCTTTATCCTTATGCGATGGAAGCCGGTTCGGCGCCGGCCTTCTACAGTTTTGCCGTCGCCATTCTGGGTTTGGTGGCGCTCAATGTGGAGGTGGATGGCACGCGCGATACGATTGCAGTTGCGGCGGTGACCCTGGTGGCGGCGATCGGCGGCCTGTCGCTCGCCGGCCGCGTCAATGGCGCGGTGCGCTATCTTGCCTACACCGTCTTTGCCGGAGAAACGCTTTACCTCTGCTCCGAGACGATCGGCTCTATCATCGGTACATCCGGCTTCTTCCTGATCTCAGGCCTGTTCGTGGCATTTGCCGCCTGGCTTGTCATCCGGCTGGAAAAGCGCTTCGGGCCGACAGCCGCAGCAGGTCAGGAGGCCTGAGATGAGAAAATCACCATTCGTCTCCCCGCTGGTTGCCGCCCTCATCATCGCAGCCCTGCAAACGGCTTTCCTTGGTTATATGGTCGAAAGCCGCGCCTCGATCCTGCGCAACGGCAGCGATGTGCTCCTGAAAACCGCGCCCGTCGATCCTCGTGATTTTCTGCGCGGCGATTATGTCATCCTGTCCTACGATGTCTCGACCATTCCGGTCGGCGTTGTGACCGGCGGTTATCCCGCCGAAACCGGTCCGGTCAAGCTTGCGGTCCGGCTGGAAAAGCAGGCAGACGGGTTCTGGGGCGTGACGGAGGCGTCCTTTGCGGACCTGCCGGCACGTGACGGCAGCGTCATCCTCAAGACGGCGGAATTCACCTTCTATCCGGTGGCCACGGGCGACCCTCAGCAGGTGCTCAATGTTCAATACGGCATCGAGCGCTACTATGTGCCCGAGGGCGAGGGCAGGGTGCTGGAAGATGCCCGCAACCAGAATGCGCTTTCGGTCGCCGCCCGCGTCTCGGCCGCCGGGCAGGCGCAGATTCGCCAGATCAGCATCGACGGCAAGCCGATCTACGAGGAGCCGCTCTATTAACGGCCAATAGGCCCCATTCTTGGCAGAAGGCAGCCGCCAGCCGTTGACCCCGCACCCTCGATATGACATATCGCGCCGATTGCGGATGTGGCGGAACTGGTAGACGCACCAGATTTAGGTTCTGGCGCCTTGGCGTGGGGGTTCGAGTCCCTCCATCCGCACCAATACTTTCGCAGGGAGCGAAGGAGGTGTTCTGTGCCTGTCGGCAAGGGACACGCCGTGCTTCTTGCACAGGCCATGAAATTGCGTACAGCCACTCCCGGAAACATGGGTCCGGTGCAGTGCTCATTGAAACAATTGTCGGTTCGAGCACCGCCGACGTGAAGTGAAGGTATGAACATGCAGGTTATCGAAACGCTCGCTGACGGTTTGAAGCGCGAACTCAAGGTCGTCATTCCCGCCAAGGACATGCAGGCACGCATGAACGAGCGCCTGGCTGATGCCAAGGACAAGGTTCGCATCAACGGTTTCCGTCCCGGCAAAGTGCCGATGGCACACCTGAAGAAGATGTATGGCAAGTCGATCATGGCCGAGCTCGTCAATGAGCTGGTTCGCGACAAGCCGACCGAAATCCTGTCCGGGCGCGGCGAAAAGTCGGCAACGCAGCCGGAAATCGCCATGACCGAAGACGAGGCCGAAGCCGAAAAGATCCTGTCGGCGGAAGCCGATTTCGAATTCACCGTCGCCTATGAAGTGATCCCGTCGATCACGCTCAAGGACGTCAGCGGCATCAAGGTCGTTCGCGAAGTCGTCGACGTTGAAGAATCCGAAGTCACCGAGCAGATCATGCGCATCGCCGAAAGCGCGCGCACCTATGAAACCAAGAAGGGCAAGGCCGCCAACGGCGACCGCGTCACCATCGATTACCTCGGCAAGGTTGACGGCGAAGCCTTCGACGGCGGCAAGGACAGCGATGCGGAGCTGGTTCTCGGTTCCAACCGCTTCATCCCCGGCTTTGAAGAGCAGCTGGTCGGCCTGAAAGCCGGCGACGAGAAGGTCATCACGGTTACCTTCCCGGCCGAATATCCGGCGGCAAACCTTGCCGGCAAGGAAGCCACCTTCGACATCAGCGTCAAGGATGTTGCTGCCGCTGCCGACATCGAGATCAACGACGACCTCGCCACCAAGCTCGGCCTGGAATCGGCTGATAAGCTCAAGGAAGTCGTTCGCGGCCAGATCGAACAGCAGTTCCATGGCATGACCCGCCAGAAGGTCAAGCGTCAGATCCTCGACCAGCTCGACGACATGTACCAGTTCGACACTCCGCAACGCCTCGTCGATGCCGAGTTCGAAAACATCTGGCGCCAGATCAACACCGACCTGTCGCAGGCCGGCAAGACGTTCGCCGACGAAGACACGACCGAAGAAGAAGCCCGCGGCGAATACCGCAAGCTGGCTGAACGCCGCGTCCGTCTCGGCCTCGTTCTCTCGGAAATCGGCGAAAAGGCCGGCGTCCAGGTGAGCGACGAGGAAATGCAGCGTTCGCTCTATGAACAGCTTCGCCAGTTTCCCGGTCAGGAAAAGGAAATCCTCGACTACTTCCAGAAGACCCCGGGCGCTGCCGCTTCGCTACGCGCGCCGATCTTCGAAGAAAAGGTCGTCGATCACCTCCTGTCGGAAGTCTCCGTCACTGACAAGACCGTCAGCAAGGAAGAGCTGATGGCCGACGACGAAGACGGCGACGACGCAAAGGCCGACAAAAAGAAGGCCGCGCCGAAGAAGAAGGCCGCTGCCAAGGCTGACGCTGCTGAAGGCGAAGAAGCCGAAGCACCGAAGAAGAAGGCACCTGCCAAGAAGAAGGCCGCCGACAGCGCCGAATAAGCGTTCGGTCAATACAGTTTGAAAAAGCCGCCCTTCGGGGCGGCTATTTTATTTTGCAGCCAGGAGATTGCGGCAGGATTTCTTTGTTTCTTCATCGCCTGCGAACATAGTCAGGCACAATTGGACCTTGTTCAGTTTGACTTCGATCTCACTGTGTTCAAGTTTCTTGCGTTCGGCATCGGCAATGCTCCCTTGTTCGCTGTAGAGCGACACGGTTCGAACGTTTGCCGCATAATAAGCGCCGAAAGCGCTGGAAATGACCAAAGCGCACAAAGTCGCCGGAAGTGACGCCGTTTCTACCGGGTGGTCGGTAGATTCTCGTTTGCCAAAAAAGTACACGGTGAAACCAGAAATGAGAGTAATGCTGGCTGGCAACATCGCCGCCACCACCGGCTCCTTGCTTGCACCGGTAAAAATACCCAGAAACATCCCGATGCAGCCAAACGCAACGATCTTACCGTAGCTGCCTGGTGCAACGCGATTCGACCATTTTCGCAGGGGTAACGTCGCAAGCAGCAGAACGGCGAATGGCAGGATACCGAAAATCAGACCATTGAGGACGCCGCCGAACCAGAGTTGTGCCGAAAGGCCGAGTTTGTCCGCCATCTACGGCTCAATGCTCTGGAGCGAGGTTTTATCGTCGCCGATCCCGGTTCGGTAGACCTCGATTGCAGCCTTGTAATCTTCGGGATTCGGGATCTTTGCCAGGTTTTGTTCCGACCATTGCCGATAGTCCTCGAGGTTTACCCGTCGCAGTTCCAGTTGCTGTTTGATGACACCGAGATCGGTGGGAGAAATATTTTCCGGTATTATGACGACGTGCGACCCTGGTGTCAGCTTCAGAGTTGCCAGCTTGGCAAAATCCGGTGGTTTGCAAAGCCAGCCACCCACACCGACGCCCGTGCCGTCTCCGTCGGGAGGACAAACGACGAGCTTGGTCTTAGGGTCCAGATAGCACGCTGCATATGCGCAGGATGAATGGAGCAATGTCAATATAACGAGAAGTGAACGCATACAGTCCTCCGCATGCTCCATATGGTTGCATAAGAGGACGCCATACCGGGTCTGTCAAGAGCCCCACATTGCCGTGTTTACTTCGGGTCGCCCATGCGATTGGACGCGTCAAGGCCGGCGATTTTGTAAGCTTCGGCGAGTGTTGGGTAGTTGAAGGTGTTTTCAACAAAGTATTCGACCGTGCCCTTGAGGTTGAGAACCGCCTGGCCGATGTGGACAAGCTCGGTGGCGCCTTCGCCGACGATGTGCACGCCGAGCAGCCTGCGCGTCTTCATCGAGAAGATCATCTTCAGCAGGCCGGAATCCAGCCCCATGATGTGGCCGCGCGAGGTTTCGCGGAAGCGGGCAATGCCGCATTCGTAGGCGATGCCCCGTTCCTTGACCTCTTCCTCCGTCAGGCCGCAGGTCGAGATTTCCGGCACGGCGTAGATGCCGTAGGGGAAGAATTTCGGCGGTTCCTTGGCAATGGCGCCGACAGCGACGCGGGCGGCGATGCGGCCCTGTTCCATCGATGTCGAGGCAAGGCTCGGAAAGCCGACGACGTCGCCGGCCGCATAGATGTTCGGCACGCTGGTCTGGAACGTTTCGGGATTGATGCTCAGGCGACCGCGGCTGTCGGCCGATAGGCCGGCTGCTTCGAGGTTGAGCGAATCGGTGGCGCCCATGCGGCCGGCGGCAAACAGCACCATTTCGCAGATCACCACGCGGCCGTTGTCGAGCGTGATCGAGCACTTGCCATCCGGCGTCTTTTCGACCTTGTCGGCCTTCTGGCCGAGCATCAGCTTCATGTTGCGGTCGCGCAGCTGATAGGAAAAGTCTTCGACGATTTCCTTGTCGATGAAATCGAGCATGGTCGATTTCGGATCGATCAGGGTCACCTGCGTGTCGAGTGCGCTGAAGATGGTCGCGTATTCGATGCCGATGACGCCGGCACCGATGACGGCCATGGAGCGGGGCAGGTTGGTGATCTCCAGAAGCTCGTCGCTGTCGAGGATCGAGGTGCCGTCGAAGGGAATGTAATCCGGGCGGAATGGCTTGGTGCCCACCGCAAGCAGGATGCTGGTCGCCGTGACCGGAATGATTTCGCCGTCATCCTTGGTGATTTCAAGCGTCTGCGGGTTGAGAAAACGCGCCTTGCCGCGGATGGAGGTCACCCGGTTGCGGGCAAACTGATGTTCCAGCACATCGACTTCGTGGTCGAGCGTGATCAGCAGGCGGCGGCGCAAATCATCCGCATTGATTTCCTGCTTGACTCGGTAGGCGCGGCCGTAAAAGCCGCGTTCGCGCCAACCCGATAGATTGAGCGCCGTTTCACGCAGCGTTTTCGACGGGATCGTCCCCGTATGGACCGAGACGCCACCGACCCGTTTGCCCTGCTCGACAACGAGAACTTTGCTGCCGAGCTTGGCAGCCTGAATTGCGCCCCGGCGGCCTGCGGGACCGCTGCCGACAACCACGAGATCGTACTGGTTCATAAGGTTTCCCGAGTGTGAGAGAATCGTTGTGCGATGCAGTAAATTTTCACCCAGATGCGTCTATATCGTCAATTGCACAGTTTGATAACGGCGATTGACTGGCAAGATTTCCGCTAGATGCTTATTTTCTGATTTGCGCATACTATCCACGCAGGAGTGCCGGTTGCAAGACCATCCGGCGGGCAGGAGGAGATTGATATGACGCTACATCACAGGCAAGAGTCGGAAGATCAGAGCGAGACATCAACCCTGCAGGCCCTCAAGCCCGCAAGCCGGCCCGGCGTCATTGCCGCCGCCGTCTACCAGAATGGCCAGCGCATCGCCGACATCCAGATCGAGGAAGCCGGCAAATGGCGAACGCGCGAAAACGTCGTCATCTGGATCGGCCTGCACGAACCGGACGAGGCGCTGCTGCGCCAGGTGCAGGCGGAGTTCGGTCTGCACGATCTGGCCATCGAGGATGCCGGACAGGCGCATCAGCGGCCGAAGCTGGAGATCTACGGCGAATCGATCTTTGTCGTCGCCCGCACCGCCCACATGAAGGGCGACGAGATCGTCTTTGGCGAAACCCATCTGTTCGTCGGCCGCGGCTATGTCGTCTCGGTCCGCCACGGGCCGTCGACCTCCTACAATCTCGTGCGCCAGCGCTGCGAGGCGTCACCCACGGCACTGGCCCATGGTGAAAACTACATTCTCTATTCGATCCTCGATTTCATCGTCGACAACTACGTGCCGGTGATCGAGGCAATTCACGAGGAAATCGAAAACCTCGAGGAGCGCGTGCTGCGCGAGCGGCTCGACAAGCAGGACGTCGAGCGGCTCTATCTGTTGCGGCGCAGCCTGCTGCGGCTGCGCAATGCCGTCGTGCCACTGGTCGATGTCTGCCGGCGGCATGAACATCTCGATCTGCCCGGCATGGATGCCGCTCTTCACAACCTGTTCCGCGATGTCACAGACCATGTGCGCCGCGTTCAGGAAGACATCGATACGCTGCGCGAGGTTCTGGCCTTTACCTTCGAGGCCAGCCTGATGATCGGCCAGTCGGAACAGAACGAAATCTCCCGCAAGCTGGCCTCCTGGGCGGCCATTCTGGCCGTGCCGACGGCGGTTGCCGGCATTTACGGCATGAACTTCGAAAGCATGCCGGAGCTGAAGCTGCCCTACGCCTACTTCTTCGTCCTCGGCTTCATCATCATCGTCTGCACGACGCTGTTCCGCCTGTTCCGACGTTCGAAGTGGATTTAACCCGAACACCGCATCAGATCAGCCGTAAACCCTTCAGGCTGGCGTGCCCATCCTTGCCGATGATGATGTGGTCGTGCACCGTGATCCCGAGTGGTTTTGCCGTGTCGATGATCATCTTGGTCATGTCGATGTCGGCGCGCGAGGGCGTAGGATCGCCGGACGGATGATTGTGGACGAGGATGAGCGCCGTGGCTGAAAGATCGAGCGCCCGCTTCACCACCTCGCGTGGATAGACCGGCGTGTGATCGACCGTGCCGCGCTGCTGCACTTCATCGGCAATCAGGGCGTTGCGCTTGTCGAGAAACAGGATGCGGAACTGTTCGCGCGTTTCATAGGCCATCGCCGCATGGCAGTAGTCGATCACCGAAGACCAGGACGCCAGCACCTGCTTGCCCTGCAGGTCGCTTTTCAGCATCCGGTGCGCCACGGTGGCGACGAGCTTCAGGTCGAGCGCCACGGCCTCGCCAACGCCCTTGACCTCCTGCAGCAGCGAGGGTTCTGCACCAAACACGCCGGCCAACGAACCGAAACGATCCAGCAGCGCCTTGGCGATCGGTTTGGTATCGCGGCGCGGAATGAGACGGAAGAGCAGAAGCTCGAGAATTTCGTAGTCGGCCAGCGCCGTGTCGCCATGATCGCGATAGCGGACCCGCAAGCGTTCGCGATGGCCGTGATAATGCGCCTCGTCGGCCGGCTTGACGGCGTTGGGCCGCGTCAGCTTTGCCGGTGTCTCTGCGAAAAAACCACGCTCGTCTGCCGGATCCGGCGCACCGTCAGCAGATAAGAAGGGTGGCTTGGTCATCAGCTATCTCAATCCGGCAGACCGGGACGGTCGAGGCCGCCGGGAGACAGGGTGAAGATCTCGCAGCCGGTATCGGTGACACCGACCGTGTGTTCGTATTGCGCCGACAGCGACCGGTCGCGGGTAACGGCCGTCCAGCCGTCGGACAGCACTTTCACATGCGGCCGTCCGAGATTGATCATCGGCTCGATGGTGAAGATCATGCCCGGCCGCATTTCCGGACCTTCATTGGCGCGGCCGTAATGGAGAATGTTCGGGGCATCGTGGAAAAGCCGGCCAACGCCGTGGCCGCAGAAGTCGCGTACGACAGAACAGCGCTCGGCCTCGGCATAGACCTGGATGGCTTCGCCGATCGCTCCGGTCTTGGCGCCCGGCTTGACCGCAGCGATGCCGCGCATCAGGCATTCATGCGTCACTTCGAGCAGGCGTTCAGCCGCGCGCTTGATCTCGCCGACCGGGTACATCCGGCTCGAATCGCCGTGCCAGCCGTCGAGAATATAGGTGACGTCGATGTTGACGACATCGCCTTCGCGCAGCGGCTTGTCGTTGGGAATGCCGTGACAGACGACGTGGTTGATCGAGGTGCAGGAGGATTTGGTATAACCGCGATAGTTCAGCGTCGCCGGCATCGCGCCGTGATCCATGCCGAATTCGAAAACGAAGCGGTCGATGGCGTCGGTGACGACGCCGGGCTTGACCATCGGATACAGTTCATCGAGGCACTTGGCCGTGAGCTGGCAGGCCTTGCGCATTCCCTCGAAGCTGGCCTCGTCATAAAGACGGATCACGCCTGTGTTCTTGTAGGGCGCGGCAGCGGCCTCGATGTAGGTAACCATGGCAGAACTCTCACTGATATGACGATCCTGTCATAGATCAGGCAGGCCCGGTTCGTCCATCCGTATCGCTCCGGCAGGCCGAATTTCGAGCGGCGTCACAAGGCATTTGACCGCATAGGCTTCGACACCACGCGTGCGGGCACGGCGGTAGGCGCGGCCGTAGGCCGGGTCGAGATCGTCGCAGATCCGCAGGCTGTCGCAGTCGTGCCGCTGGATAAGGTAGATCATCGCCGCCCGGTGACCCGCCTCGACCATGTCGCCCATCTCTTCGAGATGTTTGGCGCCACGCTCCGTGACGCTGTCGGGAAACTCGGCGAGGCCGGGTTGCCGGGAAAAATGCACATTCTTCACCTCGACATAGACCGTCTGCAGTCCGGCTCCCGAGAGCAGTATGTCGATGCGCGAGTTGCGGCCGTATTTCTGCTCGCGGCGCAGCTCCGGATAGGATGCGAAATCCGACACTTGTCCAAACCGGATGGCTTCCTCGGCGAGACGGTTCGGCAGGCCGGTGTTGATGCCGACCATCTCGCCATCGACCTCGACCATCTCCAGCCGGCTGCGAAATTTGCGCATAGGCCCGTCATGATCGGAAAACCAGATGCGCAAGCCCGGCGCCGTCAACCCGCGCATCGAGCCGGTGTTGGGGCACGAGCCGGTGATAGTGTTGCCATCGTCAAGAATGGCATCGAACAGGAAACGCTTGTAGCGCTGCACAAGCGTGGCAGAGGTGAGGGGCGGATCAAACAGCATTGGGGCGATGGATCAGGCCCGGGCCCGCACGAACGAGCCGGGCGCTTCCTCAAGCGTGTTCAGCGTACCGCCGGTCTTGCGGGCCGGAACCATGCGGCCATCCTGCTTCTTGATCCACGCGTGCCAGTGCGGCCACCAGGAGCCCGGAGTTTCCTCGGCCTTGGCCACCCAGTCGTCGAAATCGCCCTTGGGCACGCCGCCGGTCCAGAATTGGTACTTCATCTTGTCCGGTGGATTGACCACGCCGGCAATATGGCCCGAGCCCGCCATGACATAGGTGACCTTGCCGCCAAAGAACCGGCTGCCGACGAACACCGATTTTGCCGGCGCGATATGATCTTCCTTGGCGGCGAGATTGTAGATCGGGATCTTGACGTCGCTGAGCGAAATCGTCTTGCCCGCCAGCACCATCTTGCCTGAGGTCAGGCTGTTGTTGAGGTAACAGTTGCGCAGGTAGAACGAGTGATTGGCGGCCGGCATGCGGGTGGAATCCGAGTTCCAGTAGAGAAGGTCGAAGGGCATCGGATCCTGGCCCTTCAGGTAATTGTTGACGAAATAGGGCCAGATCAGGTCCGAGGCGCGCAGCATGTTGAAGGCGGTCGCCATCTTTGAGCCGTCGAGATAGCCTGTCGCTTTCATCGACTCTTCGATCTGCTGGATCTGGTCGTCATCGACAAAGACTTTCAGGTCTCCGGCATAGGTGAAATCGACCTGCGTCGTGAACAGGGTGGCCGTGCGGATGCGGGTGTCGCCTTCCTGCGCATGCAGCGCCATCGTCGCTGCCAGCAGCGTGCCGCCGACGCAGTAGCCGATCGAATTGACCTCGTCCTCGCCGGTGGCCGCCTCGATCGTATCGAGCGCAAAGCCGATGCCTTCACGGGCGTAGGCTTCCCAGCCCTTGTTGGCATGCCGCTCGTCCGGGTTGACCCAGGAGATGACGAAGACCGTATGACCCTGGCTGACCGCCCAGCGGATGAAGGATTTCTGCGGGTTGAGGTCGAGCACATAGAACTTGTTGATCCACGGCGGGCAGATCATCAGCGGCCGCTTCAGCACCTCGTCCGTCGTCGCATCATACTGAAGGATCTGGCAGACGTCGCTCTGCGCCACGACCTTGCCCGGCGTGATCGCCATGTTCTCGCCGACGGCAAACTTGCTTGTGTCGGTCTGGCGCAGTTTCAGATCACCACGCCCGGCGGTGATGTCTTCGGCCAGCATCTGCATGCCGCGCACCAGATTGGCGCCATTCGAAGACACGGTCTCGCGATAGAGCTGCGGATTGGTGGTGATGAAATTACTCGGAGACAGCGCACTGGAAATCTGGCGCACATAAAAAGCCGCCTTGTGCTTCGTGTGCTCGTCGAGATCCTCGGCCTCCTTCACCAGCTTATCGGCCCAGTCGGAGGTGACGAAATAGGCCTCGCGCAAAAAGTGGAAAAACGGGTTCTTTTCCCAGTCCGGATCGGAAAAGCGCTTGTCGCCGCGCGGTTTTGTTTCGACTTCCGCTGCGGCATCGCCGTTCAGCGCCTGCAGCGAGCGCGACCAGAGCATGAAATAGCTGCCCATCAGCTGTGTCTGCGCCTCGAAGGTCCGGCGCGGGTCGGACAGCCAGTATTCGGATACTTTCGACAGGGTCTTGACCATATCGACCATTGGCTCGGCGGCCATGTCGCTCTTCTCACCGCTTTCGCGCGGTGCCAGCCAGGCCGACGCTGCCTTGCCGATCTGTTCGACGGCGCGGGCGAGGTTGACGGTCAGGGCTTCCGGATCTTTGACGATGTAGGGATCGACGGCTTGTGGATCGAAACTGCGGAAAGAACCAGAACCAGCTTTGCCTGCATCATCCGGTGCCGTCCTGTCTTCTGCCACTCTGTTTCCTCCGAAAGTTTTGTTGTTTTTGTCTTTTTACATTCTGCCTGATAATGATTACAAGTGCCAGCGCGGTTGTGGCCGCGCGGCCCTCGGTCTCAAACCGTTGGCCCAGGAAGACCGGCAGAGGCAGGCAGGAATGAACGACATCAAGTCCGATAAAAGCGGGTATCGCGCCGCATCGATCATGGCAGGCCCATCGATCATGGCAGGGCTGTGTGTCAGCCTTGTGCTTGCCGGATGCACGTCAGCGTCTGTCGATAATGTTACGCCCGTCAACACCACGCCGGTTGTCGTCTATGGCAGCCCGGATGATCAATCGGTGGACGCCGCAGCCGTGAGCGGTGGTCCGCGCAAGTCCGGCGCCTATCCGACATTCGGCAAGCCGCTGCGTGCTGCAACACAGCAGATGACGGCGCAGGAAGTCTCGGCCATGCGTGCCGACATGGAGGGCATCGCCGCAGCCCGCGCCTCCGGTGCGATAAGCGAAGCCGAGTACCAGGCTAAGCTTGCAGAAATGCAGAAACTGGCGGCCGAACACGGCGCCGATGCAAAGCGCGAAATCGAGAATTAGGACTTGCGTTTGCGCACATTTAGAAGCAAAGCCTTCCATGGTCGATTTTGACTGCTTTGCGCATGAAAAGCAGCATCATAAGCACCTCGAGGTCGTGAAAAACCCTCATTGAGCGGATTTCACTGGCATTCGGCAGTTTGAAACGCGCATGTATCCTCAACATCAGTAAGTCCCTTGGGATACGGCAAGCGCAAGACGGGGTTTTGAGATGGAAGAGTTCCACAAGGTGCGGCGTCTGCCGCCTTACGTTTTCGAACAGGTCAACCGTTTGAAAGCCAGCGCGCGCGCGGGTGGAGCCGACATTATCGACCTTGGCATGGGCAATCCGGATCTGCCGACCCCGAAGGCCATCGTCGACAAGCTGTGCGAGGCCGTTCAGGACCCGCGCACGCACCGCTATTCCTCGTCCAAGGGCATCCCCGGCCTTCGCCGCGCGCAGGCGGCCTATTATGCCCGCCGCTTCGGTGTGAAGCTCAATCCCGATACGCAGATCGTCGCCACGCTCGGCTCGAAAGAGGGCTTTGCCAATATGGCCCAGGCGATCACCGCGCCCGGCGACGTCGTGCTCTGCCCGAACCCGACCTATCCGATCCATGCCTTCGGCTTCCTGATGGCGGGCGGCGTCATCCGCTCGATCTCGGTCGAGCCGGACGAAACCTTCTTTCCGCCACTGGAGCGGGCGATCCGACATTCGATCCCCAAGCCGATCGCGCTGATCGTCAACTACCCGTCGAACCCGACGGCGCAGGTGGCTTCGCTCGATTTCTACAAGGACGTCGTCGCCTTCGCCAAGAAGCATGACATCGTCATCCTCTCGGATCTGGCCTATTCGGAAATCTATTTCGATGGCGCGCCGCCGCCGTCGGTTCTCGAAGTGCCGGGTGCCATGGACATCAGCGTCGAGTTTACCTCGATGTCGAAGACTTTTTCCATGCCCGGCTGGCGCATCGGCTTTGCCGTCGGCAACGAGCGCCTCGTCGCAGCGCTGACGCGGGTGAAATCCTACCTCGACTACGGCGCCTTCACGCCGATTCAGGTGGCGGCCACCCATGCGCTCAATGGCGACGGCAGCGACATTGCCGAAGTCCGCAACGTCTACAAGCGCCGCCGCGACGTGCTTGTCGAATCCTTCGGCAATGCCGGCTTCCAGATACCGGCGCCGGCCGCGACCATGTTCGCCTGGGCAAAGATCCCGGAAAAATTCCGTCATCTCGGCTCATTGGAGTTCTCCAAGCTGCTGGTCGAAAAGGCCGACATCGCGGTTGCTCCGGGCATCGGCTTCGGCGAAATGGGCGATGACTATGTCCGCATCGCGCTGGTCGAAAACGAGCACCGCATCCGCCAGGCGGCGCGCAACCTGAAGCGCTTCCTGTCGACGGCCGACGAGACGATGCACAACGTCATCTCCCTCAACGCCCACCGTTAAGCGCCGCAGCCTGCGGCGCCCGTTCGTCAAGATTTTGAAAAGTTAGGAAGTTGTCATGGCAGATGCCCTTAAAATCGGCATTGCGGGCTTGGGAACGGTTGGTGCCTCGCTTGTGCGGATCCTTCAGGAACGCCGCGAGATGCTGGCGACGACCTGCGGCCGGCCGATCGAAATCACCGCTATTACAGCCCGCGACCGCAACCGCGACCGGGGCGTTGATCTCTCCGGCATCGAATGGTTCGACGACGCACCGGCGCTCGCGGCCAATGCCAATATCGACGTCTTCGTCGAACTGATGGGCGGCGCCGGTGATCCGGCTCTGACGGCGGTCAAATCGGCCCTGTCGCGCGGTGTGCATGTCGTCACCGCCAACAAGGCGCTTCTGGCCTCGCACGGCATCGAGCTCGCCGCCATCGCCGAAGCGCAGGGCTGCCTGCTCAACTATGAAGCCGCCGTCGCCGGTGGCATTCCGGTCATCAAGGCGCTCAGGGAATCGCTCACCGGCAACACGATTTCCCGCGTCTACGGCATCATGAACGGCACCTGCAACTACATCCTGACCAAGATGGAGAAGGAAGGCCTGTCGTTTGAGGCGTGCCTAACGGAGGCCCAGCGCCTCGGTTACGCAGAAGCCGATCCGGCCTTCGACATCGAAGGCAACGATACCGCCCACAAGCTGTCGATCCTCACCAGCCTAGCCTTCGGCACCAAGATCGCCGCCGACGAGATCTACCTTGAGGGCATCACCAACATCTCGATCGAAGATATCAATGCGGCGGCCGAGCTTGGCTACCGCATCAAGCTGCTTGGCGTGGCCCAGCGCACCGAGACCGGCATCGAGCAACGCGTGCACCCGACCATGGTGCCGCTCGATTCGGTCATTGCCCAGGTCGATGGCGTCACCAATGCGGTGGCGATTGAATCCGACATTCTCGGCGAGCTGCTGATGGTCGGCCCGGGTGCCGGCGGCAATGCCACGGCCTCTGCCGTTCTCGGTGACATAGCCGACATCGCCAAGAGCCGCCCCGGCGCGCAGAACGTCCCAGCCTTCGGCCGCCCGGTCGCAGCGCTCGATCCCTACGTGCGCGCGCAGATGCAAAGCCACGAAGGCGGCTATTTCATCCGCCTGACCGTTGTCGACCGCGCCGGTGTTTTCGCCAGCATCGCCACACAGATGGCGGAAAACCGCATTTCGCTGGAATCGATCGTCCAGCGCTCAAAGCATCACACCGTCACCGGCGATCCGCAGACGATCATTCTGGTCACCCACGCGACGACGGAGGATTCGGTCCGCAAGGCCGTCGAAACGATCAAGGGCGAGGGCTACCTCGTCGGCGAACCGCAGGTGATCCGCATCGAGCGGCCAAAGGCTGCCTGATCGCCATATCGCGGCATTGTGGGCAGAGAGCCCTTTGCATCTGGCCTCCGGCACGCGCTTCTGACACAAGAGGCAGGTGCCGGAGGCTTTTGCCTTCTGGGGTGTTGCATCATGAGTGACCTGCGATGAGTGACGAGCCTGTAGATCCGGTCCAGCGTGCATTTCTGGGCGTTGAAACGTCGGTCAGCGGCCAGCGCTGGGTGGCGCGTCTCGACCAGGCTGGGGAGAACCGGGCGCTCGCCATGAGCCAGACCCACGGTTTTCCCGATCTCATCTCGCGCGTGCTCTCCGGCCGTGGCGTCGGCCTCGCCGAAGCGCCGGCCTTTCTCGACCCGACCATCCGCAATCTGATGCCCGATCCCGATACGCTGACCGACTGCCGGCGCGGTGCCGAGCGCATCGTCGAGGCGATCCGGCGCGGCGAGAAGGTGGCGATCTTCGGCGACTATGATGTCGACGGCGCTGCTTCCTCGGCTCTGATGTATCGCTTTCTGCACCATTTCGGCATCGATGCCGAGATCTACATTCCAGACCGCATTTTCGAGGGCTATGGCCCCAACCCCACCGCCATCACCCAGCTGATCGATCGCGGCGCGCAGCTGCTGATCACGGTGGACTGTGGCTCGACCAGCCACGAATCGCTGGATGTCGCCCGGGCGCGCGGCATCGATGTCGTTGTCATCGATCATCACCAGGTCGGCACCGAGCTCCCGGCGTGCCACGCGCTGATCAATCCGAACCGCGAAGACGACCTGTCGGGGCAGGGGCATCTCTGCGCGGCAGGCGTCGTCTTCATGGTTCTGGTCGGCATATCGCGGTTGCTGCGCGAGGCGGGTGAGAGCAAAATCCAGTCGTTCGACCTGCTCGGCCTGCTCGACCTCGTGGCGCTGGCCACCGTCTGCGATGTCGTGCCGCTGAAAGGGCTGAACCGCGCCTATGTGGTCAAGGGGCTGGTGGCGGCGCGCCACATGGGCAATGCCGGCCTTGCCGCCCTGTTCCGCAAGGCAGCCATCGGCGGGCCGGTGACGCCCTATCATCTCGGCTTCCTCGTCGGCCCGCGCATCAACGCCGGCGGCCGCATTGGCGATGCCGCGCTCGGCAGCCGGTTGCTGACGCTGGAGGACACATCCGAGGCCGACGAGATCGCAGCCCGGCTGGACGACCTCAACCGCGAGCGCCAGGCGATCGAGGCGGTCATGCTGGCCGAAGCAGAAGCGGAAGCGCTGGCCGAATACGGCAATGGCGATGCGGCCTCCGTGATCATCACCGCACGCGAAAACTGGCATCCTGGCGTCGTCGGTCTGCTCGCCGCCCGTCTCAAGGAAAAATTCCGCCGTCCGGCCTTTGCCATCTCTTTCGATCTGTCCGGCAAGGGCACCGGCTCCGGCCGCTCGATCAGCGGCTTCGACATGGGCCGCATGGTGCGTTCCGCCGTCGATGCCGGCCTGCTGGTCAAAGGCGGTGGCCACGCCATGGCTGCGGGCCTGACGGTGGAGCGGGCCAATCTTGGCAAGCTCAGGCATTTCTTCGAGGAAAAGGCCGAACGCACGGTCAAGGATCTGGTGGCGATCGAAACTCTGAAGATCGACGGTGCCATGGGGGCAGGCGGCGCCAATCTGGCATTGATCGACCAGCTGGAACATGCCGGACCCTACGGTTCGGGTCACCCGCAGCCGATCTTCGCGCTGCCGGCCCATCGCCTCACAGACGCGCGCCAGGTCGGCGCCAACCATATCAAGATAACGCTGGAAGGTCCTGACGGCTCGAGGATCAAGGGCATTTCGTTCCGCGCGCTCGACACGCCGCTCGGCGCCTTCCTGCTGGCATCACGCGGCCAGGCGATCCATGTCGCAGGCTCGCTCTCGGCCGACCAGTGGCAGGGCACACGGCGCGTGCAGCTGCGCGTGCTCGATGCCGCCAAGGCATTCTGAGCCGACTGTCATAGGGTGATGCGGGGGAAAACCTGGTACGCCCTAGGGGAGTCGAACCCCTCTTCCCAGAATGAAAATCTGGTGTCCTAACCGATAGACGAAGGGCGCATCAGGTGGGCGTCTTATAGTCAGAGGGTTGGAAAGCCGCAAGCGCCAATCGGATGTTTTTCACGATTTTTTGCGGTAAAAACAATGTTTTGAAACAGCCAGCGGCCATCAGCGATCGGTGCGGAAACGCAGAGCCGAAGCCCTGCGAAAACCGCCGTGGCCGGCAGGTCCGCATTCAATTCCGCCATGGATTTGAAGAAGCACAGTGGTACGCCCTAGGGGAGTCGAACCCCTCTTCCCAGAATGAAAATCTGGTGTCCTAACCGATAGACGAAGGGCGCAAGCGCTGTGTGGCCGCTTTATAGTCAGGCACTCTGATTTCCGCAAGCTTCAAAACACGTTTTTCCAGAAAAAATCGAAACGCGACGAGAGGTAATAAAAGCTGAGGAAAAACAGAGGCTTGTGAAAAGCATTTGACGGTGCAAATGCCGCCTCATGACTGTCATGCAACGCGCTGGATGCTGCGTTGCGTCAGCAACCAGTGCTGATTCCGCTGCTCACTTGCGGCGGCGGCAGCGCCAATTCCAGTCGCGCGGGTCGCCAATATCGATGTGCACCGATTCCGTATGGCAATACGTCCCGACACCACCGCGGTTTGGCATCGTGCGCAGATAGGCGGCCAATTCCCACTTGCCGACACCGGCAATCTGGATATCGGCGGCCGCGCAGACCGTGTGCAGCGAGTGGCGGACGCCACCCTTGCGGCGGTTGCTCTTTTCACCGCGGAAACCGGAGGTCACCATCAGCTTGCGGCCATAATGCCGTTCGATGCCCTTGAGCACCGTCAGCAGTTCGGGTTTGAAACATCCGCTCTCGACCCGCTCCGTCTGCATCCACAGGCCGTTCGGCGCCAGCCGGGCAAGGCCGGGCAGGGCGGCGATCTCGACGGGTTTTGTCCCATCGTTCTCGTCTTCGTAACCGCCGGCAAAGGCCGGCTCGTCGGTGGTCGTCGCAAACATCGAATTGACCTTGACGCCTGGCAGATCGGTGCCGGTGAGAGACGCCGTCTGGACGGCCGCAGGATTTTCAACCGAGATCGTCCGCGTTGCTGCCTGCTCGCCGAAGCGATTCTTGTTGAATTTCTTTTCTTGCTTCTTCTTGCCACCGAAGAAGCTGGCAAGGGTGAATTTCTTCGGCCGCTTCTCTTCCTCGGCCGCAGCCTCGGGCACAAGCTCGGACGTTGGAACGGCCTGTGCGTTCTCTGCAGCGTTCGCCGCAGCCTGCTGCTCCGCGTTGACGGGAAGAACGATCATTTCCTGCCGCTGCGCATCGTCTGCCACTGCCTGTTCGCCGGCAAGCGGCTCGAGACCGGCCCGCTGCTGGTCCGTCGTTGCGACAGCCGCAACCTGCTGGTCCTGCTGCGCCGTCAGCGGCACGTCGGCGGCAGCTTCAGGATCGGCCTGATACAGGCTGCGCTTGGCCGTGTTGAAGCCGGGAAGGGGAACGCGGGACGGCGACGTATAGGTTTCGCCGTCCGAGCCGACGGCGGTTTCCGGCAGTGCCTCGCCGGTCGGGCTCTGGACGGCATAGATGCTGCTGCTGTTGGCCTTGACGCCGTTCGGCTGCATCGTCAGCGCTGCAAGCTGGCTGGCGTCGCCGAGAGGCACCTGGCCGCTCTGCTGCGCAGTCGCATTCGCGGCCGCATCGGCCTGCTGCTGTTGTTGCTGGCCGGAGACATCGGATGCCGTTGCAACGGCATTCTCGCCGGCAGGCACGGATTGTTGAGATGGATCGGCCTCGGCAGTAGCGGCGGCGGATGCCGTCGGCAAGGGCTCGACCAGCGCCTGATCGGACGTTGCGGATACGCAGCCCGACAGGACAAACAGGGACGCAGCGATCAAGGATCCTCGACGCACGAGGCTCATCATGGCTGCAGGGTCCTGCGGGTTTGGCAACGACACGTCTCCGGTTTCGTATTCATTCACACTGCACGGCGGCCCTTGATCGGGGCTTGCCGTCCGTGTCCTTTTGAAAGCCGGGCCATCCGCAAAAGATGCCCCGGAATGCGCGTAACTTCGCAGTCGTTAACGTTCGGTGTGAATCTGTAAAGAACGGCGCCCCAAAAGTAAACCAACACCGACAAAGCGGCTCTGCACGCAAATATTGGACAATTCGTGGCAAGAGCCTCCGGATATCGCACCGGACATCAAGATCCGGCGTGGCGTTCCCATTAGAATCATCTGAAATAGTGAATCACATCATGGCTTTATTGTCGTGTGTTGGCATTGCGCGGACCTTACCAGACGCCTGTATTGGCCATCGAGGCCCAGGGCTCCTGCGACGGCAGGTTCTCGCCCTTCTGCAGGATCTCGATCGAGATTCCATCCGGCGACCGCACGAAGGCCATGTGGCCGTCGCGCGGCGGGCGGTTGATGATGACGCCATTGTCCATCAGCTGCTGGCAGGTGGCGTAGATATCGTCGACCTGGTAGGCAAGGTGGCCGAAGTTGCGCCCGCCGGCGTAATCTTCCGTATCCCAGTTGTAGGTCAGCTCCAGGCAGGGCGAGGCACTGGCCTTGGCGGTCTCGATGTCTTCACTCGCGGCGAGGAAAACCAGGGTAAACCGGCCCTTTTCATTCTCGTAGCGGCGTGTTTCCACAAGGCCGAAGAGGTTGCAATAGAAGTGAAGCGCATCGTCCAGATTCTTGACCCGGACCATCGTGTGAAGGTAACGCATTGTAATATCCTCGCTTTGCTGGATGCCCCGACAAAATAGGCCAGATCAAGCCAGAGGCAAGCCTCGAAGGCTACAAAGCATTCCAAGCAATTTTGAAACTAGGGCTTGCGCAGCAAGGCTGGGACGATGTTATTCTCATCGTCAAGAATCAGTTAACCGTAACAGTGTGACGCGTAATCGAGGGGCTGGCGGATCATGGCGAACAGGATTTCATCGACGGAAATCTCCGAGCAGGACGACTTCGCGGCCGACGCGGTCGATCTTCTCGAGATCACCGGCGTGATCAAGTGGTTCGACGTCGCCAAGGGTTTCGGTTTCATCGTGCCTGACAATGGCATGCAGGATGTGCTGGTGCACGTCACCTGCCTGCGCCGCGACGGCTACCAGACGGTTCTCGAAGGTGCGCGCATCGTCGCCCTGATCCAGAAGCGCGACCGCGGCTATCAGGCCTTCCGCATTCTTTCCATGGACACATCGACCGCCGTGCATCCCTCGCAGCTGCCGCCGGTAAAGACCCACGTGCAGGTCTCGCCGACCAGCGGGCTGGAGCGGGTTCTGGTCAAATGGTTCAACCGCACCAAGGGTTTTGGCTTCCTGACGCGCGGCGAGGGCACCGAAGACATTTTCATCCATATGGAAACCCTGCGCCGCTTCGGCCTGACCGAACTGCGGCCCGGCCAGACGGTTCTGGTGCGCTTCGGCGATGGCGACAAGGGCCTGATGGCTGCCGAAATCCACCCCGACGTGACCGGCCCGGTCAACAGGTCCCATTGATGACTGCCTCAGCCCTTCATATCGTCAAGAGCGCCTTTCTGGCGCTTTTTTTGTTGCTTGCCGGTCTGGTGCCGGTCAAGGCTGAGGTAGAGTTCACCAGCGAGCCCCTGAAGATCACCACCGCCAAGGGCAAGGTGCATGAGTTCACCGTCGAACTGGCGCTCGACAACATGCAGCGCCAGCAGGGCCTGATGTATCGCAAGCAGATGGATGCCGATCGCGGCATGCTGTTTGATTTCGGCCGTTCCCGCGGCGTGCTGATGTGGATGAAAAACACCTATCTGCCGCTCGACATGCTCTTCATCGACCAGAAGGGCGTCATCCGCACCATCCACCAGAACGCCGAACCGCTGTCGGAAGCCGTCATCGATTCGAAAGTACCTGTGCTCTACGTGCTCGAACTCAACGCCGGCATCGCCAAGAAACTCGGATTGAAACCCGGCAACAAGGTGCAGAGCGCCCGGATCGACAAGAATACCGCCAAGCCGAAGCCCTGACGCCGGCCGCTTGCCATCCTCTCAGCAATTGCAGCAATTTAGCTGTTGCAGGCGAGGGGGGAAGTGTGTATCTCCGGGCGGCAAGCGAGTAACGGAGTGTAGCGCAGCCTGGTAGCGCATCTGGTTTGGGACCAGAGGGTCGGGAGTTCGAATCTCTCCACTCCGACCACTTCCTTGTCATCCAAGTGCTTGAAAGTCTGGGAGGATACCGGTCTCGGTGTCCTATGTCCGCTCGGCCTTACAAACGGGGGTCGGACGTGCCCCACATAAGCACAGACAACTCCTCGCATATTTGCAAGAATGAACGGGCGCTAATGCATGTCTCCCAAAAGTGCGCGCGGTTTTGGGCTAAGGACATGCATAAAAACAAAGATCGAAAGCGCATTGCGTGAATCCGTTTTCAAGTAACATGCTTTAGGTCGCCCGGGTCTAGCCCGAGCCGTGAGCCGCTGTTGCCGACATGTTGCTGCGTGAACCGCTTGGTCCGTGCCGACCGCCAAAGAAGAGCTTCATTGTCACCTCACCATCTTCGATTCCTGCAGCGGGCTGCTGGCTACGCGCGCCATAAGGGCCCGCCGATCGTTTTGGCGGCTGCGCTGGCTGCTCGGTATGCTGAGAAGAGCTCCCCAATGAAGATCGGCGGGTTTTAATTGCTTGTCGCGCGCAAGTCAGCAATGATCTCAGCAGGCAGGGAGAACCAGTTTTGTTGAAATTTCTCGTAATAGCGCTCTATGCGATGTCCTTTGGCAGCGCCTGCGCGAAGGAGCAATACACCGTTGCTAGCGCCCTTACAAAAGCAAACCAAGCTTGGCTCAATGAAAGAATTGAGACGATCGGGACAACGCTCATGTGGGCAAACGACTACGCCAACGACAATGGGCCGGGAATCTTCTGTCCGCCGCCAAACGCTACCGTCGCAGGCCCGCAATGGCGTCTTATGTTGGAGCACACTCTTAAAGCCATGCCATCGTATCATGACATTGAGCTTGAAAAACTTCCGCTTGTTATGATCTCAGCAGCTGAGATAACATTTCCCTGTAGATAGTTGGACCTCATCAGTCGAGGCTAAGCGTTTTATCCGTTCGGGTGAAACCCTGCTCGGCCATGCAAGCGTTGAAGGTGCTGCTAGCTCCGATAGCACCGGCGATCCACAACCTGCCCGCAGCGACCTGCGTTTCACCAGCGCGACCGTTGCAAATCGCCTTTGCGCGCTCAAACCGACCTTCATACGACGTCGACGAGGTCTCCTTCCACGAGGCGGAAGTGCTGTTGTTGCATGACGCTAGTATTAGCCCCATGGCTATCAATAAAATGACACGCATTGATTCTCCCGCAACCTAACCGGACATCATCGACTTCCCGGTTGCAATCTCGCATATTCGGGACGATTGGCAACAGGCAGTATACCGGCTCGCAAACTGGACTAAGCCGCAGAATGAACAACGACCAGATTCGAGATGAGGTGATTAAAAAAATCGTCGCGCTTGCACAGCGGAACGATGGCAAACCGCCCGGTGTAGAGCGGTTTGAAGCTGAGACAGGAATCAAACGGCATAAACTGCTTGGACCGATCTGGCGCACTTGGGCGGATGCCTTGGGTGAGGCGGGGTTTGCTCCAAACGTTCTAAATAAGGCATTCAGCGACGAGAAGATTCTGAGCTCTGTTTTAGAAATCTCAAAAGCCATTGGCCGATTTCCAACGACCGGAGACTTGGCTTTTGAAACGACCCGGCGACCCGACGCGCCAAACCGCAAAACCATAGGAAAGCGATGGAATATGGTCGAGCTCGCTGAAGCTCTTGTAACCTACGCTGAAGGCCTCGGCGAAACTGATGTGGTCGCAAACGCTCGGCAATATCTATCAACCCGAACCCCAAGAGCCGCTTCGGTTGAAATCGCAGAGGATAAGTTTCCCTCCGGCTATGTATACATGCAGCGGCATGGCAATGATTATAAGATCGGATTTACGAGCTCGTTGAGTAAGAGAGGCCGACAGATCCAGATCGAGTTGCCTCAGGAAATCGAACTCGTTCATTCGATTTTGACGGATGATCCGTCAGGCGTCTAAGCGTATTGGCACAAACGTTTTTCGGAAAAGCGAACGCGTGGCGAATGGTTTAGGCTCAGCAGGGCCGATGTTGCAGTCTTTAAGCGTTGGTCGAAAATCTGGTAGGGCAGAACAGCGATGGATTTAGATCAGGAAGCGCAGGCCATCGCGTACGAATGGCAGGTCAGTGTCGAGCTGCTAGAGAATGTTGATTGGGGTTTAGAGGAAGTCAGAAATCCCAGTGGCGTATTACAAGGCTATTTCGTTCGATTTGCAGAGAACACTGACCGCGACCTCTTGGACGCGCTGGGCGTCTCGCCGGGGGAGTTTCATCGCGAAGCGACCAGAGTCGTTTTCGATGATCCCTATCCAGAAGATGACAGTTTCTACGCGATTAGCGATCCGCTACCCGACATATCTGACTCCTTCGATGACGGAGAAATTTTAGATCTGAACGAACCGGGTATGGTTGAAGATTGGAATCTGTCCGGATCAGAAGAGGACTACACCAAGACAACCACTCGCCGAACGGACAATCGGCCGCCCGGTGAGGCTTTTATTACGGATGAACATGGAAGGGTAATAACCGATGAGCTAGGACGCGGTATCACCGCGTCGACAACTTCAACGGCCGCTTCCAATTTTTCTGATTTCAAGTTTGGAGGTTCAAACTTCACACGAGTAGGAGTTGATTTAGAAGCACTTGCTAAGTTTTATAGTGAGCTGAATGCTCGACTGGATACCCTTGAATCTTCGGTGCAGAATTACCGCGATAGCCTCCCGCCTCGAAGCCATAATCGGCCGCCGGAACTCGTCGAACCTGAGCCCATTTCTGCCAACCAGTTGAATGCGGTGGTCGAACTCTCCACCGAAATAAGAATGGAAGTTGGCAAACCTGATCCCAACCCCGTAACGCTGCAAGCGCATGCATCGTCGCTACGAAATATTGCTGGATCAATCATGTTGTGGATCGGCAAAAAGTTAGACGCTGGAGTTGACGGTGTGATCACCTGGGGCGCGCCGCTGGGTGCTTATTGGATGTATGAGCATCCTGAAAAAGTCCGCGCGGCAATCGACGCCGTTGTGGAAACGGTAACTCAAATTGCGCAATTCCTGATATCAGTTGTTGTTTGAACATACCCATAAACGGCTGAAAGAGCGAAACTGAAAATACCAGTTGATCGCATCCCTGATATCGGGCAAAAGACCATCGACTTCGATACAAAGGTCAGTGCATTACAAGCTTACAAAGTGCGTAAAAAAAGTGTTGAAATTCAACGATTTAGCCGATTTCGAATCTCTCCACTCCGACCACTTCGCAGGCGGATTTCTTCAAAAGCCGCGCACATGGGCTTGCGATCCCGGCTTTGAAGAGCAAGATGGCATTGGGCGGATAGCGCAGGTGCTGACCGTCCGGAAAACTGGAACGGGTGCAATCACGATGTCCGCCAAAATTTACCGTCCCGCGAAGACAGCCATGCAGTCTGGCAAGGCCAAGACGCATCTCTGGATTCTCGAATTTGATGCGGAAAAGCCGCGCACGATCGATCCGATCATGGGCTACACCAGCTCCGGCGATACCCGCCAGCAGCTGAAGCTGACCTTCGATACGCAGGAACTTGCTGTTGCCTATGCCGAGCGCAACGGCATCGCATTCCGCGTCATCGAGCCGAAGGAAGCCACACGCAAGAACGTGTCTTACCCGGATAACTTCCGCTTCACCCGCACGCAGCCCTGGACACACTGACAAAACCCCGAGTGGTTCCAGATCGCGCCAGCATGGCGGTCTGGCCGCTTAAAGACGGCCCCTTAGCTCAGCTGGATAGAGCACCTGCCTTCTAAGCAGGTTGTCGCAGGTTCGATTCCTGCAGGGGTCGCCATTTTCTGAGACGCCATTTACAACAATGATCTCCGTCCGTGTCAGCATTCGACGTCAAGGTGGAAGCATCGCCCGGCCACAAAACAAGACACAAAAAAGCCGCCAGGATCGCTCCAGGCGGCTTTGTGTTTTGCGCAGTCCGTCCAAGCCTAATGCAGAATCTGGCTGAGGAACAGTTTTGTGCGTTCGTGCTGCGGGTTGTCGAAGAAGGCGGCGGGTTCGTTCTGTTCGACGATCTGGCCCTGATCCATGAAGATGACGCGGTTGGCGACCTGGCGGGCAAAGCCCATTTCGTGGGTGACGCACAGCATGGTCATGCCTTCTTCTGCAAGGCCGACCATCGTATCGAGAACTTCCTTGATCATTTCCGGATCGAGCGCCGAGGTCGGCTCGTCGAACAGCATGACGCGCGGGTTCATGCAGAGCGAGCGGGCAATCGCCACGCGCTGCTGCTGACCGCCGGACAGCTGACCCGGATACTTGTTGGCCTGCTCGGGGATTTTTACGCGCTTCAGGAAGTGCATCGCCACTTCCTCGGCCTGCTTCTTCGGCATCTTGCGCACCCAGATCGGCGCCAGCGTGCAGTTTTCGAGAATCGTCAGGTGCGGGAACAAGTTGAAGTGCTGGAACACCATGCCGACTTCGCGGCGCACTTCGTCGATCTTCTTCAGATCGTTGGTAAGCTCGATGCCGTCAACGAAGATATTGCCCTTCTGGTGTTCTTCGAGCCGGTTGATGCAGCGGATCATCGTCGACTTGCCGGAGCCCGACGGGCCGGCAATGACGATGCGCTCGCCGCGCATGACCTTCAGGTTGATATCGCGCAGAACGTGAAAGTCACCGTACCACTTGTTCATGCCGACGATTTCGACGGCGACGTCCGTGGCGGAAACTTCCATTTTCGAGGTTGCGGCTTCAGTTGCCATTTGTTGTTTTCCCCTTGAGAGTTATCGTTTGTGGCCTTTGTCGAGCAGGCGTTCCATGAACCCCGAATAGCGCGACATGCCGAAGCAGAAGATCCAGAAGACGAAGCCTGCAAAGATCAGGCCCGAAAGCGGTGTGACGGGCGAGGCCCAGTTGGAATCGGAGAAGTTCAGGCGAACGATGCCGAGAAGGTCGAACATGCCGATGATCGACACGAGCGACGTATCCTTGAACAGGCCGATGAACGTGTTGACGATGCCCGGGATGACCAGCTTCAGCGCCTGCGGCAGGATGATCAGCCGCATTTTCTGCCAATAGCTCAGACCCAGCGAATCGGCGCCTTCGCCCTGACCCTTGGGGATAGCCTGCAGGCCGCCGCGGATGACTTCGGCCATGTAGGCGGATGCGAAGAAGGACACGCCGATCAGCGCGCGCAGAAACTTGTCCACCGTCATGCCCTGCGGCAGGAACAGCGGCAGCATGACGCTGGCCATGAACAGAACCGTGATCAGCGGGATGCCGCGCACGATTTCGATGAAGATCGTGCAGATCATCCGGATGACAGGCATGTGCGACCGCCGCCCGAGCGCCAGTGCAATGCCGAAGGGCAGGGACACGACGATGCCGACGAAGGAGAGGATCAGCGTCACCATCAGGCCGCCCCAGAGCGGGGTTTCGACGAATTCGAGGCCGAAGACGCCGCCGAGCAGCAGGATGAACGACAGGATCGGCAGGGCGACGAAGAGCAGCGCCGCATTGAGAATCTTGTGCGGCACCTTCGGCATCAGCATCGGGATCAAGAGCACGACGAAGAGGATGGCGACCAGCAGCGGCCGCCAGCGCTCGGCAACCGGATAGCGGCCGACCATGAACTGGTCGAACTTGGCCCCGACGAAAGCCCAGCACCCGCCGCTCCAGCCTTCCGGCTGCGAGCCGCCTTGTGCGGCCGTGGCGCAGACGCCGCGTCCACCGCCGGTCCAGGAGGCATCGATGAACAGCCACTTGATGGCCGGTGGCAGCAGCCAGGCGAGAACGAGGAAGGCAATGATCGTCAGCACCGAATCTTTCGGCGTGGCGAATAGGTTCTTGCGGGCCCAGGCCACGAAACCCTTTTCAAGGCCCGGTGGCGGTTCCTGGGTCAGCATGTCCTGACGTACGAAGTTGATGGTTTGTGTCGTCATGATCTTATCTCTCCACCAATGCCATCTTGGCGTTGAACCAGTTCATGAACATCGACGTCGTCAAGCTGATCGTCAGATAGACGATAAGCCAGATGGTCACGACCTCGATCGCCTGACCCGTCTGGTTGAGCACCGTGTTGCCGACGGCGACCAGATCCGCATAACCGATGGCAATGGCCAGCGACGAGTTCTTCGTCAGGTTGAGATACTGGCTGGTGAGCGGCGGAATGACGATGCGCATGGCCTGCGGGATGACCACAAGCCGTGTGGTGAGACCCGGCCGGATGCCGAGCGCATGGGCCGCTTCCGTCTGGCCCTTGCTGACGCCGCGAATACCGGCGCGCACGATTTCGGCGATGAAGGAGGCCGTGTAGAAGGACAATGCCAGGAACAGCGACAGGAATTCCGGCCCGATGACCGAACCGCCTGTCAGGTTGAACTTGCCGGCGATCGGCACGTCGAAGGACAGCGGCATGCCGGTGATGAGAAACACCAGCACCGGCAGGCCGATGACCAGACCAAGCACGGTCGGCAGCAGCGGAAAGCCCTGTCCGGTCGCCATCTGACGCTTGCGCGCAAACCGGGCGATGAAGAAACTGGCGATGACGCCAAGGACGAAGGCATAGAAGGTGAACTGCGTCAGGCTTTCGAAGATCGGCTTCGGGAAGGCGACGCCGCGATTGCTGACAAAGACGTTGAGCGGCAGCTGCAGCGCCTCCTTGGCCTGCGGCATGACGGCGAGAACGCCGCTGTACCAGAAGAAGATGACCAGCAGCGGCGGAATGTTGCGGAAGATTTCCACATAGAGCATCGACAGCTTGGCGATCAGCCAGTTGTGCGACAGCCGGCCGATGCCGACCAGAAAGCCGATGATCGTCGCGGTGATGATGCCGCAGAAGGCGACCAGCAGCGTGTTGAAGAAGCCGACGACCAGGGCGCGGCCGTAGGTCGAATCGGAAGAGTAGGCGATCAGCGATTGTCCGACGTCGAAGCCGGCGCGGCTGTTGAGGAACCCGTAGCCGGAGGCGATATTGGCGCGCTGGAGGTTCGCGATCGTGTTGACGCTCACCCAGTAGATGAACAGTACGAGCAGCAGAAGCGTGATGCCCTGATAGGCGTAGCCGCGAAATTTTGGATCGTTCAGAATTGAGCCTGCCGGGCGAGCCTTGCCGGACGGAGTCGTGGCGTCAACGGTCATTCATTGCCTCTTTTCCCCTTGAACACCCTATGCTGGGCGTTTCATTCTTTTTAGGAAAGCAAAGCGGCCGAAGCCGCTTTGCCAGTATTCAAGCTGATATCAACGAACCGGCGGCGAGTACTGCAGGCCGCCCTTGTTCCACAGTGCGTTCAGGCCACGCTCGATCTTCAACGGGCTGGCCGGACCGACGTTGCGCTCGAACGCTTCGCCATAATTGCCGACAGCCTTGATGATGTTGACGGCCCAGTCGTTGGTCAGGCCGAGATCGGTGCCGATCTTGCTGTCTGCCTCAACGCCAAGGAAGCGCTGGATGTCCGGGTTGGTCGACTTCTTCATCTCTTCGACGTTGGCCGAGGTGATGCCGAAATCTTCCGCGTTGACCATGGCGTAATGAACCCAGGTCACGATGTCGAACCACTGGTCGTCACCCTGACGAACGGCCGGTCCGAGCGGCTCCTTGGAGATGATTTCCGGAAGGATGATGTGATCATCAGGAGCAGCCAGCGTCAGGCGCAGCGAATAGAGGCCCGACTGGTCGGTCGTGTAGACGTCGCAACGGCCGGCATCATAGGCGGCGTTCACTTCTTCGAGCTTTTCGAAGACGACCGGATTGTACTGAAGGTTGTTGGCCTTGAAATAGTCGGCCAGGTTCAGCTCGGTGGTCGTGCCCGACTGGACGCAGACAGCGGCGCCGGACAGTTCGAGAGCCGACTTGACATTCAGTGCCTTGCGGACCATGAAGCCCTGGCCGTCATAATAGTTGACGGCACGGAAGTTGAAGCCGAGCGCGGTGTCGCGGCTGAGCGACCAGGTCGTGTTGCGCGTCAGAACGTCGACTTCGCCGGACTGCAGAGCCGGGAAACGGTCCTTTGCAGAGGTCGGCGTGTACTTGGCCTTGGTCGGATCGCCGAAGATGGCGGCTGCGATGCCCTTGCAGTAATCAACGTCAAGACCGCTCCAGTTGCCCGATGCGTCCGGTGCCGAGAAACCGGCCAGACCCGAGTTCACGCCGCACTGGACGAAACCCTTTGCCTTGACGTCGTCGAGTGTCGTGGCCGAAGCGGCATGTGTGCCGATTGCCATGACGGCAGCGCCCGCGAGAGCTGCCATGATCATTCTTGCCATTTTTTAAAACCCTTTTTTGTTATCTTGTTCGTCCCGCAGCTTACAGCCCTTGAAGGCGAAACATGCGGCCCCCGCCACCCTCCTGGCGCGAGTGGGACCTATCTCATGCTCAAAATGTCCGGGGGTCAAGACACGTTGCCGATTTTCTGGGCTATAAAGCTAATTTCCTGATTTCCGTTCGAAAAACAGGCTTTTTGGTGGAATTTCGTGCAGATGATGCCCAGAAAAGGGTCTGGATCGATGCTGGAGTACACAAACAGACCCTTGCAGCCCCGAGATTGAACTTGACCGCTCACGCCCGCATGCCACAAGTCGGCGGACTTTATTTCAAACGGAATGACCTGATGACAGACAAGACGAGCATTTTGAGCGGCGCCGGCATCAACACGAGACTGGCGCATACAGGCAACGATCCGCGCGACTATTTCGGTTTCGTCAACCCGCCGGTGGTGCATGCCTCGACGGTGCTTTTTTCCGATGCACGGACGATGGAAACACGCGGCCAGAAATACACCTATGGCACGCGCGGCACGCCGACGACGGACGCGCTCTGCGAGGCGATCAATGCGCTCGAAGGCTCTGCCGGCACCATCCTCGTGCCATCAGGCCTTGCCGCCGTCACCGTGCCGTTTCTGGCCTACCTGTCGTCCGGCGACCATGCGCTGATCGTCGATTCGGTCTATTTCCCGACGCGCAATTTCTGCGACACGATGTTGAAGCGCCTTGGCGTCTCGGTCGATTATTACGACCCGATGATCGGCGCTGGCATCGAGGCGCTGATCAAGCCGAACACGAAGCTGGTCCACACCGAAGCGCCGGGCTCCAACACGTTCGAGATGCAGGATATCGGCGCGATTTCGACTGTTGCCCACAAACACGGCTGCGTCGTCACCATGGACAACACCTGGGCGACGCCGCTCTATTTCAAGCCGATGGATCACGGCGTCGATGTCTCGATTCATGCGGCAACCAAGTACCCGTCCGGCCATTCCGACGTTCTGCTGGGCACCGTCTCGGCCAATGCCGCCCATTGGGACCGGCTGAAGGATGCCAATATCACGCTTGGCATCTGCGCTTCTCCCGATGACAGTTATCAAATCCTGCGCGGCCTACGCACCATGGGGGTCAGGCTCGAGCGCCATCAGGAAAGCACGCTGAAACTGGCCGAATGGCTTGAGGGTGTCGAGGATGTCGCCCGCGTCCTGCATCCGGCCCTGCCGAGCTTTCCCGGCCATGAGCTTTTCAAGCGCGATTTCTGCGGCTCCACCGGCATTTTCTCGATCGTGCTCGACGGTGGCAGCCCCGACCGGTTCAAGGCCAAAGCCCATGCCTTCCTCGATGCGCTGAAGCTGTTCGGCCTCGGCTATTCCTGGGGCGGCTACGAAAGCCTTGCCGTGCATGTCGGCCTCTCCGACCGCAAGATCTGCAAGGCGCCGTCCGAAGGTCCGGTCCTGCGCCTGCAGATCGGCCTGGAAGATGCCGTCGATCTGCGCCGCGACATCGAGGCCGGTCTTGCTGCTGCGCGCGCCGTCTGATTGGCCCACCGTCTGATCAGCCCTCGGAATCATAGCCGTAGAGCCAGTCGAAATCGGCCGCCAGGCTTTCCGGCGAGCGCAACGACAGGACGAGGTCCCGCCCAAGACGGATGGGGCCTCGCGCATGGTAGGCGAAACGGTTGAAGGCCGCCCGGGCGCGCACCTTGGCGACCCGCGGCCGCCGCTGCTGTTCGAAGGATGTCAGCGCTGCGGGCAGGGGCCTTGCCGCCACCAGCGCCGCCAGCTCGAACGCGTCCTCGATCGCCATGGCCGCACCCTGGGCGGCAAACGGCATCATCGCATGCGCCGCATCGCCGATCAGCACCGTAGAACGTCCGTCCTGCCAAGGCCCGTCTGACACGTCGTAGAGCGGCCACAGGGTCGGCGCGGCAGCCTCCCTCAGCATCGACAGGAGCTGCGGATGCCAACCCAAGAATGCCGCCAGAAGCGCGGCATGTCCGATGTCCCCGGCAGGTAGGCTCCAATCGCGCTCGGACGTGCTGCCGTGAAAGATTGCCACGACGTTGAAACCGCCGGTTTCCTTCAGCGGATAGGCGACCAGATGGCTTCTGGCTCCGAGAAACGCCGAGACCCTGTCCGGCGATAAAAACGATGGTTGATCGGACGCCGCCACCATGAACCGCCAGGCGACATGGCCGGAAAAGCGGGGCAGCGCCGTGCCCGGAACAAAAGCCCGCATCTGCGACCACACACCATCCGCACCGATGACCAGATCAGGCGGCATGCCTGTGACAGCCGCAATCTCGGCAGGATCGGCGGTCGTGAGCTTGCAGCCCCGATTCAGACGGCAGAGCGGATGGTTTTCGACCGCGTCCAGCAGCACGCGCTGCAGGGTCGCCCTGTGCAGGACGCCATAGGGCGCGCCCCAGCGCTTTCGGGCAAAGGAACCGGCGGGCACGGTGGCGATTGTGCGGAGATTGTCTCCAGAGGTGAGCGTGATGAAATCGGGCTCGATCCAGGCTGCTTCAAGCGCTGATAGCAGGCCCAAACGGTCGAGAATGCGCGTTGCGTTCGGCGAAAGCTGCAGGCCGGCACCGGCCTCGCTCAGCACCGCCGTCTGTTCAAAGATCTCGACGCGGATGTTTTTTGCCGCCAGCGCTAGGGCTGCCGTCAGCCCGGCAATACCGGCGCCGGCAATCGCGGCGGAGCGGATGCTCATGCTTCAGGTCCGCCGGCCGTCCAGCCGCTCAGGCTGCGTGAACGATGAAGGTGCAGCCGGCCGGATTGGTCTGCGTCGCCTTGAGGCTGTGATTGTAGCGATAGAGCGTCGAACAATAGGAGCAGACCTTTTCGTTGTCGTCGCCCATGTCGATGAAAATATGCGGATGATCATAGGGAGAGGACGCGCCGACACACATGAATTCCTTCACGCCGATCTCGATCATCGCGTGACCGTCGTCGTTCTGGAAATGCGGAATGGTGTGGCCGGCCATGTAAAGTCTCCGATGGATAATCTCTTTGCGCCCGACATTAGAGCCCTTCGCGCCAAATGTGTAGACGCAAAACCGTCTGCCCATTAGAGAATTTGCTCGCACCCCGCCGCCGGACGAAGCCAACAGGACAGCAAGCCCATGAACCTCACACCGCCCACATTTTCACGTTTCCTGCACGAGGGTCTTGAACTGGCGTTTTTCGACGAGGGCAATCCCTCGGGCGATCCGATCATCCTCATTCACGGCTTTGCCTCCAGCGCCAGCGTCAACTGGGTGTTTCCCAGCTGGTTGAAGACGCTGGGTGATGCCGGCTACCGGGTCATCGCCATCGACAATCGCGGCCACGGCGCCAGCGCCAAGCCCCACGATCCGTCGCTCTATCATGCCCAGGCGATGGCCGATGATGCCGCAGCCCTCCTCGATCACCTCGGCATCCCGGAAGCCCATGTCATGGGCTATTCGATGGGCGCCCGCATCTCGGCCTTTCTCGCCCTGCGTCATCCTGAACGGGTGCGCTCGCTCGTTCTCGGCGGTCTCGGCATCGGCATGGTCACCGGCGTTGGCGACTGGGACCCGATTGCCGACGCGCTTCTAGCCCCGTCGCTGGACGAGGTCACCCATGAGCGCGGCCGCATGTTCCGCGCCTTTGCCGACCAGACGAAGAGCGACCGGCTGGCACTGGCCGCCTGCATCAGCACGTCGCGCGATCTGATTTCCGTTGACGACATCGGCCGCATCGATGTGCCGGTGCTGATCGGCGTTGGCACAAAGGATGATATTGCCGGATCGGGCCAGGAACTGGCCGCCCTGATGCAGGATGCCCGCGCCATCGACATCCCCGGCCGCGACCACATGCTGGCCGTCGGCGACCGGGTTTTCAAGAAAGCCGCGCTGGAGTTTCTGGCCGGAATAGGGGCGCGTTAACCCCATCCTTCGGATGTTCAGATGACGCAGCTGTCATTTGCGCGTTGCCCCATTTATGTAGAACAGCTTTTGCCCTATATACGGGCAAGTCAGATGGAATAAAGGAGAGCGGCCATGGTCGCCAAAAGCGAAATCCGCCAGAACGACAATTTGCGGATTGCTGACAATCTGAAGGTCATGGACCCGATCTGGGGCAGCTTGCGTGAAGAAGCCCGCCTTGCCGCCGAGCTCGATCCGCTTCTGGCTGCCTTCATCTATTCGACCGTCATCAACCAGCGCTCTCTGGAAGACAGTGTTATCTATCGTATCTGCGAACGCCTCGACCATGCGGACTTGCAGGCGAACCTGCTGCGCCAGACCTTCGACGAGATGTTGGAAGACTGGCCCGAGTGGGGCTCGATCCTGAGGGTCGATATCCAGGCTGTCTACGACCGCGATCCGGCCTGCACCCGCTTCATGGAAGCGATCCTCTATTTCAAGGGGTTTCACGCGATCCAGACCCACCGGCTGGCCAACTGGCTGCTGGCGCGCGGCCGCCGTGATTTCGCCCTTTACCTGCAGAGCCGCGCCTCCAGCGTCTTCCAGACCGACATCAATCCGGCCGCCCGCATCGGCAAGGGCATCTTCCTCGATCATGCCACCGGCCTGGTGGTCGGCGAAACAGCTGTTATCGGTGACAATGTCTCCATTCTTCACGGCGTCACGCTTGGCGGCACCGGCAAGGAGGGAAGCGACCGCCACCCGAAAATCGGCAATGGCGTGCTGATCGGCGCCGGCGCGAAGATTCTCGGCAATATCCATATCGGCCATTGCTCGCGTGTTGCGGCCGGCTCCGTGGTTCTGAAGGAAGTTCCGCCCAATTCCACCGTTGCCGGCGTTCCGGCCCGCGTCGTCGGCACGGCCGGCTGCTCCGAGCCATCGCGTGCCATGGACCAGCTGATAGGGTCTTTCGAGATCTGACGCGCGACGAAATTTCTGCGCGCCGAATGAAACGAATTTCGAGCCAGCCGCTTTAGGGTTTACATCCAACAATCCCGCATGCGAGAAGCGGCGAAAATCAAACCGCTGACGGAGAAGACAGTTGAAGCCCGAAGAAATCAAAAAGCTCGAAGCCTATTTCAAGCGTACGTTCAACCAGGCCATGGTCGTCAAGGCGCGCGTCCGCAAGGATGAATCGGCAGAAGTCTATCTGGGCGACGAGTTTCTGGGCGTTGTCTTCCGCGATGACGAGGACGGCGAGCTGTCCTACAATTTCTCGATGGCGATCCTCGATATCGACCTCTGAAATTTTTATACCGCGTTGCAATAAATTTCACCCGGCGCTGATCTTTCAGGCCGGGTTTTGTTTTTCCCGAGTTTTTTCAATGGACTTTGGAGGAATATGGCTGATCTTAGCTGTTTTCATCTGGGTGTCGCAATTTCCTGATCTTTTCAATCCATGCGAATAACTTGACTTTTTGTGCAGTGCACCTAAAGTTGTGCCAATCGGAAGTCTGAAAAAAGGAGAGCCCCATGTTCAATCTCGAAGACGCCAACAAGAAGAGCAAGGAAGCCATGGACACGATGCTGAAAAGCTACGCCTCTGTGACCAAGGCTATGCAGGCCATCGCAACGGAAGCGACGGACTACTCCAAGAAGTCCCTGGAAGACAGCGTATCGCACATCGAAAAGCTCTCCGGCGTCAAGAATGTCGAGACGGCATTCGAGCTGCAGACCAGCTTCGTCAAGTCCGCCTATGAATCCTATATCGCCCAGGCGACCAAGATCGGCGAAATGTATGCCGACCTCGCCAAGGATGCTTACAAGCCGTATGAAGCTCCGGTCGCCAAGGCGACAGCCGCTGCAAAGGCTGCCGTTGCCGCCTGATCGGTAACAGCGCCGCAACCACCCAGCTCTGAACAAACCGGCTGCAGGCGACTGCGGCCGGTTTTCGTTTGTGGCTCACGCGCTTTGCCGCGTCAGGTCCGCACCAGAAAACTGGTCAATCTTGTCCTTTAACGTGCGATTGTGATTGCAGTGCGAAACAAGGGTCTTAAAATCTCCGTAAGAACCACTAGATTAGTCCTCCGGATGAGCGGCTGATTTGCGGTTCGCACATCGACTGCTTGTAAGGGGAATAGACTAGAATGATCGTCATGCCGGTCCGGATGGAAGAAGGAGATGACAACGGCAGCGGTGCTCCCAACCGCAGCACGTCCGTCATCACCCGCACGAAGCCGAAGACCAAGAAGCCGAGCCTGTACCGTGTCCTCATCCTTAACGACGACTACACGCCTATGGAGTTCGTGATCCACATTCTGGAGCGTTTCTTCCAGAAGGACCGAGAGGCCGCCACGCGGATCATGCTGCATGTCCACAATCACGGTGTGGGCGAATGCGGTGTGTTCACCTACGAGGTGGCCGAAACGAAAGTGACGCAGGTGATGGATTTCGCGCGCGAGCACCAGCATCCACTGCAATGCGTCATGGAAAAGAAATGAGGAGCTGAACGTGCCAACATTTTCTACAAGCCTTGAAAAGGCGCTGCACCAGGCTCTGACCTTGGCCAACGAGCGCCACCACGAATACGCGACCCTGGAGCACCTGCTTCTGGCATTGATCGACGATGCCGACGCGGCTGCCGTCATGGGCGCCTGCAATGTCAATCTCGACGCGCTGCGCAAGACAGTGACCGACTATGTCGACAATGAACTCGTCAACCTGATCACCGGCTATGACGAGGATTCCAAGCCGACGGCCGGTTTCCAGCGCGTCATCCAGCGCGCGGTGATCCACGTCCAGTCGTCCGGGCGTGAAGAAGTCACCGGCGCCAACGTGCTCGTCGCCATCTTCGCCGAGCGCGAGAGCCACGCTGCCTATTTCCTGCAGGAGCAGGAGATGACCCGTTACGACGCCGTCAATTTCATCTCGCACGGCATCGGAAAACGTCCTGGCGCATCAGAGGCCCGGCCGGTGCGCGGCGCCGAAGATTCCGAATCCGAACAGAAGCCTGCCCGCGATCCCGATGAACCCGGCGCCAAGAAGCAGCAGGATGCCCTGACGGCCTATTGCGTCAACCTTAACGAGAAGGCCAAGGTCGGCAAGATCGATCCGCTGATCGGCCGCCATCAGGAGGTCAACCGGACCATCCAGATCCTATGCCGCCGCTCGAAGAACAACCCGCTTTATGTCGGTGACCCCGGCGTCGGCAAGACGGCGATCGCCGAAGGTCTGGCCAAGCGCATCGTCGAGAAGAAGGTGCCCGAAGCCCTTCAGGACGCCACGATCTTCTCGCTCGACATGGGCACGTTGCTCGCCGGTACCCGCTATCGCGGTGACTTCGAGGAGCGTCTGAAGCAGGTCGTCAAGGAGCTCGAAGAGTATCCGGGTGCGGTTCTGTTCATCGACGAGATCCACACGGTCATCGGCGCTGGTGCGACATCGGGCGGCGCCATGGATGCGTCGAACCTCTTGAAGCCGGCTCTGTCTTCGGGTGCGATCCGTTGCATCGGTTCGACGACCTACAAGGAATATCGTCAGTTCTTCGAAAAGGACCGCGCACTGGTACGCCGGTTCCAGAAGATCGACGTGGTCGAGCCGAGCATTGATGACGCTATCGCCATCATGAAGGGCCTGAAGCCCTACTTCGAGGACTATCACAAGCTGAAGTATTCGAATGAGGCGATCAAGTCCGCTGTCGAGCTGTCGGCCCGCTACATCAACGACCGCAAGCTGCCGGACAAGGCGATCGACGTGATCGACGAGACCGGTGCGGCCCAGATGCTGCTGCCGCTGAACAAGCGCCGCAAGCTGATCACGGAAAAGGAAATCGAGGCGACCATCGCGACGATGGCCCGCATTCCGCCGAAAACCGTGTCCAAGGACGACGAGACCGTTCTCGCCAACCTTGAGCAGGAACTGCGCAGCGTCGTCTACGGGCAGGACCTGGCGATCGAGGCTCTGTCCTCGGCGATCAAGCTCGCCCGTGCCGGCCTCCGCGAGCCGAACAAGCCGATCGGCTCCTACGTGTTCTCAGGCCCGACCGGCGTCGGTAAGACCGAAGTGGCAAAACAGCTGGCATCCTCGCTGGGTGTGGAACTGCTGCGCTTCGACATGTCGGAATACATGGAGCGCCACACGGTCTCGCGACTGCTCGGTGCACCTCCCGGCTACGTTGGTTTCGACCAGGGCGGACTTCTGACCGACGGCGTCGACCAGCATCCGCATTGCGTGCTGCTGCTCGACGAAATCGAAAAGGCCCATCCGGACCTGGTCAACATCCTGTTGCAGGTCATGGACCATGGGTCTCTGACCGACCACAACGGCAAGAAGATCGACTTCCGCAACGTCATCCTGATCATGACCACCAATGCCGGTGCGTCCGACATGGCCCGTGCGGCGATCGGCTTCGGCAAGGCACAGCGCGAAGGCGAGGATATCGAGGCACTGAACCGCCTGTTCACGCCGGAATTCCGCAACCGTCTCGATGCGGTGATCCCGTTCGGCTCGCTGCCGACCCCGGTCATCCACCAGGTCGTGCAGAAGTTCGTCATGCAGCTGGAAACCCAGCTTGCCGAGCGCAACGTTACCTTCGACCTGCAGCAGGACGCCATCGCCTGGCTGGCCGAGAAGGGCTACGACGAGAAGATGGGGGCCCGGCCTCTGTCCCGCGTCATCCAGGAGCACATCAAGAAGACGCTCGCCAACGAGATCCTCTTCGGCAAGCTCAAGAAGGGTGGCATCGTCCGCGTCTCCGTCGGCACCAAGCCGGATGGCTCGCAGGGTCTGCTGCTCGACACGGTCTCCGAGACCGCGCCGATCAAGCCGAAGCAGGAAGTCGTGCGTCCGGTGAAGAAGGCCGCAAAGCCGAAGGCCGCCGCCCGCGAAGTCGAAACCGTGTCGGCCGACATCGAACCGCCGGCAAAGCCGAAAAAGGCTGCCAAGACCGAGGCAAAGGCCGAGGACACGGCAGCGCCGCAGAGCGGTGAAGCCCCGCGCAAGGGCCGGACCGTTCCGAAGGTTCCGCGCAAGAAGTAAGTCTCGAACACGAACAATGCCGGGCGGCGACGCCCGGCATTTTCTTTGACAGCGGACAGCGTGCAGAGCCGTGCACGCTCACGGAAATTTCCCGACATGAACGACATCAACAGCGATCGGTCGCGGGCTTCCTGGTTTTTGGCCGGCATGCGCGGTATCGTCAGCCTTCCCGCCATCATCCTCATGCTGTCCTTTGTCGGCTTCTGCGCTTTTACCGCCGAAGTCGGCATTCCCGTCGGTGAGGTCGTCTTCATGACCGGCATCGTCTGGGCACTGCCCGCCAAGGTCATTCTCGTCGGCTCGATGATCAGCGGCGCCAATCTGCTGACGGCCTTCATCGCCGTCACGCTGTCCTCGATCCGCATGATGCCGATGGTGGCCTCGCTCATTCCAGAAATCCGCACGAAAACGACGCCGACCTGGCTCTTGCTGCTGCTGTCGCATCTGGTGGCGATCACCGCCTGGGTCTTTGCCATGGAGCGGGTGCAGGCGATCCCGCGCGAAGGGCGCATCCCGTTCTTCGCCGGATTCGGCATCACGCTGGTGCTGAGCAACATGCTAATCGTCGGCGTGGTCTATTCCTTCGTCTCGGAATTTCCGCCCATCGTCGCCGGCTGTCTGTTCTTTCTCACCCCGGTCTATTTTTTGGCGTCGATCTGGACCTCGGCGCGCCACCCGGTGGTCTATGTCGCGCTGGTCGCGGGCCTGATCGGCGGGCCATTCTTCTACTGGCTGGTGCCTGAGTTCGATATCCTGCTGACCGGTCTCATCGGCGGCACGCTGGCCTACGGGCTGGAGCGTCAGTTCCGGGGCAAGAAGAAGGCCGTGACCGATGCCCCATGACGGTCTCTGGCCCTATGTCTACATCGCCATCGCCGGCTGGCTCGCGACCGACATCTGGCGCTGGCTCGGCGTTCTCGCCGGCAACCGGCTGCGTGAAGATTCCGAGGTCCTCAACTGGGTGAGGGCGGTCGCCACCGCCCTGGTCGCCTCGGTCGTCGCCAAGCTCATCCTCTACCCGACCGGAACGCTGGAAAACTCCCCGGTCTGGCTGCGTGTCAGCGCAGTCACCATCGGCGCCATCGCCTTCTTCGCCAGCGGCCAACGCCCACCCGTCGGAATCGCGGTGTCGATCGCCAGCCTTGCAGCGGGACTCTGGTGGCTGGGGTTTTGATCAGAGGGCCGGCAAACCCACGGAACTGCGCAAATCGAACCCTTCTGCGCCTGGATAGCGCACATTGGCGATCTTCCAGGTGCCGGCGTCCTTGACGAAATCGACTTCGAGCTCCCTGACCTTGCCGAAATTGGTCGCCTTGACCTTCACCAGCGCCGTGCGGTCGTTTTCGGCCGCAAGCACGACCTCGGCCGACACCTTGTCGTAGTCCTGGCCATCGATGAAGAAATCGAAGCCCGGATGTTTTTCGAAATCGTCGAGCAGGGTTGCCAGCTCAGCCGTGTAGTCCGCCTTGGCCGGCGTGCCGTTGTCCTTGTAGGAGGCGTAGATCTTTTCCATGATCGCCTGCGGATTGTCGGCGGCCAGGGAAAGATCCGGCAGGCCGATGGCGATTACGGCAGCAAGGCATGCCATGCCGGTCAGAACCGAACGGCGGGTGAAGAGAGATGTCGTGCTCATTGTGTCAGGGCCTCCCGAATTTTTGTTGCATTGGCCGCCAGAACGCCGCCGTCCTCCATTTTCCCTGAATGCGGCTTCAGAGCGCCACCGTCATGCCGGGGGATGATGTGGAAATGCAGGTGGAACACCGTCTGGCCCGCAGCCGGCTCGTTGAGCTGCATGATGCTGATGCCGTCGGCGTCGAACGCATCCTCGACTGCAACGGCGATCTTCCGGACAACCGGCAGAATGGCCGACAGTGTCGCGGTTGACGCATCGAGCATGTTGCGCGACGGCGCCTTGGGGATGACAAGCACGTGGCCGTCAGCCTGCGGCATCACATCCATGAAGGCCAATGTATGCTCGTCTTCATACACCGTGTGCGCCGGAATTTCGCCGCGCAGGATTTTTGCGAAGATATTGTTGTTGTCGTAGGTCGTCCCGGCCATGCAATGCCTCTCCCGAATGCCGTTTGCAACGTCGATGGCATTCATAAGCCATCAGTCGTCGCTGTCTACACCCTGCCGCTCACCCTTGCGAAATGGACCGTGCTCGGTGAGAATCTCGCCCATCTGCTCGACATCCTCGCGTTCGCGCTCGAGAAAGCCGGCCACAGCGCGCGCCAGACCCGGATGGGTGATGTAATGGGCCGAGTGTGTCGTGACCGGCAGGTAGCCGCGCGCCAGCTTGTGTTCTCCCTGGGCCCCCGCCTCGACCCGCTTCAGGCCCTTGGCAATGGCGAAATCGATCGCCTGATGGTAGCAGACCTCGAAGTGCAGGAAGGGATGATCCTCGATCGCGCCCCAGTGGCGGCCGTAGAGCGCATCGCCGCCGATAAAATTGATGGCGCCGGCAATGTAGCGGCCCTCGCGTTTCGCCATGACCAGCAGGATATCATCCGGCATGCGCTCGCCGATCAGCTTGTAGAACTTGCGCGTCAGATAGGGCCGGCCCCATTTCCGGCTGCCAGTGTCCATGTAGAAGGCGAAGAACTGATCCCAGATATCGGGCGTCAGGTCGTTGCCCGTCAGCCAGTCGATGGATATGCCGTTTTCCAGAGCTGCCCGGCGTTCCTTCTTCAGCGCCTTGCGCTTGCGCGATGCCAGGGTTTCCAGAAAATCGTCGTGGCTGCCATAGGCCTCATTGGTGAAATGGAACTGCTGGTCAGTCCGGTGCAGGAATCCCGCGCTTTCGAAGTCCTCGATCTCGTCCAGCGGCACGAAGGTCGCGTGCGCCGACGAGATCGTGTTGCGGTTGGCAAGCTCTTTCAGCCCGGCGGCCAGCGCCAGACGGATCGGCTCCGGGTCAAGACCTTCGGTGCTTAAGAGCCGCGGACCGGTCGCCGGTGTGAAGGGGATGCTGCACTGGAGCTTTGGATAATAGCGGCCACCGGCCCGCTCGAACGCATCGGCCCAGGAATGGTCGAAGACATATTCACCCTGGCTGTGGTTCTTGAGGTAACAGGGCAGGGCGCCGATCAGCGCGCCGGCCTCGTCCTCCATCAGGAGATGTTGGCCGAGCCAGCCCGTATTGGCCGTCGCGGAACCGGATTCTTCGAGGCTCGACAGATAGGCATGCGACACGAACGGGTTGTAGCCGCTCTCCGTGTGATGCGGCGATGCACCGGCCAGCCTGTTCCAGCTTTTCGGAGCAATGTTGGCGAAAGAGGTTTCAATGCGGATCGTGATCTCGTCTGCCATGTGCTGCGCGGTCGATCCTTGCTGTGTGGCCTAGGCTGTGAGCGCCGCCTGGCCCGTCTGTCTCGGGTCGAAACCCTCGAATGTCATCTGGTCGGCGTGTTCGAATGTATGAGTGACTGCCGCCTGGTCCCGGACCGTCCAGGTAATGATCGGCAGGCCGAGCGCGCGCTCTTTGGTGACGAACGAATTTGGCAGATGCCCGTAATAATAGGAAATAAAATCCAGTCCCATCCGCATCGCGTCTTCGTGAACGGCAAAATTTTCCGGCCGCGCACCTTCCGCCGTCAGGCCCAGCGGCTGCGTCGCATCCAGCGATTTCAGGTCTTTCAGCAGCCAGTGATCGAAGCTCATCAAAGCCACATGGCCTTTGTAGCCATCGAGCGTCTCCAGCACCGATTCGGCAAAGCCCTCGTCGTCACCCTTGCGGCCTTTTAGTTCGAGGATGAGCGGCACCCGGCCTTTGACCAGCCGCAACAGCTGCGACAGGGTAGGCACCTTGTCGGCCGTCTTGCCGATCGAAAACAGCGCCAGTTCGCCTGCGGTCTTCTGGCGGATATCGCCGGGAACACCACAAAGGCGCTGCATGTCGTCATCGTGAAAGACCACCGGCACGCTGTCGGCCGTGTATTGAAGATCGCATTCGATGGCGAAACCCGCCTCGACGGCGAGCCTGAACGCCGACAGCGTGTTTTCCCAGACCTCGTGGTTCTGATCGTGAAAGCCACGATGCGCGACGGGCTGCGCCGTCAGCCAGCCGAGGTCTTTCATACGGCGATTTCCAGGATCGCATCGATCTCCACGGCAGCGTTCAGCGGCAGGGCGGCCATGCCGACGGCGGCGCGCGCGTGCACGCCGGCATCGCCGAGGATCTTGACGAGAAGATTGGAGGCGCCGTTGATGACGAGGTGCTGCTCGACAAAGGTCGGAACCGAGGCGACGAAGCCGTTGATCTTGACGATCCGGCGGATACGGCCGAGATCGCCGCCCAGTGCCGCCTTGGCCTGGGCCAGAATGTTGATGGCGCAGAGCTCCGCCGCCCTCTGTCCTGTCGCCACATCGACGTTGTCGCCGAGATGACCGGTGACGGCCAATTTGCCGTTCTCCATCGGCAACTGCCCAGAGATGTGAAGCATGGAGCCGCTGATGACGAAGGAGACGTAGTTGGCAGCCGGTGTCGCTGCCTGTGGCAGTTCGATGCCAAGCTCTTTGATTCGCATTTCGATGTCAGCGGACATGGATGTCTCCGGATGTGGTCTGGCGGCGGTTTCCGTCTCGACTCGGGCAATTTGAACGAAACATAGCCCCGTAACTTAATATTGCCAGAGTGAAGTTGTTGCCTCGGCGGTGATCGGCCGGGCTCTGATTGTCTTTTTCATCAGAATCCGTCATTCAAGATCTCGCTCGCTTTCGCAGGTGCCGTATTTATAGCATCTTGAGCACGCTCAACAGGAGGAAACGGATGTTTCGTGAAACCCTTGCCACTGTCGGTGCGACAGCGGCATGTTTCGTTTGCATGACGGCGGGGAGCGCCCTGCCAGCGGCAGCGAGCGTCCTGACGCCCCATCGTGCGGTTTATGACCTGCAACTGAAAAGTGCCACCGAACGCTCCGGCATTTCCGGCATGTACGGCCGCATGGTCTATGAATTCAACGGCTCGCCTTGCGAGGGATATACCGTCAGCTTCCGGTTCGTGACGCAGGTCGACAGCGGCGAGGGTGGCGTTCGTCTCACCGACCAGCAGACGACCAGCTATGAGGACCTGAAAGGCGGCAATTTCCGCTTCCTCACCCGGTCGTTTACCGACGACAAGCTGGACAAGGAAGTGCGCGGCACCGCTCACGACATCTCCAGGGGCGTCAGCGTCGAACTGACCGAGCCTGATGCCAAGAAGGTTGATCTGGCCGAAAGCCGCTTTCCGACCGAACACATGTTGGAAGTGATCGACAATGCCAAGAAGGGCAACCGCTTCTTCGAGGCGCGCATCTTTGACGGGTCGGACGCTGGCGACAAGACGCTGCTGACGACGACGGTTGTCGGCAAGCAGGAAATGCCGAAGCCCGACGATATCGACGCCAAAGAGGCGGGCACCTTTGCCGCAACGGCCTTCTGGCCGGTGACGATTTCCTATTTCAACGACGTCACCAACGGCGACGAGCTACCGATCTACAGCATGTCGTTCAAGCTTTATGACAACGGCATCACCCGCGACCTGACGATGGACTACGGCGATTTCGTGCTGAGCGGCAAGCTCGCCGATCTTGAGGTCTTCAAGGCGGCAGAATGCAAATAGCAGGCGCGGCAAGAGCCCGGGCTGGTTTTTTCCAGCAATTGCGGGCTTTGTGCTTGCTTTAACGGCCGACTGACTGTATGGCCACCCCATTCCACACGCAAGGTTTTGGGACTTTCCGGGAGAAATCCGGATGGTTCCGCCCGGTGGCAGGATCGAAGATCTTGCTGTTTGCCTTGCGGAGGTTCAACCGGAAAAGGAGAAAAAGGCATGGCTTTGCCTGATTTCAGCATGCGTCAGCTCTTGGAAGCTGGCGTTCACTTTGGTCACCAGACTCACCGCTGGAACCCGAAAATGAAACCATACATTTTCGGTGACCGTAACAACGTTCACATCATCGACCTCGCACAGACCGTTCCGATGCTGTCGCGCGCCCTGCAGATCGTCAGCGATACCGTTGCCAATGGCGGCCGCGTCCTGTTCGTCGGCACCAAGCGCCAGGCATCCGAGATCATTGCCGATGCTGCCAAGCGTTCGGCCCAGTATTACGTCAACGCTCGCTGGCTCGGCGGCATGATGACCAACTGGAAGACGATTTCGAACTCGATCCAGCGTCTGCGCAAGCTCGACGAAATCCTGTCTTCGGAAGCCTCCGGCTTCACCAAGAAGGAACGCCTGAACCTCGAGCGCGAGCGTGAAAAGCTCAACCGCGCTCTCGGCGGTATCCGCGACATGGGCGGCACACCGGACCTGATGTTCATCATCGACACCAACAAGGAATCGATTGCCATCGACGAAGCAAAGCGTCTGGGCATCCCGGTCGTTGCTGTCATCGATTCGAACTGCGATCCTGACAACATCGACTACGCGATCCCGGGCAACGACGACGCTTCGCGCGCCATCTCGCTCTATTGCGACCTGATTGCCCGCGCTGCCATCGACGGCATCGCCCGTCAGCAGGGTGCCTCCGGCCGTGACCTCGGCGCCTCTGCCGAAGCGCCGGTCGAGCCGGCTCTGGAAGAAACCGCAGCCGAAGCCTGATCAGGCCGAACGGGATTTCCCGTTCTGTCGAAATCGGGCCTGTAAGACATCGGGACAAGGCCGTTTACGACTGAAAACGTTGAACGGCCTTGTTCTTTTCCGGATGACCCGCCGGCGCCTCACGGGCGCATGCATTGCAAACGGCCTCCCGGAGCGATGAGCTATCATCACACTGTTACATTCAGGGACCGTTCCCTGCCGAAAATCTGATCCGGCCTCTTTCCATTCTGGGAAAGCGCGTCCGGCAAACCGACAAGAGGACGACGATGAACATTACAGCAGCAATGGTGAAGGACCTGCGCGAAAAGACCGGCGCAGGCATGATGGATTGCAAGAAGGCGCTGGGCGAAACCAATGGCGACATGGAAGCCGCCATCGACTGGCTGCGCGCCAAGGGCATCGCCAAGGCCGACAAGAAGTCCGGCCGCACCGCCGCTGAAGGCCTGATCGGCATAGCCAGCGCCGGCACCAAGGCCGTCGTCATCGAAATCAATTCGGAAACCGACTTCGTTGCCCGCAACGACGCCTTCCAGGAACTCGTGCGCGGTGTTGCTGCCGTGGCGCTGACGACCGACGGTTCGGTCGATGCGATCGCAGCTGCCCAGTATCCGGCCAGCGGCAAGCCCGTCTCCGAGACGATCACCGATGCGATCGCAACGATCGGCGAGAACATGGCGCTGCGCCGTTCGGTTCTCCTGTCGGTCAAAGACGGTGTCGTCGCCACCTACATCCACAATGCCGTGTCCGACAACCTCGGCAAGCTCGGCGTTCTGGTCGCCCTGACGTCGACCGGCAACAAGGACGCGCTGACTGCCATCGGCCGTCAGGTCGCCATGCATATTGCTGCGACCAACCCGCTGGCCATCCGCTCGAGCGAAGTCGATCCTGCTGCCGCCGAGCGCGAACGCAACATCTTCATCGAACAGGCCCGCGAATCCGGCAAGCCGGAAGCGATCATCGAAAAGATGGTCGACGGCCGCATGCGCAAGTTCTTCGAGGAAGTTGCCCTCCTGTCGCAGGCTTTCGTCATCAACCCCGACCTGACGGTCGAGGCTGCTGTCAAGGAAGCCGAGAAGGCTGTGGGCGCGCCGATCGAGATCACCGGCATGGCCCGTCTGCTGCTCGGTGAAGGCATCGAAAAGGAAGCCACCGACTTCGCAGCCGAAGTGGCGGCCGTCGCCAAGGGCTGATAATACCGCTAACCCTTTTTGGGGAAACGATGAGGGCACCGCGTGACAATGCGGTGCCCTTCGTGTATCCGGCTGTCGTCGGACGGAAGGCCTGTTCATCGAACCGGCCGGGGCCATTTGTTGCGTCCGGACCATATTGCCAGTAATAAGCCGCCGTCGTTCAGCCTTCGAACGCATGCGGACCTGCCTCAGGAGTGACGATGTCTGCCAGCCCTCTCTATAAGCGTGTCCTGCTCAAGTGCTCCGGCGAGGCGCTTATGGGCAGCCAGGGGTTCGGCATTGATGTTGCGGTCGCAGACCGCATCGCATCCGACATTGCCGAGGCGAGGGCGCTGGGCGTCGAGGTCGGCGTCGTTGTCGGCGGCGGTAACATTTTTCGCGGCGTCGCCGTTGCCTCCAAGGGTGGCGATCGCGTCACCGGCGACCACATGGGCATGCTGGCCACCATCATCAACGCACTGGCGCTGGCGACCTCGCTACGCAAGCTCGACATCGACACGGTCGTCCTCTCGGCCATCGCCATGCCGGAAATCTGCGAGAGCTTTTCGCAGCGCGCGACGCTCTATCATTTCTCGCTCGGACGCGTGGTGATCTTCGCCGGCGGCACCGGCAATCCCTTCTTCACCACCGATTCTGCAGCAGCTCTCCGCGCCGCCGAAATGGGCGCGGAGGCGATCTTCAAGGGCACACAGGTCGATGGCATCTATTCCGCCGATCCGAAGAAGGACCCGAACGCCACGCGCTTCGATCACCTGACCCACAGCGAAGTCCTGGAAAAGGGCTTGGCCGTCATGGACGTTGCCGCTGTCGCCCTGGCGCGCGAAAACAACATTCCGATCATTGTCTTCTCCATCCATGAGAAGAGCGGCTTTGCCGAAATATTGACCGGCGGCGGCCGTGCGACCATCGTAACGGACCATTGAAAACCGATTGACCAGTGAGTCGGCCGATCCCCTCGGCCTCAAGACGAAAAAACGGGAGTTTGAGCGATGAGTGAAGGTGTGGACATGAAGGAACTGAAGCGCCGGATGGACGGTGCCATTTCCGCCTTCAAGAACGACATTGCGTCGCTGCGAACGGGCCGTGCCTCGGCCAACGTGCTCGATCCGGTAACGGTCGACGCCTACGGTTCGCGCATGCCGCTGAACCAGGTCGCCAACATCACCGTGCCGGAGCCGCGCATGCTCGGCGTGTCCGTCTGGGACAAGTCGATGGTCGGCGCCGTCGATCGCGCCATTCGCGAATCCAATCTCGGCCTCAATCCGATCATCGATGGCCAGAACCTGCGGATCCCGCTGCCGGAGCTCAACGAGGAGCGCCGCCGCTCGCTGGTCAAGGTCGCCCATGACTATGCCGAGAAGAGCAAGGTGGCGATTCGCCATGTGCGCCGCGACGGCATGGACGACCTGAAAAAGTCCGAAAAGGACGGCATCATCGGCCAGGACATCGGCCGCAGCCAGTCTGAAAAGGTTCAAAAAATGACCGACGAGACGATTTCGGAGATCGACCGCTTGCTCGCCGATAAGGAAAAGGAAATCATGCAGGTTTAGTGTCTGCCTGTTTTCCAAGCATCTCTTTCACCGGAACACCCATGTCGAAACCCGCAGCATCCGCATTGCCCGCCCACGTCGCCATCATCATGGATGGCAACGGCCGCTGGGCAAATGCGCGCGGGCTGCCGCGCACGATGGGCCACCGCAAGGGTGTCGAAGCCGTTCGGGAGGCTGTGCGCACCGCAAGCTCCCTCGGCATAAGCTATCTGACCTTGTTTGCCTTTTCCTCGGAAAACTGGAGCAGGCCGGAGACGGAAGTGTCAGATCTCATGGGCCTCCTGAAAATGTTCATCCGCCGCGATCTTGCCGATCTGCACCGCGAAAACATCAGGGTGCGGGTGATCGGCGACAAGGAAAACCTGCGGAGCGATATTCTGCCTCTGCTGCTGGAAGCCGAGGAAACGACCCGAAACAACACGTCGACGACGCTGACCATCGCCTTCAACTATGGATCGCGCGACGAAATCGCCCGCGCTGTGCAGAAACTGGCGGCCGAGGTCGCCGAGGGCCGTCTGAAGGCTGCTGACCTGACCGTCGAGCGCATCAACAGCAGTCTCGATACGGCTGGCATTCCCGACCCGGACCTGATCATTCGCACCAGCGGCGAAGAACGCCTGTCCAACTTTCTACTCTGGCAGGCGGCCTATTCCGAGTTTGTCTTTGTCCCGGAACTCTGGCCTGATTTCTCGCGCGAGACCTTCCTGGCTGCGCTCGAGAAATATGCCAGCCGTGAACGGCGTTTCGGCGGCGTAACGCGCCCGGCGCTGGCTGTCGGTTCGTGATGCAGAAAGAACTTCAGCTCCGCATCCTCTCTGGGATCGTCATGGCGGCGGTTGTGCTGGTTGCCACCTGGCTCGGCGGCATCCCGTTCCAGGTTCTGGCCGTGCTGATTGCCCTTTTAGTCTATTATGAGTGGTCGACGATCACCGGGCTTGCCGCCAATGACCAGTTCGGCAATTCCTTTGGCTGGCTGTCGCAGGCCGTAGTTGCCGGACTTGTGCTAACGGGCGCTATCGAGCTTGCGCTGATCGTTCTGGCCGGCGCGGCCGTGCTGGCGGCGCTTTGGACGGTGTTTTTGCGCAAAAGCTGGTGGCTGCCCGGCGGCATATTTTATGCGGGTCTCGTCGGCATCTCCATGTCGGCCATCCGCGGCGACAATTATATCGGCCTGATTGCCATGCTCTTCGTCTTTGCCATCGTCTGGGGCACGGACATCCTTGCCTATTTCGTCGGCCGGGCCATAGGCGGCCCCAAGCTGGCGCCGCGCATCTCTCCCGGCAAGACCTGGTCGGGCGCCATCGGCGGCACGGTTGCGGGCGTTGCAGCCGGTGTGGCGGTCTTCATGATGAGCTTTTCGCTGGATGGCCTGAAAATCCCCCTGATCGCACTGCTTCTGTCCGTCTCCAGCCAGATTGGCGACCTGTTTGAATCCTTCATCAAGCGGCGGTTTGGCGTCAAGGATTCCAGCAAGCTCATTCCCGGCCACGGCGGCGTCATGGACCGGGTCGATGGACTTGTTTTCGCCTGTTTTGCGGCTTTTCTGCTCGCGGTGGCCGATGCACTCATGTCGGGCGGTCTCGACTCGTCGCCCGGTGCTTTTTTGCTTGGTCTGTAGGATCTCGCGACCCTTTTTAAGGACATCGAAATGGCATTTCTCTCCGACGCGATTGGTCTGATTACGGGCTACATTGTCCCGTTCCTGATCGTTTTGACGCTGTTGGTGTTCGTTCACGAAATGGGCCACTACCTCGTCGGCCGCTGGTCGGGCATCAAGATCCTGGCCTTTGCCGTCGGCTTCGGCCCGGAACTGATCGGCTATACCGACGGCCGCGGCACGCGGTGGAAGTTCTGCGCCATTCCGCTTGGCGGCTACGTCAAATTCTACGGCGATGAAGATGCCGCCAGCATTCCCGATTATGAGAAACATGCCCAGCTTGGCGAAGAGGAGCGGGCGCAAACCTTTCTTGGGGCAAAGCTCTGGAAGCGGGCAGCGACCGTGGCTGCAGGCCCGATCGCCAATTTCATCCTCGCCATCCTGATCTTCTCGGTGCTGTTCTCCGTCTACGGCAAACCCGTCGCCGACCCCATCGTCGCCGAAGTCAAGGCGGACAGCGCGGCAGCCGTCGCCGGCATCCAGCCGGGTGACCTCCTGATGGCCATCGACGGCAACCCCGTCGTCACCTTCGACGACGTTCGCCGCTATGTCAGCGTCCGGCCGGAACTGCCGATTACCGTGACAATTCAGCGTTCTGGCCAGGTCATGGACATCGCCATGACGCCGAAACGCACGGAAATGACCGATCAGTTCGGCAACAAGATGGAGCTGGGCATCATCGGCATCGTCACCAATCAGGAGACGGGCAATTTCCGGCTGGAGCAATATACGCCCGTGCAGGCCGTCGGGCAGGGCGTTCTGCAGAGCTGGCATATCGTCACCGGCACGTTCGATTACCTGTCCAACGTCGTCACCGGCCGCATGAAGGCCGACCAGATCGGCGGCCCGATTCGTGTGGCGCAGGCCTCTGGCCAGATGGCCACGCTCGGCGTGACAGCCTTGCTCCAGCTTGCCGCTGTCCTGTCTGTTTCCATTGGACTGCTCAATCTGATGCCCGTTCCCGTGCTTGATGGCGGGCATTTGATGTTCTATGCAGTCGAAGCCTTAAGAGGGCGTCCTGTAGGGGTAAAAACGCAGGAAATTGCATTTCGCATTGGCTTTGCGATGATTTTGATGCTGATGGTTTTTGCCACGTGGAACGATACGTTCGGCCGATTCCTGGGCTAGATTTCCACAGCTGGAAGACCGTCCATGGGCTCTTCCGGGGGAATCAGGATCGTTGAATTTCAACGGCTTGGCGAAAGGAATTGTTTACGATAAATGCAAGCTGTAGTGACCTTAAGGACACGGTTTGAATTGAAGTAAACAGAAATTAACGCGCGACCTTGCTTGTATGTGAAAAGCGGGTAAAACGGCAAACGTGACCGGAGTCGGTGTTGGTTGCCTCCGGTGCATTGGGAAACATAAGGTAAGACGTGAACATGAAAGCTGGTTCAAGATTTTTGAACGCTGTGTCGGCCATTGCGCTGTCTACTGGTGTGGTAACGGCGGGAGCAGGGGTTGTAACCCTTTCGAGCGCACAGGTTGCCGAGGCATCCGTCATTCAGCGTATCGACGTACGTGGTGCAACCCGCGTCAGTCCTGACACGGTTCGTGCAAACGTCACGATCAAGCCCGGCAGGGATTTCAGCAGCTCCGACATCGACACGTCGGTAAAGCGCCTGTTCGCCACCGGCTATTTCTCCGATGTACAGATCAGCGTTTCGGGCGGCACGCTCGTTGTCGTCGTTAGCGAGAACCAGCTGGTCAATCAGGTTGTTTTCAACGGCAACCGCAAGATCAAGGACGACAAGCTTCTTCTTGCTGTGCGCACGCAGCCGCTTGGCCCTTACAGCCAGACAACGGTTGAATCCGACATTCAGAGCATCCGCGATGCCTATGCCGCGATCGGCCGCAGCGACATCACCGTGACGACGCAGACCGTTGAAGTGGCCGATGGCCGCGTCAACCTGGCCTTTGTCATCAATGAAGGTGACCGCACGAAGATTTCCTCGATCAACTTTGTCGGCAACCAGGCTTACAGCAACGGTCGCCTTCAGGCTGTTATCGCCACCAAGGAATCCGGCCTTCTTTCGTTCCTGACGCGCAAGGATGTCTACAACGAAGACAAGCTGCGCGCGGACGAAGAACAGCTGCGCCAATTCTATTACAACCACGGTTACGCCGATTTCCGCGTCATCTCGTCTGATGCCGTTCTCGATGAGAGCACCAATGAATATGTCGTGACCTTCACCGTCGAAGAAGGCGAGCGTTACAACTTTGGTGACGTCAACGTCGAATCGACCGTCGAAGGTGTTGACCCTGAAGAGCTGAAGGGTCTGATCCAGACCCGCGCCGGCAAGGTCTACAAGGCCCGCGACGTTCAGGACACGATCACCGAAATCTCCAAGCGCGTCGCGTCGGAAGGTTATCCGTTCGCCCGCGTTACGCCACGCGGCAACCGCAACTTTGAAAACAACACGATCTCCGTCGACTATCTGGTCGATCAGGGCGAGCGTGCCTATGTCGAGCGCATCGAAATCCGCGGCAACACCCGCACACGCGATTACGTCATCCGCCGCGAATTCGACATGAGCGAAGGCGACGCCTTCAACCAGGAAATGATCACCCGCGCCAAGCGCCGCCTCGAAGCTCTCGGCTACTTCTCGTCCGTCAATATCTCGACGGCACCGGGCAGCGCAGGCGACCGCGTCGTTGTTATCGTCGATGTTCAGGATCAGTCGACCGGCTCGTTTGGTATCGGTGCTGGTTATTCGACCGGCAACAATGGCGGCGTTCTGCTGGAAGCCTCGATCGAGGAAAAGAACTTCCTCGGCCGCGGCCAGTACATTCGCCTGGCAGCAGGCGGCGGTGCCGATAGCCGGAACTACAGCGTGTCGTTCACCGAACCCTATTTCCTCGGCTACCGTCTGGCTGCCGGCTTCGATGCATTCCGCAACGAGAACGATTTCGAAGACAACTACAGCTACGAAGACTCCGGTTTCAGCCTGCGCGTCACCGCGCCGATCACCGAAAACCTGTCGACGACGCTGCGTTACAACTACACCAAGCTCGACTACAGCTCGAACAATCTGGCCGCCCTGTCGACGCCTTATCTGACGGCGGTGAATGGCAGCCCGTGGACGCGCTCTTCCGTGTCGCACACGGTCACCTACAACTCGCTCGACGAAGTTGCTCTTCCGCATGAAGGCATCATCGCATCGATCACGCAGGAATATGCGGGCCTCGGCGGCACGTCTGACTTCTACAAGCTGAGCGGTAAGGCGAAGATCTATCAGACCCTGAGCGACGACGCCGATATCATCGGATCGCTGTCGGCCGGTGCTGGCCATGTTGTCGCCACCAGCGGCTCCATGGAAGTCTTCGACCAGTTCTTCTTGGGCTCCAACGAAGTGCGCGGCTTCGAGCGCAACGGCTTTGGCCCGCGCATGGCAAACGGCGATGCGCTTGGTGGCACGACCTATTTCGTGGCCTCCGCTGAGGCAACGTTCCCGCTGCCGGGCCTGTCGCGTGACTCCGGCTTCCGGGGCGCAATCTTTGCGGATGCCGGTACGCTTTATGGAAACGAAGTTCCGCTTCTCGGTACGGACGTCGTGAACGGTATTGGCAGCTCGGTCCGTGCATCGGTCGGTCTCGGCATCCTCTGGGCTTCGCCCTTTGGTCCGCTGCGTTTCGACTATGCCTTCCCGATCGCCAAGGAAGACCACGACAAGACCCAGAACTTCAAGTTCGGCATTCAGTCACAGTTCTGATAGCGTCGGTCCAGGACCACCTGTCCTAAACTGTTCTGGAGCGCTGGCTGATGGAAAAGAACGTGTTTTTTCCGCCACATGATGGTGTTCGCCTTGGAGAGCTCGCGTCTCTCCTCGGCGCCGAGCTGGTTGATACCGCTCAAGCCGATCGCCTCGTGCGGTCGGTATCGCCCGTTGCTCGTGCTCGCGACGGCGACATCTGTTACATGATCTCCCGCAAGTTCAGGGATGAACTGGCTACCTGCCAGGCGACGGCGATCCTCTGCGACCGCCACATTGCCGCGTTTGTCCCGGCCCACATTCCCGTCCTGCTCACGGCCAAGCCGCACACGGCCTTCGCCGTCGCCGGCGCGCTCCTGCATGAAGAGGCCATGCGGCCGTCGCGCGTCGTCACCGGTTCGGGCATATCGCCAGCCGCCTTTGTCGATCCCACCGCCCGTCTCGAGGCAGGCATCGAGATCGAGCCCATGGCCGTCATCGGCGCCCATGCGGACATTGGCGAGAACACCCGCATCGGCCCCGGCGTCGTTATCGGCGCCGGTGTAAAAATCGGCCGCAACTGCACGATCTCGGCCGGCGCCAGCATTCTTTGCTCGCTGATCGGCAACAATGTCATCATTCACCCGGGTGCCCGCATCGGACAGGACGGCTTTGGCTACGCGCCCGGCGGCACGGGCATGATCAAGATCGTCCAGATCGGCCGCGTCATCATCCAGGACAATGTCGAGATCGGCGCCAACACGACGATCGACCGGGGCACGATGGACGATACGGTCATTGGCGAAGGCACCAAGATCGACAATCAGGTCCAGATTGGCCACAACGTTCGCATCGGCCGCTCCTGCGGCATCGTCAGCCAGGTCGGCATTGCCGGCAGCACCCAGATCGCAGATGGCGTGATGATCGGCGGCGCGACGGCGGTGAACGGTCATATCAGCATCGGCAGTGGCGTGCAGATCGCCGCCATGAGCGGTGTAGCGGCAGATATTCCCGCAGGCGAGCGCTACGGTGGCATTCCGGCCCGGCCGATGCGAGACTTCCTGCGTGACGTGGCGGAAATCACCATGCGGTCCCAGAGCAGGGCAAAGAAACCGGGAGCAAAAGATGAGTGAAGACGGAAAGAGCGTTCTCGGCACGGCGGATATCCGCGAGATCCTGAAGCTGCTGCCCCATCGTTATCCATTCCTGCTGGTCGACCGGATCATCGAGATCGACGGCGACAATTCGGCGATCGGCATCAAGAACGTCACGGCCAACGAGCCGCATTTCACCGGCCATTTTCCCGAGCAGCCGATCATGCCCGGCGTTCTCCTGATCGAGGGCATGGCTCAGACGGCCGGCGCGATCTGCGCCCGCAAGACCGGCGACGGCAGCAATCTGGTCTACTTCATGACGATAGACAATGCCCGGTTCCGCAAGCCGGTCGTGCCCGGCGACCGGGTGGAATTCCATGTCGTCAAGCAGAAGCAGCGCGGCAATATCTGGAAATTTCACTGTGACGCAAAAGTTGACGGGCATCTTGTTGCGGAAGCTGATATCGGCGCAATGATTATCAGCAAGGAAGACGCCTGACTATGATTTCCGCCAGCGCAAAGATTCACGCTCTCTCCGTCGTCGAAGAGGGCGCTGAAATCGGCGACAATGTCACCGTTGGACCGTTCTGCCATATTGGCGCGAAGGTGAAGATCGGCAACGATGTCGAACTGATCAGCCATGTGGTCGTGCTCGGCCGCACGACGATCGGCGACGGCACCCGCATTTTCCCGTCAGCGGTCATCGGTGGGGATTCCCAGAGCGCCCACCACAGCGCCGTCGACACGACGCTGGTCATCGGCCGCAACTGCACGATCCGCGAAGGCGTGACGATGAACACCGGCACCGTCGAGCACGGTGGAACCACCATCGTCGGCGACAACAACCTGTTTCTGGCCTATGCGCACGTGGCGCATGACTGCCGCCTCGGCAACAACATCATCCTGTCGAACAACGTCATGCTGGCGGGCCACGTGACCGTCGGCGACCGCGCCATTCTCGGCGGCGGTTCGGCCGTGCACCAGTTCACCCGCATCGGCCGTCAGGCCTTTGTCGGCGGTCTGTCAGCCGTGGCTTACGATGTCATCCCCTATGGCATGCTGAACGGCAATCCGGGCCTGCTTGGCGGCCTCAACGTCGTCGGCATGACGCGCTCCGGCATCGAAAAGCCCGTCGTCCATGCCGTGCGCCGGGCCTACAAGCAAATCTTCGAAGGCCCGGAATCCGTGCGTGCCAACGCCGCCGCCATCAGGGCCGACTATGCCGATTGTGCGCCGGCTATGGAAATTCTCGATTTCATCGCCGCCGACAGCGACCGTGCCCTGTCATCGCCGACGCGGGGCAGCAAGAGCTGAGGCGGATCATGATGAACAGCCGGCCAGAGATTAAAGACCGGCTGGCGATCATCGCCGGCAGCGGCTTTCTGCCGCTGCACGTGGCGGAAGCCGCGCGCCTGCACGGCGAGAATCCGTACATCATCGCGCTCGCCCATGAATCCGACCGCGACTGGTCGGGCTTCGACAACACCACCCTCGGTATCGGCAATTTCCGCGATATCAGTGCTGTCTTCCGGACTGAAGGCATCGGCCGGGTCGTTCTCTCGGGCGCCGTCCGCCGCAGGCCCGACTGGCGCGACATTCACCCGACCTTCAGAAGCATCGCCAAGATCCCGAGCGTGCTGCGCACGCTCATGTCGGGCGGCGACGATGCCGTGCTGAAAATGGCCATCGGTCTCATCGAGGCCAACGGTGCCCGCGTCATCGGCGTTCAGGAGATCGTGCCCGAGCTGCTGGCCGATATCGGCCCGATCGGTGGCCATGCGCCCGGCACCGAGGATCAGGCCGATATCGACATCGCCGAGGCTGCCGCCATTGCGCTCGGCCATCTCGACGTCGGGCAGGGCGCTGTTGCCGTCGGCGGCCGCGTGGTGGCGCTGGAAGGGCCCGAGGGCACCGACGCCATGCTGGAGCGCGTGGCCCGGCTCAGGGTCGACGGGCGCATTTCGACACGGCGCCGTGGCGTGCTGGTGAAACTGTGCAAGCCGCAGCAGGATGAGCGGGCAGACCTTCCATCGATCGGTCCTTCGACCATCGCCAAAGCTGCCGCCGCCGGTCTGGCCGGTGTTGCCGTCGAGGCGGGCCGGGCGCTGGTTCTGGAGCGGGGCGAACTCATCGCATCAGCCGACAAGGCCGGTCTCTTCGTCATCGGCGTCGATCGCGCCGTTTTCCGGAGAACGCCATGACCGGTGCGCCGCTGAAACTGGCTGTCATCGCCGGCGAAGTCTCCGGCGACCTGCTCGGCGGCGATCTGGTGGCGGCACTGCACAGGAAGCTCGGCCGTCCCTTGGACCTCGTCGGTGTCGGCGGCGAAGCGCTCGAAGCGCAGGGGCTCAGATCCCTGTTCGACTATTCCGAACTGTCGATCATGGGCATCTCCCAGGTGCTGGCGCGCCTGCCCAATCTCATTCGCCGGATCGGCCAGACGGCAGATGCCATCATCGCCGCCCGCCCGGACGTGCTTGTCATCATCGACAGCCCCGATTTCACCCACCGCGTGGCAAAACGCGTCCGCAAGGCGCTGCCCGGTCTTCCGGTCTTCAATTATGTCTGCCCGAGCGTCTGGGCCTGGAAACCCGAGCGCGCGCCGCGCATGCGCGCCTATGTCGATCATGTTCTGGCGGTGCTGCCGTTCGAGCCGGCCGCCATGGAGGCGCTCGATGGCCCTGAGACGACCTATGTCGGCCACCGGCTGGCGAGCGATAGGGATCTGGTCGCAGCACGCACGGCAAACGCTGCGCGCCGTGCGGAGGCTGCTGAGACGGCGCTGCGGACCTGCCTGATTCTTCCCGGCTCCCGGGCGAGCGAGATCAACCGCCTGCTGCCGATTTTCGGCGAGACCATGCAGGAGCTGGCAGGGCGCAATCCCGGCATGCGCTTCCTGCTGCCAACGGTTCCGAAGCAAGAGCCGCTGGTGCGCCGGATCACAGCCGGCTGGGAGCTGCAGCCCGAAATTACCGTCGGTGCGGATGCAAAGTGGCGCGCCTTTGCTGAGGCCGATGCGGCCATCGCCGCCTCGGGCACCGTGCTGCTCGAGCTGGCGCTGACGGGCATTCCGGCAATCTCAGCCTACAAGGTCGACTGGCTGGTCAAGCTGATGGCCAAGCGCATCACCATCTGGACTGCAGCCCTTCCCAATCTCATCGCCGACTATCCGGTCATCCCCGAATATGTCGAGATCGTACGGCCCGGCAATCTGGCCCGCTGGGTGGAACGGCTTGTCGCAGACACGAGCCAGCGCCGCGCCATGATCGAGGGCTACGATCTCGTCTGGCAGCGCATGGCGACGCAAGAGCCGCCCGGCGAGAAGGCGGCGCGGGTCATTCTCGATCTTCTCGACATAAAAAAACCCGGTCAAAACTGACCGGGTTTTTTGTTGGGGTCCACCAGCGCTTAACGCTTGGAAACCGGCAGGTAGTCGCGCTGCGGTTCGCCGACATAGAGCTGGCGCGGGCGGCCGATGCGCTGTTCCGGATCCTCGATCATCTCGTTCCACTGGGCGATCCAGCCGACGGTGCGGGCGAGCGCGAAGAGAACGGTGAACATGGTCGTGGGGAAGCCCAGCGCCTTCAGCGTGATGCCCGAATAGAAGTCGATGTTCGGGTAAAGCTTCTTCGAGATGAAATACTCGTCCGTCAGCGCGATGCGCTCCAGTTCCATCGCCACCTCCAGCAATGGGTCGTCCTTGTGGCCGAGTTCGGCCAGAACCTCATGCGTCGTCTTCTGCATGATCTTGGCGCGCGGGTCGTAGTTCTTGTAGACGCGGTGGCCAAAGCCCATCAGGCGGAACGGATCGTTCTTGTCCTTGGCGCGGGCGACATATTCCGGAATGCGATCGACCGTGCCGATTTCGGCCAGCATGTTGAGCGCTGCTTCGTTTGCGCCGCCGTGGGCGGGGCCCCAGAGGCAGGCAATGCCGGCAGCGATGCAGGCGAACGGATTGGCACCGGACGAGCCGGCAAGGCGAACCGTCGAGGTCGAGGCGTTCTGCTCGTGGTCCGCATGCAGGATGAAGATGCGGTCCATGGCACGGGCCAGAACAGGATTGACGACGTAGTCCTCGCAGGGAACGGCAAAACACATGCGCAGGAAGTTCGATGCATAGTCGAGATCGTTCTTCGGATACACGAACGGCTGACCGATATGGTACTTGTAGGCCATGGCAGCGAGTGTCGGCATCTTGGCGATCATGCGCAGCGAAGCGACCATGCGCTGGTGCGGATCGGTGATGTCGGTCGAGTCGTGATAGAACGCCGACAGCGCGCCGACGCAGCCGCACATGACGGCCATCGGATGGGCGTCGCGGCGGAAGCCGGTGAAAAAGCGCGACATCTGTTCATGCACCATCGTGTGATGCGTGACGCGATAATCGAAGTCGATCTTCTGCGACTTGCTCGGCAGTTCGCCGTAGAGCAGAAGGTAGCAGACTTCGAGGAAGTCGCCGTGCTCGGCCAGCTGCTCGATCGGATAGCCGCGGTGCAGCAGGATACCGGCGTCACCATCGATATAGGTGATCTTGGATTCGCAGGAGGCTGTCGACGTGAAGCCCGGATCGTAGGTAAAGGAGCCGGTGTGCTTGTAGAGACTGCCGATATCGACGACATCCGGGCCGATCGTGCCGGAGCGGATAGGCAGTTCGACAGAATTGCCATCGATTGATACGACCGCATTTTTATCCGTCATGATCATCCTCCATTTTTCAGCAGAATGGCACGGGTGGGTGCCAGAGACGTGAACCCTGTCGAATTTGCTATATGATTTATCCACAGCTGCCAAGCTGTACCAAAGGTAAATTGTGCGGCGCGAAACGCGCCTTGTCGCGCCGCAATATTCCTGCGGGAGGGCGCCGCCTCCCAAGGTTTCAGAATGCCCTCTGAAAACTATGATGCCACCATTCGATATGGCATTATATAGAAATCACCTAATGTAGATCCTTGCAATTTCTAGGTGTGCAGACCAAGATGATCGCCACATCGAGCCAGGGCGGAATGATGGGAAGGGATCAGCTTGAGAAGGGCGGGCAGGCGGGCGAAAACCATGCCGAAAGCGCCGGCTGGATTTTCCATTTCCCTCAGCAGCCGGCCCGGGATCTGCCAGTCCAGCCTGCCGGCCCGCCGGCACGCAAAAAGGCCGTTGCTCTGCGCCGGCTTGCGCGGACGGGTTCGGTAAAGCTTGAAGGCATCCGCTCAAGCATTCCCCGTCTGCTCGAAACAGAACGTGCCTATGGCCATGTCTTTGTCTTCACGCCGGTTTTTCTCGGCCTCGGTGCATTCTTCTGGTTCAGCCTGCCGAATGATCCGGCCGTGGTGCCGCTGATCCTGCTGTTTGCCGTCAGTGCCAGCCTCGCCGTTCGGCTGGTCTATCACCAGAACCTTTTCAGCTACAGCCTTGCCGCACTCGCCCTTATGACCGGCGGCATGCTGCTGGCCGCGTTTGAAACCCGCCACGCCGGAACTGTCGTTCTCGATACGCCTGTGACCACCATGCTGACCGGCACGGTCGCCGGCCGCGACATCGACGAGCGCGGCCGCTGGCGTTATCTCGTCGACGTGACGGGCACCAGCGATCCAACTCTCCGCCGTCCGCCGGAACGGGTGCGGCTGCTGGCGCGCAGTGCGCATGAGGCTGCAACTCTCGGGCAAAGGATCGAGGGCAGGGTGCGGCTGTCTCCACCCTCGGGCCCGGCCTTATCAGGCCTCAACGATTTCTCCTTCTCGTCCTATTTCAACGGCATCGGCGCCGTTGGCTATTTTTACGGACGGCCGGAGGTCGGCGACGATACCCCTGCAGCGGTGTCCAGCCTGCCCGGCCTGGTGCTGCACCCTGTCAAGCAGTGGCTGGCGTCTCTGCGCGGCGCAATTGGCACGCATATCCGCCAGACGATCGGCGGCGATGCCGGGGCTATTGCCGCAGCACTCGTGACGGCCGAGGAGCGGGCGATCGGCGATGAGACGATCGAGGCGCTCCGCCAATCGGGCCTTGCCCATGTGCTGGCCATATCCGGACTGAACATGGTGCTGGCCGCCGGCACCTTCCTGATCGGCGCCCGCACGCTGCTCTGCCTTGTTCCGGGCCTGGCGCACCGGGTTCCCATCAAGAAGATCAGCGCACTCTTCGCCCTTGTCATGGTGACATTCTACATCCTGATCTCAGGTGGTGCCGTTTCAGCCGTGCGTTCCTGGATCATGATCTGCATCATGCTGGTCGCTGTGCTCTTCGACCGCCCATCGATCAGCATGCGCAATGTCGCAATGTCGGCGCTGATCATCCTCGTCATCACACCCTCGGCCGTCACAGGCGCCGGGTTCCAGATGTCCTTTGCCGCCACGCTGGCGCTCGTCGCCGGTTATGCCGCCTGGCGCGACCGGCCGGACCGGGAGGACGAGCCCGTCAGAATCGCCGTCTGGCAGCGGCTTCGCCCCATCGGCCAGTTCTTCGGCGGCCTGCTCTTAAGCTCCTTCATTGGCGGACTGTCGACGATGGTCTACTCGATCGGCCATTTTCATCGTATTCCCGCCTACGGCCTGATCGGCAATCTTCTCGCCATGCCAGTCATCAGCATCATCGTCATGCCGGCAGGCCTTGTCGCCATGCTGCTGATGCCCTTCGGGCTCGACCACTATCCGCTGCTGCTCATGGGGCTGGGGCTCGACTGGGTCATTGTCATCGCACGTTCCGTGTCCGGCTGGGGCGGCGAGATCGCTACAGGAAAATTGGCGCCCGCGGCCTTCTTCCTGATTGCCCTCGGTGGCATCGTTGCCTGTCTTCTGCGTACACGCCTGGCCGTCCTTGGTGGCCTCCTGATCGGTGCCGGCGTGGTCATGACCCTCTGGCCGGCGTCCGCACCGCGCCCGGTCCTTGTTGTCTCCGAGGACGGCGAGCTGGTCGCCCTCGTCAAGGCTGAGAGCATGGCCGTCAACCGCGACAAGCCGCCAGCCTTCATTGCCGATCAATGGCGCCGTTCGCTGAAACTGACAGACACGGAACCATCCATCAGAAGAGACGATGTTGTCTCTAAAGATCCACCAGAACAGGCGAAAACGCAGACCGGCCGTCAGGACAGACGCCACAAGCAAAAGAAACCGCCCATCGACCGGATGGCCGCCAAGGCCGCCATGCTGCGCCTTCTCGCCGAAACACCGCAGGAGCGCTTCGCCTGCGCAGCGAAACAATGGTGCGCGGCAAGGTCCCAGCAGGGGTGGCGGGTGATCACCGTCGACGATCCACGTTTTCTCGGACCCGCCTGCGACAGCGGCGATATCGTCATCGTCCGCGCCCGCCTGCGTTTGACGGAATGCCGCTCAGGCGCGGTGCTGATCACCGGCCAGAGCCTGCGGCGGTCCGGAGCGCTGGAAATTCGCGCGCGCCAGCCTGTGCCAGGGATGACGGCAGGCAACATCGGAGACAAGATCGAGATAACAGGGGCGATGACAGACGTTCGCCGTCCCTGGACGCGCCACCGGCTCTACGACTGGCGCAGGGACCGCTTCGACGACGAACCGGGCGAGGGCGAGATTGCCGTCAGTGGTAGCGGCGAATGAGACCGACGAGCTTGCCCTGGATCTTGACACGGTCAGGCCCGAAAATCCGGGTCTCGTAGGCCGGGTTGGCAGCTTCGAGCGCGATCGACGCACCTTTGCGACGGAACCGCTTCAACGTTGCTTCCTCGTCATCGACAAGCGCCACGACGATTTCGCCCGGATTGGCACTGGTGACGTTGCGGATGATGACAGTGTCGCCGTCGAGAATGCCGGCCTCGATCATCGAATCGCCCTTGACCTCGAGCGCATAGTGATCGCCCAGACCGATCATTTCGGCCGGGACGGAAATATCATGCGTGTTGTTCTGGATGGCGGAAATCGGCACACCGGCGGCGATCCGGCCCATGACCGGCACGGAGACCGAGCTGCCCTCGTCGTTGGCGGCCGTTTTGGCGGCGGAGGCAGGGGCGGGCGCCTCCGTCTTGCCAAGGCTGCCCTGGATGATGCTGGGCGAAAAGCCCCGGCGCACCGGGCTCTGCAAGCTGGGGGAATAGGCTTCCGGCAGCTTGATGACTTCAAGCGCCCGCGCCCGGTTCGGCAGGCGGCGAATGAAGCCGCGTTCTTCCAGCGCCGTGATCAGCCGGTGAATGCCGGATTTGGAGGCGAGGTCGAGCGCATCCTTCATTTCATCGAAGGAGGGAGGGATGCCGGATTCCTTCATCCGCTCATGGATGAACAGCAGCAGTTCCTGTTGTTTGCGGGTCAGCATCGGCCGTCACTCCAGAATCGTTGAAACAAATCCAGAACATACCCTATCTGTTCCACATGTGTTCTGCAAGTGCCCAAAGATTTTTGGGTGTCGACACGCCACATCGACCCTTATGGATTGCATGCAGTTGGGCCTGTTCACGCAAACGTGATTATTGTATATAAAAGATCACTTTTTTAGAGTTGACGTGCATATGAGCAGTGAGGTGCCCCTGTTGAGTTCCGACCAGACCCGTTCCACGTTCCGCCTAGGTGACATTTCCGGCCTGCAGATGATCGTCGAAGACGCCCGCGAACGGTTTCGTGCCCGGCATCTGGCCGGGGTCGGAGATCGGTCATGAGCGCCGATGCTGCTGATGGCGAATGCAGCGTCGATCAGCTATGGATCCTGATCAGAAACTATGAACGCCCCGACGCCAGGTTGCGAATGCAGGCCATGGAGCTTCTGAACGGGATAACGAACGGCAGGTACCTCACCGTCTATGTCGCCGAATGCGCAATATCGCTGAGACACATGATTGGCGAATTCTGCATCGAACATCCCGAGATCGACGTTTTCACCAGTGAATCGGTTCGGTTCGAAATCCTCGAAGGACTCGGGGCGCTGCGCGACGAGATCCGCCTCGATCGCGAATCCCGCAGCGCACTCTGAGCAGAACGATCAATGCTTCATAGCGACACGGTTCCGCTGCCATCACCAAAGCCTAGAAGGAGCAGTCCGGCGCATTGGTAAACGACACGGTACCGGTTCCGGCAACGTCGAAACACTGCGTTCCGAACGTACCGACAATGGTATTGCCAGTTGATCCGGATAGGTATAGGCCGGAGAATGCATAAATGACCGTGCTACCGGGATTGACGTGAATTGTATTGTTCGAGAAGCGAGCCGTGCCGCCGCCAAGGGAAAACGCGGCGGCTGACGCCGTGCTGTTGTGATTGAGCGTGTTCCCGTCAGCAACCACAGAGGATGTTCCGGTTGCCAAATCTACGAAGATGCCATAGCTGCCCACGAATGCGCTCGTCGTGACCGTATTGCTGTAGATTTTTGAATTGACGGCATTTTCCGTCACGATGCCGTGCGAAAACTGGTCGTTGCCGCCGAGAATGGTGTTTCCGAAGACCGAAGTGTTGCTGGCATTTTTGATGAAGACGGTGGCTGCGCTGACGCCGCCGAGCATGGCGCCGGTCTTCTCCACGCTCATGCCGCCAAGAACGCTGCCGGTCTGCAGCACCGTAAACACATTGTAGCCGTTCACCAGCGTGACCGGCTGTCCCGTGATCTGCCCCGCCGTCCCCGCCGCCAGATAGTCGAGTTGAACGCCCGTTTCGGCGCCGCGCACGCGCAAGGTCGTGCCGCCGCCCAGCAGCGTGTTGTTTGTGCCGAGCGTCACCAGGTCCGTGATGCCGGTGAGGGCACCATTCAGCACAACGACACTGCCGGCCGTGCCCGCAAGCGCCGCATTGAGCCCAGCCGCTCCGCCGGTGGGATCGAGATAGGTCACCGACGTAACGGTCTGCTCGTTCCAGGTGTTGACGGCGGCCTCCGTGGAGACCTGTTTGATCTCGGATGTGCGCTCCGTGCGGCTGCCCGCAACGATATCGACATCGCGCACCACACCTTCGGTCATGCGTTGCTGCATATAGGTCAGCGGCTCTCTGTCCTCCGCGCGCGACGGCGCCTGCAATGGGATGGTCAACCGGGCGCCGGCGATCCACTGGCTGCCACGCACCTGATCGTGCTGATAGGTGAGACCCGCCGTCAGCCGCACGCCAGGCAGGCCGGCGACATCGCGGGCGCTGAGTTCCAGACGGCCGCGCGGGCCGGAAATGTCCTGCACGCCATCGGCCTCGAAATGATAGCCGCCGGCAAAGGCGCGCAGATCGACATTCCAGTCGTCGGGCAGAACGGGCAGGCGCAGGCCCACCTCGGCGTCAAAGCCCTTCATCGCCTTTTCCGTCATGGTGAACACCGAGGTCGTCGTTGACCGCTGGATGGCAAGCTGGTTGCCGGTCAGAACCAGCTCCGGTCCGGTATTGCGCACCGATGCCGTGTCGAAGGCCTTCTCGCTGTCTCCGACCGGCAGATAGACATTGGCGCGAAGATCGAAGCTCTCACTCAGCGCTTCGAGGCCAAAGGTCGCCTGATGAAAGGTGTTGCCCAGCGCCGAACGGCGCACGTCGAAATAGCTGTAGGCGCCGATGTTCCAGCCGCTGTCGAGCATGTGGCGGAAACCCAAACCAAAGTTGCCCTCGCGGGCGTGGCTGTCATCGAAGGAGCCGCGCAGATCGGTGAAGAACAGCGACGTGTCGTTCTGCCAGAGCGGCGCAAAAAGGCTGGTCTCGCCGATCTCGCGGCCTTGGCCGACGCGGCCGCCGACATCCACAGACGCTCCCCAGCGGCTGTTGAAATCACTGGCGCAGACTGATGTATTCATCATAGCTAATACAGTAATAGATACTGTAGATAAGTATGAAATACGATTAGCTTGATATTTTGGAGCCATCCAAAAGTCCCCTAGCTTGGAATCACCAAACTATACTTTTGAATCGCGGCAATAGGTATAGGTTAGAAATAACCTAGTGGTGGTAGACGATTTGTTAACCGTTATATTCTTGAATGTAGGGGAATCATACTGAGGATTCGCATCCTGGATAGAGTCTTTGCCGTCTTTAGATTGTGGGCGAGGTTGTAGAGGCCGGGCCCTCATGCCCCGGGACAGGGGCAGAGGGGCAGCGCAGCCTTGCTGGCCGGTATGCGCGGAAATGTGGGCTGGCCCCAGCCGCCATCTTCCAGACTTAAAGCCTACAGCACGTCTCCCAAAACTGCGCGCGGTTTTGGGATAAAGACATGCATAAGAACAAGGACTTAAAGCGCATTGCGTGAACCCGTTTTCGCGCAAGGCGCTTTAGTTGGGGCAGTCCGGCGCATTGTCGAACGACACCGTCCCGCCCCCACCGAATGGGTAGCTGCATCGCTGGCCAAAGTAGGTGCCAACGTCGATGATTATATTGCCAACCGACCCGGACTGAAAGGTTCCGCCGTACCTGTTAATAGCAATGCCGTCAGACTTGAGATCAAGTGAGTTGTTTGAAAATTCAGTTTCGCCGCCAAAAAGTGCAAAAGCGGCGGACACTGCGTCATTTGTCTCGAATGCATTGCCCCGCACTGTCGATGATGATGTTCCAAATGAAAAGAGGTCTTGTATCATCCCATAGGTATTTGATTCATGTCTGGTGGTGATCTTATTATTGTATACTTTTAGATCTTTCGAGCCTTCCGTTACAATGCCGGCCGACTGAGCACCATTTCCGCCGGTAATCGTATTTCCGAAGATTGATGCGTTGCTGCCATCTCCGACAAGGACGGTTGCTGCCATAATGGAGGTACCGGGCTTATCATCGTCTTTGTCAAGGCGCATGCCACCCAGAACGCTGCCACTTTGCAGCACTGTGAGAGGATTGATGAAATCGATAACGGTGGCCGGATTTCCCGTAATGCTGCCAGGAGCCCCCGTCGCCAGATAGTCCAACTCGATCTTGCTTGTGGCGCCACGAACCTTGAGGCTGGTGCCGCCGCCCACAAGCGTATTGTTGGCGCCGAGCGTGATTACGTCTGTGACGCCGGTGAGGGCACCGTTCAGCACCACGACGCTGCCCGCCGGTCCGCCAAGCGCCATGTTCAGCGCCGCCGCGCCGCCGGTGGGATCGAGATAGGTCACCGAGGTGACCGTCTGCTCGTTCCAGGTGTTGATAACGGCCTCGGTCAAGACGACGTCCGTGGTGATGCTGGAGCGGTCTTCCTTTTGGCTGGAGACAATATCGACATCGCGCACCACACCTTCTGTCATGCGCTGCTGCATCGTCGTCAGCGGCTGCAACTCGCTGCTTTTGGACGGCGCCTGCAATGGGATGGTCAGCTTGGCTCCGGCGATCCACTGGCTGCCGCGCACCTGGTCGTGCTGGTAGGTCAAGCCTGCGGTCAGCCGCACGCCGGGAAGGCCTGCGACATCGCGGGCCGACAGTTCTAGGCGGCCGCGCGGACCGGAAATATTCTGCACCCCATCCGCCTCGAAATGATAGCCGCCGGCAAAGGCACGCAGATCGACATTCCAGTCGTCGGGCAGCACGGGCAGGCGCACGCCCACCTCGGCATCGATACCCATCATCGCCTTTTCCGTCAGTGTGGCAGTGACGGCGGTGGTTGATGTAACGTGCTGGATGTTCAACTGATTGCCGGTCAGCACCAGTTCCGGGTCAAACTTGGTGGTGGTCCTGAACGAGCCGTTGTCGAGCGTCCTGTCATCATCGCCGACAGGCAGGTAGACATTGGCGCGCAGATCGAAGTTCTCACTCAGCGCCTCGGCACCAAACGCCGTCTGATGAAACGTGTTGCCGAGCGCCGAGCGGCGCACATCGAAATAGCCGTAGGCGCCGATGTTCCAGCCGCTCTCGAGCATGTGGCGGAAACCGAGGCCGAAATTGCCCTCGCGGGCCTGGCTGTCATCGAAGGAACCGCGCAGGTCGGTAAAGAACAGCGACGCGTCGTTTTGCCAGAGCGGCGCAAACAGGCTGGTCTCGCCGATCTCGCGGCCGCTGCCGACGCGCCCTCCGACATCGACCGAGGCGTCCCAGCGGCCATTGAAATCACTGGCGAAAACCGGGGAGTTAAATGTGGCTAATACAGCGAATACGGTTGTAACTAAGTACGGATTTCTATCACTATTAGAATGCTTCATCATTCCTGAATTCCTAAACTCGGAATCGCCAATCTATACTTTGAAAAAACGTTGTTGGCCTGAACTAGGAATAAACATTCAAAAGTTAACAACGTGTTAACTATGTTTTACTTTGCAATGTAAATGCTTATACTGAGCAAAATATCAAAAATGGGCTTTAGCCAAAGTCGATCTTTTATGTATAGGGAAACGGATGATTGGCTTTAAGAACGCAGCACAACAACGCGGCACGGGGAGCCTGCGGCTGCGGCCGGGGCGTGCGGTTCGCGGATGATCAGGCAGTCTGACGCGGCAAAGACCTGCATCATCGACGAATCCTGCCGCCCAAAGGCGTCTGCCAAGAGTTCGCCATCGCCGCCGCGCAGCAGGCGGGCGCGAACATAATCCTGCCGCTTGTCATTCTCAGGCAAGGCTGTCGCCAGTGTCACACGTGCATGCCGGTCGCGTGCGGGCAGTGAGGCGAGATGACGGGTCAGCGGCTCGAGAAACAGAAAGGCGCAGACAAGGCTGGAGACAGGATTTCCTGGCAACCCCAGCACCGTCATCCCCTCAAGCGTACCGACCATCAGCGGCTTGCCCGGGCGCATGGCGATCTTCCAGAAGTCGAGCTGCATGCCGATCGACAGCAGGGTTGAACGCACCAGATCGTGGTCGCCGACCGAGGCGCCGCCCAGCGTCACCAAAACATCGGCACGGTCCTCCCGGGCCTTTTCGACGGCAACCCGGATTGCATCTGGATCGTCACCGGCAATGCCGAGATCGATCACGTCTGCGCCATTGTCGCGGGCGATGGCCGCAACGCCAAACGTGTTCGAGGCAATAATCTGGCTGGGACCGGGCGTGCTTCCGGCAATCAGCAGCTCGTCGCCGGTGGCGAGAATAGCAATCTTCGGCCGGGCATAGACCGGAAGATCCGGATGATTCATCGCCGCCGCCAGTGTCAGCCGCCCGGCATCGAGCCGGTCACCTTTGCGCAAGACAACCTGATCGAGATGAAAATCCTGTCCCCGCGGGCGGAGATGACGGCCCTTGGCCGGGGCAAACAGCGTGCGGATCCGCTGCTCGCCGATGATTTCGGCATCTTCCTGAATGAGCACCGTATCGGCACCTTCAGGCATCGGCGCGCCCGTAAAGATGCGCACGGTCTGGCCAGGCCCAACGGAGCCGGAAAAGGCATGGCCTGCAGCCGACGTGCCGATGACGGAAAGTTCCGCGCCGGGCCTGGCTATATCGGCGTGGCGAACGGCATAGCCGTCCATCGCCGAATTGTCGAAAGGCGGCTGGGTGAGGCGGGCGGCGACGTCGGCCGCCAGAACCCGGCGGTTGGCATCGTGCAGCGCCACCATCTCGGTGCGGGCAACAGGAGCGGCGTGGGCCAGCAGCCGTGCCAAGGCTTCGGCGACAGGCAGCAGCGCCATCAGGAGGCCGTGCCGGTGCGCAGATAGGAGCCGGACGTGCCGCCGGATTTCTCGACGAGCCGGATGCCGCCGATCTCCATCTCCCGGTCTGCCGCCTTGGCCATGTCGTAGATCGTCAGGCAGGCGATACTGACGGCGGTGAGCGCCTCCATCTCGACGCCGGTCTTGCCGGTGAGTTTTGCCATGGCGGTGATGCGCAGGCCGGGCAGGCTGCCGTCTTCGGCAATGTCGACCGAAACCTTGGTCAGCATCAGCGGATGGCAGAGCGGAATGAGGCTGGCGGTCTGCTTGGCGGCCATGATGCCGGCCAGCCGCGCCGTGCCGATGACGTCACCCTTCTTGGCATTGCCGGCGCGGATGAGCTCAAGCGTTTCCGGCCGCATGCGAATGTAGCCCTCGGCCACCGCACGGCGCTCCGTATCGGCCTTGTCGCCGACATCGACCATATGGGCTTCGCCGGACGCCGAAATATGGGTGAGGGTGGTTGGCCCCGCCATCACTCCGCCGCCAGAAGCGAGGCGGAACCGGTGAGGAGCAGACGGGTGGCGGCCGCCACATCGTCCTTGCGCATCAGGCTCTCGCCGACCAGGAAAGTGCTGATGCCGGTCTTTTCCAGCCGCTTGCAGTCGTCATGGGTAAAGATGCCGCTCTCGCCGACCAGCAGCCGGTCATCCGGAACCATCGCCGCCAGCGTCTCGGACACCGCAAGATCGACCTCGAACGTGCGCAGGTTGCGGTTGTTGATGCCGACCATCGGCGACGACAGTTTCAGTGCCCGCTCCATCTCGCGGGCGTCATGGACTTCGAGAAGAACATCCATGCCGAGCGCCAAAGCCTCGTCCTCGATCCGCCGGGCGTCGTCATCCTCAAGAGCGGCCATGATGATCAGGATACAGTCACCGCCCCAGGCGCGGGCCTCGTGCACCTGGTAGGTGTCGAACATGAAATCCTTGCGCAGCGCCGGCAAAGCGCAGGCGGCCCGGGCGTCCGTCAGGAAGGCAGGAGCGCCCTCGAAGCTCGGCGTGTCGGTGAGGACGGAGAGGCAGGCAGCACCGCCGTCCTCGTAGGCCTTGGCAAGGCTTGGCGGGTCAAAATCCGGACGGATCAGGCCTTTCGACGGGCTCGCCTTCTTGATCTCGGCGATCAGCCCGAACAGGCCGGCAGCCCGCTTGGCTTCAAGCGCCTTGAAAAAACCGCGCGGCGCATCCTGATCACGGCTCATGGCCTTCAGCTCGATGAGCGGAACGGCCGCCTTGGCCGCAGCGATCTCATCGCGTTTGTAGAGTTCGATCTTGCGCAGGATATCGGTCATGGCTCAGAAAATACTCTCAATTCTCGCTGTTGGAAACCGCAACCAGCTTTTCCAGAACGGATTTGGCCGCACCGCTTGCGAGCGACTGCCGGGCGATATGCATGGCGTCGGCCAGTGTCGCGGCCTTTCCGGCAATGACGATGGCGGCAGCGGCATTGGCCAGCGAAATGTCACGATAGGCATTTTCCGCCCCGTCGAGCACGGCCTGCAACGCCCTGGCGTTGTGGACGCCGTCGCCACCCCTGATGTCGTCGAGAGCAACCGTCGGCAATCCGAAATCACCAGGCGAAAGCTCGAAGGTTCGGATCGCACCATTTTCCAGCGCCGCCACCTGGGTCAGGCCGGTTGTGGTGATTTCATCAAGACCGGTGCCGTGCACGACCCAGACGGTTTCACTGCCGAGATCGCGCAGCACTTCCGCCAGCGGCATCAGCCATTGCGGAGAAAAGACGCCGAGCAGTTGGCGCTTGACGCCGCCCGGGTTCGACAGCGGGCCGAGCAGGTTGAAGATCGTGCGCGTGCCAAGCTCGACCCGGGTCGGCCCGACATGGCGCATGGCGGAATGGTGCATCTGCGCAAACATGAAGCCGAGCCCTGCTTCGCGCACGCAGCGCGCGATCAGATCCGGGCCGATGTCGAGCTTGACGCCGAGACTGGAAAGCGCGTCGGCCGTTCCCGATTTCGAGCTCAGCGCCCGGTTGCCATGTTTGGCGACCGGGACACCGGCGCCGGCGGTGATGATCGCGGCCAGCGTCGAGATATTATAGGTGCCGGTGCCGTCGCCGCCGGTGCCGACAATGTCGATGGCATCGGCGGGCACGTCGACCGGCAGCATCCGCGCCCGCATGCTGCCGACCGCGCCAACGATCTCGTCAACGCTCTCGCCGCGCACGCGCAAGGCCATCAGGAAGCCGCCGATCTGCGACGGCGTTGCTTCGCCGGACATGATGATCTCGAAGGCCTCGCGCGCGTCATCGCGATTGAGAACCTCGCGATTGGCGACTTTGGCAACGAAGGGTTTCAGGTCCGGCATGCTGCTTCCAATTCGGCGTTTACTGAGTGATCGACTGTTCACCCAGGGTCTTGTTGATCGAAACGCCATAGGTGGTCTGCAGCTGGTTGACCATTTGGTCGAGAATGTCGTCACCGCTGGCCTTGGCAATCGCCTCGATCTGCTGCTTCTCATTGTCAAGAACGTCGGATGTGGTCGGCTCGGTGTTGACCTCGGTAACCTTGATCAGGATCTGGCCTTCGCCGTCCATGCCGGGCGAATTGGTGACCAGGCCGAGCGGACCGGCAAAGGCGGCCGTGATCGCCGCCGGGCTCAGACTGGCGTCATCGCTCGAACGGCGCACGCCGCTCTTGCTCTCCACCGCCAGCGCAAGTTCAGTGGCGATCGTCGTCATCAGCTCGCCCTTGGTTACCCGGTCCTTCAGTTCCGTAGCCTTGGCTGCCAGCGCGATTTTCTGCTGCTCGGCCGTCCAGTCGGCCACGGCCTTTTCGCGCACTTCATCAAGCGTGCGGTCGCGGGCAGGGGTGATATCAAGCACGTCGAACCAGACATAACCGTCGCGGCCGATGTTGACCGGCAGGGTCTCTGCGCCGACATCGGTCTTGAAAGCCTCGGCAACGAGTGCTGCCGATTCCGGAATGCCGTCTACGGCTTCACCCTGCGGATCCTTGCCTGTCGCGTCGATCGCATTGATCGTCACGGCTTTCAGCTTCGACTGATCGGCGGCTTCCTGAAGCGACAGGCCGGAAATCCTTGCATCCTCGAACCGGTCATGGATGCCCATGATCTCGTCGCTCGCCTGGACCAGGGAGATTTCCTTGCGCAGCTCTTCCTTGACCTCGTCGAACGTCTTGACCGCCGCCGGCTTTATATTGGTAATGCGAAGAATGACCGGGCCGAAAGCGCCCTGGATGACCGGTGTGGTCTGGCCGTCGGCAGCCACGGCGAAGGCCGCTTTGGCGATCGTCTGGTCGGGCATGGCGTCGATGGCGAAATCCCCGAGCAGCACGTCGCTGGCGGTCTTTCCTTCTTCGGTCACCAGCGCATCGAACGTCGAAGTGCCGGCCAGAAGCTTGGCGGCGGCCGCATCAGCAGCCTCACGCGATGCAAATGCCAGCTGCTCGACGGTGCGGGTCGCCGGTGTGGAGAAGGTCGCCTTGCGCTTCTCATACTCCTGCCGGATGACGTCGTCGGTCACGCTGGCCAAATCGGCAATGTCGGCCGGCTCCAGCTTCACATAGGCTAGCTTGCGGAATTCCGGCGCACGGTAATCTGCCTTGCGCTCTTCGAACCATGGCTTCAGCACGTCGTCACCCGGTGCCTTGACCGGATCGATGTTGGCATTCGAAAGCAGGATATAGTCGATCGAGCGGGTCTCGTCGCGGAAACGCTGGATCGCATCGACGAGTGTCTTCGGCGGCGTGTAGCCGTCCGACAGCGCTTCGACGATCTGGGTGCGGACGGCAACCTGGCTGCGATTGTTGATATAGTCGTTTTCGCGCAGGCCCGCATTGCGCAGGGCGCTGGAAAATTGGTTGCGGTCGAACTGTCCGTTCACGCCGCGAAAGGCCGGGTCCTCGGCGATCAGCTGCGCCAGTCGCTCTTCCGAGAGACCGAGGTTCATATCATTAGACAGCTGGTCGAGCGTCGCACCGGCAACAAGCTGCGAGTAGACCTGGTTTTCGACGCCGAAGGCGCGGGCCTGGTCACGGGTCAGCCGTGTGCCGAACTGACGCGACAGTGTTGCGACCTGGCGCTCATAGGCCAGCCTGAAATCACTGGGCGAAACCTTCACCTCACCGACCGTCACGATGGAATCGGACACACCGCCCACCAGAGAACTGGAGACGCCCCAAACGCCGAAGGACAGGACAAGCACGACCAGGAGGCCTTTGACGACCCATGTCTGGGCGCCTCTTCTCAGGAATTCAAGCATGGGTATGCGGACCTCTTCACAGTTTCCGGCCTGTCGGCGCCGATCTCGGAGTTCCTTAAATGAAACCGTCATGAAATTGAAGGCCGTATCGGTCAAAAACCCCGGCCGCAGCCTATAGCGCCCGTTTCGCTGAAGGAGTTGCCGGAAATTCGCTCGCCTTGTCTGGTGATTCGCGTGTAATCAGGCTGCATAAGCATCGGATAAACAAGCTGAGCGCAGTCGAAATGCCGTCAACTGCGCCCGGGATGAGAGGGTGAATCGGACGATGAAGGATAGCGGCTTCGACCTGCGCAACAGCGTTCAGTCCCTGGTCCATTTTCTGGCCGGCACGTTGATTCGCCTCTGGTTTCGATACGGAACCGTCCTTGGAATTCTCTCGCTGATTGGCTTCGCCGCCGCTGTCCTGGTCATGAGCCGTGTCCGGCCGGTCTACAGCTGGGATACCCTGGCCTATATCGCCTCCAGCATGCGCGGTTCGATACCCTCGGCGAGCGATCTTCACGCCTATGCCTATGAGGCGCTCCGCAACGCAGCACCGCCCGAAGCCTTCGCGCAACTGGCACAGGGCGATGCCTATCGCACCCGTCAGTTTACGGACCCCGACGCTTTCGTGTCGATGCTCGGCATGTACGACGTCAAATGGCTTTACATTGTCCTGCTCCAGTTGCTGACGCCGCTCACCGGCTCCTACCAGGCGGGCTTCGTCATCAATTGCGCCGCAATGCTGCTGCTGGTGACCTCCATCGGTGCCTGGCTGCGGGCCAACGGTCTGCTCGCCTATGCGCCGCTGGTCGTGTGCCTGATCTTCGTTCTGCAGTTTCCCTCATTCGGGATGATGCACACGCCGGACTTTCTGACGACCGCATTGTTGATCGCCGGCGTTCTGGCTCTTGATCGCGGCTGGCTGATACCTGGAAGCATTCTTGTCTTTCTCGCCGTGATCAGCCGTCCGGATCAACTGGCTTTTGCCGGCGTGCTCATGGCGTCCGCCTGGCTCTGGCGCGACCGGGCGCTGCTGGGCTTTGCAGTCCTGTTCGCACTCTGTGTGGCCGGTTATGCGGTCACGGGCGCCTACAGTCACAGCGTCGGCTGGTGGCCGCACCTCTGGTTCTCGACTTATCACATGCAGGACACTATGACGGGCTTTTCCCCGGGCTTTTCACTCCGGGTCTACCTCGTGGCATTCGGGTACAATCTATATCGTTCCCTGTTTGAAAACACTTGGCTCGGTGTCTACGGCCTGACGGTCGGGCTGTGCATCTTCATGTATCTGCGCGGTCTTCTGGCGCCATCCCGCCGCCAGGTCTTGCTCTTTGCCGCCATGGTTTGCATACCGGCGAAATACGCGGTCTTTCCGCTGCACGACGCCAGAATATATTTCGGCCTGATCCTGCTGGCTCTGATGCTGGCTGGCGCAGAACTCGTGCGGCAGAGGCCGGCGCAACAGACGGCCTGACGGCCGGCAATTCACAGCAGTTTTCCGTTTCCGGTTGGAACGGTCCATAAGGAGTTCCTCAATGCAGCGCAGTTGTCTCGCCATCGTGCTGGCGGCGGGTGAAAGCACCCGCATGAAGTCTTCCATGTCCAAGGTGCTGCATCCGGTCGGCAACCGGCCGATGATCGCCCATGTCATGAATGCGCTGGCTGCGGCGGGCATCGGCTCTGCCGCCCTGGTTGTTGGCCGGGACGCTGACGCCGTCGAGGCTGCGGCCCGGATCGGCGGCATCGACGTCACCTCGGTTCTCCAGAAAGAGCGGCTCGGAACCGGGCATGCGGTGCTCGCCGCTGCAGGTGAAATCGCGAGGGGTTATGACGACATCATCGTCGTCTTCGGCGACACGCCCTTGATCACCGATGCGCCGCTTACGCAGGCGCGCAAGGCCCTGGCCGACGGCAACGATGTCGTCGTCATCGGATTTCAGACAAAGGATCCAACCGGTTACGGCCGCCTGATCGTGGAAAATGGAGCACTCGTCGCAATCCGCGAGCACAAGGATGCTTCAGATGAAGAAAAGAAAATAACCTATTGTAATGGTGGCGTAATGGCCATCAACGGTGCCAAGGCGACGGCGCTGCTGCAGCAGATTGGCAATGCCAATGCCAAAGGCGAATATTACCTCACTGATCTTGTCGAGATCGTCCGCGCTTCGGGCGGCAAGGCCATTGCCGTCGAAGCGCCTGAGACCGAGCTGACCGGCTGCAACAACCGCGCTGAACTGGCCGTCATCGAGCGCATCTGGCAGGACCGCCGTCGCCACGAACTGATGGTATCCGGCGTGTCCATGGTGGCGCCGGAAACGGTATTCCTGTCCTTCGATACGCAGATCGGCCAGGATGTGCTGATCGAGCCCAACGTCGTCTTCGGCCCCGGCGTGCGCATCGACAGCGGCGCCGTCATCCATGCTTTCTGCCATATCGAAGGCGCCCATGTCAGCACCGGCGCGACGGTTGGCCCCTACGCCCGCCTGCGGCCCGGCGCCAATCTGGCCGAGGGTTCGAAAGTCGGCAATTTCTGCGAGGTCAAGCAGGCGGAGATCGGTGCAGGCGCGAAGGTCAACCACCTGACCTACATCGGCGATGCCGTCGTCGGAGCCCATTCCAACATCGGCGCCGGCACGATCACCTGCAACTACGACGGCATCAACAAGCACAAGACGGTGATCGGCGAAAACGCCTTCGTCGGTTCGAACTCGTCGCTTGTGGCACCGGTGACGGTGGGCAGCGGCGCCTATGTCGCCTCGGGCAGTGTGATCACCCGAAACGTGCCGGATGACGCCGTGGCTTTCGGCCGCGCACGCCAGGAAAACATGGAAGGACGCGCCAGTGTCATCCGCGAGCGCAGTCTGGCCATCAAGGCCGCCCGGCAGAAGGCCAAGGCCGGCAACTGAGACAGCGTTACTGACTGAAATCGAAATTGAGACGCGCTGCAATTGTGGTTTTCGTAAAAACCGCTAGGACGGGCTTCATTGAAATAGCATTGCGGAGAACTCTATGTGCGGAATCGTTGGCATCGTCGGGAAGCAGCCCGTTGCTGAAAGACTGGTCGATGCCTTGAAGCGCCTGGAATACCGGGGTTACGATTCCGCCGGTGTCGCGACGATCCACGATGGTGTGCTCGATCGCCGACGTGCCGAGGGCAAGCTGGTCAATCTCGAAACCCGCCTGCGCGCTGAACCTCTGGCCGGCGACATCGGCATTGCCCACACCCGCTGGGCGACCCATGGCGCACCGACCGAAAACAACGCCCATCCGCATTTCACCGATGGTATCGCCGTCGTGCACAACGGCATCATCGAGAACTTTTCCGAGATCAAGGACGAGCTGACGGCGGCCGGCGCCACCTTTGTCACGCAGACCGACACGGAAGTCGTGGCCCAGCTTCTGGCGAGCCTGACCCGCAGCGGTCTCGATCATCGCGCCGCCATGAAGGCCATGCTGAAGCGGGTCACCGGCGCCTATGCGCTGGCGGTCATCTTCAAGGATGCGCCGAACACGATCATGGCCGCCCGCAGCGGTCCGCCATTGGCCGTCGGCTTCGGCAAGGGCGAGATGTTCCTCGGCTCCGATGCCATTGCTCTGGCGCCCTTCACCAACGAAATCAGCTATCTGGTCGATGGCGACTGGGCCGTTCTTACGCCCGAGAGCGTCGAGATCATGGATCATGACGGCAATCCCGTCAGCCGCGCCCGGCAGATTTCCGTGGCCGCCGCCTATATGGTCGACAAGGGCAATCACCGCCACTTCATGGAAAAGGAAATCTATGAACAGCCGGAGGTGATTTCACACGCGCTGGCACATTATGTTGATTTCATCGGAAACAAGATTAGCAATGTTTCCGAAGCCATTGATTTTAAAAGTATTCCTAGCCTTGCCATCTCCGCCTGTGGCACTGCTTATCTGGCCGGTCTGGTGGGCAAATACTGGTTCGAGCGCTATGCCCGCCTGCCGGTCGAGATCGATGTTGCCTCGGAATTCCGCTACCGCGAAATCCCGCTCTCGCCGAAAGCGGCCGCCCTGTTCATCTCGCAGTCCGGCGAAACCGCCGATACGCTGGCGTCGCTACGCTACTGCAAGGACAACGGCATGAAGATCGGCGCGGTCGTCAATGTCCGCGAATCAACCATTGCCCGCGAATCCGATGCGATCTTCCCGATCCTGGCCGGCCCGGAAATCGGCGTCGCCTCGACCAAGGCCTTCACCTGCCAGCTCTCGGTGCTTGCGGCACTCGCGATCGGTGCCGGCCGGGCACGCGGCACGCTCGACGCGGCCCAGGAAACCGAGCTGGTCAAACACCTGATCGAGATGCCGCGCATCATGAGCAAGGTGCTGAACAGCATCCAGCCGAAGATGGAATTGCTGGCCCGCGACCTCTCGAAGTGCAAAGACGTGCTCTACCTCGGCCGCGGCACCAGCTATCCGCTGGCCATGGAAGGCGCCCTCAAGCTCAAGGAAATCTCCTACATCCATGCCGAGGGTTATGCGGCGGGCGAGCTGAAACACGGGCCGATCGCGCTGATCGACGAGAACATGCCTGTCATCGTCATCGCCCCGCACGACCGCTTTTTTGAAAAGACCATTTCCAACATGCAGGAGGTGGCGGCCCGCGGCGGCCGCATCATCTTCATCACCGACGAGAAGGGTGCGGCAGCAACGAAGCTCGAAACCATGAGCACCATCGTTCTGCCCAATGTCGATGAGATCATTGCGCCGATGATCTTCTCGCTGCCGATCCAGCTGCTGGCCTACTACACTGCCGTGTTCATGGGCACGGACGTCGACCAACCGCGCAATCTGGCCAAATCGGTGACTGTCGAATGATTATACGCCCCGAACGCGACAGCGACATTCCCGTCATCCGGGAGGTGACTGTGGCGGCGTTTGCCGAGCATCCGCACAGCGACCAGACCGAACACCTGATCGTCGAGCATCTGCGCAAGGCCGGGGCACTGACCGTTTCGCTGGTTGCCGACGACGAAGGCGAAATCATCGGCCATGTGGCGTTCTCGCCGGTGATTCTGTCATCGGGCGTTCCCGGCTGGTTCGGGCTGGGGCCGGTTTCCGTCCGCCCCGATTGGCAGGGTGAGGGCGTCGGTGCAGCCCTCATCCAGACCGGCCTCGATCATCTCAGGAACCTTGGCGCCAATGGCTGCGTTGTCTTGGGGGATGAGGGTTTCTATTCCAAGTTCGGCTTTGATCAAAATGCAGCAATCGTCCTCCCCGATGTTGCGCCGCAATATTTTTTGAGCATGGCCTTGTCGCAGGTACCCGCATCCGGCATGGTGACCTATCATCCGGCCTTTTACGCCGGGCAGGACTGACAGACGGAAGCAGTATGACGAATAAACCGGCTCGTGGATTTCTGGCCACGCGGTTGCGGAATTATTTCCTCACCGGTCTCATCATTTGCGCGCCGCTGGCGATCACCGCCTGGCTGGTGCGTTCGTTCATCCAGTGGGCTGATGGCTGGGTAAAGCCCTATCTGCCGAACTTCTACAACCCCGACAATTACCTGCCCTTCGCCGTGCCCGGCTTCGGACTGCTGGTCGCCGTCATCGTCATCACGCTGGTCGGTTTTCTCACCGCCAACCTCGTCGGCCGCTCGATCGTCGCCTTCGGAGAATCGCTTCTGAACCGGACGCCGCTGGTGCGCGGCATCTACAAGGCGCTGAAGCAGATTTTTCAGACGGTGCTGCAGGAGCAGTCGACCTCGTTCAAGAAGGCCGGGCTGATCGAATATCCAAGCCCCGGCCTCTGGTCGCTGGTCTTCATCGCCACCGACACCCAGGGCGAAATTGCCGCCAAGTTCGACGAGCGCGGCCTCGATATGGTCACCGTCTTTCTGCCGCCGACGCCGGTCCCAACCGCCGGGTTCCTGCTGTTCGTGCCCCGCGACAAGATCGTCATTCTCGACATGAATGCCGAAGACGCCGCCAAACTCTTGATATCGGGCGGGCTGATTTCGCCCGATTATATCCCTGTCGACCTGCGCACGCCGGTGACCCTTCCCGAAGAGCCCGTCACCCAGCCCTGAGAAACCGGATCGCCTCATCGCGCCGGTGCAGATAGAGCAGGGTGCGCAGCGCAGTACCCCGTTCGCCCGTCAGCTCCGGATCGCGCTCGATGATATAGGCGGCATCCTTGCGGGCGATTTCAAGCAGATCGCCATGGGCCTCAAGGCTGGCAATGCGAAAACCCGGCGTGCCGGACTGGCGCGTCCCCAGCAATTCGCCTTCGCCGCGCAGCTTCAGGTCTTCTTCGGCAATGACAAAGCCGTCTTCCGTATCGCGCAGAATGGCGAGCCGCGCCCGGCCGTTTTCGCTGAGCGGCCCCTTGTAGAGCAGGATGCAGGTCGAGGCTTCGTCGCTGCGGCCGACGCGGCCGCGCAGCTGGTGCAGCTGCGCCAGCCCGAAGCGCTCCGCATGTTCGATGACCATGATCGTCGCGTCCGGCACATCGACGCCGACCTCGACCACCGTCGTTGCCACCAGAACCCGGACCTCGCCGCTCTTGAAGGCGAGCATCACGGCGTCTTTTTCCGGCCCGCTCATCCGGCCATGAACCAAGCCGACGCCCGGACCGAAGATCTTTTCGAGGCCCTGATAGCGCTCGTCGGCCGACATCAGGTCGGAAACCTCCGATTCCTCGACCAGCGGGCAGATCCAGTAGGCCTTCTTGCCCTCGGCAACGGCGCTGCGCAGCCGCTCGACGATCTCGCCGGTGCGCTCGTTCGGCACGATCACGGTCTGGATCGGTTTGCGGCCGGCAGGTTTTTCGGTCAGCTTCGAGACGTCCATGTCGCCGAAGGCCGCCAGAACCAGCGTGCGCGGGATCGGCGTTGCCGTCATGACCAGCATGTGCGGTGAAATGCCCTTGGCCGTCAGCCGCAGCCGCTGGTGCACACCGAAACGGTGCTGCTCGTCCACGACAGCCAGCATCAGATTGCTGTAGCTGACACTGTCCTGGAACAGCGCATGCGTGCCGATGACAATCTTGGTTTCGCCGGACGCAATGCGCTGCTCGATCGCATCGCGCTCGCGGCCCTTCACCCGGCCGGTAAGCACGTCGATTGACAGGCCTGTCGGCGCCAGCATATTCGACAGGGTGGCAAAGTGCTGGCGGGCAAGAATTTCGGTCGGCGCCATCAGCACCGCCTGGCCGCCGGCCTCCACCGCCGCCAGCATCGCCATCAGCGCCACGACGGTCTTTCCCGCACCGACATCGCCTTGCAGCAGCCGCAACATGCGGTCGGTTCCGGACATGTCCTTGAGAATATCGGCAATGGCGGCCGATTGGCTGGCGGTCATCGAAAAGGGCAGGGCCTTCACGACGGGGCCGCTGAGCAGACCCGTCGCATGGACAGGTGTTCCCGCCACCTTGCGCAGCCGTTGACGTACCAAGGAAAGCGACAGCTGCCCGGCCAGAAATTCGTCGTAGGCGAGCCGCCGCCGGGCTGGCGCCTGCGGATCGAGATCCGCCGCGTCGCGCGGATCGTGAAGGGCGCGAAAACTGTCTTCGACGGTGAGGAAACTCTGCTTGCGGGCCAGCGCCTCGTCGGCCCATTCCGGGAAATGCGGAATGCGCGGCAGGGCGGTCTCGATCGACTTGCGCAGGTTGCGGCCGGACAGCCCGGCGGTCAGCCCATAGACGGGCTCGACCATCGGCAGGTTTTCCGCCTCGGCCGCTCGCACCATATAATCCGGATGCACCATCGAAGGGCGGCCGTTGAACCAGTCGACCTTGCCGCTGACGATGACGGTCTCGTCGATAGGCAGGGCTTTTTCCAGCCAGTTGCCCTTGGCGCGGAAGAAGGTCAGCGCCAGTTCCCCTGTGTCGTCATGCAGGAAGACGCGATAGGGCAGGTTGCTCTTGCCGCGCGGCGGCGGCTGGTGGCGATCGACCCTGCCGGTGATGGTGACGATGGCGCCCTGCGGCGACAGCGCGATCCCCGGTTGGTTGCGCCGGTCGATCAGCGAGTGCGGCGCATGGAAGATCAGGTCGATCACCCGGCAGTCCTCGATGTTCTCCCGGCCAAGCAGCCGCGCATACAGATCGCCCATCTTCGGGCCGATGCCCGGAAGCGAGGAAAGCGGTGCAAACAGGGGATCGAGGATGGCCGGGCGCATGGCGGGCAAAATGCGACAGGGAATAACGCTTTGGCAAGGCTGACATTCGGCTTTCCGCAGTTTATAGAGCGCCCATGTCTTTTAATGCGCCCATCTCTGTGAGCGTCCCAGTAAAACGACCAAAAGGACGTCTGCCATGACCGGCCTGACCCGAACCAGCGCCGATCTCGACCCGCGCCGCCGCCGCATCCTGTTCCGGGCCTGGCACCGGGGCCTGCGCGAAATGGACCTGGTCTTCGGCCAGTTTGCCGACGAGAACATCAGCGCGCTGGAGGATAGCGATCTGGACGAGCTGGAAGCGATCATGGGCGAGGAAGACAACGACCTTTTGAAATGGGTGCTCGGCGAATGGCCGCTGCCGGAGCGTTTTCACACGCCGCTGTTCGAACGCATTGCCGCCTACCGGCCCGACTTCGATCCGCAAATGGAAAATGACGGAAAACGCACGCAATGATCTCCGGTTTCGATCCCAAGAAAGTCGTCGCCGCCGGCCGGCCGCTGACGGTTGGCGCGGTTCCTGCCGGCGTCGATCCCTTTCTCATTGCCGAGCTTGCCCGCGCCGGCGGTCCGGTCGCCTACATCCTGTCGGATGGCCAGCGCATCAGCGATGTCGAGCAGATGCTGGGCTTCGTGGCGCCTGATATTCCGGTTCTCACCCTGCCGGGCTGGGACTGCCTGCCCTATGACCGCGTCTCGCCGAGCCCCGATACCTCGGCCCGCCGGCTTTCTGCCCTGAGCGCGTTGATCGCCCACCGCAGGCAGCCGCATGCGGCCATCGTGCTGGTCACGGTCAATGCGATACTGCAGAAAATGGCGCCGCAGGCGGTCATCGAAAGCCTGGCCTTTTCGGCCCGCCCCGGCGCCCAGATCCGCATGGACGACATTGCCGCGCGCCTCGAGCGCAACGGCTTCGACCGAGTGCCGACCGTGCGGGAGGTCGGCGAATATGCCGTTCGCGGCGGCATTCTCGATGTCTTCGTGCCGGGCAGTGCCGAGCCGGTGCGCCTCGACTTCTTTGGCGACACGCTGGAATCGATCCGCTCCTTTGATCCGGCCAGCCAGCGCACCACCGGTCAGGCCCGCTCGCTCGATCTCAGCCCCATGAGCGAAGTGTCGCTGACGCCGGACACGATCAGCCGCTTCCGCACCCAGTATCTCGCCATGTTCGGCGCCGCCACCCGCGACGATGCGCTCTATCAGGCCGTCTCCGAAGGCCGCCGCTACGCCGGCATGGAACATTGGCTGCCGCTGTTCTACGATGGACTGGAAACCGTCTTCGACTATCTCAAGGGTTTCCGGATCGTCACCGACCACATGGCGCAGCAGGCGGCCGAAGAGCGCGCCAAGCTGGTTCTCGACTATTACGAGGCGCGCGAAGCCTCCGCCAGCCCAGGAAAGGGTCAGTCGACCCAGGGCACCCCCTATAAACCGGTTCCGCCGGGCAGGCTCTATCTCGATGCGGAGCGTTTTGCCGCCGAGCTCGCCGGCCACAATGCCATCCGCCTGTCGCCGTTTAACGAACAGGCCAGCGACGGCCGCGACGCGATCGCCATCATTGCTCGACAGGGGCCGCGCTGGGCGCGTCCGTCCAGCGAGGCGCAGCCTGAGGGAGAACGTGTCAACGTCTTCGACGAGGCCGTCAAGCACATCGCCGCCCGCCGCGCCGAGGGCAACAAGGTGCTGATCTCCGGCTGGTCGGAAGGCTCGCTCGACCGCCTGCTGCAGGTGCTGGCCGAACACGGGCTGGCCAATGTCAAGCCGATTGCCGCGCTGAAGGATCTGATGAGCCTGAAGCCGGGCGAGGCGGCGGCGACCGTTCTCAGTCTCGAGAGCGGCTTTGAGACCGGCAATATCGTCGTCGTCGGCGAACAGGACATTCTCGGCGACCGAATGGTGCGGCGCTCGAAGCGGCGCAAGCGCGGCGCCGACTTCATTTCCGAGGTGGCGGGTCTGGAAGAGGGCAGTGTCGTCGTCCATGCCGAACACGGAATTGGCCGCTTTATCGGCCTGCGCACCATCGAGGCCGCCGGTGCGCCGCATGCCTGCCTCGAACTGATCTATGCCGATGAGGCGAAACTCTTCCTGCCGGTCGAAAACATCGAGCTTCTGTCGCGCTATGGTTCGGAAGGTTCGGACGCGATCCTTGACAAGCTCGGCGGCGTCGCCTGGCAGGCGCGCAAAGCGAAACTGAAGAAGCGCCTGCTGGATATGGCCGGCGGCCTCATCCGCATCGCTGCCGAACGTCTGACCCGCCATGCGCCGGTGCTGGCGGCCCCGGACGGGCTCTATGACGAGTTCGCCGCCCGTTTCCCCTATGACGAGACCGAAGACCAGATGAACGCCATCGAGGCTGTGCGCGAGGATCTGGCCGCCGGCCGCCCGATGGACCGCCTGGTCTGCGGCGACGTCGGCTTCGGCAAGACCGAGGTCGCGCTCCGCGCCGCCTTCCTCGCCGCCATGAACGGCGTGCAGGTGGCCGTCGTCGTGCCGACGACGCTCCTGTCGCGCCAGCATTTCAAGACATTTACCGAGCGCTTCCGCGGCCTGCCGATCCGCCTCAACCAGGCCTCGCGGCTGGTCGGCTCGAAAGAGCTGGCGCTGACCAAAAAGGAACTGGCCGAAGGCAAGACCGACATCGTCGTCGGCACCCATGCGCTGCTCGGGAGCTCGATCGATTTCGCCAATCTCGGCCTCTTGATCATCGACGAGGAGCAGCATTTTGGCGTCAAGCACAAGGAGCGGCTGAAGGAGCTGAAATCCGACGTGCATGTGCTGACCCTGTCGGCCACGCCGATTCCGCGCACCTTGCAGCTGGCCCTGACCGGCGTGCGCGAACTGTCGCTCATCACCACGGCGCCGGTCGACCGCATGTCGGTGCGTACCTTCATCTCGCCCTTCGACGCGCTGGTCATCCGCGAAACCCTGATGCGCGAACACTATCGCGGCGGCCAGAGCTTTTATGTCTGCCCAAGGCTCGCCGACCTCACGGAAATTCACGACTTCCTGCGCTCCGACGTGCCGGAACTGAAGGTCGCCGTCGCCCACGGCCAGATGCCGGCAACCGAGCTCGAAGACATCATGAATGCCTTCTACGAGGGCCAGTATGATGTGCTTCTCTCTACCACGATCGTCGAATCCGGCCTCGACGTGCCGACCGCCAACACGCTGATCGTCCACCGTGCCGACATGTTCGGCCTCGCCCAGCTTTACCAGCTGCGCGGCCGCGTCGGCCGTTCGAAGGTCCGTGCCTTCGCGCTGTTCACGCTGCCGGTCAACAAGACGCTGACCCAGACAGCCGACCGCCGCCTGAAAGTGCTGCAGTCGCTGGATACGCTCGGCGCCGGCTTCCAGCTCGCCAGCCACGATCTCGATCTGCGCGGCGCCGGCAACCTGCTCGGCGACGAACAGTCCGGTCATATCAAGGAGGTCGGCTTCGAGCTCTACCAGCAGATGCTGGAAGAGGCGGTGGCCGAGCTGAAGGGCGACGAGGACATTGTCGAGAGCGGCTGGTCGCCGCAGATTTCCGTCGGCACGCCCGTGATGATCCCCGACGAATACGTGCCGGACCTGCATCTGCGCCTGGGCCTTTATCGCCGTCTCGGCGAAATCACCGAGCTTGGCGATATCGATGCCTTCGGTGCGGAACTGATCGACCGTTTCGGCCCGATGCCGCAGGAGGTCGAGCACCTCCTGAAGATCGTCTACATCAAGTCGCTCTGCCGCACGGCCAATGTCGAAAAGCTCGATGCCGGACCGAAGGGCGTGGTCGTGCAGTTCCGCAACAAGCAGTTCCCCAACCCGGCAGCCCTCGTCGGCTATATCGGACGCCAGGGCACGATGGCGAAGATCCGGCCCGACCACAGCATCTTCTTCCAGCGCGACTTCCCGACGCCGGAACGGCGCCTCGGCGGCGCTGCCGTCGTCATGACGCAGCTGGCGGAACTGGCAAAACAGTAAACTGGTGACTTGGGTGGCCTGGAATCAGGCCGTTGCTGTTGCGCTTGCGCCTTCTTCCGCCTTCATCTTGGCAAGATCGCGCAGAGCCTCGGTCAGGACGTCGACCGACTGGGCGCCCATGACGGCATATTTGTTGTCGAGGATGAAGCAGGGAACGCCTGTTATGCCCATCTCGCGGGCCATCGCGATCTCTTCGGCAACGCTGTCCTTGTCGGCATCGGTCGCCAGCAGCGTCGCGACGACGGCGCGGTCGAGGCCGGCCTTTTCGGCAATGTCCAGGAGCACCGACCGGTCGCCGACATTCCTGCCTTCGGAAAAATTGGCCTTGAACAGCAGGTCGGCAACGATGTTCTGCTGCGCACGCCCTTCGATCGCGGCCCAGCGCAGCAGCCGATGCGCGTCGAGCGTATTCGGGCTGATCTTCACCGCATCGAAATTGAAGCTGATCCCGGCTTCGCGGCCAAGGCCTGAGAGCATGGCATGGGCCCGGTCGACCGCGTCCTGTCCGCCGAGCTTTTCGGCGAGATAGGCCTTGTGATCGACGCCTTCGGGCGGCAGGTCCGGGTTTAGCTGATAAGGCCGCCAGTTGATCGCGACACTGACCTCGTCACTCAGATTGTCGACGGCCTGCTCGATGCGCGCCTTGCCGAGATAACACCAGGGACAGACCACGTCGGAGACGACGTCGATGCTCATGTGTTGCATGGGGGTGGTGCCTTTCCTGCGACATCGCTCAAAACTTCCAGATAGGCCGCGCGACCTGCTCTTTCAATATGCGCAACCCGGCATCCCGCCATCACTGGGCGTTCTGGTCCCACCAGACCGGCAGCTGGTAGCCGTAGATCGGCAGCACATCTGGGTGGCCGATGTGCTTGCGCCGGGCGATCCACTGCTCGCCGATATGATAGAGCGGCACCAGATAGTGATTGGCGATCAGCAGCCGGTCGAGGGCGCGAACGGCGTTGGTGAACTCCGTCGTCTCGCGCGCCTGCTGGATGCGGCCGATCATCCGGTCTATGTCCGGGTTGGCGATGCCCGCCAGATTTTCGCTGCCGTCCTTGTCGCGGGCCTCCGAGCCCCAGCGGCTGACCTGCTCGACACCCGGCGACAGGGACGCCGTGTAGGCCTTGATGACGACGTCGAAATCAAATGTCTGGTTGCGCTGCTGGTACTGGCTGTCGTCCACCGTGCGGATCGACACCTGAACGCCGAGCGGCGCCAGAAAGCGCTGATAGGCGAGTGCCACCTTTTCCTGGCTTTCGCTCTGGGTCAGGATTTCAAAGGTCAGCGGCCTGCCGGTCTTGTCGACCATCTGCCGGTCCTTGATCGTGTAACCGGCCTCCTTCATCAGGTCGACCGCCCGGCGCAGCACGGTGCGATCGCGTCCGGATCCATCCGTCACCGGCAGCCTGTAGGTTCCGTCCAGAATGTCCTTGGGCAGGGTCCCGGCGGCATCACCGAGCAGCGCCAGTTCTTCCGGACTGGCAGCCACGCCGACAGACGAGAGCACCGAGTTCTGCCAGAAACTCTGCGTGCGGGTGTAGCTGCCCGAAAACAGGTTCTTGTTCACCCATTCGAAATCGAAGGCAAGCGTCAGGCCTTCGCGCAGCTTCGGATCGGCAAACATCGGCCGCCGCGTGTTGAAGACGAAGCCGAGCATGCCGGCCGGAATTTTCGGCGTGAAACTTTCCCGTACGGCTTCGCCGGACTTGATGGCCGGGAAATCATAACCGCGCGACCATTTGGTCGGGCTCCCCTCGGAATAGATATCGACATCGCCTTTTTTGAAGGCCTCGAACAGCGAGTTTTCCTGCAGGAAATAGGACACCGAAATCTGGTCATAGTTGTCGAAGCCGATCTTGGCCGGAAGATCCCTGGCCCAATAGTTCGGGTCACGCTGATAGATGATCCGCTCGCCGGGTTTCACCGAAGCGATCTTGTAAGGGCCGGACCCCATCGGCGCCGTCAGCGTCGACTGGTCGAATTTTTCCGGATCGATGGCATGTTTCGGCAGGATCGGCGACAGCGCCAGCAGCATCGGCGTTTCGCGGTCGGCATCTGGCTTGAAGGTGAATCGAACGCTGCGCTCACCGACCTTTTCGATCGTCTCGACCTTGTTGAGCCTGCTGCTGAAGGGAATGCGCGCCTTGTCGCGGGTGAGCTCGAACGAGAAGATCACATCTTCGGGCGTCACCGGCATGCCGTCGGCCCAGCGCGCCTTTGGGTTGAGATTGAACTGCACGAAGGTCCGGTTGTCGTCGGTCTCCACCGTCTCGGCCAGCAAGCCATACATCGAGAATGGCTCGTCGCGCGAGCGCAGCATCAGCGATTCGTAGACCAGATTGCCGAACTCCAGATCCCACATGCCGCGCGCCGTGGTCCGCATGCTTTTCAGAATGAAGGGATTGAGATTGTCGAAGGTGCCGATGACACCATAGGAGACGCGCCCGCCCTTTTTTACATCCGGATCGGCATAGGGAAAATGCGCATAATCTGCGGGCAGGGCGGGTTCTCCGTGCATGGCAATGCCGTGGACGGGGGCCGCAGTGGCGCCGAGCGGCGCCAGAAGCAGAAACAGCGGACAAAACAACGAAACGAGCAGGCGCAAACCGATCTCCATGTCAGGCGTCCGAGTAACGCCGCGCTGCAAAGCGCATCGGCATACAAGGGGGCGCGGTGATTCACCCGAAAATAGCATGCGCCCATGTATATCCAACACAAGAAGCTTGTAAAATAAGGCGCCAAATGCAGGAAAACCGGCAGCGGCCTCTGGATATCAGACCGAACGCACTGTAACAGGTGATACCGGAATGCGGGCCATGCTATTGCCTCATTTCGCCCACAGGACAGCGTGCAACTGACCTAAGAAGATTTTAGCGGGTGGCTGTGGCCGTCCGGGCAACGGAATTCAGGAGACAGACTGACCATGATCCTCACGTCGACCACCACAACACGGGCTGTTTTGTCTGCTTTCGCCCTTTCGCTCGCAAGCACGTTTGTTCCGGCAACAGCGTCCGCGCAGCAGGCAGCCGCCGGCGGCACACCGCCGCAGGGCTGGTTCAAGGTGTGCACCAAGCAGGAAGACAACGATGTCTGCATCGTTCAGAACCTGCTTGCCGCCAACAATGGCCAGCTTTTGACGGCTGTCGGCCTCATCACCGTCACCGGCAAGGTCAACCGCAAGATCCTGCAGGTTTCCGTTCCCTCGCAACGCCTGATCCCGATCGGTGTTCAGATGCAGATCGACGGCGGCAAGGCCACCAAGCTCGATTACGCCATCTGCATGCCCGACAAGTGCGTTGCCGAAGTCCCTTTGACCGATGGCGTCATCGCCAACCTCAAAAAGGGGACCGAGGTTGTGTTCACCTCGGTCAACTTCCAGCGCGCGCCGAACCCGATCAAGATGTCGCTGCAGGGCTTCACCGGTGTGTTCGATGGCGAGCCGATCGAACAGTCGAAGCTTCAGGAACGTCAGCGCCTTCTGCAGGAAGAAATGCAGAAGAAGGCCGAAGACGCCCGCAAGAAGCTTGAAGACGCCCAGAAGGCAGCAACCCAGCAGTAATCAGATCCCTTTGGACAACAAAAAGCCCGGAGAAATCCGGGCTTTTTTCGTTCTACTGCAATGTCTAGATCAGTGCGCGACCACCGTTTTCGGCTTGTACTGGCCCGTCGCCGCCGGCACGAACAGCGCGTTCACCTGCGGGTGGCGAACCGGGACGCCGCTGTCGTCGGACACAAGGTTCTGCTCCGAGACATAGGCAACGTACTCGGTCTCGTCGTTTTCGGCGAAGAGATGGTAAAACGGCTGGTCCTTGCTCGGACGGATCTCGTTGGGTATGGCGTTCCACCATTCTTCCGTGTTGGAAAACTCAGGATCGACATCGAACACAACGCCGCGGAACGGAAACACCCGGTGACGGACAACCTGTCCAATCTGGAATTTTGCGTTTGCTTGCTTCATGGCTGCGTGGTCCTTTCCATGAATATGTGGTGTTTCCTCCATAAATATCAATAGATTGTTTTGCGCCGTCGCATTCAGCACCCGACTGGATGCGCGCATTTCGGGTGCGGTGCACCCACCGTCCCAAAAGGTTGCAGCTTCAGCGCATCTTGGTGCTGCGGCGGCAAAACCAAAATCGGTCAACTTTTGCGCCATCCTTGCACCTGCGCCGGTTTCATCATATCTCACTGATAGATGTGACAAAACGGTGTGGAGCAACATGGCCAACCAATGGGGCAGGGACAGTCAGGTGCGATCGACAGGATCGAGCTCCGCAGGCCCCGTTCTTGCAGCGGTCGCCTGCCTCTTGCTCGGTGCTGGTGGTGCCTTCGGCTATCTGACATTGACCCGGCCGGACCTGAGGCCTGAGGTCGAAACACTGACATCGCAGCTGACCGGCGTCACCACCGAACGTGACAAGCTCGTCAAGGACATCGCCGCCTTTCGGGCCAATTCCGGTTCATGGGCCGAGGAACTCGAAAAGGAACTGGCACAGCTGAAGCTGGAAGAACTGCCAAAACTCAACCGCCTACTCGACAGCCGCGATACGGCACTGGAAGAAATGAACGGAAAGCTGAAGGACGCCGAGACCAGCCGCACGGAGGCCGAGGCGGAGGCGACAAAGCTGCGCAGCGAAGTGGAAACCATCCGCTCCACCGAAATTCCGAAGATCACCGAAGAGGCAAAGCAGGCCGAATCTGCATCTGCTGCGCGCGAAGAAGCACTGAAGAAACAGTCAGCCGATACACTGGCTGCTGCCGTCAAGGCAGCGGACGATGCTCGCGCCGGTCTCGAAGCCCAGTTGACGACAGCCACGACACGCGCTGCCGATCTTGAAAAACGTCTGGCCAGTGCGCTGCAGGGTGCCTCCGGCGCCGATATCGCCGCCGGTCTGCAGACGGAGCTCAAGGCAGCCACGGACAAGGCCGCGACCCTTGAAAAGCAGGTGGCGTCTCTAACGGTCGAGCTACAGGCTGCAAAGGCGGCAGCGATCTCTCAGGTGAGCCAGCCCAATGAGAAACCAGCGGAAAAACTCACCGAACAGCCCGTCAAGTCGAGGTCGCCCTCGAATGCTGTCCGCGCGTCGGCGGTTGTCGAGGATGCTCTGGACAGAACCGTCGGCCTGCAAGGTCTGGCGCAGGCCGATCGTCAGGTGCTGCACGACAAGCTGGTGGCTGGCGAATGCGTCGTCCCGGCGCTGGACGCCGTGTTCGACCGGGTGCCGCCGCTGGTCTTGAGAAACCTGATGCGGGATCTGCGCAGCGATTGTTGAAGTGGGCGAGGGCCGTGCAGGCCACGCCGGACGAAATGTGAACAGGAGGAACGTGATGATGCTCAGGACAATGGCGGCGGTCTGCGCCGCAATGCTCGCGAGCCAGCCGGCTCTTGCGCAGGAGTTCGAAAAGAACATCATGACGGGCGGCTCGAAGGGCACCTATATCCAGATCGGCCGGGACGTTGCCAAGCTCGGCAGGGACTGCGGCCAGACGCTGAACGTCATCGAAAGCGCGGGGTCGCTCGAAAACTTCGTCGGCGTCCGCAATCGCAAGAACACCCAGTTCGGCATTGTCCAGAGCGATGTGCTCGAGTACCTCAAGACCTTCGAAGCCAATGATCCGGAGGTGCAGCAGGCGGTCAAGGGCGTGCGCATCATGTTCCCCCTCTACAATGAGGAGGTGCACGTGCTGGCCAAGACCGGCATCAACAGCATGAAGGATCTCGCCGGCAAGAAGATCGCCGTCGGCGTCAAGGACAGCGGCACGTTCCTGACCTCGTCACTGATCCTTGATATCCTGCAGATTTCCGGCGGCGAGCGCCTGCCGCTCAACGCCGATGCCGCCCTGCCGAAGCTGCTGTCGGGTGAGATCGATGCGCTGTTCTATATCGCCGGCGCCCCGACAGCCCTGTTCCAGTCCAAGGACATCGACGGCAAGAAGGTGCATCTGCTGCCGATCACCGAAGCGCCGCTGCTGGCCACCTACACGCCATCGAAGATCGAAGCCGGAACCTATTCCTTCATGGACAAGCCGGTCGATCTGATTGCCGTCAAGGCTGTCATGATGACCTACGACTACGACGTCAAGAAAAACGCCTACCACCGCGACAGCTGCAAGGCGGTCTCTGACTTCTCCAGCCTGATCCTCAACAATATGGACAAGCTGACCGAGACGGGCCACCCCAAATGGAAAGATGTCGATCTGACCGCACTTCCGCCCGGCTGGCAGGTCGGCGTCTGCGTCAAAGCCGGCATGGCGGCGAGCTACAAGCCGTCTTGCAAAGCCAGCGTCGAGGTGACGCCTGCGGCCGACAACGACGGCAACGAGGAGTACCTCAACCTGTTGAAAGATCGCTTGAAGAAAAAGTAATATAGATTTGAATTTATTTAAAAAATAAAAAAGCCGGCGGAGAAAAAATCCGCCGGCCTTTTTGTTTCTTGAAACGCCGGGCTCTTTGGAAGAGGCTCGGCCAGTCCGTCGATCAGGACGAGTAATACATGTCGAATTCGACCGGGTGCGGCGTCATTTCGTAGCGCATGACTTCGACCATCTTCAGTTCGATGAAGGAGTCGATCTGGTCGTCGTCGAACACGCCGCCGGCGGTCAGGAACTTGCGGTCCCGGTCGAGGCTTTCCAGCGCTTCGCGCAGCGAGCCGCAGACGGTCGGAATCTTCTTCAGTTCCTTCGGCGGCAGATCGTACAGATCCTTGTCCATCGGCTTGCCGGGATGGATCTTGTTCTTGATGCCGTCCAGACCAGCCATCAGCATCGCCGCAAAGGCGAGATACGGATTGGCCAGCGGATCAGGGAAGCGGACTTCGACGCGCTTCGACTTTGGACCCGTGCCGAAAGGAATGCGGCAGGAGGCCGAACGGTTGCGGGCCGAATAGGCCAGCAGAACCGGTGCTTCATAGCCCGGAACCAGACGCTTGTAGGAATTAGTCGTCGGGTTGGTGAAGGCGTTGATCGCCTTGGCATGCTTGATGATGCCGCCGATGTAGTAGAGGCAGGATTCCGACAGGCCGGCATATTCGTCGCCGGCGAAGGTCGGCTTGCCGCTCTTCCAGATCGACTGGTGCACGTGCATGCCCGAACCATTGTCGCCGAAGATCGGCTTCGGCATGAAGGTTGCCGTCTTGCCATAGGCGTTGGCGACCTGATGCACGACGTATTTGTAAATCTGGATCTTGTCGGCGTTGCGAACCAGCGTGTCGAACTTGACACCCAACTCGTGCTGGGCAGCGGCCACTTCGTGGTGCTGCTTTTCGACCGTGACGCCCATTTCCGACAGAACCGTCAGCATTTCAGAACGCATGTCCTGGCAGCTGTCGATCGGCGGAACGGGGAAATAGCCGCCCTTGACGCGCGGACGGTGACCGAGGTTGCCGGTCTCGTAATCCGTGTCGTCGTTCGACGGCAGTTCGCTCGAATCGAGCTTGAAGCCTGTGTTGTAAGGGTCGGCCTTGTACTTCACGTCGTCAAAGACGAAGAATTCAGGCTCCGGACCCACGTAAACCGTATCGCCGATGCCCGATGCCTTCAGATAGGCTTCAGCCTTCTTGGCGGTGCCGCGCGGATCGCGGTTATAGGCTTCTCCGGTGACCGGATCGAGAATGTCGCAGATGACGACCATGGTCGATTGGGCGAAGAACGGGTCCATGTGAACCGTTTCCGTGTCCGGCATCAGCACCATGTCGGACTCGTTGATGGCCTTCCAGCCGACGATGGAGGAACCGTCGAACATGACACCATCAGCAAACATGTCTTCATCGACGCAGCCGATGTCCATGGTCACATGGTGCAGCTTGCCCTTGGGGTCGGTAAAGCGCAGATCGACAAACTTGACGTCGTTGTCCTTGATCTGTTTCAGAATATCTTTTGCAGTCGTCATTATGTGGATCCCTATGCTGAGATGACGATTTAAAGCCGCAGCCCGAACAGGCCGTTAGATGGCGTCGATACCGGTTTCACCGGTCCGGATACGAATGACCTCTTCGATATTGGAAACGAAAATCTTTCCATCACCGATACGTCCGGTCTGTGCGGCGTTGCGGATTGCCTCAATCACAGCCTCCGCATTCTCGTCTGCCAGCACGACTTCGACTTTCACCTTCGGCAAAAAATCGACCACGTATTCTGCCCCACGGTACAATTCCGTGTGACCCTTCTGGCGCCCAAAGCCTTTCGCTTCCGTGACAGTTATACCCTGCAGTCCGACTTCTTGCAGGGCTTCCTTCACTTCGTCAAGCTTGAAAGGTTTTATGATCGCTTCGATCTTTTTCATGAGAAAATATCTCTCCGCTTCTCCCGTTAAAGCGGGTCTTCGCCCGCTTGCCCTCACTATGCATTTTGCATGCCAGATCTTTCGAAAAAAGACAGGAATTCAACGCAATATTGTTCGGCTGACGCGATCATCAGGTATTCCCGGCAAAAAGCCAGAGTTTTTTGCCTAATTTTTATAACTTTCAAGCCGATTTTGGGAGAACCGGAGAACCTTGCAGCCGGAGCTAGCGGATGCGCCGTATATTTGAGCAATATGGAATGGATACTGCCCATTAAAGCATCAAATGCACAAATTCTTTTCCTCTTGTTTTAACGGCGCAAGGCGGGGCATGCTGTTGGAATGCGTCATGAAATTGAAAATCTGATTGTCACGCCGACTGAGATGGCGCGCATTGATGCTGCCGCGAAAGAGCAGCAGATCGACAGTTTCGGCCTGATGACGGCGGCCGGTTGCGCGGTCGCGGCGAGTGCCCTTGCACATTTCCCTGGGGCGCGCCGTTTTGCCGTTTTATGCGGCCCCGGGAACAATGGCGGAGACGGCTATATTGCCGCCCGTGCACTGACCGAAAGCGGTGCGGCGCTCGCTGTTTTTTCATCGATAGATCCTGCCGCATTGACGGGCGATGCATGCCAGGCGCAGCAGGCCTATGGCGGCGATATCCTGCCGCTGGCAGACTACGAACCTGCCTCCGGTGACGTCATCGTCGACGCCCTCTTCGGCGCCGGCCTCTCTCGCACGCTTCAAGCCGGCATCATCAGGCTGATCGGGGAGGTCCACGCGCTTGATCTGCCCGTGCTGGCCATTGACCTGCCGTCGGGGGTCAGCGGCCACACCGGTACGGTCCTGGGAGCCGCGTTCCAGGCGACACGCACTGTCACCTTCATGTGCCGCAAGCCGGGCCATCTGCTGATGCCGGGCAGGGAACTCTGCGGCGAACTCGACGTGGTCGATATCGGCATTCCATCCCGCATTGTCGTCGCCCATGCCGGGGCCATCCGTCACAACAGTCCCGCGCTCTGGGCCTCGGCCCTGGCAAAACCCGATCCGGACACGCACAAATACAAACGTGGCCATCTGGTGGTATTTTCAGGCGGCGCGAATGCCACGGGTGCCGCGCGGATGACGGCCCTTGCCGGGCTGAAAACGGGCGCTGGTCTGGTGACGGTCGCATCGCCGAGGCAATCGCTGGACACCAACGCCGCGCACCTGACCGGGATCATGCTGCGCAAGGTCGACGGCACCGAGGATCTGTCGGTCTGGCTGGACGATGCCCGTCTCGGCACCTTCGTGCTCGGCCCCGCCTTCGGCATCGGCGAAAAGGCCCGCGACTTCGTCCGGTTGCTGGCAGGACGGAAGCTTGTGCTGGATGCCGACGGCATATCGTCGTTTCGTGATCACCCGGACGTTCTGTTCGAAGCTTTTTCCGGTGGCGAAACACGGCTGGTGCTGACGCCGCATGAAGGTGAATTTGCCCGGCTCTTCCCCGACATAGCCACCGACCTTGCGCTGTCCAAAGTTGAGAAAGCCGTAAAGGCCGCCGCACGGGCCAATGCCGCCATCATCTACAAGGGCGCCGATACGGTCATTGCCTGCCCGGGCGGCCGGGCCGCGATCAACAGCAATGCGCCGCCCTGGCTCGCCACCGCCGGTTCCGGCGATGTCCTGGCCGGTATTGTTGGCGGCCTGCTGGCGCAGGGCCTGCCGGCCTTCGAGGCAGCCGCTGCCGCCGTATGGATGCACGGGGAAGCGGCGAGCAGGGCAGGGACGGGATTGATTGCCGAAGACCTGCCGGAGCATATCATTCCGCTATAGAAGCCGGCTTTCGCGCAACATGCCGGCGCTCGACAGCACCGGATAGGCGATCGACACCACCAGCGAGTTGATTTCCTTTAGGTCGCGCATCGTGTCGATGTGGATCGAACTGCTGTCGTAGCTGGCGACATTGCCGTCGCGCAGGCGCTGCATGTGCTTTTCCTCGCTCAGGCGCACGAGATTGCGCACGACCTCCTTCTGGGCAACCAGCTGGCGGGCATGTTCGACATCCTGGTTGACCAGCAGGTTGAACGCGAGGCGGGCATTCTTCAACACCTCGTCATGCATGCCCTTCAGCTCGTGCCAGCCTTCGTTGGAAAAGACGATGTTGCGCGTATGTTTCTTGCGGGCGCGCATCAGCATGTTCTGCGAAATGATGTCGGCCGCCTGTTCGAGCTTGATCGTCGCGCTGAGCAGATCCTGACAGAGCGCCGCCGACTGGTCGTCGAGATTGCTCTGTGAGATTTTTGCCAGGTAGAATTTGATATCCCGGTGAATGCGGTCGATCTCGTCGTCGAGTGCCTCGATCCGCGCCATCTTCGGCTCGTCGGTCTTCTCGAAAATGTCAAAGATCCAGGACAGCATCAGCTCGATCTTGTCGCAGACCGTCAGAACTTCACGCGTGGCATTGTTGATTGCCTGTTTGGGATTGGAAAGCTGCTCCGGCACCAGCGCCGAAAGCCGATGTTCGGCAGACGCCGGCTTGGCGGCGGCGACGGGCGTCAGGTAGACTTGCAGCAGGCGGGCAACGACGGCGCAGAAGGGCAGGCCGAAGACCAGAACGGCCAGATTGATCGCCATATGCGCCAGCACGACGGCATCGCCGGGATGCGCTGAAAAGATCGTGCTCGGCACGGTAAAGATGAACTGCGCCGCCAGCGCGATCACCGTCCCGAGCCCGCGGATGGCGACATTGCCGAGCGGCACGACCCGTGCATCCGGCTGCTCGCCGCGCGTCAGCACCGCGCCGATGACGGCGGCGCCGAAATTGACCCCGAGCACCAGCGGAATGATCAGGACCGGCGGGATGAGTTCGCGGTCGGCCAGCGACGCGATCAGCAGGATCGTCGCCACGCTCGAATGGAACGACCAGGCCAGAAGCGCCGCCAGAATGAAGGCGGTGATCCAGTCCTTGGCGAGATAGTTGATTATGATCGGCAGCAGCTCGCTGTTTTTGAGAGGCGTGGAGGCCTCGCCGATCAACCGCAGCGACAGGAGCAGCAGACCGAGACCGAAGAGGATGCGGCCCACCTGCCGCCAGTTGCGCGCATCGCTGGCGCGAAAGGCCACCGTGCCGGCCAGAAGCAGAACCGGAATGAGCAGCGACAGATCATGCCGCAGGATGCGCACGACGAAGGCCGAGCCGAAATCGGCGCCGAGCAGCGTTGCGATGCCGATGGCGGTGGAGACATAGCCGCTGGCGACGAAACCCGCGACGATCAGCGCGACGGCCGTGGCGCTCTGCAGGGCGATGGCGAAGAAGAAACCGGCAATCGAGGCGGTGACACGGTTACCGATCGCCAGCCGCAGCTTTTCGCGAAACAGGTTGCCATAGGCTCGCTCGATGCCGGTGCGCACCATGCGCGTCGCCCACAGCAGCAGGGCCACCGCGCCGGCTAGATTGATGAAGACAATGGAACCGGACATGAGCAACCAGACTGTGGCGGGAAATCAGGACACGTGCACACCGGGTGCAACACGATCCGAAAGGTTCGGCTATTGTTGCTATCGATGCAGATAGAGACGCGACTCAGATTATCCCATTCTCGCCAATGTCACAATTTGCAAACACATGATTGCATTGCGTAAAAATACGCGCAAACGCCGATTCGACCCCCAGCCTCCTATGCTACAAGCTGCTGCAAGGCGCGCGCACCGTTCGGCGCATTGACCTTGCCCTCATGAATGAAGAAGGCAAACACATCGCGCGGCACCACCTTGACCTTGCGCGACGGATCGATCGGCTCCGGCTCCTTCGGCGCACCGCCGGCGGCCCAGTCCTTTACCTTCTCAGCCCACTGGCCGAGCCGTTTCTCGTCGTAGCAGGTCTCGACCGCATCGCTGCCGGTCTGCAGCCGCACATAAACGAAATCGGCGGTGACATCGGAAATCATCGGATATTCGGCGTGATCGGCACAGACAACAGCCACATTGTGCTTGGCTACCAGGCTGATGAACTCCGGCACCTGAAACGACGGATGGCGGACCTCCAGCACATGCTGAAGCTTCAAGCCCTCTAGCTTGGAGGGCAGCAATTCGAGGAAGGCGGCAAAATCGTCCGGCTCGAATTTTTTCGTTGGCGCGAACTGCCAGAGGATCGGCCCGAGGTGGGGGCCGAGTTCTGTCAGACCCTGCGTCAGAAATCTCTCAACCGATTCCCCGGCCTCGGCCAGCACCTTGCGGTTCGTGGTAAAGCGGCTGGCCTTCAGCGAAAAGATGAAATCCTCCGGCACCTCGGAAGCCCATTTCGCAAAGGTCTCCGGCTTCTGCGAGCCGTAATAGGTGCCATTGACCTCGATCGCCTTCAGCTGCCCGCTTGCATATTCGAGCTGGCGCTTCTTGGCCAGTTTGTCCGGATAGAACGTGCCTTCCCAGGGCTCGAACGTCCAGCCGCCGATGCCGCAACGGATTGTGCCTGAGGTCGTCATATTCACTCCTCCTTGAAGTTAGCTGTATCGAAAGGTTGGTTGATGACCGTGGTAACCATCCATAAGGCAAAGACTGAACTTTCCAAGCTCATCGCCCGTGTCGAAGCCGGCGAGGAGATCATTTTGGCGCGTGGCGACAACCCCGTCGTCAAACTCGTGCTCATTGCTGAACCACAGCCTGTGGTGCGCGGTTATGGCAGTCTCGCGCATCTACGCGACAAGATATCGGATTCCTTCTTTGAGCTCTTGCCGGACGACGACCTCGAGGGATGGGAAGGAAAGCATTCCTTCGCCGGCGATAACGGTCAATGACTGTCCTTCTTGACACGCGTGCCTTTCTTTGGTGGCTGACCGCTGATGGCCGGCAAAGCCAAATCCCTTATCCATAGTCCGGATCGCACACGTTACATCAGCGCCGTGACGGCCCTTGAAATCACGATGAAAGTCCGGATCGGCAAGGTCGATTTTACAAGGGAAATCGCCGACAATTTCGAGGCAATCCTTGTCGCCGGCGCCTTTCAAAAACTCGACATCACGTCAGCGCATGCTTTGCTTGCCGGGCGTCTCTCTGGCGACCACAAAGACCCGTTCGACCGTCTGCTCGCCTCCCAATGCCGGATCGAAGGCATCGCGCTGATCACCATAGACCCCCGTGTTCCAAGCTTTCGGCGTCGACGCCATCTGGTAGCGGCAGACCCTACTCCGCCGCTTCGACTTTCTTCATCGGGCGCCGCTCCAGCAGCTCCTTCAGGAACTGCCCCGTATAGGAGCGCTTTTCCTTGACGATCTGCTCCGGCGTTCCTTCGGCGATCACCTCGCCGCCGCCGTCGCCGCCTTCGGGGCCGAAGTCGATCACCCAGTCTGCGGTCTTGATGACCTCGAGATTGTGTTCGATGACGACGACGGAATTGCCCTGGTTGACCAGTTCGTGCAGCACTTCCAAGAGCTTGGCAACATCGTGGAAATGCAGGCCGGTGGTCGGCTCGTCGAGAATGTAGAGCGTGCGGCCGGTCGAGCGCTTCGACAGTTCCTTGGCAAGCTTGACGCGCTGCGCCTCACCGCCGGACAGCGTATTGGCCTGCTGGCCGACCTTGATATAGCCGAGCCCGACCTGGTTCAGCGTCGTCAGCTTGTCGCGAACCGACGGCACGGCGGCAAAAAACTCGACGCCTTCCTCAACCGTCATGTCGAGCACGTCGGCAATCGACTTGCCCTTGAAATGCACGTCCAGCGTCTCGCGATTGTAGCGCTTGCCGTGGCAGACGTCGCAGGTGACATAAACATCCGGCAGGAAGTGCATCTCGATCTTGATGACGCCATCGCCCTGGCAGGCTTCGCAGCGCCCGCCCTTGACGTTGAACGAGAACCGGCCCGGCTGGTAGCCGCGTGCCTTGGCTTCCGGCAGGCCGGAGAACCAGTCGCGGATCGGCGTGAAGGCGCCCGTATAGGTGGCCGGGTTTGAGCGCGGCGTGCGGCCGATCGGCGACTGGTCGATGTCGATGACCTTGTCGATGTGCTCGAACCCGTCGATCCGGTCATGTTCGGCCGGGTTTTCGCGGGCGCCCATGATCCGCCGTGCCGCCGATTTGTAGAGCGTCTCGATCAGGAAGGTCGATTTGCCACCCCCCGACACACCAGTGACCGCCGTGAAGATGCCGAGCGGAATGGACGCCGTGACGTTTTTCAGGTTGTTGGCCCGGGCGCCGACGACGGTGATTTCCTTTTTCTTCTTCGGCTTGCGGCGCTCGGAGGGCACGGCCACCGAGAGTTCGCCGGACAGGTATCTACCGGTCAGCGATTTCGGATTGGCGATGACTTCCGACGGCGTGCCTTGCGCCACCACTTCGCCGCCATGGATACCGGCCGCCGGGCCGATGTCGACGACATAGTCGGCCGTCAGAATCGCATCCTCGTCATGTTCGACGACGATGACGGTGTTGCCGATGTCGCGCAGGTGCCGCAGCGTATCGAGCAGCCGTGCATTGTCGCGCTGGTGCAGGCCGATCGACGGCTCGTCGAGCACATAGAGAACGCCCGTCAGGCCGGAGCCGATCTGCGAGGCAAGGCGGATACGCTGACTTTCGCCGCCCGACAGCGTGCCGGAATTGCGCGACAGGCTGAGATATTCGAGCCCGACATCGTTGAGGAAGCGGAGCCGGTCGCGGATTTCCTTGAGGATGCGCACGGCAATCTCGTTCTGCTTGGCATTCAGCCGTGCCGGCAGGTCCTCGAACCAGTCGCGGGCAACACGGATCGACATGTCGGTGATCTGTCCGATGTGCAGCTTGTCGATCTTCACCGCCAGCGCCTCTGGCTTCAGCCGGAAGCCGTTGCAGGACGGGCAGGGGGCCGCCGACATGTAGCGCTCGATCTCCTCGCGCGCCCATGCGCTGTCGGTTTCCTTCCAGCGGCGCTCGAGGTTCGGCACGATGCCTTCGAAATTCTTCGTCGTGTTGTAGGAGCGCGCGCCGTCCTGGTAGTGGAAGACGATCTTGTCCTCGGTGCCCTTCATGATCGCCGTCTGCGCCTTTTCGGACAGGTCGCTCCACTTGCTGCCGAGCTTGAAGTCGAAGGCCTTGCCGAGTGCTTCCAGCGTCTGGTTGTAATAAGGCGACGACGACTTGGCCCAGGGGGCGATGGCGCCGTCGCGCAACGTGCGGTGCGGCTCCGGCACGATCAGCGCCTCATCGACCTTCTGCTGGCTGCCGAGACCGTCGCAGGTCGGGCAGGCGCCAAACGGATTGTTGAAGGAAAACAGCCGCGGCTCGATCTCGGAAATCGTAAAACCCGAGACCGGGCAGGCGAATTTTTCCGAAAACAGCACGCGCTCATGCGTTTCGTTCAGCGATTTGTTGGCCGAGCCACCGGCCGAGGTTTCCTCCGGCGGCAGTGGCTTGTCGGCGAATTCGGCGATCGCCAGACCGTCGGCCAGCTTCAGGCTGGTTTCCATACTGTCGGCCAGCCGCGCGACCAGGTCCGGCCGCACGACCACACGGTCGACGACGACGTCGATGTCATGTTTGTACTTCTTGTCGAGAACCGGCGCCTCGGCGATCTCGTAGAACTGCCCGTCGATCTTGACGCGCTGAAAGCCCTTCTTCATCAGCTCGGCGAGCTCTTTCTTGTACTCGCCCTTGCGGCCGCGCACGAGCGGCGCCAGAATATAGAGGCGCGTGCCCTCCTCGAACTCCAGCACCCGGTCGACCATCTGGCTCACCGTCTGGCTCTCGATCGGCAGGCCGGTCGCCGGCGAATAGGGAATGCCGACGCGGGCAAACAGCAGGCGCATATAGTCGTAGATTTCGGTGACGGTACCGACCGTCGAACGCGGATTGCGCGACGTGGTCTTCTGCTCGATGGAAATCGCCGGCGACAGACCGTCGATCTGGTCGACATCGGGCTTCTGCATCATTTCCAGGAACTGGCGCGCATAGGCCGACAGGCTTTCGACGTAGCGGCGCTGTCCCTCGGCGTAGATCGTGTCGAAGGCGAGCGAGGATTTTCCCGAGCCGGACAGGCCGGTCATGACGATCAGCTTGTTGCGCGGCAAATCGAGGTCGACGCCCTTGAGATTGTGTTCGCGCGCCCCGCGAATGGAAATCGTTTTCAGCTCGCTCATCGTGCCCGCTCTGTCTACTGAGGTCTTGTGGTCCCTATTTAGTGACCCATATGCCCTTGTCGAGCCGGAATGCTGCAAATGCGCAGGCTTTCTGATTCGGTTGACAAGATAATAGGAAGTATTTAGAACAAAGAAAGAACAAAAGCCCAGCATGAAATCTGCTGTGGATTGTGCAACGGGACGTGCGGCATTCCGGTGCGCCAACCGTTAAGGTGCTGCATCGATAAAACGGGGCAGGCGGCGAACGCCTCAAGATTGTGAACGGAAAAGACGATGGCTGGTAGCGTGAACAAGGTGATCCTCATCGGGAACCTCGGAGCTGATCCTGAAATCCGGCGGACGCAGGACGGCCGGCCGATTGCCAACCTGAACATTGCCACGTCGGAAACCTGGCGCGACAAGAACAGCGGTGAGCGCAAGGAAAAGACCGAGTGGCACCGTGTCGTCATCTTCAACGAAGGCCTCTGCAAGGTGGCTGAACAGTATCTGAAGAAGGGCGCCAAGGTTTATATCGAAGGCGCGCTGCAGACCCGCAAATGGCAGGACCAGCAGGGCCAGGACCGCTACTCGACCGAAGTCGTGCTGCAGGGCTTCGGCTCGACGCTGACCATGCTTGACGGCCGCAGCGAAGGCGGCGGCTCCAGCGCCGGCCGGGGCGGCTCGGACTTCGGCGGCGGCCAGAACTATGGCGGCGGCGGTGACGATTACGACCGTCCGTCGAGCCCGCCCGCCCGCTCGGGTGGCGGGAACACCGGCGGCAGCGGTGGCGGCAACTTCTCGCGCGACATGGACGACGATATCCCGTTCTGAGCTGCATGGCTCAGACGAAAAGACGAAAGGCCGGTCATCCCGGCCTTATACATTGCGAGGCCGGAACATCAGGTATGATGCTCCGGCCTCGTTGTCATTGGGGTGGTTGCAACACCGCAATGGCGATGCGCAAAGCGGTTGGCCTTCCCGGCCTGAACTTTCGTTCGTAAAAAAGCATG
>JAURWE010000036.1 GCA_030655075.1 Pararhizobium sp.
CGATGTCCTTGCGCACCCACGCGATCAACTCCTTGCGCAGGCCGTCGCTCGGTTCGGTGCCGGTCATCAGCGTCACGTAAGCGTAGATGCCCTGGCCCTTGATGTCGTGCGGATAGCCGACCACGGCAGCTTCCGACACGGCGTCATGCGCGACCAGCGAGCTTTCGACCTCGGCGGTGCCCATGCGGTGGCCGGACACGTTGATGACGTCGTCGACGCGGCCGGTGATCCAGTAATAGCCGTCCGCGTCGCGGCGGCAGCCGTCGCCGGTGAAGTACTTGTTCGGGTAGGTCGAGAAATAAGTCTGCTCGAAGCGCTCGTGGTCGCCATAGACCGTGCGCATCTGGCCCGGCCACGATTTGGCGATGCACAGATTGCCCTCGGTCGCGCCGGACAACACTTTGCCTTCGGCATCGACGATCTCAGGCTCGACGCCGAAGAACGGCTTGGTGGCCGAGCCGGGCTTGAGCTTCGTGGCACCCGGCAACGGCGCAATGAGAATGCCGCCGGTTTCCGTCTGCCACCAGGTATCGACGATCGGGCAACGCTCGCTGCCGACGACGCGGTGATACCACTCCCATGCTTCGGGATTGATCGGCTCGCCGACCGAGCCGAGCAGCCGCAGCGAGGCACGCGAGGTCTTGGTCACCGGGCCGTCGCCGCCCTGCATCAGTGCGCGGATCGCCGTCGGCGCGGTGTAGAAGATGTTGACCTTGTGCTTGTCGATGACGTTCCAGAACCGCGAATTGTCCGGATAATTGGGCACGCCTTCGAACATCAGCGTGGTCGCGCCGTTGGCCAATGGCCCATAGAGAATGTAGCTGTGGCCGGTGACCCAGCCGACATCCGCCGTGCACCAGTAGATGTCGCCGTCATGATAGTCGAAGACGTATTGATGCGTCATCGCGACATAGACGAGATAGCCGCCGGTGGTGTGCAGCACGCCCTTGGGCTTGCCCGTCGAGCCTGAGGTGTAGAGCAGGAAGAGCGGATCCTCCGCCTTCATCTCGACCGGCGGGCAGTGGCCCGAAACCTTGGCGGCCTCGTCATGATACCAGACGTCGCGGCCATCCTGCATCGTCACGGCACCACCGGTGCGCTTGACCACGATGACCTTGCCGATACCGCCCTTCACCTTAGCGTCGGCGAGATCGACGTTCTTCTTCAGCGCGACCGAACGGCCGCCACGCAGACCCTCATCGGCGGTGATGACGATCTTCGAATCGGAATCCTCGACCCGGCTCGCCACCGAATCCGGTGAGAACCCGCCAAATACGACCGAGTGGACCGCGCCGATGCGCGCGCAGGCCAGCATCGCATAGGTCGCTTCG
>JAURWE010000049.1 GCA_030655075.1 Pararhizobium sp.
GCCGATCACCGTGTCGGTGCTGCGCTGGCTGATCCCCGCCGTGCTGATGTGGCCCTGGGTGCGTCCGCATCTTCCGCGCGACTGGCCGATCATGCGCGCGCACTGGAAAATCCTGCTGTGGCTCGGGCTGACCGGCGGCGCATTTTTCACGGCGTTTCAATATATCGGGCTGCAGTACACGTCGGCGATCAACGTCTCGGTGATGAATTCGCTGGTTCCGGTCCTGATCCTCGCCACCGGCGCCCTGCTGTTCAGCGACCGCATCGGCCTGCGGCAGGTCGGTGGCATCGCATTGTCTCTTGCCGGTGTGCTGGCGATCATCGCGCATGGCCAGTTCGAGACTCTGCTGAACCTTGGTTTCAACTGGGGCGACCTGATCATCCTGTCCAACATGATCGTCTTCTCGGTCTACGCCGTCTGCCTGCGGCGGCTGCCGGACATTCACCCGTTGAGTTTTCTGTTCACCGTGGCGATCATAACCATCGTCAGCACCGCGCCCTTCGCTGTCTGGGAAGCGGCATCCGGCAACAGGCTGAGCCTCGACTGGCTGACCGCCGGATCGATTGTCTATGTCTCGCTGTTTTCCAGCCTGATTGCCTTCATCGCCTGGAACCGCGGCGTCGAACTGATCGGCGCCAGCCGCGCCGGGCCTTTCCTGCACTTGGTGCCGGTGTGCACCGCGCTGGTGTCAGGCCTGCTGCTCGGTGAACATCTCGCGATCTACCATGTCGCCGGCTTCGCGGTGATCCTGGCCGGCGTCTGGCTGGCGGCGAAGCGGAGCGATGCAGCGAAGGCCGCGACCTGAGCGGCCTTCGCGTGCGCCACGCTTACTTGACCTGATGGACCAGGTCCTTTGCGATCATGGCATGGACACCCTTGCTGCCATTGACCGCTTGGGTGACATGGAAGTCGGCGGCGACGCTGGCGAAGCGGTACGCATCCGCCTTGGACAGTCCGACCTTCTCGTTGAGCAACGCGATCATGTCGCGCAGCGCCATTTCGGTGCAGCGGTCGAGATCTGGATCCATGCCCATCGTGATGTAATGCGTCGCCGTCTCGGCGCGCGGATAGGTGAAGGACAGGTCCTCGCGCAGGATGAATTCGAACGTGCCTTCCAGCGCTGTCTCGATCGCCGTGACGCAGACCTCGCCATGGCCCTGCGCGGCATGGCCATCGCCGCAGGAGAACAGCGCGCCTTCGTTGAACACCGGCAGATACAGCGTCGAGCCGGCGCCGAGATCCTTGTTGTCGAGATTGCCGCCCATGGAGCGCGGCATCACGGTCGTGATGCGGCCCCAGCCCTTCATCGGCGCAACGCCCATGACGCCGAAGAACGGCGACAGCGGAAGCTCGACGCCCCACGGCAGCGCCGCGGTCTTTTTCTCGATGTCGATCGGGATGATGTAGACGCTCGGCTCGTCGAAATCGTTCGGCAGGACGCCGGTCAGCGGCACGATGGCGTTGTAGGCCCAGTTCTGCCGCAGGTTGACGGCCTTGATGCGCACTTCGAGGACGTGGCCGGGCTTGGCGCCTTCAATGGCGACCGGGCCGGTGAGGATATGCGGCCCCGGGCCGCGCTCGGTTGCGCGGGCGTGGATGTCAGTGAGCTCCGGCGGCACGACAAAGGCGCCGCCCGGCTTCGGCGTATGGGCCGGCTGGCCGGAGACGCTGTCGATGGTGACGGTATCGCCGCTCTTGATCGACAGCACCGGCCGGCGCGTCGCATCGAAATAGCCCCAATGGCAGTTTTCGACGCTGGATTTGAGGACGTGGTGGGCCATGGCTTATCCTGTCTTGAAAGGGTCGCTTCGCGGGATCGTGCGGCACTATTCCACTGGCGACCGATTGCGCCAGCGCAAATATTGGCGCTGGTCTGCTCAAAACGCAGTCAGGGGCGTGCCCCATAGACGGACAGGCGGCAAGCCAGCCCCGTGCGACGGGGCGTCGCCCGAAGGGCCAGCATTTACAATGGCTTGTGCTATTTTGGAGTGTTTGGTCGGAGTGGCAGGATTCGAACCTGCGACCCCCTCGTCCCGAACGAGGTGCGCTACCAGACTGCGCTACACTCCGACTGATGGCGGCCTTATAACCCTGCCACGTTTGAAACCGCAAGCGCCCAAGACCAAGTTACGACCAAGTGAGCGAAAATGACTGCTGAGCCCGGGACACGGCTGCTGAAGGCTGATTTGGCCGCGATTTCCGCAGGCGCGGCAGCCTTGCGCCAGAGCGGGCTGGTCGCGTTCCCAACGGAAACGGTCTACGGCCTCGGCGCGGATGCCTGCAACGGTCCGGCGATCGCCCGGCTTTACGCCGCCAAGGGCCGCCCGGCCTTCAATCCCTTGATCGCGCACGTCGCCGACGTAGCGGCGGCGCGCCGGCTGGCCGTGTTCAGCCCTGAAGCCGACGCGCTGGCGGCAGCGTTCTGGCCGGGACCGCTGACATTGGTGCTGCCCAAGCAAGCGGACTGCCCGGTGGCCGCGCTGGCGCTCGCGGGGCTCGACAGCATCGCCATCCGTATCCCGAGCCATCCGGCGGCGCTGGCCTTGCTGACCGCCTTCGGCGGCCCTGTCGTGGCGCCATCGGCCAATCGCTCCGGCCATGTGTCGCCGACCGATGCTGCCCATGTGCTGGCCGATCTGCGCGGCCGCATCGAACTGATCCTCGATGACGGCCCCTGCGACGTCGGCGTTGAATCGACCATTGTCGCCCTGCTCGGCGATCCG
>JAURWE010000061.1 GCA_030655075.1 Pararhizobium sp.
AATGGTCATGCCTGGCGACAACATCACGGTTGAAGTCGAACTGATCGTGCCGATCGCCATGGAAGACAAGCTGCGCTTCGCCATCCGCGAAGGCGGCCGCACCGTCGGCGCCGGTATCGTAGCATCCATCATCGAGTGATCGAAACGGAACGGCCGCAGGTCTTCTGATCTGCGGCTTTCCGCAAGGCATTGAAGTGACAGTGTGTTTCGCAATTGAACACACGGAAACACAAGCAAGGACAAGTCGAATGAACGGCCAGAATATCCGCATCCGCCTGAAGGCGTTTGATCACCGGATCCTCGATGCCTCCACGCGCGAAATCGTGTCGACGGCCAAGCGCACAGGCGCAAGCGTGCGCGGTCCGGTACCGCTTCCGACCCGAATTGAAAAATTCACGGTCAACCGGTCGCCGCACGTCGACAAGAAGAGCCGCGAACAGTTCGAGATGCGCACCCATAAGCGTCTTCTCGATATCGTTGACCCGACACCGCAGACCGTAGACGCGCTGATGAAGCTCGATCTGGCCGCCGGCGTCGACGTGGAAATCAAGCTCTAAAAACAAGGAAGGTACGTGGACATACGTCCAACGGCTTCCAGAAACGGGGGACCTGAGTGTCGTAAGACGGTCAGGAAGCCTTAAACAAAGAGACGGGAAGGGGTTCGCCCCAACCGGTACTCTCAAGAGGATTGAACCAATGCGTTCAGGTGTGATTGCACAGAAAGTGGGAATGACCCGCGTCTATAACGACGCCGGCGAGCATATCCCGGTAACAGTATTGCGGATGGAAAACTGCCAGGTGGTTGGCCAGCGCACAGACGACAAGAACGGCTACACGGCAGTTCAGCTCGGCGCCGGCACGACCAAGGTCAAGAACACGACCAAGGCGCTGCGCGGCCACTTTGCTGCCGCCAATGTCGAGCCGAAGGCCAAGCTCGTCGAGTTTCGCGTCACGACCGATTTCCTGATCGACGTCGGCGCCGAACTGACCGCCAGCCACTTCGTCGCCGGCCAGCTGGTCGACGTCACGGGTACGTCGATCGGTAAGGGCTTTGCCGGTGCCATGAAGCGCCACAACTTCGGTGGTCTTCGTGCAACGCACGGCGTCTCCGTCTCGCACCGTTCGCATGGTTCGACTGGTTCCAACCAGGATCCGGGCCGCGTCTGGAAGGGCAAGCGCATGGCTGGTCACATGGGCCAGACGCGCATCACCACACAGAATCTCGAAGTGGTTTCCACCGACGAAGATCGTGGCCTCATCCTGGTCAAGGGCGCAGTGCCCGGTTCCAAGGGCGCCTGGATCGTCGTTCGCGACGCCATCAAGTCGGGTATCCCGGAAAGCGCGCCGCGCCCTGCCGGTCTCCGTGCAGCATCGAATGAGGGAGCCGAATAATGGATCTCACCGTCACCACCCTTGAGGGGAAAGACGCAGGAAAGGTATCCCTTTCCGACGCCATTTTCGGCCTCGAGCCCCGCCAGGACATCCTCGCCCGCATGGTTCGCTGGCAGCTTGCCCGCAAGCAGCAGGGTACACACAAGACCAAGACCCGTGCGGAAGTCTCCCGCACCGGTGCCAAGATGTACAAGCAGAAGGGAACGGGCCGCGCCCGTCACCACTCCGCGCGTGCTCCGCAGTTCCGCGGCGGCGGCAAGGCCCACGGCCCGGTTGTTCGCGATCACTCGCACGACCTGCCCAAGAAGGTCCGGGCTCTCGCCCTGCGCCACGCGCTTTCGGCAAAGCTCCGCTCGGAAGAGCTGATCATCGTCGACAGCCTGGTTGCGACGGAAGCAAAGACTAAGGCACTGACCGGCGCATTCGCCAGCCTGGGCCTGACCAACGCACTGTTCATCGGCGGCGCCGAGCTTGACACCAACTTCAAGCTTGCTGCTCAGAACATCCCGAACGTGGACGTTCTGCCGGTTCAGGGCATCAACGTTTACGACATCCTGCGCCGCGGCAAGCTCGTGCTGTCGAAGGCTGCTGTAGAAGCTCTGGAGGAGCGGTTCAAATGACGGATCTACGCCACTATGATGTGATCGTGTCTCCTTCGATCACCGAAAAGTCGACGATGGTTTCCGAACAGAACCAGATCGTCTTCAACGTCGCCAAGGGTGCGTCCAAGCCTGAAATCAAGGCTGCTGTGGAAGCTCTCTTCGGCGTCAAGGTCACGGCAGTCAACACGCTGCTCCGCAAGGGCAAGACCAAGCGGTTCCGCGGTTTTGTCGGCAAGCAGAAGGACGTCAAGAAGGCGATCGTCACGCTGGCCGAAGGCCAGTCCATTGACGTCTCCACTGGACTCTGAGGAATAAGATCATGGCATTGAAAAGTTTCAATCCGACAACTCCGAGCCAGCGCCAGCTGGTTATCGTTGACCGGTCGGGCCTCCACAAGGGCAAGCCTGTAAAGGCTCTGACCGAAGGTCTGTCGTCCAAGGGCGGCCGCAACAACCTCGGCCGCATCACCGTGCGTTACAGGGGCGGCGGTCACAAGCGCACCTATCGCCTGGTAGACTTCAAGCGTCGCAAGTTCGACATTGAAGGCACGATCGAGCGTCTGGAATACGACCCGAACCGCACCGCGTTCATCGCGCTCGTCACCTACACGGACGGCGAACAGGCCTACATCATCGCTCCGCAGCGCCTTGCTGCCGGCGACAAGGTCATCGCTTCCGAGAAGGCAGTGGACGTAAAGCCCGGCAACACCATGCCGCTGCAGTACATCCCGGTTGGCTCGATCCTGCACAACGTCGAGATGAAGCCAGGCAAGGGCGGCCAGATGGCCCGTTCCGCCGGCACCTACGTTCAGCTCGTCGGCCGCGACCAGGGCATGGCGATCCTTCGCCTCAACTCTGGTGAGCAGCGTCTCGTTCACGGCTCCTGCCTCGCCTCGATCGGCGCGGTGTCGAACCCGGACCACGGCAACATCAACGACGGCAAGGCCGGCCGTACCGTCTGGCGCGGCAAGCGCCCGCACGTTCGCGGCGTCGTCATGAACCCGGTCGACCCCCCGCACGGTGGTGGTGAAGGCCGTACATCCGGTGGTCGCCACCCGGTTACCCCATGGGGCAAGCCGACCAAGGGCAAGCGGACACGCTCGAACAAGTCGACCGACAAGTTCATCATGCGTTCGCGCCATCAGCGCAAGAAGTAAGAGAGGAAGTCTCCAGTGACTCGTTCAGTATGGAAAGGTCCGTTTGTTGACGGCTATCTTCTCAAGAAGGCTGAGAAGGTTCGTGAAGGCGGCCGCAACGAAGTGATCAAGATGTGGAGCCGTCGCTCCACGATCCTGCCGCAGTTCGTCGGTCTCACCTTTGGTGTGTACAACGGCAGCAAGCACATTCCGGTCAGTGTCAACGAAGACATGATCGGACACAAGTTTGGCGAATTCTCTCCGACCCGGACCTATTACGGTCACGGTGCGGACAAGAAGGCAAAGAGGAAGTAACGATGGGTAAGGCAAAAGCCGAACGTCGGCTGAAGGATAATGAAGCGCAGGCAATTGCGCGCACGATCCGTGTCAGCCCCCAGAAGCTCAACCTGGTTGCGGCGATGATCCGCGGCAAGAAGGTCGAGCGCGCTCTGGCCGAGCTCGAATTCTCGCGCAAGCGTATCGCAGGTACGGTTCGCAAGACGCTCGAATCCGCGATCGCAAACGCAGAAAACAACCACGACCTGGACGTCGACGCTCTGATCGTCGCCGAAGCCTATGTCGGCAAGTCGATTGTCATGAAGCGTTTCCACGCCCGTGGCCGTGGCCGTGCATCGCGCATCGAGAAGCCATTCTCCCACCTCACGATCGTTGTTCGTGAAGTGGAAGCCGTGGAAGCCAAAGGGGAGGCCGCATAATGGGTCAGAAGATCAATCCAATCGGTTTCCGCCTCGGCATCAACCGCACATGGGATAGCCGCTGGTTCGCCGACAACGCAGAGTACGGTCAGCTTCTTCACGAAGACCTGAAGATCCGTGCCTACGTCATGGAAGAACTGAAGCAGGCCGGTATCGCCAAAGTGGTCATCGAGCGTCCGCACAAGAAGTGCCGCGTCACGATCCACTCGGCTCGCCCGGGTCTCATCATCGGCAAGAAGGGCGCCGACATCGAAAAGCTTCGCAAGAAGATCTCGGAGATGACGAAGTCCGAAACGCACCTCAACATCGTTGAAGTGCGCAAGCCGGAAGTCGACTCGACACTCGTAGCCCAGGGCATCGCCCAGCAGCTCGAGCGCCGCGTTGCATTCCGCCGCGCCATGAAGCGCGCCGTTCAGTCGGCCATGCGTCTGGGTGCCGAAGGCATCAAGATCACCTGCGCCGGCCGTCTCGGCGGTGCTGAAATTGCCCGCACGGAATGGTACCGCGAAGGCCGCGTGCCGTTGCACACGCTGCGCGCCGACATCGACTACGGTGTCGCCGAAGCAGAAACCGCGTTCGGTATCTGCGGTATCAAGGTTTGGATCTTCAAGGGTGAAATCCTTGAGCACGATCCGATGGCTTCTGAACGTCGCGCTTCCGAGAGCGATGCTCAGGGCGCCGCGTCCAACAACCGTCGTCGTGACAACGCCTAACAAGCGCGTGTGGCAGCCAAAGTCGGAGAATTAAAAAAATGTTGCAGCCAAAGCGTACTAAATATCGCAAGCAGTTCAAGGGACGCATCAAGGGCGTCGCCAAGGGCGGCACGGACCTCGCCTTCGGCGAATTCGGCCTGAAGTCCCAGGAGCCTAACCGCGTCAACGCCCGTGAGATCGAAGCGGCCCGCCGCGCGATCACCCGCGCCATGAAGCGTGCAGGCCGTGTGTGGATCCGCGTATTCCCAGACGTTCCGGTCACGGCCAAGCCGACCGAAGTCCGCATGGGTAAGGGTAAGGGTTCGGTCGAGTATTGGGCTTGCAAGGTCAAGCCGGGCCGGATGATGTTCGAGATCGATGGCGTCAGCGAAGAACTTGCCCGTGAGGCACTTCGTCTCGGTGCTGCCAAACTCTCTGTCAAGACGCGCTTCGTGCAGCGTATCGCAGAGTAAGGAGTTAGACCGATGAAAGCCACTGATGTTCGCGCACTCAGCGCCGACCAACTCAATGACGAGCTTGCCAAGCTGAAGAAGGAGCAGTTCAACCTGCGCTTCCAGAAGGCCACCGGCCAGCTTGAAAAGCCGTCGCGTGTGAACGAAGTCCGCAAGGACATCGCCCGCGTCAAAACCATTGCCCGCCAGAAGGCGGCAGAAGCCAAGGCTTAAGGACCAAGAACAATGCCAAAACGCATTCTGCAGGGCACCGTCGTCAGCGACAAGAATGACAAGACTGTTGTCGTGCGCGTCGAGCGCCGATTCGCACACCCTGTCTTCCAGAAGACCGTCCGCCGCTCCAAGAAGTACAAGGCGCACGACGAAAACAACCAGTACAAGGTTGGCGATGTTGTTTCCATTGAGGAATGCGCGCCGATCTCCAAGGACAAGACCTGGACGGTCGTCTCCGCCCAGGCCTAATTTACAGAGAATTCGCGCCCGGCCCTTGTGTCCGGCGCGAAAATCTGTATGAAGCAGCGCAAGGACGCTCGGTTTCGAGCGTTCTTTTGCTTTGAGCGCACGGAAGGTCCTCTCGAGGAAACCACCCTGGCACGATCGATCCCGCGCGAAAACAGAAATTTCATAAGCTGGAACAGGGGGCCTCCGTCTATCGGGCGGCCCAACCGGTCCGGTTACAACAAGAAGGCGACCTGACATGATTCAGATGCAAACAAACCTCGACGTGGCGGATAATTCCGGCGCACGTCGTGTCATGTGCATCAAGGTGCTGGGCGGCTCGAAGCGCAAATATGCTTCTGTCGGCGACATTATTGTCGTTTCGATCAAGGAAGCAATTCCGCGCGGCCGCGTGAAGAAGGGCGACGTGATGAAGGCGGTTGTCGTGCGCACCGCCAAGGATATCCGCCGTGCAGACGGCAGCGTCATCCGTTTCGATAACAACGCAGCCGTTCTTATCGACAACAAGAAAGAGCCGATCGGCACCCGTATCTTCGGACCGGTTCCGCGCGAACTTCGCGCCAAGAACCACATGAAGATCATCTCGCTGGCTCCCGAAGTACTGTAAGGAGCGATCAGAGATGCAAAAGATCCGCAAGGGCGACAAGGTCGTCGTATTGACCGGTAAGGACAAGGGCCGTACCGGCGAAGTCATTCAAGTGCTGCCGAAGGAAGACCGCGCTTTTGTGCGTGGCGTTAACATGGTCAAGCGCCATCAACGCCAGACACAGAGCCAGGAAGCCGGCATCATCAACAAGGAAGCCTCCATTCACCTCTCCAACCTTGCTGTCGCAGACAAGGATGGCAAGGCCACGCGCGTCGGTTTCTCCGTCGTCGATGGCAAGAAGGTCCGTGTGGCCAAGCGTTCGGGAGAAGTGATCGATGGCTAAGGCAGCAGCTTACGAGCCCCGGCTCAAGAAGGATTATGTCGAGCGTATCCGCAAGGCGATGCAGGAGCAGTTCTCCTACGCCAACGAAATGCAGATTCCGCGCCTCGACAAGATCGTTATCAACATGGGTGTTGGCGAATCGACGGGCGATAGCAAGAAGCCGTCCATCGCCGCAGCCGATCTCGCAGCGATCGCCGGCCAGAAGCCGGTCATCACCCGCGCCCGGACGTCCATCGCAGGCTTCAAGCTGCGCGAAGACATGCCGATCGGCGCCAAGGTGACGCTGCGCGGTGTCCGGATGTATGAGTTCCTGGATCGCCTCGTGAACATCGCGCTTCCGCGCGTTCGCGACTTCCGCGGCCTCAACCCGAAAAGCTTTGACGGCCGTGGCAACTTCGCCATGGGCATCAAGGAACACATTGTGTTCCCAGAGATCAACTACGACAAGGTTGATCAGATGTGGGGCATGGACATCATCGTTTGCACGACGGCTACCAAGGACGACGAAGCACGGGCTCTTCTGAAAGAGTTCAACTTCCCGTTCCGCCAGTAACCGTAACGACGAGCGTAGAAAAGGAAATCCCAATATGGCGAAGACGAGCGCAATTGAAAAAAACAATCGCCGCCGTAAGTCGGTTGCCCAGGATGCCGGTAAGCGGGCAGCCCTGAAGGCAACAATCATGAACCAGTCTCTTCCGATCGAAGAGCGGTTCAAGGCAACCCTCAAGCTTGCCAGCTTGCCGCGTGATGGATCCAAGACACGTGTTCGCAATCGTTGCGAAGTGACGGGTCGTCCGCGTGCATATTATCGCAAACTCAAGATGTCGCGTATTGCGCTTCGTGAACTGGGCAATTTCGGCAAGGTGCCGGGCATTGTCAAGTCGAGCTGGTAAGGAGACGGGCACATGATGACTGATCCGCTGGGCGATATGCTCACCCGTATCCGTAACGGCGCCGCACGCCGCAAGTCGATCGTTTCGACTCCGGCTTCCAAGCTGCGCGCGCGCGTTCTCGATGTTTTGCAGACCGAAGGCTACATCCGTGGCTATTCCGAAGTCGATTTCGGCAACGGCAAGTCTGAAATCAACATCGAACTGAAATATTACGAAGGCGCGTCCGTGATCCGCAAGATCGACCGCGTTTCCAAGCCGGGCCGCCGGGTTTATGTCTCGGTCAAGTCCATTCCGCAGGTCGCGAACGGTCTCGGCATCACCATCCTTTCGACTCCGAAGGGTGTGATGGCCGATCACCAGGCTCGTGAACAGAATGTTGGTGGTGAGATTCTTTGCTCTGTCTTCTAAGACAGCGCAAAGCCCTCCCTAGCGAACAGACAGGATTTAAACATGTCTCGTATCGGTAAAAAGCCCGTTCAGGTTCCTGCAGGTGTCACGGCCACGATCGACGGCCAAAAAGTGACGGCTAAGGGCCCGAAGGGCGAGCTGTTCTTCGTTGCAAACGACGAAGTGCTCGTAAAGTTGGAAGACAACGCGGTTTCGGTAACACCGGCAACCCAGTCCAAGGATGCACGGTCTAAGTGGGGCATGTCCCGCACAATGATCGAAAACATCTTCAAGGGCGTCAAGGACGGTTACGAGCGCAAGCTCGAAATCAACGGCGTTGGTTATCGTGCGGCCCTGCAGGGCAAGAACCTGCAGCTGGCACTCGGTTTCAGCCATGACGTCGTCTTCCAGACGCCGGAAGGCATCACGATTGCTGTTCCCAAGCCGACGGAAATCGTCGTCACGGGCATCAACAAGCAGCAGGTCGGTCAGGTTGCCGCGGAAATCCGCGAATACCGTGGCCCCGAGCCCTACAAGGGCAAGGGCGTCAAGTATGCCGGCGAGCGGATTGTCCGCAAAGAAGGCAAGAAGAAGTAAGGATCACGCGAAATGGCTACAAGGAAAGAAAATCTTGTGCGCCGCGCCAGCCGCGTGCGCCGTCAAATCAAGAAGGTGGCCAATGGCCGTCTTCGCCTGTCGGTTCATCGCTCGTCGAAGAACATCTACGCACAGGTTATCGATGACGTTGCAGGCAAGACCGTTGCGTCTGCCTCGACGCTCGACACGGATCTGCGCACGTCTTTGAAGACGGGCGCTGACACGGCAGCTGCCGCTGCTGTGGGCAAGCTCCTGGCGGAGCGCGCTTCGAAGGCCGGTGTCAAGGAAGTTGTCTTTGACCGTGGCGCCTTCATCTATCACGGCCGCATCAAGGCACTCGCTGAAGCAGCCCGCGAAGGCGGTCTGACGTTCTGATCGAGGCCCAGTGTCTGCCCCTGGGCAGCCACGCTGATACGGACCACTCCAGGGTCATTTCACCGGCAAACGTGTGAAATGACCCATTAGTCAATCTGCCGATTGCACCGGAAAAGAAAAAGGAAAAGGACAATGGCACAAGAAAAAAGAGGTTCGCGGGACGACCGTCAGAACCGCGAAGAGCGCGATAGCGAGTTCGTCGACAAGCTGGTCGCAATCAACCGCGTCGCCAAGGTCGTCAAGGGCGGCCGTCGTTTCGGCTTTGCTGCACTCGTCGTCGTCGGCGACCAGAAGGGCCGCGTCGGCTTTGGTCACGGCAAGGCACGCGAAGTGCCGGAAGCCATCCGCAAGGCCACCGAAGCTGCAAAGCGCGAACTGATCTTCGTACCGCTGCGTTCGGGCCGTACATTGCACCATGACGTGCATGGCCGTCACGGTGCTGGCAAGGTGCTTCTCCGTTCGGCCAAGGCCGGTACGGGTATCATCGCCGGTGGTCCGATGCGCGCTGTTTTCGAAACGCTCGGCATGCACGACGTTGTTGCGAAGTCGACGGGGTCTTCCAACCCGTACAACATGATCCGCGCAACGTTCGATGCCCTGAAGAGCCAGATGCACCCGAAGGACATCGCGGCACAGCGCGGCATGAAGTTTGCCACGCTGCAGGCCCGCCGTGCGTCCGCCGGCGTTGCTTCCGAAGAATAAGGGAGCCTGAACAATGGCCAAGAAAGCAACCACAGTGTCTGAAAAGGCAACGGTTACCGTCGAACAGATCGGTAGCCCCATTCGTCGCCCGAACGTTCAGCGTCAGACGCTGATCGGTCTCGGACTGAACAAGATGCACCGGGTCCGCACGCTGGAAGACACACCTTCCGTTCGTGGCATGATCCGCGCCGTTCAGCACCTCGTCCGCGTCGTCGACGAGAAGTGAGGGGAACAAGATCATGAAACTGAATGAAATTACCGACAACGAAGGTTCGACCAAGAGCCGCAAGCGTCTCGGCCGCGGTATCGGCTCGGGCTCGGGCAAGACCGCAGGTCGCGGCGTCAAGGGTCAGAAGGCCCGTTCCGGCGTTGCCATCAACGGCTTCGAAGGCGGCCAGATGCCAATCTACCGCCGTCTGCCGAAGCGCGGCTTCAACAACATCTTCCGTTCGGATTTTGTCGTTGTGTCGCTGTCGCGCATCCAGACGGCCATCGATGCCAAGAAGCTCGACGTCAAGGCGACGATCGATGCTGCTTCGCTCAAGGCTGCCGGCGTCATCCGCCGCTCCAAGGACGGCGTTCGCGTCATGTCCGATGGCGAACTGACGTCGAAGGTCACGCTCGAAGTTGCCGGCGCCTCCAAGGCTGCGATCGAAAAGATCGAAAAGGCCGGCGGCTCCATCAAGCTTCTTTCGGCTGCTGCTGAATAATCTTTGACAATTGATCGCCCGGGGTGCTTCACACCGGGCGATTTTGCTCCCATATGTGAGCCTCACGTCTAGAAGGACAGCTCCTTTGGGGGAGGGGTCCGCGAAACACGGAAACACGGTGAGGCACGAGACTGCAGATGCAGTCCGCCAGGCCGGCTTTCTGAAACTTTTGGAATAACTTCTTCCGGAACAGGCCGGGTTTCCCGCTTTCCGGAATAGGTTACGCGGAGAAATGCATGGCTTCTGCAGCGGAACAACTCGCCTCAAACTTGAATTTCTCGGCCTTTTCCAAGGCTGAAGATCTCAAGAAGCGCCTCTGGTTTACCCTGGGCGCGCTCCTGGTCTATCGTCTGGGAACCTACATTCCGCTGCCGGGTCTCAATCCCGAAGCATTCGCGCAGGCCTTCAAGGGCCAGAGCGGCGGTATTCTCGGCATCTTCAACATGTTGTCCGGCGGCGCCGTCGAGCGCATGGCGATCTTCGCGCTCGGCATCATGCCCTACATCTCCGCCTCGATCATCGTCCAGCTGATGACCTCGGTCGTGCCTGCGCTCGAAAACCTGAAGAAGGAAGGCGAGCAGGGCCGCAAGATCATCAACCAGTACACCCGCTACGGCACGGTGCTGCTCGGCACGCTGCAGGCCTACGGCATTGCCGCCGGCCTTGAGGGCGGCGCCGGCCTCGTGGCCGATCCGGGCTGGTTCTTCCGCATCTCCACCGTCATTTCGCTGCTCGGCGGCACCATGTTCCTGATGTGGCTGGGTGAGCAGATCACCTCGCGCGGCATCGGCAACGGCATCTCGCTGATCATCTTCGCCGGCATCGTCGCCGCTCTGCCCAAGGCCATGGCCGGAACGCTCGAGCTTGGCCGCACCGGCGCCCTGTCGACGGCGGTGATTCTCGCCGTCATCGTCATGGCCGTCGCCGTGATCGCGCTCATCGTCTTCGTCGAGCGCGCCCAGCGCCGCCTTCTGATCCAGTATCCGAAGCGACAGGTCGGCAACAAGATGTTCCAGGGAGACACCTCGCACCTGCCGCTGAAGCTGAACACCGCCGGCGTCATCCCGGCCATCTTCGCCTCGTCGCTGCTGCTGCTGCCTGCCACGATCGCCGGCTTTGCCAACACCTCGACCCTGCCGGGCTGGGCCACGGCCATCGTTGCCTCTCTCGGCCACGGCCAGCCGCTGTATATGATCCTCTATGCCGCGATGATCGCCTTCTTCGCCTTCTTCTACACAGCCATCGTCTTCAATCCGAAAGACACGGCCGACAATCTGAAGAAACACGGCGGCTTCATCCTCGGCATTCGTCCGGGCGAGCGCACGGCCGAATACATCGACTACGTGCTCACCCGCATCACGGTACTGGGCGCGATCTACCTGATCGTCGTCTGCATTCTTCCTGAAATTCTGATCTCGCAGACCGGTGTGCCGTTCTACCTTGGTGGTACGTCGCTTTTGATTGTTGTCAGTGTTACCCTTGATACTGTAGCACAGGTGCAGGGACACCTGATTGCTCAGCAGTACGAGGGGCTGATCAAGAAATCCAAGCTGCGTGGCGGAAAGAGGGGACGATGAGACTTATATTTTTGGGACCGCCGGGAGCAGGCAAGGGCACCCAGGCCAAGGTTCTGACCGAAAAATACGGCATACCCCAGCTTTCCACCGGTGACATGCTGCGCGCAGCCGTCGCCAACCAGACCGACGTCGGCAAACGCGCCAAGGCGGTGATGGATGCGGGCCAGCTGGTCTCCGACGCCATCGTCAACGAGATTGTTTCGGACCGAATCGATGCGCCGGATTGCACCAAGGGGTTCATCCTCGACGGCTATCCGCGCACGGTCCCCCAGGCGGTTGCGCTGGGCGAAATTCTCGGCGGCAAGGGCATCAGGCTCGATGCCGTCATCGAGCTCAAGGTCGACGAGGACGCCCTCGTGCGCCGCATGGAGAATCGCGTCGCCGAAACGATCGCTGCCGGTGGCACGGTCCGTTCAGACGACAATCCCGAGGCGTTCAAGAAGCGCCTGGTGGAGTATCGCGAGAAGACGGCACCGGTTTCGGCGCATTATGCATCGAGCGGCCAGTTGCAGACCGTGGACGGCATGGCGCCGCTTGATACCGTTACCGCGTCGATCGCCCGCATATTGGATCAGGCTTCGGCCAAAGCCTAAAAAGCCGGGCCGGGGAGTTGACTTTTCCGGCCGATTCCTTCAAAGACCGCGCTAACTCGCGACATTAAAGCGATCGGCGCGGATTTCGAAATTCACGAAGTCCGGGTGCGATCTTTTTTGACGTGTCCCGAACCTCAACTTTCAGGTGGTCTGCAAAGGCTGCATAACGAAGACCTTTTGTCGTGATGACAACTGGAACGCAAGGAGAATAGGCGTGGCACGTATCGCTGGCGTCAACATCCCGACAAGCAAGCGCGTAGTAATCGCGCTGCGCTACATTCACGGGATTGGAGCAAAATTCGCACAGGAAATCGTCGAGAAGGTCGGTATCCCGGCTGAACGCCGTGTGCACCAACTGACGGATGCTGAAGTTCTTCAGATCCGCGAAACGATCGACCGCGATTACCAGGTTGAAGGCGACCTGCGCCGCGAGACGTCGATGAACATCAAGCGTCTGATGGACCTGGGCTGCTACCGCGGTCTGCGTCATCGCCGCAGCCTGCCGGTTCGTGGTCAGCGTACCCACACCAATGCCCGCACCCGCAAGGGTCCGGCAAAGGCAATCGCCGGCAAGAAGAAGTAATTTTCCCCTCATCGGGAAGATCGGGAGGCTGGTGTTTCCACCAGCCTCTTTTTCAGTTTCGGACGAGCGTCGCCTCAGGTGCCGTCCGGTGGAGCTGCTGGCATTACGGCAGTGACGATATCGCCGCGTAGCAGGGTTTTCCCGGCTGCGCTTAATTGACATTCAGGGCAGGGGATCACCGAGATCCATCCGCCCGGTGGAGCCGCTGGAACTACGGCGGTGTCGAGATCAACGAAAGGAATACCATGGCCAAGGAAGCCACACGCATTCGCCGTCGCGAACGCAAGAACATCACGTCGGGCGTTGCCCACGTCAATTCGTCGTTCAACAACACGATGATCACCATCACCGACGCACAGGGCAATGCAATTGCCTGGTCGTCTGCCGGTGCCAAGGGCTTCAAGGGTTCGCGCAAATCGACCCCGTTCGCAGCCCAGATCGCTGCTGAAGACGCTGCCAAGAAGGCGCAGGAACACGGCATGAAGTCGCTCGAAGTCGAAGTCTGCGGTCCGGGTTCCGGCCGTGAGTCGGCTCTGCGCGCTCTGCAGGCTGCCGGTTTCATGATCACGTCGATCCGTGACGTGACCCCGATCCCGCACAATGGCTGCCGTCCGCGCAAGAAGCGCCGCGTCTGATCATCCCGTCTCAACTCGCCGGTGAGGGCATCTGTTCTCCCGGCCCGTCAAAGCTCGGTTGCCACGATTGGATGGTGGCAACGAACGGAAGGCAAAATACATGATTCAGAAAAACTGGCAGGAACTGATCAAGCCGAACAAGGTGGATTTCTCCTCCTCCGGCCGCACCAAGGCAACCGTCGTCGCCGAGCCGCTCGAGCGTGGCTTCGGCCTGACGCTGGGCAACGCGCTTCGCCGCGTTCTCCTGTCGTCGCTGCGTGGCGCTGCCGTCACTGCAGTGCAGATCGACGGCGTGCTGCATGAGTTCTCGTCGATCCCGGGCGTCCGCGAAGACGTGACCGACATCGTGCTCAACATCAAGGAAATCGCCATCAAGATGGATGGCGACGACGCAAAGCGTATGGTCGTGCGCAAGCAGGGTCCGGGCGTTGTGACCGCCGGTGACATTCAGACGGTTGGCGATATCGAAATCCTCAACCCGAACCATGTGATCTGCACCCTCGACGAGGGTGCCGAGATCCGCATGGAATTCACCGTCAACAACGGCAAGGGCTATGTGCCGGCTGACCGCAACCGTTCGGAAGATGCCCCCATCGGCCTCATCCCGGTCGACAGCCTGTATTCGCCGGTCAAGAAAGTATCCTACAAGGTGGAAAACACCCGTGAAGGCCAGGTTCTCGACTACGACAAGCTGACCATGCAGATCGAGACGGACGGTTCCGTCACTGGTGAAGATGCGATCGCTTTTGCGGCCCGCATCCTTCAGGACCAGCTCGGCGTCTTCGTCAACTTCGACGAGCCGCAGAAGGACGTTGAGGAAGAAGCCGTTACCGAACTGGCGTTCAACCCGGCTCTCCTCAAGAAGGTGGACGAACTCGAACTTTCGGTTCGCTCGGCCAACTGCCTGAAGAACGACAACATCGTCTATATCGGCGACCTCATTCAGAAGACCGAAGCCGAAATGCTTCGCACTCCGAACTTTGGCCGCAAGTCGCTGAACGAAATCAAGGAAGTTCTCGCTTCCATGGGCCTGCACCTCGGCATGGAAGTGCCCGCATGGCCGCCCGAGAACATCGAAGATCTCGCCAAGCGCTACGAAGACCAGTACTAAACAGCAAAAAAGGCAGGACCATTCTCTGCCTTTCCCCGTCAAACAGCAGGCCCCTCACAAAGGCTGCCTGTATGTGCCAGGAAACGGCAGGCCCGCAACGAAAAAGGTCCTGCAATAAAGGAGACTAGCAATGCGCCATGGTGTAGCCGGCCGCAAGCTGAACAGAACTGCAAGCCACCGCAAGGCAATGTTTGCCAACATGGCGGCATCGCTCATCGAACATGAGCAGATCATCACCACTTTGCCGAAGGCGAAGGAAATCCGCCCGATCGTCGAAAAGCTCGTGACGCTCGGCAAGAAGGGTGACCTGCATGCCCGCCGCCAGGCCATCTCGCAGATCCGCGACGTTGCTGTCGTGGCCAAGCTGTTTGATGCCATCGCAACGCGTTACGCCACCCGCAACGGCGGCTACCTGCGCATCATGAAGGCCGGTTACCGTCAGGGCGACAATGCCGCCATGGCCGTCATCGAGTTCGTCGATCGCGACACATCCGCCAAGGGTGCCAAGGATATCGCGCGCGTTGCCGCCGAAGCCGAAGCTGCCGAAGCCGCTTAATTCCATCGGGAGTTGAGACCGAGAAAAAATGGCCGGACGAGACATCGTCCGGCCTTTTCGCGTTTGGTGTATAGCGTTGTAGAAATCTCTATTCACAGAAGAGCCCAATTGCCGCATTTTTAGACTCGATCCAGCACCGATTCGCAGGTGTTCAATGTCTAAGGTGACTACAACAACAGACTATTTAGAGATTGACGGTGACTATGGTTCCGTCGATGGCGTCGAAGTGACCTGCAACAAATGCGGCCATTCGGAACAAAGTGCTGGCACACAAGAGGGATCGTTAAATCGTTGCGCATTCTTGCTTCGCGAAAACTGTCCGCGCAACGAAATGAACTTTTATGTTGTGGACGCGTGATTCTCAGCCTCTGCTGAAACGCGGCGTTCCGCTTTGCGCCCGTTTCCACCTGTTGTAACGCGGCCGGATCGGGCGCCAGGCGAGGAGCAGCGCGACAAGCGCGATGTAGATCGCCGGCTCCAGCGTGATCACCTTCACCAGCATGGCGAAATGCAGCGCCGCGCCGGCGGCGATCAAGTAGATCAGCTTATGCAGGCGGTTCCAGTTGCCACCCAGACGCCGGATCGACCAGGTGTTCGAGGTCACCGCCAGAGGAACCAGCAGCAGGAAACTCGCCATGCCGATGGTAATATAGGGCCGCTTGATCACGTCGGCGATGACGGCCGACAGGTTCAGCGCCTGGTCGAGGATCATGTAGACCGACAGGTGCATCAGCGCATAGTAGAAGGCGAGCAGCCCGAGCGCCCGGCGGTAGCGCAGCCAGTTGATGCCGGCGAGATCCCGCAGCGGCGTGATCGCCAGCGTCAGAATGAGAAAGCGCAGCGCCCAGAGCCCAAGAAAACGCTCGAAGGTCCGCACCGGATCGGCACCCAGCTGCCCGGTGGCGCCGAGATAGAAGGTCCAGACCGCTGGTGCCAGGCCGATGGCATAGAGCGCCCAGATCGACGCCGAGTGATAGCGCTTGGGCAGGGTGAAACTGGATATTGCCATCAGAAATTGGCCTTCAGGTCCATGCCGGTATAGAGGCTCGCCACCTGGTCGGCATAGCCGTTGAAGGGCAGGGTCGGTGTGCGGTCGCTGGTGAAGAAGCCACTGCCGCCGATGCGGCGCTCCGTCGCCTGGCTCCAGCGCGGGTGGTCGACGGCCGGGTTGACGTTGGAATAGAAACCATATTCTGTCGGTCCGGCAATGTTCCAGGTCGAGGCCGGCTGTTCCTCGGTCAGCGAAATGCGCACGATCGACTTGATGCCCTTGAACCCGTATTTCCACGGCACGACAAGCCGGATCGGCGCACCGTTCTGGTTCGGCAGCGTTTCGCCGTAGAGACCGACCGAGAGAAGCGTCAGCGGATGCATCGCCTCGTCAAGGCGCAGGCCTTCGACATAGGGCCAGGGCAGGGGCTGGAAATAGCCCTTCTGTCCCGGCATTTCCTCGGGCCGAACCACGGTTTCGAACGAGACATATTTGGCGCTGCCGAGCGGCTCCACCTCTTTCAAGAGGGCCGAAAGCGCAAAGCCGTTCCAGGGAATGACCATCGACCAGGCCTCGACACAGCGCATCCGGTAGATCCGCTCTTCGAGCGGCATGCGTGCGATGAGATCGTTGATATCGAATGTCTTCGGCTTGCCCACCAGCCCGTCAACCTTGATCGTCCACGGCGTTGCCTTGAAGGCGCCGGAGTTTTCCGCAGGATCGCCCTTGCCCGTGCCGAATTCGTAGAAATTGTTGTAGGTCGTCACGTCCTCTCTCGGCGTCAGCGGTTCATCGACCGTGAACGCACTTTTGGTCGCCGTCAGCGCTGCGGCGGATGCGCTGCCGCCACCGGCAATCGCCAGCCCGCCGAGGGCGGCCATGCCGAGAAGCTCGCGGCGCTTGAGATAGGCGGAGCGCGAGGTGATTTCCGAGGAGGGGATGGCGGGCGGGCGGTAGAAGGGCATGATGGTCGCTCCGTCGATGTCCGCAGCAGCAGACTTGAGTGGGTTCGACATATATACGCGCCGGAGAGGGGTTTTGTTACACGTCGCTTTGCCAACCGGCCCAAATTTTCGTGTAGCGCCTGTGATTGGACGCTATACGGGAAATCGCCGCAAGCGCGCACGTGTCGCAGCTGTGGTTTCACGGTTCCGCCGTCTTTGCTTTTTATCCCTGACACCTTATCTCTGTCATCCGATCGATCGCTTCCGCCAGGATTCTTCGCCCATGTTCCGATCTGCCCGTCCCATCCTTTTTGCCGCTGTCGGCGGCCTCATTCTCGCAGGCGGTATCGCCGGGCTCAGTCTCGCCGGCAAGGCGCCAGCCGATGGTATCGAGCAGATCCATACGGGCGCCGTGACGCAACAAGCAGAGACCGTCAAGACCGTGCCGACGGGCAAGGGCGAAATGCAGCTGTCGTTCGCGCCGCTGGTCAAGCAGACGGCCAATGCGGTCGTCAACGTCTATGCCGAGCGCCTGGTCGAGCGCCGCTCGGTCTTTGCCGATGATGCGTTCCTGCAGGAGTTCTTTGGTCAGCGCATGCCGAATCGCTCGGAAAAGCAGTCCTCGCTCGGCTCCGGCGTCATCGTCGGGGCAAACGGTATCGTCGTCACCAACAACCACGTCATCGAGGGCGCCGACGACATCAAGGTGGCGCTGGCCGATGGCCGCGAATTTGCCAGCAAGGTCGTACTCAAGGACGACCGGCTGGATCTGGCCGTGCTGAAGATCGAGGGCACCGCCCCCTTCGACACGGTCCCGCTCGGCGACAGCGATGCGGTCGAGGTCGGCGATCTGGTTCTGGCCATCGGCAACCCCTTCGGCGTCGGCCAGACGGTGACCAGCGGCATCGTCTCGGCGCTTGCCCGCAACCAGGTCTCGCCCGGCGATTTCGGCTTCTTCATCCAGACCGATGCCGCCATCAATCCCGGCAATTCCGGCGGCGGCCTCATCGACATGAAGGGCGCGCTGATCGGCATCAACACGGCGATCTTTTCCAAGGGCGGCGGCTCGAATGGCGTTGGCTTCGCTATCCCGTCCAATCTGGTCAAGGCCTTCGTGACCTCGGCCGAAGGCGGCAGCGCCAGTTTCATCCGCCCCTATATCGGCGCCACCTTCTCGCCTGTCACATCCGAGGTCGCCGAAGCGCTGGGGCTCGACCGGGCGCGCGGCGCGCTGGTGAGTTCGGTCGCCAAAGGCGGACCGGCGGAACTCGCCGGCCTGAAGCCGGGACAGGTGGTCACCGCCTTCAACGGCATTCCGGTCGAACACCCGGACGCGCTCGGCTACCGCCTGTCCACCGCCGGCATCGGCCATGAGGTGACGATCACCGTCAGCGACAATGGCGCGCTCTCCGACATCAAGCTGAAGCTCGACCAGGCGCCCGAAACCGCCCCGCGCGACGAGCGGCTGATCGAGGGCCGCAATCCCTTTGCCGGCGCCGTCGTCGCCAACCTGTCGCCGCGCCTGGCCGAGGAACTGCGCATGCCGTCGGAAAGTGCCGGCGTCGTCATCACCGATGTCAACCGCGGCTCGCCTGCCGCCCGCATCGGTCTGGCGCCGAAGGACATCATCATCGCCATCAACGGCACGGCGATCGACACGTCGGAAAAGCTGGCCTCGGTGGCCGCCGAAGATGAAGGCCTCTGGCGCGTCGAGATCGAACGGGATGGCCAGCGCATCCGCCAGTTTTTCCGATGACCGACCTTTTTTCCCCGAGCGAACCGGAGGGCATGGCAGCCAAGCGACCGCTGGCGGATAGGCTGCGGCCGAAAACCCTGGCCGAGGTGACGGGGCAGGCGCACCTGACCGGCGAGGACGGCGTGCTCGCCCGCATGATCGCGTCCGGCTCGCTCGGCTCGATGATTTTCTGGGGGCCGCCCGGCACCGGCAAGACGACAGTGGCACGGCTGCTCTCGGGCGAGGCGGGTCTTGCCTTCGAGCAGATTTCGGCAATCTTTTCCGGCGTCGCCGACCTGAAGAAGGTCTTTGAAGCCGCCCGGCTTCGCCGCATGTCCGGCCGCCAGACGCTGCTCTTCGTCGACGAGATCCACCGCTTCAACCGCGCCCAGCAGGACAGCTTTCTCCCTGTCATGGAGGATGGCACCGTCATCCTCGTCGGCGCCACCACGGAAAACCCGTCCTTCGAGCTCAACGCCGCTCTCCTGTCGCGGGCCCGCGTCCTCACCTTCAAGTCCCATGACGAGCAGAGCCTGGCCGAACTGCTGGTGCGGGCCGAGCAGACCGAGCACAAGCCGCTGCCGCTCGATGATGATGCCCGCGCCTCGCTGATCCGCATGGCCGATGGCGACGGACGGGCGATCCTGACGCTGGCCGAAGAGGTCTGGCGGGCGGCGCGCCCGGGCGAAACTTTTGATGCGCCGGCCGTGCAGGAGATCGTCCAGCGCCGCGCGCCGATCTACGACAAGAGCCAGGACGGCCACTACAATCTGATCTCGGCGCTGCACAAGTCGGTGCGCGGCTCGGACCCTGATGCCGCCCTCTATTATCTCTGCCGCATGTTCGATGCCGGCGAGGACCCGCTGTTTCTGGGCCGGCGGCTGGTGCGCATGGCGGTGGAAGATATCGGCCTTGCCGATCCGCAGGCGCTGGTGGTCTGCAACGCCGCCAAGGATGCCTATGATTTTCTCGGCTCCCCGGAGGGCGAGCTGGCGCTGGCGCAGGCCTGTATCTATCTGGCCACCGCTCCGAAATCGAACGGCGTCTACACCGCCTACAAGGCCGCCACCCGCGCTGCCAAGGAACACGGCTCGCTGCCGCCGCCCAAACACATCCTCAACGCGCCGACCAAGCTGATGAAGGGCGAGGGTTATGGCGACGGCTATCGCTACGACCACGACCAGCCCGACGCCTTTTCCGGCCAGGATTATTTCCCCGAAAAGATGGGCCGCCAGACCTTCTACGATCCCCCCGAACGCGGCTTCGAACGCGACATCCGCAAGCGGCTGGAGTGGTGGGCAAAACTGCGCAAGGAACGCGGCTAGGGCGGATCGTGCCTTTCGATCGGCTGTGTCCAGCCAGCGCCCTCTGTCAGCTTCGCTGACATCTCCCCACCTGTGGGGGAGATGTCCCGGAGGGACAGAGGGGGGCTTGCACGGCACAATCGAAATGATGCGGGAATGTCTGCCGCCCCTCAGCCCTTCGCCGCCTGCGCCACATTGAACCGCGGCGTCCGGTCCACCAGCTTGATGCTCGACTTCGCCAGCCCGCCATGGCCTTCGCCATCGACCACCAGATGCCAGTCGCCGGTCTGAGGAATGGTGATGACGATGGGCGATTTCTTCGCCACGCCGCCGATGAACTGATGCTTCAGCGCTTCCTTGTAGGCGGTGAAATGATAGGTGTTCATCAGCCGCACATTGGCAACCGCACTCAGCGTCACCTCGATCTGGGTGCCCGCCAGTTGTTCCTTCAGGTCGTAATGGGTAAAGCTGAGTGTCTTGCCCGTCATACCCGTCCACGTCCCCGGCTGAAAATCCTCCCACATTTTAGAAGCCCCCGGTTAAGGAAGGGTTTTTGCGGGGAGGCCGCTTGCCCGGTCTTTCCCTCTCCCTTGTGGGCAGGGTGGCCCGAAGGGCCGGGAGGGGTTTTTGCCGTCTCGCTGAAGTGTACCGATCGCTTGCTTCAGCGCCAGACCGCCCCCCTCTGTCGGCGACGCCGACATCTCTCCCTCAAGGGGGGAGATTGCTATCGGCTTTTGTGCTCGCTACCGGTCGGAGCCGATGGGACGCGGCCAATCTCCCCCCTTGAGGGGGAGATGTCACGAAGTGACAGAGGGGGGTGAAGCCTCTCCAGTCGCTCAGAAGCGATGGGAAAAGCTGGCATTCGCCAGCGTCTCTTGCCAAGATGCACCCAAAACCCGGGAGGACAATTTCGATGCGCCACAGCTACAGTCTCGACCACATTGCCCTGCTTGTGCGCGACCTCGCGCGGAGCACGGCCTTCTACAGGGATATCATGGGTTTCGAGCCGATCGAGCGCAGCGGCGGCATCAATGTCGGCTGGCTGACCATCGGCGGCATCGACACGATCCACCTGATCGAGGCTGACTTCGGCAAGACCCACCTGACCAAGGACACTCACTTCGCGCTGCGCATCGCCGACCTCGACGCCTTCGTCGCCGACATCACCGAAAAGGGTGTGAGTTTTTGCGACTGGCAAGGAAACGAAGGCAAAATCGGCCTCCACCGCAAGGGTTTCCGCCAGGTCTATGTGCAGGACCCGGATGGATATTGGGTCGAGGTGAACGATCACGGGATGGCGTGAGGTTTCCGCTTTGTTTGCGGGAGGGGGTGCAGATCTTAGCGCAGCCAGGCCTCGGATTTGGAGGCGAGGGGCTTGAGCTTCGCGGACAGCCTACTTTCTCTGTTCTCCCCGCCAAGGGGGAGATAGAGCGCGGCGACGGTAATCCACGTATTATCAATATCAAAGATTGTCCAAGTACCGCCAAGAGTGATCCGTTTGGAAATTTACCCGGCAGTTAGGAAAATCGGCGGGTATATTCGTGATCGGATGGCTGCTGGACGCACACATGTTCCATTGAAATTAAACCGCAGGATCAATGACTGAACAAAGAATTTCCGCCAGACGCTTCGATCATGCAGTTGATATAGTTTGATTTGTCCTCTTTGCTTTCCATGTTAAATAGTTGATCAACGGTGGATTCAACCAAGGATAGAGCTGGTTGGACCGCTCGCTCTACAAACGGTGAGGCTGCATATACTAGATAGCATTTGGTGGAATTAGAACCAAGTTGCTCTCTGGCGTACCGCAATGTTACTGCAGCCAAGGCGGCATCTTTCAGTTCAGCAAGTCCCGCGTCATCGGAGCCTCGAAAATCAATAGTTTCTGTAGCGTGATAGAAACTATTGCTAAGTAGGAAGTCAATATGAAGTTTTCCAGATGGTCCAACAGGAACATTGGATACAACTTTATGAAGAACGAGGTCTTCGCTCTTTTTTCCCATTATGTCGTGAAATTGAAAAGTATTCTTCAATTCTTTCATGAGGCTGGTTTTTCTTTTAATTGCAACCGGAATTTTTGGCCTTCTGACGTAATCATCCAATATCTCCTGAATACGTAGTTCGTACTCGGAGTCTTCATACACGGAGAACCAGCCTATTTCAGATAATGTAAAACCTGCGGATTTTCGTAGAAAATTCCAGCGTTCAACAGAAGTCCGCGCAGGTTCATCTACACCCCTTATGTAGTCCGCGACCCATTCAACTGCCGATGGCATTACCCCAAACGCCTTCATCAAGTTCAGGGGAGCATCCAGGAGCACATCAGCTTTTCTTTCGGTGAAAACCAAAATGCCAATGTTAATTTGTTCCCCTCGATACGCGTAGGGAACAATCCTGATTATGGCGTATTCATAAATACGTTCCATTACCGAGTCCCTGTGAGAGATTTTCCAGTCTGTTTGCCAGACCGCTTGTTGTTGCCCATTTTTGGAGTTCTTGTCTTTTTCCCTGTGGCAGCCATGTTTCGGGCATGCCTATCATCGCGCGTTCGAAAATCACGGTGCGACCCGTGAATATGCGGTCGATTGTAGTCCTCGCGGACTGAGAGTCAAAGCCGTGCACCTTCCGAATTTGTCTTCCAATGGAAATGGTGTTCGAAAGACTTGACAAAGGAAGCTCAGAATCTGCGTTTTCAATAATTGTCGCAGCGTCGTAATCTATCGCGCGAATACGTGCAATTTTTTCATGAGAACCGTTTAAATTTTCTAACGAAAAAATGAAATTGCCGAGATGCCGGTCGTAGTTCCCTACGAACAGATCCAATGCGTAAATAGCAGATGCGATGGCTCTCAATTCAGGCGTACCGATATCGTTTCGCCCCTCTTTCGAGGTCAAAAGTTGCGCAGCTTCAATCTCCGATAGAAGAGGATGGACCATCGCTGTACCAAATACGAGCTCGCCATTTAAATGTTGTAGTACTTTACAGGGTGCGACTGGAATGTGCAAAAAATCAGCCATAGATGTGCAAACCCACTCATTCGCACAAATGAGTGGGTTAACGCTGTTATTAGATTTTATAATGTACTTATTTCCATCTTCAGCTAATGCCAAGCCGAGGGCTGTTGCCGTTTCCAATTTGGGAAACGGCAAGTACCGTCGAATTTTACACGGCAAAATATCTAGCTGAATACTCACTTCTTTAGCCTTTTCAGATGATCGATTTTAGCGTCACCTTGTGTCGGTAGCACCAGTATCAGCTGCACCCGCTCGTGCTGCCACACGTGTCGCACTTTTCGCACGTCCCGTTCCGCACCATCGTAAAATTCTGGCACTCCGAGCACATGTTGCCCGTATAGCCCTGCATGATCGATTTTGCGCGGCGGTCGGCTTCGAGTTTCTTGGCGTCGGCCTTGGCGGCCGCTGCGTCGGCGGCGGCTTTGTCGGTGAACAGCGCGGTCACGTCGACTTCCGCCTCGATGATGCCCTCGTCGGTGACATCCTCGACCAGTTCGGCGGCGCGTTCCTCATAGTCGCGCTTGAAGGCGACGATTTCGGAGGTGGCGATCGAGACGGCCGGTTCCAGCTTGCGGGCGGCACTGCCGGCGAAGGCGGTGACATTGGCACTGGAGGATGCCTTGGCCGGCGCGGCGGTCGCCGCACCCTTGGGCTCCGACATCGGGCGTTCGGTGCCGCCGGAGACGAGCGTCGGCTTGTGGCCGCGGGTCCAGCCGGTCGACAGCAAGTTGGTCTTGCCTTCCTGGATGCCCTTGCCGAGGGCGGTGTTGCCGAAGTCGGACGTGTCGACATGGGCAAGGTCGTTGCGGCCGAGGTAGGAGACGGCGAGTTCGCGGAACACGTAGTCGAGGATCGACGTGGCGTTCTTGATCGCGTCATTGCCCTGGACCATGCCGGCCGGTTCGAACTTGGTGAAGGTGAAGGCCTCCACGAATTCTTCCAGCGGCACGCCATATTGCAGGCCGAGCGAGATCGAGATGGCAAAGTTGTTCATCATCGCCCGGAAGGCAGCGCCTTCCTTGTGCATGTCGATGAAGATCTCGCCGATGCGGCCATCGCCGAATTCGCCGGTGCGCAGGTAGACCTTGTGGCCGCCGACGATCGCCTTCTGGGTATAGCCCTGGCGGCGGTTCGGCAGTTTTTCACGCTCGCGCGTGACCCGTTCGATCACCCGCTCGATGATCTTTTCGGTGACCGTGACGGCCTGGGCGGCCGCCGGTGCCTGGATGAAATCCTCCAGCGCATCCTCGTCCTCGTCGTCCTCGATCAGCGAGGCATTGAGCGGCTGCGACAGTTTTGAGCCATCGCGATAGAGCGCGTTGGCCTTCAGCGCCAGCTTCCAGGACAGCATGTAGGCGGCCTTGCAATCCTCGACGGTCGCCTCGTTCGGCATGTTGATCGTCTTGGAGATCGCGCCGGAGATGAACGGCTGGGCAGCCGCCATCATCAGGATGTGGCTTTCCACCGACAGGTAGCGCTTGCCGATCTTGCCGCAGGGGTTGGCGCAATCGAACACCGGCAGGTGCTCGGCCTTGAGGAACGGCGCGCCTTCCAGCGTCATCGCCCCGCAGATGTGGATGTTGGCAGCCTCGATGTCTTTCTTCGCGAAACCGATGTGTTCAAGCAGGTTGAAGCTCATGTCGGCCAGCTGCTCGTCGGTGACGTTGAGCGTGCCCTTGAGGAAGTCGACGCCGAGCGTCCACTGGTTGAAGGCGAACTTGATGTCGAAGGCAGACTTGAGCGCGGCGTTGACGGCCTCGATCTTGTCGTCCGGAAAACCCTTGGCCTTCAGCGAGCCGGGGTTGACGGCAGGCGCCTGGTTGAAGTTGCCGTGTCCAACAGCATAGGCGTCGATCTCGGCGATCTGGCTTTCCGTATAGCCGAGCGTGCGCAGCGCTTCGGGAACAGCCGCGTTGATGATCTTGAAATAGCCGCCGCCGGCGAGCTTCTTGAACTTGACCAGCGCAAAATCTGGTTCGATGCCGGTCGTGTCGCAGTCCATGACCAGACCGATCGTGCCGGTCGGCGCGATGACGGAAACCTGGGCATTGCGATAGCCGTGCTTTTCACCGAGTTCCAGCGCCTTGTCCCAGGCGGCTGTGGCGTGTTTGATCAGGTCCTGATCCGGGCAATCGCCGTGGATCAGCGCGACCGGGTTGACGGACAGCGCCTCGTAACCCTGCGTCACGCCATGGGCGGCGCGACGGTGGTTGCGGATGACGCGCAGCATGCTGTCGCGGTTCGGCTTGAAGCCCGGGAACGGACCGAGCTTGGCGGCGATTTCGGCCGAGGTCGCATAGGAGACGCCGGTCATGATCGCCGTCAGCGCGCCGGCGATGGCACGGCCTTCGGTGGAATCGTAGGGCAGGCCAGAGGACATCAAGAGGCCGCCGATATTGGCGTAGCCGAGGCCAAGCGTGCGGTATTCATAGGAGCGCTCGGCAATTTCCTTCGACGGGAACTGCGCCATCATGACGGAGACTTCGAGCACGATGGTCCAGAGGCGGACCGCATGTTCGTAATCGGCGATGTCGATGTTCTTGGTCTTGGCATCCTTGAACTGCAGCAGGTTCAGCGAGGCAAGGTTACAGGCCGTGTCGTCGAGGAACATGTATTCCGAGCACGGGTTCGAGGCGCGGATCGGGCCTGCGGCCGGCGAGGTGTGCCAGTCGTTCATCGTCGTGTTGAAGTGCAGGCCCGGATCGGCAGAGGCCCAGGCGGCGTAGGAAATCTGTTCCCACAGGTCGCGCGCCTTCAGCGTCTTGACCGTCTTGCCATCCTTGCGGGCGGTCAGGTTCCAGGTCCCATCCGCTTCCACAGCGCGCAGAAAGTCGTCCTTGAGCGAGACCGAGTTGTTGGAGTTCTGGCCGGACACCGTCAGGTAGGCTTCCGAATCCCAGTCCGTGTCATAGGTCTTGAAGTCGAGATCCGTATAGCCCTGCTTGGCAAACTGGATGACGCGCTTGACGTAGTTTTCCGGCACCAGCGCCTTCTTGGCGGCGCGCACTTCGCGCTTCAGCGCCGGGTTCTGGTTCGGGTCGAAGCAGGCGTCATTGTCGGCTGTGCAATTCTTGCAGGCCTTCATGATCGCCTTCAGATGCGTTGCCACGATCTTCGAACCGGTGACGAGAGCGGCCACCTTCTGCTCTTCGCGGACCTTCCAGTTGATATAGGCTTCGATATCTGGGTGGTCGATGTCGACCACGACCATCTTGGCCGCACGGCGCGTCGTGCCGCCCGACTTGATGGCGCCGGCTGCCCGGTCGCCGATCTTCAGGAAGCTCATCAGGCCGGAAGACTTGCCGCCGCCCGAAAGCTTTTCGCCTTCGCCGCGCAGATAGGAGAAGTTGGAGCCAGTGCCGGAGCCATACTTGAACAGGCGCGCTTCGCGAACCCACAGGTCCATGATGCCGCCTTCGTTGACCAGATCGTCACCGACCGACTGGATGAAGCAGGCATGCGGCTGCGGATGTTCGTAGGACGACTTCGACTTGGTCAGCTTGCCGGTGAAAGGGTCGACATAGAAGTGGCCCTGGCCGGGACCGTCGATGCCATAGGCCCAGTGCAGGCCGGTGTTGAACCACTGCGGGCTGTTGGGCGCCACGCGCTGGGTGGCGAGCATATAGGCAAGCTCGTCGCGGAAGGCCAGCGCATCGTCTTCTGAGGCGAAATAGCCGCCCTTCCAGCCCCAGTAGGTCCAGGTGCCGGCCAGGCGGTCGAACACCTGACGTGCATCGATTTCCGAGCCGGTCTGCTCGTCCTTGGGCAGATCCTTCATCGCCGCCGTGTCGGCTTCAGAGCGCCACAGCCAGGAGGGAACGGAGTTTTCTTCCACCTTCTTCAGGCGGGCAGGCACGCCGGCCTTGCGGAAATATTTCTGTGCCAGAATGTCGGCCGCGACCTGGCTGAACTGGGCCGGCACGTCGATGTTCTCGAGACGGAAGACAATGGAGCCATCCGGATTGCGAATCTCGCTGATCGCCTTGCGGAATTCGATTTCCGCGTAAGCCGACTGACCCGGTTTGGTAAAACGACGTTCAATGCGCATAGTCCCGTGGTCCTTTGTTTGCCGCTGTCCGGTGCCTTGGGCCCGGACAAAATTGTCCTCGTCCGGCCGAGCGGGGAGGATCGCGCAGCCAGTGTCCGTTTCCGTCTAAGCCGGGATAACGAAATTCCGCTATCCCTGTATCTTGTGCTGATTTTGGCTGCAAACAACTAAATATAGTATTAACAGCTTCTTTACGCCAGCCCTCAGTGCGATGTGGCGCCGAAAAAAGTCACTGCAAAACCACCTGTGGCTGGCGGCTGATCCACCGGGCCTCATGGCGAAAGATGACATTTTCCTGAGATGAACCGGCCTCGTAACGTTCCCGATTCCGCCGCCGCCGCAACGTGAAATCCATTAACCGTGAATCGCCTGCAGGCGTCAAGGTCTGGTTTGTGACGGCTTTTTGAATACCAGATGTTGTGTGTGTGGCCTGTGGAAAACGGGGACAGGCGGCAAACCCTGTAAAATCAGGCGGTTCCGGGCGCGGGCTTAGGATTTCATGAGCCGGGTTAACCAATTCACGAAATTTCACAGGTGAAAAAAGGCGAAAAAATGATCGTCACGACATTCACCCATAGCCAAGTACCAGCCGATGTGGGTGCGGCGATGTTCCGATTCGAGCCATGAAAAATACCAGCCAAAGCGACCTTTTCGAGAATCACCGGCTGCCAATGGCAATCACAGCGAATCGAGGTTGATGCCCACGGTTATGGCGCCGATCGCCTCGCCGGTGGCCGGATCCTTGATCGTCAGGCTTGCCTGCGACTGCAGCATCTGGGTCGAGTCATCCTTGACCGCCTCATCGATGAAAACAGCGTCCGGTCCGGCGCCAAACGACTTTTTCCACTTGTCCTCGTCGCCCTGCCAGTAGTCTGACGTTACGTCACTCTGTCCGGCATTGAGGCCCTTGCTGTCGGTGATGAAGATTTCCGTGATCACCCCGCCGGCGTCGTGCTGTTTTGATTTGAGAAACTGCGACAGCGGATTGGCCAGCTGCGCATCGATCATCGGCCCGGACTCCGCATCGGCCTCGACCCGCCATTCCGCGTCCAGCCCGTCTATATCGGTCCGGGTGAAATGCGCATGCGCAGCGTTCTGCGCCTTCAGCGCCGAGATAACCAGCGGATCTGTGAGCCAGGGTTTGACGAACTGTTCGACATAGGCTTTGACGGGCCCGATATGGGCGCCCTTGGCTTGGGCCGCGCTGCCGGTCAGCGCCAGGGTCAGCATGAAGGTCAGGCCGGTCGCAAGGCCTGCGGCAACAAATGGCTTCATCGAAATTCCTCCCCAGAAAAATTGATAAAATTGAACCGTCGAAACAATCAGCTTGCCGTTGCGTCCGTCACCCCTTCTGGCTGTGCCGTTTTGAAGCGCACCAGTCAAGAGTGTGCCGGCCAGGATGGCAGAGGAGCGTGCATCTTGGCTGTCCGATAGCCCTGCGCAAAGGGCGAGATGCCGGGGAGAGGCAGACGTTCGCGCGAAGGCTATTCCAATGAGCGCCGGGGAAAGCAATGGACGGCCGCAAAACCAGCGGCACTCCGAAAGGCTCAGCCGCGATGATCCTTGGCGATCGGTTCCTGGTAGGTAAAGCCCATGTCCCAGGGGAAATAGATCCAGGTGTCCTGGCTGACTTCGGTCACGAACGTGTCGACCATCGGCCGGCCCTTGGGCTTGGCATAGACGGCGGCGAAATGGGCGTTGGGCAGCATTTCGCGCACGATGGCGGCGGTCTTGCCCGTGTCGGTAAGGTCGTCGACGATCAGGATATCGCGGCCGCCGTCTGCTTTCAGCTCTTCCGAAATGCCCTTGATGACCACCATCTGGCCTTGCGAATCATAGTCGTGATAGGAGGCGACGCAGACCGTCTCGATCAGCCGAATGTTGAGCTCGCGGCAGATGATGGCGGCCGGCACAAGGCCGCCGCGCGTGATGCAGACCATGGCCCGCCATTCGCGCCCTTCGCTCGCGAGCCGCCAGGCGAGTGCCCGCGCGTCACGGTGGAACTGGTCCCAGGAAACGGGAAAGGCTTTATCGGGAAGGGACATGCGAAGCTCCGGGCTGGCGATCCTGCGGCGGCGCCGCAAATGTGGGGCGGCATGACGGGACCGGTGTTTTGCCGGGATTTAGCGGTATTCACCGGTCGATTGCAAGCCATGCCGCCCGGAATGCCGATAAGGATGCCCCCGGCGGCGGCCGATCGGTCAGTTCAGAGCCGGTTTGATCGGGCCGATCAGACGGTGGTATTCCTGCTCGGGTACACCATAGGCATCCTTGGCAAAGGCTTCGAGCGCTTCGCGGTTGCGGATGACGATCATGCCGCGCTCAGAGTAGATGAAGCGGTTGCCTTCCAGCACGTGCAGCGCCGTCGTAACCGTCGGGCGCCGCACCGCCAGCATGACGGCCAGAAACTCGTGCGTCAGGAGAATTTCATCGCCTTCCGTGCGGTCGTGACACATCAGGATCCACCGGGCCAGGCGCTCGTCGATGTGATGAACGGCATTGGACAGCGCCGTGTAGGCGGTCTGGACGGCGCAGACCTGGGCATAGCGGTCGAGCAGTGCCTTCATGACGCTGCTTTGCCTCAGCGCGTCCCGGAACACGTCGTTGCGGATCCGGTAGCCTTCGCCGCTCACCTGCATGAAGATCGAGAACGGATCGGACGCCGTGTTGAGCACGACGGCAGTCGGCGTCATGCCCTCGCGCCCGAAAACGCCGACCTCGGCACTCTGGCCGTCCTGCGATGCGGCGACGATCGAGCCGATGCCGGATGTCGGAAAGTAGCTGTGATCGCTGGGCGTATGCGCCTGGGAAAGAGAAAAGAGCCGCGGCAGTTCGACAGGCTCAAGATAGGGCGCCAACAGAGCATAGTCCGGCGCAGAGAGGACACTGAGCAGTCGATTGCTGATTTGATGTTGTGCTACGTGCGGCATGCTCTTCCTCGAAAGCAAGAGCAAACGGTATCTCCCAAGCGTCCCAACAAGAACGATGTGTCCACCCAATACTCTGAAGGTGTTCCATTTATGTTCATTGAAAAAACAGCACAAGCCAACGTCGGCGTTGGTACGCTAGCGGACATAAAACTCAATTGTATCAAAGTGGCATAAAGCTGGATTGCAATATGGAGAGTAATGCATGTCCTTGGCCGCAAAAACGGTGCTTCTTCTAGAGGATCAGCCGTTGATTGCACTGGATCTCGAGGATCTTCTGCATCAGGCAGGCTTTGAAAACATCGTGACCTTCACCCGCTGCGACGATGCCGAAACCTGGCTGAAGGGCAATGATCCTGATCTGGCCATCGTCGATATCTATCTGATCGACGGTCCCTGCGAGGCCGTTGCTGCCAGGCTCGCCGAGCGGGCCACACCCTTCATCGTCTATAGCGGCGACAGCAAGTCACAGCTGGACACCGGCTCGGTGTTTCATCACGGCACCTGGGTGATCAAACCATGCCAGCCTCACGTCCTGCTTCAGGCCATAAACGCGGTGGTGCAGCAGCGGGCCTGCGGCCCGGCTGTGCTGAATTCGCAGCCGTGAACCGTGCCAGCTGCAACTTGCGCTTGACTGGGCGGGGGATGTGTTCGATGACGAAATCTGCGCGGACGTGGCGAAACTGGTAGACGCAAGGGACTTAAAATCCCTCGGAGCAATCCGTACGGGTTCGACCCCCGTCGTCCGCACCAGCACGTTGTCATTCCCGGGCTCAGCCTGCCCCCAGAGAATTTCTGTTGCTACAGTACCGTGACCAGAAATGGTCGATGGTTTTGTCGCGAAAATGCCGTAGAACGCCAGAAAATCGGGTCATGCACTGAGTCGCACGGAGAGCGCCCTGTCGTCATACCATATGATCGAGCGTGAACTTTTGAGCCGCAGGGGCAGCGCCTATGCGATCATGGGCACGGATGTGCTGGCGCCCGGCGAGACGCGGGTCTGGCTGCTGTGCAGGAGCTGCGGGTTCTGTTTTCCTGCAAGCCGACTAGCCATCGACACCTGGGACGGAGACGATTGTCCCGAATGTGCGGGGGGACAGACCACGGCCGGAACCCGCATTCGCATGGGCGACCTGATCCAGCCGTAAGCGTTTTTTCCAGCTCTTGAATGCAACAAAAAGGGCGCGCCTTGCGGGCGCACCCTTTGCTCAAGGAATGTCGGATCAGGCCGACAGCTTGGCCGCGATCTTGGCGACGTGGGCGCCCTGGTAGCGGGCGGCTTCCAGTTCGACGTCGGACGGCTGGCGTGCACCATCGCCGCCGGTGATCGTCGAGGCGCCGTAGGGCGAGCCGCCCTTGATCTCGTCAAGACCCATCTGGCCCTGGAAGGCATAGGGAAGGCCGACGACCACCATGCCGTGATGCATCAAGGTCGGAATGAAGCCGAGGATGGTTGTTTCCTGGCCACCGTGCTGTGTGGCCGAGGAGGTGAACACCGAACCGACCTTGCCGGTCAGCGCACCCTTGGCCCAGAGCCCGCCGGTCTGGTCGATGAAATTGCGCATCTGCGAGGCCACCGTGCCGTAACGTGTGCCGGCACCGAAGATGATCGCATCGTACTGGTCGAGTTCGCCGGGCGTTGCAATCGGAGCGGCCTGATCCATCTTGTAATAGGATGCCTTGGCGACCTCGTCGGAGACCAGCTCGGGAACGCGCTTGACGACGACATCGGCGCCAGCCGACGTTGCCCCTTCGGCGACCGCGTAGGCCATGGTTTCAATGTGACCGTATGCCGAATAATAGAGTACCAGTACTTTGGCCATGTTATCTCCTTCGATTGAAAGCAACCGCTTGATTGCCTGCCGTCGATGGATGTAGCACCTCAACCGGCTGCCGTCAGAAATGGCTGGTCGACAGACTGTTCAGCGTATGGCGACAGTGACATTAGAGTGTAGAAAAAAGCAGCGTGAAATTCGGAAGAAGACGTCATGACAGATCAGAAAATCGTCACCGCCGCCATGCTCGCCATTGGCGACGAACTGCTTTCCGGCCGCACCAAGGACAAGAATATCGGCCATCTCGCCGACATGCTCTCGGTGGCCGGCATCGATCTCAAGGAGGTCCGCATCGTCGCCGACGAGGAAGACGCGATCGTTGCTGCCGTCAATGCGCTGCGCAGCGCCTATGATTATGTCTTCACGTCCGGTGGCATCGGCCCGACCCATGATGACATCACCGCCGACGCGATATCGCGCGCCTTTGGCGTCGAGTGCATTCATGATCCCGAAGCCATGCGGCTTCTCGGCGACATGTACGAGCGGCGTGGCATGGAATTCACCGAAGCCCGCCGCCGCATGGCGCGCATGCCGAACGGTTCCATCCACATTCCCAATGCCGTCTCGACGGCGCCGGGCTTCATCATCGCCAATGTCTATGTCATGGCCGGTGTGCCGCAGGTGTTCCAGGCGATGATCGACGCGGTCATCCCGACGCTTGTGGCCGGGACGCCGATCCTGTCGCGCTCGGTGCGCTCGCCCTTTGGCGAGGGCGACATCGGCAGCCTGCTCGGAGCGGTGCAGAAAGCCCACCCGGACACCAGCATCGGTTCCTATCCGAAATTCGACGGCCAGAAATTCTCCACCGACATCGTCATCCGCGCCCGCTCGGAGGAGCCGCTGGCTGCTGCCGAGGCGGCGGTGACGGCGATGCTGGCGGATATCGCGGCGTCGAAGGCGGGTTAATCGATCTCGGCAAGCAGCGTTTCAAGGTCGCTGATCTTGATAATCTCGCGAAAACGCGGGTGCGTGTCCGGTTTTTCGGCATGCTCGAAGGCCCAGGTGAGGGGATGCGGCACAAAGATGCCCCAGGCCCCAGCGGCCAGCGCCGGCTGAATGTCCGATTTCAGCGAATTGCCGACCGTAAGACTGGCCGATGCGCCGCCGCCATGGCGCGCAAAGATCGTCTCGTAGGTTTTGGCCGACTTGTCGCTGACGATCTCGACCGCATCGAAAAGATCGCCAAGGCCTGAGGCTGCCAGCTTGCGCTCTTGGTCGAACAGGTCGCCCTTGGTGATCAGCACCAGCCGGTAACGGCCATTCAGATCTTTGAGCAGTTCCGGCACGCCGGGCAGGGTCTCGACCGGATGGGCCAGCATCTCGCGTCCGGCATCGAGAATATCGCGGATGACGGAGACTGGCGCCTTGTGATCGGTGATCTCGAGCGCCGTCTCGATCATCGACAGGACGAAGCCTTTGATGCCGAAACCATAGAGGCCCATATTGCGCTTCTGCACCGCAAACAGCCGCCCGGAAAGCTCGTCCGGAGCGGCGTGATCGCGCAGCAGTTCGGCGAACCGCGCCTGCGTCAGCGCATAGAACTGCTCGTTCTGCCACAGCGTGTCATCGGCATCGAAGCCAATGGTGGTGATCCCAATGGTCGTGATATCGGGCATGCGGACCTGTTTATTCCGCCGCGATGCTGAAGGCCTGGTCGACGCTGGCGGTTTTGCCGCTGTTCAGATCATTGAAGTGAAAGCGCATGATATAGTCACCGGCCGCAGCGCCGGTCAGGTTGATCGTCAGCGTCGCGTAGATTTCCTGGTTGCGGAAGAAGCTGTTGAAGGTGAAATCGCCGAAGGCTTTCTGGCCGGTCAGAACGTCGCCCTTGGGATTGAGCAGTTCGAAATCGACGGTAAAATGGCTCTGCAGCTTGCCTTTGATTCCGGCATCCTTCCAGTTGAGGCCGATCGGCTCCACATAGGAGAGAAGTTTTTCGCCAGGCTTGAAGGTCGGCACTTCCTTCGGCTCGTACATTGCGTAGCCGGTGGGCTCGGCGGTGACGAAAACAGCCTTGCCGACGGTGAACGGCAGACCGGCGGAAAAATCGCTGATCGCCTCGCGCATGACGTCATGAGCGCCGATCGTGTCGTTGCCCGCCGCCATCCCTTCGGCCTTGGTGGCCGCATCGACCAGTGGTCCGGCCAGCGCCGGTTGTTGCATGGCGCAAACGGCTGCCAGCGCGGCAGCAAGAATGGAAAGGCGCAGGCTGGAACGGGACGATGTCGACATGGTTTTTCCTTCCGCAGATGTGGGGAGCGTTGGCTATTCGGACCAGCGAGTCAAGACCGGGAATAGGCTGTGACCACCCAAAAATATGACAAATGCATGTCTCCCAAAAGTGGGACGCGGTTTTGGGATGAAGACATGCATAAGAACAAAGATCTAAAGCGGAAGGTTTTCGGAAAGCCGGTGGTTTCACCGCAGCCGATATGCCATAGGCATGCCGACAGAACGAAACCAACGAAACGAAGACGATGAAACAGGATGTCGATCACGCCACCGTGGCCTTGCGCGAACTCTTTCCGGCCACGCCGCTGCAGCTGAACGAGCATTTGAGCGCGCGCTATGGCGCCAGCATTTATCTCAAGCGCGAGGACCTCTCGCCGGTCCGCTCCTACAAGATTCGCGGCGCCTTCAACTTCTTTCGCAAGATCATCGATGCCGGGGGCACCGGCAAAACCTTCGTCTGCGCCTCGGCCGGCAACCACGCTCAGGGTTTTGCCTTTGTTTGCCGCCACTTCGGCGTGCCGGGCGTGGTGTTCATGCCGGTGACGACGCCGCAGCAGAAGATTGACAAGACCCGCACCTTCGGCGGCGATTTCATCACCATTAAGCTGTTCGGCGACTTCTTCGATCAGTGCTACCAGGCTGCCCGCGACCATGTCGAGAAGATCGACGGCGTCATGGTGCCGCCCTTCGACCATGCCGACATCATCGAGGGCCAGGCAACGGTCGCCGCCGAAATCACCGAACAGCTGCCCGACGGTGTGCTGCCGGATCTGATGATCCTGCCTGTCGGCGGCGGCGGGCTATCGGCTGGGGTGACAGGCTACTTCGCCGATGTTCTGCCGAAGGACGCCTTCCTGTTCTGCGAGCCCGCCGGAGCGCCGAGCTTGAAGCGCAGCCTCGAGGCCGGCCATCAGGTGACGCTGGAACAGGTCGATAATTTTGTCGACGGTGCCGCCGTCGCCCGCATCGGCGATCTCAATTTCGAGGCGCTCAAGGATTTTCCGGCCGATCAGGTGATGCTGCTGCCGGAAAATGCCATCTGCGTCACCATCGCCGACATGCTGAATGTCGAGGGCGTCGTGCTGGAACCGGCCGGTGCGCTGGCGATCTCGGCGCTGGAGGCCCTCGGGGCCGAGGCGCTGAAGGGCAAAACCATCGTCGCCGTCGTCTCGGGCGGCAATTTCGATTTCGAGCGCCTGCCCGATGTCAAGGAACGGGCGATGCGTCATCTGGGGCTGAAGAAATACTTCATCCTGCGGCTGGCCCAGCGTCCCGGCGCGCTCAAGGATTTCCTCAATCTGCTCGGCGAGGAAGACGACATTTCCCGCTTCGAATATCTGAAGAAATCCGCCCGCAATTTCGGCTCGATCCTCATCGGCATCGAAACCAAACATTCGGACAATTTTGCCCGGCTGAAGGCAGGCTTCGACGCTGCCGGCATGCGCTACCAGGACATCACCGACAACGAAATTCTGGCAAATCTGATTATCTAAGCTTGTTCAAAGGCTTATAGGGTGTTGTGCAGCCAGTCGGAGATTTTTTCCGCAAGCCCTGTCGTCGCGGCAGGCGACAGGGCATCGCCGGCAATGACATGGCGGAACGGGTCTTCCACCGCACCGGGATCGATGGTTCCGGTGATGCCGCCCCAGCGTTTCACCACCGCATCGGTCGCCGTCGCATCCACCACCTGATCTTGAGGCGAATAGACGAACAGTGTGGGTGTCCGGACCTCGCTGAAAGAGAGCGCGGCAACGCGCTTGACCAATTCGGCCATCGGCAGCAGCACGCCAACAGGATATTCGGTGGTCCACAGCGAGGCATGCAGCGCGTTCAGAGGCGTGAACGACCGGCGTGCGCCGAGAACGGCGCGAGCGAGTTTGTTGCTCCAGGGAACTGTCAAAAGGCTCGAGCCGCGCGCCTTGATGGCAAAATTCGGCGAGATGAACACGGCCGCAACAATCTTTGAGGAAAGCGCCGGCCGGGTCAGCGCAAAGGCCGTCAGCGTCGCGCCGGTGGAGGTGGCGATCACGACGACGCGGTCTCCGAGCCTTTCACCGATGGCAATGGCCTCGGCCGTGTCATTGACCCAGTCGTTGAGCGACGCTTCGCCCATCGCATCATTGCTGCGGCCATGCCCGGCAAGCCTTGTGTAGAACAGGTTCGCCTTAAGGTTTTTCGCCAGAATGTCGGGCAGGGGCCGCACCTCGCCCTTCGAGGCCGAAAAGCCGTGGATATAGACAATGGAGACCGGCGTGCGGGCCTTGGCCACCGGATCGGCCCAGATGATCTCTTTCTGCAGGCCCGGGCGGATATCGGAAAACCGGGCTTCGCTCGCCGCCAGCCATGCTGCCGGGTCCGTGCCAATTGTCGAAGCGTCAAAGCGCACGGTAAAATCGGCAGGCGTGCGGGGACCGGACATGACGAGGATTCCAAGGGCAATAAGAATGACTATGATGAGCGGAGCTTTTGCGGCGCTGAACAGAGGGCGCATGTATTCTCCTCCGGTCCCGTCTTGCAGCAGAGCCTAGTGCTTGACCACACAATCCGCCATGCTAAATGAGATCCCATGGCTTCTTTCATCTCGAAAATTCTGGGCATGTTCAGCGGTTCCGGCGCCAGCGCGCCGGAGGCTCCGGCTGACAAAACCGAAACCTACGCCGATTGCCTGATCCGCGCGCGGCCGATGCGCGAGGGCAGCCAGTTCCGGCTGGCCGGCAGCATCGAGAAGACCGGCAGCGAGCCGCTGAAGACCCGCACCTTCATTCGCGCCGATGTGTTTGCCTCCGAACAGGACGCGATCGACGCCAGCTTCCGCAAGGCGCGCCAGATCATCGACCAGAACGGTGCATCGCTGTTCTCGGATGATGCCGAGACACGGCAGGCCTAGTTCAGCGATTTCCGGCAGGCGGCCTCGACCGCTTCGATCCCGCTTTTGGCACCGGTGAGATCGAAGGCGGTGCTGTAGTCGACGGCCGCCTCCACCGCCGTCAGGTCCACTGATGTCTCGCCGGTTTTCAGTGCCTCCAGCAGTGAGGGGTCCAGCGGCGCGATACGCTCGTCCTTGCCGCCGTCCGTCAGGGTCAGAACCGTGCTGTAGGGGCCAATCTTCAGGCGGATGCGGCGCGGATCGAGATCGCCGATATCGGCCTCCCTGACAACAAAGACCAGCCGCTCGTCCTCGCAACGCACGATGTAGCAGGTCGGCACTTCGCTGGCCTCATCGGTCGAACAGGTCCCGGCAGCGGCCTTTCCGCCGGCCATTTTTGTCCACGGTGCGGCAAGCTCCGGCTCCTGTGCCATGGCACAGGTAGAGGCGGCAAGCAGGCCAGTCATTCCAAGGGCGGCGATTGTTTTCATGGCGCGGGTCTCAAGCGGGATCGTCACCGGAGTTTAGGCAGATCGCCATACTTGTCGACGGCAATCTCTGGGTATTTCAAAGAGCGATCCGGTAGCGCGCAAATCCGTCCTCGGTCGGGCCGACCTCGCTGATCTTCAGGCCCTTCAGGTCCCCGATATAGTGCTGCGCCCGCGTTCCCGTATCGAAGACCACGGTGGCACCCGAGAGCGGCATGAAACTCCAGTTGGCGTCGGCCGACGGGTTGATCGTGCCCTCGGAGACGATGTAGCGCACGATGACGTCGCGGTTGGTGTCGGGGGCGGCAAAGATCACTTTGTCGCCGGTAATGCCCGGAAACGTGCCGCCGCCGCCGGCCCGGTAATTGTTGGTGACCACCACGAAGGCCTGGGCGGGATCGATCGGCTTGCCATCGAACTGTAGATCGGCGATGCGCCGCGCCTCCGGGTTAACAAGCGCGCCGTCCTTGTCGTAGCGCGCAGGCTGCGACAGGTCGATCCGGTAGGTGACGCCGTCGATGACGTCGAAATTGTAGGAAGGGAACTCCGTGTTGATCAGCGGCGCATCCTTGCCGCCGGCCTCCACCTGGTTGAAAATCCCGGCCGACATTTCCAGCCATTCTTTCACGTCGGCGCCTGTGATCTTCACCGCCTGCACGGTGTTGGGATAGAGATAGAGATCGGCGACGTTCTTGATGGCGATGGCACCGGCCGGAACGTCGGTGTAGTATTCCGCACCGCCGCGGCCGCCCGCCTTGAAGGGAGCCGCCGCCGAGAGCACCGGCAGGTCCTTGTGCTCGGTCTCCTTCAGCATGTCCTTGATGTACCACAGCTGCGCTTTGCTGACGATCTGTACCGAAGGATCGTCGGCCACCAGCGCGAAGTAGGAGTAGAGCGGCGCCGTTGTCTTGCCGACGGGTGTGCGCACATAGGCAAGCGTGGCGTCGTGGTCCTTCTGCGCGGCCTTCAGCACCTCCGGCTTGTCCTGGACGTTGGGAATGACGGCGTTGTCCTCGCGCCGGTAGATCGCCCGCGCTTCGCTGGTCGAACTGACCACGCGCCAGCTGCTGCCGTCTTTTTCCAGAAGCAGGTCGATCAGGCCGAGATGCGAGCCCCAGAAGCCGCCCATGACACCGGGTTTGCCGCCGATCAGGCCATTGGCATTGTCGACACCCGCAAATCCTTCGAACTTCGGGCCGGGAAAATCGAGATGGCTGTGACCGGTGACGATCGCGTCGATGCCCTTGATCGCAGCCAGCGGAATGGCCGCGTTTTCCAGATCTTCCGCATAGGCTTCCTGACCGATGCCGGAATGGCAGAGCGCCACGACGATGTCGGCACCTTCTTCGCGCATCTGCGGCACCCAGCCTTCTGCGGCGCGGACGATATCGCGGGCATTGGCCTTGCCTTGCAGGTGCCCGGCGTCCCAGCCCATGATCTGCGGCGGCACGAAGCCGATGAGGCCGATCCGGATTGAATGCTGGTTGCCGTCGCCGTCCGTCACCTTGCGGTCGAGGATGACATAGGGCTTGAGAAACAGTTCGTCCTTGCGCGCATCCGCCGCCAGAAGGCCCTTTGTCAGATTGGCGCAGACGACCGGGAAATTCGCTCCGGCCAGAACCTTGAACATGAAATCGAGGCCATAGTTGAATTCGTGGTTGCCGAGCGTGCCGCAATCATAGCCGAGCACGTTCATAGCCGATATGACCGGATGCATGTCGCCATCCTTCATGCCGCGCTCATAGGCGATATAGTCGCCCATCGGATTGCCCTGCAGGAAGTCGCCATTGTCGACGAGGATGGCATTGGTAGCCTCGGCGCGGATGGCGTCAATGATCGAGGCGGTGCGGGCAAGGCCCAGCATGTCGTTCGGCTTGTCGCTGTAATAGTCATAGGGAAAGACATGCACATGCAGGTCCGTCGTTTCCATGATCCGCAGATGTGCCTGGTTGGCGGCGGCGCGGGCCGAAAACGGATGCAGCAGGATCAGCGCGGAGGAGCCGGCAAGGCCCTTGAGCACGGCGCGGCGCGGCATCGGATAGAGATCGTTCATGAGAAAGTGGCTCCGTCATATTTGCCGGGGGACGCTGGGGCGGCAAATGGGCGTGGCGGGAGAAGATGGCGATGCCGGACCTGAGCACTCCAATATGACGCGAGTATGATCCGGCGGGCGAAATGAACCTCAGAGCCGGTAGGCTGGCTCGTCCTCGTCGAGAATCAGTTTCAGCTCGGCCAGATGCCGATCGGCCTGATCAGGATAATCATCCAGTTCCTTAGCCGTCTTCTCGGCGATATCGTCCGGCAGGATTCGCAGCTTCTGCCCGGTCTGCAGCGCCCTTATATAGGTCTCGGCGGCGCGCTCGAAATAATAGAGCCGGTTGAACGTATCGGCCACCGACGAGCCGATGATCAGCACGCCGTGATTGCCCATGATCATCACCTTCTTCGACGGATCGGACAGGAGAGCAGCACATCGCTCGCCTTCCTCTTCGAAGGCAAGGCCGCCATAATTCTCGTCGATGACATAGCGATTGTAGAAGGTGGCGCAGTTCTGGTCGATCGGCGGCAGCCGGCTGTCGGCGAGCGAGGCGAGCACGGTGGCGTGGATCGAATGCACATGCATGACGCAGCGCGCATGCGGGCAGAGCCGGTGGATGCCGCCATGCAGACCCCAGGCGGTCGGGTCCGGCGCATCGGGATGGTTCATGGCATCAGGGTCGTTGGCGTCGAGCAGGATGAGGTCGCTCGCCTTAAGCCGGGCAAAGTGCCGCTGGTTCGGGTTCATCAGAAACTGCGTGCCCTTGGGATTGACGGCAAGCGAGAAATGGTTGGCCACGGCCTCGTTCATGCCGAGCCGCGCGGTCCAGCGGAAGGCGGCGGCGAGATCGACGCGCTCATCGTGGAACGGCACATTGTCATCGCGGCGAAGCGGCTGGGCGTTGGCCATCTGTCAAATCTCCTTGCTGGGCTGGCCTGCATCATGGCCAAGCCTCTGAGACCGGCAAAGCGAATTCTTGCCGCAATGTCAGAAATCGGGGCATGCACAAAACAAAGACCTACAGCCCGACATTCGGCCGGTCGATGATTTCGCGCAGCGCAAAGCTGGAATTGATCTTCACCACGTGCGGCAGCGCCGAGAGCCAGTCGCGGTGGATGCGCTCGTAATCCTCCAGATCTTTGGCAGCGACGCGCAGGATATAGTCGTATTCACCCGACATCAGGTAGCAGACGAGCACATTCGGGCAGAGCTTCACCGCCGTTTCGAATTCCGACAGCGTTTTGGCAAACTGCCCCGACAGCGAGATATGCACGATCGCGATCATCTTGTAGTCGAGGGCCTTCAGCGCGACGCGCGCGTGATAGCCGCTGATGACGCCGGATTTTTCCAGCATGTCGAGGCGCCGCGAACAGGCCGACGGCGACAGGCCGACGCGGTCTGCAAGGTCCGCATTGGAAATGCGTCCCTGTGCCTGAAGCGTGTTCAGAATCGCAGTATCGATGGCATCCAAGGCTGGCATTGATGTTTCCTGCTAAAAATGGGAAATTCTTGCAAGAATATTCGAAAACCGTTCTTCCGGCAAATGCACTTTGCAAGGACATTTCACCGGCCTTCTGATTGCATGGGGAACCCCGCAAGGAGCGGCGGGTTTTGCAGCAATAGATGTGAGAGGAACGCCAGAATGCGTGTCGGTTGCCCGAAGGAAATCAAAAACCATGAATATCGTGTCGGCCTGACGCCCGGTGCCGTGCGGGAATATGTGGCGCACGGCCACGAGGTGATCGTCGAGACCAAGGCCGGTGCCGGGATCGGCGCCGATGACGACAGCTACCGCGCCGCCGGTGCAAAGATCGTCGCCACGGCCAGGGACATTTTCGAAAAGTCCGACATGGTGGTAAAGGTCAAGGAGCCGCAGCCCGGCGAATGGGTGCAACTGCGCGACGGCCAGATCCTCTACACCTACCTGCATCTGGCGCCCGATCCGGAACAGACCAGGGGGCTTCTGGCCTCCGGTGTGACGGCGATCGCCTACGAGACCGTCACCGACGAGCGCGGCGGCCTGCCGCTCCTGGCGCCGATGTCGGAAGTGGCCGGGCGTCTGGCGATCCAGGCCGGCGCTACCTCGCTGCAAAAGGCCAATGGCGGCCGCGGCATCCTGCTCGGCGGCGTTCCGGGCGTATTGCCCGCCAAGGTCACCGTGCTCGGCGGTGGTGTCGTCGGCCTGCATGCGGCGCGCATGGCCGTTGGCCTCGGCGCAGACGTCACCATTCTCGACCGTTCCATTCCCCGCTTGCGCCAGCTCGACGACCTCTTTGCCGGCCGCGTCCACACCCGCTATTCGACCATCGATGCGCTGGAAGAAGAGGTGTTTTCCGCCGATCTGGTCATCGGCGCCGTGCTGATCCCTGGTGCCGCCGCCCCGAAACTGGTGACCCGCGACATGCTGGGCGGCATGAAGAAGGGTGCCGTCATCGTCGATGTCGCGATCGACCAGGGCGGTTGCTTCGAGACCTCGCACGCCACCACCCATGCCGACCCGACCTTCGAGATCGAAGGCATCGTCCATTATTGCGTCGCCAACATGCCGGGCGCCGTGCCGGTCACCTCGGCACATGCGCTCAACAACGCGACCCTGCACTACGGCCTGGCACTTGCCGACCGGGGCCTGAAGGCGATTGCCGAAGACCGCCACCTGCGCGCCGGCCTCAACATCCATCGTGGCCGTGTCACCAGCCGGCCGGTGGCCGAGGCGCTGGGTTATGAGGTTTACGCGGCGGAAAGCGCGCTCGCCGTCGCGTAAGACGGGTTTTCGATATATCTTCTCATGTCGAAACCTTAAATCATAGCCCTGCGGTCGCCTTGAAGAAGGCTGTAACCCCTGCCATATCAGAGCATCGGATGCGAAAGCGTCCGGTGCGTTTTTATGCGCTCCGGCAGATTTCGATATAAAAAGATATATCGAACTCTGGACATTTCCAAATTGAATGTTATCTAAAGATATATCGAAAGATAGTTTTTAACAGGAGACAACACAATGTTTGGACGTATGAAAGACAAATTTGCCGGACGGCATGGCTGCGGCGAACGCGGCGACAGGCGCATGGAAGAATTCTTCGCCATGCGCGGTGGTCCGTTCCGGGGCCATCCCGGCCGGGGCGGGCGCGGCGATGGCCGTGGGTTCGGCGATGATGGCGAGGGCCGTATCGGCCGGTTCTTTGCCCAGGGCGACCTCAGGCTTCTGGTGCTGGCGCTAACCGAAACGGACCCCCGCCACGGCTACGAGATCATCAAGCATCTGGAAGATGTGACGGGCGGCTTCTACGTGCCGAGCCCCGGCGTCATCTACCCGACGCTGACCTATCTCGAAGAGGCCGGCTACATCATCGCCGAAGCCGATGGCAACAAGAAGCGCTATGCCATCACGCCGGAAGGCCGCGCCCATCTCGACGAGAACCGCCGGCTTGCCGACGCCATTCTCGAGCGTCTGGCTGAGTTCGGCGAAAAGGTTCGCCAGCGCCAGGAGCGCCGGGGCGGGCGGGATGCCGACACCGGTCCGGCCCTGCCGCGCAGCGTCGATTCGGCCCTGCTCAATCTGCGCGAAGTCATCGCCAAGAAGCTGCAGGCCGACGACGCCAAGGCCGGTGATCTGGTCCGCCTCCTGCTGCAGGTCGCCGACGACCTCGACAGCAAGAACTGACCCCGGCGTCCTTCTCCCTTCAAGGAGAAGGTGCCCGAAGGGCGGTTAAGGAGCTGACGGCACCCTAAACAATCGCGGCCCGGAAGCACTTCGCCTCCGGGCCGCATCCATGTCAGAAACAGGGTCTTAGCGCACGAATTCGTCGATCCGGCGCAGGGTGACGCGGCGGTTGCGCCATTCCTCGTCCAGCGTCTGGACCAGCAGATAATCCTCGCCGTAACCGACGGTTTCCAGCGCGTAGGCCTGAATGCCGAATTCCTGCACCAGCAGCCATTTCAGCGAATCGGCGCGGCGCTCGGAGAGGATCTGGTTGGCATTGGCAGAACCGACAGCGTCCGTGTGACCCTCGATCAGGAAGCGGGCATTGCGGCGGCGGCGCAGCAGCTGTTCCATGGCCCGGGCGATCTCGCGCACTTTACGGTATTCCGAGCGCGGGATCTCGGCCGAGCCGAAGGCGAAGTTGATCGACTGGATGTCGATCGACGGTGCCTGGCTGCGCAGCTCGCGGCGGCGCTTGAAATCGCGGATGGTGACGCGTTCATCAGGCCGCAGGCGGTGGCGCGGCGTTGCTTCCAGCTTGCGCAGGATGACGGCCGAGGAGGGGGTGTCCTGGCCAAGCACGGCGTTTGGCAGGGCAAGGGCTGCGGCCAATCCGGCAATGAAAAAGCGGCGGTTCATCTTGTCGTCCTCGACAGTTTTCTTCAACTGACAAGACGTTTGACACAGCCACTTTGAAGGTTGCCTGAACCCTTTGTTGTCTGCCGTTCATCTTCCGGTTCAGGTCCCGACGAAAACATGCACGGAGAGAATGGCTTAAACGCATCGCATGACTCAATTTCTCGCGATGCGCTGACGCCGTCAGTCCTTCTTGGCGATGGCCAGAAGCTCGGCGGCGCTCAGCGGCGTCACCTCCGCATCGCTGGTGGCGACCGGCGAAAAACCGAACTGCTGGTAGAGCTGCAGCGCACGCGGATGGTCGAGATTGTTGGTGGTGACCTTGACGACAACAGGGTTCAGCGCCCAGGCGGCATAGAGCGTTTGCAGCAGGAACCATTTGCCGAGCCCGAGGCCGAGCGCATGCCCGATCAGGCCGAAATGCGTCAGCTCCACCGTGTCCTCGTCCTGATGGAACAGCTCGAAGAAGCCGGCCGGTGCGCCGTTCACATAGATGACGCTGACCGAGTTGCGCTTGTCGTGCAGCACCTTCGTCAGGTTCTCGTCGCTGAGGCGCAACCGGTCGATCCAGTGCCAGCGGCGGCCGACCTGCATGTAGAGAAAGCGGTAGAACGGCAGCGGAATGTTGGGCACGCGCATGATGGCGGTCTGAATGTTGATCGGCACCGGCAGGCTCTGTTTCGGCGCGGTGCGTGCTTCAAGCTCGGTAATGTGAACCGCGACCGGATCCGGCGTCTTTCGCGCGACCATCTCAGGCCTTCCCGGTGACGATGGCCGTGTCCGGCCTTCCGCCCCATTCCGACCAGGAGCCGTCATAGAGCGTGTTGTCCTCATGGCCGAGCGACTGCAAGGCGAGCGTGATGATCGCCGCCGTGACGCCCGAGCCGCAGCTGGTGACGACGGGTTTTGACAGGTCGATGCCGGCGTCCTCGATCGTTTGCTTCAGGCTTGCCAGATCCTTGAATTTGCCACCCTCGGAAAACACCCCGGACGGCAGGCTTCTCGCACCCGGCATATGGCCAGAGCGCATGCCGGCGCGCGGCTCGGCCTCTTCGCCGGTAAAGCGCCCCGCACCGCGCGCATCGGCGATCTGCGAGGAACCGGAGGCAACGATATCCGTCATCTCTGCGAAGGATGTAACGGCGGCGGGGTTGAAGCTGGTCTTGAAGGTCACCGGGCCCGGTTCCGGCAGGTCGGTCTCGAGCGGCCGTCCGTCGCGCTTCCAGCCGTCGAGGCCGCCGTCCATGACGAAGACGTTTTTGGCGCCCATGGTGCGAAACAGCCACCAGGCGCGCGGCGCGGTAAAGATACCGGGGCCGTCATAGACGACGATCGTGTCGGTTTCGCGGATCCCGAGCTTGCCCACCTGATCGGCAAAGAACTCCGGCGAGGGCAGGGTGTGCGGCAGGCCGCTCGTGTGGTCGGCAATCGCGTCCTGATCGAAGAACACGGCGCCCGGCACATGGCCGGCGGCATATTCGGCAGCACCGTTGCGGTTCTGCGCCGGCAGGTACCAAGCTGCATCGACGATGCGGAATTCCGGCGCGCCCAGCTGCTTCTCGACCCAGTCGGGGGAAACGACAAAACGGCTTTTCTCTGAGGACATGATCTTCTCCTGTCAGGCGATATCCAAGCATGATGCCGAAACGTGTACGCGGTTTGCGGACATCATGCTTCACTCATCGGCGTGCCGAATCGAATTCGGAAGCGCCGGTTCTCTTTACCCTTCTTCTCGATCTTTGCGATGAAGATGGCGCCGACTTCCTGCGTTTCGGACACATGCGTGCCGCCGCAGGGCTGGCTGTCGATGGCCGAATCCGCGCCGATGCAGACCAGCGAAACCCGTCCGAGGCCGATGGGCGGGCGAACATTCTTAGATTTGACGATGGCGGGATTGGCGGCAAGCTCGGCATCAGTGATCCATTGCAGCGTCACCGGATGGTTCTGCGCCACCAGCGCCATCATGTCGGCGGTCACCCGGTCCTTGTCGATCGTCTCACTCATGTCGAAATCGACCCGGCTTTCCTCCTCCCCGACGGCAGCGCCGGTGATCGGGTAGGGGCACACGACGGAGAGCAGGTGGCAGGCCGTATGCATGCGCATCAGCCGGTAGCGGCGCGGCCAGTCGATGTGCAGAACCAGTGTTTCGCCGACCTTCGGCCTTGACTGGTCGGCAAGCGGAATATGAAGAATGATGTCCTTGTTCGCACCGTGAATGGTCTGCCCGAGCGCGATGCGGCTGCCATCGGCACGCTCCAGAAAACCTGTGTCGCCTGGCTGGCCGCCGGAGGTGGCGTAGAAGCAAGTCTGGTCGAGTTCGATGCTGCCATCGTCATGAACCGCCGTCACCGCCGCTTCTGAGGTCGAGAGATAAAAATCATCCCGGAAAAGAGCGGCAACGGATGCGGTCATGCAAATCTATCCAGCTGTTTCAAATGGAACCGTAATGCCGGAGGACTGGCCGATCCAGGACGGCAGGGGCAGGCCCTTGGACGACAGGAAATCCGGGTTGAAAAGTTTCGACTGATAGCGGTTACCATAGTCGCAAAGGATCGTCACGACAGTATGGCCCGGTCCCAGATCTTTTGCCAGCCGGATGGCACCGGCGATGTTGATGCCGCTCGAGCCGCCAAGGCACAGGCCCTCGTTTTCGATCAGGTCGAAGACCAGGGGCAGTGCTTCGCTGTCGGGAATCTGATAAGCGAAATCCGGAGTAAAACCTTCGAGATTGGCGGTGATCCGGCCCTGGCCGATGCCTTCGGTGATCGAGCCCCCCGAGGAGGCCAGTTCACCCGTTGTATAGTAGCTATAGAGCGCCGCACCCTCTGGATCGGCAATGCCGATCTTGACGCCGGGATTGTAGCTGCGCAGGCCCTCGGCGACGCCGGCGAGCGTGCCGCCCGATCCGACAGCGCAGATGAAGCCATCAACCTTGCCATCCGTGTCGCGCCAGATTTCCGGCGCCGTCGTGTCGATATGGGCCTGCCGATTGGTGACATTGTCGAACTGGTTTGCCCAGATGGCGCCGTTCGGGTCGGTCTTTGCCAGCTGTTCGGCAAGGCGGCCGGACAGGCGCACGTAATTATTGGGGTTCTTGTAGGGCGCTGCCGGCACTTCGATCAGCTCGGCCCCGAGCAGGCGCAGCGCGTCTTTCTTTTCCTGGCTCTGTGTTTCGGGAATGACGATGACGGTGCGGTAGCCGAGCGCCTGGGCAACCATGGCAAGACCGATGCCGGTATTGCCGGCCGTGCCCTCGACGATGACGCCGCCCGGCCGGAGCGCGCCGCTCTTTTCAGCCGCCCGGATGATGGCCAGAGCCGCCCGGTCCTTGACCGACTGGCCGGGGTTCAGAAATTCCGCCTTGCCGAGAATGGTGCAACCGGTGGCCTCCGAGGCTCCCTTGAGCTTGATCAGCGGCGTGTTGCCGATCGCCTCGAGCACGGACGGAAAAAAAGCCATGGTCAAACCTCGTGTGCTGGCCGTCTGCCTGCAAACGGATCATGCAGGCGAACCTTGGAGATGGAAAGAACAGGTACCGGAGCATACCTGTGCAGGGACAGCGTTCTTTTCCACGGGTCCCTGCCCATTGACAAGAAATTCTGTTCCCCGGATCACCCCAAAGCGATAAAACCTTCCTTCTGACGCAGCGCAGGTGTCGTTTTGATCTATGTGATCCAGTCGGGCGCTGCCGGCGTATCTGCGTGATCAAGAATATTTCCGGTTTCCGGAACAAGCGGGGCAAGGCGGGCGATGGCCTATGAGACGATAGAAACGGTGGACGCGCTGATGGCGCGGTTTGCGGCGGGAACCCTGCCGGAGCCGGCGCATGTGCTGGTGGCGGCGCATCTGGAAATGCGGGCCGTCAATCGGCAGCTCGTCCGCGATGTCGAGATGATGGCCGGCGCCGTGCTCGACACCGAAGTTCCGGTCATGTTCGCAGGACGCGACAGCCGTCTCGATGCCATTTTTGCCGTGCAGCCGAAAGAGGTTGCTCCGGCACCCGCCGTGGCGCGGCCCTCGCATGCGATGCTGCCGCGCGCGCTTCGCGATTTCCTCGGGTTCGAGGCGGAGAACATCCCCTGGAAAACCAAGCTGCCGGGCCTGCGCGAATACGAGATGGGCACGATCGACGGCTGCGAGGTCAGTTTTTTCTGGATTCGTCCCGGCCGCGCCGTTCCCGCCCATACGCACGAGGGATACGAGCTGTCGCTGGTGCTCGATGGCGCCTTCAACGACAGTCGTGGCCGCTTTGCGGCGGGCGACATTTCCGTCGCCGACGAAAGCATCGATCACCGGCCTATCGCCGAGAAGAATGGCCCGTGCATCAGCTTTGCCGTGACCGACGCGCCGTTGAAGATGACCGGCCCGCTGCGGCAGTTTATCGGCGATCTCATCGGCTAATACGGTTGTTTTGCGGTGCAGCGAACGCATCCGCGCCCACTTTTGATGGCAGAGAAGCGTCATGACCATCCTGTCGCGACAGGCCGCCCGATGAGCGGCGCCAAGGAACAATTCTGCCCGGCGCGCCTTTCTGCTTGGCCCGCACCCAGCTTCTGCCGAAGCACCATGCCAGGTCTGGCGAAGGAGATCCCATGACGCAATTCGTTGCCCATCCCGAACACGGTGTCGCCTGGATCACTGGTGCAAGCTCCGGCATCGGCCGCGCCCTGGCGCTGAAGCTCGTCGGCGAAGGCTGGTCCGTCGTCGTCACCGCCCGCGATCACGGCAAGCTGGTCGATCTGAGCAATTCCGTCTCCGGCCCGGGCAAGATCATCGTGCTCGATGGCGACGTTACCGACCCGCGCGACATGGAGCGCATTCTGGCGGCCATCGAATACGAGCACGGCACGCTGGCGCTGGCTGTGTTCAACGCCGGCGTCTACATCCCTGTGCATGGCGAAAACCTGCACCGCGACGATTTCGAGAAGACCTTTGCCGTCAACCTGCACGGCGTCGTCAACTGCCTGCTGCCGGCCATCCGCCACATGAAGGACAAGGGGCAGGGGCAGGTGGCCATCGTCTCCTCGGTTACCGGCTATGGCGGGCTGCCGACCAGTGCCGCCTATGGCGCGACGAAGGCGGCGCTGATCAACATGGCCGAAAGCCTGAAATTCGACCTCGACAAGATCGGCATCCGCATCCAGATCATCAACCCGGGCTTCGTCGATACGCCGGCAACGGCACAGAACCCCTTTTCCATGCCGGGCTTGGTCAGTCCCGAAGTCGCGGCAGACAGCATTGCCGCCGGGCTCAAGGCGCCGGGGTTCGAGATCACCTTCCCCAAACGCTTTACCTATCAGATCAAGGCCCTGCGTTTCCTGCCATACAGCCTCTATTTCTGGCTGATGAACCGCCAGACCAAATGGAAGGAGCGGCCGCTGGAAACCGGCATGCCGCAACTCGAACCGGTGGCGGACCAGGCCCGGTCAGGCTGAAATGCGGGCCCGCAGGTTGCCCTGCGCCGCCTCATCCAGCGGAAAATTCCACATCAGTCCGATGGCGGCGATCTTCAAGGCGATCGGGATCCAGCAATAGATGACGGCCAGCGCAAACAGCGCCTCCGGTGTGTTGCCGCTGCGCGCGGCCGGGTCGAAGCCGAACATGGACAGCAGCGGGAACACCAGCCCGACGCCGGCCGCCAGCGACAGTTTGGTCGCCAGCCCCCAGGCGGCAAAATAGATGCCGCTGCGCTGCTCGCCGGACGCCGCCGTGTCCGCATCGATCACATCGGCCTGGATCGACGGCGGAATGGCGAGATCGAAGCCGAGAAGCAGGCCCGTCGCCACGCAGATTGCCGCAAAGGCCACCAGCGCGCCCGACGGCAACAGCGGTGCCAGCGAGAAGATCAGGCAGGTGGCGATCATCGCCAGACACCAGGCCCGGTGTTTGCCCAGCCTGCCGGCCACATAGGAGGCCAGCGGAATGCCGCCAATGCCGCAGAGGAAGTAGAGAAACAGCAGCGGCCCGCGCATCTCGGGCAGCGCCAGCCGTTCCGAGACGAAATAGAGAAACAGCGTCGCCGGAATGCCATTGGCGAAGCCATTGAGAAAGAAAGCGGCGATCAGGCGCAGGAACTGCCGGTTGCGGCCGAGAAACCGCAAGCCATCGGCAAAAGACAGGCGCGACCGTGTGGCATTCACCGGTTCCGGCACCCGCAGCACTGTTACGGCCCCAAAAAGCGGCAGCGCGACGGCAACCGTGACGCCGAGGATGGCGAGACCGGAAAAGCCCTTGTCTTCGAAACCGATGGCAAAGGGCAGTACGATCGCCACCAGCGTGCCGGCCAGCGTCAGGCTCTCGCGAAAGGCCGAAAGCCGTGTGCGGCCGTGATAATCGCTGACCAGTTCCGCCCCCCAGGCCGTATAGGGCACGGTCGCCAGCGTATAGGCGAGCGACAGCACGAGCCCCCAGACCGTGAGCCAGGCAACGGTCACATCTAGGGGAGGCCAGTAAAGCATCAGCGCCGCCAGAGCCGCCAGCGGCAGCGATAGCGCAAAGAGCAGCCGCCTGCGGCCGAAGGCGGGATCGATCCGGTCGGCAATATAGCCGCTGACGGGATCGGTGATCGCGTCGAACAGCCGAATCAGCAGCAGCGACCAGCCGACTGCCGCGATCGGCAAACCCATGGTCTCGGTATAATAGGTGGGAACCAGCGCGTAGAGCGGCAGGCCGAGGGCGGCGAGCGGTGCGGCAGGAAGCGCATAGGCGAGGAGGGTCCAGCGGCCGATGCGGGCACCTGAACCCTGATCGGGATCGATCATTCATACACGACTTGGCGGACGTCGATATTCCCGGCCCGGAAACCCGCCTCGCAGTAGAAGAAGTAGAACTCCCACAGGCGTTTGAAGCGAATGTCGAAGCCGAGCGGCTCGATCCGGTCCCAGACCTCCCAGAAGCGCACGCGCCATTCGGCCAGCGTGCGGGCATAATCCAGACCGAAGCCGATATCGCCGGAGATCTTCAACCCGACCTTGCGGCCGAGATCTGCAAGATGCTCGCGGGTCGGCAGCATGCCACCGGGGAAGACGTATTTCTGGATGAAATCCGGATTGGCGCGGTATTCCTTGTAGGCTTCCGGCTTGATCGTGATGATCTGCACACCGGCCTTGCCGCCGGGTTTCAGGCAATCCTTGACCTTGGAAAAGTAGGTCGTCCAATATTTCTCGCCGACGGCCTCAAACATCTCGATCGACACGACCCGGTCGTATGCCCCGGTCTCGTCGCGGTAGTCCTGAAACTTGAGATCGACCTTGCCGGAAAGTCCCTTGCGCTGCATGCGCTCGGTGGCGAAGGCCAGCTGCTCGCGGCTGATCGTCAGGCCGGTGACGCGGCAGCCGATTTCGCTGGCGGCATATTCGGCAAATCCGCCCCAGCCGCAGCCGATTTCGAGCACGTGGTCGCCGGCGCCGATGCCGGTCGCCTCGGCCAGTGCCTTGTATTTGGCCCGCTGTGCCGATTCCAGGTCGTTGGCACCGGTGCCGTAATAGGCCGACGAATAGGTCATGCTTGGATCGAGCCATTCCTTGTAGAAATCGTTGCCGAGGTCGTAATGGGCAGAGATGTTGCGCTTCGAGCCGGACTTCGTGTTCGAATTCATCCAGTGTCGGAATTTTTCCACGACGCGCAGGATGCCGCGTGCCCCATTGGCAAAATTCTTGCCGATATCGTCGCCATTGACCAGAAACAGCTCGAGAAAGGCGCCGATGTCAGGGCTTTCCCAGTCGCCATCCATATAGCTCTCGGCAACACCGATCGTGCCGCCGGTCAGCGCCCGCTGCGGCAGGTTCCAGTTGTGAAGCGTCACGCAGGCATCCGGGCCGGGAGCTTTGCCCTTGATCAGGAACGAGCGGCCGTCGGGCAGCGTCAAGGTAAGTGAGCCCGCACGCATGTGCACGATGGCGCGCAACGCCATCTGCGCCTTGGCAGGCAGATCCTTGATGAATTTCGAGATGTTTTCGGCGGAAAGATACTCCACCTTGTCGCAGCAGCTGGTCCACATATTGGCGTTGGTCATCGCAACAGGTCCTCGGCAATCATTGCGTCAATTGAATTTAGCGCATGATTTCGGAAAGTGGAGTCGATTTTCCAGCGGAAATGCATGCGGATTCAACGTTAGAAGGCTCTTATAAGTCTGGCTCTACTCCGCAGCCTCGCCGGCAATCGCATCGCTGCGAACGCTGACGGGCGGCGGTGCTTCGGGTCTGGGAATATAACGGACGCCCTTCAGCCAAAGTTTCAGCGCCTCCCAGTGAATGGCCCCGACGATCTTGAAGGTCAGATGCGGGATGCGGGCGAGAAGACCGGCCAGCGACGCCGTGGTGAGCGCGCGATAGCTGCCCGAAAACGTCGCCGACAGCAGTGGTCCGTCCGGGTCGGTTTCCAAAATCCGCCAGCGCAGTTCGTCGCCCGGCGGCAGCATGCGGAAATGATAGTGCATGTTCATCGGAATGAACGGCGAGACATGGAAGATTTTGCGGCAATCCTGCCGAAGGCCCGCCGGCGTCAGCTCGCCGGGCTCGACCGGGCAGACATAGGTGTGCCGCTCGCCGAACGTGTTGCGAACCTCATAGATTGCCGCGACCAGCGTTCCGGCGGCATCATAGGCGTAGTAGACCGCAATCGGATTGAACACCCGCCCGAGAATGCGCGGATAGCAAACCAGGAGAATACGGTGAGGGCGCGTCTCCAGTCCGGCCTTGCGCAGCAGATCGTCCGCATAGGCGCGGATTGAAAGCCCGTCCAGATCGGTATGGTCGCGTTCGAAGAAGGAAACGATGTTGCGCCGGTTGACCGAGAAGATCCGGCTCGTGGCATCCGCCTCGTCCAGCCGGTCGAGATCGACCATCAGCGAGAAGACATCGTAGCTGAAACGATGGCCGACCGGCTTCATCCGCTGGTGCATGACAGGCCCGACATAGAGCGCCGCCGCATCGCCGGGCGGCGGCCCGTTGTCGGCCATCGTCGCTCCCGATTTGCGCGGGGCGGCGGTCGTCATTATTCGGCCGCCTCGGCAAAGAACGGCTCGGCCGCCTGGCGCCACGGAATGATGCCGCCCAGCGCTTCGGCCGCAGCCAGCCCGGAGGACAGCCCGTCTTCGTGGAAACCATAGCCGGTCCAGGCGCCGGCAAAGAACGTGTTGTTGTCGCCCTGGTGTGCGGCAAGCTCCTTTTGCGCCAGCATCGACTGGGTGCTGAACTGCGGATGATCGTAGGAGAACTCGGCAAAGACGGTCCCCGGGGCCGGTTCGCGTTCCGGATTGAGCGTGACGAACAGCGGGCAATCGGCATCGATGCCCTGCAGGCGGTTCATCCAATAGGACACCGCAACGCCCGTATCGCCGCAGGGCTTGGTCGAGCGCAGATAGTTCCAGGAGGCCCAGACCTTCTGCCGCTTCGGCATCAGGCCCGGATCGCGGTGCAGGATGACGCGGTTGGGCTCGTAAGGCACGGAGGAGAGCAGGCGGGTCTCGGCCGGTGTCGCATCCGCCAGCATGGCCAGCGTCTGGTTGCTGTGGGCGGCGATGATCACCTTGTCGAAGATCGTCTCGTGGCCATGGACATCGGTGATGACGACGATGCCATGCTCGCGGCGGATGCTGCGCACGCCACAATTGGTCTTGACCCGGTCGCCCAGCGGCTTCAGCAGCTTCTGGAGATAGTTGCGGCTGCCGCCGGTGACCGTGCGCCACGGATGCGGCGTCGAATAGATCAGCCGGTGATTGTCGAAGAAATTGACGAAATGCTCCGCCGGAAACTCCAGCATCTTGTCGGCCGGTGTCGACCAGATGGCGGCCGCCATCGGCACCAGATAATTGTTGGTAAAGCCGGGTGAGAAGCCCCGCCAGTTGAGGTAGTCACCGATCGAGCGGGCGGCGAGCAGGCCGGCGGCGCGGTCCTTCAGGCAGGTCTTGTTGAAGCGCAGGATCTCGCGGATCATCCACAGGAAGGACGGGCGCAGAAGATTGCGCTTCTGGGCAAACAGCGTCGCCAGATTGTCGCCGCTCCATTCCAGCCTGCCATGGTCGAGCGACAGCGAAAAGCTCATGTCGCTCTTGTGAGTTGCAACGTCGAGCTCGGCAAACAGCGACGTTAGGTTCGGATAGTTCGCCTCATTGTAGACGATGAAACCCGTATCGACGGCGATCTGCCGTCCGTCATAGTCGATATCGACCGTTGCCGTGTGGCCGCCGGCGCGATCTTCCTTTTCGAACAGCGTTACGTCATGAACCGGATGGAGCGCCCAGGCTGCCGAACTGCCCGACACGCCGGAGCCGATCACCGCGATTTTCAGGCGCCGGTGCGGGGTCACGTGAGCAGCGAGAGAAAACGGAGCGTTCATGCGGTTTCCTTGATTGTGTTGTAGGCGGCAAGCGCACGGTCGCGGGCACTGGCATGATTGACGATGGGTTCGGGATAGGTCGAGCCAAGCGTGATGCCGGCTTTCTTCAGAATGTCCTCCGGCGCTTCGAACGGCCGGTGGATGTATTTGGCATCGAGTGTTTCCAGCTCCGGAATGAACGTGCGCACGTAAGCGCCGTCCGCATCGAATTTTTCGCCCTGCAGCACCGGGTTGAACACCCGGAAGAACGGCGAGGCATCGGCGCCCGAGCCCGCTACCCACTGCCAGCTGGCTGAATTGGAGGCCGGGTCGGCATCGACAAGCGTGTCGCGGAACCATGCCTCGCCGCGCCGCCAGTCGATCAGCAGATCCTTGATCATGAAGGAGGCGGCGATCATGCGCACGCGGTTGTGCATGTAGCCGTGCCGCCAGAGCTGGCGCATTCCGGCATCGACGATCGGATAGCCGGTCATTCCCTTGGTCCAGGCGGAAAACAGCGCTTCGTTGTGCAGCCAAGGAAAGGCGTCGAATTTCCTGTTAAGGTTCTCGGCTGGAAGCGACGGGTTGTGAAACAGCAGGTGATAGGAGAACTCGCGCCAGACCAGCTCCTTGCGGAAGGTAACGAGGTCCTCGGTCGGCACATGGCGGCCGAGCCCGCGTGTCGCATGCCAGATCCGCGCCGGCGAAATTTCTCCGAGCGCCAGATGCGGCGAGAGCAGCGATGTGCCGCTTTCGGCCGGCACGTCGCGCGCCACCTTGTAGCCCTTCAGGCTCTCGTCAATAAACGCGTCGAGTCGCTCCAGCGCCGCTTCCTCGCCGGGCGTCCAGACCTCGAAGAAGGTGTCGGCCCAGTCCGGCTTGGTCGGCAGGAGATGCCAGCTCGACAGCGCCTCGGACTTGGGAAGTTTTTCAGGGGCAGGGATCGTTTCCGGTCGCGCCAGCGGTTCGTCCGGCTCGCCGCTGGTTTCCAGCGCATTCCAGAACGGCGTGTAGACCTTGTAGGGTGCCTTGGCCATCTTCGTCAGTGTCTTGGTCGGCTCGTGCAGCAATTGCCCGGCAAAGCTTTTGGCCACGATCCCGTCTGCCTGCAGCGCCTCCTTGACCGGCTGGTCGACGGCGATGCCTGCTGGATCGTAACGCCGGTTCCAGTAGACTGAGCCGGCACTGGTTTCGTTGATGAGGTCGCCAAGAACATCACCGGCCTTGCCGGAGCGCAGGATCAGCCGGTTGCCGAGCGCCTCGATGGATTTGGCCAGAGCGTCGAGCGAATGATGCAGCCACCAGGCCTGCGCCGCTCCGAGCGGTCCCGTCTCCGGGGCGTCCGTGTCGCGGATGTAGACCGCCAGCACCGGCCGGCCGCTGGAGACGGCGGCACTCAGCGCATGATTGTCGCTCAGTCGCAGATCCTTGCGGAACCAGACGATGACGGGATCAGCGGGTGATGGCGTGGCGGCAGGCATGGCAATCCGGATGGTATCTGGTTTTGGGCGGTATTACGAAAATACGGCCGCACCGGATCAAAGGTTTCATGCAGCGTGCGGGTTTTTCTTGATCCAGGCGCCGCATTGCCGGGGAAAACGGCCGCCGCTCATTTTTCGATAAGAAGCTTCGGCACCTTCGAGCCCTCGCGGCCGTAGAGTTCCAGCCCGATCGTGCAGACCTCGTCGGCGCTCTTGCCCTCAAGCGGTTTCATGTGTTCGCGTGCCATTGCCAGCAGCTCGGCTTCGTCGCGCGTGGCATCGATGTTGCGGCGCAGGAAGACGATGCCGACCATCGTATGGTTGACCTCGGCGCGCGGGCACAGTTCGGCGATCGCCATCGCCTTGGTAATGTGCTGCATGGCATTGGTGCGCTTGTCGTCCTCGCCGTGTGCATGCTCGAAAGCGCTGAAAGCCGGAGCGCAAAGAGCAAGGGCCGCGATCGCCAGACGCCGTGTCCACATGATTTTTTCACCTCGTGTCGATGGCGAAGTGTGGCAGTTTTTCTCTCCGCCGCAAGCCGCAGATGAATGAAAAACCCGCCGCAGAGGGCGGGTTTCTGCAGCGCGACAAGATCGTTACGAGTTTTCGCCGCATTCGGTGATTTGGCAGACCTCTTCCGTGCTGCTGCGGGCGGCGCATTCGTCCAACGCCTTTTCCCGCGTTTCGGCACTTCCGATGCGGTTCGAGCCGACAGGCCGTCAGGCCGCTAACCGGCCTGGCAAAATCACGTCCTGCATGCATCCTTTTGACCGGACGCGCGTTCCCGGATGAACACATCATTTTCAGACTTAGGAGACGACGATGCTGCAACGACCGGTCGAAACCGCCGAGGAAGTGTTTCTGCTTGGCCCGGACGCCGAACAAATCCCGGGACTGCGGTCCGCAGCAGTCCGCGCCAGAATCCGGCGCGAGGTTCTGAAAAGCGAACTCGATCTCCTGAGCGCGCGTCTCGACGTCATCAAGGCCCAGGCCGGTAACGTCGCCCAGGCCGGCATGCAATGGGCCAACAAGAGTGCCGAGGCCCAGCTTGGTGCCCATCCGTGGCTGAAGCTGGCTGCTGTCGCCATCGGACCGCTTCTCCTGCGCAAGGCCCTGCGCGGCGTTCCGCTCGTCTCGCTGGCAACGACCGCCATGCCGCTTTTCATGAGCATGCTCCGGCAAGGAAACATCCGGCAGCCAAACATGCGCTACAGACGATAAGTCTGCCTTCATAAAAATTCGCCGATCCGCAAACCGCCTGTCCCGATAGAACAAGGAACCCGCACGATTCTTCACTGGCCGCCATCACAAAGGAATCCAATGCCCGAAACTTCAGTGCTTCATCCGCCGGAAACCTGCTGGCGGATCGAGCAGGCCGACGACTTTTCGATCGTCATCGATGCCGATCTTTATTTCGCCACCGCCCGCGCCGCAATGAAACAAGCCAAACGCTGCATCTACCTGATCGGCTGGGATTTCGACGCCCGCATCGTCCTTGGCCGCCCCGACCTTAAGGATGAGGCGCCGGCCCGGATCGGCGATTTCCTGCTCTGGTTGGCCAAGCAGAATCCGGATCTCGAAATCCGGCTGCTGTTGTGGAACCCGGTGTTTTTCGCCACCTGGACCAAGGGCTGGAACGCCTATTACCTGATGCGCTGGAAGCTGCATCCGCAGATCACCGTGCTGCTCGACGGCCAGCATCCGCTCGGCAGTTCCCATCACCAGAAAATCCTCGTCATCGACGACAGCGTTGCCTTCTGTGGCGGAATTGATGTCACCAACGACCGCTGGGATACGCGCGAGCATCTGGATCAGGATCCGCTGCGCCGCCGCCCGGGTGGCGCCGCCTATGGTCCATGGCACGATATTTCCAGCGTCTGTACCGGCCCGGCGGCTCAGGCGCTGGGCGATCTCTGCCGTGTCCGCTGGCAGCAGGCGGGTGGCCCTGTCCTGCCGCCGGTCGAAACCCGCACTGATATTAGGCTGCCGGACGGTGCCTTTTCCTTCGGCAAGGTGGCGCTCGCCATTGCCCGCAGCAGCCCGCCGTTTAAGGACCGTTCGGCCGTCACCGAAATCGAAAAACTCTACATCGCCATGATCGAGGCGGCCAACCATGTCATCTATGCCGAGAGCCAGTATTTTGCCTCGCGCGCCGTCGCTCAGGTTTTGGCAAAGCGGCTGACTGAAAAAGACGGGCCGGAAATCGTCCTGATCAACCCGTTCAAGGCCGACAACTGGCTGGGCTCCGTCGCCATGGATACCGCCCGCGCGCGGCTCTATGAATCGCTCCGCCGCCAGGACCTCTACGGCCGCTTCCGCATCTATCATCCGGTGACCTCGGGCGGCACGCCGATCTACGTGCACTCGAAACTGATGATCATCGACGATAAGCTGATGCGGGTCGGCTCGTCGAATTTCAACAACCGCTCGATGCGCTACGACAACGAGTGCGACGTTGCCTTCGATGCGGCACAGGATGAAACCGGTGCACTGTCCGGCAGGCTGGCCGATCTGCGCGATGACCTGCTCGCCGAACATCTCGGCGTTACGCCGGAGGCGATCAACGATGCTGTGCAGGCCACCGGCTCGCTGATAACAGCCATCGAGAACCTGCGCGACGACAGGACCATCGGCGCCGCCGGGCTGACGGTGACGCTCGTGCCCTACGAGACGCCGCGCGTCAACGATCTGGAAAAATGGCTGGCCGACAACGAAATTCTCGATCCGGAAGGCCCCGGCGCCGTTCTGGAGCCGATCGAAAAACGCGGCCTGTTTCGCGGCCGGCTGCAGCGGCCGGGACGGCGGAAGGCATGATTTGCCGGAAACTTGAATGGGGTTTTAGGTGAGTGCCGCTGGCGGTAGTCGTTGGAAGAACGTTGGGGGCGGTGTCCCGAAAGGCTCATTATGAACGGCGTGTTGGAGGCCAAGGGAGGTTGCCCCAGGCCAGGCACCTCAAAGGAAGCGCGATGAAAAAACTCAGCTGCTCGTTTATCACCGTGGCAGTCGTATCTTGCATGCTGTTGCTGCAAGGCTGCGGCGCGCTTCAAGGGTGCCCTGGTCGCACCACAATTTGCAAGATGATGTAAGCCGAAGATGATCGAGGCCGTTGCGTTCAGTTATCGTCATCCTCTTCGCAAGGATCGTGGCTGGGTTTCCAAAACAGCTTTTGAACGCCATCCTCAGCCAGATTGCTGGCTGCACCTGCTCGTTCTGTCCCCTATCTACGCGCGGGAAACGTTTCCCGTGGGTGTCCATGGTCATCACGATCGGGTCACCGATCCAAAGAAGGAACATTTGTTCGAAAGCCGTAGGTGGATGTGATACCTTTGATCGGCTCATCGAGCACTGCCGATTGGCGGGAGCCGGGCAGAGCCGTGAGGTGCATCAATGACGTTCGTGAATAAAGAAGAGAGCTACAACAAGTTTTTCGATGCCGATTTTCGAAAAGGTCGCCGGCGGTGGGTTCCCGTGTCGAAAGACAGTGTTGGAGGAGCCTATGTCACCAAGGACTTCTCGGCGGTGACGGCACACGTTTGGGCGGTAAAGAGCTCATCTCCAGCCCAGTGGTTTTGGAAAGAGGGGGCTGTGACGTCTCTTTCCCGTGACGTCGCGGATGAGGCCAATGGTCCGTTCTGCAGCGCTGCCGAGGCGGCATTTGCTACCGAGCTATTCTTAACCGGGGACCTAAGCTGAATTCCAGTCGCCGAAAGGTACTGCATGACACAGGTGCCTTGCGGGTGTGGCCATCATGGCAACACACTCTGATCTGATGTGCGCGAGCGGACGCCTTGGATTGCTCTTCAAGGCTTGGCTTGCGCGACCGATCCCAAGCGGCGAGAACCTCTTTGAAAACCGCTCGACCCTCGCTTTGAAATCAAGGGAAGTCACTTGCAACACGATTGCGACATGAAACGCCAAGGGGGAGGGCGCTTCATCCAGCAGGATGTTGTTTTCGCTGTAGAAAAATTTGGAGGCCTCGCCCGGAATTGAGAAGATGTGTCGCTTCAATGGTTTAGCGGTGATGGCTGCCACACTGTGTCCCGCAAAATTCCATTAAGAATCAATCGTCTGTGCCACACTGTGCCACACCTGTTTCGGTTTCTTCCACGGCGATAAGCTTTGTGCCGACTCCATCCCAACTGATCTTGGAAACGGCGTGCCGGGCCAGACGCGCGCGGTCGGCGTTGCGGGTGTAAATCTTGGATGTTTTCCCGTCTTTCCAGCCGAACATTGCCTCCAGCATGCTGTCGGTCGCCTCGTTGTGCGCCTGATCGGTTGCGAGCCCCTTGCGGACCGAATGTGACGTCAGGTGCGGGAGTCCTGCCTGCCTGAACCAATCGCTGATACGGTTGCCCAGCCCCTTCACGCTGAACGCCTTGTCGAACTCGGTGCGAAGGTAAGTCATGCCCGTGATCTTGTGTATATCGAGCACGCTTTCGAGGATTGGATGCAGCGGGATCTCGATATCGACGGGTGTCCTGTTCCGGTTCTTGAAGAGCCGCAGTTTGAAGGCATCGCGCCGACGATGCTGGGGGCCGATCAAGGCGAGGTCGGAAACGCGGAATCCGGTGAACATCTGGATCGACAGGTAAAGAACTGCTTTCGAGCCAACCTTGTGATGCGCGATGAACTGCTCGAGCTCGGCAGACGTTGCGGTCTCATGTCCGTCGCTATGAACGCGGAATGGCTCAACCAGCCTGGCAACATTGGGAGTGATGGGTACGCCATCGCGTTTCGTGTCGAATATCTGCCGGAGCACCTTTAGGCGCTCATCAGCGGCGAATGGAACGGATTGCTTCCTATCTCGCAGTACCGAGATGTTGGCATAGTCCATTTTTGAGTATGGCATGTCCGCAAAAAGTCGGCTGTCCGTCTCAGTGATCGGTTCAAGCCACATCGACTCCATGATGTTGCGCCGGCGGTCTCGTGTGGTCACGTCCAGTTTGGTGAATGCTTGGGAACGCATGTATTCCATGCTGAGCCATCGGAACGACCCCGGCTTCACGGTTGGCGACAGGGCAAGTCGGTCCGTTTCCCTGGACATGACCGGCTCGGCCGCCTTGCGCGCTTTCCAGTATGCTGCTGAGAACTCTTCGCTGTTGATGTCATTTGGCAGGCGGCAGATGCGTTTGCCGTCGATGCGCAGGTAATAGCGCACCTTGTGATGACGGGTTTTGTTCTTCTCAACATAGGGCAGATCGATATTGGCCACGTCGTTCATGCAGACGCCCGCCATTCATCGTCGGGGTCTTCCCTTTTCACCTTGCCACCATCTTCCGGCCACTCGGACATGTATGCTTCGATCTCGCTAACCAGCCAGACCTTGCGCGTGTGCCATTTCCGGGGGCGCGGCAGAACGCCCTCCAGCACCATCTCATCGACCGTGGTCGGGCTGACGCCGATTGCGAGGGCGACTTCAATCCGATTGAGACCAAGGCGCGGCACAATGCGGCCGGTGTCAACGACGCTCGTCATGTGTCCCCGCTTTCCACAGCCGATGTCCACAGGCGTGCTGTTTCCTTCTCCCCTTCCACAGGGCCTGCCTCGGTCTTGAGGGTGGCAAGGATGGCGTCCCCATGGCAGCGTTTGGGCGCGCAGAAGCACACGAGACTCTTGCCGCGCAATGGCTCTATGTTGAGCGTCGGCAGGATTTCCCGCTCGAATCGGTAGCACACTTCATCGCGATCACCGTGCGTTCCGATGACAAACGGGTTGCCGTAGGGCGAGCCACGGCCGATGTAGACTGCGTCAGCCGGGACATTCCGGTTGTGTTTGTTGTAGACCTTCGGGTTCATGCCTTGCCTCCAGACTGGGCGGCGAGGGCGGCCGGATGGTTTTCAATGGTCAGCACAGCCATCGTTTCGCCGGTCGCTAGTCGATAGGTATCTTGAAGGTGGACGCGAAAATCCTCCCAGAGGCGAGGCTGGAGGAATTCCCCCTTGCTGAGGTTCCTCTTTGCGGCGATCGATACGTTGATCTGGTCGAGGCGAAGTCTGAGGTCCATCAAACACCACCCTTGCCCGAAAGGGCGGCGTCAAGCGCGATCACTGCTGGTTTTGATAGGATCAAAGCGGCAACCTTAACTGCGTCGGCGGGCAGGAAAGGCACCGACGCCCAGCGATTTTCAGTCAGATAGATTTCGAAGGTGATCCGGGCTGGCTCACCGGCCCATTGCTTGACGGCGATACGATAGTCTTCACCATCCCCAACATCTGAGCGGATCACGCCTATGTGTTTTTCGTCCGGCGACAAAAGCGCCGCCCGAAGCTCATCGGCTGGCGGGGCTTCGATGGCGGATGCTGCGGAAGGCCTGTGGAAGCCAGTTCCAACGACCTCCTCGTGCAGTTGGCGCATAGTGGCTATAGTCGCCGTCATGCGCTTCTCATGGCCTACGTTCTCAGCGCCGAACACAGGCTTGTCGTAATAGCCGGGAACGCCCAGCCCGTGGTCATAACGGACGGCCATGGACTTGAGCAGCGCATCACTCGGTTCTTTCGGCACAAGCTGCCATCCGTCCGGAACCCGCGTTGCAGGTGCGGCTGACACTTCGATGGCGGAAAGGATGCGCTGCTCGCAATCGGCTTGGGCGGCGGATTTCGCTTCGTCCAAGGTGTGAAAATTCCCCATGACGAGTTGGCCGACAGTCAGATGGTATTTTTTCTCCGAAAACCCATCATCTTCGATGTTGTAATGATAGCCGATGAGCGACACTGCCCGGTGCCAGACAAAGTCAAGGTCTCCGTGCTCCACCCACACCAGTTCCTTAACCCGCACCTTCCCCGTCTCCCCGGCAACAGGGGGTGGGGTGGATAGATCAGCGCGGACATATTCTGTTGCCTCGTCACCCCAAACATTGTGGTGCATCCACTGCCGCCCGTACTCTTCATCAGCGCCGGGAGCGGGCTCAAGCCAAATTCGCTTGTGGTCGCTTTGCTTCTCACTCTGCATCTGAGGTCTCCTTGGCGAGGGCAAACGGGCTGTCTGGCGCCCTATTCGTCATCGTCGGCCATGTTGCTGTCGTCGTCGTCACCTAGCTCAATCACCTCGATCCGGAACCTCTTTCCGTCCGGGAATTTCATCTCTATGTCGCCAAGGTCGTCCCAACTTTGCAACTTCATCTTGTAGTGCTTAAACGTCTCTTCGAGCTCGTAAGCGATGCTGCCCGTGATTTCGTCGATCTGCGGGGTTTCCATTTCCTCGTCCATCTCAATTCACTCCCATTTCTTGGCGCGCACATCCCGAGAGGAATTGCGCTTGGCGTTGGTACTCGCGGGCGTCGTCAAGCCACTCTTTGTACTCTCCCCACGGGGTCGTTTTATCTTCCAGCTTTTCCACGCACAGCATCGCAAAGTTTGCTGCCTGTGCCGCTTTCTGCTGAAGCATCTTTGTCTTTTCTACATTCGTCATTTTCGCCTCCATTTCGTTTCTGATTGCACTTATAACCGATATCGTTTATACCGTCAATAAGTGATATCGCTTATTTTCTTGATGGAGATGAAATTGACTGTCTTTCCGATATCGGATACGCCTCGTCGCATGGGGCGACCACCATTGAATGTGACACCAGTTCTCGTGAGGCTACCGGACGACGTGCCGGGTCGCATCGACGCGCTTGTCGGCAAGCAGAAGCGTGCGGAATTCATCCGGGAGGCTGTGGAGGCTGAGCTTGTCCGGCGCGAGAAAGCCGCCAAAAAGCCGTAGCGGTCTGGCGCGCTCACTGGCCGGTCTCCTTGGTGAGGGCGGCGCGGGCGGCAAGAATGTCTCTGCCCTCTTTGGTCAGTTCAGTCGTACTTGTGTCGAAGCTTGTTTCGTGGCCGGTGATCAACCATCCTTTTTCATGACAACGATTGAACGTGTCGGAATGGACGTTGTTGACTTCATCACTGCAGAACCAGTTTATCCAATTCCAACTATGGTCGCTGCTTTCAGTTGTTCCACCCATCCCATCAATGATGCGGAGTAGAATAATTTCTTTTTGTTCATTGGATATTTCCCGTTCCCGTTCCGCCTCTGCCAGCTTGGCGGAGAAGGCGGTAATATCAGAAGGCAGGAAGCCGGTGAACATGAGAGCTTGGGTGGCATTCACTTCACGTAGGGCATCAGCCTCGTTGTCGAAGTGTATGAAGCCATCGGCGAAGTCCTTGACGAACCATGCACGCGGCTCCACCACTCCTGCCACATCCCCTGATACAGGGAGAAGGTGCGGGAGAGCTGCGGTAAGGCACAGTTCAGAGCGGCGCATATGCCTATCGCGATCTGCCCGGCCCAGCGTGTTGAACGGCTTTCCGGCGAAGTCGGCATCAGCAATTGCCGCCGCCTCAATGGCTGCCTGGCTTATCGTGGTCATGGGCTCGCCCTCGTCTGATTGATGATCGCTGTTGCAAATGGCTCGGCATCGTCGCCAAGCTCGGTGAAAAGGCCGTGGAGCCTCAGTGCGAGCAGATGCGGGTCAATGCCCGTCTTCGCCCACCAGTCGGCCTCATTGGTCGCGTGCTGGGCTCTGTGTGCTTCTGAGGATAGTGGAAGCGCCCATCGGTCCCCGGCTTTTGTGCCCTTGCCCCGGCCGTAGTGACCGTTCTTCGGAGAAGCGAAGGACACATGAGCAGCCTCGACGCCGTAGACGCCAGTGACGACGCAAGGCAATTGATGAAGAAACGAGAGGTAGCCGGCGCTCTTCTTGGCCTTTGCCTTCGGGGTCGGATCTGGCGAGACGTGGTGTGCGATACGGAAGCCCATCAGACCCGAGCCCCTATGCTTTTGCGATATGTGAGCGGCAGCGCCGACCAATCGAATTCATCCTTGAAATCGCCGCACGAATGCTCGCGTGGAGTAACGATGTGGCCCGCTTCGAACGCAAAAGACGACCCGCTGATGCCAAGCATTGATGCGCGCTCTTTACCGCTGACGGGCGCCGATCGAGTACAGTCGCCAATGAGCGCAGATATGCTCCGCCACCAGTCGCAGCCCGCGCAGCACGGTCCATTCGCCCAATAGAGCCGATCAAGGATTTCTTGCCGCTGGGTTTCCATCACAGCACCAGCCCTTCAGTTGCTCGTGGGTCGGCCCTCCACTCGCCATGGATAGAAGGAATGCGGGGCATGGTGATGCCGAGCGCGTTGACGATGCGATCCGGCCCGACCCGTGGCGTCGCCTTCACCTCAGGATGAGCAGGGACGGCAGAACCGGGACTGCGGCGTGGTTCACGCCATCCCTTGCCGGCAACGTACATGCGGAGGCTGTACGGGCAGATACCATGCTTGCGTGCGATAGCTCTGTAGCGCAGACCGGCATCGACGTCGGGCTTGAAAACTTCGTCAGGGGGAAGCTTCCGGTTTTTGGCAGGTTGGCCTTTTATGAAGGTCATGCTGCACCCCCCACGTCTTCGACAGTGCAGTCGAGCATTTCCGCAATGAACTCGCGCGCCTGGCTGATCGTCCGCTTGCCGGCGAACACTGCCTGCAGGCTGATCGTGACCGTCGACAGTTTCTGCCAGAGCGATTCCGGGATCACATCGCGATAGTTTGCGACCATGTCCTCAATCGCCTTGCCCTTTGCGTCGTCTGTCAGGTGTTCGTCCTGCACTGTGTTCGACGCCTTGCGGGCGAAGTCGATGAAGTGCTGCCGCAGATCATCGGGAAGAGTGGGAGCCGAAGACGCGGGGGAGTCTTCGGCTCCGGCTGATGGCATGGAGGCATCGCCATCAGCGACCGACGAGGCGGGAGGGGATGTCGCGCCGTCGGTATCGGGGTTGTCCAGAATTTCGCCTGTGAGCGCGTCTGTGGTCTCGCGGGTCACATGATCGCGGCTGAAGCCCTCTGCCTCTCCCTGAGGCTGCTGGGCAGTTTCTCGGGCTGCTGCAAGTCGTTCATCCAGCGAACCGCGCGGAGTGATGTCGCGCGCGTTATCGGGCCCGCGAAACTCTTCCGCCTCGTCGCGATCGTAAACGCCAAGGATGACTTCAGGGCAATGACGTCGAGCCCAAGACCTGGCCGAGAAATATCCAAGCTGCTGCTGTACGTCAGAGTTCCACAGCGGCGAGTTCTTCGTCTTGATTGATCCGACTGTCGGCGACTTGTAGACGCATTCCTCGCCGTCCAGTATTCCGGTGACGGTGCACGTCAACGCGGCGCCTTCACCGTCATAGATGTAGCGAAGCCGACCCTTGATGCCCGACCGGGAATTGACCACAGCTGCAATAAGCTGGGCTTCATAAGCGATCCGGCCGCCGACCTCGTAAGACTTGGACGCGACGGAAAACGGGCTCATCTCCCATTCCAGGGCTTGCATCGCGACGGCCATACATGCGCCGGCGTTGCCACGGAGGTGCCTTGGCAGGGCGATATCAGCCCGGCACATGACCTCCGCAAACTTGACCACTTCCGCAAGGGTCTGCGGCGCGATCTTGGCGCCGGACCGCGTGCTGGTCATGCCGACCGAATCCATCGGCAAGCGTTCGCTTCGTTCTGCGATCTGGTTCATTATCTGGCTCCCAGGAAATGGCGCGCTGTGTGTTTTTCGTCGGAGCCCAGATCGGACTTGTTCACGATCCACGCGAGGTAGTCGGACGGAAGATCCGCCCACTTGGAGCCGCGATGCTTCCCGAACGTGATAGTCTGCAGCACGACAGGCGCCGTAGTCAGACGAACGAGTTCGTCAGGGTTCGAAATGAAAAGAAGGCGCGTAAGAATATGTGCCGTCACGTACGTGTCCGGCCCGGCGCGATGCATAGGCATTGCGTATGATGGATCAGCGAATTCCGGATCCACGTCGAGCCAGTAGCGCAGCACTTGGTTAGAATGGCGAGGTGCATCGGGGAGAAGATGCTGAGCGCACTTCATCGTGCATATCCATCGCCGTCCACAACCAGCGAAGAATGCCTGCTCGAAAGCAGCATTATGTGCGGCAAAGATATCATCCGGGCCCATGCCTTCGCTGAGGCGCAACATGGCGGTTCCGGGGTCGACTGCACCGACCACGTCGGCATCCGAAATATGGTGCACGGCGCGTGTGACCGCCGGAATTGGGTGGCCAGGGTTGACCAGAAACGACTGCGGAGCGCTAATTGCCCAGTCGGCGGTAACATCAGTCCAACCAACCTCACAGACCGCCTTGACAGCATCTTCAGGTGTGCCGGTGGTTTCAAAATCGATGACGCGAATTTTCTGCATTATGCTGCTTCCTTCGGAATGGAGGGCTCACGTTCGATCTGCTTGTCGAACCAGTCGGGCGATGAAAGGGTTTGGCCGGAGCCGTAGTAGGTCGGCCATTCCTGGCGCTTCCAGCAGTCGGCGAACACGTCGATCGCCGCGCGGCACTGTCTCATGCCGAGATAGATGAGCTGCGGATCGATCGGCTTGATGTTGTAGGCGTATGGCCGTTTGCCCTCGATGAAGAGGAGAACGTGATCCGTGATCTGCTGCTTGCTCACGGCCTCAAGACCCATGACCGCAAGCGCCATCTGCATGTGATAGCCGTAGCTCAGCGTTGCCCGCTGGCAGCCGATCTCGCTGGCGTCCTGTGTGGTCTTGAGATCGGCAATGAACCCGTCGGCGGGGATGCTATCCGGGCGGGATTTGAGCCAGACGCCGGTCTTCTCGTCCCGCCAGACAATCGAACGCTCGATGCGGCCCTGCAACAGATCGACAAAGGTCCGGTCCTTGGCGATGACCTCGGCCATGCCCTCGATGTCGACGAGATCGGAAGGCACGAGGACGGTCTTGCCGCCGGCTGATTGCGCGTCGCGCCAGGCCTTCGCGTCATTGGTCCGCCAGTCGGTCCACTTCTCAGGGCGGATGGCATAATCATCCCGGAACCCGTCTTCAGACAGCAGAAGCGTGTGAACCGCCCGTCCGATCGAGAAATGTTCCTTCTCTTCTTCCGGGGCCCTGTTGGGGTTCAGATAGCTTGCGTCCCAATACTTCAGCGGGGCGCCGTTCGGCGGTGTCAGCTGGCGAAGGCCGCTCGACGAGATCGACGGGCCCGTGCAGCAGTCGGAATGATAGACCGACATGGGAACCTTGCGGTAAAGCCCAGCTTCGGAAATCTTGCCGCCCTTGTATTCCCGCTCCCCGTTTCCAGGCTTTACCTTGTCGGCAGCCTTCTTGACGATCTTTGCAGCAAGGTCGCCGATGCTCTGTTCCGCGCCGGGCGGATCAATCACCTTTTCCATGTGAAACTCCTAGACAGCGAGCGGCGCGACCTGCACGCCCAGCCCGAAAATGAATGCGAAAATGAAGATCCCAAGCACGACCAGCCCAAGGGTGCCGTGCTCTATTGTGCGGTGCTGCTGGGATAGGATGCGGTGCATCGCTGATCCTTCGAACCGGCCTAGATCGGTGCGGGAGGTCATGCGGCACCGCCTGTCTCATCGCCTTCGACAACAGGTTCAGGGAAATAGTTCTTCAGTTCGGCACGCCAATAATCACGGCTCTCGTACCACTGAGGACCAACGCTCTCGCTTACTACCGGGTCGCGGTTTTCCTTGATGTATTCGGCCAGCTTTTCCGGCGCTGTGTGCTGGGCCTTGCGCCGCTGAACGCCAGCGTCGTCAAGCTTTCCAGCTTCTCTAAGCTCATAAAGGGCTTCGGTGTAGCGCTCGTACAATCCTTTGTAGTGACCAAGCTCGACGGCGCGCCAGCGATAGTAATCTTCTCTGCTGCGCTCACCTGTCTCTCTGGCATTAAGCCGCTCTATGGCGCGGTCTATCGATTTGGCGTGAACCTGCTGCTGGACCTTGGTCAGGAACTTGCGGCGATCTGCGTCATCAAAGCCCGGCTCAGACCAGCGCTCGGCCATCTTTTCGACCAAGCCGGCGCGTGCCTCATCATCGGCGATAATGCCATCCGCCAACTCTTCAGGCGTCACTCTATCAAGGATGAACGAAACCAAATCCTCGATCGGGAAGTTGATCGCGCCGTCACTGACGGTCATGTTCGGGAAGTGTTTGCCCGGATCGGTTGAAGCGTAATACTTGCGCTTGGCTGTGACTTCCCCGTCTGCCCAGACGGTGATATCGAATTCGTTCAGGGAGTGAACAGTACCCTTGCGGCTCTTCGTTACCTTCAGCCCATCAAGGTCGATTTCCATGTTGGTTTCGACATCATGGTCAACCTTGAGCGTAGACGGCCGGTCGTTATAGCGTGACAAGAACATCCTACTTCTCCATCAGTGCGTTGGCTTCGGAGAGGGCGGACTTGGCACGGTCCTCGATCACCTCCAGAAACGTCGCCTCTTTCCCGATGTTGCCCCGGTGTCTGCGCGCCTGTGAAGCAATCGTCTGAACAGCCTGCAGAGCCTCGAAATAGTGTTGAGCTATTGCTTCGGCCTGCTCGGCTCGGGCGACAAGCTGGTCGCGTTCGGCAGCAAGCGCGTCAAAACTGGACAATGCGACGAGGGGAGTGTCACAGTCGGCCCTGTTCTTCGGCAAGGCGCTATTGAATTGCGCCGCGCTCCACAATGCGTTTGGGCGCGAACTGGCCGCATAGGCCACAATTTCCGGTAAGTGCTTCTCGCTCATCCCCGTTTCTCCTGCTCCTGATTGGAGGGGAGAGCGGAGGCGGCAAGCATCGCGTCGGCTATACGAAAGGCTCCACGGGCGACTTCACCAATTTGATAGTCATTTGGATTGTGCCAGCCGCTATTGAGGAAACTTGCGCCAAATGCTGCCAAAGCCTGTCCGGCGTACCATTGACGCAGGCTCATGCCGGGGCCGTAGCACTCGACACCTTCAATCGCCGTTTCGCCGTTCAATGTTACTCGGGCCGTTGGGAAAGCAGCATCGCCGTCGTTGATCTTGCTCATGCTGCGTTCCTCCCGGCCATAACCTCAATCGAGAAGGGGCCGTTGGAAGCCATTTCGTTTGCTTTAGCGATGGCGGCAGATGAATGCTTGGCGACGTTCTCGCCGTACTTGGCGCGAAGGGCCGCATCAGTGCAGGAGCCGAACTCAGCCGTCAGGCGGATGATTTCGAGAGCCATTTCCTCGATGAGCCGAACGCCGCGCTTATCGGATTCGGCAACCCAAAGATGCTCAAGCTTTTCCAGAAGCTCAAAGGGATCATCGCTGCCATTCGCCGTCAGGCTGAACGCTGAAGCATCACCCATATTTTGGGTGATACCTTTTGTGTACAGGCTAGCAAAAACTTCATATTGGTTCGACACACTGAGAGAGACGTAAGCCTTAGCCCCAACCTTGGCAGCAAGTGCACTGCACGCCTCTCGAATTTCCTTCATGCTCTGCATCGCTCAAATCCCCTGAACTTGGTGTGACATCGTGCCGTTGAGGCGCTGGGAGGGGGTGAAATCCGTGGCGTTGAGCTCTTCGGATTCGATGGCGTCCGCGAAAGCCATGTTGATCAGCCGGTCCATGCCGACCACGTCGAGATAGTCCGGGTCGGCCAGTTCATGCGCCTCGCTGACGATCTGACGGGCGCCGTCCATGATCAGATCCATCGCTGCCTTCAGGTGGTTGCGGCGCGTCTCGGCCGACCAGTTGACGGCAAGCTGGCTGCGCAGCGTCTCGACTGCCGAGACCATGATGTTGAGCGCGTTGTCTTCTGCTGCGGTTGCCATGGGATTGTCCTTGAAGTTTGAAGGTCAATTTCGATATCCGTCCCGAAGACGGATGCCGAAGGTGATCAGGCGACGACGAGAGCAATCGCTTTTTCAGCGATACGCTTTGCCGAGTAGATTGAGTTGTTCGTGATTTTCCGCTGCCAAGCTGAGTTGCGAGGCGACCAGTTCCAAGCGGCGCCCTTGAGTTCGGAGAGGACTTCGGGTGCTGGCTTGCCGTCGAAAATGATCTGGACGCGTTCAACGTCGTGGTTGACGACAATCTTGACTTCGCCAACGATGATTTCTTCTGTCCCGCTCTTAGCGCCCTCAGGCTTGACGACGGGCTCAGCTCCCACAGCCTTGATTGCCTTTAAGGCGGCCTTCAGCGCGCGTTCCTGCCAACCCCAAAACTCCTGCGTCTTCTTCTCGAAAGACGCCCAAACTTTTTCCTGGCGGCGAACAGGAAAGTTTGCCGGGCCGGTGATCATGGTGGACATCATGCGGCTTCGAGCGGACCAGATTTCAGACTGGCGTTTGATGTAGCCTTCCCGGTAACGCTCCGACTGCGCAGCGGCCTCAACCATACGCGCGTCGGTATCGGATGCAGCCATCAGCGTTTCGTTGAACTCCCGGATAGAGGTGACGTACCCAGAGACTTCAGTTTCGCCCCGCCGCTCTGGCGTGTGGCTTGTTCCAGCGTGAGCGCGAGTTGCCATCTCTAGGCTGACGTCGTTTGCTTCGGGCTCCCTGAGATATGCCATCGTCTCTCTCCATCTTCGGTTCCAGCAAGATCAGGCTGCTGCCGTCTTCGTTGCTTCGATGAGGAGAGTTATAGCGGTAAAAAAACCGACTTGCAATAGGTAGCGGTAAAAAAACCGATTATTGTTGAACGGTAGGATTACCGCGTGCTATGTCTTTGTGCATGGCGAAAAACAACATCGACAGCTTCTACACAGAGCGCGGGGCGTGGACGGACTACGTCTGTGACCGGCTGGACTTCACGCATGCGCAGTTCCGCGTGGCCTATTTCATCGCCAGCAAGACGAACCCGCGCGATGGCTACATGTGGTATTCCGTGAAGAGGATCGCCCGCGAGTCCGGCGTCAGCCTCAAGACCGTGACAGACGCGATAGAGCATCTCGACCGGTGCAGATTGATCACGATAGGGAAGAGAAAAGAGGGCCGACAGACCGTGAACACATACGCGTGGCGCATGCCGCTTGACGCGAGCGACCAGGCGTTCAAGGCGGTCAAAAAAGGGCGACGGAAAACGGGCGGTCGAGCGCGACGAGTTTCATTAGATGAAACCTGACGAGTTTCACTGAATGAAACCAAACCTAATAAGGCTTAACCTAATAAGGTATTTATGTTCTGTTTCTTGCTCTGAAGGGAGTAATTGGAAACAGGGAGAACAGGATAGTTTCTTTGGAGAGAGCGTACTAAGCGCCCATGCGCAGCCGCCCTTGAATCCCGCCGGCCAATTCTACCCTATGAACCTTGTTTTTGGGCAGAACAGCAAAAATTTCCCCGATCCATTCAAGGTGAACGCCTTCAATCAACGGGGCGTTGAACGACATCAAGTTCACCCCTCCAACGCCTCGCGAGATCGTTTTGAGAAAGCGTCTGTTGTCAGATGTTCGAACAGCAGCCTCCTCGCCGTAGAAAGCTGTGAGCGGGCGCTTTTGCTCCCGGTAGCAGATGATAACCGAGCCCGGCTTGTAAACCGGCAGCATCGAATCGCCCTTTATCTCAAAAGCCACCATCTCATCCGGCAGGGGGAAAGGCACGACGATCTGTTCCAGGCCATCGGCCGGGATCTGCTCGAAGTCAGGGTCTATTTCAGCCCCGGCGCCGATGTAGCCCCAGAGAGGCACCTCGACGCCAGCTTCCATGCCCATACCTTCAAGGAGCCAACTGGCCGTCGTCCCGAGAACAGGGGCAAGCTTTATGATGGTCGAGGTCGATGTTCCAGCCTCCTCCTTGCCGTCTTCAATCGCCCGCTTGATGTTGCGAATGGCATCTTTGCTCAAGCCCGCTTTCGCAGAGGCTGCAGCGGCCGATAGCTCGACAGCTCCAAGACGGCTTTCAATGCGGGTTAAAATCTCTCTCAGCATGGGCGGTATTTTGACCGCCTTGATCTATTTCGCCAATCGGTAAGAAAACCGTTGACAGAAGCGGTTAAATTACCGATTATGTTTGCATGTTGAACCTTGATCATCTCATCACCGTGGCCGACGAATACGGCCGGATCGCAAAAGTCGAAGAAAAGACGGTGAGTAGCCGTGTCTTCGCCGACAGCAAGAAGCTCGGGGCAATTCGAGCTGGCGCCGACATAACCGTTGGCCGCTACAACACGGCTTTGGGATGGTTCTCGGAGAACTGGCCGGATGGCGCAAAATGGCCTCATGGGGTGCAGCGCCCTGTTTCGGAGGCCGCCCAATGAACCGAGTTTTCACGGCGGAATATTGCGAGGGCCAGTATGCGCTGATCGCTAAAGAACAGGTCCACGCAAAGCTTTTCCTTGAGATTGCTACCCTCAAAGCCCTGAGTTCCAGGGTCCTTGAAGCCGGTGGCGGCGCGCTGCACAACCTCTTTGTCGCGGGAGAGGAGCCGAAGTGGGCAGATGAAAGCCAGCGGGCGCAACTCATCGAACTGAGCGATTGTCTCGAGGCGCTTCATGAGAAAATTACCAAGGGTGACGCCCAATGAAGCCCTCCCCAGCAAAACCCAACGCATGGTGGAACAGAGCCTCTACCGAGGAACGCCTTAAGCAGATCGACGCGGGGATAGAGCTGCGGATGACTGCGCGGCAGATCGCGATGAATTTGCGGGTGTCGCCGTATGACGCGAACCCGAAGCAGTCGCCAATCGATAGCTTCGCGAAATACCACGGCCGCCGGTTTCGTGGCGACCTTCCGAACGTGGCGCGTCGAGCGCGGGTGGAGAATGGCAAAGCTTCCCTCGTCAAACGCGCACCATGGCTTGAGCGAGCTGGAACGGACGTTCACGGCGCCTTCTCGATATTCGAGGCAGAGGCGCCACAGCCGATGTTTGACGAACTGGAGGGCGCGTAAGCATGACCTGGAACCACGATATGACCGCTGTCCCTCTGGGGCGCATGGAGACGGTCACAAAGACTATCAAAGGCACAGAACATCAGATCAGCGAATACCATGTAGCTCCGGTCTGGTTGGCTTGCGCCGATGGTTCGGTTTGCCGGTCGTATTGGATACCGGCTGTGGGAAAGCGGAATGGACGATGGTCCGGCTGGGCGGAAAAAAGCCTGCCGCCGATCGCTTGGCAGCCATATGTGGTGCCGGTGCATCCGAGCGAACTGGCCGACGGCGGCGCGGGCATTGTGACCCGCCATTCCGAAATCAATCTTCCGATCATCGACGATGTAGGTGGCCAATGACAACGGGATACATCCTCTGCGCCGCATTCGCGCTGTGCGCGGTTTTCATTTTCGCCGCAGTCATTATCAACGTCCGGAGCAATGCGCCGGCTGAGCCTGAGATTGACGACGGGGCTCTTGAGGGCGACCTGCGGGCCTATGTCGGTCACCTCAACGGAGGGCAGGGCTGATGTCGGCTCTCGCTGTCCAGATTCAAACGGCTTTGGAGCTTGCGACCTTCTCGCGCTCTGACGACCGTTCCGCAAAGATCGTCCATCACCTTTGCGCAGTTTACCCAGGTGCCGTGAAGGCACGAAAATTGATGGGGATTTCCGGTTTTGCATCTCACCGCGACCCGGTCACCCCGTTCGTTGAATTTCTCAACATCATCATTCGCATCAACCAGTCTCTCTCCCGTCACGGCTGGCAGGCCGTACGCACGGGCGGGACGCCGGATGATCAGTACCGGCTCGCGCCGGTCGGCGATTAGGATTTCCTTTCGTATCCGCCGCTTCCGATAATTCAAACCTATCAGGAGCGGCGACCAATATGCGGCAAAGTTCAGACCACTTTCTGGCAAACGACAACAAGGCAAAGACAATGAGTTCTGTCGAAGCATTTTCACCCGATCTGGCTGCGGCGTACGCGCGGAAGATGATTGAGCGCGAGAGCCGGGGCAACGGCGACCAGTTGAACGCGATGGAACGGGTAGGGCGCCGCTGCGGCCTGACCGCCCGGTCTCTTCGGCGGCTTGTGAATGGCGAAACCAAGGACCCGAGCATTTCGGTTTTCGGGCGGGTCCGGGCTGCATATCTCGACCACTGCGCACGGCAGATCGCCGAACTGCAGAATGAAATCGAAACCGAGAAACTGAGGTTCGGGAATGACCATTTTCAGGATCTGGCTGCTGAGGCTGAGGCTTTGGCTACGAAAATCAGATCAGCCAAAGAAGGGACAGCACGATGACGGCAGCAGGGCATAACAGCAAGCTAACCGAGCAGGAGCACCAGGCCTTATGGGGCCACCACGTTCGCCGCAGGGTAGCGGCCCGACGTAAGGCGGATGCAATCAAGGCCGAAGAGGTGGTCTTGAAGAAGGAAGCCAAGAACGACGGCATTTCCGAGCAGGAGATGAAGGATTTCCTCGACTGCATGCTCTCCGACGACAAGCAGAAGAAGGTCGACAATTTCCACATGCTCAAGCGCAACCGGATCCGGCTCGGGCTGATCGCGGATGACCGGAAGGGCGATCTCCTGGCTGATCGCGTCACCAATCAGGACATGATCTTCGCCTCCGGCGTGGAATCGGGATTGGCGGCTCTGGATCGGGCTTCGAAGTTCGCCGCCGGCAGCGACGAGGAACGCGCCTTTCTCGACGGCTACGATGAAGGCCAGCGCATCGCCCGCGACAATCTTCAGTCAGCGATGGAGAAGCGCAACGCCGCGACATCCAAGGAAGAGCCCGCATCTGATGGCGATCCCTTTCCGGATAGCGATGCCGACTGGGTCAAATCCGATCCGGCCCGGCAGGCGGCGGAGTAACGGCGATGGGATTCGAGCGCGCGAAAATCGACATCAAGCCGGCTTCCGTCGGGACCGGCGTCAAGGTCAGCCTGAAGAAGATCAAAGGCGCCCAGGCGAAAATGACACTCACGTTCTCCGGGAATGTCATCAAGCAGCTGGCGTGGGCGGCCGACGACAAGCTTGAAGTGCTCATGGGCACCGATGGCGACCACGGGATCATCAGACTTCGCAAGAACAATTCGGTCGGTGACGCAGTCGTCGTCATGAAGAAGGCTATGGGTGATCACCAGTACGGCGTCGTCCAGCTTGGGCACCATCCACGTTTTGTCGACCGAGCTGAGGCCGCGCGGTGGTGCCAGTGCGAAGCCCTCGAGGATGGATATTTCGAAGTCGTCCTTCCACGATGGGCAGACGAGACCAGCCCGAAGAAGAAGCCAGCAGACGCTGCGGTACAAACCCTTTCGCCAACAAAGCTTCCTCAGCAGCGCCCGGCCAGTGTCACTGCGGGCGTAATGGGCGATCCACCGCCCGGCCGGCGCGAGATGCTGGCGAAGATCGGCGACATCAAAGCATGACCAGTTCGCCCGCCGGAGCGATATCCGGCCACCGCTTCATCCTCCTGGCTGCGGCGCAAACTAGAGACGCGAATGTCTCATTTTTCTTCAACGATTGAGGTCGAGATGAGCGTCAAACTCACCATTCAAGGCAAGTGCCTGGCCATCCTCGAAAAGGAAGCCGAGCGGATGAACACGACGCCGACGGTTCTTGCCCGGGCGATTATCGAGACTGTCGTCGAAGAGAACATTGTCCAAGAGACACTGGCCGGTGTTGACCTGAAACCGTTCGTCGAGCGCAAGGCGGGCCGGGCATTCGGCAAGGGCTGTCACCGCTTCCAAGGCAAACTGATGTCAATTGCCGGTATCTCGCGCATCACGGGCGTTCCGGCCGATGTGATCCAAGGTCGCCTGAACCGCGGCTGGCAATTGGATCGCGCGGCGACTGAGCCGAAGCAGGCGAGGGGTTTTCCGAAGGCAACGAAGGGGGGTGCGCTTTGATCATCATGGGGCTCGACCTGGCAAACAATTCCGGCTGGGCATGGCGCGATAGCGACCGCCACCGGTCCAGCATCGAATGTGGTGTGATCTCGGTTTCTGAATACGACTGGGAAGAGAAGTACGCCATTTTCGCCAACCAGTTTCTTCCTCTCATCCGTCGGGTAAAGCCGGACTTCGTTGCAATCGAGCGGCCGGAGCACGGCGTGCGCCAGTTCGCCAAGGCAGGGCCGCCAGACCTCACCGGCCATCAGCAGCAGGCAATGACCATCAACCCGGCCGCATTGCAGCTCACGGGCATCGCTGGGGCAGCAATCGCCGTCTGCACGCTGCTGCGCATCCCCTACGGCACCATTGCCGCCACATCCTGGCGTCCTGTCTATTTCGGCAAAGGCTTCAAGCCGAAGCGAGATCAGATCCAAGACCGCAAGACCGGCAAGATGAAAGAGGGAAGCCTCGACTGGAAACAGGCTGCGATCGACGTTTGCAATCTGGAACAGATCAAACTCCCCAGCACGAAAAAGGACCAGAAGGACGCGGCCGAAGCCGTCGGCATCTGCACCTGCTGGCACAAGTGCGACGTCCCCAACATCAAATGGATGCAAGACCGGTTCATCGCATTGCGCACCGGGGCGGCACAGAAGAAGGCGCTGGCAGCATGACCCGCAAACCCACCCCATCCCCTTTCGAATGCAAAGCGTGCGGCAAGGTGCTCAGCGTTTCGGAGTTCATCGAGAATTACTGCGAGGCTTGTGAAAAGGCGAAGCTGGCCGAGAAGGCGAGGGCGTCGGCATGATGCAATTCCTCGACGGGCGAGTCTCGCTGCACATTGGCGACTGCATGGACCAAATGGCTCTTATGGAGCCGGACAGCGTCGATTGCGTCGTGACTTCGCCGCCCTACTGGGGCTTGAGAGATTATGGTGTCGAAGGCCAGATCGGCCTAGAGCCTACGCTTTCCGATCATCTCGACGTCATGGTTCGAGTCTTCGAAGCGGTCAAGCGCGTGTTGAAGCCAACGGGCACGCTCTGGGTGAACTATGGGGACTGCTATGCCACAACGCCGAACGGGCGCAGCGCGGCCGATACCAAGGCCGCAGGCAATGATGACCGCACATTCCGCGATAAGCCGTTCTCGACGATCGGCGGCAGCCTGAAATCGAAAGACCTCTGCATGATCCCGAACCGTCTTGCCATCGCGCTTCAGGACGCCGGCTGGTGGGTTCGCAGTGAGATCATCTGGGGCAAGTCCAACCCTATGCCGGACAGTTCCGGCAACCAGCGACCATCGACAGCCCATGAGAAGATTTTCAAGTTCACCAAATCGTCTGACGCGGATGTTTGGCGCGCCCGCGACACGGGGGAGGTTTCGTTCAATCCTGACCTTTCCGAACGTTGCTCGCTGATCACCGACCCAAGCAGGGATGGCGCTCGCTGGATGCGTTTAGGTTCCTATTACGACGCCGAGACGGTGAAACAGGGCAGAACACAAGATGAAGACGCGGCAACATTTCGCGGTGGCTCTTACGTCGGTGGGAAGCCCGGCAAACGAACGGTAACGGGGAACAAACGTGTAAAGATGCCAGACGGCTGGGACACGGGCGAAGGCGGGCACGGGTCACGTCATCGTCGCGGTCGCGAGGCCGGGAAGATGATCGAGGTCACACCACGTCATCAGGGGCACATCAATCACACGGGACTGGACGAACTAGGTCGCGGCGATGGGCGCCTGCTTCGGAATTATGAACCTGCGCCCTTGTCGGTCTGGGAGATGGCCACGCAGGCGTTCTCCGAAGCCCACTTCGCCACGTTTCCACCAGAGCTTGCCGAGCGCTGCATTCTCGCTGGCTGCCCCAAGGATGGGCTTGTGCTTGACCCGTTCGGCGGCGCTGGAACAACGGCGCTGGTTGCGCTTCGTCACGGTCGCCGGGCCGCGCTGATCGAACTCAATCCCGAATATGCCGAGATCACCCGTCGGCGTATCGAGCGGGAATGGCGGGTTCGGCCAAAGCAGACCCGTGATGATTTCGGGCCTCTCTTTGCAGGGAGCGCAGCATGACCGTCCAAGCTCTCACACGCGAACAGGCGGACATGCACTCCGGGGCCCGGCGCAACCTTCCGGCCAACATCGATGCGGAACAGGCGCTGCTTGGCGCCCTGCTAATCAAGAACGACGCAATGGGTGCTATCCCGGCCTCGTTCGACAGCGGCCATTTCTTCGTTCCGATCCACCGGATGATTTACGACGAGATCGCCCGCGTCCACGCCTCCGGACGCCTCGCAAATCCGGTGACGATCCGCGCAGCTCTCCCAAGCAATGAGATGATCGGCGACATGACGATTCCGCAATACATGGCGAGGATGGCGGCCGAGGCCGTGTCTATCGGCATGGTCGGCGAGTATGCCACCACCATAACCTTCGACGCCATGCGCCGGGGCATGATCTTGATCGGGCAGCAGGCGGAAGATGCTGGGTACGATCAAGCCGACGAAAGCACGTTCATGGAGCAGGGCGACGCTCTCCGCGCGCAGTTTGAGCGCGTCATGAAGGGCTTGGAAGGCGAAGACGAGATCACGCTTGCAGACGCAGCCGACGCCGCGCTTGACGCCACCAGTGACGCCTACAGAGGCAAAGGCATGATCGGGGTTGATTTTGGCTTTGCGCCGTTAATGGGGCTGATCGGTCCGGCAATGCCCGGCCAGTTGATCGTCATTGGCGGCGGCACCAAGCAAGGCAAGTCCAGCATGATCGAGCAGGTTGTCATGGGCGCTGCAATGAATGGACATCCGGTCTGGGTCTACTCCGGAGAAATGCAGGGTGAAGAGCTCGCCCACCGCGCTTTGTCCCGCGTTACCGACATTCAGGCATGGCGGCAGATGCGCGGCAAAGTCTCTGAGGCCGAATATGAAAAGCTCATGGCCGCAAAGCGCAATGCTGAAACCTGGCAGCGCCGGGTGTTCCTCCGCGACAAACCGATGAACATGACGCAGATCGAAAGGGCGGTTGAGAACTTCTCCAAACGTCATCCGGGAGGCATGGCCGTCATCGACCATATCGGGCTGGTGGAGCGGGATAAGGCGACGTCCCGGATGACTGAGCAGGAATTCGGGCCGGTCATCACACGGTCATCCAAGATGCTTGCGAACAAGGCCGGGGTCCCGATCTTCGCTGCGGCACAGCTGAAGAAGAACACCTTCGTTTCCGATGACCGGAAAAGCAACCGGGCGACATTTCTGCAGTCGATCAACCGCCGGCCGCGCTTCACCGATCTGATCGGCGCGTGTGAGAAGGATGCAAACCACGTCATCATTCCATTTCGGGCCGAGCCGATCCTTGAAGAGTTGAAGCCGTCTGAAAGTGCCGACAGCTTCGGCGATTGGGAATCGGTCATGTCCACGATCAAGGACAAGGCCGAAATCATTCTGGCGCTGTCGCGGCATACCCGGTGGCCGCAGCGGAAAGAGGTCGGCTGGAACGGGCCCAAGACCCAGTTTGAAGATCTGGCGGCGATTGATCAGGGGAGGTTCCTTTGAATGTGGCTCTACGTCCCGAACATCTCAACATCCTCTCCATCTGTACCGGAGGCGGTGGTCTCGATCTCGGCGTCGAGCTGGCAATTCCAAGCGCTCGAACAGTCTGCATGGTGGAGAGGGAAGCCTTCTCGGTCGCGTCACTGGTGGCAGCGATGGAACAAGGGCTCATTCATCCAGCTCCTGTGTGGAGTGATGCCAGAACCTTTAATGGCAGAGCATGGCGTGGCGCAGTGGACGGCCTCATTGGTGGCATCCCGTGCCAGCCTCACAGCCTCGCCGGCCGAAAGCAGGGAAGCAACGACGCCCGCGACCTCTGGTCGACAGCTCGCCGCATCATCGTCCAGTCGGGCGCGTGGTTTGTCGTCATCGAAAACGTCGGAGGCATGCTCGCGGCGGGGTCTGACGAAATCGCTGGCGCGCAACGCGTATTCCGAGACCTTTCAAAGCTTGGTTTCGAGGTTGAGGGAGGATTGTTCACGGCGTCAGAAGTCGGCGCGAGCCACCAGCGGGAACGGGTCATCATCCTTGGCGTGGCTGACACCGTCTGCGAACGAGGACGCGGCAGGGACGGTGGACGGCAAGATGCAGCGCATGCTGACCCATCAGGCCAAGGAAGTGTCGGACCAGTGGTCGACCCCAAGAGCATCGGACGCAGAGAAGGGAGGCCCCAATCAGGCTTTCGGAGCGGGCGGGGTTCCTCTGCCGGCCCAGGCGGTTCAATGGGCAACTCCTCGGGTATCGTCGGAGAGGACATCATCAGGGGCCTTGGAAAGACCGGACAGCGTGTCATCGCTCTCGATCGCCCAGCAGGCGGAAATGGTCATGGGGGAAGTGCCGCGGGAGATCTTTCTCGTGAGCGAGAAGACGCAGCGCCGTCTTGGCTTCGACCCCTCTTTGCTCCGGGACCAGCTGACTTATCCAGTTGGTGCGACACTCTCGCATCCTCGCCGGAGCTTGAACCCGCTTTTCGTCGAGTGGCTGATGGGCTGGCCTCCCGCATGGACATTGGTCGCGTGGACCGACTTCGCATGCTCGGAAACGGAGTTGTCCCACTTCAAGCAGCGTATGCGCTCCGCACTCTTGTCACTCGGCTTGCCGCAAGCGGCTCCGCCGGCGCAGCTCACATTGTTCGGATGATGGAAGGATTGGAGAATTGAACCACTATTCAGGCTACGCACACGCCGTCCCGTCCGGATGGTGGGCCATGGTTCGCTTTGCCCGCGACGGACGCCCTAAGCCGATCCTGGGCGATAGCGGGGCGCCTGTCGTCTACCCGACCGAGCTTGAAGCTGTGAAGGCGGTAAACGCCTCGCTGCTTCGGTATTTCAACGGGGATTACCTCGTCCGTGCCGGGGATAGGTGCTCGGCCGCCAAGTCTGCGGCCAACCGGCTGTTCAAGAAGGGCGGCGGCACGATCGAGGTTGAGCGCAAGGGGGTGCGGGCATGAGCAAGAGACCACGGCTTTACCTCGATCTGGACGGCGTCATGGCCGATTTCGATGCGCATTTCCCGGCGCTGTTCGGTGTCGACCACCGCGAAATGCTGGACGACGATATGTGGGCAACCATCAACGGGCACACATCCTATTTCCGCGACATGCCGCTGATGCCGGGCGCCAAAGAATTCTACGACCGGATATCCTGGCTCAATCCGATCATCCTGACGGCCTGCCCGAAGTCGAACTATGCCCACGTTGCCCGGCAGAAGCGCGAATGGGTACGGGAGCATCTGTCCTCGTCCTGCCACATCCTTCCGGTGATGGGTGGCCGCAACAAGCCGCTGTTTATGCATTCGAGGGGAGATATTCTCGTCGACGACTTCGAACGAAACATCAGAGCTTGGCGGGAAGAGGGCGGGTTCGGCATCCTTCATACTGACTTCGCCATATCGCGGAATGCGATTGAAGATGAGATGGTCCGGAGTGCAGCAGCATGATGCAGGTCCAGATCGCCCCAATTTCATCTATTGACCAATACCTGCGAGAGGCAGCTGCGCGACGGCGCCGGCTGATGGGCAAGCCCGCACGACAGCAGAACTCCACACGATTGCCCGAAGCGCAGCCTGGGGGACGATACTACGATGCGCACGTTACTGCTTGGCGAGAGTGGAAGGAGGCGAGGCCGGTGGGAAATCTGCGGCGCTATATCGTCGGCCGTTGCATAGAGCTCGGGGCCAACTATGCCCAGATTGTCGGTCCATCCCGGCGCAGGAGCATTTCTGACGAGCGGCAGTTGCTCGCTTGGGAGATCAAGACCGTGGTGAAGCCGGAAATCAGTTTCGTCGAGCTCGGGCGCATCTTCGGTGGGCGAGACCACACGACGATGATGCATGCGGTAAGCAAAATAGAGGCGATCAAGCAGAGGGAGAAAGCCAATGCAGGTTGACCCCCGCGTCGAACGCATCTGCACGGAATACGGCATCCGGATCGTCGACGCCCGGCGGTATCCTGAAATCGGCGAGACAAGAGCCGTCGCCACCATGGACCGGATCCTGAAGAACTTCGGTGAGGATCACTTCCGCATGGTGCTGACCACACTTGCCGAAACTTCGAACAACAAGGCCCTCCTGGACGAATACGGGCTGTGGATGGCGTCCGACATGGTCATGGCCTGCCGAGGCATTGTGGAGGCAAATACGAGCGATTGGCTCGAACTCTGGGACGCTCTCCCGCTAGGACAGCTTCAATTCATTGCGCAAGAACTATCCGGCATCTGCCCGCAGCGACATGTGCTGTCTGGAATGGTATATGAACGGGTGTTCCGCCGCTTTGGCCCGAACGCTGCGCAGACCGATCTTTTCGACGACAGGAGACAGGCATGACCAGTGAGGAAATCACCGAACTCTTCATCCAGGCTGCGGAAGTTGACCGGCGTCTGCCTGACACAGCACGCCCGGCCCGGTTGAAGGCGCAGGCACTGCCTTACGTCCACAGCGACGCCGATCAAGCGGGTTGGGGCGGTGAGCGGTACTCCGAAGAGCGAGATGCATTCTGGGACAGCCGATCGACACGCCTCAAGACCGCCGATATCGCTATCTGGGAACGGGCCAACGAACTGATTAAGATCGTCACCGACGAAAGCCAACGCCGGTGCCTGTGGCGGTGGGCAAAAGCCAAGGCTGGAGGCCGTTCATTCTCGATCTGGTGCCGTGAGGAAGGCATTCACGTCGAGACCGGGCGCAGGCGGAAAGATCGGGCAATCGCAAAAATTGAGCAAAGGTTTGCCCGCAACACTTTGCAAAATAACGATATTACACTGTTTGACCTGTTGCCTGTTGCCCCGGAAATCAGCGATATTTCAGTCAACATCGCAGCACCTGTCCGGAAATACACATGGCGAGACGATGAGGCTTTCAGCCCGGTCGCGGTTCCCGAACTTCGGGACTTCTCATGGGCCGACAAGCGGAATGAAATGCGCCGCCAGCGCGAGGCGAAGAAGCGCCAGCAGGCGGCATGAAGATCGGGCGGCGGATTGCAGCCGAGCATGGGGAAAACCTGCAAACGAATCCCATGCGAGTTGGATAATAGGCGGTGGAAAGCCCACGTAGACCGCCACCCTTCGGGGCCGACTATGGTGCGCCCGGTAGATTTCAACCCCGTCAGCAATGGCGGGGTTTTGTGTTGGAGGAGAGGGATGTGGGTAAAGCCATCGTCAGGCAGCTAAAGGGCTGGCTCACTCTCCGGTTCAGCATCAAGGGCGATGAGGCCTCTTTCGAAATCGGATGGTTTTGGATTGCCCTGATCATCGTGCTTCTCCTCACATCCTGCCATTCGACGTCCGATTGGACAGAATACCAGCGCATCTACGAGCAGACCCGATGACACCGGAACAGTGGGCAGTCATTTCCGATGACGAGTTCGTCGAGGAAGCCCAGCGCCGGGTGAACAAAGGCCACTGGTCGCCAGACAGATACATGTCGCAGCATCAGAGCGATGATCGGGCCAAGCTCGACGTTCTCCGCAGCGCGATTATCCGGGCCAAGGTCGCAAGCATCCACAGCGGAGAAGAGCACCCGGTGCTTATCGCTCTTGCGATCACATGCGATCATCTCGACGGCATCAGCGGCAACCCGCTGCCAGCCCGGGCATATGCGATCAACACGACGTTCGCCGGAAAGGCGGAGATATACCAGGATCATTCGCCGCGCGCGGCTTAGATTTCCGGCTCAGTTGTAACCGTCAGATGCCTCTCATCGATCAGGGCAATCTGTTTCTCAAGCAGATCGATTACCCGCTCATACTGATAGATGCTTGATTGCGTTGTATCTACCCACTCAGGGGTTTCAGCAGTCTTCTGGCGGCTCGTGAGGTTGTGGTCCTTCATCCATTGGATCTGAGCAAGCGCCTCATCGCGTTGCCTTTCGATCATCTTTTTATATCCCAGCCAGTCCATGTCGCCTCCAAAGGTTCACCATGCCAGTTCTGAAAAACGCACGGCATGAGAAGTTCGCTCAGGCGCTCGCCAAAGGCAAGACGGCAGATGATGCCTACAAGGATGCGGGTTTCAAGGCCAACCGGGGCAACGCAGCCACGCTTAAAGCAAATCAAAGCATTTCTAAACGGGTGGCAGAAATCCAAGGGCGCGCGGCCGAACGGGCTGCTGTGTCCATCCAGAGCCTCACGGACGAGCTTGAAGAGGCTCGGGGCATCGCAATAGCGGAGAAGCAATCGAGCGCCGCTGTGGCCGCGACATTGGGTAAGGCGAAGCTGCATGGTCTGCTCGTCGACAAGAAGCAGCACACCGGTCCGAACGGCGGCCCGATCCAAACCATCGACCTTTCAAACGTGAGTGCTGATGACCTGGAACGCCTCGAAGCTCTCTTCGGTCCGCTTGCCGGTGGACCCGGCGACGATGATGAGGGCGATCAGGGCTGAGAAAGCCCGGCGGACAGCCGCAGCAGAGCGCGAACGGATATCCAAGGACGCCGAGCGCATACGGGCACGGTGCCAGACGCTTTCGGGGTTTGTCCGTGAAGCCTGGCATGTGCTTGAGCCTCGGGCGAAATATACCCACGGCTGGCACATCGATGCGATCTGCGCTCATCTTGAGGCGGTGACCGATGGCCGGATCAACCGGCTGCTGATCAATGTCCCGCCGGGCTCCTCCAAGTCTCTGCTGGTTTCGGTGATGTGGCAGGCATGGGAGTGGGGCCCGCGCGGTCTCGCGTCCATGCGGTATCTAACCACGTCCTTCAATGACGGGCCGGTCAAGCGCGATACGCGCAAGTGCCGCGATCTGATGTTGTCAGACTGGTATCAGGCGCTCTGGCCCGATGTGAAGTTGAACCGCACAGGCGAGACGTCGTTCTCGAATACCGCGACTGGCACGCGCGAGGGTGTTCCATTCGGATCACTCACATCGCAACGCGGCGACCGGCTGGTGATCGACGATCCGCACTCTACCGAGACGGCGGAATCGGCGGCCGATCGACTGGCCACAACACGCAAATTCAGAGAGGGCGCCCAGAACCGCCTCAACGATCAGGAGCAATCCGCGATCGTGGTCATCATGCAGCGCCTTCACGAGGAAGACGTTTCAGGGGTGATTGAGGAAGTCGGGATGGAATATGTCCATCTCATGCTTCCGATGGAATTTGAGGCGGAACGGGCCTGCTCGACAGAGATCGGATTTTCGGACCCACGCACCTACGATGGCGAGCTGCTGGACCCACACAGGTTCCCGGCAGAGGCGGTCGCCAAGCTCAAGCGTGACATGGGCAGTTATGCCTACGCCGGACAGTATCAGCAGCGCCCAGCGCCTCGCTCTGGCGGTATGTTCCAGCGTGGGGATTTTGAGGTTGTCGATGCGGTGCCAGCGGGTGGCAAACGTGTAAGAGCCTGGGACTTCGCGGCATCAAAGGAAAAGCCGGGGAAACAGCCAGATTGGACCGTTGGCCTGCGGATGCTCTACGTCGCCGGCACATTCTATGTCGAGCATGTGGACCGGGGCCGGTGGTCGCCAAACGAGGTGAACATCAAACTCAAGAACCACGCTTCTCAAGACGGCATGAACGTCACGGTTCGAATGCCGCAAGACCCTGGCGCTGCTGGCAAAGCAGACGCTGAAACAAAGGTCAAGCTTCTGGCTGGGTATCCGGTCAAGGTGGCCACGGTCAGTGGTGAAAAGTCACTTCGGGCTCAGCCTGCTGCTGCACAGGCAGAGGCGGGCAACATCAAGATTTTGCGCGGTGAGTGGAATAGAGACTTCCTCGACGAGGTTTGCTCATTCCCAAGCGCGCAGTTCGACGACCAGATCGACGCCTTTGCGGATGCGCTGAACGAATTGGCGCTCGGCACCACTTACACACTCGACAACCTATGAGGATGCCCATGGCCTGCGGTTCTTGCGAAAAACGCCGGAAGATGCTGGCCGACGCCCGCAAACAGGGCGTGAAGGGTGTCGTCAAGGCGTTGCCGACGGTAGCGCGGGATATCCTGCGCAATCCGCCACGGTTCACACGGGAAGAAAAACGCAATGGGTGAGGTCGTGCCATTCAAGATGAGCGATAGCCTCAGCTCGGTGGTTGCTGGCATGGGCGACCCGCTGCGCGACAAGCTGGCGGCCTCGTCATATGGCATGCAGTTCGTCGACGACGCCCAATTGCTCAACATTTACCGGTCCAACTGGCTCGGCAAGAAGATCGTCGACATCCCGGCTATGGACGCTGTCCGCAAGGGCAGGGACTGGCAGGCCAGCAAGGAACAGATCGAACTGATCGAGGCGGAACAAAACCGCCTTGGTTTCTGGAACAAACTGCTTGAGGTAAAGACAAAGGCCCGCCTTTGGGGCGGCGCTGCGCTCTACATCGGCACGGGCGAAACCGATCTGATTCAGCCGCTTGACCCAGAACGTGTGACCAAGGGTGGCATCAAGTATCTCACGCCTCTTACCCGACGCGATCTTATGGCCGGGCCGATCGATCAGGACGTCATGTCCGAGTTTCATGGCCGCCCAGCCTACTATGATGTGACCGGCGCTACGGCCATGGTGCGTGTGCATCCTTCGCGGTTCGCGGTATTCGTAGGTGCGCCTCATGCTGACAGCGTTATGGCGTCCGGTCTCAACCAGGGCTGGGGCGACAGCATTCTGGAATCGGTCTATTCGGCCATGCGAAATGCCGACGCCACCGCTGCCAACATCGCCAGTTTGGTATTTGAAGCCAACGTCGATGTGTTCCGCATGCCGAACTTCATGTCCCAGCTATCGGATCCAGGCTACGCAAAGAAGGTGATCGAACGGTTCTCGCTTGCCGCGACCTCCAAGGGCATCAACCGTGCTCTGATTATGGACAAGGACGAGGAATACGAACGCAAGACGGTTTCTTTCGCTACTTTGCCCGAGGTCATGCAGACGTTCCTGCAGATCGTTGCCGGTGCGGCCGACATACCCGTCACCCGCCTGCTGGGTCAGTCGCCGTCGGGCATGAGTTCCACCGGCACCAGCGACATGAAAAACTACCACGATCGGGTTGCCTCGATCCAAACGCTGGAACTAACGCCGGCGCTCTACCGCCTGGATGAATGCCTTATCCGGTCGGCCCTCGGTTCGCGCCCGCCCGAAATCTATTACTCGTGGTCGCCGCTCGAGCAGATGAGCGAGAAGGAACTGGCGGAGATCGGCAAGATGAACGCCGAGACGGCCCAGGTGCTTACCAGCAGCGGGTTGTTCATGGCGAACGAACTTCGGACGGTGGTCGGCAACCAGCTTATCGAAAGCGGTTTCTATCCCGGCCTCGATCAGGTCATGGCGGAGACGGGCGAAGGGTTCGATCCTGATCTGGGCAAGGATGGCGAGGACGACGAAGTAGACGACGTTGTGCCTCCCAAGGTCACCGCCGACGCCGCGCCTCGCACGCTCTACATTCGCCGCGACGTCCTGAACGCCGCCGAGATTGTGGAATGGGCCAAAGGGCAGGGGTTCGACACGGTGCAGGACGGGTTGCACGTCACCATCATGCACACCCGGTCAATGCTCGATTGGATCAAGGTCGGTCAGGCAGGAGAATGGTCGTCAGAAGACGATGGCCATATCACCATTGCGCCGGGCGGCCCGCGCCTGATGGAGAAGTTTGGCGAGGCGGTCGTCCTCCAGTTTGCCAGCACACGCCTTGCCTGGCGTCACGAAGACATCAAGAGCATGGGGGCCGAGACGGACTATCCCGATTATCAGCCGCACATCACCATCTCGTGGGATGCGGCGGGCGTCGATCTGTCCAAGGTCGAGCCTTACAAGGGCAAGATCGTGCTCGGACCTGAGCAGTTCGAAGAGGTCAACGATGACTGGAAGGCCGGAATAAAGGAAGGCTGATGCTTCGCTACTCAGCCGCCAAACTGGCCAAACGCCCGAAAAGCACGACGGCCTTTATTGAGACGCCACCGGCCCGGCTTGCGGCAGACATGGACTACATCGTTGCGCTCCGGGCGATGCTCAAAGCGTTCGCGGCGGAAACGCGGGATGGGATCATTCCGTTATATGCCCAAGAGCGAGCCCAGAAGCGCCAGCAGAGCGGTTTGACGGTTGACGTGGATCGAATGTCGTTCGCCCGGCTTCATGCTCTTTCCAGCGCTCTACAGCGGATCGCGACCGACACCGTCAACCGCATCCTCAATCTTGAGGCAAAGCGGCACACGGATAATTTCGCGGCCACGGTCAAGAAGGCGATCGGCATCGATGTTCGGGCACTGGTTCGCGAGGAAGACCTTGGCGAATATCTGGAAGCGGCAATTGCCCGCAATGTCTCGCTGATCAAAAGCCTGGCGGATGATGTGGTCCGCCGGGTCGAGCAGACCGTCATTGAAAACTCGCTGGCCGGGAACTCGGTCAAGACGCTGCGCAAGGCTCTGGTCGAACAGTATGGGATTACCGATCGCCGGGCACAGACGATTGCCCGCGATCAGATGGGCAAGTTCCATGCGGACATGGACCAGATCCGGCAGCAACAGGCCGGCATCGACGAATACGAGTGGAGAACCGTCGCTGATGAGCGGGTCAGGGAGCGCCACAGGCAGTTGAACGGCACGGTCTACAAATGGGGGCAGTCGACGGGAGCCGAACAGGGCCTGCCGCCGGGCAAGCCCGTGCTTTGCAGGTGCAGGGCTAGGGGCGTGATCGTGTTTTGATCAGGTCGTTGAGTTCGTCTGTGATGTACACGCTTGCGGGCTTTTCACTCATCTCGTTGACTAGATCGGGGTCTGCAGCCAGCTCATTCAAGCGCCGCTCAAGGCTCCGAACGGTCATTGCCAATGCTTTGATTTCGACCTTCTGGTCGAGGATCAAGGTTCTGAGTTCGCGGAATTGATCATCTGTCATGGGCGGCGATCTAAACGCAATCAAGGACGAAAGTCATGCAATTTATCGATGCTGCACCGTTCGCGGGTACGCGCCGGACTGCCGACGGCTATCTGATCGCCGAGGCGCGCTCGGTGCGCACGGGCATTCAGCTTTATTCCGGTGACGAGGTCGGCAAACCAGAGATGCCCGTCGTTCGCGTCTATCGGCCGGCGTCCGCTGTCTTTGCCGACGCAAGCCTGCAGAGCTTCACGCACGCGCCTGTCACCATGGATCACCCGGCTGAGGCGGTCACGGCCGACAACTGGAAAACGCTCGCCGTTGGAGAGGTTAGCACTGCCGCCAAGAAGGACGGGGAATGGGTTCACCTCCCGCTCATCCTGAAAGATGCGGCCGCGATCTCGGCCGTCGAGAGCGGCAAGCGCGAACTGTCGGCCGGCTATACCTGCGAACTGGTCTGGGGTGACGGTATGGCGCCCGATGGGCAAGCCTACGACGCTCAACAGCAGGACATCAAAATCAACCACCTCGCCATCGTCGATAAGGCGCGGGCTGGTTCAAAAGCTCGCATCGGTGACGGTGTGGGAAGCTGGGGCGCGAGCCCCGTCACCCTTGATCAAACCGAAAAGGAAAAGATCATGACCCTGAAGACGGTTACCGTCGACGGCATCCCGGTTGAAGTAACCGACCAGGGCGCCGCAGTGATCGGAACGCTGCAGACGCGGCTTGCCGATGCCATCGCCAAAATCACATCAACGGAAACGGCCAGCCAGGCGGCACTTGCCACCAAGGATGCCGCTCTCGCCAAGAAGGACGCCGAGATCGACGACCTGAAGGCCAAGGTGCTTTCCGACGCTGATCTCGACAAGAAGGTTGCCGCTCGCGCTGACCTTATCACCGTCGCCAAGGCCATTGCCAAGGACGTGAAGACTGAAGGTCTCACCGACGCCGGCATTCGCAAGGCCGTTGTTATCGCCAAGATCGGTGATGCCGCCGTGGCTGGCAAGGCAGACGCCTACATCGATGCTCGCTTTGACCTCCTAGTCGAAGATGCTGCCAAGGGCGCTCCCGATCCATTCGCCGCAGTCGTCAAGGATGGCATCAAGCCGACCAATGACAGCAACACTGCTGACGCAGCACACAAAGCCATGACCGACAACATGACGTCGGCCTGGCAGTCGAAGGGAGCCGCATAATGCCCACTATCCAGAGCACTTACGCCGCAACTCACGCCCGCTGGGTCGAGGGGATGGTCCTCAACATGGAGCCGAACGTCATCGTTACGCGCGTTGCGGAAGACGTTGAAGGCATCGGGTTCGGTAAGGTCGGCGTGCAGGGCACGGCTGACAATCAGGTTGTCGACTCCGAAATCACGGTGAAGTTCACCGGCATCGCGGTTCTCGACACCACCCAGCCGACAGGCAAGTACGAGCAGTACTCGAATGTCGCGCTCATGAAGAAGGGCGTCATCGTCGTCCAGGCTTCTGTCGCGGTCGCGGTAGGTGACCCCGTCTACTACGTGCCGGCAACAGGCGTTCTGACGAACGTTTCGACCAGCAACACCCTCATCGCTGGCGCTCAGTGGGATTCCAGCACTGCTGGTTCGGCCCTCGCTGCGCTTCGCCTCGGTTAAAAGGAGCGTCAACCATGAACGCACTCAATATGCAGGACGCTCAGCAGGTCGCGATGAGCTTCCTCATCCGTCAGGCTTCTCTCATCGAGCCGACGGTCTATGCCATCCGCTACCAGGATATTCAGTATCCCTCTCTCATCCCGGTCGACACGTCGGCGCCGGAATGGATCCAGTCCGTCACGTACTTCTCGATGGACGGTGTCGGCCGCGCCGAGTGGTTCAACGGCAACGCTCAGGACGTCCCGAAGGTCGAGCTGACCCGCGAGAAGTTCGAAACCGGCGTCAGCATGGCCGCCATCGGTTACGGGTACAATCTCGAGGAACTGGGCACGGCTCAGCTGCTCGGCATGAACCTGACAGCCGATAAGGCTTCCATGGCCCGTCGTGTTGCTGAAGAAAAGATCGACGCTGTCGCCTTCGTCGGTGATACCGCCAAGGGCCTCACCGGTCTGGTGAACGCCTCCACACCCACCGCTACCACTGCCCCGGCAGACGGCACGGGTTCGGCCACCACCTTCGCCAGCAAGACCCCCGACCAGATCCTTCGCGACGTCAACGGTCAGCTCACCGGCATTTTCACCGGTACGCTGGGCGCGGAAATCGCGGATACGGTTCTGTTCCCGTACTCCGTTCTTCTCGATCTCTCGACGCGCCGCATCGACGCCGTCAACCAGACGACCATCCTGGAATGGATCGAAAAGAACAACATCTACACCCGCACGACCGGCCAGCCGCTGACCATCCGGGGCATGTTCGGCTTCCTCGATACGGCCGGCGCCGGCAGCACGAAACGCATGGTGGCTTACCGCCGCTCACCGGAAGTGCTGAAGATGCACATGCCGATGCCGTTCCGCTTCCTGCCTGCCTGGCAGACCGGTCCGATGCGCTTCGATGTCCCGGGCATCTTGCGCCTCGGTGGCGTCGACATCCGCCGTCCGAAATCCGTCCGTTATCTCGACGGCATTTAAGGAGGATTGCTGATGAAGATCACCAACACCCAGAAGGGACCGCGCGGCGTCAATGCTATCGGCGGCGCCGTTCTCGTCGACCCGGAACAGACCGTCGAGGTCGACGTGTACGCCCGCGAGAAAGAACACCTGGATGCGTCCGGGTGGTTCACCATCAAAGGGGAATATACCCCGAACCCGGATGGCTCGGCGTCTGCCACGGCAGATAAGTCGGTCCCGTCCGATTCGGCTGAGATCGAAGCCCTCAAGAAGCAGCTTGCCGATCGGGATGCCGAACTGGCCAAGCTCAAGGCTGCTGGAACAAGCGAACGCGAAGACCTCAAGAAGCAGGCGGCCGAACTGGGGCTCGACTACGCCCCAAACATCGGCACTGCCAAGCTAAAAGAGCTGATCGACGCAAAGCTCGCCTCTTGATGCCAACAGCCCGGTGGGAAACTGCCGGGCACCATTCCCAGAGGATCATCCCATGACCACCATCACCTCAAAGCATGAGGGCGTCTTGCACGTCCCCGGCGGTCCAAGCATCAACCCGTTCACCTCGGTCGAAATCTCGAACTGGGATGTGATCAAGCATGGCGACATCGCCAAAAGCTGGCTGTCTGCTGGCGTGATCGTCGAAGAGCCCGCACCTGTGGTTCCGACAGTGGCCAAGCCATCCACCCCGAAGAGCGCCAAGGCGGAAGACTGACCATGGCCTATGTCCCGCCGACAGCATCGACCTTCAAGGCCCGGTATCCCGAGTTCGTCACCGTGTCTGACGTTCTGGTGACGCTGGTGCTGGCCGATGCGATTGCGCAGGTTGGTGAGACCTGGTTGGAGCGGGACCGCGCACGCGCGCAAATGCTTCTGACCGCCCACATGCTCAGCATGGAAGGTGAGCCCGGCCGGAGTGCAACCGGGAACGGCGTCGGCAACAGCGGCCCGGTCAAACGCCGCAAGGTAGGCGACGTCGAAACTGAATTTGCCGGGGCAGGTGGAGCCGCTGGTGGCGCATCTGGCTTAGATGGCCTCTACGGCTCGACGGAATACGGAAAACAGTTCCTGGCGCTTCTGCGGATGAATTTCGCGGGCCCGATCGCGGTCTGATGTTCTCGATCACGGTCAAGCGGACAACGCACGTCAAGCTGCCTTCCCAGATCATCGGTCCGCGCCGGATCAAGGTGGGCTTTCCGGCAGGTGAGACAGATTCGCACAACATCCAAAAGGCAGTCTGGAATGAGTTCGGCACTGCCGGCGGTGCATCCGGCGGTGGCTGGGGTGGCCCGGTTCCGGAGCGGCCGGCTATGCGCAATGCAATTCGGAGCAACGCCGGGTCTTACAAAACTGCTTTGAAGGCCTCGGCATCGAAGTTGCTGCTGGGCAAAACCAATACGCGAGCGGTTCTTTCGAAGCTCGGGAACAAAGCTTCGTCAGACATCAAAGACGAGATCACTTCGCTTTCGTCGCCGCCGAATAGTCTGGTCACAATCGCGCTGAAGGGATCGAGCAACCCGCTCATCGACACCGGCGAAATGGTCGGCTCTGTCACATGGAAGATTGATCAATGATCGACGTTGCAATCGCCATTGACGGGGAGGCGATAACCGTCACTCGGACCCGCCGCGCGGAAGGCACCTACAACGCCAACGGTGACGGGGTGCCAGGCGCATCAACCACTGAAGCCATCCGCGCCGCCATCCAGCCGGCAAAAGGCAACCAGTTGATGGATATGCCAGAAGGCGTCCGCACCGAAGCAGGTTGGATCGCATGGAGCCGTTCAGAGATGGCCGTCGACGACGTGATCACATCGAAGGGCGTCAATTACCGCGTGCTGTTTGACTGGCCGCGTGACGAGGGCAGCTTCTATCGCGCAGCGCTGGGCAAGGTGAAGTCATGACGAACGATGAGGTGCACAGCGCCATTGTGCGCTGGATCGCGTCGGTGGCCAACGTCGAGACGATCAAGGACCATCAGGGCATCAAGCGCCCGTCTGCTCCTTACATCATGGTCAACTACACCGGATCATCCGAGGTACGCGAGCACGCCCAGAACGTAGAATTCACCGATACCGGCCTTCCGAATAGCGAGGGCAAAACGCAGATCAGCGCGGCGCCGGTCATCGAGGTGGAATGGCGGTTCTCGGTTCACGCATATGGACCGGGCCCGACCGATCGGCTGCGGCCTATCGTCTCGGCCGTAAAGCTTTCCCAGGTGATCGAGCCGCTTTTACCGGCGCTCGTGATCCACGAACTTTCCCAGATCCGGAACGTACCGGACATGATTGAAAATGCCTGGGAGCCGCGTGCACAGATGGACATCTTTGTCCGTGGCCTGACCCGTGATGGCTTCGTCGTCGACACCATTGATGTCGCGCCATTTACAATCTCAAAAAACTTGCCTTGACCTAGCGAAAGGATCAACCGATGGCAACTATTCCATATAGCCGGGTCGTGAACGTCACGATGACGCGGAAAGACCGCTTCGTTTCTCGGCGGGGGTTCGGTACTCAACTCATTGTCACGACCGCCAGCGTCAATGGCAAAGTCGATGCTGCCCACCGGACCAAACTGTACGCAACTATTGAAGAAGTTGCTGCTGATTGGGCGACCACTTCGAGCGTGTATAAGGCGGCCAATACGGCATTTTCTCGCCCTGTGCGCCCGACACAGATCAAGGTCGGCCATATTGTCGACGACGCCACTATGACCAGTGCTGAATTGCAAGCCCAAATGGATCTGCTGGCAGCCGCCGACAACGATTGGTACTTTCTCACGGTCACGGATGAGCTTCGAGATATCGCTGCGACCGTCGGCTTTCTCGTCTGGACTGAAAGCAAGCGAAAGTTGGCGCTTATCGACAGCAACAATGATGACACAGAGGACCCTACCAGTACTACCTCGTCGATCGCTTCCGCGAACAAGGGTCTTTATGAAAGGACTGCAATCTTCTACCATCCGGTCGTAGATTACTATCTCTCAGCTTCCGCTGCGGCTTACTTCGCTACGCGCAATTTTGACGATGCAGACAGCGGCTACACGGGCAAGTTCAAAGGTGCGCCGACGATCCCCGCAGCGAATATTGCATCTGCTGCACTGACCGCCGTTACGGGCTTCACTCCTGGGCTTGGCCAATCGACAACTGCAGGGCATCTTGCAAATACAATCATCGATATCGGCGGACAGGCCTTCATTGTTGAGGGTTCCGTGCTGAAGGCAAACGTCTTTATCGACACAATCCATGCAACGGATTGGATCGTCAGCCGGACAGAGGAAGAAATCCTCAATATCTTCCTTAATAACGCGAAGATTTTCTACACACCAATCGGCATGAACATGATTGCAAGCGCGATCCGAATGGTCATGCAGCAGGGGGTCCGCGCAGGCATCGTGGATCGTGACGTTGACATTAACGGTGAATATTCGCCGGCGGTCGAGATCACAATACCGAACGTCTACACGGATGTGACGGCATCCCAGCGGGCATCCCGCATTGCGCCGGCTATTGCGTGCCGGTTCCGCTACGCCGGCAGCGTGCACTACGCCACCGTCAACTATTCCATGGAATTCTAAGAACGCCTGTCTGAAAGGTAACGAACATGGCAATTTCTTCCGCGTATAGCGCGCTTAATGTGGCTGCCACCGTCGACGGACAGCAGGTTCAAGGATGGTGGGATGGTGACGATGCAATCGTTGTCAGTCCAGGGGCTGATAAAGGCACCGGGGTCATCGGAGGCGATGGGTCTGGAATCTTCTCTATTTCGGCGAACCGGTCGGCAACAATCAGTATTAAACTGATGCACACAAGCCCGACGCACCGGCTGCTGATGCAAAAGGAAAAGCGACAGCAGACATTGGGGGCGGATGCAAAAGCCTTTCCATTCTCTTTCATAGACACGGTTTCGAACGAAGGTGGGTCGGCGGATCGCTGCTTTATTCAGACATCTCCATCCGACAGCAAAGGCGTGAATGCCACTGTGCGCGAATGGATACTTTGGACTGCTCAGTGGAACGCGGAGATCCCAAATGGCTGATAAGAAAATCAATGGACGAACATTCAAGTTCGCCCCCATGCTGGCCTTGGAAGCGTTGGTTTTGCAGGCGCGTCTGCTCCGCGTGGTCGGGAAGGGAATCTCCCGTCTGCCGGAGATCTTCGGCGGCAGAACCGAGGGCGCTTCTGTAAAGGACAAAGCAAAGGCGGATGCGGCGGCTATCGCCGCACTATCCGACATCTTTACTCAATCCGAGCCTGCTGAACTGGCCAACCTCATCAAGGATATCGTCGAAAAGACGAGTATGCTCCGGCCCTCAGGAGACTATGAAAGCGTCGATCTCAACGCGGATTTCAGCGACTCCCTCGGTGACATCATTCCTGTAGTGGTGTGGGTGTTGAAGGAACAGTTCGGAAGTTTTTTTTCCGGCGCCCTGGCGAATGGCGGCCGCGCGCTGAAGGGCCAGGCCTGAGCGACCGTCAGGTCGAGCGGATCGCGCCCAACATCAACCTGTTCCTGTGGCGGCCGATCCTCGCCGACCCCATGATCTACACCCAGCGTGATCTCCAAACTTGGGTGATGCTCGACGACGTTCTAGACGCTCATGAAGCGCTGGATCTGAAAGCGGCGATGCAGGAGAACGCAAATCCACCGAACTAGGGTGCCAGGCCATACTGCTTGGCAAGATTTGCCTGGATAGCGCACGCGGCTTTTCGCTCTATCTCGCTCATGGTGTTCATTCTCATTTTATGAGCACCCCCACCGCTTTGATATGCGCTGCGCGAAACAGCATCCATTGAGGCAATCTTGCTGCCAACGATCTCTGCGACCTTGTCGGCATCGAGAGCATAGCCGCACAGCTCTGCTGTGGCCACGATTTGCCCGATCTCGCGGGCGGTCGTCATGTCCGAAACATTTGCCGCGATAGCCACTGTGGCGGTGAGTGTGAACACTGATGTCAGAATGACTTTTCCCATCTGGCAATGATGACCTCAAAACAATCGGATTTCAATTCATGATCGTTGAAGAACTGGTTGCCGTCCTCGGCTACGACATCAAAGGGGAGGCGAACCTTGCGCGGTTCAAGCAGTCCCTCGATGCCGTGGCCAGTCGGATCAGCACATTCGCGATTGCAGCCGGTACGATCGCCGCCGGCGCCATGGCCGCGCTCGGCAAGTCCGTTATTGAGACCTCGGCTCAGTTTGAAGGCTATCAGGCCACCCTCGAAACGATCGAAGGGTCTGCCGACAAAGCCCGCAAGTCGCTGGATTGGGTTGCGAAGTTCGGCAAGACGACGCCCTATGAAGTCGGGGAGGTCACAGAGGCCTTCGTCCGCCTGAAGGCTTATGGCCTCGACCCGATGGATGGCACGCTGTCGGCCGTGGGGGATGCCGCGAGCGCGATGGGCAAAGGTCTTATGCAGGGCGTTGAAGCCGTTGCAGATGCTGCCACGGGCGAATTTGAGCGTCTGAAGGAATTCGGCATCAAGTCGAAGCAGGCGGGCGACAATGTCGTGTTCACCTGGTCGAAGAACGGCAAGGAACTGACGAAGACGGTCAAGAAGAACAGCACCGAGATCGTGCAGTTTCTGAAAGACAACTTCGGCGACCGCTTCAATGGCGCCATGGATCGCCAGTCGAAGACCTTCAACGGGATGATGTCGAACCTGAGCGACAGCTGGGTCGACTTCAAGCGCCGGATCGGCGATGGATTCTTCGACGACATCAAAGCCAACCTTGGGCAGTTGCAGAACTATATCGCGCGGCTTGACGCCAACGGCACGCTCGATCGATGGGCTGAGAACATCGGAGATGCATTGAGCTACGGTGCGTATCTCGTCGAGCAGACGGTTGTTCGGCTCGGCAGACACTTCGACACCATTTCCGGCATGATCGAGCGCAACAAGGGCGCTTGGGATACCTTCAAATGGGCACTACTCGGGCTCGCGGTGTACCTCTTCCCAGTGACGGCGGCGGTTATCGGAATCGCTGCAGCAATCGACGACTTTCTGACCTATATGCGGGGTGGAGACAGCGTCATCGGTGATTTCGTCGAGGCTATCTCTGGGCTTCTGGACGGCAATCTCGCGACTGTCGGCGACAACATGCAAGCCCTCGCGGTTGGCGCGGCAGCCCTTGGTGGCGCTGCGGCTGGCCTGACCCTGTTTTCAAGCGCGCTGTGGCCGGTTGCTGCTGGATTGGCAGCATTCGCCGGCGCTTTCTATCTCGCGAAACAGGGCTTCGACTACCTGGAAAAGCTTGACGTCGAGAACAAGAAGATCAAGGCGGTCGAGAACCCTCAAGCAAAGCCGGGATACATCAAAGGCAATGGCGGCGTCGAGTATATCACCGGCGCCAATATGCACGACCGGCCGGACGAACTGCCAACTGCGGGTTTCACTCAGGAAGCGACAGATTACAAATATCTGCTTCAGAACCTTGAGGGGAATCTCAACAAGTCCGGATCACAGAAGGCTACCGAGGCCGTCGTCAACGATAACAAGCAGGACAATAGAGACCAGTCCGTCAACGTGGGCGGCGTGAATGTCGTGGTCAATGGCGTCAATGGCGTCTCGGCCGCTGTCGGCGCTGCGGTCGGCAATGCGGCCGGGCAGGGTGCCGCCGGTGGGGCGAGGCGTGCGAGCTGGCATGAGCAAGGGGAGAAAATCTGATGTCAGCCATCGCCTTCTCCCATGCCATCGGGCCAGTTTTCGTCGACTGTGTGGTCAGCGAGAAGCACGCTTCCGAACTCGACATAACGGAAATCCCGATCGAGACCGGGGCTAAGATAACCGACCACGCGATCGTTGTTCCGAAAAAGATCACGCTGGACGTTGCAAGCAACAAGGCGGCGGCAACCTATGCCGCTATGGTGCGATTTCAGGAAAGCCGCGTTCCGTTTGTTCTCGTCACGGGGCTTTCCGTCTATCGGAACATGCTGATCAAAAGGATAGACGCTGACCGGGATGCGACGTTCTCCACCGTGCTCCGGTGCCGGATAGACCTGCAGGAAATCATCATTGTCGGCACCTCGTATGCTGCCGACCCGAACGGGGAGCCGGGTCGCAATGGCCAAGCCGACCAGGGGGGCAACCCAGGCGGTTCGAAGAGCCTCAAGGCGGCCAAAGTTTCGCCGGAGAGGGCCAGGGACGGCGTTACCGCCGATCGGGCAACGGGAACCGTCCAACGGGGAGATGCCGGCGTGACAACCGTTCCTGCGGGGCAGGATCAATCCATCATTCGAGGGCTGTTCAATTGATCGCCTTCAAAATCACGGATCACGCCGACCAGCAGTTTTCGACGGTCATCGGCGGGCGCCGCGTTACCTTCCGCGTCCGTTACAACGCCATCGCAGACAGGTGGTCTTTCGACCTGTCGATTGATGATCTTCCCGTTCTGCATGGGCGCCGAATCGTCACCGGTGTTGATCTGCTCGAGGCATTCGATCTTGGGGTCGGTGTGATCTTCGCGTCAGTCGCCACGCCGGGCGCCCTCCCAAACCGCGTCTCGCTGCCGAACGGCGAAGTTCAAATCTACAGCGCCACCGAGGCGGAAGTCGATGCAGCAGTATCTTCGTAAGGTCCGCGCGACCTTTACCGGCGGTTTCATCGTGAACCCTGGCGGTATCAATCTCCATGACCTGCGGATCGAGTTCAGCATCAGCAAGGATTCGTCTTCCTCGGCCAATTCGGCGGAGATCAAGATCTTCAACTTGAACGAAAGCCATCGCAACAGCATCGGTAAAGTCTTCGATAAGCTCACGCTTGAGGCTGGGTATATCCCGCCTGGCGAGAGTGGAAATGTAGGCATCATCTTCAAGGGAGCGGTGCGTGACGTCGAGCACACGCGGGACCAGTCGAACATCATCACCACGATCTCATGCGGTGATGGATCGAAGGCAATGCGCAAAGCAACGATTTCGAAATCCTATCCGAAAGGCACGCCGGTCAAGACTGTCGTTGAAGACCTGCACAAGGAAATGGAAAAGCAAGGTATCGATCGAGGCGAGTGGAAATTTCCCGACGATATGCCTGAGAAGTTCCCACGCCCCTATGCCGTTTGCGGCTTGTGCCGGGATGAACTCGACACGATCGGGCGGGGGAAAAACTTCTACTGGTCGAGCCAGAATGAAACGCTCGAGATCATTCCGTCGGACGGCTACGTCGGATCTGTGGTGTTGATTACGCCGGATACGGGCATGATCGGCACGCCGGCAATCACGGACAACGGGGTCCGCGTCAAAGCATTGCTCAACCCGGAAATCCGCCCAAACCGCCGGGTGCAAATCAAGAGCCAGACGCTTGAGATGAATGCAGCAGATGGCATGTATCGGGTGACTTCGGTCACTTACTCCGGCGATAACGGTACCGGGAATTTTGACGTCGACATTGAAGGCGAGGCCATCAAGGGCGGCAAGGTAGACGAAGGAATTCCAAAGTGACCGGCTATCTAGGCAAGCGCACCAATCAGGAGCGAGATATTGTCGGCCAGCAGGTTCAGAACCAGCAGGAAAACCAGTGGGGGCCGATCCCTGGCGAGATAGTCTCCTATGATGCCGCAGCCGGAACCGCGACCGTCAAGCCGCTTTATAAGCCCATTCACAACGGCCAGCCGGTTGATATGCCCGATCTCTACGAGGTGCCGGTAGACCTGCAGCGGACGGCAAACGCCGGTGTCACATTCCCCATTCCATCCGGCACAAAGGTCATGCTCACGCCGGCAATGCGATCAATGGATAACTACGAGGCGGGCGAGGGTGGCCAGCCATACGACCGCCGGTCATTTTCGCTCTCTGATATGCGCGCAACCATTGCAGGTGGGGACAGTCTCTCCGACCCGCTGGCGAATGTCGACCCGGACAATACGCACCTTCGGTTCAACGCTGAAGGCACATTCGGCATCAAGGGCTCGCCCGATGGCAAGTTCAAGATCGAGGGCGCCGAGGGCAACCTCTACGACATCATCGCCACGTTCATGGAACTGGTCGCGGCCGACCAGCTGCAGATCAACTATGGATCATCCGGCGGGTCCGGCCATCAGCTGCAGAACCGTGCGGCACTGATGGTTCTGGCCGCCAAGGTAAGGGCTATGGCGCTATGAGTGACCGTCTCGGGCTGGCAATCGATCACGCTACCAATGACCTGTATCTGGCCACTGATGGCAATCTCGCCATGGTAACGGGTGCACTGGCGGTTGGGCAGCATGTGCGCCAGCGGCTGAGCACGTTCGAGGGCGAATGGTTCTTGGACACGACAGCCGGTGTTCCATGGCTCAATGAAATCCTTGGGCGGGGCTATGACCCGGCGCTCGCCGAAAGCGTGGTCAAGGCCGAAATCTTGGACACGGATGCCGTTACGGAAATCACCACGTTCTCGGTTGGCTTCAACCGGGCATCGCGCGGCCTGATCATCCGGGGTGTTGAAGTTCTCACAAAGTACGACGAAGAGGTTGCAATATGACCGAATATGGCGTGCAGCCGACGGGTTTCGTCCGCAAACCGCTTGCCGTCATCCTGTCCGAAATCGAGGCCTTCCTCATCACTGAATTCGGGCCTGGGGTGATCCAGACGTCTCAATCGCCGCTTGGCCAGATCAACGGCATATTCGCCGATGCGTTGGTGAAAACATGGGAACTCGACGAGGACATCTATCAGGCGCTGGATCCGGACCAGGCAGAGGGCACGCGGCTTGATACAATCGGCCGCATCCGCCGCATTCGCCGGCCGGTGGGTGAAGCGGACGAGCAGTATCGGCGCGCCATCACTAACGCTGGACAGGCGCGGATCGACCTTCAGGACGTAAGCCGAGCGATCGCGGCTCTTCCGGGCGTCACATACTCCCACGTCTGGGTGAACGACACCGGTGCAGTCGATGACAATCTGATGCCTGGCGGATCAATCTGCATCGCGGTGACCGGCGGGAACGATGAAGACATCGCCGACACGATTCGAAAATACATCGTGCCCGGAGTGACAATGTTTGGCTCCACCGCGATCGAGAGTTCTGTCGATGGCTATTGCCGGACATTCCGGGTTCTTCGCCCGATTGACGTGCCGGTCGAGCTGACGGTCAAGGTCCGCACTTTCCGCGATAGCCTGGGTTGCCCGCCACCATCTGCCACGGCCATCAAAGCAGCGCTGTTGCAAGGGCTGTTTCTCCTGAACGGCGACGATGTGACCTATTATCGGGTGCGTTCCGTGATCGAGAATTCGTTCTCGAATGTGGAGGTGATTTCGATCAACGGCAGCCGCGATGAGATCAGCCAGACCGACAACACGGACATCGTCATCGGCTTCATCGAGCGTGCCTCTCTGGCGGCCGATGACGTTACAATAACGGTGCTTTGATGGCTTGCGTTGATCAGGAAACATTCGTCGAATCGGGTGTCGATCGCATCATCACCCAGTACCGGGAGAGCCCGAAGCTTCTGACGATGATCCGGTCGTATCTGCGGCAGGTATGGCAGGCGCAGAATGCGATCTGCGATCTGCCCGAATACTTCAACCTCGATACGGCGGTCGGCGACCAGCTGACCATCATCGGGAAGTGGATGGGCTTTCCGCGCTGCCATTGCGTGTGCGATGTGCAGCCCGTGTTCGGATTTGCTTGCGATATCGATATTCCGGGCGGGCGACCGATCGTCGGCTTCTGCGAGGGCGGAGTTTGGCTCGGCTGCGGAGAAGACGGCGTCTCGGAGATTTGCATCACCGACGACGAGGTTTATCGCGGCCTTCTGATTTCGAGATCGTATCAGTTTCAGGCCCGCTACAACTGGGCAGACCTTTCGGCTGCTCTTCAGGCCATATTCGGTCCGCAGGCGCGGATGATGGATGCGGGGCATGGGCAAGTCGTCCTTGCACCATTCCGCGCGCTCACCGAACTCGAACTTGCACTTCTGCAGGTCATCCCGCGTGCGCTACCGATTGCGCCGGGCATTTCGACGCGCTGGCATTTCGGCACATTCTCCATTTTCGGATTTGGGGATGGGTGGGGCGGCTTCTGTGAAGAATGGGAGCCCGACGGCTTGCCGCTTATGACCGAGGATGGAACGCTCATCGTCACTGAAGACGGCGATCCGATCCTGACCGGGCCGCTGACCAAAGACGCTGACTGGCTCTGCCGCCAGGACGTCAAACCATACTCCTGCTAAATCGAAAGGGCTTTTCATGGCCGATTTCTCGCCTCCCTGGGGGAGAGCGGGCGGTGTAAACCGTTCGCCTTCCGTTGACGAACAGAACGACGGTTTCGCGTGCGGTTCTGCCGATCTGACGCTGTTCAACCGCCTGATAGGTCGTATCGAGGCCGAACTCGAGTCCGTCCAGACGGAAGGCGGCATTGCTGGATCCGAAGAAGACGACACGACGGTTCTGCAGGCTATCCAGGCTATGATCTCAGCCGCGACCGGCGGCGGCGACACCTCGCAGTTCGTGCTCTTCAGCCAAGCTCAAGCAAGGCTTCCGATCTTTCCGGAGGTCACGACCAACAGCGGTGTGATCGATGTCATCTCGCCCGGCACTGGTCAGGTCCGCGTTCCTGCCGGCGCTGTCGTTCTCCACCGTGGCATCCGCACCTTCACCTCGGTTCAGGTCGATCTCGCGACGACTGCGAGCAAAATTTATCACCTGCGCTGGACCCCGACGGGCGGCGCATCCGGGACATTCGTGTTGAAGGATCTGGCGGACGTTGCCTACAATCCGACTGCGGCCGCCGAAACCAATACCGCATTCGATAGCGCCTATGACGACATGCTCGTCGCAAGGGTGATCACCAACGCGTCGAATATCCCGACAATCACGAAGCTGATGAACAAGGACCGCCCGACGCTTTCTGGCGAAACCGCGATCACCGACAACAACCCCTATGAGAACGACAAAACGCCGTCGCAGATTGCCAGCGGCACGGTGGTGTCCATCAACTGGGGCCGCAAGCCACGAGCTGCAATCGGCGCCATGACGGACGTCGATGGGTCAGCGGCGGGCGTTGTCGAGTTCAACCTCGGGATGCGGGTCGATAGCCGGTATCAGGCGCGGGCATTCTATCAGTACAACGGTCCGAACCTCGTCGGCGCGGCCTTTTCCTATGAGGTATGGGCATAATGGACGGCATCCGCATTGACGCACTCCCAGCGTCGGCTCTGGCTACGCGGGATTATGTTATCCCAGCAATGAAAGACGGGAACACGATACGTCTTACCGTTGGACAGATGCTCGACCTAATCATCGGTTCGGCTCCGGGTCAGTTGGATACCCTGCAGGAGCTTGCCGACGCGATCAATGACGATGAGAATTTTGCGGCAACCGTTACGGCCGCTCTCGCATCGAAAGCCAGCACCGCTTCTGTTGCCCTTAAGCTCGATGCATTGCAGCCTTACGCGAGTGTCGCATCGGCCGCGACTGCCGATATTGGCGCTGCGGCTTCGCAATCCGTTCTTATTACGGGTTCAACGACGATCACCAGCTTCGGGACCGCAGCGGCGGGCACGATCCGGCGCCTTCGTTTTGCCGGTTCGCTGATGCTGACCCACAACATCACGTCGCTCATTCTTCCGGGCTATGCAAATATCCAGACGACTGGGGACGATTGTTTGGAGGCTGTTTCACTCGGCGGCGGGAACTGGATAGTCACAAAGTATCAATTCACCAACGCTGCCAAAGCGTTCAACGTCAGTGGCTTGCTCATCCCTTCGGCCGTTTCACTGGGGTATGCTGCAGGCGCCGGCGGGGCAGTCGTTCAAGCGACATCCAAGGCTACCGGTGTCACTCTCAGCAAGCCCACCGGCCGCATCACGACCCATGGCGCATCTCTGGCCTCCGCAAGCACAGTCGTCTTCACCGTCACGAACACGTTCTGCGCCGACACCGACACGGTGATCTTGAATTTGGTCAGCGGTGCTGCGGGTTACGACACGTACATTTACTGGGCTCGTCCGCAGAACGGCAGTTTCAACGTCATCCTCTACAACAGGACCGGCGGCGCGCTGGCGGAAGCGCTGGTGTTCAATTTTACCATCATCAAGGGCGCGATTGCTTAAGCATCCTAGGTTATTGTCAGACGCGACGACCCTGATTAATGATTTGTCCGCCCTCGCGAGAGTGCGCTTCATTCTGACATAGAGTCCGCCCTCTGCCCCATCTGACAAGACCAGCACTTCAATCTCTCCGCCTGCTTTTCGTGGCAGGCCTCGTGCTGCTTTTCACAAATGGGTACCAGTCCATGAAATCAACAATGGTAATTGACCTGCATTGGGGTGCGATGCTCGGCGTCGGGTGGAGCCCCGCCGATCCTGGGACGTTCGAGACCCAGATTTACGCCACAACCACCACTACAGACGTGCCAGCCGGCGCTTACGATATACCCGTGTCTTCCATAGGTGGCTTCACGGCGGGTATGCTGGTCAACTACCTCGCGATTGACGGACAGCGCTACGCCTTCCGGCTCCGGGACCGCTCTACTGGCCTTTTGAAAAGCGACCGGCCTCTTCCTGTCGGGATTGCCTCTGGCGGCACCCTCAGCAATTCCTACAAGGACGATGCCCATCCGAATCTTCCCTTTGGGGCAACGATTGTCGATACCGCCTTGAGGCAGATCAACGATCCTATTCGCGGTCAAGCCCGTGAAGTTGAAAAGGTCTACCGCGATATCGACGCATGGGTCGGAGCAAGTGGCGCCATCGTCAATGTGACCCCGGTGCAAAGCTATACCTATCTGGGAGGGGACCAGGTAGGTGAGCGCGCGGCGGTCATCATCGGCAATGCCCCAATCGGCGATGTGAAGGGTCCGCTCTACACACCACTTGGCGGCGACTATATTGCTAAAACCGTTGTAAATACCGGCTTGCGTGCGGGTGGCGAAAATTCGGTGACTGTAACTGTCGAGGAAAAGATGCCCGATGGCAGTTTCCAAACGATCGCTTCAAGTGGCCTGCTGCGGGGTTACGAGGCGACATATCTTGTTGAAGTTGCCTTCCACGCGGATGGAACCAAGCCAGTCCGGCTGCGGGTAGTTTCGGGAGGCTCCGGTTCGTCTTGGAATGCAGGTGTTGGGCAAATCGAGTTTCACCGCATCGTTGGTCCTCCGCTTAACCTTGACCAAGGCAAGCATGTCCTCTTTGGAGATAGCTGGGCGGTAGCGGGATATCCGATAGCAACCGCGCTCGCGGCAAGGCTAGGAAACGCAACCGTCGTTGCCAAAGGCGTTAATGGCAATCGTTCGGACCAGATGGTCGCCCGCTTCGACGCAGACGTGACGCCTGAGAACCCCGACGTTGTCTGGGTACTCGTCAGCACGAACGATTTCTACGCTTCGGTTGCGGCTGGTGTTTTTGAGGCCAACCTCCTTATCCTCAAAAACAAAATTCTTGCCATCGGAGCCCAGCCAATCTTCTTCACGGCAACGGTCGGCGCCAACAATCGCGGACAATTATTCTCATCCCGCCGCTTCGCGACCAATGTCCGCTACCTTGATTTCGCCGAACCGATGCCTGCCATCCTTGCTCCCTGGCGGCTTTGGGACGTCAGCGCGCGAGAAGTCATCGTGCCTGCCGGTCAAACCCGACGGATCGCGTTTTCCGCTGGTCAGACCAAGCAAACGTCAATTTTGAACCTACTGGCTTGCAATGCGACTTGCATGGAAGTTCTGGTCGGTTTCGCAGATGATCTCTCGTCGTTCAATCTCAAAGATGCACACCTATTCGCGGGCGGCAAAACTGTTCGCAACTGGTGGATGAAGCGCTCCGTTTCGGCGCTGTCCGGCTTTATTTGCATCGATCTGCACAATCCCGGCACGTGTGATCAAACGGCTTCGATAGCCGCGCAGTTCGCCTGGAAGGGCGACCTCTCCTAAAACCTCAAGGAACATCGCTATGACGATCAAGATTCCGCTGCAATGGATGCAGCCGGTGACGATGACCCGTATTGTCGCGCATTGGAGCGCCGGCGCTTACAGGGCCTCCGATCTCGACAAGGAGCACTACCACCTCATTGTCGAGGGCACGGGCCTTCTGGTGAAGGGCGATCATGACATCGCCGACAATGTGAACACGGGCGACGACGACTATGCCGCCCACACGCGCGGCTGCAATACCCGCGCGATCGGCGTCTCGCTTGCCTGTATGGCCGGAGCGATCGAAAGCCCCTTCAACCCCGGCAAGTTTCCCATGACAGCCGTCCAGTGGGCGAGCGCCATGGACGTCATCGCGCAGCTGGCCACCTTCTACAAAATCCCGGTGACCGACAAGACCATCCTGTCGCATGCCGAAGTTCAGACGAACCTGGGCACCAAGCAGGCTGGCAAGTGGGATTTCACACGTTTGGCATTCGACCCGTCGGTCAAAGGTGCGAAGGCCTGCGGCGACAAGATGCGCGCCGATGTGAAGGCGCGCATGTGATGGTGGAGCGTTCATGGCTCTGGCGCCGGTGGGCGGTTTTTTCATCTCTGGCCGTCTGTGACCTGGTGATCGTCTATTTGACCGTCTTCGGTGCTGACACCCGGCTCAACCAGGACATCGTCAACAGCGCGTTCCTGCTGATCGGGATTATCGCCAACGGGTATGTGTTCGGCGGCGTGCTCGACGATCGCAACAAGGACAAGGCCGCCGTGACGACGCAGGCGCTTGACCAAAGCGGGCCTACCACCGCCAACGTCTCGGTGGAGCAACAATGATGCCGTCGCTTCAATCCTTCGGGATCAAATTCGCCTTCGCCGCCCTGCTGCTTGTTGCCGTCTACGGTTGGCACCGCCTCGAGGTGAGCAGATCATACAGCGCCGGCCAGTTGAACGAGCGGATCGTTTGGCAAGAGCGGGCCGCTCGCGATCAGATCAAGCGGGATGCAGACCGCAAAGCCGCTCAGGCAACTATCGACAAGATCGAGCGGGAATATTGGGAAAAGCAGACCAATGACGCGATCAATCTTGCCAGTCTCGAGACTGCGCTCAAAGAGGAACAGGCAAATGAAAAGGTATCTGGTACTTGCGGGCCTGCTGTTTCTAAGCGGGTGCGGGACGCCATCAACGCGATCGGGCGGGATTGATCCGGCCATGATACCGCAGTCGCTCAAACAGCCTTGCGGAAGCGTTTCGGACCTCCCAGACACATCCTTGCCCGTGGCGACCATATCGCGCTTGTGGGGGCAGGACAGGGCTGGCTACGCGATCTGCCGTCGGCGCCACGCCGGGCTCGTCAAAGCCATAGGTGCTGTCGAGGGACAGGCAAGGGGGATCGAATGAAAGAACCCTTCGTCGGTCCGGGCCTCTGGATCCGCATTCAGCATCGTTTCGGCCCACGCATGCCGGAATGGTTCATGGCGGGCCATACCGCTGCCTTCGGTTGGGCGCTGCTTCTCTCGGACAGCATCTTCGAACAGCCGACATGGGCTTTCTTCCGGCAAATATTCCAGACTGAGATATTCCTCGGCTGGTTGATGATCATTCTTGGCTTCCTGCGGATTGGTGGGTTGATCGTAAACGGCGCTCGCAAAGATGTGACCCCGCACATCCGGCAAATGTCTGCGGCGCTGGGGTGCCTGATCTGGTCCGGCATCGTTTATTGCTTCGCATCTTCGAATGTCGTGAGCACCTGGCTCGCAATCTATCCGCTCTTTGCGGTGTGCGAGCTTGTCAATATGTATCGTGCGGCTCATGACCAAGGGGAATCGCGGCATGGAAAAACTGGCTGATCTGCCGCCCGAAGCTCTGGTTCCCTTCGGCATCGTACTGGCAATCATCTTCGCAGTTAGACACTTCGGCCTTCTGCAAGGGTCGCGGGCCGGCGTACCGCAGGCGCAAGTCGCCGCCGTCATTGTCGATCCATCTGCGCTCAATCGCCTCTCGGAAGAGATCGAAACCCTGAATGGTGGCATCGGACGTCTGGTAGATGTCGGGCAGACAGTCGCCAAGGCACAAACGAACATGGCAACCGAGATAGATCGTATCCGGGAGGAACTGCGCATTCAGCGAGAGATCAGCCGAAACCGCGAACGCTGATCTTTTCGCCATCCATCCGAGCCCCTGTCCCTTAACCGGGATGGGGGCTCCTTTTTGCGTTTCAGGCCTTTGGCATTCCGTTGTTCGCCAGCATCTGGTGATAGTATTCTTCGACCTTCGCAGCGGCTTTTCGGGCTGTTGGCTCATAGCCTTGGTGCGGGGTATGCCGCCGCAGCTTCTTGGGGCCGTGGCCGCTCCATTGCCAGGTATCCCGCTTCAGCCCGTGCGGTTCAAACCGAATGCGGCCGATGCCTATGTCTCCATCCCAGCCGCAGAAATCCGTCTTGTGGGTTTCGGGATCGTCCGGCCAAGTGACGCGCCATTTGTACTTTGGCTTCGGTCCGTCAGGCATGAATCCACTCTTCCGAACTGAAGGAAACGGGAACGCATTGCCACACCATGGGTAACGTGTGGCAATAGGTGTAAATCCGGCGATAAAATAATTGAGTGATTTCAAAAGCCTAAGTGTGGCTTTGGAGGCCTCGCCCGGAATTGAACCGGGGTGCAAGGATTTGCAGTCCTCTGCGTCACCACTCCGCCACGAGGCCTCATATTGCGCGCCGCAGCGGCAATGACCGGCGTTTAGAACGATTTCAGACTGAGTGCAAGACCTGTCATTCTGAACCGTCAGGTTTTTTCGTTCTCGCTGATAATTCCGTTAAAGCATCCCGTTGGGGTGGATTTAAGGCCGGTTGTCGGACTTGGTGCGGGCGGCATCTGCCTGCTTGCGCAGTTTGCGGCGTTCCCACCACAGCGCCAGCCGACGCCGTCCGCGCCGCACGAAGGCGAGGTCGTGCGACAGGAGCAGGAGACCGAGCGGCACCATCCAGAATCCGAGCACCGGCAGGAAGCCGAGAATGCCGCCGAGGATCAACGCCACGCCGATGACAATGCGCCAGGCGCGCGATTGCGGCAGCCCCATGCGGAAGCGGCCAATCACCAGCTGGTGTGCCTTGTGGTCGATCCCGAAGACCGTTTTGCTGCCCGTCGAGGCCATGGTTATGCTCTTTCTTCAAGTCTTGTCATGCCCTTGCCAGATGGGGCTTTCGGCTTCCTGCTGCAAGCGTCCCCAAGTTTTTTTGAAAAATCGCTTGGCAAATCGGCAAAGCATTTGTATTAGCACGCTCACTTCTGCAGCGCAGATGTTCCCTGGTAGCTCAGCGGTAGAGCATTCGACTGTTAATCGACAGGTCGCCGGTTCGAATCCGGCCCGGGGAGCCAAATTTTGAAAGCCATGATTGCGCGTAAACCGCAATTGTGGCTTTTCGCTTGATTGAGCGATAGCGGCGAAATGGCAAGAGCAGGCGATGGCCTGATTGAGATCCCCGGATTGAGAAGATTGAATCACCAGGCTGGGAACAACTGTGACCTGATCGTGTTTGTCTTTGACAACGCGAAAGGAATGGCAGATGCCTTCTCCCAGAGAACGAGATTTCGAGGACCAGCCGCCGATACCGGCGCCCACATGGATACCGCAGCCGATCAAGGAACCAGAGCCCGACGGTCTGCCCGATGAAATACCAAATCCAAATCCAGACGAGAATGACAAGCCACCAATTCACCTTTGAAATATGACCATGTCTGCCGCGTCCTCCCAAGAGCGGTAAGACGGTTCATGCCACGGAGAAAGAAATATGAATTTGTCTTCCATCGTGTTCGGCACGGCTTCAACAGGCGTTTCCGGTGTACCGCAGTGTTGTGAGACCGGTTTGAAGCAGTTCCATTGGAAGAAGCGCGTGCTGGTGATCTTTGCCGACAAGGGCAATGCGGAAACCGCGCGGCAGAAGAACATGCTGGCCACGGCCCGCGAAGGCCTTGCCGAACGCGACGTCGTCGTGCTGCTCGCAAAGGGACAGACGGTCACGCCGATCTTCGGCGAAGCCGAGCCGCTCGACTACAATCTGATGCGCGTTCGCCTCAGCGGTCCCGACACGGAGCGGTTCATGGCCGTGCTCCTCGGCAAGGACGGCACGGTCAAGCTGCGCGAGCGCGAAGCCGTCACGCCGGCCGAACTGTTTGCCCTCATCGATGCCATGCCGATGCGCCAGGTCGAACAGCAGGGCTGAACGCCCCCCGTTCTTGTGAGCTGAATTTCGCCGCGCCGGCCTCCGGTGCGGTTTTTGTTTTTATATCTTGATTTAAATACTCCACTAATCCTTGTCATCCCTCACGGTTTTGTCGTAGTAAGCCAGAATGCAAGCGCTGGTTCCGGATTTTGAAGGGCCCCGGCGCTCGTGTGGCGCGATTTTACGGGCAATATTTCTAGCGAGGGTGTGGCGATGCCGAGATGGGCGATGTTGGCAATGGTAGTTCTGGTTTCGGCTGTGCAGCCGTTGTCCGGCGCCACAGCGCAGGACAACACCACGGCGGATACTGGCCGGGCCGTCGTCACGCAGCCTGTGACGGCAACCGGTCAGAACGCCGTCGAAACACCGCCCGTTACCGCTGGCGATACAACCTTGCCTGCCACAGCGGACGATGCCGCAGCGGCTGAAGACGCCACCACGCTTGCGGATACGTCAGGCGAGGGCCCAAATGCCACCCTGCCGCATGATTTGTCGCCTTGGGGCATGTTCATGGCCGCCGACATTGTCGTCAAAACCGTGATGATCGGCCTGGCGCTGGCTTCGGTCGCCACCTGGGCCATTCTGGTCGCCAAGACGTTCGAGCTGTCCGGCGCCAAGCGCCGCCTGAAGAAGTCTGTCCGCATTCTCGTCAATGCCACCGGCCTGCGCGATGCCGACGAAAGTTTCGCTGCAAAAGTCCGCAAGGGGGCGGCTGTCGATATGATCGCCGCCGCCAAGGCCGAACTGGTCAAGTCAGACGCGATCATCGATCACGTACCCGCAGATGGCGTCAAGGAGCGCGTCGCCTCCAGCCTGTCGCGCATCGAGGTCGGCGCCGGCAAGCGCATGACGGCGGGCACCGGCATTCTGGCGACGATCGGCTCGATTTCGCCCTTCGTCGGCCTGTTCGGAACCGTCTGGGGCATCATGAATTCGTTCATCGGCATCAGCCAGTCGCAGACGACCAATCTGGCCGTCGTGGCACCGGGTATCGCCGAAGCGCTGCTGGCAACCGCCATCGGCCTTGTCGCCGCCATTCCGGCCGTCGTCATCTACAACTATTTCGCCCGCTCGATCGGCGGTTACCGGCAGCTTCTCGGCGATGCCTCGGCCGCCGTCGAACGGCTGGTCAGCCGCGATCTCGACCATCATGCGGCCCGCCGCGCCATGCCGCGCAAGGCCGATCAACCCCATACGGTCAAGAGCGAAGCTTCGATCGCGCGGATCGGATAGGACCATGGCGGCCAGACTACGCGACGGCGGATCGGACGATCTGGAAGAAAACAGCGAAATTAACGTCACGCCGTTCATCGATGTGATCCTTGTGCTCCTCATCATCTTCATGGTGGCCGCACCCCTGGCGACCGTCGACATGAAGGTCGACCTGCCGCAGTCGGCAGCGCAGGCGACCCCGCGTGATGACAAGCCCGTGTTCGTGACGCTGAAGAGCGATCTTTCGGTGGCACTCGGCAACGAGACCGTCGATCGCGAGGCTTTTGCGGCAACCCTGCAGGCCATTACCAGTGGCAACAAGGAAACCCGCGTGCTTCTGCGCGCCGACAAGGCGGTCGACTACGGCGAGCTCATGGAAATGATGAACCTGATCCAGCGCGCCGGTTACACCAAGATCGCCCTGGTCGGGCTGGAATCCGTTCCGCTCAACTGAGCGCAGGGGCCGATATTCAGCCGTGCCGCACATGGTCTGCCCGGCGCAATCTCCGCTTGATAGCCCTTGCCGCAGGTCTTCGCACCTGCGGCTTTTTTGTTGGGCGCGCAAACCATCGCTTGAAACCGGAAGGGCACGGATTTAAGAGCTTGGACAGGAAGTTTTAATGCGCGCGCCGTAGCTAGGCATTCTGGCGCAGCACCGGCACTGGGGACAGGCATCATGGATTTCGAAGCAGCACGGGTGAAAATGGTCGACAATCAGATCCGGCCGACGGATGTGACCTCGCATACGGTCCTCTCGGCCTTTCTCGATGTGCCGCGTGACGCTTTCGTGCCGGAAAAATCCAAGCTGCTCTCCTATATTGACACCGACATCCAGATCGCACCGGCCTCCGCAGCTGGCGGCGCCCGCTACATGATGGAACCGTCGCCGCTTGCCAAGCTGTTGCAACTGGCCGAAATCACCGAAGGCGACACCGTTCTCGAGGTCGGCTGCGGCTCGGGCTACACCTCGGCCATCCTGTCGCACCTGGCTGCATCCGTGGTGGCGCTGGAAAGCAACGAGGCACTGGTCGCCGAGGCGACTGCGACGCTTGACGGCCTGCAGTGTTCGAACGTCACCGTCGTCACCGGCGAGCTTGAAAAGGGCCAGCCCGCCAAGGGCCCCTATGACGTGATTTTCCTCAACGGCGCGGTCGAGGTTGTACCCGAGGCTCTGCTGTCGCAGCTGAAAGATGGCGGCCGCCTGATCGCCGTGCAGGGCTACGGCAATGCCGCCCGCGCCAAGGTCTTTTCCAAGGAACGTGGTACCGTGGCCGAATGGCCGGCTTTCAACGCGTCCGTCAAACCGCTGCCGGGCTTTCGGAAAGCTGCCGATTTCGTGTTTTGAAGGCCCTCTTATTGAGGGGGCTCAACATATGAGTGTTATCGTCAAAATTGCATTGTTGCGGATCAGCAACGAGGCTTCGCTTTGTAATGCGTTTCAGCCCGTGTATGTCTAGCATCCTGTTGTAGAAGTTCCCAATTCAGGCTTCAAAGACAGTGGAGGCATACGATTCTGTAAGGCGTGTGCGCTTCTCGGTGTTTCCGGCTGTCTTTGGGAACGCAGGCGCCAGATTGTACGCAGGATCGTATGGCGTCCGATTGAATTCAGAAACGGCGCATGAAGAGCCGTTTTCCGCATCTGGAAAACAGTTCGTGAGTGGCCGTTTTCCACGCATTTGGAGTGAAGATGGTGTCGATCATTCGTAAAGCAGCGGTTCTGGCTGCTATGTCCGCAGCGCTGTGGTTTCAGCCGCACGCGGTATCTGCCGAAACGATTTTTGGCGCGATGGCCAAGGCCTACAAGAACAATCCGGACCTGAACGCCGCCCGCGCGGGTCTGCGCGCCACCGATGAAGGCGTGCCGATTGCAAAGTCCGGCTACCGCCCCGTCGTCGAAGGCACCGCAACCGGAACGCTGACCCGGCTCGACAACATCACCGGCGTCAACGATTACAAAAGCTCCTCCGTCGGTATCACGGTCACCCAGCAGATTTTCGACGGCTTCCAGACGCTGAACAACGTCCGCGCTGCGGAATCGACCGTCTTTGCCACCCGTGAAGCTTTGCGCGGCAACGAAATCTCCATCCTGCTCGCTGCTGCCCAGTCCTATGCCAACATCGCCCGCGACCAGCAGATCGTCTCCATTCGCAAGCAGAACTTGGCGTTCCTGCGCGAACAGCTGAACGCTGCCCAGGCACGTCTTGACGTGGGTGAGGGCACCCGCACCGACGTCAGCCTTGCCCAGGCCGAGCTTGCCAACGCTCAGGCCCTTCTGGTTGGCGCGGTTGCGCAGCTGAAGTCCAGCCAGGCAGTCTACGTGCAGATCGTCGGCGAAACGCCTGAGGGCATCAAGCAGCCGTCACCCGCCAAGAAGGCTCTGCCGTCCAACCTCGATCAGGCGGTGGCAACCGGCCTGCGCGAACATCCGAGCATCACCGGCGCATCCTACAATGTCGACGCTGCCGGCTATCAGGTAAAGTCCGCCGAAGGCACCATGCTTCCGGGTGTCGTGCTTCAGGGCGCTGTCACCCGCCAGACCGGCGACGCATCGGCCACTCAGAACCAGACCTCGAGCAGCATCACCGCTCGCCTCAATGTTCCGATCTATCAGGGCGGCGTCGAATACGGCCAGATCCGTCAGGCCAAGGAACGTCTCGGCCAGCAGCGCATTCTCGTCGACTCGGCCCGCGCCGAAGTTCAGCAGACAATCGTGACCGCTTACGCACAGCTCGAAGCAGCGCTTGCCATCATCTCGGCCAACCGTCAGCAGATCAGCGCTGCAAACCTCGCGCTTTCGGGCGTCATCGAGGAACGCAGCGTCGGCCAGCGCACGACGCTGGACGTTCTTGACGCCCAGCAGACGGTTCTGCAGGCCAAGGAAGCGCTCGTCGGTTCGCAGCGCGACGCCGTTGTGGCCTCCTATTCCGTCATCGCGGCCATGGGCCGCCTGACAATCGCGACCCAGGGTCTCGATGTCGTCGAGTACAAGCCGGAAGAACACTACGAAGCCGTCAAGGACAAGTGGTTCGGCCTGCGCACCGTTGACGGACGGTAAGCGGATGCTGTTCGCGGGATGACGGCGCGAACAAAACTGTGCATGATTCTCATCAGTGATTCTCTGGCGATTTCGTTCCTGAACGGAGTCGCCTAAGGTCCACGGGACGTTCCGCCACCGGCGGACCTTCCGGCGGAACGCAGCGAGACGAGGATTGAAATGGCACAGGCAAATGTAGCGCGTGAACCGTCCATGGATGAAATACTGGCATCCATCCGCCGGATCATCGAAAGCAACGACCCGCCGACCGGAAGCAGCCCGCAGATGCTCTCCGACGACTATGACGACGAGCCCGCTGAGGAAATTCGTCTGACGATCGATGACGAGCCGATGGCCGCCAACGCCGGCTTCCAGGCCGCGTCCGAACACCAGATTCCATCCTTTCCGATGCAGGGCCGTTTTCAGGAGCCCGAGATTGAGCGCACTCCTCAAATCGAGCGCAACGATGTGCCGCCTCTGTCGCTGGCCGATGTTGCCGCCCGTGTGCGTGCCGCCGCCGACCGCAATGCATCGGCCCTCCGCGAACCGGAGACCGCCGCCGTTCAGCCAGTGACGCAGCAGGTCAGCCCGGCCATCGTCAAGCCGGCCGTGCAGATCTCGGCAGCGGCCGTGGAAAGCCTGTCCTTCGTCAAGCCGAAACAGCCGGAAATCGCTGTGCAGACTCCGGCCCGGTCCGAGCCGGTGATGCAGCCGCAGGAGACCGCGCCGCTGAAGTCGGTGGCCCGTCATCCTGAAACGGCGGTTCGTGCCGTCGAGACGGCCGTTGCTGACAGGTCGGCCGAACCGGTCAAAAACATCTACCCTGAACCTTCGCCGGTCACGCGCAGCTCCGGCGCCATGGTCGCCGGCAAGGACATCGAGGCGCTCGTTTCGCCCATCGTTAGCCAGCAGGTTGCCCGGTCATTCGACGATCTGGCCCTGGCGGTCGACGGAGGTCAGCGCCGCTCGTTCGACGACATCGCCGAGGACATGATGCGGCCGATGCTGCAGGAATGGCTGGATGACAATCTGCCGACCCTGGTCGAGCGCCTCGTGCGCGAGGAAATTGAGCGCGTCGCGCGCGGCCCGCGCCGTTAATCCTTCTTTGCCGCATCCAGGTTCGAAGCCGCCAGAGACCATACTGGCGGCTTATTTGCATCTATTGTTGACTCGGCACACGCCATCCGGTTTACAAGCCAGCACATTCAATCAGCAGATTTGGCCAAAAAATGCTCGAAAAAACCTATGATTCCGCCGCCATCGAGCCGCGGATTGCCAAGAACTGGGAAGATCAGGACGCATTTCGCGCCGGTGCGGGCGCTAGGCCCGGTGCCGACAGCTTCTGCATCGTCATCCCGCCACCGAACGTCACCGGTTCGCTGCACATGGGCCACGCGCTCAACAACACGCTGCAGGACATCATGGTGCGTTTCGAGCGCATGCGCGGCAAGGACGTTCTCTGGCAGCCGGGCATGGATCATGCCGGCATCGCCACCCAGATGGTGGTCGAGCGCAAGCTGATGGAGCAGCAACTGCCGGGCCGCCGTGCTATGGGCCGCGAAGCCTTCATCGACAAGGTCTGGGAATGGAAGGACGAATCCGGCGGCCTGATCTTCAACCAGTTGAAGCGTCTCGGCGCCTCCTGCGACTGGTCGCGCGAGCGCTTCACCATGGACGAGGGCCTGTCGGCCGCCGTTCTCGAAGTCTTCGTCACGCTCTATAAACAGGACCTGATCTATCGCGGCAAGCGCCTGGTCAACTGGGATCCGAAATTCGAAACGGCGATTTCCGATCTCGAAGTCGAGAACCGCGAAGTCGACGGTCACATGTGGCACTTCAAGTACCCGCTGGCCGGCGGCGAGACCTATACCTATGTCGAGAAGGATGCCGACGGCGCCGTGACCTTCACGGAGGAGCGCAACTACATCGCCATTGCCACGACCCGTCCCGAAACCATGCTGGGCGATGGCGCGGTTGCCGTTCACCCGTCCGACCAGCGCTACGCCTCGATTGTCGGCAAGCTCTGCGAAATTCCTGTCGGCCCCAAAGAACACCGCCGCCTGATCCCGATCATCACGGATGAATATCCCGATCCGTTGTTTGGCTCCGGCGCGGTCAAGATCACCGGCGCGCATGACTTCAACGACTATCAGGTCGCCAAGCGCAACAATATTCCCCTCTACCGGCTGATGGACGGCACCGCCTCGATGCGCGACGACGGCGAGGCCTATGCGGTATACGCGGCGCAGGCGCTGGAGATCGCCAAGTCCGGCCGCGTTCCTTCAGAGTCTGATGTCGATGCCATCAACCTTGTGCCCGACGAGTATCGCGGTCTCGACCGCTACGCCGCCCGCACGCGGATCATCGACGCAATCAACGCCGAAGGCTTGGCGGTCACCGTCAAGGACGCCGAAGGTAACGACGTGCCCTTCGTCGAGAACAACAAGATCATGCAGCCGTTCGGCGACCGGTCCAATGTCGTCATCGAGCCGATGCTGACCGACCAGTGGTTTGCCGATGCCAAGACGCTGGCCCAGCCGGCGATCGAGGCCGTGCGCGACGGCCGCACCAACTTCGTTCCGAAGAACTGGGAAAAGACCTATTTCGACTGGATGGAAAACATCGAGCCATGGTGCATTTCGCGCCAGCTCTGGTGGGGTCACCAGATCCCGGCCTGGTTTGGTCCTGATGGACAGATCTTCGTCGAAAAGACCGAGGAAGAGGCGCTGCATGCCGCCATCCAGCATTACATCGCCCACGAGGGCCCGTGGAAGGCCTGGGTCGAGGAGAAGCTTGAGAATTTCCAGCCGGGCGACATCCTGACCCGCGACGAAGACGTGCTCGACACCTGGTTCTCGTCCGCCCTCTGGCCGTTCTCGACGCTCGGCTGGCCGGACAAGACGCCGGAGCTGGCGAAATATTACCAGACCGATGTTCTGGTCACGGGCTTCGACATCATCTTCTTCTGGGTCGCCCGCATGATGATGATGGGCATGCATTTCATGAAGGATTCGGCCGGCGCGCCGATCGAGCCGTTCCACACGGTCTATGTTCACGCGCTGGTCCGCGACAAGAACGGCCAGAAGATGTCGAAGTCGAAGGGCAACGTCATCGACCCGCTCGACCTGATCGAGGAATACGGCGCCGATGCGCTGCGCTTTACGCTGGCGATCATGGCCGCGCAGGGCCGCGACGTGAAGCTCGATCCGGCCCGCATTGCCGGTTACCGCAATTTCGGCACCAAGCTGTGGAACGCCACCCGCTTTGCCGAAATGAACGGCGTCAAGCTCGATCCGCATTTTGTCCCGGAAGCCGCCGAGGTGACGATCAACCGCTGGATCCTGACCGAGCTGTCGCGCACGGTGCGCGACGTCACCGAGGCGATCGAAAACTATCGTTTCAACGAGGCCGCCGGTTCGCTTTACCGCTTCGTCTGGAACCAGTTCTGCGACTGGTACCTCGAACTGCTCAAACCCGTTTTCAGCGGCGACGACGAAGCGGCCAAGGTCGAATCGCAGGCCTGCGCCGCCTATGTGCTCGATGAGACCTACAAGCTGCTGCATCCGTTCATGCCGTTCATGACCGAGGAACTCTATGCCCACACGGCAGGCGAGGGGATCAGCCGCGACGGCCTGATCTGCCATGCCGAATGGCCGGCATCGAACTATGCCGACGACGGCGCTGCGGCCGAAATCAACTGGCTGGTCGATCTTGTCTCGGGCATCCGCTCGGTCCGCTCCGAAATGAATGTGCCGCCCGGTGCCACGGCACCGCTTGTGGTTGTCGACGCCAACGGCCTGACCCGCGAACGGCTCATGCGCCAGGATGGCGCCGTCCGCCGGCTGGCCCGCGTCGAGACGATCACTCTGGAAACTGCCGCTCCGAAGGGGGCTGCACAGATTGTCATCGGCGAGGCGACCGTCTGCCTGCCGCTCGGCAGCCTGATCGACCTGTCGTCCGAAAAGGCCCGCCTCGAAAAGGCGGCCGTGAAGATCGAGCAGGAGCGTGAGCGCATTCTGGGCAAGCTTTCCAACGAAAGGTTCGTGGCCAATGCCAAGCCGGAGGTCGTCGAGGCCGAACGCGAACGCCTGGCCGAATTCGATTCGCAAAAAGCCTCGCTGGCAATCGCACTGCAGCGTGTTCTGGAAGCAGGCTGACACGCAAGCGCACGTTATACAGGTAGAAATCCTCCAATCCGCGCGGCCATCCGGCGCGGATTTCGTTTGTGTCGGAAATGCGTCGTAAAGTGGGCGCCTGTGGTGGTATGGTAACACTTCCGTGAAGTCAGGGTAAATTTGCCTATGCCAACATTCTCTGCAGCGATGTGATGAAAAAATATTCTCAGAATAAGCGGGATTCGCGGCGTTTGATGAAAACTTACGTCAATTTCTGACTGACTTTTGAGCAGTGCCACGACTTATCGGCATTTGCCAAGCGCCCCATTCCTGCCGATAGTGTTTCCCACGTACGGCAATTTGATCGATTGCCGCTGATTTCAAGTCCGTGGGAGGGACAATGAACAACAATAATCTCAAGATGGGCTTGGTCCTCGCTATCGCCGGCGCTGCTTTTGCAACGTCTGCTGAGGCCGGTGGCCTTGAGCGTGGCGGCTACAATATCGACCTGCTCTTCGATCCGTCGACATACGCAATTGAATCGAGCGCGACCTATGTCAATCCGCAGCGTGAACTCAACAACGTTCGCGACACGATTCCGATCAATCCGCCAACAGGCGATGGCAATCTGAACAATCGCCCCTCGAACGGCATTAGTGATTCCGAAGGCTATTGGGTTCCGCGCATCGGCATGAAGGCTGGTTTCGGAGATTCAGTTGACTGCATGTTCGATTATTCGCAGCCTTGGGGTGCCCATACCAATCCGGGTGCGAACTGGGCCGGTGCGAATGACAACGTCGAAACGAAGATCAAGAGCAGCAGCTACGCCACAACCTGCTCCTATCGCTTCGATGTAGGCCCTGGGCAGTTGCGCATCATCGGCGGTGGCTTCTACCAGGAAGTCAGCGGCTTTCAGGATCGTATGGCACTCGGCAATCTGCCGGCGATTGTAGGCACGGGTATTGGCCGCTTGAATCTTGAAGGTGACGGTTGGGGCTGGCGCGCCGGCGTTGGTTACGAAATTCCAGAATATGCCGTTCGTGCAAGCCTCGTTTACAACAGCGCTGTGAAGCTGGACGACATTTCGGGCACGCTTGATCTGCGCCAGGTTCCTGCCGGAGGTACTCTTGGTAGCCGCATAACGGATGTTTACGGCTCGACAAGCATGCCCGACTCCCTGGAATTCAAGCTTCAGACAGGCATTGCGCCTGACTGGCTGGCATTCGGTTCCGTTAAGTGGACAGACTGGAGCCAGTTGCAGAGCATTCCATTCTGCCCGGTCAGCACCCGCGGCGTTATCGCCTGCGTGACCAGCAGCGCTGCCGAGGCGACATCGCTCGATTTGTTGTATCGGGATGGCTGGACCGTCACGGGCGGTATTGGCCACAAGTTCAACGACAAGATCAGCGGCGCCGTCAACGTGACCTGGGATCGCGGAACTTCGACGGGTCGCGGCACGCAGACCGACACGTGGACGTTTGGCGCCGGTGTATCTTATGCTGCCACGGAAAATGTTGAATTCCGTCTTGCTGGCGCTCTCGGTGTTCTCACCTCTGGATCGTCTGGTGTGGTAACCCAGAACGGCCGCCGGTTCGGAACACGCAGCTCTTATGACTTCGGAAATGATTTCGTCGGCGCGATTTCAACATCGGTGAAAGTCAAGTTCTGATCTCATCATCTAATGTCTAAAAGCCCGGGAAACCGGGCTTTTTTTGTGACTGGTCCTCTGCGTAAAATTGCAACCCACCCCTGAGATTTGTGACGATTCAGCAACACATTCGACTCTATAATTGTCCGGTGGAGAGAGCACTCGGAACTATGTCCATTTCCCGCCACAAAGGGAGCGCACCGGAGAGGCCAAGCAAGCGCGCATTCACGATGACCGGCGGCGTTTGAGGGAAAAATGAGTTTCTATACTGTTGAAAAGGCGAAGTTTCCGGATGATTCACATGTTGACTGGCCCGATTGCATGAACGCCAGAACCTCCGGTCGTACTCTTGCCGAAAACAGGGACTACACCTTTGCCGACAGCGAGAGCGACGCCTCTCAGCGCCGGTCTCATGTCGGAAAGTTTGGCCGGTCGATTGCCAAGAGCGCGGCGCGAAGCAGCGTAGAGTGGAAGAAAAGCACTGCCATGATTGCCCGCACAGAGTTCAACGCGTTGAAGGTTTCGCTGGTCGTCTTTTCGATTGCCCTCGGTGGCACGGTCGGGACCGCTTCCGCTTTCGACCCGCAGGCAGGCGTGACCCGCGAATCCGGCCCGTTCGATCTCTTCAAATTCGGTTTCTCGGCCTACAAGAAGGGCCGCAAGGACGAGGCCGTCGAGGCCTATCGCTATGCCGCCGAAAAGGGCCACACCGGTTCGCGCTGGGCGCTGGCCAACATGTACCAGACCGGCGACGGCGTCGCCGAGGATGACCTGGAAGCCTTCAAGATCTACAGCGAGATTGCCCAGCAGGGCGTCGAGCCGGGCTCGGAAGACACCGGCTACTTCGTCAATGCCCTGATGTCGCTCGCCAACTATTACCGCCGCGGCATTCCGCAGAGCCCGGTCAATGTCGACCTCAGCAGCGCGCGCCAGCTCTATTTCCAGGCCGCCTCGACCTTTGGCGTCGCCGAAGCGCAGTTTCAGCTCGCCCGGATGATCCTGGCAGGCGAGGGTGGCAGCGCCGACGTGCAGCAGGCCAAGAAATGGCTGAACCGCGCCCGCAAGAAGGGCCACGCCGGCGCCATGGGCGTCTTCGGCAGCGTGATCTTCGAAGAGGGCCAGCGTGTGCGCGGTCTCGCCTTCATGACGGCCGCCCTCGACCAGTGTGCACCGAAGGATCGTCCCTGGCTCCAGGATCTTCAGGAGCAGGCGTTCTCGCTCTCCAACGAGGATGACCGCCGCGTGGCAATCTCGCTCGCCCAGCAGATGCACACGGGCACCGCTGCCGAATAGGCAATCAGCGTTCAGGCAGTGAAGGCGAAATGTGCCACGACCGGCACATGGTCCGACGGCTTTTCCCAGGCCCGCACGTGTTTCTCCACGTCGGCCGACACGAGCCTGTCGGCAGCCTCGGCCGACAGCATCAAATGATCGATGCGAATGCCGAAGTTCTTCGGCCAGGCGCCACCCTGATAATCCCAGAACGTATAGCGCGGCGCCGCATCGGACGTCGCCCGGATCGCATCGGTAAAGCCGAGGTTTTCCAAGAGCCGGAAGGCGTGGCGGGTCTGCGGCAGGAACAGCGCGTCGTGCTGCCAGACCTTCGGGTCCCAGCAATCGTGTGGCTCGGGAATGACATTGTAGTCGCCGGCGAGGATCAGCGGCTCTTCCAGCGCCAGACGCGCCTCGGCAAAGGTCCGCAACCGTTCCATCCAGGCCAGCTTGTAGGGATATTTCACCGGATCGTCGGACGGGTTGCCGTTCGGCAGATAGAGCGAGCAGACCCGAATGACGCCGCTCTCGACCGAGAAGACACCCTCAATGAACCGCGACTGCTCGTCGACGTCATTGCCGGGCAGTCCGCGATTGACCTCGTCGGGCCTGATCTTCGACAGAAGTGCGACGCCGTTGAAACCCTTCTGGCCATGGGTCTCGATGTAATAGCCGAGCGCCTCGATCTCCTCGCGCGGAAACCCTTCGTCCACCGTCTTGATTTCTTGCAGGCAGACGATGTCCGGATTGGATTCCTTCAGCCAGGCGACGAGGTTGTCGATGCGGGCCCTGACGCCGTTGATGTTCCAGGTGGCGATCTTCATCGGCGGTCCGTCCTTCGGGCATGAATGTATAGAAATTCGGTTCTAGCCGCTTCCAAATGCGCCGTCAAAAACATAAAGCGCCGCCGGGCAGGGCCGGGCAGCGCTCTGAAGAAACGTGAATTTCTGGCGGTCAGACCGAGAAGCTGGTTCCGCAGCCGCAGCTGGCGATCGCGTTCGGATTCTTGATCTGGAACGACTGTCCGAGCAGGTTGTCGACGAAATCGATTTCCGAGCCGCCCATATAGACCAGGGACATCTGGTCGATCAGCACCGTGGCCTCGCCCTTTTCCAGCACGATATCATCGGCCTCGGGGGCCGCGACCAGATCGAATTTATAGGAAAAGCCCGAGCAGCCGCCGCCTTCGACGGACACGCGCATGGCTGTCTTGGCCGTGTCGGTGCTCAAAATGGCGGCGATCCGCTTGGCAGCGGAATCGGAAATGGTCACTGTCGTCTCGGTCATCATACCTCCTGCCGGGTTCAAGAACCGGAGAGATTCGGGGTTTATTGTGCAAGCCCGGTGCACCGGACCTCAAAGCGGCGCGAGCGCCGAATGTCAAATCCCTGTTTTCATTGGGACTTAACCTGCGACGCGCGGTGCACTTTCCTGCACTGTCCACTATAGGTATGAATGGTTTAAGGCTGCGTCAATGGGCAGCGTCAGGAACAGGCAGGCAATGACTTTCGACAGACATGCATTGGGTTTCGGCTTTTCGGCGCGCGCCGTCTTCGCGTCTGATCCCTGGGCGACACGCGGACGGCTCTATCCGGAAACGGCAAGCCCGACCCGGTCGGATTTTCAGCGCGACCGCGACCGGATCGTCCACACGACAGCCTTTCGCCGCCTCAAACACAAGACCCAGGTGTTCATCGCCCATGAGGGCGACCATTACCGCACCCGCCTGACCCATACGATCGAGGTCGCCCAGATCGCCCGGGCGCTGGCCCGTGCTCTCCGGCTGGACGAGGATCTGGCCGAAGGCGTGGCGCTGGTGCATGATTTCGGCCACACGCCCTTCGGCCACACCGGCGAGGATGCGCTGCATGAGCTGCTGAAGCCCTATGGCGGTTTCGATCACAATGCCCAGTCGCTGCGCATCGTCACCAAGCTCGAGCGCCGCTACGCCGAGTATGACGGCATCAACCTGACCTGGGAGAGCCTGGAAGGGCTCGTCAAGCACAATGGCCCGCTGCTGGACAAGGAAGGCAAGGGAACGCGCGGACCGGTGCCGCAGCCAATTCTCGACTATTGCGCCGTCCATGACCTCGAGATCGGCACCTATGCCAGTTTGGAGGCGCAGGTCGCCGCCATTGCCGACGACATCGCCTATAACACCCATGACATTGATGACGGCCTGCGCTCGGGCTATCTCAATTTCGATATGCTGGAGGACATTCCGTTTCTGGCGGGCCTGATGAAAGAGGTGCGCGACCGCTATCCGGGCCTAGAGGCCGGCCGCTTCACCCATGAGATCATGCGCCGCCAGATCACCGCCATGGTCGAGGATGTGATATCAGTGGCGCAGGCGCGGCTGACCGAGGTCAAGCCCGAATGCGCCCAGGATATCCGCAATGCCGACCGGATGATCGCGACCTTCACGCAGGCGATGTCCGAAACCGACCGGCTGATCAAAAAGATGCTGTTTACCCGCATCTACCGCCATCCGGATGTGATGACGATCCGCGCCAATGCCGCCTCCATCGTCGTCGATCTCTACAAGGCCTTCATGAGCGACCCGCAGCTGATGCAGGGGCACTACTGGGTGGACCACATCGCCGAGATGCCGGAACCGGTCAAGGCCCGCCATGTCGGCGACTATCTGGCTGGAATGACCGACACATTCGCCATCAGTGTGCACAAGCGCTTGTTTGACCACACTCCGGAATTGCGTTAGTCACCCGGCCAATCCACGTTAGCGCCGCAGTACGGCCCCCCACTCATCGCTTCCAGCGGGATGGACACTATGAACCTGTTTACGGACTTCGCTTCCAGAATTAAAAAGACACTGGAAGAAATTGATATCATAAAAGAAAAAAGAGCAGAGCTGGATTTCGACCGCATCACGCTCGAGCCGCCGCGCGACCAGAGCCATGGCGATATCGCCACCAATGCGGCGATGGTTCTGGCCAAGCCGCTCGGCACGAATCCGCGTGCGCTTGCCGATATCATTGCCGGAATGCTGAAGCGGGATCCCGATATCGAGGATGTCTCCGTTGCCGGTCCGGGCTTCATCAACGTCAAGCTGTCGGTTGCCTATTGGCAGCGTGTGCTGGTGTCGATCGTCGATGCGGGCACGGATTACGGCCGTGGAAATCTCGGCCGTGGCCGCAAGGCCAATGTCGAATATGTCTCCGCCAACCCGACCGGCCCGATGCATGTCGGCCATTGCCGTGGCGCCGTCGTTGGCGACACGCTGGCCAATTTGCTTGCCTATGCCGGCTTTGCCGTGACCAAGGAATATTACATCAACGACGCCGGCTCGCAGATCGACGTGCTCGCGCGCTCTGTGTTCCTGCGCTACCGCGAGGCACTCGGCGAAAAGATCGGCGAAATCCCGGCGGGTCTCTATCCGGGCGACTACCTCGTTCCTGTCGGCAAGCTGCTGGCCGATGAATATGGCACGAGCCTGCGCGGCATGCCGGAGGAACGCTGGATGCCGATCATCAAGGATAAGGCGATCGCCGCCATGATGGACATGATCCGCGACGATCTCGCCGCGCTCAACGTCGTCCACGAGGTGTTTTATTCCGAGCGCACGCTGCATGAGAACGGCGCCGTGCCGATCCGGACTGCCATCAACGACCTGACCTTCAAGGGCCACGTCTACAAGGGAACGCTGCCGCCGCCGAAGGGCCAGCTGCCCGAGGATTGGGAAGACCGCGAGCAGACGCTGTTCCGCTCGACCGAGGTCGGCGACGATATCGACCGGCCGCTGATCAAGTCGGATGGCAGCTACACCTACTTTGCCGCCGACGTTGCCTATTTCAAGGACAAGTTCGATCGCGGTTTCGACGAGATGATCTATGTGCTTGGCGCCGACCACGGCGGCTACGTCAAGCGGCTGGAAGCGGTCGCCCGGGCGGTGTCTGACGGCAAGTCGAAGCTGACCGTGCTTCTGTGCCAGCTGGTCAAGCTTTACCGCGATGGCGAGCCTGTGAAAATGTCGAAACGGTCGGGCGATTTCGTCACGCTGCGGGAAGTCGTCGATGAGGTCGGCCGCGATTCGGTGCGCTTCATGATGATCTATCGTAAGAGTTCCGAACCGCTGGACTTCGATTTCGCCAAAGTAACGGAACAGTCGAAAGACAATCCGGTCTTCTATGTCCAGTATGCGCACGCACGCTGCCAGTCGGTCTTCCGCCAGGCGCTGGAAGCCTTTCCGGATCTCGACCTGTCGCAGGTCAGCCTGTCGGCCGGTCTTGGCGCAAGAATTAGCGATTCTAACGAGTTGCAGCTTGTCGCCAAGCTGGCAGAATACCCGCGCCTGATCGAGGCTGCTGCCTTGGCGCAGGAGCCGCACCGGGTGGCATTCTACCTCTATGATCTTGCCAGCGCCTTCCATGGACACTGGAATAAGGGTAAAGAACTGACAGAGTTACGGTTTGTTAACGATAAAAACAGAGAATTGACCATTGCCAGACTTGGGTTGGTCTATGCCGTCGCCTCCGTTTTGAAGTCGGGCCTGTCGATTACAGGCACCGCCGCACCGGACGAAATGCGATAGTATTGTCACCATTTCCCCACATTGCACTGGCAAGAAGCGCCTTAGTAGTTGTGAGTGGAGAAGCATGGCAGACAAACAATTCGCACGCAGCGGGACTTCGGATTTCGACATCTCCGTAGACGATCCACTTGCCGAACTGGCAAGGATTGTCGGGTATGAAGAAAAGCCGCCCGCAACGCAGCGCGACCTGGAGCCTGCCAGGACACCGGTCGCCGTCCGCCGCGAGCCCGTCTTCGCCCTCGAAGACGAACTCATGCAGGCTTTCGAAACCTACGAGGCGCCCCGTTTCGATCCGGTGAAGACCGTTTCGGCACGTCTTGCCGAAAGCGCTCCCGACATCGAGCCGGTTGCGGATGTCGAAGAGCCGCGTTTTGCCGCTGAACCGGAAGCTGAACCCGAAGAACTGGCCTACGAAGAGTTGGCCGAAGATTTCCCGGAAGACGTTGCTGTTGAGGCTGTAGAAGCCACGGCAGTGCCAGCCGTTGAGGCCGAGCCGGTTGAAGAAGCCGCGTTCGACGTGTCCGCCGATCTCGAACACGAACTCGAGCTGTCGATCGGTCATGCGCCTGAAGACGATATCGCCTGGGAAGCCTATGAGGCCTCTCAGGCTGCCGTTAGTGCTGCGGAGCCGGAACAGGCTGCCGAGCGCGTCCAGGACGAGCCTGTAGCCCAGGAAGACCTCTACGCTGCCCTGCCTGCCTTCGAAGTCTCTGCCGGGGAAGAGCCTCTGGCTGACGAACCTGTGGCCGTCCCTGCCTTTGTCGAGCCGGTAGAAGCTGCCGCGCAGGAGCGGGTTGAAACCCGGGCCGCCTGGTCGGATATTGATGAGCTGCTTGAAGAGGTCGAGCGGTTTCCGGTTCCTCCCACCAAGAACAACCCTGTGCTTGAGGTCGCCGTACCTGCAGCACAGCCCGCCGAGCAGGCCCGAAAGATCAACTACCCGTTCACGCCGACCTTCGGCCGCGCCACACCGGTTGTCTCCGCTGCAGGTGGATCAAGCTCCGCATTTGCCACACCGATCCCGCAGCACACGCCGCGTGCCATCGAGCAGCCAGCGGTCGAGACTGTGGCAAACGTGCAAACAGGCTCCGTCGAGCCCGAATACAACGCCGAAGATGCAAGCTTCGTTTCTGACGGCCTGCCGCTGGAAACCGCAGTGCCGGACGAGCAGGAACCTTTGGACCTGCAGTCCGCTGCAGAAGAACCCGATTTCGATCTCGACAATTTCGAGCTTGAACTGTCCGACATCGAGCTTGATGTCGATGCCGGCGAATTCGAAATGAGTTCGGAAGAGGATTTCTCCGAGCAGCCGGTGGTCTTGGCCGAACAGTCGGTCAACCGGCAGCCGGCAGCTGAAACGGTTTTTGATCCGCACGAATTCGGCGCCGCCAGCGAGCCCGCTGTTGTCGAGCCGCTGCCTTTCGATCCGACGATGATCACGACAACCGAAGAGGCGGTTCAGACAATCGCCGAGATGAATGTGCCGCAGCTGCCCGTTGCCGAGAAGGAACAGGCCTACCGTTCGGATTACGACCTCGATATCGATGCCGAAATCGGCCAGCTTTTCAAGGATACGGCGGCCGTCTCGGATGCTGTCGTTGTCCCGGCTGCCGCTGCCAGTGCTAACGACTATTTCCCGGATCCGGTCTGGGCTGCCGCCTCGCAGCGTGTCGAGCGCAAGCAGAGCCAGGATGCTGATGCGCTGGATGATTTCGAGCGCGCTCTGGAAGAGGATTTCCGCCGGTCGCTCAGCGAGCCGCGCCAGCAGCGTCCGGTCGATGATTCGGCCGACTACGCCGACGTTGCGACTTTGCCCTCCGACGGACGTTACGATGGCCGCCGATGGATGCCTGCCGGCGTGATAGCGCTGGGCATCGTTGCCGTGCTGGCCCTCGGTGGCGGTGTCTATGCCTTCATGGGCAGCAGCGAAACCGCATCGAGCGACGGTCCGCAAATTATTCTCGCCGACAAGACGCCCACCAAGATCGTTCCGGAAGAAAAGGGCGGCAAGACCGTTCCGAACCAGGACAAGGCCGTTTACGACCGCGTCGCCGGCAACCAGAACGTCGATCCGTCGCAAAAGGCGCTGGTCTCGAGCGTCGAAGAGCCGGTCGACGTCGTTCAGCGCACGCTGACGCCGGAAGCCTTGCCGCTCGAAGGCGCCAATGACGATGCGGATGCGGGAGCTTCGGCCTTTGACAGCGAAGCCGGCGAGCGGCTTCTGCCGAATGCCGAAAATGCCGACACCAAGTTGGACGAGCAGAAGCCCGGCGTCGCACCCCGCAAGGTCCGCACCATGGTGGTCAAGCCGGACGGCACGCTGGTTGCGCGCGAGGAAATCGTGACGCAGCCAGTGACCGAAGACGCAAAGCTTCCCGCTGAGACGGCCAATGCCACACGCGGGGTTGAACCCCTCGACACATCGGTCGCCGTTAGTGAGAAGCCGGTAACCGGAACGGTTGCGGCTGACAAGATTGCCGCTGACAAGCTTGCTGCCGATAAGGCTGCTGCGCAGAAAACCGCCGAAACGCCTGTCGTTGCCGAAGCTGAAACCGAACTGCGCCCGATCGAGGACACGCCCGCTGAGGCCACGGCGAAAGCTCTGGCGGAGGCCGCAGATACTACGGTCGAAGGCACCGCGCCGGTCCGCGCCGTTAAGACCACGACGATCAGCGAAAAGGCGCCGATTCCGGAAACCCGCCCGGTCGATCAGCCTGTCACCGTCGTCGGCACCGTGACGGATCAGGGCAACGTTTCCAACAAGGTGACGACCACGCCGGTGGCCGACACGGAAGTGGCCACTGCCGCTGCCGAGACCCAACAGGTGGCTGCGGTGAGCCCCGGCGGCTACGTCATGCAGATCGCCTCGCTGCCGTCTGCAGGCGACGCCCAGGCATCCTATAGCAACCTGTCGAAAAAATTCGGCAGCGTCATCGGCGGTCGTGGTGTTGATATCCGCGAAGCCAATATCCCGAACAAGGGTACATTCTATCGGGTCCGCATTCCGGCAGGCTCACGCGAAGAAGCCAATGCACTCTGCACACGCTACAAGAAAGCCGGCGGCAGTTGCCTCGTGACGAAATAATCGTCCGACGGCTTGGACGCACATAAACAAACAAAGGCCCGAAGAGCGATCTTCGGGCCTTTTACTTTTAGGAAATTGCAGCGCTGTTCAGTAGCGGACGAGGACTTCCTGCATGCGTTTGATTTCGCCGATCCGGGCCTTGGCTTCCTGATAGCCGCGATCGATCGCTTCGCCGGCCCGGTGGAATTCTGACAGGCCGATATCGGCCAGCCGTGGATGCAGCGCCAGATCCGGCGGGTCGCCGGCAAGCCGGGCCCGGGAAATTCGATCCTGGATGATGTTGAAGGCCTGGACCATGACGCCGGTCATACCCATGCGGGCCGCATTGGCATTCTGTGGTGTGGACTGCGGATCGATCGGCTGCATGCTGGCATTGTGCTTGATGACGGCCGAGCGGCCGTAGAGATCGTAATGCAGGTTGACGGCAACGACGAGTGTCTGCTCGTAGGCGCGGCAGACCGAGACCGGAACCGGGTTGACGAGGGCGCCATCGACCAGCGTGCGGCCGTTGCATTTGACCGGTTCGAAAATGCCGGGCAGGGCGTAGGAGGCCCTGAGTGCCGTGATCAGCGAACCGCTGCCGATCCAGACCTCATGGCCGCTGTTGACCTCGGTCGCCACGGCGATGAAGGTCCGGTCGAGATCCTCGATGGCGAGGTCTTCGAGATGTTCGCGCATGCGCTTGGTCAGCCGCATGCCGCCGAACAGTCCGCCGCCGCCGATGGTGAAATCGAGCAGGCCCGCGATCCGCCGCATGGTCAGCGATCGGGCAAAGGTTTCGAGTTCGTCGAGTTTGCCGGCGAGATAACAGCCGCCGACGAGCGCGCCGATCGAGGTGCCGGCGATCATGCCGACCTCGATGCCTTCCTCGTCCAGGGCCCGCAACACGCCGATATGGGCCCAGCCGCGCGCCGCACCGCCGCCGAGCGCCAGGGCGATGCGCGTCTTGGCTTTTTTCTCGTCAAGCGGGGGCGGAGAGGGCAACTGAAGGTCGTGGCTCGGCGGCCCCGCAGACACCGGCGTCTCCGATGTCATCGCACCTCGATTAAACGTCCAGTTCAGCATTCGCCGCTCCTCGGGGCCATCAGAAACCCGTGTCACGATTAAGCGCCCAGTCTGGTTGCAAAATCGTGAAGACGCCTGTTCGGCTGTCCCAAAAGCAAGCAGATGCCTATTTTTTACCGTACACGTCCTCTGGATGAAAATGCTGCGGTGAGCTGGTAATTTCAAGGCCTGCTTTGCCCTCTGCGGTCACGTTTATCGTGCGATAGAAACATGAGCGTCGGCCGGTGTGGCAGGTGGCGTCGTGGCCGGCGACGTGGACCTTCAGCCACACGGCATCCTGGTCGCAGTCGGTGCGGATCTCGACGACCGTTTGCAGGTTTCCCGACGTCTCGCCCTTCTTCCACAGGCTCTGGCGCGAGCGGCTGTAATAGTGGGCGATGCCGGTCTCAAGCGTGAGGCCGAGCGCCTCGGCATTCATGTGGGCGACCATCAGCAGTTCGCCGTCGCGGGCATCGGTGACGACGGCGGTGACGAGGCCGGCCGCATCGAAACGCGGCGTGAAGACCGGGCCTGTTTCCAGTTCGGCCGTGTCGGTGGAGGGCGGAGGAAAATCGATGCTCATGCGGCCGGTCCCGTCTGCGGGGACCGGGTGTTTAGCCGCCGCCCCTGATCATGGTGATGAAGCGAACCTGCTCGGATGCCTCGCTCTTGAACTCACCGGTAAAGGTGGTGGTCAGCGTTGTCGAGCCCTGTTTCTGGACCCCGCGCATGGCCATGCACATATGCTCGGCCTCGATCATCACGGCGACGCCGCGCGGCTGCAGCGTTTCGTCGATCGCCTTGGCGATCTGCGCCGTCATGGTTTCCTGCGTCTGCAGGCGGCGGCCGAAAATCTCGACGACCCGGGCGATCTTCGACAAGCCGAGAACCCGGCCCTTCGGCAGATAGGCCACATGCGCCTTGCCGATGATCGGCACCATATGATGTTCGCAATGGGAGAAGAACGGAATGTCCTTGACCAGAACCATGTCGTCGTAACCGGCGACTTCCTCGAACGTGCGGCCGAGCACGTCTTCGGCGGCGAGATCGTAGCCGGAAAACAGCTCTTTATAGGCTTTCGCGACGCGCGCCGGCGTATCCAGCAGGCCTTCGCGCTCCGGGTCGTCACCGGCCCAGCGCAGAAGCACGCGCACGGCGTCTTCCGCCTCTTTCTGGCTGGGGCGTCCGGTCCCATCTTCGATGCGGGGGAAATTTTTGACGATAGCGTCCATAATCCTTCGAACCCTTTTGCAGGCTAACTGACGTGGTTATCGGACTCGCCACTGACCATTCGCCTAACCCTGCAGGCATGGGTTCCGTCGGCGGGCTCCGGGGCTTTCGGTTCTGCTTCGCAGTGCAGAGGCCGAACAGCACGGTTTCCCAATCAACAGGTGCCAAATTGCGTCATTGCAAATCTGTCACCCCAACACGAGATATCATATAGTAATGCGGGATGATTGCAAAAGGGCGCGCTGCGTCGCAGCCGTGCTTTTTTCCGCCAGTTGCTAAAAAATCATGCCCCAATGAACGGCAAACAGGAAAAAACGGAACCAGGCCGCGATGATGGACGATATTTACAACGGCAAGATCCTTGAATTCGCTGGCAATATTCCGCTGACCGGAAGGCTGGAGAATGCCCAGGCCGAAGCCAGCGCCCATTCCAAACTCTGCGGCTCGCGGCTGAAGGTCTGGCTGAGCATGGACGGCGACACGATTTCGGGCTTTGCCCATGAGGTCAAGGCCTGCGCGCTCGGCCAGGCGTCCGCCTCGGTCATGGCCCGCCACGCCGTCGGCGCCACCGCCGCCGAAATCAGCACCGCCCGCGCCGACATGCTGGCCATGCTGAAGGCGGACGGCGAGGGCCCCACCGGCCGCTTCGAGGACATGCGTTACCTGAAACCCGTGCGCGACTACAAGGCCCGCCACGCCTCCACCATGCTCACGTTTGATGCGGTGGTCGATGCGATCGGCCAGATCGAGGCGGCGCGGGAAGTTTTGGCGGCCGGGGAATGAGAGGGGTGGAGCACCTTTCCTCTTCTCCCCGGCGGGGAGAAGGTGGCCTGAAAGGCCGGATGAGGGGGAGCCACGGCCTGCGAGCGCGCAGCGAGGCCCCCTCATCGTCACGCTGCGCGCGACACTTCTCCCCGTTGGGGAGAAGAGGGAGCGTGCGGCGCACCCCCCTCTGTCCCTTCGGGACATCTCCCCCTCAAGGGGGGAGATTGGCTGGGGTTCGCCCCGCCGCCTCTTTCCGTCCATCCGTATCTTTGGCGGCCTCGTAAGATGTGCCGTCAGTGCAGGGCAACGCATACTAAAGCCGATGATGGAGTGACGGCAGCGCCGCAGCCTACAATCTCCCCCCTTGAGGGGGAGATGTCCCGAAGGGACAGAGGGGGGTATGCGCCACAGAATCGAACCCGCAACTGGCAAGGCCCCTTCGCCAAAACTCCCGGCCGGCTGCTCGGCATGGGCCTGATCCGCCTCTATCAACTGACGCTCTCCGGCTTTATCGGCAACTCCTGCCGTCATCTGCCGACGTGTTCGGAATATGGATATGAGGCCGTCGCCCGCCATGGGCTGTGGCCGGGCGGCTGGATGGCGCTGTTCCGGGTGGCGCGCTGCGGGCCGGGCGGCACCTCGGGGCTCGATCCGGTGGCAGAAAAACTTGACGCCCGCGTGCACTGGTGGACACCCTGGCGCTACTGGTCCGTGTCGCACCCGGACAAGGACCTGCTGCCCTGACGGAGTTTTGCCCATGCTGTATGTCGCCCTGCTGCATTCGATCGTCCTTGGGCCCGGCAAGCGGCTGGTCATGGCCGACCTGAAGGCGGTGGCAGAAAACCTCGGGTACCGCAATGTCCGCACGCTGGTGGCAACCGGCAATCTCGTCTTCGAGGCAGACACGGCGCCGGCGGCGCAGCTGGAGCACGATCTGGAACAGGAATTTGCAGCAAAGCTCGGCAAACATGTCGATATCATCGTGCGCACCGGTCCCGCCTGGCTGAAACTGGCAAAGGCCAATCCCTTTGCGGACGGGCAGGGGTCTGAGGTCTGCGTGCGGGTGATGCGCACAAAGCTCGACGACAGCGTCATCACAAAACTCGAGCCGTACCGGACCGGCGAAAAAATCGCCGTCGTCGGTGGCGATCTCTGGATCGATTTTTGCGGCAAGGCCAGCGAGACGCGGCTGCTGTCGCATCTCACAGTCAAAAAGCTGGGGCCCGGCACCATCCGCAACGCCAACACCGTCAACGGCATGAGCGCGATGCTGGAAGGCGGGCCGGGCGGCGGCCCCGCCGCGAAACGGCCTTCGAAGCAGGCGCCGAAGCAGACCCCGAAACAGACATAGTGGTGGCCAGCGGATCGTCCGGCCAGTCCTCGTCCTCATCGAGGGCCCGGTGATTGTCCTTAGCCATCCGATCGATCTCTTCCGGACTGTAGCCCTTGGCCAGCAGCGCCCGCTCGGTCCGCTCTTCCACCTGCTGCAGCCCGCGGATGAGGGCGTGGTGCAGCTCCTGGCTGCGGACGCAGGGCGGAAACCGCTTGAAGTCCCCGCCGCCGATGATCTCGTCCGGATGGCGGCCGAGACACTGTTTCGCCCGGCGGCATTTCGGCAGGGTGCAGCCGGTAAAAAGCCCAACCTCCGTCGCCGCCTTGCGCAACTGCGGCTGCACCCGCCGCAGCATGCGCCGCCGGCGGTATTCGGCTTCTTCATAGTCGTTCCTGTCGCCCATGGATCTCGCCTCCTTCGCGTCTCCTGCTGGTTCACTGTTTCGTCACGTCATCGCCCCAAATCCGGACAGACCAAAAATCCGGGCGCAGACAGGCGCCCCGCATGGACGCCCATCGGGTTTTCAAGAAAGTCAGTCCGGAGAACCGCGCGAAAGCGTTGCCTCTGGGAGTGGTTTGTATGCGGCTTCGCTCTCGCGCGGCCCCAAGATGTTCTTCGGAGGCGGTCCGGCCTCCTTCAGACACGGAAACGGCTTCGCTGCATGGCTCTGCTGGCGCCGGTCCCCGAAACGCTTGCGCGCTTATAGGGTCCTGCGGACACAACCACTTGCATGGCGAACCCAAACCGACCCCGCAGACCCGGGGAAGGGGGAAGCCTGCCCGCTGCGGAGGGTTTCGCCCCCCGCAACCTTTCCACGTCTCTCCCGCCCTCTGCGGCACGTACCCGCAGACGCCGAAAGCACCTCCTGCCACCCGCATCGACACGTTACGCGATCCGTCCGGCGGCGGCAGGACATCAAGGATACGGCAGGTTTTGGGAGCGGGGATTTTAGCAGGCGGAACTATTTTATAAGATATTGAAAATGTTCTGAAGTTTTTTCAAGCTTGTCTGTTTGCGTCCCCATAAAATGTCGCATTTGGCCTCTTTTCCCCTACGGGAAAAAGGTGGCGCGCAGCGCCGGATAAGGGGGAGCCAGGAACTGGGGGAGCCAGGAACTCGGAGCTTGCGGGAAGGCCCCCTCATTGCCCCCTTTCATCAGTCACGTCTCCCCGGCTGCTGGCTGTTGCGCTTGAAGCTGGATGCGGCTTTTATGAGTCATTCACCCGCGCTTTTCGCGACGAGTTCGGGGTTACCCCGGCAAGCCTGCGTGCGGCGGCGCGCCTCGATCATCTCAACCTGTTGGAACCTCCGAAAATGACCATCGATACGTTTTCCAAACTTGCCGAACCGACGATCGAAAAACTCGCATCTATGCGTCTCACCGGGCTCAAGGCCTTTCACGCCGACCCGGGCAGCATTCCGGCGCAATGGGGACAGTTCGCACCCCATATCCCGGTGCTGCAGCCGAAGAACTGCGTCACTTACGGTATCTGCTGGATGAAATCCTCCGGCGGCGAGGACTATATGTGCGCCGGCGAAGCCGCAAACACCGCCGATCTGCTGCCGGACTTCACGGTCGAAACCCTGCCGCCGATGACCTGTGCGGTCTTCTTCCACGCCGGTCATGTCTCGGCTATCCACGAAACGGTGGACGCGATCTTTACCCACTGGATGCCGGCCTCCGGCCGCAAGCCGCTGCCTGATGGCCCGACCCTGATCGAACGCTACGACCGGCGGCTCAACCCCGAAACGGGAACGGGCGGCTTCGATATCCTGATTCCGCTGGAAGAGTGACGGGCAGGGCGGATAGGAGGGATGGCGGATGAGGGGGGCAAAAACTCGGAGCCAGTGGTGAGATCCCTCATCGCCTCGGTTCGTCAGGCCCTTCTCGCCGCTGGGGAGAAGGGCATCGAGGCAGGCTTGGAACGATATGAGGCGTTTTGGTCAAATTCGCCCAAACCGGAAACAGTAGCGATGAAGGCCTGATCTTTGTCGGCATATGCACTCTGCGCGACTGCCAGCGATTGCCGCTGGGCCTCGGCCTTGAAGGACATCTACTGAGAACGCAGGCGTGAGTAGTGTTCACCAGATTTTATACGCGAGGGCTCATTTTCACCCATTGTTGCCGACAATAACAAGCAGACCTGACTTTTCAACATGAGCCTGACCTGTGGGCAGAATTTGTAACATTCCGGTTTTCTCATCAAAATGGACCCACGCCTTCTTGTGTAGGTCTTTTAAGACTCTACGCTTGAAATCAGTCCCGTTTTTATACTCCACCCAAGCTTGGATTTGCGCGACGGATACAGATTTTCCTTCAGCATACAACAATATTAAAACCTTCTGACCCGCCGTTTTTGCCGGTTCCAAAACTCGCCGAAAGTTTCCATTAGACCAAACCATATGAAAAGTTCGAGCGGTAACCGCTTCTACAACTGCGTGAGATTCGGAGAACGGAAGTTGCGAACAATTGCGAACGAACTCGCCCATAATCCATTTCATGCCACGTAGGAACATTTCAGCGTCCATGTGATTAGGGCTCACGTCGGCAGACACATGACCAATTGCTCGATTGTTCCGAAGTTCATATAGAGCCGCCGATACCTTAGGTACCTGTATGCACAGCGAGCGACCCTTGGTGCCGTTGTATTGCTCTAGATCTCGACATGACTGCGGAAAATTGCTGGGTTTTGCTGGCACCGCAGCATAAGCTCCGGTTGCGTGCCCGGCACAAACACAGTAGGCGATCTCGCAGAATTTTCCCGCCTTGAGCCCCACTTTCTCCCAATCAGCGGCGCGATATTCATCAAGGGCTTGTTCGAACTCCTCAATTAGGGGATCGCGCAGTGGCGCAGGGATGGACTTGAGTGTATCTTGAAGACTGGGAAGGCTCAAGTGGCCGTCCTATCCCAATAATATTGCCAAGGCCCTTTGTTGTCTTTGGTCCGTTGAAGGCTGCCTTTGTTAAAGAGACTACTAGTGGCGGCGCCGACTTGATTTAGGTTGTGTGTCCAGCCCTTGATTCTTAACGCAAGTACTATAGCTCCTGGCCCACGATGCTCTTTGAAAAAGCCCTCATCTTTCAAGATTTGAATGCGGGCCGGGCAAGATTGTCCAGCGGGTGGCTGTTTCATCGACTTACGCACACGCTTTTTAGATACATCTGCATTTTCGTTTAAAGTGTTTTCCTCTGTAAACAGCGGTTCATCAACGACTTCGTTTATTTCAACACTTTGTGGACGATTTCCAAAACCTGCCTTTTCTATAAGCGGGAATAGCTTCGTCAACATGCCTTCAACAAACTCCTTTTCGCCTTCGACGTCTATGACACCAGCGGGAGCGTCAATATGAATGCGGTCTGTCATGCTACCTCTTCGATAATGGTTGCTTCGCTATATTCTCCGAAGTTGTAGACCGATCAAGGTGTTTTTTGTGCCAAATACGTTGCCGACATTGATGTGGATTTTGGGTTTACCAACCACCTCGTAAAACTCCAAAGCAATCCAGTCTAAATCCTCCACCCCCTTCCCATCTCCCCCCAATCCCTTTATACCGCGCGGCGCACGCGCCGGCTCGTCCCGGCAATCGCTCACCCCACCCGCATTCGTTGGCGGGACTGGAAAATTGGAGAAGACCGATGTCCGTTTCCCTGACTTTTCCCGATGGCTCTGTTCGCGACTACGCCGAAGGCACGTCCGGCCGCGAGGTTGCTGAATCGATTTCGAAATCGTTGGCCAAGAAGGCGGTCGCCATCGCCATCGACGGCAGCTTGCGCGATCTGTCCGATGCGGTCGTGACCGGCAGGCTCGAGATCGTCACCCGCGACGATCCGCGCGCGCTCGAACTGATCCGTCACGATGCCGCCCATGTGATGGCCGAAGCCGTGCAGGAGCTGTTTCCGGGAACGCAGGTGACCATCGGCCCGGTCATCGACAACGGCTTCTACTACGACTTCGCCAAGGCCGAACCTTTCACGCCGGACGATCTGCCGAAGATCGAAAAGAAGATGAAAGAGATCATCCTGCGCAACAAGCCCTTCACGAAAGAGGTCTGGTCGCGCGACAAGGCGAAAGAAGTCTTTGCCGCCAAGGGCGAGGCCTACAAGCTCGAGCTGATCGACGCCATTCCCGAGGGCCAGAACCTCAACATTTATGCGCAGGGCGACTGGTTCGACCTCTGCCGCGGCCCGCACATGGCCTCCACCGGCCAGATCGGCAATGCCTTCAAGCTGATGAAGGTGGCCGGTGCCTATTGGCGCGGCGATAGTAACAATGTCATGCTGACGCGCATCTACGGCACCGCCTGGCACAGCCAGGAAGAGCTCGACCAGTATCTGCATGTGCTGGCCGAGGCCGAAAAGCGCGATCACCGCAAGCTCGGCCGCGAGATGGACCTGTTCCTTTTCCAGGAAGTGGGCCCCGGCGTCGTCTTCTGGCACGGCAAGGGCTGGCGTGTCTTCCAGACGCTTGTCGCCTATATGCGCCGGCGCCTGGCCGGCACCTATCAGGAGGTCAACGCGCCGCAGGTGCTCGACAAGTCGCTGTGGGAAACGTCCGGCCACTGGGGCTGGTACCGCGACAACATGTTCAAGGTGACCGTGGCCGGCGACGAGACCGACGACGAGCGTGTCTTCGCGCTGAAACCGATGAACTGCCCGGGCCATGTGCAGATCTTCAAACATGGCCTCAAGAGCTACCGCGAGCTGCCCATTCGCCTCGCCGAATTCGGCAATGTCCACCGCTACGAGCCCTCGGGCGCGCTGCACGGGCTGATGCGCGTGCGCGGCTTCACCCAGGACGACGCCCATGTCTTCTGCACCGACGAGCAGATGGCGGCCGAGTGCCTCAGGATCAACGACCTGATCCTCTCGGTCTACAAGGATTTCGGTTTCGACGGCGAGATCACCATCAAGCTCTCGACCCGGCCGGAAAAGCGCGTCGGCGAGGATCACCTCTGGGACCGCGCCGAAAGCGTCATGACCGAGGTTCTCGGCACGATCCAGAAACAGGCCAACAACATCCGCACCGGCATCCTGCCGGGCGAGGGTGCGTTTTATGGGCCGAAGTTCGAATATACGTTGAAAGACGCCATCGGCCGCGAATGGCAGTGCGGCACGACGCAGGTCGACTTCAACCTGCCGGAACGGTTTGGCGCCTTCTACATCAACCAGAACTCGGAAAAGCAGCAGCCTGTGATGATCCACCGCGCCATCTGCGGCTCGATGGAACGGTTCCTCGGCATTCTCATCGAGAACTTCGCCGGCCATTTCCCGCTGTGGCTGTCGCCGCTGCAGGTGGTGGTGGCGACGATCACGTCCGAGGCCGACGACTACGGCCGCGAGGTGGCCGAGCTTCTGCGCGAGGCGGGGTTGGAGGTCGAGACCGACTTCCGCAACGAGAAGATCAACTACAAGGTCCGCGAGCACTCGGTGACCAAGGTGCCGGTGATCATCGTCTGCGGCATGCGCGAGGCCGAGGAACGCTCGGTCAACATCCGCCGCCTCGGCAGCCAGGCGCAGACGCCGATGTCGCTCGACGATGCCATCGCCTCGCTGGTGGATGAAGCAACGCCGCCGGACCTGAAGCGCAAGGCGGCCGCCAAAGCTGCCCGGGCTTAAAAATACGCACGAAAAAGGCCCGTCGCGAAAAATACGCGGCGGGCCTTTTTGTGATCCAGGCTCAGAGCGACGGGTGCTCCGCGCCCGGAAGGTAAATCAGCCTGGTTCCTTCATGGCTTCCATGGCTTCGCCGATATGCTTGGTGCAGGCAGCCGTGTCGCCGGCAGCCATCGCCACCTTGGCTTCGCTGACCGCCTTGGCGATCATGTCGTTCTTTTCAGCGGTCGGGCTTTCGGCCGGATCCTTCTGGGTCGAGGTCAGCTTCGTGACATCGGTTTCCAGCTTGGTGATGGTCGCCTCGTCGCACATTACGGCGTCCTGGGCATACACGGGGCCGGCAATCAGAAAGGCGACGGTGGCGGCAGCCAGCATGGATTTGATCATTGTTGTTTCCTCCTTGGGGCGCGCCAGTACATTACCGGTGCGATACAGCCAAGAAACTCGCGAGGTGAGGGGTTGTTCCTCAGGTAAAGAAAAATTAGCCTTAATTTAGCGAGTTATGAAATAATCCATACGCCAATAGGGCGATTCTGCGGAATGAAAATCCGGCAAGTGGCGGAGCCTCAGCTGTCTTTGCCGAAAATGGACTCCAGAGCGGCGTAGGTCGATGCGCCGAACTGGCCATCGATCGCCCCATTGTAGAGGCCGGCCTTCTTCAACTGTTCCTGCAGAGCCTTTTTGAAAGGTCCATCCAGATAGGGGCGGCTGATCTTCATCTCGCTCAGCGCCTGTGCATTGCCGCGCCGGATCGCCACATAGGCAAGCTCGGCCGCCCGTTTGCTGTCCTCGGCCGTCTTTGCCTGGCTGGAGACGATCACCGCAAGCATATACAGGGAGCCGAGCTGGCCTTTCTCGACCGCGCGCTCGTGCCACTTCCTGGCTTCGGCGATGTTCTTCTCGACGCCGTCTCCCGTGTGATACATCACCCCGAGAGCGCTGGCGGAATCGGCGTAGCCGAGGTCGGCTGCGCGCGTGAACCAGCGCAGGGCTTCGGACTTGTTCTGGACGGATTTGGGGCCGCTTAATCGGAGGATCCCGAGGTTGTTCATCGCCGCCAGCTCTTGCTTTTCAGCAGCCTTCGTCAACACGACGATGGCTTCGTCATAGCGTTTGGCCGTGTAGAGTGCGCGCCCGTACTGAAACTGGAACCGCACTTCGTCGGGATATTCGGCCAATGCTGCTTCGCAAGCCTTGATGGCTTCCGGCGCATTCATCTCCGTCGCTGCCACGCCTGGCACGCTCGATATGCGCATCGGGTCGTGCGGGTTGGCCGCCAACCGGTCACAGTCGTTGGCCTCGGCCGTGTTGACCGACAGAGCGTCGATCTTCAGCCGGGCAAGCGTGGCAAAGCCGCAATTTGGAAACAGGCGGGCATGCTCCTGGTAGAGGTCGATATTGTCGAGATTCTCAATCGAGCTCCAGTTGGCGCCCGCATTGTTGCAGGCATCCGACGCCAGCGCATCGCCGGATGGCAGCGATGCGACCTCGGTGCCGTTGCCGGCAGGCTTCAGATAGATCGCCTCGTCCGGCAGGCTGCCGTAGTCGAACGGCGTCTGGCCGCCGGATGTCTGCTTCTTGACCGAGGCGGCGACGCTGCGGAACAGCATGTTGATCTCGAGGCCGGGCTTTTCGATATTGGCCAGAAGCGCTGTCGTGTAGGGGCTGTGTTCGCCTTCGCCGTCCTCGGCGATCGTCCCGGCGGCGGCCGAATAGCTGATCAGCAGCCCGGCGGTCGGCGCTTCGACCTTGGCAAGGCCGCGGCCGATCGACCGGCCCGCCTTGCGGCGCTCCATATCGGCGATGAACGGATTGTTGCGGCACGAATCGAGCAGCACCAGCTTCAGCCCCTCGACACCCTCGATGGCGCCGAGCATGTCGTCGAGCGTTATCGTCTCGAACGGCACGCGCGTATCGGACTTCAATGTGGCATCGGTCGGAATGAGATAGTTGGTGCCGTTCATCTCCATGGCATGACCGGCATAATAGATGAGCGCGATATCGGCGCCGTCGGACTTTTCCGAAAAATCGGCCAGCGCCGTCTCGAACGATGCCTTGGTCGCATCGGTGACAAGCGTAACGCCGAAATCGAGCCGCCCCAGCGCCTGCGAAACCGCCGTCGCATCGTTGATCGGATTGCCGAGCCGACCGACGCTCGTATAGTCGGAATTGCCGATCACCAGCGCCACACGGCCGGCGGCAGAGACGGGCGAGGCGGCAAGGAGCGCGACGACAACGAGGAGCGCCAACCGGCGGATCGGGGCGGCAGAGAGACCAGAGTGGTGCATGTCATATCCTCGAATTCACGGAAACCGCGCATCGGCCGGGGCATTGAGACTGAAACGGCTGGCGAATGCAAGATATTCGCTTTGTTCGCCGGACGCGCTCAGTCCACCCGGCGGCAGGAGCCGCCCAGCACGAACCTTGGTGGCAAGATGACTTCCTGGGGCGGTTCGGTGGCGCCTTCCGGGGAGGTGATCCTGTGGAGGATCCGGGTTGCGACGGCCCGTCCCATGGCCATCGTGTCCTGGACGACCATGGTCAGTTTCGGGGTGATGACCTCACTCCACAGGACGTCGTCGATCATGGCGAGGGAGACGTCCTCCGGGCAACGAAATCCCAGTTCCTGCATCGCCATAAGCGCGGCCAGAGCCATGACATTGTTGGCGCCGATGATCGCCGTCGGCCGGTCGGCCCGTGTCAGGAGCCGCATCGCCTCGCCATAGGCGGCGCTTTTGACGTAGTTGCCATAGACCACCAGCGAGCGGTCGGGCTCGATACCTGCCCCCGCCATTGTTTGGGTAAAGCCTGTCAAGCGTTCTTGCGCTGTATAGAGATCGGTTGGTCCGCTGATGAAAGCGATGCGGCGATGGCCAAGCTTGAGCAGATGTTCCGTTAGCATGGCTGTCGCCAGCCGATTGTCGGAACCGACGAAGTCACGCTCGATGCCGGCGACCTTCTGGTCGAAGCAAACCACCGGCGTCTTGAGGCGCTGAACGACATCGACATAGGTCTGGTCATAGCCGTTTGGTGCCAAAACAAGTCCGGCAACCTTCAAGCCGGCGAGATGCTCGATCAATTCGATCTCGCGGCCAGGCTTGCCGGATGAATCGGCGGCCAGGACGAAGTGACCGTGGTCGATCGCGTAGGTTTCCAGTTCCCGCCTGATATCGCCGAAAAAGGCGTTGCCGATATTGCCGGTTACCAGGCCGATCAGCTTGCTGCGGCCTTTCGCCAGCGTTTGCGCCAGCGGGTCTGCAGCATAGCCGGTCGCATCGACGGCAACCTGAATGCGCGCCCGTGTTTTCTGATGGACCCGCGCCGGGTCGCTGAAGGCCAGCGAGACCGTCGAAACGGACACCCCCGCCAGTTTTGCTACATCACGTATCGTTGCCATCTGCTCTTCGAACCGTTTCATAAGAAATTTGGCTGACGCGCCCTGATTCACTCCAGAAAATACGATACTTCGGTCCTTGTGGTCAATGTTTGCGGTTCTCACTCAATCTCGAGCGAATAATGCGATTATTTTTCTAATATATTATCAACACAGCTGTTGACAACAAATCGAACCGGTACGATCCTTGGCTATCGTACCGGTTCGACAATTCGAGCCTTTTCATTGATTAGGGGTGGAGTGATCATATGAACGAGAGGGTGTCGAAGACAGGATTGGCTGTGCCGGATGGCAAGGTGTGGTTCGATTGGGCCCGTTTCGGCATGTTCATCCATTTCGGCCTCTATGCACTGGGCGCCCGGCACGAGTGGTTGAAGAGCAAAGAGGAGATGACGACCGAAACCTATGCCAAGTATTTCGAGCATTTCGACCCCGATCTTTACGACCCGAAGGACTGGGCTCGCAAGGCCCGCGAATCGGGCATGAAATATGTGGTGTTGACGGCCAAGCACCATGATGGATTTTGTCTGTGGGACAGCAAGTTTACCGATTACAAGGCGACCAGGACGCCCTACGGCGCGGACCTGCTCGGCCCTTTCGTCGAGGCGTTCCGCGCCGAAGGTCTCAAGGTCGGCTTCTACTACTCGCTGCTGGACTGGCACCACCCCGATTTTACCATCGACAGACACCACCCGCAGCGCAATCATCCCGATGTCGCATCTCTGAATGCCGGACGCGATGGTGCGCGGTACGCGGCCTACATGCGCGATCAGGTCACGGAATTGCTGACCGGTTTCGGCAAAATCGATATCATCTGGTTCGATTTCAGTTATCCGCACCGTCCGTACAAGGGGTTGCCGGGCAAGGGTCGCGACGACTGGGAGAGCGAAGAGCTGATTACGCTGGTGCGGCATTTGCAGTCCGATATCATCGTCGGCGACCGGCTGGACCTGCCGACGGACGGCAATCACCCCAAGGATCTGGCAACACCGGAGCAATATACGCCCCGCATCGCCCCAACGCTGGATGGCAAGCCGGTCCGGTGGGAGGTGTGCCACACCATGGGCGGCGCCTGGGGCTATCACCGCGATGAGGAGAGCTGGAAGGACGCCGCTCAACTCATCAATCTTTTGATCGACGCGGTCTCGCTCGGCGGCAATCTGCTGATGAATGTCGGTCCGAACGGACGGGGGGCCTTCGATGGGCGGGCTGAACGGGCGCTTGTCATCTATCGAACCTGGATGGATCTGAATGCGCGCTCGATTCACGGTGCGGGTGCGTCGAGGTTTGTAGCCCCCAATGGCTGCAAATTTACCCAATCCCGCAACCGGCTGTATCTGCATATCCAGACCTGGCCGTTTCGCCACATCCATATCGAACGGCTCGCGGGCAAGGTGAAATACGCCCAGTTCCTGCACGATGCCAGTGAGGTGCAGTGGCTCGATCCGGTGCTGCAGAGCGAAGGCGACAACATGAGCGTTGTTGGCGGCGAGGGCATTCTGACGCTCGAACTGCCGGTGCGCAGGCCCGAAGTCGTCGTGCCGGTCATCGAACTCATCCTCGAAGCCTGACCGGGAAAGGGCATTCGCTGACAGGACGCGCCACAGGCAGACGAAGGAGGAGGAAACATGAACAACCTATTTTTTGCGGCCGCTCCGGAAACCGGCGCTGTATCCTGCAGCAGCCATAGAGGCCCGAAAAGCATCGAACCGGACCTTTTTGCCGACATGGCGCCGGTTCTGGCAGATCTGGCCGAGACAGGGGCCGGGGCGGTATCCTTGGGCGGGTCCCGGGCCAAGAAGCGGTCGGACTCACAATCGGACTATGATTTTCGCGTCTATGCCAAGGCGTTCAAGGGGCCGGAGCTGGAGCAGACCAGCGCCTGGGGACGGTTTGAAGAGGTCTGGCGCCTCTGGGAAGCCAGAGGCTTGCGCATCGACGGAGTCTGGTGGCGCGAATATGGCAGCGTGCAGAGGAAGCTGGATGCCTGGATGTCCGGAACGGCCGTCGCCGATCCCTATGTATGGACGATCTGGGGCTATCATCTGCCCACCGATCTTGCTCATCAGATCATCATCACGGATCCCGATGGAATTCTGACCGGTTGGAAGGCACAGCTATCGACCTATCCGGAGGCCTTGCGGAAATCGATCATCGCCAAGCATCTACCGGTGCTGAGATACTGGGCGGCGGACTACCACTATGCCAGCAAAGTGCAGTGTGGCGATGCCGTGTTTCTGGCCGGCCTGACCGCAAAGCTGGTGCAGGCCATCCTGCAGATCATTTTTGCCCTCAATCGCACCTACTATCCCGGTGACGGCTGGAACCTCGCAATCGCTGATGGTTTCGCAACGCTTCCGCGCTCTTTCGGAGCAAGGATGGCCGCAATCCTGCAACCCTGCAATGATTCAAACAGCGTCCAGCGACAACGGGCCGAGCTCATTGCCATCATTTCCGAACTGGAGGTGCTGGTCGTGGAATAGTGCTGGCCGCAGCGCCAGTCGAGACAGTGCAAGGTACGCTTGGAGGAAGCGCCGGTCACACCAAACGACACTTTGACCAATCCCAACCAAACCCGATGGAGGAGAAGATCATGACGTTCACTCGATTGTTGGCAACGGCCGCGCTAATCGGCCTTGCTGCCGCAAACCCCACGCTGGCAGACGACGCGCCGGTAACGCTGACATGGCAGATGTGGGGAACTGACAGTAACAAGCCGGTTCTCCAGGAAATGGCGGATCTGGTTCATAAAGAATATCCGAATATCACGGTGAACGTGCAGATCAGTGGCTGGACCGACTACTGGACCAAGCTTCCGATCCAAGCATCGTCGGGCCAACTCGCCGATATCGTCAGTATGACGTCGTCGCGCGTTCCCAATTTCTATACGATACTCGAACCGCTCGATGCGCATTTTGCGACTGACGGTTTCGATACCAGCGTCTTTGAACCATCCATTCTTGCTGCCCTGTCCTTCGACAAGACCGTCTATTCCTTGCCGTATGACGTTGGTCCCTGGCTCATTTATTACAACAAGGACAAGTTCGCCAAGGCGGGCGTGCCCGAGCCGAAACCAGGCTGGACAATGGCCGATCTGCGGGCGACAGCCAAAGCGCTGACAGGAGACGGTTCTTACGGGTATTCGATCCAGCTTGCCGATTTCATCACATTGCCGCGGGCGTTGGGCGCGGAATATGTCACCGACGACGGCCAGTTCGATCTTCTCAACGCAGCGAACGTGAAGGCAGTGACCGAACTGGTCGACATGGCCAGCAAGGATCACTCGACAACGCCGATTTCCGCCGGTGGCGGTGGTCAGGAAGGGCGTGGGGCTTTCACCTCGGGAGGCGGAGCAATGTTCAGCGATGGTCCCTGGTCGCTCATCGATCTGAGCAAGGAGGTAACATTCAAGCTGGGCGTGACCTCGCTGCCACGCGGCGAAGGTCCTCTTCGTGCGATCACCGCCGGTTCCGGCTTCGGGGTTTCTGCTGCCAGCCCCAACAAGGAAGCCGCCTATAAGGCGCTGCAGGTTCTGACCGGTGCAAAGGTCGCTGAAATCCTCGGACGCACCGGTCGCGCTCTTCCCGCACGCATTGCCCAACAGCATTTTTGGATCGAGGTTGCGGCCAAGGACGTTGCCGGTGCACGCGAGGCACTCGAATATTCCTTCGCCAATACCATTCAGTACAAGGTGACCAGCAACTGGACCGAGTTTGAAAACCAGTTCAGCCAGAACATTCCTCTGGCGGCCAATGGCGACGTTACGCCGGAAGAGATGTTGAGGACCGTGCAGGAGCTTGTTCAGCAGTAGACCTGCATTGCCTGACAAGCGGCATCAGAGCCGCTTGTCAGCGACCTTTCGCCGGATCTTCGACTCTGTCCCGCGCCGTTGGACTGCCGGACACTGCACGGGATCTGCCCTATCGCGTCTTCGCCGATTTCACCCAGCACCTTGGGAGGCAGCATGACACACGTTCTCGTTTCCAAAGACACTGCAACATCGAAAATTGCTCGACCACGGCGCAAGGATATGCTCGCCGCAGCCGAGGCGCGCACGGCATTCATCTTTCTTTTGCCGAGCCTCATTGGCGTCACCCTCTTCCTTATCTTGCCCATCATTGCCTCGCTGGTGATGAGCTTCACCAACTGGAAGCTGCTGACGACACCCGCGTTTGTGGGTTTTCAGAACTATACCCGCCTGTTCGGCCGCGATCCCCAGTTCTGGACGACGCTCGGCAACACGCTGTTCTTCACCCTTGAATATCTCGTGCTGAACATGATCATCTCGGTTGGACTGGCAGTCTGGATATCCAGTCTCAAGATCGGTCAGCGCTGGTTTCGGGTCATTTTCTTCATTCCGACCTTTACACCCGCCATCGCGGTGGCAGTGGTCTGGAAATTGATCTTTACGCCGAACGGATTTCTCGATTCCATATTCCTCTCTCTGGGAATTGATCCGCCCAACATGCTGAACGACAGAACCCTTGCCATGCAGGCGGTCATCATCGTCTCGCTTTGGGCAGGCGTTGGCTACAATACGGTGCTGTTCAATGCGGCACTGGAGATGGTTCCGGCCAGCTATCTCGAAGCCGCCAAGATCGATGGCGCCAGCGCCTGGCAGCGGTTCTGGAAAATTCGGCTGCCATTGATCTCGCCGACCCTGTTCTTCGGCGCGGTGATGACGGCCATCAGTTCCCTGCAGATCTTCGACCAGATCTATGCCCTGACCAGGGGCGGGCCCGGCGCGGCCACATCAACACTCGGCTATGCCATTTTCCAGCAGGGTTTTCAGAACTTCCAGATGGGCTACGCCTCCTCGATCGCCTGGGTCATGTTCGCCATCATCCTGCTGCTGACAGCGCTGCAATTCTGGCTTCAAAAGAAATGGGTGCACTATGACGGCTAAAAGCAAATCCAACAGCATCAAGACCACTCTGGCGTTCGACATCTTCAATCACCTGGCGCTCGGCCTCATCGCGTTGGCGTTCCTGTTCCCCTTCTTCTGGATGGTCTCGAATGCCCTGCGCAGCAACACCGAAGTGTTCGCCGTTCCGGTGCGGATCATTCCCAACGTCATCGAATGGGGCAACTTCGCCGAAGCCTGGACGCGGCTTCCGTTCGGGCGTTTCTTTCTGAACAGCGTCTTGTTCTCGGTGAGTGTCACGCTGATCACTCTCGTCGTCTCCGTTCTGGCCGGTTACGCCTTCGCCAGGCTGCGGTTTCGCGGGCGGGAGCAGTTGTTGCTCCTCTATGTCTCGACCCTGATGATCCCCGGGATGATGCTTGTTATTCCGCTATTCCTGATCATCAGCAAGATGGGACTGGTCAACACCTTCGCCGGGCTGATTCTGCCCGTTTCCTTCGGGACCTTTGGCGTCTTTATGCTTCGGCAGTTTTTCCTCGGCATCCCCAAGGAGCTGGAAGAGGCGGCGCTGGTGGACGGGGCTTCGCGGCTGCGCATCGTCATCAGCCTCATCGTTCCGCTATCCATGCCGGCGATCGCGCTGTTGTCGCTTTTCACCTTCGTGGGGCAGTGGAACAACTTCCTGTGGCCGCTGATCATCATGAACGGGCCCGAAACCGCGACGCTGCCTTTGGGCCTGACGCTGTTCCAGACGCAGCAGGGCACGGCATGGAACTACATCATGGCCGGTGCAACCTTCTCGATGGTGCCGGGCGTTGTTCTCGCCATCGCGCTTCAGAAGCTGATCTACAGCAGCATTTCGATGAGTTCGGGCATGGGCGGCCGCTGAAGGCTGCCGACCCGTCAAATTTTTCATCTTAGGAAGGAACGGCAAGATGGCCAACGTCTCTATCAAGGAAGTTGTGAAAGCCTACGGGTCTCTGGAAGTCCTGCACAGCGTCGACGTCGATGTCCGCGACGGCGAATTCATGATTCTCGTCGGGCCGTCCGGCTGCGGCAAGTCGACCCTGCTGCGCATGATCGCCGGGCTGGAAACCATCACCGATGGCGAGATCGAAATCGGCGGCAGAGTTGTCAACGATCTGCCCCCCAAAGCGCGCGACATCGCCATGGTGTTTCAGAGTTACGCGCTTTATCCGCATATGACGGTCAAGCAGAACATGGCGTTTTCGCTGAAACTGGCCAAGAAGAGCACGGCGGAAATCGACGAGATGATCGGCCATGCGGCCGGCATCCTTGATCTGTCGCACCTGCTCGATAGATATCCGAGACAACTGTCGGGCGGCCAACGCCAGCGCGTCGCCATGGGCCGCTCGATCGTGCGCAATCCGGCAGTTTTTCTCTTCGACGAACCGCTGAGCAACCTCGATGCCAAGCTGCGTGTGCAGATGCGCGGCGAGATCAAGGCGCTGCACCAGCGTCTGAAATCGACGATGGTCTACGTGACGCACGACCAGATGGAGGCCATGACCATGGCAGACCGCATCGTCGTCATGCGGGCGGGCTATATCGAACAGATTGGCACACCGCTTGAGCTCTACGACAAGCCGGTGAACAGCTTCATTGCCACCTTCATCGGCTCGCCGTCGATGAACCTCATAGACGGCGTGCTCGCCCGGCAAGACGGGTCCATCGTGCTGGAGGCGAAGGGGAACACGACCTGGCCTCTACCGGCAGGCATCAGCACGCCAGCCGGTACCGCCGTCCAGGTGGGAATCCGGCCGGAACACCTGCGACTGGACAAGGACGGTGTCGAGGCTGAAGCCATCATCATCGAGCCGACCGGGGCCGAGACACATGTCTTGATGGACGTCGGCGGCCAGAAGCTGACCGGCGTCTTTCGCGAGCGGCTGGACATTGGCGCCGGAGGAAAACTGCGCATCGCACCGGATCTGGACAGGGCGCACCTGTTCGACAAAGAAACAGGCAGAAGGCTCATTCAGTAACGCCCGGTCAAAAGACTGCGGCGATCCGTTGCAGGCAAACTCCCCTCCTATCGCCTGCATCCCGGCCGGGAAGCGAGACCCCACGCTTCCCGGCCGACTTTGCAACAGACCAGCCGGCGCGTCCGATCTGATCCCCGCGACACCCTCCGCGCTTGTCTTTTTGCCCGATATGCTATGAGACAGGTGAGGATCAGCAATCCACCGGCTTTGTCAGAAAAGTGTAACGCTGGTGTAATAGGGCATACACAATCGAGATGCCCCGGGAGCGGCCGTGCAGTTCAAACAATTGTCCTACGCCAATGAGAACGACAAGCGGCTGAAGCGCTGGGTGATCCGTTCGATCGAGGGCCTGTCGGGACGCAACCGCTATGCGCGGCTCTACACCATCTGGCGGCGGGATGTCGTCGGCCACAGCGACCGCATTTTTGGCCGCATGCTGGAACTGATCGACGTGCGCATGCGCGTCGTCGGCGAGTGGCCGCCGCGCGACCTGCCATCATCGCCTGTCGTCATCATCGCCAACCATCCCTTCGGCATCGGTGACGGCATTGCCATCCTGTCGCTGGCCGAACAGCTCGGCCGGCCGTTCCGCGTGCTGATCAACAGCGAGCTGCTGAAGGTGCCGGAAATGGAGCCCTTTGCCCTGCCGATCTCGTTTGAGGAAACCAAGGAAGCCCTGGCGCTGAACATGGCGACGCGGCATGAGGCGGTGCGGCTGTTGAAAGAAGGGGTCACGGTCATCGTCTTTCCGGCCGGCGGCGTGGCCACGGCGAAAAAGGCCTTTGGCCGCGCCGAGGACCTGCCCTGGAAGATGTTTCCGGCCAAGCTGATCCAGTCGGCCAAGGCGAGCGTCATCCCGGTCTATTTCGAAGGGCAGAACGGCCGGCTGTTTCACATCGCCAGCAAACTGTCGCTGACCCTGCGCCTGTCGCTGCTGATCCGCGAGTTCAGCCGCCTGTCCGGCAAGACAATCTCGTCGCGCATCGGCCAGATGATCGGCTGGGAGGAACTCAGCGCCATTCCTGACCGTAAGGACATGCTGACCAGGCTTTATGATGCCGTCTTCTCACTGGCACCGCCGAAGCGGCCGTTCCTGCGCCGGGCAGGGTGAACGCTCAATCCTTGAGAATGACCTCAATGTCGGTGTTGACGCCCGCAGCCACCTTGAAGTCGCGCTGGTAGATCTTGTCCTTGTTGCGGGCGACGGCGGAATAGTCGCCTTCTGCCAGAACGATGGTCGGGAAGGCGCCGACGCTTTCGCTGACGACGTCGCCGGCGGCCGTCAGGATCGACCAGGCGGTGTCGGCGATGGCTTCGCCGCCGGGCTCGGCGACCAGTTTCAACGTCAGCTTGGCGGCCTTGTGCTGGATCGTCGCTTCGGTGAGTTTTCCGGCTTCCACCTGGATATCGGCGCGGATGACGGCGTTGACCTTGCCATAGTCGGATACGACGTGATAGGTGCCGGCATTCAGGCGCACCACCGTGCCGGGGCTGACATCGGCGACCACCAGACCGCGTTCGCCGTCCTCCTTGACGTCTTCCGAATAGATCGAAAAGCTGAGCTCGGCCGGAGGAATGCGCACATCGCTGCCGGAAACGGCGTTCAGCATGATGCCGCCGGCATCGAGAACCAGAACCTGCTTGTCGAGCTGCCCCTCAGAGGGAATGCTGACCTTCTTCGTCGCACCGGCACGGCCGAAGGCGACGTTGACGAAATAGTCGCCGGGCACGAGCTGGAAGGCCGACGAGCCGCCCTCGGCCGTTGCCAGCAGCGGCAGTTTGCCGTCGGAACCGGGAATGAGGCTGAAGACCCGCCAGGTCAGGCCCTGTTCGACAGCGCCGCCCTTTTCGGTCAGCCGCGCTTGAAACGACACTTCCTTGGCGGCCTCACCGGCCGCTTCGCCCGGCAGGATCGCGGTAAAACTGTTGAGCTTCGGCATCTTTTTCGGCGATGTGTTCAGCGGAAACGTGCTGAAAGCCTCGGCGGGTTCCTGCGCCGCAGCATGGTGCGAAAAGGACGCCCAGACCGCCAGCGCCATGGCGCCGATCTGCAGGACAGTTTTCATGGATATGCGCATGGCGGCGGTTGACTTCCTGATTGTCCGGCTCCACTTGAAGGCCCGGTCGATGGCATTTTGATGGCCGTTTCGGGCTGCAAACTATTGGAAGAACGACGCGATGAAAACTGAAATCAAGCTTGCCGACTATCTTTCCACGCGGCGTTCCATCCCGGCCTTCCAGATGGCCGAACCGGGGCCTGGCAAGGACGAGATAGTAGACATGCTCAAGCTTGCCTCGCGCGTGCCGGACCACGGCAAGCTGGCGCCCTGGCGCTTCATCGTCTATCGCGGCGAGGAGAGGGCGCGCCTCAGCGCTGCACTGGCGACGATCGCCCTTGCCAACAAGCCCGACCTCTCCGACGAGATGATCAAGGTGGAAAACACCCGTTTCACCCGCGCGCCCGTTGTCATCGCCGTCGTCAGCAAGGCGGCACCGCACATGAAGGTGCCCGAATGGGAGCAGCTGATGTCGGCAGGCGCCGTCTGCCTCAACCTGCTGATGGCCGCCAATGCGCTCGGTTTTTCGTCCAACTGGCTGACCGAATGGTTCGCCTATGACGAAAAGGCCTATCCGCTTCTGGGCGTCGCGCCCGGCGAAAGGGTTGCGGGCTTCATCCACATCGGCACGGCAACGGTGCCGCCCTTCGAGCGCCCGCGTCCCGAGCTCGCCGATATCGTCACCTGGGCCGGCGGCGAGGCTTGACGTCCATGTTCTACGAGACGGGCACGAACCGGCATGGCCTCAGCCACGATCCGTTCAAGGCGATCGTCTCGCCGCGGCCGATCGGCTGGATCGGCAGCATCGATGCGGCCGGGCGCCACAATCTGGCGCCATACTCCTTCTTCAACGCCATCGGCGATACGCCGAAACTGGTGATGTTTTCGGCCGGTGGCGGCAAGGATTCGGTGCCCAATATCGCCGAAACCGGCGTCTTTACCTGCAGCTTCGTCAGCCGCAATCTGTCGGATCAGATGAACCTGACCTCGATCGCCGCGCCCAAGGGCGAGAGCGAGTTCGCCCTTGCCGGGCTGACGCCGGTGACCGGCACGCTGGTGGCCGCACCCTTCGTCGCAGAAGCCTTCGCCGTGCTCGAATGCCGGGTGACCGAGATCTTTCGGCCCAAGGATATCGAGGGCGTGCCCAGCGACAACCACGTCGTCATCGGCCAGGTGATCGGCATCCATATCCGGCAAGAGGCGATCCGCGACGGCCGTTTCGACGTCACGCTCGTGCGGCCGGTCGGGCGCATGGGGTACCGGGACTATTGCGATGCAGGCGAGGTTTTCGAGATGACCCGCCCGGGCCAGAGGCGGGTTATGGATTGAGATCTGGAATGAAGCCGCCGAAAGCAACGCTGTAAACAGCGGTATTTAGCGATATATCCTCTCATAGGTCGGCGCAGTGAGTTCATTTCTAATTTGTTAGAAAAACCATGGTATGACTCGGTTCTCAAGGTCGAATAGGTTGGCAGGCTCCAGCTCTAATATCTTGGCACTATGTCGAGCCCTTTCAATCCACATATATGATTGATCAATTTCAAATATCTCAAGGATTGGCTCGTCTTTCTCTTTATCGTGATGTTTTAACCTGTTCCTTGTAGCGTTCCACTCCTTAAATGCCTCCTTTTTTGTTGTGGTTCCGGCCATGCGAATACCTAGCGATCGCAGCTGTTCAATTTCTGCCCAAGCCATATCGGCGGGAGCTTTTCCGCCGGATTCCTCAATAATCCCACAGAAAATCGCGTCTGCAGCCCCCGCCAGTGTTATCGCTGAAATATATCTTCTTTCCAAAAACAACCGAATTGCGTCTTCGAATTGCAGCAGAGCTACATCACTTTTTGCTATCAGACGCACTGGATCATCGGTGAATTTGCCCATCCGTCCCTCCTATAAAATTTTGTAAGCGCTCGATAAATTGAGTGCTGTAATTTAGATTTTTGTCAAAGACTCAAGTCGGCTCGCTGAGCTTTTAACCGCATCTAAATCGGCTACCGCCACCCCGGAAAACCCGTCCGCGCGGGCGCGGGCGCCATGCTCTGCGCCAGTGCCATGCAGCACCGCGATTGCCGCCACGCCTGCTTCCGAGGCGCGCAGGACCGCCATGCTGCGGCCGAACCTGACGATATCGTGACCGGAGAGATCGTTATCCGGCGAAAGACCGAGGCTGCCCGCAAGCAGGGTCTCGTTCCACAAAAGCCCGCTCAGGCGCCGTGAGCGGTTGCCATAGCTGGAATTGGCGAGAAGGTTGCGCGCGGTGGTGCCGAATTCGGCGATGATCCCGGCCGGGGCGGCGCTCCGCCCAAGTTCGGCCTCGTGCACCGACATCAGCACGTCGAGTTTTTGCACCTCCGCACCGCTTTGGCAGTCTGCCAAAAGGATTCCATCGGGATGCGCTGTCATGACCGCAGCCAGATCAGCCTCGGCAAGGCCGCTCGAAAATGCATGGATCCGGACATACAGCGCCGGGCAGGGGGCCGGTGTCTGGCAGGCCGTGATGAGGCTGACGGTCTGCGCCCTCGCCACGCCGTCCGTTGCCGCCAGATCGATGATGATCGCATCGGCGCCGCAGGCTCCGGCGATGGCGGGCGTCAGGCTGGCGGCGGTGGTCAGAAGGAAGATCGCAGGCGGCATGGGATGGTCCTGATGTCGGGGCCGGAAAGGGGCGGGTGCACGCTGTTCCTCGGGCCAAGGTGCTTTCATGTCTCTTAAGAAATATAGTGAACCAATCTTAAACACTTTGCCGCTAGCATCAGCTCTACGTCGAGTAACCGCGTGAAGAATTGGGGCGTCCGGGTGATTATACAGGCATTTCTCCGTTGGGTCGAAACCGCCAAGGCCAGTGACCGCGCCCGTGCGGCCAGTGCGCTTGGGCGGGCATACGTTGCTTCTGCCATGAGCACAATCGACCGGCAGGCGGCAGAGATGGCCATGACCTTCCTGCTCGACGATCCATCGCCCGCCGTGCGCCTGGCTCTCGCCGAAGCGCTGGGCAGTTCGGCTGCCGCACCGCGCCCGATCATCCTGTCGCTGGCCGAAGACCAGTCCGCCATTGCCGGTCATGTCATCGTCGCCTCGCCCGTGCTCGAAGACGCCGATCTGGTTGACCTGGCCGCCAAGGGCACGACTGAGACCCGCGCCATGATCGCGCTCAGAGCCCGCGTCTCGCGGCCGGTCTGTGCGGCTCTGGCCGAAATTGGCGGCGAAACCGAAATCCTGCTGCTGCTCGACAACGATGGCGCCTTGCTCTCCGGCCGCATGATCAAGCGCATCTGCGAGCGGCTCGGCCACTGCGCCGAGATTCGCGACCGCCTTTTCGACCGGCACGATCTGCCCTGCGATGCCCGTCACGCGCTGGTCGAGCATGTCGGCACAGCACTTGCAGGCTTCAACCTCGTCAAGGACATTGTCGGCCCGTCGCGCATTGCCCGCATCACCCGCGAGGCCTGCGACGTCGCCACGGTCAAGATTGCCGGCTCCGTCGAGCCGTTTGAAATCCCGGCGCTGGTCGAGCACCTGCGCGTCGAGGGCAAGCTGACGCCGGTGTTTTTGATGCATGCGCTGTGCTCGGGCAAAATCGATTTCTTCGCGGCCGCCATCGTCAATCTGTCCGGCTGCACCGAAAAGCGCGTCCGCTCGATCATAGCCGATGGCCGCATGCACGCCATCCGCGCCCTGTTCGAATCGGCAGGCCTTGCCCGCGATATTTCCACGCTCTTCGTCGATGCGACACTGATGTGGCGCCGCCAGGCGACAGTCGAAAGCGGCGATGTCATCGCCTCGATCTCGGCCGGTCTGCTCGAAAAATTCCGGATGACGGAAAGCCCGCTCGCCGCCAGCGGCGGCCTGCTCGATCTGGTCGAAAAGCTCAACATCGCCGAACGCCGCCAGTCGGCCCGCAGTTATGCGCTGTTGGCCGCCACTCAAGCCGCCTAGTTCTTGAATTTCCGGGCGACCCAGGAATAACCGTCCTCGATATAGTGCACCGGGCCTGTGACCACCGATTTCAGCGTGTCGGTGCCGGGCACCGCGTTTCTGAACAGGGTGATGGCGCGGCTGGCAATGCCGGGCTTTTCGGCCGCACTCGTGTCGAACGTATCGGGCATCGTGCCGGTCACCGGCGGGGTCTCGACCGCAGCCTCGGCCGTCATGTCCTTGCCGGAGGTTTCGCAGACCGCCACCATCATCGGATAGTTCTTGTCGGAAAAATTGTTCAGCTGTTTTTCCGATGCTGCATCGCAGACCGCCACCGATTGCCAGGTACGGTCCACCGTCGCCACATAATGGCACTGCGTGGCGCTGTCGTCGCAGCCAAGGATTGTCATGACGATCAAAGCGGCTTTCATGGCAGCGTTTCCTGATGTCCGAGGGTCTCAAGCTGTCCTTACATGCTTGCATTGCCGCGAAACTATGGCGATGCCCGGCGTGGCAGACCTTCAGATATCCAGGTTCTCCGCAAAGGCCGAGCGTTCCTGGATGAAGCGGAAGCGGGCGTCGGGGCGGGTTCCCATCAGATTGTCCACCGCTTCGCGCGTGCCTTCGAAATCGATCTCGTCGATGGCGACCTTCAGGAGCGTGCGTTTGCCCGGGTCCATCGTCGTTTCCTTGAGCTGCGCGGCCATCATTTCGCCCAGCCCCTTGAAGCGGCCGATCTCGACCTTGCCGCGGCCCTTGAACTCGGTCTCCATCAGCTCCTGCCGGTGGGCGTCGTTGCGGGCGTAGAGCGTCTTGGCGCCCTGGCTCATGCGGTAGAGCGGCGGCACGGCGAGAAAGAGGTGGCCGCCGCGGATGAGCTCCGGCATCTCCTGGTAGAAGAAGGTGATCAGCAGCGAAGCGATGTGGGCGCCGTCGACGTCGGCATCGGTCATGATGATGATGCGGCCGTAGCGCAAGTCCTCGTCGCGATACTTGCTGCGTGTGCCGCAGCCGAGCGCCAGGATCAGGTCGGAAATCTGCTGGTTGGCGCTGAGCTTTTCGCGGCCGGCGCTGGCGACGTTGAGGATCTTGCCGCGCAAGGGCAGGATCGCCTGATTGGTCCGGTTGCGCGCCTGTTTGGCCGAGCCGCCGGCCGAATCGCCTTCGACGATGAACAGTTCGGTGCCCTCGGGCGAATTCTTCGAGCAGTCGGCAAGTTTGCCAGGCAGACGCAGGCGGCTGACGGCGGTCTTGCGGTTGACTTCCTTTTCCTTGCGCCGCCGCATGCGCTCTTCCGAGCGCTCGATCACCCAGTCGAGCAGCTTTGCCGCTTCCTGCGGATTGTCGGCGAGATAATGATCGAACGGATCGCGAAGGGCATTTTCGACCAGGCGCTGGGCCTCGACGGTCGCCAGGCGGTCCTTTGTCTGGCCGACGAACTCCGGCTCGCGGATGAAGACCGAGAGCATGCCGGCAGCCGAAATCATCACGTCGTCGGTGGTGATGTTGGCGGCGCGTTTGTTCTGCGTCAGGTCCGCATAGGATTTCAGCCCCTTGGTCAGCGCGATGCGGAAACCGGCCTCATGCGTGCCGCCCTCGGGCGTCGGGATGGTGTTGCAATAGGAGTGGACCATCGTGTCGCCACCGTACCAGGTGACGGCCCATTCCATGGCCCCATGGCCGCCGGTCTTTTCCGTCTTGCCGGCGAAGATCTCGCGGGTGACGGTGAAATCCTTGCCGAGCTGGGCTTTCAGGTAGTCCTTGAGGCCGCCTGGGAAATGGAAGACGGCCTTTTCCGGAATGTCGGAACCTTCGACGATCAGCGCCGCATCGCAGCTCCAGCGGATCTCGACGCCGCCGAACAGATAGGCCTTCGAGCGCGCCATGCGCATGATGCGCCCGGCGTCGAATTTCGCATGCGGGCCAAAGATATCCGGATCGGGATGGAAGCGGGTGCGGGTGCCGCGGCGGTTGTGCACGTCGCCCAATTCTTCCAGATCGCCAAGCGGCACGCCGCGCGAAAAGCGCTGGCGGTAGAGCTTGCGATTGCGCGCCACCTCGACCTCGAGCAGGTCCGACAGCGCATTGACGACGGAGACGCCGACGCCGTGCAGACCGCCCGAGGTCTCATAGGCCTTGCCGTCGAACTTGCCGCCCGCATGCAGCTTGGTCATGATGACTTCGAGCGTCGATTTGCCCGGAACCTGCGGATGGTTTTCGACAGGAATGCCGCGTCCATTGTCGGTGACGGTGAGGAAGCCGGCCGTATCCAGATGCACCTCGATGAAGTCAGCGTGGCCAGCCACCGCTTCGTCCATCGAATTGTCGATGACTTCAGCAAACAGGTGATGCAGCGCTTTTTCGTCCGTGCCGCCGATATACATGCCCGGCCGCATGCGCACGGGCTCGAGCCCTTCGAGAACGCGGATGGCCGAGGCGTCGTAGCTGTTGCTGTCACTGCCGGCAGGGCCGCTGCGGTTCTGGCGCGGTGCCGGTTCGGCCTTGACTGCGGTCTCGGGCGTGGCCTGTGGCTCGGGCGCTAGCTTGAGCACGGGCGCAGCGCTCGGCTTGGCAACGGCGGGTACGGGCTCTGCGCCAGAAGTCGAAAAAAGATCGTTCGGTTCGTCCATGGTGCCAATCAAATGTAATGCCGGTGCGGCCTGCACGCGGAATGCGAATCACTGGAATCTTGCCAGATTGCCGGCGTCCGGGCGAGGGGTCGCCTGCCGGTGGAAACTCTGGCCGCCCCGGCTGTTCCGGTAATGTTCGGACGAAGGATTGCGTCCCGGCGGCGCCGATGGCAAGTGTTGCAGCCACAAGGAGCCGATCCGCATGCACATGTCCACAGCTCATTTCCTGAAAACCACTGCTTTCGCTCTGGCGGCGATGGTTTGGCTGACCGGTGCTGCGGGTGCGCAGGGCCTCAAACCCTTCAAGGACGAGATGTTCTCCTACGGCGACATCAAGGAAACCGCCGATGGCGGCGATTACCGCGTCGTCGGCTATGACGAGATGCGCGACATCAACGGCCGTGACCAGATCCCCGAGCGGCGGGTGAAATCCGCCTATGTTTCGACCGGCGTGAAACGCCAGCAGGTCAACGAGACCTTGCCGCTCGGCGATAGCGGCATCGACGTCACCCGGGTCGGGCCGGAGACCGGCGCGGCGTTTTCGGTGATTTTCATCCACGGCCGGGGCGGCGACCGTCGGTTGGGCAGCAACGACTATTCCTTCGGCGGCAATTTCAACCGCGTCAAGAACCTCGCGGTGGCCAATGGCGGAACCTATTATGCGCCGAGCGTCACCAGCTTCGATGCTGAGGGCGTGGCGCGCATCGCCGGCCTGATCGCCATGGTGCAGCAGCGCTCGCCCGGAAGACCGGTCATCCTGTCCTGTGCCTCGATGGGCAGCTTCATCTGCTGGGGCATCAGCCGCAAGCCCGACACGGTGGCGCAGCTTGCCGGCATGATGGTGATGGGCGGCGCAGTCGATCCGGATTTTCCGAAAAGCGCCGCATTCAAGGCCAAGCTGCCGATGTTTTTCAGCCATGGCAGCAGGGACAGTGTTTACCCGGCCGAACAGCAGGTGGCGCTCTACCGGCAACTGAAGGCAGCAAATTATCCGGCCCGCTTCGTGCTGTTCGACAGCGGCTCGCACGGCACGCCTGTGCGCATGACCGACTGGCGCGACGCGTTGAACTGGCTGTTGCGTTAGCACACCAGCCGCACACGCTACAGCTTCATTAACCACGGCACCAATTGCTGCAATCAGACGTTGGCCCGTTTGCTATTTTGAAAGCCCTCCATGGGAATGTGACCGGCATATTTCGTTGGGACGGCACGTTATGGACACACGGACAGATATCAGCAACATCCCGCTCTGCGTCGACCTCGATGGCACGCTGCTGGCGACCGATACGCTGTGGGAAGGCGCTGCCGTGATCCTGCTGCGCAACCCGCTGCTGATCTTTCCGATGCTCATGTGGATGCTGAAGGGCAAGGCCGTGCTGAAGCACGAGGTCGCCAAGCGCAGCCGGCGCCTCGCCGAAGACTGGGTCTACCGCGATGCGGTGATTGCCCGCCTGCGCGTGGAAAAAGAAAATGGCCGCAAGATCTTCCTGGTGACCGGCGCTGCGGAAAGCGTGGCCCTCGGCGTGCTAACCCATCTCGATGTCTTTTCCGGCGTCATTCACTCCTCCGCGACCCTGAACCTCACCGGCAGCCGCAAGCGCGACGCGCTGGTTTCCCGCTTCGGCGAAGGTGGCTTCGACTATATCGGCAACAGCCGCGACGATATACCGGCCTTTGATTCCGCCCGTCACGCCATTGTCGTGGCGCCCGATTCGGCGGCATCGAAATGGCAGAAGGCCCACGACAGCGAATTGCTCGACACCGGCGCCTCCAGCAAACTGGCGGTGCTGAAATCGATCCGCGTGCACCAATGGGCCAAGAACGTGCTGATTGGCGTGCCTGTCGTGCTCAATCACGACATTGCCAATGTCGAAGCGATCGTTCATGCGGCCACCGGCTTCTTCGCCTTCAGCTTCCTTGCCTCCGCCGTCTACATCATCAACGACCTCTCCGACCTCACCAACGACCGCCGCCACCCCAAGAAGAAGAAGCGCCCGCTCGCCAGCGGCCAGATGTCCGTGCCGATCGCCGCCGCTCTGGCCTTGAGCCTGATCGCCGCGTCGCTGGCGCTGACGCTGCTGCTGCCGCTGTTCTTCGCCGGTGTCCTTGCCTTCTATGCGGTCGCGACAACGGCCTACACATTCGTCCTCAAGCGCAAGTTGCTGGTCGATGTCTTCACGCTGGCAGGCCTCTACACCGTGCGCATCGTCGCCGGTGCGGCCGCCACCGGCGCCGAGCTGTCCTTCTGGCTCCTGTCCTTCTCGATCTTCTTCTTCTTGAGCCTGGCGCTGGTGAAGCGTTATGTCGAGCTGAACGAATATGATGGAAGCCAAGGCGATCAGGTACCGGGCCGAGGCTATGTCTCGGTCGACTACGAGATGGTCGGGCAGGCTGGTGTCGCCTCGGCCTTTACCTCCGCCATGGTTCTGGCGCTTTATATCCACAGCAAGGAAATGCAGGAAATGTACACGACGCCCTGGGCGCTGTGGCCGCTCTGCCCGCTGGTGCTCTACATGCTGCTGCGCATCTGGATGCTCGCCCGCCGTTCCCTGCTGCATGAAGACCCGGTCGTCTTCATCATGCGCGACTGGCGCAGCCAGGTGACCATGGTGATCGGCGCCGGTCTGGTGCTGCTGGGAACCTTTTGACATGACGGCAGGAAGTTTCGACAGCTGGGGCCGGCTCGATCGCCGCCCGCGCGCCTCCGTCGGCGTCGATGCCGTCGAGGATGCCGGTCTTCTGTCGGCAGGGCCATCGCTTCTGCCGTTCGGCAACGGCCGTTCCTATGGCGACAGCTGCCACAATGACCAGGGACTGCTGATCGACAACCGCGCCCATGCGCGCATCACCTCGTTTGATCCCGGCACCGGCATCATCATCTGTGAGGCAGGCGCGACGCTGCGTCAGGTGCTGGAAAAGGCCATCCCGCACTTCTTCTTCCTGCCGGTGACGCCCGGCACCGCCTTTGCCACCATTGCCGGTGCCGTCGCCAACGATGTGCATGGCAAGAACCACCATCTGCGCGGCACCTTCGGCAATCATGTGCGCAGTCTCACGCTGCTGCGCTCGACCGGCGAGCGGGTCACCTGCTCGATGAGTGAGAACACGGCGCTGTTTGAGGCGACGATCGGCGGCATGGGCCTGACGGGACTGATCCTGTCAGTCGAGCTGCAGCTGATGAAGGTGCCGTCGGCCCATATCCAGCAGCACACGATCCGCTTCGAGAGCCTGGGCGAATATTTCGACATCGTCGACGGTGTCGACGAGGCGCACGAATATTCCGTCGCCTGGATCGACCAGCTCGCCGCAAACAAGAAGATGGGCCGGGGCATCCTGCTCGCCGGAGACCATGCCGATGGCTCCTGCGAGTTTCCCGACGTGCCGCGCACGCTGAAATTCACCATCCCGGTGTCGCCGCCGTTCAATGTGCTCAACAGGCCGTTTCTCAAGGTTTTCAACGAGTTCTATTTCCGCAAGGAGCGGGAAGGCGAGGTCGTCAAGACCGTGCGCTGGCCGGGCTACTTCTATCCGCTCGATGCCATCAGCCACTGGAACAGGCTCTACGGGCCAAAAGGCCTTTATCAGCACCAGAGCGTCTATCCGGCCGATAACGCCCGTGAGATCACTGCGCTGCTGATGGAAACGGCCCGCAAGGCCGGGCATGCATCATTCCTGACGGTGCTGAAGAAGTTCGGCGGCATCCGCTCGCGCGGGCTTCTGTCCTTCCCGCGCCCCGGCTTCACGCTGACGCTGGATTTCGCCAATCAGGGTAAAGAAACCGTGAGCCTGCTCGACAGGCTCGACGCCATCGTCACCGAGGCCGGTGGCGCCATCAATCCCTACAAGGATGCGCGCATGAGCCCGCAAACCTTCGCAAAGTCCTTTCCGGACTGGGAAAAGCTGGAGGCGCTGCGCGACCCGGCGCTCGTTTCGAATTTCTGGGCGCGCACGGCGCTGATGTCGAAAAACGGGACTGCATAAAATTTGAATAAATTAAACGGCCAAACTTCACGGAATGTAATGCTCTGATGTGTATTGGAAGTCACAGAGAACAGGGACACAACACATGAAGTATATCATATTCATTCTATTTACCGTGGCGACCAATGCTGCAGCCCAGATCATGCTGAAACAGGGCATGATGTCGCTCGGTCCGCTGAGCTTTACCGCCGATACCATGATCAGCCGTATATTCCAGATCATTTTCAATCCCTGGGTCTTTGCCGGACTTGCGACCTTCGTCATTTCGATGGCCTCGCATCTTTACGTCCTGTCGAAGGTCGAGCTTTCCTTTGCCTATCCGTTCCTCAGCCTCGCCTATGTCGCGGTCGCGGTCGTCGCCTATTTCGTCTTTCGTGAAGATCTCAATGCCTGGCGGATCGCCGGCATCGCCTTCATCTGCATTGGCACGGTCCTGATCGCCCAATCGGGCCGCACCACCCCATCCCATGATGCCGGCAGCATCACAGAAGCAAACATCGCAAAAAGCGGGAGCCACGCATGAAGCACGTTATTTTTGGAGGCGACGGTTTCGTCGGCCGTCATCTGGCCGAGCGCCTGGTCAAGGACGGCGAAGAGGTCGTCATCGCCGATATCGCCAAGTCGGACCTGCCGCACTATTCCCGCGCCCGCTTCGTGCGCACCGACGTGACCGATGCCGAATCCGTCTTCAATGTCGAGATTGGCGCCGATGACATGGTCTACAACATGGCCGCCAAGATGCTGTCGCCGCTGCAGGTACGCGCCAAGCGCTGGGAGTTCTTCTGGCCGGTCAACTATTACGGTGCCGAAAACATCATGAAGGCGACGGCGCGGGCCAACGCCAGCAAGATGGTGCAGTTCACCACCGACATGATCTACGGCCACACGGTACAGTCGCCGCAGACCGAGGATCATCCGGCAAAGCCGCTCGGCGAATACGGCAAGTCCAAGTGGGCAACCGAGAAACTGGTACATGAATGGCGCAAGGAGGGGATCAACATCTCGATCTTCCGCCCGCGCCTGATCATCGGCCCCGGCCGTCTCGGCATCCTGGAAAAGCTGTTCAAGCTCATCGACATGAACCTGCCGGTTCCGATGATCGGCTCGGGCAAGAACCCCTACCAGTTCATCTCGGTGTTCGACTGCGCCGAAGCCGCCCGTCTTGCCTGGAAAGGCGGCGTTCCGAACGAGGAATACAATCTCGGCTCCGACAATCCGCCATCGGTGAAAAAGCTGCTCGGCGACCTGATCGTGCATGCCGGTTCGAGATCGTTCCTGCTGCCGACGCCGGCCTTCGCGGTCAAGGCGACGCTGGCCGCCTTCGACTACATCAACATGCCGATCATGGATCCGGAACAGTATCTCATCGCCGACGAGATGTGCATCCGCGAAACCGGCAAGCTGAAGCGCGAACTCGGCTGGAAGGCCCAGTTCAACGACGGCGACATGCTGATCGCGGCCTATGACGAATACCGCGCCAAGAAGGCAGGCAAGAGCTTTGCCGCCACCACCGCCGTTCCGGCCGAATGAACATAAGGGACCTGACCATGCTCGATAAGCCGAACCGCGTTGCCGTCGACGCGCCCGCCCTTGATGGCGGCATCAAGAAGCCCAGCCTGGTGACCGTCGAACAGGCAAAGGCCATGAGCCTTGCCGACATGACGACCTTCTTCAAGGACCATCTCAACCCCGGCCAGCTGCACTTCATGAAGCTTCTGGGCTTCAACAAGGTGAAGATCGAAAGCGCCGAAGGCATGTACTACACCGACCAGAACGGTCGGAAGATCCTCGACTTCTTCGGCGGTTTCGGCTCGCTCGCCTTCGGCCACAACCATCCGCGCATCATCGCCGCCCGCAAGGCCTTTCAGGACGAGAACCGGCACGAGATCGCCATTGCCTTCATGTCGCAATATGCGGCGGCCCTTGCCCGCAACCTGGCGCTGATTTCGCCCGGCGACCTCGACATGGTCTTCCTCGGCTCCTCGGGCTCCGAAGCCATGGAAGCCGCCATCAAGGTGGCCGAGCGTGCGGCCGGGCCGAAGCGCCCGCGCATCGTCTATGCGGAGAATTCGTTCCACGGCAAGACCAAGGGCGTGCTGTCGATCACCGACGGGCCGCTCTATCGCGGCGAATTCAAGCTGCTCGAAAACAACGTCAAGGTGCCGTTCGGCGACATCGACGCCATCCGCAACGCCTTCGAGCGCGACCCGTCGATCGGCGTGCTGGTGCTCGAAACCATCCAGGGCGGCGGCGGCATCGTCTCGGCCCCGCCGGAATTCTGGCAGGACGTGCGCGCGCTCTGCGACAAACACGGCGTCATCTGGGTGGCCGACGAAGTCCAGTGCGGCATGGGCCGCTCCGGCCGCTTCTTCGCCTTTGAACATGCAGGCGTCGTGCCGGACGTGACGGCGCTTGCCAAGTCGCTCGGCGGCGGCAAGACGGCGATGGCGGCGATGATCGCCCGTCGCGACATCTACATGAAGGCCTATGGCACGCCGAAGACGGCGCTGATCCACGGCCACGCCACCTTCGGCGGCATCGGCGAGGCCTGCATCACGGCGATCGAAGGCCTCAACATCATGTATGACGAGGACCTGATCGAGAACGCTGCCGTGCAGGGCGACTATCTGCTCGAACGGCTGAAGGCGCTGCAGGAAAAATATCCGAAGATCATCAAGGATGTGCGCGGGCAGGGGCTCATGGTCGGCCTGGAGTTCCAGGACTTCAGCCAGACGCTGCCGATGGTGCTGCGCCCGGTCGTGGCGATGCTCGACGACAAGCTCAAGGGCTCGCTCTCCGGCTTCATCGGCGCGCTGCTCCTGCGCGACTACAACACGCTGGTGGCGTTTACCGAGTATAACCGCAACGTCATCCGCCTCGAGCCGCCGCTGATCTGCGAACGCAGCCATGTCGACCAGTTCGTCGATGCCCTCGACAACCTGCTTGACCGCGGCATCGTCCGCATCGTCAAGGACTTCGTCGGCAGCCAGATCGGCTGAGCGGAATTCGACAGCAACAGGCAAGCCGGCGGTCTCCGCCGGCTTTTGCGTTTTCAGGTGATGACGCTTCTCTTGGCCCGCTATATTTGTTAAGCGCTCTCCCGACCGAAATACACCAACCGCAGGAAAACGCGATGACCCCCGATGTGCGCCCGCTTGTTGCCGGAAACTGGAAAATGAATGGGGTGCGCGCTTCGCTCGACCAGATCAAGGCCATGGCCGAGGGTGTGAAAGGGGAGCTTTCGGCCAAGGTTGAGACGCTGATCTGCCCGCCCTCGACGCTGCTCTATGTGGCAACTGCGCTCTGCGACGACAGCCCCTTAAAGATCGGCGGCCAGGATTGCCATCAGGATGCGTCCGGAGCCCACACCGGCGACGTCTCGGCCGAGATGATTGCCGACTGCTTCGGAACCCATGTCATCGTCGGCCATTCCGAGCGCCGCACCGACCATAAGGAAAGCGATGAGCTGGTGCGTGTGAAGGCCGGGCGCGCGTTCGAGGCCGATCTGGTCGCCATCATCTGCATCGGCGAGACCGGTGACGAGCGCAAGGCGGGCGCGACGCTCGAGGTGCTGAAGCGCCAGCTCGCCGGCTCCGTGCCGGACAGTGCCACGGCCGCTAGCACCGTCATTGCCTATGAGCCGGTCTGGGCGATCGGCACGGGGCTGACGCCGACGGCCAAGGATATCGAGGAGGCACATGCCTTCATGCGCGCCGAACTGGTGGCGCGTTTTGCCGGCGAGGGCGCCAAAATGCGCATTCTCTACGGCGGATCGGTCAAGCCCGGCAATGCCGCCGAGCTGATGGGTGTCGCCAATGTCGATGGCGCGCTGATCGGTGGCGCCAGCTTGAAAGCATCAGACTTCCTCGCCATCTATGGCGCATATGCCGCATTGACCGCCTGATCGCGTAAGAGCCGGCATCAGGGGCTTTTAAAGCGCGGTCGCTTGGTATATGCAGCCGCCAACACCGAAATTGTGCCACCACGGCAGGACTGGACCAAATGCAGACCGTATTGCTTGTCATCTATCTCATGGTTGTTCTCGTGCTGATCGGCGTCGTGCTGATCCAGCGCTCCGAAGGTGGCGGCCTCGGCATCGGCGGCGGCTCCGGCTTCATGTCGGCACGCGGCACGGCCAACGCCCTGACGCGCACCACCGCGATCCTCGCGGCGCTGTTTTTCATCCTGGCGCTCGGCATGGGCATCCTTGCCCGCTACGACCGCCAGCCGACCGACATCCTCGACCGCATCCCGCAGACACAGGGCACCGGCAACGGCGTTCTCGACTCGCTCGGCGGCGAAACCCCTGCTGGTGAAACGCCTGCCGGCGGTGCCGATGGCGCCAACAATGCCGTGCCGAACGACGGCGGTGCTGCCGACACGACCGGTGCGCAGCCGGCCACCACCACCACGGGCACGGACACCAAGACCGAGACCCCAGCGACAACCGACACCGGCAAGACCGACACGAAGACCACGCCGGACACGACGACGCCTGACACGGGCGTTCCAAGCGGCCAGTAAAAAGGCCCGGCCCAGACCATCAGCCGGCAGATGATCCTTTGCTCATCTGCCGGTTTTCTTTTGACCTGATTGCACTCTGTCCACGGAAAAATGCCGCAAGGGCAAGTTTTCGGTGGCGGAATCGATTTTGAAACGGTATCCGGTGAATCCCATGGCGCGATATGTATTCATCACAGGCGGCGTGGTTTCTTCCCTTGGAAAAGGGATTGCTGCGGCCGCTCTCGGAGCGTTGCTTCAGGCCCGGGGTTACCGGGTGCGGCTTCGCAAACTTGACCCCTATCTGAATGTCGACCCCGGCACGATGAGCCCGACGCAGCACGGCGAGGTCTTCGTGACCGACGACGGTGCCGAGACGGACCTCGACCTTGGCCACTACGAGCGCTTTACCGGCCGCTCGGCGACCAAGACCGACAACATCACCACCGGCCGTATCTACAAGAACATCATCGACAAGGAACGGCGCGGCGATTATCTCGGCGCCACGGTGCAGGTCATTCCGCACGTCACCAACGAGATCAAGAATTTCGTCACCGAAGGCAACGACGAGTACGATTTCGTGCTCTGCGAGATCGGCGGCACCGTCGGCGATATCGAGGCGATGCCCTTCATGGAGGCGATCCGCCAGCTCGGCAACGATCTGCCGCGCGGCACGGCCGTCTATGTCCACCTGACGCTGATGCCGTTCATCGCCGCCGCCGGCGAGCTGAAGACCAAGCCGACGCAGCATTCCGTCAAGGAACTGCAGGCGATGGGCATTCATCCCGATATCCTGCTGGTGCGCGCCGACCGCGAAATCCCCGAAGCCGAGCGCCGCAAGCTGTCGCTGTTCTGCAACGTGCGTCCGTCCGCCGTCATCCAGGCGCTCGATGTCGCCAATATCTACGACGTGCCGATCGCCTATCATCGCGAAGGTCTCGATTCTGAAGTTCTGGCCGCCTTCGGCATCGAACCGGCCCCGAAGCCGCGCATCGAGGACTGGGAAGAGGTCGCCAACCGCATCCGCACGCCGGAAGGCGAGGTGACCATCGCCATCGTCGGCAAATATACCGGCCTCAAGGATGCCTACAAATCGTTGATCGAGGCGCTGTACCATGGCGGTATCGCCAACCGGGTAAAGGTCAAGCTCGAATGGATCGAATCGGAAATCTTCGAAAAGGAAGATCCGGCGCCCTGGCTTGAAAAGGTCAACGGCATCCTCGTACCCGGCGGTTTCGGCGAGCGCGGCTCGGAAGGCAAGATCCTGGCGGCCCGGTTCGCCCGCGAGCGCAAGGTGCCCTATTTCGGCATCTGCTTCGGCATGCAGATGGCCGTGGTCGAAGCGGCGCGAAATCTTGCCGGCATCGAAAAGGCCTCCTCGACGGAATTCGGCCAGACCAGCGAACCGGTGGTCGGCCTGATGACCGAATGGGTCAAGGGCAACCAGCTGGAAAAGCGCGCTGCCGCCGGCGACCTCGGCGGCACGATGCGCCTCGGCGCTTACAAGGCGAGCCTGAAGAAGGGCACCAAGATTGCCGAGATCTACGGCTCGACCGACATTTCCGAGCGCCACCGCCACCGCTACGAGGTCAATGTCGATTACAAGGATCGGCTGGAAGCCTGCGGCCTGGAATTTTCGGGCATGTCACCCGACGGCGTCCTGCCTGAAACGGTGGAATACCCTGATCACCCGTGGTTCATCGGCGTGCAGTATCACCCGGAACTGAAGAGCCGCCCGCTCGACCCGCACCCGCTGTTCGCCAGCTTCATCGCAGCGGCGCTGGAGCAGAATCGGCTGGTTTGAGGGTCTCGAAATCGCGGAGGGTTTACCCCCCTCTGTCACTTCGTGACATCTCCCCCTCAAGGGGGGAGATCGTTCTTTTCTATCGCGCTGTATGTCTAAAAGGCTAACTCCGTGAGGCGGACACAAGGGGTGCGACTAATCTCCCCCCTTGAGGGGGAGATGTCGGCGTCGCCGACAGAGGGGGGTGTCGCTCCGCGCACTCCGGGGCAAACCAATGCCTACGCACTACTCACCATTCGCCCCCCTTAAAGCCTCAACGCCCACACAGTCGCATGTGTCACCGTGCCCTGTGCCGCCATCAGCCTTGCCGAGCGCACCGGCTCGAACCCCTTGATCCGTTTGGTGCCGGTCCAGCGGCCGTCGTCGGCAAAGACCTCGATGGAGCCGTAGTCCACGAAGATGCGCAGGCGGCGGGGGCGGGCGCCGGCGGCGATGTAGTGGGGCGAGGGCGCGCCATCACCGGTGTCGTAGCGGATGGCGAGGCCGGCCTCGTCGAGAACAACAGCCAGGTGCACTTCGGGATGCTGGAACTCCAGCGTGAAGGGCGCGCCCGGTGCGTCGAGCTCGAAGAAGAGCTCGACCGCGCCGTTGAGGAAGCTGACCGGATCGCCGGCGGCCAGCCTTGTGCGGTCGAGAATGTGGCTGCGCAGGCTTTCTGCCGCCCCGATCGGCGGCGTGTGCAGGTCGCCGTTCGACAGGTGCAGGCGGCGCGGCAGGGTCATCGCCGTGGGGAAATCGATGGTCGGGCCCGTATCGGCCCAGTTGGCGAGCCAGCCCATGCCGACGATCGTGTCGCCATCGACGAAGGCCTGGAAGGCATAATTGTCGGTGCCGAAATCCAGCTCTTTCTCGAACTCCTTGATGAAGGTTCTGCCGTCGAACCAGCCGACCGAGGCGATGGTGAGGTTCTTGCGGCCGGTCGCCGCGTCCTCGCTGGTCATAAGGCCATAGAGCAGCACCCAGCGGGTCGAGGGATTGGTGGCGGGGCCGTCGATCGGCAGCAGGCAGGGGCACTCGATCGCCGTCGTCGTGTAGCGGTGCTCGACCAGCAGCTTGCCGATGAAGGTCCAGCCTGTGGCGGCGGTGCGGTCCTCGGTCTCGTAGAGCAGGATGACGCCGCCCGCATCGCTCTGACTGCCGAGCAGCATCTTCCACAGGCCGTCCGGCCCGCGAAAGACGTATGGGTCGCGGAAGTCGCTGGTCAGGCCCTGGTCGACCGGCCGGTGCGGCAGGATGACATCGGCCCTGCCGGCCATGATCAGGTCGCCGGATGTGGCGGTGAGCTGGATCTGCTGCTCGGGCTGGCGGTCCTGCACCTGTTCGGTGAAGAAGACGCGAATGCCCGGACCATCGGGTAGCGGCACGGCCGAGCCGGAAAAGGCACCGCCGCGCTTGTCGGGCCGTGCCGTCAGATCTTCGGATGGGAAAAGGAAGATCGGCAGGTGGCGCCAGCGCAGATAGTCCGGCGACACCGCATGGCCCCAGTGCATCGTGTTCCAGGTGAGCCCATGCGAATAGTGCTGGTAGAACAGGTGCGGGCGGCCATCGAAACGGCCAAAGCCGTTCGGATCGTTCATCCAGCCGAAGGGCGGGCGGAAATGGTAGCTGCCGGGAACGTTCGGCGGGGCGTTGCCGGGGTTGGTATGGAGCACCGTGATGCCCGTATCCAGCACATCCGACGGCGTGAACCAGTAGGCGACGGAAACGGCAGTCTGGTCGATGTCATAGCTGAGATCGACGCCGCCGCCGCCGAAGACGTGGAAGATGCGGAATTCGTATTCCTCCGGATTGGTGACGAGCACCTCGCCGAACTTGCCGTTGACGTTCGAAAACGAGATCGAGCCCGGCCCCTCCGCCGAGGTCGCCTTCAGCCACAGGTGCAGCGTGGCGTTGACGGGCAGTTCGACATAGAGCGTGCGCAATGTCCTGACGGTTGTGGGAGCTGGCTGGTTGACGTTCATGAACCCGATCCTCCGTTTTTTCTGCCCTGCGGGAATGACATAGGGGCCATCAGGCAAACGGAAAGACCGGCGGGCAGCATTGCTGCGCATGGAGCGCGCGCGGCCCGATCAGCCGTGCTGCCGCTTTTGTCCCGTTTTCTGGCCTGCCGGCGTCTTATCGCTTGATCTTGACGCCGTCAGGAGGCAAGTGCAGGGGGCGGCGGCCGTAGCCCGCCCCGAGCGTCCTGCCATTGGCGAACTCCGGATACCTGTCGTGGAACAATCCTATCAGATGCCGCTTACGGACAACAGCGATCTTGCCATCGAGGCGGAAGAGACCGGCGGCGTGATGCCGGCGATTTTTGCCGCCATGCCGCAATCGGTCAGCTTCAACAAGCTGCGCAAGCGGCTGCTGCGCCAGACACGGCAGGCGATCGACGATTTCGGCATGCTGGGTGGTGGCACCAGGCGCTGGCTGGTCGGCCTTTCGGGTGGCAAGGACAGCTACGCGCTGCTGGCGATCCTGATGGATCTGCAATGGCGCGGCCTGCTGCCGGTCGAACTCATCGCCTGCAACCTCGACCAGGGCCAGCCGAATTTTCCCAAACACGTCCTGCCGGACTATCTGACCTCGATCGGCGTCAAGCACCGGATCGAATATCGCGACACCTATTCCATCGTGAAGGAGAAGGTGCCCGCCGGTGGCACCTATTGCGCCCTCTGTTCGCGCCTGCGCCGCGGCAATCTCTACCGCATTGCCCGCGAGGAGGGCTGTGACGCACTGGTGCTCGGCCATCACCGCGAGGACATTCTCGAAACCTTCTTCATGAATTTTTTCCACGGCGGGCGGCTGGCGACCATGCCTGCGAAGCTTTTGAACGACGATGGTGATGTCATGCTGCTGCGGCCGCTGGCCTACGCGGCGGAAGACGATCTGGCAAAGTTCGCCGCCGCCATGGAATTCCCGATCATTCCCTGCGATCTCTGCGGCTCGCAAGACGGGCTGGAACGCAATGCGATGAAGGCGATGCTGTCGGGCATCGAGGCGCGCATGCCGGGCCGCAAGGACACGATGCTGCGGGCGCTGGGACATGTGAACCCCTCGCATCTGCTCGATCCCAAGCTTTTCGATTTCAAATCCCTTCTGCCGGAGCCCAAAGATGACCAGGATCGTTGATGTTGCCGCCCTCGCGGACCTGATGCACGAGGCGTCGCGCATCGAGATCATGCCGCGCTTCCGCAATCTCGGCGATGGCGATATCCGCATCAAGACCGAGGCGATCGATCTGGTGACGGAAGGCGACGAGGCGGCCGAGCGCTACATCAAGGCGCGCATCGATGCGATTGCGCCGGGTGCGCTCTTCGTCGGCGAGGAGTCCGTCGCCAAGGACCCGGACCTGCTCTACAGGATCAAGGACGCCGATCTGTCCGTCATCGTCGATCCGATCGACGGTACCTTCAACTTCGCTGCCGGCGTGCCGCTGTTCGGCGTCATGGCCGCTGTCGTGTCGAAGGGCGAGACCATTGCCGGGATCATCTACGATCCGCTCGGCCAGGACTGGATGATTGCCGAAAAAGGCGCCGGCGCCTGGACGCACCGTGCTGACGGATCGAAGATCCGCATGACGGTGACCGAGCCGGTCCCGCTTGAAAATATGGTCGGCTGCGCCTCGACCGGTTTCTATCCGCCGGACGAGCGCCGAACCGTCATGAGCAATCTCGCCAAGGTGCGCGTTTCGGCCAGCTACCGCTGTGCCTGCCACGAATACCGCACGCTTGCCGCCGGTTACTTTCACTTCCTGATGTACAACAAGTTGATGCCCTGGGACCACCTGGCCGGAACCTTGATCTGCCAGGAAGCCGGCGCCCACGTCGCCCGCTTCGACGGCTCGCCCTATCTGCCGCACCATGTCGATGGCGGCCTGCTGGTGGCCACCGACCGCGACAGCTGGCAGATACTGCGCGACGAGGTCTTTACGGTCTGAGCCAACAGCGCTTGCAATAAGAATGCCCGCGCGGGAGACCTGCGCGGGCATTTTTGTTTGCGTAACTTGCGGATTACATATGGCCGCCGCCGAGGCCCTCGGCCGGTTCGGCGCCGTCGCCCGGATGGGTGAAGAGCTTGCCGCCTTCGGCCCACAGCGTGGCGGCGATGGTCACCAGTCCGAAGATCATGAACGCAGCGAACAGCGGCTGCACCGTGCCATTGAACATCTGGCCCACAAGGCCGCCGAGCAGGGCGCCGCCGGTGGTCGAGACGAAGCCGGTGATCGCGGTCGCCGTTCCCGCCAGTTCCCCCATCGGCTCGAGGCTGATGGCGGTGAAATTGGTGGTGATCACGGCAAACATGATCAGGAGAACCGAAAACAGGCCATAGGCGATGAGGAAGGGCGGCCTGCCCAGCAGCGACAGCGCAAAACCGGCGGCCGCAAGGATTGTGAACAGGATCATCGCCACATGCGAAATGCTCCGCATGCCGAAACTGCGGACGAAATAGCCGTTGGCGAAATTGGCAATGGCGATGCCGCCGGCGGTTCCTGCAAAGGCGAGCGGCAACCAATCACCGAGACCGTAGACCTCGCCAAAAATCTGCTGGACCGTGACGATATAGGCGCAGATGACGGCCGTGAACAGCGTCGTGCCGATCATGTAGCCGCAGGTGATGCGGTTGCCGAGCACCGCACCGAAGCCCGAGGTCACCGACTTGACCGACAGCGGCCGCCGTTCGCCGGCAGGAAGCGATTCCTTGATGCGTGTCAGCGCCCAGATGAAGAGCACCGCACCGGCAAGGCCGAGCGCCAGAAAAATCCAGTGCCAGCTCGCATTGACGACGATCAGCTGGCCGATCGACGGGGCGACGATGGGCACGATCATGAAGACGATGAAGACATAGGACATGACCCGCGCCATCTCGCGGCCGCCGAAACAGTCGCGCACGATCGCCATGGTGGTGATGCGGATGGCGGCAGCGCCGACCCCTTGGGCGAAGCGCAGCACCAGCAGCGCCTCGAAGCTGGTGGTGAAGGCCGTGGCCAGCATGGTCAGCGTGAAGAAGGCGAGGCCGCTGAGCAGCAGCGTGCGGCGCCCGAACGCATCTGAAAGGCTGCCGAAGAAGATCTGCGACAGGCCGAAGCCGAAAAAGAACACGGCAATGATCAGCTGCGTGTCGTTGGTGTTGGCGACCTTGAGCGCCTGGCCGATGCTGGGCAGCGCCGGCAGCATAATGTCGATGGCCATGGCGACGCTGGCCGTCATCAGGGCGATGGTGATGACGAATTCGAAAAAGCCGAGGCCGATGCGGGCCGAGCCGCCTGTCTCGGGTGTTGGAGCGGCTGTTGTTTCAATGGACGTCATGGAGGGCATTACCTTGTGCAGCGGTTCCGTCAGCGGAGCCCGTCTGTTCGTTGTGAGGTCTGAAGAGTTTGCCGTTTTCGGCGATGAACACGAAGATCAGGCCCAGCACCGAGACGATGAGGAAACCGACGGCAAGCGGCGTCACCGTGCCGTCGAAGGCCTGGCCGATGGCAGCACCTATGAGGGCGCCGCCGATGGTCTGGCTGAAACCGAGAACGGATGAGGCGGTACCCGCCACCGCGCCGAGCGGCTCCATCGCCATCGAATTGAAGTTCGGCGCGATGATGCCGAACTGCATCAGCGCCAGGCCGTAGATGATCGCGAACAGCCAGAAGGGCACTGAGCCCAGCAGGGCAGAACCGGCAAAAACCGCGCTGATCAGCGCGAAGAGAATGAGCGCCGTATGCGACAGCCGCCGCATGCCGAAGCGTTGCACCAGCCGCGAATTGGCGAACGAGGCAATCGCCATCATGCTGGCAAAGCCCGCAAAGGCGAGCGGAAACCAGACGCCGAGACCATAGATGCCGACGAGGATCTGCTGGGCGGAGTTGATGAAGCCGAACAGCGAGCCGAAGATGACGGAGGTGCCGATGTTGTAGAAAAGCGACGTGCGGTTGGTGAGCACGATGCGGAAGGCGCCGGACACCGACGCGATGCTGAGAGGGCGGCGGTGTTCGGGCGCCAGTGTTTCCGGGAGGCGGGTATAGACCATGACGGCGACGAACAGGCCGTAAAGGCCGATGAAGACGAAGATCATGTGCCACTCGGCAAACAGCATGATGCCCTGGCCGATCGACGGCGCGATGACCGGGATGATCATGAACACCATCATGACCAGCGACATGATTTCGGCCATCTGACGGCCGCCGTAGATGTCGCGCACGACGGAGACAGCAATGACGCGTGTCGCTGCGGCGCCGACGCCCTGCATGAGGCGCAACGCCAGAAGACCGGCAAAGCTCGGCACCAGCGCGATCGAAAAGGCGCAGACCACATAGATGCCGATACCCGCCAGCAGCGGCGCCTTGCGGCCATACCGGTCCGACAGCGGTCCGAAGGCGAGCTGCGCCACGCCCATGCCGATCAGATAGGCCGAAATGACATATTGGCGGTGGTTCTCGTCGGTGACGCCGAGGCTGGCACCGATCTGCTGCAGGCCCGGCAGCATGATGTCGATGGCCAGCGCATTGATGGCCATCAGCATGGCGGTCAGTGCGATGAATTCATATTTCGACGGCACGGCGATCGTGTGTCCCTGTGGCGATATAGTCATCTGATATCCTGCTGCGCCGGAAAAATTGGCGCCTGATAGGTGTCGAGCCGGAAATGCCCGGTTTTGATCGTCGGCGGGCAGGGGGCCGGCCGGCATGGAAGGGTATGGTCGTTTTGACGGCCAATCCCGGCGTGTCGCACCAAAGGCGATATCACTGGATTGCTGGCATACTGTGACAGGGCCGGCATGCACACGGACCCGTAATGGCTCGGGACCGTTGTGCTGAGGGCAGGAAATGCGGGAATCAAAAAAGGCGGGAGACCGCCTTTTCTAGGAAATGTGTCGGACCCAGGGATCAGGAAGCAGCCTTGACGGCGATGCCCTGTTCTTCCATGTGCGACTGCAGTTCGCCAGCCTGGAACATCTCGCGGATAATGTCGCAGCCGCCGACAAACTCGCCCTTGACGTAGAGCTGCGGAATGGTCGGCCAGTTGGAATAATCCTTGATGCCTTGACGGATGTCCGCATCGGCCAGAACATTGATCGCCTTGTAATCGACGCCGACATAGTCGAGAATCTGCACGACCTGGCCGGAGAAGCCACACTGGGGAAACTGCGGTGTGCCCTTCATGAAAAGCACGACGTCGTTGGTTTTTACTTCATTGTCGATGAAGTCGTTGATGCCGCTCATGCGCTTGTCCTTTCACATCCGGGTTCAAGGCCCGATGTTGCGTTCACTGTTGAGTCCTTAAATAGCATGTCAAAACAGGATTTCCATAACGGAATGTCGCCCCTGTATCGATTGACGGCGATCAGGTGCGGCTGCGTTTCGCCTTGGCCCGTGACGCTGCAGTGCGCCGGCGGCTGACCTGTTTCTTGGCGGCAGGCTTGGTCCGGGTTGTCCTTGTCCGCTTGAACTGGCCAGTTGCGGTTCGCGTCTGCCGCTTCTTGCGTTTCGTCGCCGTGCGGGCACCAGTCTTCTTCAGAATTTCCTTGAGAACGTTTTCGACAACGCCGCTCACCAGTTCCTTGATCAGATCAACCATTGCAAGACCTTTGAAAGACGGGAGAAATTTAGCCCTATTGCATGGAAAATCGGCGCGCTTGCTTTCATTTCGCTCGTAGGTGAGTTAGCAAAGAGCTCCTTGAAATGCGAGATAATTTTCCCGCAAGACGGCGCCCGCCAGGCGTTTCCGTCTTGTTTGCAGGCGAATCAGCCGCCGGGGAAATGGCTGAAGACGCGACAATCCAGAACGGTAATTGCTCAATGCCTTATGTCAGAAAAAGGGTGGTGGTGCACTTCCCGGGCTTCGAACCGCTGGATGCGCTGGCCCATCGCAGCCGCTACGAGCGCTCCGCCGACCAGAGTGCGGCAGCCTGGGATCACGCAATCGTGACCGGTCCGCTCGAAGGCGACCGGCAATCTCCGTCCTTTCTTGTCGAGGCAACAGGGCCCGACTGGCACACCAAGACACGCGTTCACATCCTCGACCACAACGATCTGATCGCCGGCCTTCACAGCAAACCGCTGATCCAGCGCATCCTCGATGGCTATATCAGTGCAGCGCATGTCATCGTTCAGGGCGGGCTTCAGGGCTACTTTCGCCACGCCTGGCGCTTCGGTCTGTTCTTCCTGTTTCCCTTCCTGCTGGTGGCGATCGGCCTCGAGCTGGCGGTGACGCTGGCCGGTCTGCCGGTATTTTTCGGCCTCTCGGCTTTGCTTCTCATCCTCACCATTCCAGCCGGACTCCTGTTCTTCATCAGGATCTTCCTGCCGGCTGCAGAGCGGCTGTACACGCTGCATCTCTTCTCCGACTGGGAGCTTGCCCTGTCGCTGGCCAGGCTCGACAACGCCGACGCCAACCGCAGGCTGGACGTCTGTCTTGCGGCTTTTCGTGTGGCGCTGAGCGAGCCCGCCGACGAATATGTCATCACCTCGCACAGCATGGGCTCGTCGATGGCCGTGCATGTCACCGGAATGCTGCTCAGCGACGAGCCTGAGTTTTTTGCGGGCAAAACCGTGGTTTTCGCCACGCTCGGCAGCGGTCTGCTGCAATGCGCGCTGCTGGGCTCGGCGCGCATCCTGCGTCAGCGCACAGGCCTCATCGCCCGCTGCAAGGAAATCTTCTGGATGGATGTGCAGTGCCTGACGGATTCGATCCACTTCTACAAATCGAAGCCGGTCAGTGCGGCAGGCCACGCCGATGCGCCGCAGGCGACCGTGACCCGCATCCGCTTCAAATATATGTTGACGCCCCAGCGCTACCGCCGCATCCGGCGCGATTTTCTGCGCGTGCACCGCCAGTATGTGCTCGGCTCCGACCGGCGCTCGGCCTTCGATTTCTCGCTGATGACGTCAGGGCCCTTGCCGGCGCGGGACTTCGCCGGTTTTTCGCAGGAAAATCTGCCGCCGTTTCAGGCGGATGGCGCGATCGGCAGTCCAGCCAGCGCCTGAGACGCTGGCGGGTAACACTTATTCCGGTGCGCTGGTCTGCAGGGCCAGCGCGTGCAGCACGCCGCCCATGTTGCCCTTTAGGGCATTGTAGACCATCTGGTGCTGCTGCACCCGGCTCTTGCCGCGAAACGCCTCGGCCACGACCTCGGCGGCATAGTGATCACCATCGCCTGCCAGATCGCGGATCGTCACCTTGGCGCCGGGAATGCCGGATTTGATCATGTCTTCGATATCGCCGGGTGCCATGGGCATAGGGGGTACTCCTGAATGTCTTATTCGGCGGCCGCGAGAGCCTTGCCGCCGTCCATGAAGTCAGGGAACCATGATTCATGGGCCAAGCGCAATTCCCGAATTGTCAGTGGACGGGCATTGCCCAGCGCCACGACCTGATCGCCGGTGTTGCCGATCCACGGGCAGAAGACGCCGGCGGCTTCGGCTCGCGCCATGATGGCATCGGTGGCTTCCGGATCGACCGTGACGACGTAGCGGGCCTGATCTTCGCCGAAGAAGACGCGGATCGGATCGGCGCCCTCGGGCTGGTTGACCGTAGCGCCGATATCCGACGCCATGGCCATTTCGGCCAGCGCCAGCGCCAGTCCGCCCGACGAGCAGTCATGCACGGCGGTGGCAATCCCGTCTTCGATCAGGCGGCGAACGAAATCCCCGACGCGGCGCTCATAAGCGAGGTCGACCGGCGGCGGCGGGCCGTCTGTGCGGCCGTGAATGTCGCGCATATAGACCGACTGGGCTATATGCGTGCCCCAGCTGGACGGAGCGCCGGCGAGGAAAATCGCCTCGCCATCGGCGGCAAAGCGGATGCGCGCCATTTTCGACCAGTTCTTCAACAGGCCGACGCCACCGATCGTCGGGGTCGGCAGGATGCCCTGGCCGTTGGTTTCGTTGTAGAGCGAGACATTGCCCGAGACGATCGGGAAGTCGAGCGCCAGGCAGGCTTCGCCGATGCCCTTGATGGCATGCACCAGCTGGCTCATGATCTCAGGCCGTTCCGGATTGCCGAAATTGAGATTGTCGGTGGCGGCCAGAGGCAGGGCGCCCGTGGCGGTAATGTTGCGCCAGCATTCGGCCACGGCCTGCTTGCCGCCCTCGAACGCATCGGCCTCGACATACCGCGGTGTCACGTCTGAGGAAAAGGCCAGCGCCTTCGTTGGGTGGCCCTCGACGCGCACGACACCGGCGTCGCCGCCCGGAAGCTGCAGCGAATTGCCCTGGATCAGCGTGTCATATTGCTCGTAGACCCAGCGGCGCGACGAATTGTTGGCGGAGTTCAAAAGCTTGAGCAGACTGCCGGCGACATCGGCCTGCGGCACGTCGTCTTCGGCCAGAGCAGCAACGGTCTTCGCCGGTGTCCATGGGCGGTCATATTCCGGCGCTTCGTCGCCCAGTTCCTTGATCGGCAGATTGGCGACTTCCTCGCCCTGATGGATGACGCGGAAACGCAGGTCGTCGGTGGTCTTGCCGACGATGGCGAAGTCGAGGCCCCACTTGACGAAGATCGCCTTGGCGACCTCTTCCTTGGATGGTTCCAGCACCATGAGCATGCGCTCCTGGCTTTCCGACAGCATCATTTCATAGGCCGTCATGCGCTCTTCGCGCACGGGGACCTGATCGAGCAGCAGCTCGATGCCGAGGCCGCCCTTGGCACCCATCTCGACGGCCGAGCAGGTAAGGCCGGCAGCACCCATGTCCTGAATGGCGATGACCGCGCCGGTCTTCATCAGTTCCAGGCAGGCTTCCAGCAGGCACTTTTCGGTGAAGGGGTCGCCGACCTGCACGGTCGGGCGTTTTTCCTCGATCGATTCGTCGAACTCCGCCGAGGCCATGGTGGCGCCGCCGACACCGTCACGGCCGGTCTTTGCGCCGAGATAGACGACCGGCAGGCCGACGCCCTTGGCTTCCGACAGGAAGATCGCATCCGACTTGGCCAGGCCGGCAGCAAAGGCATTGACCAGAATATTGCCATTGTAGCGCGCGTCGAATTCGACCTCGCCGCCGACCGTCGGCACGCCGAAGGAATTGCCATAGCCGCCGACACCGGCGACAACGCCGGAGACGAGGTGGCGGGTCTTCGGATGATCGGGAGAGCCGAAACGCAGCGCGTTCATCGCCGCGATCGGCCGGGCGCCCATGGTGAAGACATCGCGCAGAATGCCGCCAACGCCGGTGGCAGCCCCCTGATAGGGCTCGATATAGGACGGATGGTTGTGGCTCTCCATCTTGAAGACGACGACGTCGCCGTCATCAATGTCAACGACACCGGCATTTTCGCCCGGACCCTGGATGACGCGCGGACCGGTCGTCGGCAGCGTCTTCAGCCATTTCTTCGAGGATTTGTAGGAGCAGTGCTCGTTCCACATGGCCGAGAAGATGCCAAGCTCGGTAAAACTCGGCTCGCGCCCGATCAGGCCGAGAATGCGCTGGTATTCATCCGGCTTCAGGCCGTGGGCAGCAATGAGGGCGGGTGTGATGGGGGTCGAGTTGGAAATCGTCATCGTGTGCCGTCAAATCCGTTTGGGAGAGCGTTGCGGTTTCTTTACCGCAAGCCGCCAGCCGGTGCGACAGGAAAATGAGAGAGACCACAGGCGAGGGGCTTGCAGTTCCCGATTTTAGCGGCTGGATTCACGCATAGCTGTCATAGCTCGACCGGCCGTTGTCGAGCAGCCGCCGCAGCTTCAACAGGCCGAGGCGGACATCGTCGCGCGCCGGCGGGGCCGAAAGGCCGATGCGGGCGCGGTGAAAGACCTTGTCAGGCCGGCCGGCCTTGAATTCGTCCTCGTCATCGACGAGCACGCCCTCATCAAGTGCAGCGTTGCGGAAGGTGCCCGAGAGCCAGGGTTCCGGCAGTTTCAGCCAGAGGAACGGAATGTTCGGATGCGTGTTGAAGTCGAGGCCGGAGAGAATGTCCCTCGCCAGTTGCTGGCGGGCATTGATTTCGGCGACGCATTTCTTGCGGATCTCGGCGGCTTGGCCGGACAGAACCAGCCGCGAGCACAATTCGGCCAGAACGAAGGGAATGCCGCCCGTCACCATCTTGTGGGCGATGCGCACACGCTGGCTGTAGTGCGGCGGGCAGGCGACCCAGCCGCCGCGCACCCCGGCAGCCACGGACTTCGACAGGCCGCCGACCAGAAATGTGCGCTCCGGGGCGAGTTCAGCCAGGAGCGGCAGATCTTCCGATGTCATCGAACCATAGAGATTGTCCTCGATCAGCCAGACGGAATGGGCGCGCGCAATGGCGACGATGGCCTTGCGCCGCTCCAGCGACAGCGTCACGACCGTCGGGTTCTGCGCCGTCGGCATCAGGAAGGCCATCTTTGGGTGCTGCTGGGCGCAAACCCGCTCGAAATCCTCCGGCAGCATGCCGTGTTCGTCGGATTCGACCAGCGCATTGCGGCGGCCGATGAGTGCTGCGCTGCGGCTGATCTGCGAATAGGTGAGGTTCTCGAAGGCGATCTTGTCGCCGGGCGCCGTTGCTGCCGAGATCACCGCCATGACGCCCGCATGGGCGCCGAGCGTGGCGACGATGTTTTCAGCCCGGGGTGACCAGTCGCCGCGCGACAGCCATTGCCGGCCGGCATCGAACCAGTGCTGCGGGAAGTTGCGTGTGTAGCTCGCAACCTCGGACGGGTGATCCTGGCTGATGTCCGAAAACAGCTGGCCGAGAACGAGACCCTGGCCGACATCCGGCGCCGAGGTGCTGTCGAAGCGCGTCTTGCCCAAGGGCGCATTGACGGGGCGGGTGCCGGTCAGGCTGACGCTGACCGGGTCAAGCCCGGCAGCATCCGGTGCAGTCTCGGAGCGGTCGAGCACATAGGTGCCGCGCCCGACCTCGCCGCTGACCAGGCCCCGTTCGCGGATCAGCGAATAGGCGCGCCCGATCGTTCCGATGGTGACGCCGAGATCATAAGCGAGGTTGCGCTGCGGCGGCAGCTTGGCGCCAGCCGGCAGCTCACCCTCGACGATCGCGCCCTCGATCTGGTCGGCGATGCGGCTATAGAGCGGACCGGAGCCCGATGTCAGGGTTGGCATCCAATTTGTCATGGTAACAATTGACTATATTGTGCCCCTAGTTTTGTCAAGATACATGGATTGTATCGCTGAAATGCCCCGTTCGAAAGATTGGAAAAAGCAATGGGTACAATCGATACAATGTCCGCAATCGCGAGATCTGCCGCCTGTGATCCTGCTGAACCACCGCGTTTGCGGCCCGGTTTCTGGCTCGTTCGTCTCTGGTATTGGTTCGATGGGCGGACCGACAAGGCCCGCAGTCGCTATGCGCTGTCGGAACTGACGGATGATCAACTGCGTGACATTGGCGTCAGCCGCCGGGATGCGCAGCGCGAAGCGACGCAATCCTTCTGGAATTGAAGGCCTTCTGGAATTGAAGGCCCTTCTGGAATTGAGGGCAGCAGGCGTCAGAGAATATCGAGCGCCTGCTCTTTCGGAAGACAGAGGCGAATGCCCTTTTCCGTGACCAGAATGGGCCCCCTGATCAGGGCGGGGTTCATAGAAAGCAGCGAGAGAAGCTCGTGGTCGCCCAGAGCCGGATCGGCGAGCGCGGGATTAGCGAGTGGCACAAGATCGTCAACGGCGGCGCTGCTAAGGATGTCGCGCGGTGTCATCTGCAGGCCGACCAGCAGCGCCACGAGCTGCGCCCGAGACGGCGCTTCGGCAACAAGGTCAACGATTACAGGCTCGTATCCGTGCTGGTCCAGAAGCATCAGAAGATCCGGTGAAATCTTGCAGTCAGGCTGTTGATAGACAGTCGCCTTCATCAATACTGGTCCTCATGATTCTTCTGGTAAAATCAGCTCGGTATTTTTGGGTAGCATGCGGTCGCAGCGAAGCGCTGTGGCAGACGTCCCAATCTCCTAGATAAGCTGTGTGACGGCTCCAAGAACGCTTGTCCCCGACGGGCTGGCGGGCCTGCGGGGACGGGGCCACGACGGCTGGGCCAGTGTCGGCCAAACCGCCTGGAAAGAAAAGCGGCGAAAATTTGCGGGTGATTCTGCGGGCCTTAGCAGCCCTTGGCGCCGTTGGCCCAGCGCTTGATGTCGCTGCTCATCCGTGCGCCGAGCGCACCGGTCATGATCGGCCCGAAGGCGGCCAGCTGCGCCGGATTGCCTTCCGCCTGGACGACGGCAAGCGGCAGTGATTCCGGCGAATTGCGCGGAACGATGAGAATGCGCGGGCGGCCCGAGAACGACTTCAGCTCGGGCGCCAACCGATAGGCCTTGAAGGCCGCATCGCCCGACTTGAACCAGCAGGCATTGGCGGCGAGCGCAACGCGTTCCATCGTCGGCAGCGCGCCACGGCTGGCGCTGCTGGGTGCAGGCGGTGCCGACGACTGGCACGCAGCCAGCGCGACGGCCGTCAATGGGAGGCCGAAGAGGCGGAAAACGTTGAATTTTGACATGATCGGCCTCGACGGTTCGCTGTGTTGACCCGTTCTATCCGCTTAGGGTTAAGCAGCGATTACGTCGAGCGCAGATGCAAAGATACCGCGCCCGTCGCTGCCGCCATGGGCCGCTTCGATAAGGTTTTCCGGATGCGGCATCATGCCGAGCACATTGCCCCGGTCATTGATAATGCCGGCAATGTCGTTCATCGAGCCGTTCGGATTGGTGCCCTCGGCGTAGCGGAAGACGACGCGGCCATTGTCTTCAATGTGCTTCAGCGTCTTCTCGTCGGCGAAATAGTTGCCGTCGTGGTGGGCGACCGGGCAGCGGATGATCTGGCTTGTCTCATAGGCGGCGGTGAACGCCGTCGCGGCATTGACGACTTCCAGCTTGATTTCCTTGCAGACGAATTTCAGCGATGAGTTGCGCATCAGTGCGCCGGGCAGGAGGCCTGCCTCGACGAGGATCTGGAAGCCGTTGCAGACACCGAGAACCTTCACACCGGCTTCTGCCTTGGCCTTGATCGCCTGCATGACAGGCATGCGCGCCGCAATCGCGCCGCAGCGCAGGTAGTCGCCATAGGAAAAGCCGCCGGGGATGACGATCAGGTCGACATCGGGAATGTCGGTTTCCGTCTGCCAGATGGTGACCGGCGCGACACCGGAGATTTTCGTCAGCGCCGCGATCATGTCACGGTCACGGTTCAGGCCTGGAAGCTGGACGACTGCTGATTTCATGGATGTGGCTCAAACCTTGATTGTGCTTCTGCAAGCTCGCGAAGTTCGAGCCTGTTTTCGATTCGGTCGAGGCGTTCATCAATCTGATGAAGCATCGTGTAGAGCGTGTTTATATCGTTCTGATGGGCGTGTAGCGAAAGCCGGATCGAGCTAACTTCGCTGCGAAGGTCGCGTATAGCGCCATCAGCTTTGTCAGCCCGAATATGCACACGCCGCAGCACTTCGTGAATGAGCTCCTGAGTGATATCGGCCATGAGGTTAGCTCATTGTTTCGAAACGATTTCCGAACAATGTTCGCTTCAACTCTTCTGTCCGAGCGCGGCCTTCCGCAAGTTCGCGGTTCGTCTCTTTCATGAAGGAAACCAGCTCCTCGAGAGAACCGACTGTCTCACCGAGCCGCCGGTCGAGCTCCACCACTTCTGCGTATATCATTTCCGTTGTGACGTCGGTCATGACTGCACCTCTTCAACCATCAGGCGAGAGCGATAGTATAATTCTCGATTACCGTGTTGGCGAGGAGTTTTTCGCACATGGATTTCACCTCGGCTTCGGCCTGCGCGCGATCGGCCGTTTCGATTTCGAGGTCGAAGACCTTGCCCTGGCGGATCTGGCCGATGCCGCCGAAGCCGAGAGCGCCGAGGGCGCCCTCGATGGCCTTGCCCTGCGGGTCGAGAACGCCGTTCTTCAATGTGACTGTTACGCGTGCCTTGATCACTGTGTCGTTCCTGCGTTTACTTGACCAGAACGGGACCGGAGCCGCGTGGCGGCTCGTTCTCGTTGATGATGCCGAGACGGCGTGCCACTTCCTGATAGGCCTCGACGAGGCCGCCCATGTCGCGGCGGAAGCGGTCCTTGTCCATCTTTTCCTTTGTCTCGACGTCCCACAGACGGCAGCTGTCTGGCGAAATCTCGTCCGCCAGGATGATGCGCATCATGTCGCCTTCGAACAGGCGGCCGCACTCGATCTTGAAGTCGACAAGCTGGATGCCGACGCCGAGAAACAGGCCGGTGAGGAAGTCGTTGATGCGGATGGCAAGCGCCATGATATCGTCGAGTTCCTGCGGGCTTGCCCAGCCGACCGCCGTGATGTGCTCTTCCGAGACCATCGGATCTTCAAGCGCATCGGCCTTGTAGTAGAATTCGATGATCGAGCGCGGCAGAACCACGCCTTCCTCGATGCCCAGGCGCTTGGCCAGAGAACCGGCGGCGACATTGCGCACGACGATCTCGAGCGGGATGATCTCGACTTCCTTGATCAGCTGCTCGCGCATGTTCAGCCGGCGGATGAAATGCGTCGGAATGCCGATCCGGTTCAGATGCGTGAAGATGTACTCGGAAATGCGGTTGTTCAGAACGCCCTTGCCGTCGATGACTTCATGCTTTTTGGCGTTGAAGGCGGTTGCGTCGTCCTTGAAGAACTGGATCAGCGTGCCCGGCTCGGGACCCTCATAAAGGATCTTGGCCTTGCCCTCGTAGATACGGCGGCGACGGTTCATGATTTTTCTCTGTTGTTTGGCGCGCTTGGGCTCACGCATTTCAATCTATAGTCCCGGGTGCATATCCGAATTACATCGGTTTCACAATCGGCGTTCCATCCCGTCCCCGAATTTCGGCTCGCGGCAACCGGAAAGTGCCGGAACCGGAAAGTTCGGATTGCACTTTCGATGCTCATTTGATTTATGGGGGCGGAAACCGGCCTCTTAAAGGCGAGAATTTGACGGGAGATCAGACGATGACTGGCTTTAACGATCGCGAGAAGGCTTTCGAAGGCAAATTTGCACTCGATCAGGAGCTGAAATTCAGGGCGGAAGCCCGCCGCAACAAGCTTCTGGGCCAGTGGGCTGCCGGTCTGATGGGCAAAGCCGACGTCGATGCCTATGCCAAGGAAGTGGTCGCCTCCGATTTCGAAGAAGCCGGTGACGAGGACGTGTTCCGCAAGATTCGTGGCGATTTCGATGCCGCCGGCGTCACCCAGTCCGATGCCGATATCCGCTCCAAGATGCTGGAACTACTGGCCATTGCGGTCGATCAGATCCAGAACACCTGATAATTCCAGCCGATACGCTCGTGCAACGCCCTGGCCTGGAAAAGGGCCCGGGCTGCAGCGGACTTTGCTGCGGCAGGTTCAAATTGTGCGGCTGATTTTCGATTGCAGGGCGTGCACCGGCTGCGGTTCCGGACGCCAGGGCTCGTTGACGACGAAGTCGGCCAGCTTGCCGGCGGTCATGGCCGCAGCAAACGCATAGCCCTGCAGAATATCGCAGCCCAGATCGCGCAAAATAGCGGCGTGGGCAAAGGTCTCGACGCCCTCCGCCACCACTTCGATCCCCAGCGACCGGCCGATCTCGATCATCGACCCCACCAGTTTTCGCTGTTCGACAGACGTGTCGATCGGATTGACCAGCGTGCGGTCGATCTTGAGACGGCGCGGGCTTAATTGCAGCAGACTGACGATCGACGCGTGTCCGGTTCCGAAATCATCGATTTCGATATCGATGCCCAGTGACCGGATCTGCCGGAGGTTTTCCGTGACGGTCACATCGACATCGTCGAGAAAAATCGATTCCAGCAACTCGAACGATACGGTTCCAGGCTCGATGTTCAGACTGCGCAGGCTGTCGGCCAGATGCGGGTCATGCAAGCGCCGTGACGAGACGTTGACCGACACTTTCGGGATCGCGATACCGTTGCGCTGCCAGGCCTTCAGATCGTTCAGAGCCTGCGTCAGGATCGAGTGGTCGATGACTGCCACAACATTCAGATCCTCGGCGATGTTGAGAAAGCTGTCGGGCGCTAGAATGCCGCGCACTGGGTGATCCCAGCGTGCCAGGGTCTCGACGCCAACGACATCGAAGGTCTTCGCGTCAAACTGCGGCTGGTAGTAGGCGACGAAGGCGTTCTGCTCGATGCCGTGCAGAATCTCGTCTGCCACCCGCTTGGTGGTCAGGATCTGTGCCTGGATCTCGTGCGAGAAGAATTCGTAGCGGTTCCGCCCGAGACTTTTTGCCCGGTAAAGGGCGATATCGGCATTGATCAGCAACTGCTTCGGGTCGACGTTCGGCCCATCGCAGGCAATGCCGATGCTGGCGCCGAAGCGGCAGAGGTGACCGTTGAATTCTACCGGCCGCCGCAGCTCTTCGATGATGCGTCCGGCAATGATGGCAAGCTTGCGCGTCTGATCCGGCGCGACCGTCGAGATGAAAACGAACTCATCGCCGCCGACGCGGGCAACGAAGTCGCCGCTGCGCATGTTCTTGCTCAGAACCTCGGCCACATGCACGAGCATGGAATCGCCGGCCTGATGGCCGAGCGTGTCGTTGATCTGCTTGAAGCGGTCGAGATCGATATGGAGAATGGCAACGGAAGCGCCGGACACCAGACATTCCGCCGCCGTCTGCTCAAGGGTCTGGTCCATGTAACGCCGGTTGGGCAGGCCCGTGAGGTGGTCGTGCAGCGCATTGTATTCGATGCTGACCTTCGCCGCCTCAAGATCGTCGCTGCGCTGTTCGGCCAGTACCTTGGAGCGCTCCAGCTCGGCACGCAGCTCGATATCGGGCGTCACGTCCCAGTTCGCGCCGATCAGCCGATGGGTGCCGCTCTTGTCAATATAGGGGGCCCCGCGTGCGCGAATATGCCTGATGCTTCCATCACGCCGGACAATCCGGAATTCATTGGTAAAGGGCCTTGCGTCCTTGGCCGAGTCCGCAACTGTCCGCATGGCGCGCTCTGCGTCATCGGGATGGAGCATGCTTTCCCAGTCGAACGTGGAGTTGCTGATCTCTTCGCGGGTCACCCCGTAAATTTCCAGCAGGCGGTCATCCCAATGCAGGCTTCCCGTGTCGATGTTGGCCTCGAAGACGCCGATCTGGGAAATTTCGAGCGCCAGCTCCAGGCTGCGGGAGATTTCCGCCAGCCGTCTCTCGGTGTTCTTCCGCTCCGTTATATCCGTATCGGTGCCGGTGATGCGGGCCGGGCGGCCGTCTTCGTACCAGTCGGAGGTGGCGCCGCGGCTTTCGATCCACACCCAGCGGCCGTCCCGGTGCCGTTCGCGGTATTCAAACACGTTGAACTGCGCGCCGCAGGCTTCCTGCTTGACGATCGAATTGAGCACGTGCTCGCGGTCGTCAGGGTGAACCGTCTCGATCCAGTTTTCGAGCGCTCCGTCGATCTCTTCATCGGCACCGATGCCGCGAAGCTGTTTCCAGGTGTCCGAATAAAACATCTCGTTGCTGCGCAGATTGTGGTCCCAGACGCCCTGGCCGGAACTTTGCAGCGCGGTGTTCCAGCGCTGTTCGTTGTAAATCAGGGCAGCTTCCGCTTTTTTCTGCGCGTCGATATCGACATTCTGCAGCACGAAAATCTCGCCGCCGCTGATCGTCTCATTGTGCAGCAGGGAGAGGGAGGCCAGCATCCAGGCGGCAGACCCATCCTTGCGCTTGAAGCGGACTTCCGATCGGCAGGAGCCTGTGCCGGCCGCCCGCATCGTCTCAAGCACCGCAAGGCACCGTTCCGCATCGTCTTCATGGTAGAGGCCGTCGACACCGGCAGCGAACGTGTCATCGGGCAGATAGCCAAGGCTTTTGCGAAACGCCGCATTGGCGTAAAGGATCGTGCGGTCCATCGCGGCAATCGCCAGACCCACTGCTGCATTGTCGACGATATCTCGCAGCAGTTCGTCGTTTCCTGAGAAACGAAGGAATGCCTGCGCCGGATTTTCTGACTTCAATATGTGCAAAGCGAATAACATCCTTCGAATATCAGCGCAGTGTACGGGAATTGAATGAAACTCTCCTTAATTCCTGATCGTCACAACCAATGGTTTCGTCAGAAACGTGATAGTAGACTGATTATGGCTTCAGGCGGCTTATGAACTGCGCAAACACCATCGTGCCTTCCGGCCAGGGACCATGTCCAGAGTCCGCGTTAATATGCCCGGATTCACCCGCATCGACAAGAAGCGAACCCCAGGCATTGGCCATGTCGTCGGCATGCTCGTAGGTGCCAAACGGATCGTTGCGGCTGGCGACGACCATGGAGGGGAAGGGCAGCGGATCGCGCGGGTAGGGGCCGAAGGTCATCAGGTGCTTCGGACGGATCGATGCATTGGCCACATCCGGCGGCGCCACGAAGAAGGCGCCGGCAACCTTGTTGCGAAAATGCGGAATGGCGTGGATGGCGGTGGCGACCCCCAGCGAATGGGCGACGATGACGACGGGCTTCGTTGCAGAATTGACATGCTCGGCCATCTGCGCCACCCAGTCCCCGCGCACGGGCTTGGCCCATTCGGCCTGCTCGACGCGCCGCGCCGAGGCGAGCTTCGACTGCCAGCGGCTCTGCCAGTGATCGGGGCCGGAATTGGTATAGCCGGGGACGATCAGTATATCTGCTTCGGATACTTTCATAATGGCGGCGATGTGAGGGTGAAGAGCAGCGAAGTCAAGAGCGGAGCCTCAACAGAATGTGAGATAACTCCGGCAATTTCTGCTATACAATGGCGTTTCAGGTCACGGCTCGCATGGCGCCGAACGATCGTCGCCTTCCGTAAGACCGTGGCCATTCTCTTGATGAGGAGGAAGACTGGCCATGACGACCTTTCATGTAATGGCGGGTGCTGAGGAGGGCGTTGCCCACCCGGGTATCCGCAAGATTGCCGTTTCGGATGTGTTCAACGCCTTGCATCTAGGCTGGGCCGATTTTACGGCCAAGCCGTCGCATCTGGTGTTTCTGTGCCTGATCTATCCGATCGCCGGCCTCGTGCTGGCCGCCTGGACCTCCGGCGCCAACATGCTGCCGATCCTCTATCCGCTGACCACCGGCTTCGCGCTGGTGGGCCCGATCGCGGCCATCGGCCTGTATGAGATCAGCAAACGCAGGGAACGCGGCATGGACACGTCCTGGCGCCATGCCTTCGATGTGCGCCACTCGACGGCGCTACCCTCGATCATCGGGCTCGGTGCGATGCTGCTGGCGCTGTTTATCGTCTGGCTGCTGGTGGCGCAGGCGCTCTATGTCCAGATGTTCGGCGATGTGCCGCCCGATTCCCTGTCGGCCTTCATCAACGGCGTGATTTCGACAGAGGCCGGCTGGAACCTCATCCTTGTCGGCAATGCCGTCGGTTTCGTCTTTGCAGTGATCGTGCTGGCGACGACCGTGGTCGCCTTTCCGCTGCTGCTCGACCGCGATGTCGGCGCCGTCTCGGCCATCCGGACTTCTGTCAGGGCGACGCTGGTCAATCCCGTGCCTGTGGCGGTCTGGGGGCTGATCGTAGCTGCCGGGCTGGCCATAGGCACCCTGACGCTGTTCGTCGGAATGGCGCTGGTCATGCCGGTGCTCGGCCACGCCACCTGGCACCTCTACCGCCGGCTGATCGAACAGCCAAAGCGGACGCAAATGTCCTGAGATCTCTATAGAAACAGACAAGCCGCCCCAGGGGGCGGCTTGTCGCGTTTTTTTTAAAGGCTGCCGAGGTTTAGCCGAAGACGCGGTTGAAGATCGTGTCGACGTGTTTGGTGTGATAGGCGAGGTCGAATTTCTCGCGCAGGTCCTCCTCAGACAACGCCGCGCGCACCTCCGCGTCGGCCAGAAGCTCCTCGAGAAAATCCTTGCCCTGTTCCCAGACCTTCATCGCATTGCGCTGAACGAGCCTGTAGGAATCTTCACGCGATACGCCGGCCTGGGTGAGGGCCAAAAGGACGCGCTGGGAGTGAACAAGGCCGCGGAATTTGTTCAGGTTGTTCATCATGTTTTCCGGATAGACCAGCAGCTTGTCGATGACGGAGGTCAGGCGCGACAGGGCGAAGTCCAAGGTAACAGTCGCGTCCGGGCCGATCATCCGCTCGACCGACGAGTGCGAGATATCGCGCTCGTGCCACAGCGCCACGTTTTCCATGGCAGGAATGGCGAAGGAGCGGACCATGCGGGCAAGACCGGTGAGGTTTTCAGTAAGCACCGGGTTACGCTTGTGCGGCATGGCAGACGAACCCTTTTGGCCGGGCGAGAAGAATTCCTCGGCTTCCAGCACCTCGGTGCGCTGCAGGTGACGAATTTCGGTGGCCAGGCGCTCGATCGACGAGGCAATGACGCCAAGCGTGGCGAAATACATGGCATGGCGGTCGCGCGGGATGACCTGCGTCGACACCGGCTCGACTGCAAGACCGAGTGCCTTGGCGACATGCTCCTCGACGCGCGGATCGATGTTAGCAAAGGTGCCGACAGCACCCGAAATGGCGCAGGTGGCGATCTCTTCGCGGGCGGCGACCAGCCGCTTGCGGCAGCGTTCGAACTCGGCGTAGGCCAGCGCCATCTTGATGCCGAAGGTGATCGGCTCGGCATGGATGCCATGGCTGCGGCCGATGGTGACGGTATCCTTATGCTCGAAGGCGCGGCGCTTGATCGCTTCCAGCAGCTTGTCGAGATCGGCCAGCATCAGGTCTGTTGCCCGCACCAGCTGGATGTTGAAGCAGGTATCGAGAACATCCGACGAGGTCATGCCCTGGTGCACGAAGCGGGCATCGGGACCGACGATTTCAGCCAGATGCGTCAGGAAGGCGATGACGTCATGTTTCGTGACGGCCTCGATCTCGTCGATGCGGGCGACGTCGAACGTTGCGGCATTGCCCTTTTCCCAAATCGTTGCGGCGGCGGATTTCGGAATAACGCCGAGATCGGCAAGCGCGTCGCAGGCATGCGCCTCGATCTCGAACCAGATGCGGAATTTCGTTTCCGGCGACCAGATGGCGACCATTTCCGGCCGGGAGTAACGGGGGATCATACGCGTCCACTTTCGTCAGAGTTCTTGCGATGCGCCCGCTTTAGCAAGGATGGCCGGCAATCTCAACAAGATGCGATCATATCCTGCGGGCAAGCCACAAGCTGGTGCCCGCAAGAACCACAAAACCAAGCGGCAGATAGAGCCCGAGCCCCATGACGAGAAACTGGTATACGGCACTGGCCGAGGTGAAGACGAACTGGAACATCCAGGTCACCGTGCCGAACGGCGCGTGCCATTGGGCATAGAACAGCCGGTACTGCAGCGCGAACAGCCCGGCGGTCACCATGACCGTGCAAAGCGTCAGAATCAGAAAGGCTGCGGCCAGCCGCGTTTCGAGCCCCCGGCCGTTGGCGACGAGCCGGGCTGTTAACAGCGACAGCGGCCAGGCGATCAAGCCGCCAGCGAAAAACAGGACGAGAATGATGTCGAGATTGAAGGTCTCGGTGCGGATGCGCAGACAAAGCGCCAGAAGTGCCGAGAGGGACATCGCCGCGCCCCACAACGGCGCGCCGTAAACGGTTTCGGCCCGGCTCGGAAACGATCTGCGCAGCCGCCGCCAAAAGCCACCGGAGGCCGGGAGCGGCTCCGCTTGCCTCATGGGGCGACGCGAACGGGAACCGCGATCCAGCGGCCATCCTTGCCTTCGAAACCCTCGGTGTTGACCTGTACCAGCGCGATATGCAGCGGCGTCGCACCGGTGTTGGTGACGACAGCGCCGAGGCGGTAGCCGACCGGGCAGCCTCGGCTTTCCGGAATGCCCGTGTCTTCTCGCACCTTGATATTGGCGGCCTGGCCGTTGAACTCGGTGATCTTCAGACGAAAGCCGGTAAAGGCATCGGCAAGACCCTTGCACTTTTCCGAGGGCGGCAGAGGGAACTGTTCGAGCTGCAGCGTATAGGCGCCACCGGCGATCGGATCGGACGGGAAGCCGAAATAGCGGACCTTGAACGGATCGCTGTCGACCTCGCTGATCGGATTGAAGGCCACCAGATGTCCGGGCGATGCGGCCAGCTTGTTATCGCCGATCAGCGTTTTCGCCTTTGTCGCCGCTTCGCTGCGGGCCTCGTCAAGCGAGGCTTCCTTCTCGATGCGCACCCGCACCGGCGTTCCCGGCAGGAACGTGTCATTGACCGTGTCGACGAAATAGATGTTCGAATAGGGAAAACCCGATCCATCGAGAACGCCGTATTCCTCAAAGGCGAAAACCGAGGAATCCGGCGAAAAGCCGATGATGTTCAGTGAGGAAATGTCGGCCGCAAAGCTGCGTCCGGCAAGCAGGAGCAAGCTGAGCACGGTGGCGCAGGTGGTTCGAAGAAGGATGCTCATGCGCGTGCCTCCTCGGCGGGTTGGCGGATCGCCTCGATGGCGGCGCGGTAGTCGGCCACCGAATCGCCCTTGAAAATGGCTGAGCCGGCCACGAAGACATTGGCGCCGGCGCGCGCGGCAATGCCGGCGGTTTCCGGCATGATGCCGCCATCGACTTCGATTTCGATCGGCCGGTCGCCGATCAGGGTCTTTACCCGGCGAATTTTCTCATCCATCGCCATGACGAACTTCTGGCCGCCGAAGCCGGGGCTGACCGTCATGACCAGAATGAGATCGAGCTGGTCGAGCATATATTCGATGGCGCTTTCCGGCGTCGCCGGATTGATCGAGACGCCGGCCTTCTTGCCGAGCGAACGGATGGTCTGCAGCGAGCGGTGCAGATGCGGGCCTGCTTCCGCGTGCACGGTGATGATATCGCAGCCGGCCTTGGCAAAGGCTTCGATATAGGGATCGGCCGGGGCAATCATCAGATGGCAGTCGAAGGTCGCCTGCGAATAGGGGCGCAGTGCCTTGATCACATCCGGACCAAAGGAGATGTTCGGCACGAAGTGACCGTCCATCACGTCCAGGTGAATCCAGTCGGCGCCCGCCTCTGTAACGTCCCGAACCTCCTGGCCAAGCCTGGAGAAGTCGGCAGCGAGGATCGAAGGGGCGATCCGGATTGGAAATGGCATGCTTTGGCTCCAGAATGCTGGGTGTGATGCGCAATATCACCCCTTTTGGCGCCGAACAACAATCAAGACGCGTTCCAGGCCGGTAACAGATCGTTTTTCGCAGCGCTTGCGTCGTGAATGCCCCGTGCGATCGCTCTGGCCATGGTCGAGGCAGCTGCGGCGCCGAGATCGATGAAGTCGGCGAGCTCCAGCGTTCTGCCGCTGGCGCCCGTCGACAATGCAAAAACAAGGTCGCCGTCGAGCGGCGTATGCGACGGCCAGAGGGCGCGTGAAAAGCCGTCATGGGCGGCGATTGCCAGCCGCTTGGTCTCGGCCTTGGTCAAAACGGCATCGGTGGCAATGACGGCGATGGTGGTGTTGGCGCTGGCAGACTGGCGGTCGCGAAACTTGATGCGAAGGTCGCGCGCGTCCGCAGGAAAGGGCGAGGGCAGGCCGAGCCCGCCAAATTCACCATGTTCCTCGAAAGGCGCCGCCCAGAAGTGTTTCGTGTCGCCGATGGTAGCTGAGCCGAGCGCATTGACGGCCACGAGCGCGCCGACGGTGGTGCCATTCGGCAGCAGCATGGAGGCGGAGCCCAGCCCGCCCTTGAAGGTGGCGGTGAGCGCGCCGGTACCGGCACCGGCTGTTCCCAGAGCAAAATCGAGTGACGCAGCCTGTACGGCCTCATAGCCGAGATCGCGATAGGGTGGGTAACGCCCCCAGTCCTTGTCGCCGCCATTGATGAGATCGAACAGGATGGCGGCCGGGACGATCGGTATGCGCAGCGGCCCGACGGCAAAGCCCCTGTTCATCTCACGCAAAGCTGCCTGCACGCCCGACGCCGCATCGAGCCCGAAGGCCGAGCCGCCCGAGAGCACCAGCGCATCGACCGTCTGCACCGTGTTGTGCGGCTCGAGAAGATCGGTCTCGCGCGTGCCGGGCGCGCCGCCGAGAACCTGCACGGCGGCTATGGCGGGCGGATCGCAGAGAACGACGGTGACGCCGGATTTCAGGTCCGCATCGTCAGCATTGCCGACCGAAAGGCCGCCGACGTCGGTGATGAGATTGCGGGGACCGGTCGCCATCCTACTGCGTCTCGTCCAATGCCTTGACCGGCACAAATCGGCTGCCCTGCCATTGCATCAGCTGGTAGGGATTGTCGCTGCGCTCGTGGCCTGCAGTAAAGCCGATCGAGCCGAGCACGGTGGAGAAGGGGCCGTTGAGCAGAGACGCCGCCAAAGGCTGGTCGCTTTCGCCGGAAAGTTCGTGCGCCTGTTCGAGCAGGCTGACCGCGGCAAAGGCGGGCAGAACATAGCCTTCCGGCTCGATTTTCGCCTGGCGCAGCGCGTCTGCAACGGCCTTGCCGTCCGGAGTTGTGGCGGGGTCCATCAGCGTCACGGCGAGCACGCCGTCTGGCAGCGGCACCGGCTGGTTGGCGGCGGTCAGCGCGTCACCGCCCATGATGGTGAGCGCCAGCTTTTCCGACTTGGCGTCACGGGCGATGATGGCGGTGTCGTTGCGGTCGCCGCTGATGAACACGTGGGTCGCACCGGTCTTGGCGAGCCGGCGCACCAGAGCCACCTGCTGTTCCTGCGTCGGCCGGTAGGTGTCGGTGAAGACCGGCTTCATGCCGATCTCCTCCAGCGCCGTGCGCACGGTTTCCACCAGTTCGCGGCTGTAGATCGTTCCGTCCTCGATCAGCGCAAAGGACTTGTCCTTCCAGCGCGACGTGATCTCGGTGACGATCTTTTTCGCTTCGGCATCACCGGTCGGCGCAAGCCGAAACAGCGGCCATTTGTTCTTGACCGCATCTTCCATCAAGATGCCGGAGCGCACGCTGACGGTGATCGCCGGAATTTGTGCCTCCGTCAGCAGCGGCAGCGTTGCTTCCAGGCTCTCCGAGCAGAGAAAGCCGATGGCCGCATCGACGCCGGCGCTGATCAGCGCCTTTGCGGTTTCGCCGCCTGCATCCGGCTCGCAGCTTTCGGCGATCGGGACGATCTCGGTACCGCTGTCTTTTGCCGCAAATGTGGCGCCGTCGCGAATCTGCTTGCCGAGCAGGGCAAACGAACCGGCATCCGGCGCGACAACGGCTATTTTCATGTCGGCGGCCATCGCCGTGGCGGCCGGCAGAAGGCAGGCGGCAAGCAGAGCGAGACGGGCAGGACGGATCATGATCGTTTCCAGTTGAAGCTGCATCGGTTTTAGAGCGGCTGGCCCATGCGTCAAAGGGAAACATTCCCCTTGGCATGGAAAAAGTCGGAAACGCGCCAGAAAACTCCGGGCGCGGGTTTCATAATTCGCGGGAAACCTTATGTATTTCCTGCAACGGAATCCGGAGAAAGCAGTGTTGAACAGGACGCATGTCGATCCTCTCGTCTATCGTGATGCCATGAGCCGCTATGCCGGCCACGTCCAGATCGCGACGACAGCGCACGAGGGTGCGAGCCGGGGCGTCACCATCACTGCCGCCTGCTCGGTGTCCGATGGTCCGGCGACCCTGCTCGTTTGCCTCAATGCCGAGAACGAGAAGAACAAGATCTTTCTCGAAAGCGGCTTTTTTGCGCTGAACAGCCTGTCGAATGCCGACCGGGTGCTGGCAGACGCCTTTTCCGGCCGCCCAACGCTCGACAATGACGCGCGGTTTGCGCTCGGCGAATGGGAAACGCTTGTCAGTGGCGCGCCGATCCTGATGTCGGCCATGGCAGCCTTCGACTGCCGGCTGATCGAGGCCAAGATCGTCGCGACGCATATGATCCTGTTCGGCGAGGTGCTCGACGTTCGCATCGGCCAGAACGCGCCACCGTTGCTCTATCTGGACCGGGGCTACCAGTCGCTATAGGCTGACACTCTCGAGAAGAGGAGGATGCATGCCCGACCAGACAGACGGCCATCTGCCTTCATCCATTGAGGACACACTCAGCCTGCTGGAACGCCAGGATTATCTGGCGGGCCGCTCGCTTGCGACCGTGCTGTTTCTGGCCCTGAAGATGAAACGCCCGCTGCTTCTCGAGGGCGAGGCCGGGGTCGGCAAGACCGAGATCGCCAAGGTCCTTTCAAAGGCGCTGGGCCGGCCGCTGATCCGGCTGCAGTGCTACGAAGGCCTCGATATCTCCTCGGCTGTCTATGAGTGGAACTATCCCGCGCAGATGCTGGAGATCCGGCTGGCCGAGGCCGAGGGCACCTGCGACCGCCAGGCGATCGAAAGCAACATCTTTTCGCAGCGTTATCTCATCCGCCGCCCGGTGCTGCAGGCGCTGTCGTCCGCCGGCGGCAAGGCGCCGGTGTTCCTGATCGACGAACTCGACCGCACCGACGAGGCTTTCGAGGCCTTTCTGCTCGAGGTACTGTCCGATTTCCAGGTGACGATCCCCGAACTCGGTACGATCAAGGCCGATGAGCCGCCGATCGTCATCATCACCAGCAACCGCACCCGCGAGGTCCACGATGCGCTGAAGCGGCGCTGCCTCTACCACTGGGTCGATTATCCCAAAGCTGCCGACGAACTGGAGATCATCCGCCGCAAGGTGCCCGGCTGCAATGCGAACCTCTCCCGACAGATCGTCGCCTATGTCCAGAAGCTGCGCAGTATGGATCTTTTCAAGAACCCGGGCGTCGCCGAAACCATCGACTGGGCCATGGCGCTGAGCGCGCTCGACCGGGTGGTGCTCGACCCGGATACGATTTCCGATACGCTGGGCGCACTTCTGAAGTATCAGGACGACATAACCCGCATCGAGGGCGGCGAGGGGCGGCGGCTGTTCGACGAGGTCAAGTCGCATCTCGCCGCGACAGGCTGAACGATGGAGATGACAAGCGATATCAACGACAGGACCTTGCCGTTTTCGCCCGAGGCTGGCGGGCGGCTGGCTGACAACATAGTCGTCTTTGCCCGCGCCTTGCGCGCCAGCGGTCTGAAGTTCGGGCCGGGCAGCATCGCCGACGCGCTCAAAGCCGTCAGCAGCATTCAGATTGGCTCCCGCGATGAATTTTATGCCGCGCTCCGCTGTGTTCTGGTCAAACGGCGTGAGGACCAGCCACTGTTCGATGCAGCCTTCGCGCTCTTCTGGCGATCCGGCGATCTTGTCGAAGCCGTGAGTGGAATGCGGACTCCCGTTCAACGGCTTGCAGAAACCGGCAAGACTGGTGATGCCAGAATACCGGGTTCGGGTGTGTTTTCAGCCGGGCAGGACGGCGTTCGCCGGGACAATGGCGATCCGTTGGCGGGTGCCGATACAGGCCGGAGCGGCTCCGGCAGCGATGCCCTGCATCACACGGATTTCGCCCGGATGACGGCGGCGGAACTGCTGCTGGCCAAGAAGGCTCTGTCGGAACTGGTTCTGCCCTTCGATGACGTGCGCACCCGTCGCTTCCGCCCATCGCACCGGCAAAAGGTCATCGATCCGCGCGCCACGATGAGAGAGGCGATGGGCACCGGCGGCGATCTCATCCTGCCGCGTTTCCGCGAGCCGCGCTACGTTCCCCCGCCGCTGGTGATTCTTGCCGATATTTCCGGCTCGATGAGCCAGTACACCCGCATTTTCCTGCATTTCCTGCATGTGCTGACCGAAAAGCACCACCGCGTACACACGTTCCTGTTTGGTACACGGCTCACCAACGTCACCCGCCAGATGCGCAGCCGCAGTCCGGACACGGTGATGGACGCTTGCGCATCAGCCGTGCTGGACTGGTCGGGCGGCACCCGCATCGGGCAGACCTTGGCTGACTTCAACCGGCTCTGGTCGCGCCGCGTGCTGGGGCAGGGCGCCGTCGTGCTGTTGATCACCGACGGGCTGGAGCGCGGCGAAACGCAGGTGCTGGAGTGGCAAATGGCCAGGCTGCACCGGTCCTGCCGGCGGCTGATCTGGCTTAACCCGCTGCTGCGTTTCGACGGTTTTGCCGCCAGGGCGCGTGGCGTTCGTGCCATGCTGCCCCATGTCGACGAGTTTCGCGCCGTTCACAATCTGGCGGCCATCTCGGATATCGCTGCCGCACTGTCGGGCAAGGTAGCTCGCGATGCCGACCCACGGCGCTATATGGACGAAATCCACAGGACAGGAGTGAGGCTTTAATCATGGACCGGGATGCAATCGAGGAAATGTTTCAGGGGCTGGGTCCTGTCACCATCAAGCGCATGTTCGGCGGCAAGGGCATCTATTTCGAGGGCCGCATCCTGGCGCTGGAATTTCAGGGCGACATCCTCCTGAAGGCCGATGCGATTTCGGCGCCGGAATTCGAGGAGGCCGGTAGCCGGCAATGGACCTATGACGGCAAGGGCAAGACCGTCAAAATGCCCTATTGGTCGATCCCCGACGAAGCCTTCGACGATCCGGAGGAGATGGCCAAATGGGTACGGCTTGCCAACGGCGCGGCGCGCCGGGCGAAAGAATAGTTCAGCCTAACTATTTCAAACGCAGCGCGGCAATGGCATCGACGGAAAAGAGGGAGAGCGGCTGCGGCGGGCTGTCGAGATCGAACCAGCCGAAATCCGACAGCGTGTCCGGCTCCGTCAGTTGCGGCTCGCCGGAAAAATCTTGGGTGACATACATCAGCGAGACCCAGTGCTGCCGGTCCGCTTCGATGCGCTGTTCGCTGATGCAGAGAAAATCCACCTGACCGATAACAAGACCGGTTTCTTCCTCGGCCTCGCGGCGGGCGGCATCTTCCGCCCGCTCCATATGATCGACCTTGCCGCCGACGATGTTCCAGTGACCTGCCTCGGGAGCCTTCATCCGCCGATAGAGCAGAATCTTGCCGTCCCTGAGGATGGCGAGGCCGCAGCCGACCCCTGGAAAATCCGTTCCCGGAAGGGACATCGGGGTGTCGGCTCAGGCCTTGCCGGCGATCAGCATGAAGGCCGGGATTTCGTCGCCGAAACCAACCGGTGTCGGGCCATCATCGTGGTCGCGCCGATAACGGTTGCGGTTGCGATTGTCATCATTGGCCGGATAGGGCTGCGGCGCCTGCCGATGGTTGCGGGCTTCCGGCGGCTTGGCGTCGATTTTCTGTTCCTGACGGACCGGGCGTTCTGATTTCACCGCTTCTGCCTTTGCTTCAACAACCACTTCGGGGATGGCGACAACGTCACTGGTTTTGATGTCGGATTTATGACTTGGGGCACTGTCACGGCGCGAACGGTCGCGACCGCCCCTGTCGTCGCTTCTCTTGTCCTTGTCGCGCCCACGGCCACGGCTGCCTTCGCGTTCGGATTTGCCGCTCTCATGGCTTTCCATCGGAGCGGGCAGGGCGGACAGGTCGCCGTTCAGCCATTCGACCTTCTTGTCGATCAGCTTCTCGATGGCATCGGCAAACTTCTGGTCGCGCTTGGTGACCAGCGTGAAGGCGGCACCGGAGCGACCGGCGCGGCCCGTGCGTCCGATGCGGTGGACATAGTCTTCCGCATGGATCGGCACGTCGAAATTGAAGACATGGCTGACATCGGGAATATCGAGACCGCGGGCTGCGACGTCGGAGGCCACCAGCAGCGTGATGGCATTGTCCTTGAAGCCCTGCAGCATCTTGGTGCGCGAGCTCTGGTCCATGTCGCCATGCAGAGCGCCGACCGAGAAGCCGTGGCGCGACAGCGAGCGGAACAGTTCGGCCACATCGAGCTTGCGGTTGCAGAAGATGATGGCGTTCTTCAGGTCGTCCTGCTGATTGATGAGATCGCGCAGCGTGGCGCGCTTCTCGTAATCCTTGGCATGGGCTGCGACAAAACGCTGCGTCACGGTGGTGGCTGTCGAAGACCGGGTCGAAACTTCGACTCGCTCCGGGTTCTGCAGGAAGCGGTCGGCGAGCTTCTGGATTTCCGGCGGCATGGTGGCCGAGAAGAACAGGGTCTGGCGCGTGAACGGGATGAGCTTGGCGATACGCTCGATATCCGGGATGAAACCCATGTCGAGCATGCGGTCGGCTTCGTCGATGACGAGGATCTCGACACCGGTCATCAGGAGCTTGCCGCGTTCGCAATGGTCGAGCAGGCGGCCGGGGGTGCAGATCAGCACGTCGGCACCACGCTCCAGCTTGCGGTCCTGTTCGTCGAACGAAACGCCGCCGATCAGAAGGGCAATGTTGAGCTTGTGGTTCTTGCCGTATTTCTCAAAGTTTTCAGCAACCTGCGCTGCCAGTTCGCGCGTCGGCTCGAGGATGAGCGTGCGCGGCATACGGGCGCGGGCCCGGCCGTTCTCCAGCAGGGTCAGCATCGGCAGGGTGAACGCCGCTGTCTTGCCCGTGCCGGTCTGGGCGATGCCGAGCACGTCGCGCCGGGCCAGGACGTGGGGGATGGCCTGGGCCTGGATGGGCGTCGGCTCCGTGTACCCGGCCGCCGTGACGGCCTGCAGGACCTTGTCGCTCAATCCGAGGTCGGCAAAAGACATATTCTATGAGAACCGTTGCGCGCGGGAATGGACCAACCGGCGCGGAGTGCATCGACACGGCGACGGCTTCAAGGGGCGGTTTCGACACACGACCCGCCGCGCACACGCGTTGCGGGGACACTTAGAGCCCCGGGCCGGCTTGTCAATCGAGCGGGGCGCGGCGGGTGGATTTATCCCGCCGCCGCGGATCGTATCCGCCGCACTGCAGGCCTTCGCGACGCGGGACCACCGCTTCGGCGGCCTCCCCGCCTGAACCCGATCTCAGCGCCTGAGGCCGGAGGCCGTGCACGGGTCGAGGGTGGTGCGGGCGGCGGCCGGGCCGATGGAGCCCGTGGTCTCGGGATCGACCAGGACCGCACGGGCCTCGCGCTGGCGCAGGGCCCCGCCCTCGACGGCACGGGAGAGATACTGCGTCGCCCCGAGGGCGCCGAGGCCGAGGGCGAGGCACAGCTTGATCGTCCAGGGCAGCAGGGTGCCGGGCCGCCGGGGTTCGGGGTCCGCCCGCTCCCGGGCCGGAGCCTCGCCTCGGGGCGTCTCGATGAAGCGGTCGGGAGGCAGCATGGCGGGGACGATCATCGGTGCGGTGGCCCGGTCGGGCCGGTCGGCGTCGATCCTCCCCGATCACGGTTAAGAGAGCTTCACGCGGCGCCCGATCACCGTTGCTTCCCCCGAGACGACGGCGGGAGCGCCTCCGTCGGGGCCGTGCCGGGCCGCGGGGGGGCGGCATTAAAACGTCAGGTGGACGCCCGGTTCCGGCAAAATCGTACCCAACTCAGGGGGCGGCGGGAAGGATCCGCAGAGACCGCGATGCCTTCGGCCCCGAGATGCGGCGGCACTATCCTTATGGAACTGTGAATGTGCGCCACGGCACCGACGGCTCGAAGGTGAGGTGACCTGCGGCTAACCTTTACCCTTCATTGAGATGTGCTGGGCTATCCGATGCTCATGTTGCAGGAAAGCGACAGACCTCGCGGCGTCCAGGGACTACAAGCGCGCCGGCTTTCGCCAATCCAGAACCGAGTACCCCGATGAAAAGACTGCTTCTCGCCACGACCGTCCTCGCCGGCCTGACCGCCGTCGCCTCGGCCGCCGACCTTCCGCGCCGCGCCGCCCCGCCGGTGTTCGTGCCGGTCCCCGTGTTCACCTGGACGGGCTTCTACGCCGGTTTCAACGCCGGTTACGGCTTCGACGCCTCCAGCAACAACGCGCCCACCGTCATCGGCGTCAACGGCGCCAGCACCCTGGTCCGTCCGGGCACCACCCAGGCGATCGCC
>JAURWE010000093.1 GCA_030655075.1 Pararhizobium sp.
CGCGCGATGCCGGTCACGACCGAGGCGTTGGCCCCCGGGTCGGAGCTCCACGCGAAGTCGGGCACCGGCTCGACGTCGATCCACACGATCGGCGTCAGCAGCCCGGCGGCCTTCATCGACCGCACGTTGAACATCGCCTGCTGGTAGCCCGTGTTGGCCAGCGCACCGGCCGGGGTCGCGCCGTCGTAGGGCCCGTCCTGGCCGTGCTGCTCGAGGAAGCGCGGCTCGGGATAGGACGCCACGGCGTACGCCGCGATCATCCGGCCGGCGCGACGGGTGTCGTCGACCTGGCCCTGCAGGCAGGGGTTGGGGTAGAAGCCGGGGCCGTTGGTCAGCCCGACGATGACGTAGCGGGCCGCGTCGACCGGCCCGGGGCCGCCGTGGGACCGCTTCTGGGGGATCCCCATGCCGGGGGGGCACTGGGGCCAGCTGATGTCGCTGCCGAGCACCGGCTCGTCGTCGATCTCGATCCCCTCGACCAGGTCGGCGAGCGGGTTGCGGGTGATCGTCGGCGGGGGCGGTGCGGCCTCGGTGGGCTCGGGAGGCGTCAAGCCGGTGGGGACGACGCTGCTCGGCGCGCTCGATGCCGGCGGGTCGGCGGGCTCACCCGAGGAGCACGCCGTCACCACCAGCAGCACCGCAGCGCAGACCAGGGCCTTCATGCCCACAGGCTACGGAGCGGGCAGCGCGACGTACGTCGTCTCGAGGTACTCCTCGATGCCCTCGAACCCGCCCTCGCGTCCGAACCCGCTGGCCTTCATCCCGCCGAACGGCGCCGCCGGGTTGGACACCAGCCCGGTGTTGACCCCGACCATGCCGAACTCGAGGGCCTCGGCCACCCGGATCGTGCGGGACAGGTCGCGGGTGTAGACGTAGGACGCCAGGCCGTACTCGGTGGCGTTGGCCGCGGCGACCGCCTCGTCCTCGGTGGTGAACGTCGTGATCGGCGCGACCGGGCCGAAGATCTCCTGGGTGTTGATCGCCGACCCCGCGGGGACGTCGACCAGGACGGTCGGGTTGTAGAAGTAGCCGG
>JAURWE010000095.1 GCA_030655075.1 Pararhizobium sp.
CGTTCAAGTTAAGTAGGATGTGCTGAACGCAGTGAAGCGCATCAATCGCGAACGATGCGACTCCTTACGTCAGCAGCATCCTATGCAAAAATAAATTCGGCACAGCATCGAAAAAGACGGTTTTTGAATCAAATAGGAGTAGTTACTGATATTATAAAAATCAATACCTTACGAAGCAAAAAAATAACCGTAAGTTATTGATAGCGCGTAGTCGGTGCGTAACATCAATTAATTATAGTAAGTACGGTAGCGTACAGACTGGGGTGACAGATCCTGTATGCTACAAACAAGGTTGTTCTTTTTTATAATCCAAGGAGTAATTCTTATGAAACGAATGCACTTAACACTTATCCTTCTCTGTATTTTGTTCAGCTTCCCTGCTGTTGCAGAACAGGAGCCGATCAAACCACAAACCCAAGGCGAGGTTACTTTCGTCAGCGGTGGAGTAGGGGCCGATGAACAAAATGCATTGCAAGCCATGCGGGCTGGCTATAACTTGCACCTGCTATTTTCGATAAAGGGTACAGGAGAATATGTCAGTGACGTGAGAGTCCGTATCGCGGACTCAAGGGGCAACAGCCTCATGGAAACTTTATCTGACGGCCCTATGCTATTCGCCAGGCTCAAGCCCGGCCGTTACATCGTTACCGTTGAACGGGGCGGTCAGGCATTCAAACAGACGGCAACGGTCGGAAGTACAAAGTGGACTTCGCTGTCGTTCGCCTGGCCCCAAGAGCGGACTGACTAGTACTCAGTCAAATTTATTCTGACGGTTAAGCAACTGGATGTGGGGGCGACTTCAGTCGCCACTTGGCGGCTAAAGCCGCCCCACAGTTACAGGAACCTGTCATTTCTAAATTGACTAAGTACAAGATCGGTATCTTGTTCACCCCGGTACAGGTCGATGAGATTTCCCGGATGATTCATTTTTGACCTGCCCGTTCTTTTGTAAGGGAATGTAAGCTGTCAATGCAGTATGCCGGGGAGAGAGATACAAGCGATCGAATTCTGTTTTGACCACATGGTAGCATTCGCAGGTACGCGCTTCCAATCCCGATCGGTCTAGTACCGTGATGCGTCCCCGGCGGTAATCAATCAATCCTGCTTGCTGCAATTTCCTGGCGGCCTCCGTGATGCCTTCGCGTCGCACGCCGAGCATATTGGCGATCAATTCCTGGGTAATGATTAACTCGTTCGAAGGGAGTCGGTCGAGACTTAGCAGCAGCCAGCGGCAGAGTTGCTGGTCCACGAAATGATGACGATTGCAGGCCGACGTCAGCGCTATCTGGGTAATCAGCCCCTGGGTATAACGCAGCAACAAATCGTGCAGCGCTCCGTTGCGGCATCCCCCGGAGCGGTTGAATTCCTGCATAAGTCGTTGCGCCCGCAACCGATAGGCGTAACCACCGTTTCGCACCACAGTCCGATTAGGCATGGTTCCCCCGCCCATGAACAGGGAAACGCCGATGATGCCGTCGTTGCCGACCATGGCGATTTCGGCTGGCGCGCCACTCTCCATGACGTAAAGCATCGATACGATGCTGGTCGTGGGGAAATAAGCGTAACGCAACTCGTCCCCGGACTCGTAAATAACCTCGCCGAGCGGTAATTCGACCAGTTCCAGATGGGGGGAAAGGCGCTTGTATTCAGTGGTGGTCAGGGAGTCGAGAAGATGGTTTTGCCAAGGGTTATGCGGGGCAATCATAAGTAATGTCCCTATATTTGTGATAAGTATTGAATAACGCATCAACCATAGAAAGAATGATCGGCGCTACTAGGGTGCATGAAGCATAATTTGTTCAATTTATCCAATCAATAAGTGCTAATACCTATCAGATGAACTCGCTACTGCCAAATGTCTTGCATCACCGAAGCCTCAGTTCGTTCACTTGCGGTGATGACTAAGAGGAACGAAATCGAGTGCCGACGGACACAGTGGACTTGATTTCGCGTTTGATTGATTTGATTCCTTGGTCTGAGCGCATAGCTATCTACGCAAGTTTTCCTGAATTTTGGTATCTGGAGTGCAGGCAAAGTTCGCACTCCCGTTGCACGATTGAAAAACTGTCAGGCGCGGA
>JAURWE010000099.1 GCA_030655075.1 Pararhizobium sp.
TGCTGCATCTTACAAGATCAACGCAACGGAAACCCTGTCGATCACCCCGGCTGTTCAGTACTTCAGCGATCGTAACTTCGACGGTGCTGGTTCGCCTGACTCCTGGAAGTACGGCGTAACGGTTGGCTACAAGATCACCACAGGTCTCGACCTGCTGGCGACCGTCAACTACGTCGACAGCGACATCATTGCAGAAGACGACCAGACAACTGGTTTCCTCCGCCTGCAGCGTTCGTTCTAATCTGATCTGACATCTGTCAGTGATGGAAAAGCCCGGCTGAAAAGCCGGGCTTTTTGCTGTTTGGGGCATGGCCCCTGGCTGGGGCAGGGCTGCGACAGCCAGCAGTTTCATGCCTCCACCTTGCGGAGACTGCGTCAAAATTGGTGCTGTGAGATGTTGGGGAACTCGCAACCGTGACTACGGTGCGGCAGCACATGTGCTCATCGCCCGGCGCGAAGATCCTGTTCGATATCGGCTGTCTGCCCGAGGCGGGACTTGTAGACCTGGTAATTCTCCATCACCCGCTGCACATAGCCGCGCGTCTCGCCAAAGGGGATGCGCTCGATCCAGTCGACCACATCGTCGAGCGCCATGCCGCGCGGATCGCCGTAGCGGGCAATCCATTGCGGCACCCGGCGCGGGCCGGCATTGTAGGCAACGAAGGTGAGGATGTAGGAGCCGCCGAAATCGCTGATCTGTTCGCCGAGATAGTGGGCGCCGAGCGTCGCATTGTAGGCGGCGTCCGTGGTCAGCTTTTCCTGAGAATAGGCCATGCCGAAACGCCCGGCGACACCCTTGGCGGTTCCAGGCAGGATCTGCAGCAGGCCGCGCGCATTGGCGGGTGACACCGCTGCCGGATTGAAGGCGCTTTCCTGCCGGGCGATCGCATAAGCAAGCGCCGTGCCGGAGCCGGAAATATTGGCGCTCTGCGGAATGACGCCGATCGGGAAGGCGAGCGCCGCCACATCGATGCCGCGCCCGAAGGCGATCTTGCCGATCTGCAGCGAAAGCTGGTGGCCACGCGTCTTTTCGGCCCGGTCTGCCAGAAGCGCCAGCTCGCCAGGGGTTTCCAGCTGCTCGGCAAGACCGCGATAAAGGCTGTCGGCCCGCCATCCGTGACCGGATTCTTCGAGCCGCGTGATCGCACGAACCGCTTCGCGGCCCTCGAAAGCCTGCCGGTCCTTAACCGCAGGTGAGGGGTAGGTGACGTTGAGCGTCTTGCGCCCGAGGCGCGCCGAGGCAAGCTGGCCGTAAAAGGTTGCCGGAAATGCCGCCGCCCTGGCATAAAGCGCCTTTGCATCGCCCGGTCCGCCGTCCTCTGCCGTGCGGCCAAGCCAGTACCAGGCGCGCGAGGCGGACAGTGGCCGCGCCGAAGCATCGAGAATCCGCTTGAAATGCTGTTCGGCCAGTGCCGGGTTCTTCAGGCCGCGAAGGGCATACCAGCCGGCGTGGAACTCCGCCTCCACCACATCGGTTGCTTCCGTCGCAGCATGATTGGCGGCGATCGCATAGGCAGCCTTGAAGTCTCCCGCATCCGCCAGCCCCCGGCTGATGATTCTCTGTTCGGTCCACCATTGACCGGCATCGACCAGTGCCGCAGCGTCGTTCGGCATGGTCTTCAGAAGCGCCGCTGCCTCTTCATACTTGTCCTGCCGGCGCAGATTTTCGATGCGCAAAAACAGGAAGGCCGGGTCCGACGCCCAGGAAGCATCGACAGCCTTGATGGCTGCATCCGCCTTTGGCCGCTGCTTGATGACGGCAACGAAGGCCTTGTACAGCGATTGCGCCTTGGCGAGCGTCGCGAATCGCTCCGCCTGTGTCGTGCGGCTGCGATAAAGCAGCAGCTCCAGGCGACGTTTCTGGTCCGCAGGTCTCAGAAGCCCTGAGAATTCCGCGAGAATCCTGTCCTCGGTGGCGACGTCCAGCGTTTCCCCGGTCCACAAGGTGCGGATCACGGCCGCCGCCTCAGCCGTCTTGCCGCCGGCCAGCAGCGCGCGCGTCAGAATGATGCTGCCTTCCGGCGTTTCGGGCGCGGCTTTGCCAAAGGCGGCCAGAACGGTCCCGGCGTCTGGATCCTCACGGTAGAGCGCCCGCTCGAAATGCCCGCGCAGCGCTGCAAGACCCGGCCAGCCCTTGAGATCGCGCTCGGCCCGGGCGATCTCCGCAAAGGGCACGCCGCGCTGTCCGGACACCGCGATCGCCCAGGTGAGGATATGGCGGTCGAGCGTGCCGGCTTCCATGCCGTTGCGCACGGCCAGCGCATTGCGGGCATCCTTGTTGGACAACGCGTCGAGCCCGGTCTTCAGCGAGCCGTCGATCGGTGCGATGCGGCTGGTGCGCGGAATGCTGCCGGTGAGCTCGCCAACGGGTTTGGCGTCGGAAGGTGTCACGGAGCGCAGTTTCGAAGGCGCGATCTTTAAGCGGGGGCCGGCATCGGCAATAACGCAAAAAGCCACGGCGGAGACCGCAGCGGCCAGCATCAGCTTAAAGGACGCGTTGACGCGCATGAATTGCCCTCGAACTCTCTTTCATTTGCCGACGATTTTCCTAATGAAACGTTACGGTTTGGCATCAAATCAGAAATGTGTGCTCGGCCGGCCACCGTGCGGCAATCGCAGCCTGCTTCTGCCGGTTGCCGCGCAATTTCGGCGAAACCGATAGCAAAAGCCGCTCTGCGGTGCTTGCCGCATCATCCTCACGCGATTATGGTGCCCCGGTTTTCTAACCCGTTCGTATCCATGGAATACGGCCAAAGCATGAGGATGCTTGGGCCTGTTCCGGGACCCCCAGGAGTGATGCATGTTCAAGGGATCCATTCCCGCTCTCGTGACCCCTTTCACCGAAACCGGTGCAGTGGACGAGGATAGCTTTGTCGCCCATGTCGAATGGCAGATTTCCGAAGGCAGCCACGGTCTCGTACCGGTCGGCACCACGGGCGAATCGCCAACCCTTTCGCATGCCGAGCACAAACGCGTCGTGGAACTCTGCATCAAGACTGCGGCCGGCCGCGTGCCGGTCATTGCCGGCGCCGGGTCGAACAACACCCGCGAAGCCATCGAGCTTGCCCAGCATGCCGAAACGGCCGGCGCCGATGCCGTTCTGGTCGTCACGCCCTATTATAACAAGCCGACGCAGAAGGGGCTGTTTGCCCATTACTCGGCCATTGCCGAAAGCATCAGGCTGCCGATCGTCATCTACAATATCCCCGGCCGTTCGGTCGTCGATATGAGCGTCGAGACCATGGCCGCCCTCTACAAGGCCTATCCGCAGATCCTCGGCGTCAAGGATGCGACCGGAAAGATCGAGCGTGTTTCCGAACAGCGCCTGTCCTGTGGCGAAAGTTTCCTGCAGCTGTCGGGCGAAGACGCCACCGCGCTGGGTTTCAACGCCCATGGCGGCAAGGGCTGCATCTCGGTCACCGCCAATGTCGCGCCGCGTCTCTGTGCCGAGTTCCAGGAAGCGACGCTTGCCGGTGACTATGCCAAGGCGCTGGACTATCAGGACCGCCTGATGCCGCTGCACAAGGCGATTTTCATGGAGCCGGGCGTCTGTGGCTCCAAGTATGCCTTGTCAAAGCTCGGCCGCATGGCCACCTATGTCCGGTCGCCGCTGATGCCGCTTGAAAAATCCACCGAGGCAGCACTCGATGCGGCCCTTATCCACGCAGGATTGTTGAACTAACGCAGGATTGTTGAATAAAAACATGGCACCCAAAGGCAGCACGCGCACGGTTCGCAAGATTGTCGCGGAAAACCGGAAGGCCCGCTTCAACTACGAAATCATCGATACCTACGAGGCCGGCATGGTTTTGACCGGCACGGAGGTCAAGGCCCTGCGCGAAGGCAAGGCCAATATCGCTGAATCCTATGCAAGCGACGAAGGCGGCGAGATTTGGCTGATCAATTCCTATCTGCCGGAATATCTGCAGGCAAACCGCTTCAACCATGAGCCGCGCCGCCGCCGCAAACTGCTGCTGTCGAAGCGCGAAGTGAACCGGCTGCGCGTTGCCGTCAACCGCGAAGGCATGTCGCTCGTGCCGCTGAAGGTCTATTTCAACGACCAGGGCAGGGCGAAGATCGAACTGGCGCTGGGCAAGGGCAAGAAGCTGCACGACAAGCGCGAGAGCGAAAAGGAACGCGACTGGAACCGCCAGAAGGGCCGGCTGCTGCGAGAGCGCGGCTGATGCCGGATCTGTTGAGGATCACCGTCGGACCCTTTGCCTTCACGGCAGCCCTGGAAACCGAGCGCGCCCCGGAAACCTGCAGGATCTTCAAGAATTTCCTGCCCTTCCGCAACAAGGTCATTCATTCGCGCTGGAGCGGTGAGGCGGTCTGGGTGCCGCTGGGTGATTTCGATTTCGGCGCCGGCTTTGAAAACCACACCTGCCATCCCTCGCGGGGCGATATCCTGCTCTATCCGGGTGGTCACAGCGAGACGGAGCTGCTGTTTGCCTATGGCAGTTCGTCCTTTGCCAGCAAGATGGGTGCTCTTGCCGGCAATCACGTCCTCACGATCATCGACGGTCGGGAGCAGCTTGAAGCCATGGGCAAGATGATACTGTGGGAAGGCGCACAGCCGATTTCTTTCGAAGCCGTCTGAGTGTCAATCCTCGAGTTCTTCGTGCGCCGGCTCGGCCTGGCGGGCGGCGCGCTCGGACGGGTCACGGCCGATTTCTGCCCGCAGGCTGACGAGGTCGATGAAATGGTCGGCCTGACGGCGCAGGTCGTCGGCAATCATCGCAGGCTGGGTGGCGGTCGTTGAAACAACGGAGACTTTTCTGCCCCGGCGTTGCAGTGCCTCCACCAGCGTCGTGAAGTCGCCATCGCCGGAAAAGATCACCAGATGATCGACGGTTTCGGATTGCTCCATGGCGTCGATGGCCAGTTCGATGTCCATGTTGCCCTTGATCTTGCGGCGGCCGAGCGAGTCGGTAAATTCCTTGGCGGGTTTCGTCACAACCTTGTAGCCATTGTAGTCTAGCCAGTCGATCAGCGGTCGAATGGATGAGTATTCCTGGTCTTCGATCAGTGCAGTGTAATAATATGCACGCAGCAGGTAGCCGCGTTTCTGAAATGCCTTGAGAAGCTTCCTATAGTCGATGTCGAACCCGAGGCTTTTTGATGCCGCATAGAGATTGGCACCATCGATGAAGAGTGCGATTTTTTCGCGTGGATCAAACATTTCTTATCCTTTTGCACAACGACACCGGAAATAGTCGGACGCTCAGTGTGTGAGATGCAATGCCATGATCATTACTGAATATAATGGATTGCGAATATATCCGTCTTTACGGCAGTGCTTAAAAAATGCCAAGCAAACCTAGGTTGCATAGAGCGTTTGCCTTGACCCAAATTAATGTTGTTTGAAGCATGTATGGATCGTTTCAACGCTGTCGGCTCTTGCAATGCAACAAACAGCTTGAATTATGGCCGTTTGGGCGATCCCAATCTAGGATTGTATATATTTTTGGCCATCCCTAGAATTGGGGAGGGTGTTCGTGCGCTATCGTACGAATTCAGGAGATCAAATTGAAGGACCGTCCCCGAGCGGCCGCTGTCTTTCGGGACGGGATGCAGGAAAAACTTGAATTTGGCCTCCATTGATAGTATCGCCACCCTCAATCACGAAATGAATGAGCCGCAAAGGACAGGCAATGGCCCGTGTCACCGTAGAAGATTGCATCGATAAAGTTGACAACCGTTTCGAGCTCGTGCTGCTCGCCAGCCACCGCGCCCGCCTGATTTCGCAGGGTGCCTCGATCACGATCGACCGCGACAACGACAAGAACCCGGTTGTTGCGCTCCGTGAAATCGCCGACGAGACCCTGTCGCCGGGCGACCTCAAGGAAGACCTGATCCATTCGCTGCAGAAGCATGTCGAAGTCGACGAGCCGGAGCCCGATCAGGCATCGCGTCTGGCTGCCGAAACAACGGCGCCCGGTTTCACATCTGCCAACGACGAAGACGACGATCAGCCGGAACCGGTTACGTTCGACAGCATGTCGGAAGAAGAGCTTCTGGCCGGCATTGAAGGTCTCGTCCCGCCGGAAAAGAGCGACGACTACTAATCGGCTCTCACCGCCTTCCAAAAGCCTTATGCTGATTGCAAATGAATGCGCCCGTCCTATGATCGGGCGCATTTTCTTTTTCCCGGAGCAGCCTTTCACATGATGCGCCAGTACGAGCTCGTCGAGCGCGTTCAAAAATACAAGCCCGACGTCAACGAGGCGCTTCTCAACAAGGCTTACGTCTATGCCATGCAGAAGCACGGGCAGCAGAAGCGGGCAAGCGGCGATCCCTATATTTCCCACCCGCTTGAGGTGGCGGCGATTCTGACCGAGATGCATCTCGACGAATCGACCATCGCCGTGGCCCTGCTGCACGATACGATCGAGGACACGACGGCGACCCGCGCCGAGATCGACGAACTGTTTGGTGAAGACATCGGCGCGCTGGTCGAAGGCCTGACCAAGATCAAGAAGCTCGATCTCGTGACGAAGAAGGCCAAGCAGGCCGAAAACCTGCGCAAGCTGCTTTTGGCCATTTCCGACGACGTGCGCGTGCTCCTGGTCAAGCTTGCCGACCGCCTGCACAACATGCGCACGCTCGATCATATGTCGGAGGAGAAGCGCGCCCGCATCTCCGAAGAGACGATGGATATCTACGCGCCGCTCGCCGGCCGCATGGGTATGCAGGACATGCGTGAGGAGCTGGAAGATCTTTCCTTCCGCCATGTCAACCCGGAAGCCTACGAGACAGTCACCAAGCGCCTTGAAGAACTCTCCACCCGCAACGAAGGCCTGATCAAGAAGATCGAGGACGAGCTGCGCGAACTGCTGCAGGCCGAAGGCGTCACCGAGGCGCTGGTCAAGGGCCGCCAGAAGAAGCCCTATTCGGTTTTCAAGAAGATGCAGTCGAAGTCGCTCTCCTTCGAGCAGCTGTCGGATGTCTACGGCTTCCGCATTCTCGTTGCCGATATTCCGGCCTGCTACCGGGCGCTGGGTATCGTGCACACGCGCTGGCGCGTCGTTCCCGGCCGTTTCAAGGACTATATCTCGACACCCAAGCAGAACGACTACCAGTCGATCCACACCACCATTGTCGGCCCGTCGCGCCAGCGCATCGAGCTGCAGATCCGCACGCGCCGCATGCACGAGATCGCCGAATACGGCATCGCCGCCCACACGCTCTACAAGGACGGCCGGGCCGCGCAGGAAAACACCGCCGCCCCCAACGAGTTCAACGCCTATTCCTGGCTGCGCCACACGATCGAATCGCTGGCCGAGGGCGACAATCCGGAAGAGTTTCTCGAGCACACCAAGCTCGAACTGTTTCAGGATCAGGTCTTCTGCTTCACCCCCAAGGGCCAGCTCATCGCACTGCCGCGTGGCGCCACGCCGATCGATTTCGCCTATGCCGTCCACACCAATGTCGGCGATACCTGCGTCGGCGCCAAGATCAACGGCCGCATCATGCCGCTGGTCACCCGCCTCAACAATGGCGACGAGGTCGAGATCGTCCGGTCCGGAATTCAGGTGCCGCCGCCGGCCTGGGAAGAGATCGTCGTTACCGGCAAGGCCCGTGCCGCCATCCGCCGTGCCACCCGCGCCGCCATCCGCAAGCAGTATTCCGGCCTCGGCTATCGCATTCTCGAGCGCACCTTCGACCGCGCCGGCAAGTCCTTTTCCCGCGATGTTCTGAAACCGGCGCTGCACCGCCTCGGCCAGAAGGAGATCGAGGATGCGATCGCCTCGGTCGGGCGCGGCGAGCTGTCGTCGCTCGACGTGCTGCGCGCCGTCTATCCCGACTATCAGGACGAACGCGTCACCATCAAGCCGAGCTCGGACGATGGCTGGTTCAACATGCGCAGTGCTGCCGGCATGGTGTTCAAGCTGCCGGGCCGTCCCAAGGCCAAGGTCGAGGCGGGCGAGGGCGCTGGACCCGAAGCCCTGCCGATCCGGGGCCTGTCCGGCAATGCCGAGGTGCATTTCGGCCCGGCTGGCGCCGTTCCGGGCGACCGCATCGTCGGCATCATGGAAAAGGACCGGGGCATCACCATCTACCCGATCCAGTCGCCGATCCTGCAGAAGTTCGACGAGGATCCCGACAGCTGGATCGACGTGCGCTGGGATCTGGACGAGGCCAACAACACCCGCTTCATGGCCCGCATCATGATCACCGCGCTGAACGAGCCGGGCACGCTGGCCGAAGTCGCCCAGACCATCGCCACCAGCGACATCAACATCCGCTCGCTGGCTATGGGTGGCGTTGCTGCCGATTTCACCGAGCTGAAGCTCGATCTCGAAGTCTGGGACCTGCGCCAGCTCAGCCAGTTGATCGGCCAGTTGAAGGAACTGCAGTGCATCTCGACCGTCAAACGGATGTACGAATAGGGGGGAAGCATGGTCCGTGCAGCCTGGAAACCTGCTGCAATCCTCATTGTCCTGTCCGGCGCTTCCTCGGCCTGCTGGGCGCAGGACGTGTCCGGCCTCATGGGGGGTGAGCCAAGAGCCTGCTTCACCCGTGCCTATACGGATGATCATCTGGCCGGTCACCCCGATCAGAACGTCCGCAGCATTCGGGCAGGTGTCAGCAACGGTGCCGGCGGCGCCTATGAACTCTCGATCGACATCGAATTTCGCGGCGGCTCTTCGACAAAAGGACGGCTCATGGCCGATTGCCGGCCGGGAGGCAGCGGCTATGCGCTGCGCTGCCTGGCACGCTGCGATGGCAGCCGGGTCGATATCAAGATCCGCGATGCCGATACGATCCGGCTGGAGATTCCCGAGGCCGCGCAGCTGGAGCGCGGCGGCAGCTGCGATCCGTCCTCGGCATCGGGCAGCGGCGCGCTCTGGTCCGACGACAAGGTGTTTCGCCTGAGCCGGGCCGGATCGGCCGATTGTCCATACGGCGGATCAGCCGATAGGCCCGGCACGGCGCTGCCCGACATGGCCCCCTCCGCCGACGGACCGATGGACGATACGCGTCAATAACCCCGGGAACAGCCGGACAGACCCCAGTCTTGTAGAACCGCAGCGATCGTGTGACCATGCGGGCGGTCCCACCGGAGGAACAGACATGCGCTTCACCCTTGTTTCCATGAGCATGATTCTGGCTGCCGCCTCTCTGGTGGCACTGCCGCAGGCCCATGCCAACGAGATCGAGCAAGGCCTGTTCGGCCGCGACATCGCGCCGGAAAAGAACGCCTATGCCTGCTTCATCCGCAAATATACCAAGGCGCATCTGGCGTCGCATCCGCAGCAGAACGTTCGCGATATGGCGCTCTTCGTCAACAGCCGTCCGGACGAGGAAAACCAGCGCCAGTACCAACTGACGATGCGCGTCGGCTTCCGCACCATCAAGCAGTCCTTCGATGCGTTCGGCGCCTGCTACATGGGCAATGACAGCACCAAGAAGCTCCACTGCGGCATCGACTGCGACGGCGGCACCATCAATGTCCGCCTGAAGGACGAAAAGTCGATCCTGCTCGATATCCCGACCAGCGCCCGGGTTTCCGTTGTGGACGACACCGACGAGCCGGATGACCTGCCCAAGGGCGCGAAATTCGGGCTGGACGACAAGGTGTTCCGGCTCGACCGCACGGACATTGCCACCTGCCTGCCGCTCGTAGCCGATGACGCCGTCAAGGCGGACATCGTTGCCGGCCAATGATCGGAGAGCAGCCATGGTCAATTTCAGCCGCCGCAATGTCTTTTTTCGCGCTGTTGCAGCCGTTTCCGGCGTTCTGGTCGCGGGCAGGGCGGCGTCTGCCGCTGTGGCGGTGGAGGTCGATGCCGGTATCCAGAAAGTCGTCTACCACCTCTCCGACATCGACAAGGCGGGGTTCGTGCTCGGCAATATCAAGAACCACATCGAGGGCATGGGTGGCCCGGACACAGTCCGGATCGTGCTGGTCGTGCATGGCCCGGCGCTGATCCCATTCCATGAGCGCAAGGCTGGAGCGGATATTCGCGCCAAGCTCGCCAAGATCAATGGGCCAGCGCTGTCGCTCGCCGCCTGCGGCAACACCATGGATGGTCAGGAGGTTTCCCTGGCGGACCTTCTGCCGGGCTTCGTTCGCGCCGACGAGGGCGGCGTCGTGCGCATCGCCATGCTGCAAAGCCAGGGTTATCTGTACCTGCGCCCCTGATCTATGCGCATTTGCGAGGCCCTGCCTGCAAAAAGCCGTGATTGCCCAAATTTTAACCCATCGCTTTGCGCCTGGCGCATGGCTGCCGCCTGTTTGTAGTGCTGGTGAGGATTGTTGCGCTGCACTATCTTCAGCCTCGGGAGGTAACAGAAGGAATTCATCATGTTTAACCAGTTGAAGAAAATCAGCCGCGCTCTGCGCATCCCGTCGGTCCAGGAACGCGAAGCCGCTTACCTCAATGGCTCGATGGACCGTATCGACCTCGAATACCGCCAGCGCCAGATCGACCGCGGTCTGTTCCGTTAAGCCGGTTGGGCTCAAAGCCTTCGAGAAGGACCTTGCCGCATGATGCGGCGGCGTCAGACAATCCCCGATCGTCTCTTCGGCGCGCAAATCTTGCGCGCTTACCGCTGAAGCTCTTTGCGGAACGGCGTTGGCGTCCCGCAGCCAGATCGGGTATCACCGCGCATGCTGTTTCGAAGACGAAAGCCTGCGACCTTTGCCGACCGTCTCAGCGCCACCCTTTGGCCGCGCAAGGGGGCCACGCGTTCCCTTCGTTATTTCGGGCTCAGCATCCTGCGCATTCGGGCAACGCCCCATGCGATTGCCGCCGGTGTCGCGGCGGGTGTCGTCTCGTCCTGCACACCGTTTCTCGGCCTCCACACCATCATGGCCTTCGCCTTCGCCTGGCTCGTCGGCGGCAACATGATTGCCGCAGTCCTCGGCACCGCCTTCGGCAATCCCCTGACATTCCCCTTGATCTGGAGCGCCTCCTACCGTCTTGGCCATGCCATGCTCGGCGTTGCGCCGGCCCATGATGGCGCAACTCTCAACCTCGTCGCCCTGTTCGAGCATCTGGAATTCGCCAAGCTTTGGGATCCTGTTCTGAAACCCATGCTGCTCGGAAGCCTGCCGCTTGAGCTGGCCTTTGGTGGCGTCTTCTACCTGCTGACCCTGTTTGGCGTCCGGCAATTCCAGCGCCGCCGCCAGGCCTACAGGCATTCTCCCAAGGTTTGACTTTTTCCGGCAGCCACGCCACATCAGGCAACACCTCAAACACGCCCCCGAAAGGCCGGAGACCGGACCCCACCATGATCATCGGCATCGGCAGCGATCTCATCGATATCAGGCGCATCGAAAAATCGATCGAGCGGTTTGGCGCGCGTTTTACCGACCGCTGCTTCACCGAGGTCGAGAAGCGCAAGTCCGACGGTCGCAAGAACCGCGCCGCCTCCTATGCCAAGCGCTTCGCTGCCAAGGAAGCCTGCTCGAAGGCGCTCGGAACGGGGCTTGCCCAGGGCGTCTTCTGGCGCGACATGGGCGTCGTCAATATGCCGGGCGGCAAGCCGACCATGGTGCTCACGGGCGGTGCTCAGGAGCGGCTCCAGCGAATGCTGCCTACCGGCCATCGCGCCGCCATACATTTGACAATCACCGATGATTTTCCGCTGGCCCAGGCCTTCGTGATTATCGAGGCGCTTCCGGTTGCCGTGGATGGCTGAACCGTTTAGAGAGAAACCCTGAAAATCCGGCGTCTTCGGTCCCCGAAGCTTTGCGCACAGGACAGAACGTTTATGAAAGAGACCGGCGTGGCAGAAAAGAGCGAAACCCAGCAGAGCGCGCTGTGGGAAAATGTGAAGGTCATCATCCAGGCTTTGCTGCTTGCCGTGGTCATCCGCACGGTTTTCTTCCAGCCCTTCACCATTCCGTCCGGCTCGATGATGCCGACGCTGCTGGTGGGTGACTATATCTTCGTCAACAAGTTCTCCTACGGCTATTCGAAATATTCGCTGCCCTTCTCGCCGGACCTGTTCAAGGGCCGCATTTTCGCCAGCGAACCCAAGCGCGGCGACGTCGTCGTCTTCCGCTTTCCGCCAAATCCGGACATCGACTACATCAAGCGTCTGATCGGTCTGCCGGGCGACAAGGTCCAGGTCCGCGACAGCATCGTTTATGTCAACGGAGTGCCGGTTCCGCGTGCCGAGGATGGTGTTTTCCGGGCCGACGACAAGTATGACACAACCGGCGCCGACGTGCCGGTCTTCCGCGAAACGCTCGACACCGGCGTCAGCTTCGACACGCTCGACCAGTTCCCCGATGCGCGCGGCGACAATACAAACGAATTCGTGGTTCCCGAAGGCCATTATTTCATGATGGGCGACAACCGCGACAACTCGGCCGACAGCCGTTTCGACGTCGGCTTCGTGCCGGCCGAAAATCTCGTCGGCCGTGCCAGCCTGATCTTCTTCTCGCTCGGCCACGACACCTCGTTCCGCGAGATCTGGAAGTGGCCGGCCAACCTGCGTTACGACCGCCTGTTCAAGGTTGTGGAATGAGCAAGGGACGATCGCTGGCCGGGCAAGATCGCGCGCGGCTTGAAGCCGCGATCGGCCACGTCTTTGCCGACAAGGATCGTCTCGACCGGGCGCTGACCCATGCCAGCGCCCGCAGCGCCAACGGCTCCAACTACGAACGGCTGGAATTTCTCGGCGACCGCATCCTCGGGCTCTGCGTTGCCGAAATGCTGTTTCGCAATTTTCGCGATGCCGACGAGGGCGAGCTTTCCGTGCGGCTGAACCAGCTGGTCAGCGCCGAAAGCTGCGCTGCCGTTTCCGATGCACTCAACCTGCATCTCTTCGTGCGCACCGGGGCCGACGTCAAAAAGCTCACCGGAAAACACATGATGAATGTGCGGGCCGATGTGGTAGAGTCGCTCATTGCAGCCCTTTACCTCGATGGCGGCCTGGAAGTTGCGCGCGGGTTCGTGCTGCGCAACTGGGAAGCCCGGGCTTCGCGTGCCGATGGCGCGCGCCGGGACGCCAAGACAGAATTGCAGGAATGGGCCCATGCCAAACACGGCACGTCGCCCGTCTATCGCATCGACGACCGCTCCGGGCCGGATCATGATCCGCGCTTTACCGTCACGGTCGATATTGCGGGGCTTGCCCCCGAAACAGGAAGCGACCGCTCCAAGCGTGCTGCCGAACAGGTGGCCGCGACCAAATTCTTGGAGCGGGAAGGCGTATGGCGGAAAGACTCCGCCGGAAATTGACGGATAGAATGACCGAAATCGAAGAAAACACCGCCGTTGCCGATGGCGCGGAGACCGTTGCTACCGAACCCACCCATTCCGGCTTCGTCGCGCTGATCGGCGCCACCAATGCCGGCAAGTCGACGCTGGTCAACAAGCTGGTCGGCGCCAAAGTGTCGATCGTCAGCCACAAGGTGCAGACGACGCGCGCCATCGTGCGCGGCATAGCCATCCACAAGACGGCGCAGATCGTCTTCATGGACACGCCCGGCATCTTCAAGCCCCGCCGCCGGCTGGATGAAGCCATGGTCACCACTGCCTGGGGCGGCGCCAAGGATGCCGATGTCATCATGCTCCTGATCGACAGCGAACGCGGCCTCAAGGGCGATGCCGAAACCATCCTCGAAGGCCTGAAGAACGTTCCGCAGCCAAAGATTCTGGCGCTGAACAAGATCGACCAGGTCTCGCGCGAAGATCTCCTCAAGCTCGCTGCCGCCGCCAACGAATATGTCGAGTTTGAGCGCACTTTCATGATCTCGGCGCTGACCGGTTCCGGCTGCGAGAACGTGCTGGATTATTTGGCCGAAAAGCTGCCGCAGGGTCCGTGGTTTTACCCGGAAGACCAGATATCCGATCTGCCGATGCGCCAGCTCGCCGCCGAAATCACCCGCGAAAAGCTTTTCCTGCGCCTGCATCAGGAACTGCCCTATTCCTCCCACGTAGAGACCGAAGGCTGGGAAGAGCGCAAGGATGGTTCCGTGCGCATCCAGCAGGTGATCTACGTCGAGCGCGAAAGCCAGAAGAAGATCGCACTCGGCAAGAACGGCGACGCGATCAAGGCGATCTCTATGGCCTCGCGCAAGGAACTCTCGGAAATCCTGGAGCAGACCGTGCACCTCTTCCTCTTCGTCAAGGTTCGCGAGAACTGGGGCGATGACCCGGAACGTTTCCGCGAAATGGGCCTGGAATTCCCGCGCTGATTACCAAGACGACGGTTCCCCGATCGTTGAACCGAGTGTTCACCGTCCGCTGCATTGACCCGTTTGGCTGCCCATGAGACCACCTCGCCCATGTTCTGAACGAAGGGCGAGGGGCTCCTATGCCGCAACTGATCAATGGAAAATGGGAAACCGGCGATGTCGCCGCCAGCGAAATGAAGAACGGTGCGTTCCACCGCGAGCCGACAGTTTTTCGCAGCTGGATCACCCCTGACGGGTCACCGGGCCCTGACGGTCAGCCGGCACTGCCCGCCGAAGCCGGGCGCTACAAGCTGTTCATCTCCTATCTCTGCCCCTGGGCCTCGCGCACCGTCGCCTTCCGCAATCTCAAGGGCCTGCAGGATGTCATCGGCCTGTCGGTGGCAGGGCCAGTGCTCGGCGAAAATGGCTGGGAATATGACACGCCGCAGGATGCCGGTCCGAAAGCGCCTGCCGTCCGCTACCAGCACCAGCTCTACACCGCAAGCAAGCCGGACTATACGGGCAAGGTCTCGGTTCCGGTTCTCTGGGACCTGAAGGAAGGCCGGATCGTCAACAACGAATCCGCCGATATCATCCGCATCCTCAACACCGCCTTCAACCACCTGACCGGCAACACGCTGGATTTCTACCCGCAGGACCTGCGCCCGGTCATCGAACGCTGGAACACGCCGATCTACGACAATGTCAACAATGGCGTCTACCGCGCCGGTTTTGCCCAGTCGCAGGCCAGCTACGACACGGCCGTCACCCAGCTGTTCGAGACGCTGGACGCGGTCGAGGCCCATCTGGACACGAACCGCTATATCGCCGGCGAATACCTGACAGAAGCCGACATCCGCCTGTTCGTCACGCTGATCCGCTTCGATGCCGCCTATCACGGCAACTTCAAGTGCAACATCCGCCGCATCGAGGATTATCCCAATCTATCGGCCTATCTGCGCGAACTCTACCAGTGGCCGGGCATCCGCGAGACCGTCTTCATCGATGCGATCAAGAAGGGCTATTATTCGATTGCCGCAGTCAACCCGACGCTGATTGTCCCGGCCGGCCCGGCGCTCGATTTCGACCGGCCGCACGGTCGTGAACGCCTTGCCGGAAAGGGCGTCGTCAAGCAGGCCTGATGCACCTGCCCAATTCTTCATCATCCGTGGAACTCTTTGTTTTCGAAGGCGTTATATCGGCGCAATCATGAAAAATAGGAGAGTGTCATGGGTCGCGGAATTTTGCTTTGGCTTCTGGGTATTCCGATTCCAATCATCATCCTGCTCGCGTTTCTGCGTTGAGGAGCAAGAGCATGGCAATGGAATTTGAAAGCGGCGCCGGAGCTCCATCCGGAGCGTCGGATTCGCCGATGTCAGCCATTCACTGGGGCCCGGTCATTGCCGGTGCTGTTGGGGCGGCTGTCATTACTCTTCTCCTGATGATCCTGGGCACCGGCCTCGGCCTGTCCATGGTATCGCCATGGGATTCCGCCGGTGCTGCCGCCGGAACAGTGGCGATCTCCGCTGCAATCTGGCTGGTGGTCGTCCAGTGGCTCTCGTCGGCCTTCGGCGGTTATTTGGCGGGGCGACTGCGCACTCGCTGGTCGAGAACGCATGAGGACGAGGTCTTCTTCCGCGATACGGCCCATGGCTTCCTGTCCTGGGCACTGGCAACGCTTGTCGTTGCAACGCTGCTCGGCTCGACTGTGTCATCCATTGTTGGAAGTGGCGTTCAGGCCGTGGCCTCCGTCACCTCGGGTGCGGCTCAAGGCGCAACACAGGGTGCCGCTCAGAACGAGCAGCTTACCTCTAGTCTCTCGGGCGCCGATCCGAGCGCCTATTTCCTCGACATGATGTTCCGCCCGGCGGCCAACGCAACGCCACAGGGTGACACGTCCGATCCAAGGGCCGAAGCCTCGCGGATCCTCCTGTCAGGTGCAGCTGCCGGCGAAATCCCGGCCGATGACAAGGCCTATCTGGTACAGATGGTCAGCGCCCGCACAGGTCTTGCTGCACCGGAAGCCCAGCAGCGGGTCGATGCGGTTCTGGCTCAGGCCGATGCCGCAGCGGTGAAAGCCAAGGAAGTGGCCGAAGCGGCTCGCCAGTCGGCGGTGACCACCTCGCTCCTGACCTTCGCAGCGCTGCTGATCGGCGCCTTCGTTGCCTGTGTCGGCGCAGCCCTTGGCGGTCGCCAGCGTGACGAGTACGACAGCGCCAACCCGCTCGCCTGAGGGGGGCACGTAACCAACGGAAGGCCCGGACCCCGCGTCCGGGCTTTTCGCGTTTTGAAGTGCTGCCCTCGCCGTACCTGTGGACGCCATCCCGGCCTTCACTTGGCCTTGATGCGATGGACATCTATGGTCCCGCCAGGAATCAGCAAATCGGAATATACCCATGGCCGCCTCGTCGAAATCCATCGCCCTCATCATCGCCCAGGAAATCAAGGCCACGCCGGCGCAGGTGACCTCGGCGGTCGAGCTTCTGGACGAGGGCGCGACGGTGCCCTTCATTGCCCGTTACCGCAAGGAAGTGACCGGCGGCCTCGACGACACGCAACTGCGCAACCTTGCCGAACGCCTGGTCTATCTGCGCGAACTCGAAGCCCGCCGGGCCTCCATCCTCGAATCGATCCGCAGCCAGGACAAGCTCACCGCCGAGCTCGAAGGCAAGATCGCCGCCGTCACCACCAAGGCCGAGCTTGAGGACATCTATCTGCCTTATAAGCCCAAGCGCCGCACCAAGGCCGAGATTGCCCGCGAACGCGGCCTCGGCCCGCTGGCCGACGCCATCATGGCCGACCGCCGCGTCGCACCCTCTGAGCGCGCCACTACCTTCATCACCGCTGAAGTTCCTGATGTGAAGACCGCGCTCGAAGGCGCGCGCGACATCATCGCCGAAGGCTTTTCGGAAAACGCCGATCTGCTCAAGCGCCTGCGCGAGCACATGCGCCAGAACGCCCTGATCCGCTCGCGCGTCGTCGATGGCAAGCAGGAGGCCGGCGCAAAATTCTCCGATTATTTCGATCATTCCGAACGCTGGGCAACGGTCGCCGGTCACCGGGCATTGGCCATGCTGCGCGGCTGGAACGAAGAGTTTCTCTCGGTCGATATCGTCGTCGATCTCGACGACACCTCGCCGGTGAAACCCACCGAGCGCATCGTCGCTGCCGCCTACACAGTCGGCGGCACGCTGCCGGGCGATATCTGGCTGATGGAAATCATCGGCTGGGCCTGGCGCGTCAAGCTGTCGATGTCCATGTCGCTCGACCTGATGCGCGAGTTGCGCGAGCGGGCCGAGGAGGAGGCGATCCGCGTCTTTGCCCGCAATCTGAAAGATCTGCTGCTGGCGGCTCCCGCCGGCTCCCGCCCGACCATGGGTCTCGATCCGGGCATCCGCACCGGCGTCAAGGTCGCGATCGTCGATGGCACCGGCAAGCTGGTCGAAACCACCACCGTCTATCCGTTCCAGCCGCGCAACGACGTGCAGGGCGCGCAGGCAGCCCTGTCGGCGCTCATCCGCAAGCACAATGTCGAGCTGATCTCGATCGGCAACGGCACCGGCAGCCGCGAGACCGAAAAGCTGGTGGCCGATCTCCTGACCCGCCTGCCGGGCGCCAAGCCGACCAAGGTCATCGTGTCCGAAGCCGGTGCCTCGATCTATTCCGCCTCCGCATCCGCCGCCGCCGAATTCCCCAATCTCGACGTCTCGCTGCGCGGCTCCGTCTCCATCGCCCGCCGCCTGCAGGACCCGCTGGCCGAGCTGGTCAAGATCGAGCCGAAATCGATCGGCGTCGGCCAGTACCAGCACGATGTCGATCAGGGCCGCCTCGGCCGCTCGCTCGAAGCCGTGGTCGAGGATGCCGTCAACGCTGTTGGCGTCGATCTCAACACCGCATCCGTGCCGCTGCTGGCCCGCGTGTCCGGCCTTGGCGCTTCCACGGCTGAGGCCATCGTCGCCCACCGCGACCAGACCGGCCCCTTCTCAAGCCGCAAGGAACTGATGAAAGTGCCGCGCCTCGGGGCCCGCACATTCGAGCAATGCGCCGGCTTCCTGCGCATTCCGAACGGCAAGGAGCCGCTCGATGCTTCCTCCGTGCACCCGGAAGCCTATGGCGTCGCCAAGAAGATCGTCGAGGCCTGTGGCCGCGACCTGCGCTCGATCATGGGCGACAGCGCCGCCCTGAAGGCGCTCGATCCCAAGCTCTTCGTCGACGAGCGCTTCGGTTTGCCGACGGTGAAGGACATTCTCGCCGAACTCGAAAAACCCGGCCGCGACCCGCGCCCGAGCTTCAAGACCGCCACCTTTGCCGACGGCGTTGACGATATAAAGGATTTGAAGCCCGGCATGCTGCTCGAAGGCACGGTCACCAACGTCGCCGCCTTCGGTGCCTTCGTCGATATCGGCGTGCATCAGGACGGCCTCGTCCACGTCTCGCAACTGGCCGACCGTTTCATCAAGGACCCGCACGAGGTGGTGAAGGCCGGCGATGTCGTGCAGGTGCGTGTCGTCGAGGTCGATGTGCCGCGCAAGCGCATCGGGCTCACCATGCGCAAGGACGGCGCTGCTGCCGCCGACGCCCGCGAGGCGAGGGGCACCGCCCCGCCACCGCGCAACGCCGCCCCGCCAAAGCATCAGCCGAAGCCAGAAGCTCCTTCGCAGGGCGCGTTTGGAGCGGCATTGGCCGAGGCGATGAAGCGGAAGTAGGGGCGTGGCCAGGGGCGTCTCCCTCTCCAATAAAATCTGAAAGCTTGATCCGAGGCTAAACCTCAGATTTTGTAGGAGAGGGAGTCTTCTTGGTCTTCTTGCCCGCCCCATTCAGTGCAATCGCCGCACGGATCAGTGCCGTCAGCGCCGCCGTATCAATCATCTCACCCTCGTGAATATCGATCGCCCGCCGCACATTGCCCTCAAGGCTCGAATTGAACAGGCTGGTCGGCTCGTCGAGCGCCGCGCCCTTGGCAAAGGTCAGTTTCACCACCGCCTTGTAGGTCTCGCCGGTGCAGAGGATGCCGTTGTGCTCCCACACCGGCACGCCGCGCCACTTCCAGGTCTCGATGATCGCAGGGTCGGCCTGCTGGATGATATGGCGCACCCGGGCAAGCGTTTCGCCGCGCCAGTCGCTGAGTTCCTTGATCCGCGCATCGATCTGCTCCGACGCGGAAATGCCGTTGTCCGCCGTATCCGGTGTTGTTTTCATCGCCATGTCCTCCTGCCCGGACTGGATCACAGCCGGCGATCAACCGTCAAGCTCGTCCTTAAGCGCCGACAGGACGCTGATGGCGTTGCCCGCATATCGGCTGATCCAGCGGTCGTGGATGTCCTGGATCGGCAGGGAGTTGAGATGGTTCCAGCGCTCGCGGCCGTCCTTGCGGGCAATCACCAGGTCGGCCTCCTCAAGCACTTTCAGATGCTGCATCACCGTGCAGCGGTCCATATCCGGAAAGCGGCTGCACAGCGTGCCGGTGGTCTGCGGCGCCTCTTTCAGCGCATCGAGAATCTGCCGCCGCCGTCCATGGGCCAGCGCCTTGAAAATCGCATCCTGTTGTGATTCGCTTGACATGTTATATTTTTATAACATATTCTTCTGTCCATACAAGATATGGAGGAAAACATGACCTTGGAATTTCGTGTGAACGGTCGCATCGGCAAGCCGGTGGCCGATGTCTTCGACGCGGTGGTCAATCCGGAAAAGCTGAGCGGCTATTTCACCACGGTCGGCGGCGCCAGCGGGCCGCTGGTCGAGGGAACAACTGTCACCTGGTTCGGCATGGCGCCGGTCATTGTCGAGACGCTTGAGCAGAATGCCCGCATCGTTTTGCGCTGGGATGCGATGGTCGCCGAGGGCGAAGAGCCCTACAAGACGCGCGTCGAGATGAAGTTCACCCCGCTCGAGGATGGCGGCACCATGGTGACGATCGGCGAGACCGGCTGGCGCGACAACGAACGCGGCCAGAAGAGCTCCTACATGAATTGCGAAGGCTGGTCGCAGATGCTCGCCTGCATGAAGGCCTACCTGGAATACGGCATCAACCTCCGCCACGGCTATTATCCGAGCGAACTCAAGGGCGTCGTCGCGTCAGAGCAGCAGGATTATACTTGATCGGGAACCCACAGCCTTCTTCTCCCCGCCGGGGAGAAGAAGAGCACCACAAACAGCGTCAGACATATTTCCCCAACAGCGACAGATCGGCCGGGCCCAGCCGGTCCTTGGCCGAGCGCAACTGGTGCCAGTAGGGGTAGAGGATCGGCGGGGCGCTGACGGTCTCCAGCCGGTCCTGCTCGTCGCTTGAGAGAACGAGATCGGCGGCGGCGAGGTTGTCCTTGAACTGCGCCTCGGTGCGCCCGCCGATGATGACGGAGGTGACGGCTGGCCGCGCCATCAACCAGGCGAGCGCCACCTGCGCCGGCGAGACGTTGCGCTCCTTGCCGATTGCCGTGAGCACATCGACGATATCCCAGAGCCGGTCCTCATTGCGGATCGGCGGTTCGGTCCAGCCGGCGAGCTGCCGCGTCCCGTCGGGCGCATCCTTGCCGCGCTGGTGTTTGCCAGACAGAAGACCGCCGGCCAGCGGGCTCCAGACGAGAATGCCGAGCCCCTGGTCGATCGAGATCGGCACCAGCTCATATTCGGCCTCGCGGGCTTCGAGCGTGTAGTGGATCTGCTGGCTGATGAAGCGCTGGCGATGCTCTGCGGCGCTGATGCCGAGCGCCTTCATGATGTGCCAGCCGGAAAAGTTCGAGCAGCCGATGTAGCGGACCTTGCCCTGTTTCACCATCGTGTCGAGCGCTTCGAGCGTCTCTTCCAGCGGCGTCAGCCCGTCCCATTCGTGGATCTTGTAAAGGTCGATGACATCGGTCTTCAGCCGCTTCAGGCTGGCTTCGCATTCGCGGATCAGGTGGTAGCGCGACAGGCCGCGATCGTTGACGCCGGGCCCCATGGGAAACCGCGCCTTCGTCGTCACCAGCACGCCGTTCTTGCGGCTCCCGCCCAAGATATCGCCGACGATTTCTTCCGATGCGCCGTCCGAATAAACATTGGCCGTATCGATCAGGTTGATGCCGGCATCCAGGCACATGTCGACATAGCGCCGGGCGTCATCGAGCCCGACGGCGCCGACGGTGGCGAACTTGCCCTTGCCGCCGATGGTCATCGTCCCCATCGTCAGCGCCGAGATTTTCAGGCCCGAACGGCCCAGCAACCGGTATTCCATAAAGTCTCTCCCTTGAAGCAAATCGATACTGAAATTCAGTCACCCAGACATAGGGCGTTCGGCGGTGAGGAGTACCGCGCCGCGAAAACTGTTCCTATCGAAAACATGGGAGACAAGACGTTCGAACACCGGCAGCTAAGCCCGATAGACCTCGGCAAGGTCGGCGTCCCACCAGCCGGTCGTCTCGAAGCCGCCGGAGACCATGACATCCGCTCCGCTGATTGCCTGCCGGGCAAACCATGCCCGCGCCCGCTCGTGCAGATCGGTGCTGCTTCCATCGTCTGCGGCATGAACGACCGGGTCGATCTCGTCGAGCCGCCTAGAAATGGCCGCCGCGTGCCGGGCCTGAAACGTACCGCCGGGAACTGTCATGAAAAGCAGGATCAACAGCGGCTCCTGCGGTGTGTCCGCCCAGAAGCCCCGGCGCATGTCCGGCGTGATGGTGATCGCGTCAGCGGCCTCGGCTTCCGCCTCGAGAAATTCCAGTGTCTGCGGCACGCGCAGGGCCGGATCGAGGTTTGGAAACTGGACGGGTCGAGATTTGATGACGTAACGAATGGGCGTGCCGGTCATATCAGCCACCACGCAGCGCCAGCGATCAAAGCGAGCGCATTTTCCATAGAAGAGGCCCGGGATATCGAGTTCCGCGAGGACGGGATGAGCCTCGTAGTCGGGCGTTTTGAGGTCGGCCATGGATCCGGTTCCGTTGCAGCTGATACCGGTGTTGCAGAATACCTGCCCGGCCGCTGTTCCGGCCGGAACAGGTCAGTCCATGTAGATGTAGGAGGCGCACATCGAAGCGCTGCTCGATGGTGCTTCATCGCCGGTGAAAACCGCGATTTCCGTCATCCCGTCGCCGGCGCTGTAGCTGGCGATATAGGTAACATCGCCGCCGCCGCAGAGCGTGTTGCCGTTTTCAAGCTCGGGATCGCCTGGGTTCTCGACGCTATAGACCGAGGCCGGCACGCTTTCGCCATCGACCGTGAAATGGTCTGCCACCAGAGCCGAAAATCTCAGTTCCTCGCCATTGGCAAAGACGATGCTGTAATCGTCGAAGGCGATGTCGCCGGTGATGCTCATCGCCGTCTTGCTGAAGGCCGTGTAGTCGTCAGCGGATGCGGCCGCCGGAATGGAAAAGGCGGCGACAAGCGCAAGCCAGGCGAACCGGGTGCGAAGCATCATGGAAGTGTCCTTTGCGCGATGATATGCAGCGTCTGTCCGGCTTACGCTTTCGCCCGATCTTGCGCCAGCCGCGCGGCAAAACCATTTGTGGTGCGGATCGGCACGGCCGCCGCATTGCCCCCGGTTCAAGGGCAGGCTAAAACAACGCCATGCAGTGGATCGATCAGGCCATCATTCTCGGCGTCAAGCGGCACGGCGAATCCAGCGTGATCGTCGAGGTCATGACGCGCGATCGCGGCCGTCATCTCGGCCTCGTGCGCGGCGGCCGTTCGCGCAGCATGCAGCCCGTCCTTCAGCCCGGCAATTCCGTCGAACTTACCTGGCGCGCCAGGCTTGACGAGCATCTCGGCGAGTTCCGCATCGAGCCTGTGCGCCTGCGCGCCGCCCGGCTGATGGAGGCGGCAACCGCCGTCTACGGCGTCCAGGCCATGGCGGCGCTGCTGCGGCTTCTGCCCGAGCGCGACCCGCATCCGCACCTCTATGATGCGCTCGACGTGATTCTGGAAAACCTCAACGACCCCTCGGATGCCGGTGAGCTTTTCGTGCGCTTCGAGCTGGCCGTGCTCAATGATCTCGGCTTCGGCCTCGACCTGTTGCAATGCGCCGCCACCGGCCGGCGCGATGATCTGGTCTACGTCTCGCCGAAAACCGGCCGCGCCGTCTGCCGCGAGGCCGGTGAGCCCTACGCGGATAAGATGCTGGCGCTGCCCGCCTTTCTCGCCGCCGACGGCCTGCACGCCGCCGAGCACGACAGTCTCGCCGATGCCTTCCGGCTCACCGGCTTCTTCCTTCACCGCCATGTCTACGAGCCGCGCGGCCTCGAAGCCCCCGGCACGCGGGATGGCTTCGTGCAGGCGGCGCTGAAAGCGCTCAAGGCCTTGCCCGCCCCCGCCCCGGAACAGACGCAGACGCAGACACAGAAAAGACAGGCCCTATGAGCATTGAAATCTATCCCGGCATGGTCGCGTCCGGCATCGGCACGGTGCCGCTCGACGTGGTGGCGCGCGATGGCGGACTGAAGGCCATGCAGGATCTTCTGGCCGGTGTGCATCCGGCCCCGCCGATCTCGCAGACGTTGAAATTCGGCCTGAGCGAGGTCGAGGAGGGGCGGGTGGTCTTCAAGGGCCTGCCGAGCGAGGAACACCGCAATCCGCTCGGCACGGTGCATGGTGGCTGGACGGCGACACTGATGGATTCGGCGCTGGCCTGCGCCGTCATGACCACGCTGAAGCCCGGCGAGGGCTATACGACCGTCGAGTTCAAGGTCAATCTCGTGCGTCCGGTCCTGGCCGGCATGGGGGAGGTGACCTGCGAGGGCCGCGTCGTCCATCGCGGCAAGACGCTCGCAACATCCGAGGCGACGCTGAAAGACAAGAACGGCAAGCTTCTCGCCCATGGCACGGAAACCTGCGCAATCTTTCCGATCGCCAACTTGATGCGCTAACTGCATGCATGTCTCCCAAAAGTGGGCAGCGGTTTTGGGACAAAGATATGCATGAGACTAAAAATCTAAAGTAATCTGGGTGGTGCCGGTGGCACTGGAGAATGGGGATAGCATGCTGGAATTACTCGTCTTGGCCGCCATTGCCTTTTCGATCGGGGCGCTGGTGAAGGCCAGCAATACGTCTGAACGCGTGAAGAAGGAGGTTGCCAGCCTGCGCGGCGAAATCGCCGCTTTGCGCGATGCCCAGCCTGTCGCAGGCGCGGCCGTTGCCAGCCCTGCCGTTGCCAGCCCTGCAGTTGCCAGCGTTGCCGATGCAAGCCCCGCCGTGGCCGCCGTTGTGCAGGCCGATACAGTGTCGGAAATACCAGCGCCCGTCGATGAGCACACCGCTGAACCCGTTTCCGAGCCCGGCCCCTGGAGCACGCAGAAGACCGGCGACGCCATTTTCGGCGGCGCTGTGTCGAGCGAGCAGGAGCGGGTCGAGAAGGCCTCGCGCGGCGAGCCCGTGCCGCGACCGGCACTGGCCGCAGCGCAAAAATCCACCGCCACCCGCGAAAGCCTCGAAAGCAGGCTCGGCGCCCGCTGGGCCGTCTGGGTCGGCGGTCTGGCGCTGGCCCTCGGCGGCGTCTTCATGGTCAAATATTCGATCGAGAGCGGGCTGCTCAGCCCCGCCGTCCGGCTAGCCTTTGCCGCCATCTTCGGTCTCGTGCTTGTTGTTGCCGGAGAGGTCGTGCGCCGCCGCGCCGTTCCCGAGATCGCCAGCGATTTCCGCAATGCGATGATCCCCGGCATTCTCACCGCCGCCGGAGCGCTCACCCTGTTCGGCGTCGTCTACGCCGCCCATGGCATCTATGGCTTCATCGGCCCGGTAGCAGGCTTTGTCCTGCTGGCGGCCGTGGCACTCGGCACGGTCGGCCTGTCGCTGCTGCACGGCCAGGCTCTGGCCGGTATCGGCCTGCTCGGCTCGCTGGCCACACCCGCCCTTGTCACATCGGACAGTTCCGACCCCTGGACACTGTTCGGCTTCCTCTCCGTCGCCTGGCTGGCAACGCTGCTCGCCTCGCGTATCCGCCGCTGGAATACCGTGCCGTCGCTCGCCAATGCCGGCATCGGCGGCTGGCTGATCCTCTACATGCTGTCGGGCGAAATCGTCGAGATCCTGCCGGTCACCCTGACGCTGGTCCTGATGATCGCCGCCGTGGGCATTCTCTGGCCGGGCAATGTCATCATCGCCAGCGACGAGGCCGCAGACGCGGTCGAAAGCCAGAAAACCCCGCCCGGTCCCTGGGAAAAGACACTGCTGCCGCCGCATCTCGGCATCACGCTGACGCTGGCGCTGTTTGCCATCTTCCCGGCGCTGATCATGGTCAGCCCCTTCCTCGAAGAGGTCGGCGATCCCGTCATCGGCTTTGCCGCCGTCGTGGCGGCGCTGGCGCTTCTCGGCGCGCTGCGCGGTTACGCCGCCTGGCCGGCCCTCTTTGCTGCCGTAACCGCCATGGCCGGCGTGCTGTCGCTGACAGCAGGCGGCACGGTCGCCGTGCTGGCACCGCTCGATCCGTCGGCACCCGTCGCCGATATCGTCACAACCGTTGCCATGGCGCTCGCAGCCCTGTTTGCCGCTCTCGGCGGCTGGGCGATCGTCGCCTGGCTGCAGCGCCAGCCGGTCTATGCGGTCATCTGGAGCGTCATCACCACAGGCGTGCCCGTGGTCCTTCTCGGCATCTCCTTCCTGATGACCGGCAATTTCGCCTTCGACATCTGGCACGGTCTGGCGGCCATCACCGCCGGCCTCTTCCTTGTTGGCCTTGCCGTCTTCGTCTCGAAACGGCCGGTGCCGCCGGAAAACATCCACCTGCCGCAAGGCTTCCTCGTCGCCGGCTCGTTCGGGGCCTTCGTGCTGGCGCTGCATGCGCTGACGGCGGGCCTTGCCACCACCATCCTGATCGCCGTGCTCGGTTTTGCCTATGTCGCCGCCACGCGCCTGCGCCATTGGCCGATCCTGCCGTGGATGCAGGTGGCAGCCGCCGTTGCCATCCTCGGCCGCATCGCCTGGCAGCCGACACTGGTCGGCCCGGCAGCACTCTCCACCACGCCTGTCTTCAACCAGTTGCTGGCCGGCTACGGCATTCCGGCGCTGCTGCTGGCCATCTCGGCCTATGAGCTGCGCAACTGGCCGGGCCTGCGCGTCCGCAATCTGCTGCAGGCGCTGGCCAGCCTGTTCGTGCTTCTGACCATCGCCATCCTCGTGCGCCATGCCATGAACGGCGGCGTGCTCAACGATGCCGTGCCGACGCTGGGCGAACAGTCGATCTACACGCTGCTGGCCATCGGCGCATCCGGCATCCTGATGACGCTCGACCTGCGCTCGCCGAGCCCGGTCTTTCGCTACGGCAGCATGACGCTTGGCGTCATCTCGATGCTGTCGATCCTCTCGGCGCATCTGGTCGGCCTCAATCCCTATTTCAGCGGCGAACTGCTGGGCCGGATCCCTGTCGTGGATTTGCTGTTGATCGGCTACCTGCTGCCCGGTCTCGCCTATGCGGCGCTTGCCGTCTATGCGCGGGGCAAACGCCCGGCACCCTACGTCATGGCACTTGCCGTCACCGGCGCCATCCTGGCCTTTGCCTGGACGACCCTGTCGGTGCGCCGCTTCTGGCAGGGCGAGAGCATCGCCGACTGGAAGGGCTTCCTCAACGGCGAGACCTACACCTATTCCGTCGTTTGGCTGCTGCTCGGCGTCCTGCTTCTGGCGCTCGGCTCGAAGTTGAACGCCAAGAGCATCCGCATCGCCTCGGCGGGTCTTGTCTTCATTGCCGTGCTGAAAGTTTTCCTGATCGACATGTCGAACCTTGAAGGTTTCCTGCGGGCACTGTCCTTCATCGGCCTCGGCGTGGTGCTGATCGGCATTGGCCTGTTCTACCAGAAAATCCTCTCGGGCAAGGCCGGGCAGGCGGCAGAAGCGGTCGTCGAAGAGACGCCGCCGGAACCGGAACCGGAAGCGACCGCCCATGTCTGAGACGGTGCAAATATCTGAGCCGAGCCTTGCCGATGCCTTCGCGCCCTATGCGGATCTGGCCGAAAGCCTGCTGCCGCATGCCTATAACGAGGGCGACGGCTCGCATGATGCCGCCCATCTGATCCGGGTCTGGCGCAACGCCAGCCGCATCCATGAAAAGGAAGGCGGCGACGGCCGTATTCTGGCTGCCGCCGTGCTGCTCCACGATTGTATCTCGGTGGAAAAGAACTCGCCCAATCGGGACAAGGCCTCCCGTTATGCCGCCGAGCGCTCCTTCGTGCTGCTGGACGAACTCGGCTGGCGCACGGCCGATATGGCCGCCGTCGCCCATGCGATCCTCACCCACAGCTTTTCCGCCAACATCCCGCCGGAAAGCCTGGAGGCAAAGATCTTGCAGGACGCCGACCGGCTCGACGCGATCGGCATGATCGGCGCCGCCCGCTGTTTCTACATTGCCGGGCGCATGGGCAGCGGTCTTTATGACCCGCTCGACCCGCTGGCTGAAAACCGCGCGCTCGACGACAAGGCCTTTGCCATCGACCATTTCGGGCAAAAGCTGTTCCGGCTCACCGACGGGTTCCAGACCGCCACCGGCCATGCCATGGCGCTCGAACGCCAGACCCGCCTGCGCCAGATCCTCGATATGTTGCTGGACGAAATTTAAACGAAAACAAAATCTTGGCCCGTGCATCTGAATCGATGCATCACCGGCTTGAATCAATATTCGAACTAACGGAAGCGATCCGATGACGGTAACCGGCCTCAATATTTTCCCCCTGAAGAGCGGGCGCGGCATCGCGCAATCCTCCATCGGCATCCTGCGCGACGGCGTCGCCGGAGACCGGCGTTTCATGCTGGCCCGGCCGGATGGCAAGGCGATAACCCAGCGCGAGCTACAGGCGCTGGCGCAGATCGATGCCGTCGAGACCGATGGCGGCCTTCGCCTGACAATGGGCGAGAATTCTTTGACCGCAACATTCGATCCGGCAAATCGCATGGATGTCGACATCTGGGACGATCCGGTCAATGCCGCCGTCGCGCCCGACAGCATCAACGAAACCCTGTCGGGCTGGTTCGGTGAGCCCGTCCGGTTGGTGCAGATGGATGCAAACTCCCGCCGTCTGGCAAGCCCGGACTGGGCCGGACCCGAGAGCCCGATGACCTTTGCCGATGGTTTCCAGGTGCTGATCACCACGACCGGTTCGCTTGATGATCTCAACCGCACGCTGGTGGAAAAAGGCCAGGCGCCTGTCGGCATGGACCGGTTCCGCACCAACATTCTCATCGACCATGAGGACCCCTGGGCCGAGGATTTCTGGGAGAGCATCGAGATCGGCGGCGTTGTTTTCGACCTCGTCAAACCCTGCGCCCGCTGCATCATGACCACGCAGGACCAGGTGACAGGCGAGCGCATCGGCGGCAACCCGATCCAGGGCCTCGCCGTCAAGCGCATGTCGGCCGACCGCCGCGTCATCGGCCCGCTGTTCGGCTGGAACGCCGTGCCGCGTTGCGAGGGCACGATTGCGCTCGGCGACAGTTTGACGGTGTTGAAACAGCGCGCTGAGCGCTGGCCGATGAAGGTGCGCTGACGGCGACTGGGCTTTCCCCTGCAATTTCAACTCACGGCTGGAGCCGCCCCGCATGACAGACAAGACCATTCTCGTCACAGGCATCAGCGGCTTCATCGCCAAGCACTGCGCCATCGAGTTCCTGCGGGCCGGCTACCAGGTGCGCGGCACGCTGCGCAGCCTGTCGAAGGCGGAAAGCCTGACGAAGGTTCTGGCCGGCTATGCCGATGTCTCCCGCCTGTCGCTGGTGGAGGCCGATCTGCTCTCTGACAGGGGCTGGGATGCGGCGATGCAGGGCATGCGCTTCGTCGCTCATGTCGCCTCGCCCTTTCCGCTGCGCCAGCCGAAGGATGAAAACGACCTGATCCGCCCGGCCGTCGACGGCACGCTGCGGGTGCTGAAGGCTGCCGTTTCTGCCGGCGTCGAACATCTTGTCCAGACCTCCTCGACAGCGGCGATCGGCTATGGCCATGGCAGCCATCCGGCGCCGTTTTCCAATCAGGACTGGACGGTGGTCGATGGTCCCGGCGTTTCGGCCTATTCGAAATCGAAGACGCTGGCCGAAAGGGCGGCGCGCGATTTCATCGCTTCCTCGCAAACCACGATGCGGTTTGCCTCGGTCAATCCGGGGCTGGTGGCCGGTCCCCTGACCGATCCGGATTTCGGCTCGTCCGCCGAGGTCATCCAGATGATGATGCTCGGAAAATACCCCGCCTTGCCGCGCGTCAAGATGGCCATCGTCGATGTCCGCGATGTCGCCAAAATGCACCGGCTGGCGCTGGAAGCCGATGCCCCCTCGGGCGGCCGCTATCTCGCTGTTGCCGGCACGATGTGGTTCGCCGAGATTGCTCGCACGCTGAAGGCGGGCCTCGGTAAGGACGCAAGAAAAGTGCCGCAGATCCAGCTTCCCGATTTCGTCGTGCGTCTGGCAGCCCTGTTCGATCGCTCGCTGGCCGACGTCGTGCCGATGCTTGGCGAGGACGCCACCTATGACACCAGCCCCAGCCGCGATGTCCTCGGCATGACCTTCGTCCCCGCCGGAGAGGCCATCGTCGCCATGGGCGCCAGCCTGAAGAGAATGGGGCGGGTTTAGGCAGTCGCCGCATGCATCAATTCGCGTGATCAAGCTCTCAATTTAATTGTCTTTTGTAAGCGGCTGCCGGGCGGTAGGTTGCAGCTTCAGACCTTGCCGGAGCGCGCCCATGTCCTCACCTGTTTCCCCGACCGCGCGCCCTGCCATGCCGTGGCTGATCATCGCATCCGGCTGCCTCGTTGCCATGCTGACCTTCGGACCCCGTTCGGCCATGGGCTTCTTCCAGCTGCCGATGCTGCAGGACACCGGCTGGGACCGCACCACGTTCGGTCTCGCCATGGCGCTCCAGAACCTCTGCTGGGGCTTGAGCCAGCCGTTCATGGGCGCCATCGCCGACAAGTTCGGGACCTGGCGGGTGCTGGCTTTTTCCGGTCTCGTCTACGCACTCGGCCTGTTTCTGATGTCGCTCGGCTCTTCGCCGCTCTGGCTGCACATCGGTGGCGGCGTGCTGGTCGGCATGGGCATCGGCGCCGGCTCCTTCAGCACCATCCTGTCGGCCTTCGCCCGCAACGTCACGCCGCAGCAGCGCTCCATGGCCTTCGGCATCGGCACGGCCGCCGGCTCGGCCGGCATGTTCCTGTTCGCACCGCTGAGCCAGGGGCTGATCTCCGCTTATGGCTGGTCGGACAGCCTCGTCTACCTGGCGCTGCTGATGTTCCTGGTACCGATCGTCGCCATTCCCCTGCGCGGCAATTCCTCCTCCGGCACGCAGTCCGAGGCCCAGTACAAGCAGTCGATCGGCGAGGCGCTGAAGGAGGCGCTGGGCCATAAAAGCTATTTGCTGCTGATCTCCGGTTTCTTCGTCTGCGGCTATCAGGTCGCCTTCATCACCGCGCATTTCCCGGCCTATATCGGCGATCTCGGCATTGACGCCCGTTATGCGGTGATCGCGCTGGCGCTGATCGGCTTCTTCAACATCATCGGCTCGCTCGCCGCTGGCGTGATCGGCCAGCGCTATTCCAAACCCTATTTCCTGGCGCTGATCTATCTCGGCCGCTCGGCGGCGGTGACGGCCTTCCTGCTTCTGCCGCAGACGCCCACCTCCGTCGTCATCTTCTCGATTGTCATGGGCCTGCTCTGGCTCTCGACCGTGCCGCCGACCAACGGCCTCGTCGCCATCATGTTCGGCACCCGCCATCTGGGCCTGCTCGGCGGCGTCGTCTTCCTGTCGCACCAGATCGGCTCGTTCCTCGGCGTCTGGATGGGCGGCTACCTCTACGATCATTTTGGATCCTACGATCCGGTCTGGTGGCTTGGCGTGGCGCTCGGCATCTTTGCCGCCGTGGTCCATTGGCCGATCGAGGAGAAGGGCGTCCTCCGTCCGGCTGTTGCTTGACACACCTTGATGGCGGCGGGAGCGGATGTCCCGGCCGTCATCCTCTTTTTATGCGCCTGTACTGAAAATTCACCCGCTGTTAATCATAGAATGATGTTTTAGAAGCGTGGGAATGAGGCCGCGATGAGCGCAGGGCCGGGCCGCCTGGCAGCAGGTGCGAGCATTCCGACATGATTGCCCAATGTATCTTTTTCAGGCGAATCTCATGTCCAGCATCATGTCCAATGCCGCCTCCGTGGTGGCACTTTCGACCCTTCGCAACATCGAAACCACGCTCGACGCCACGCACAGCCGAATTTCCAGCGGCCTGCGAGTGTCCACGGCTGAAGAGGATGCCGCCTACTGGTCGATCGCCACCACCATGCGCTCTGACGACAAGAGCCTGAGCGCCGTCGAGGACGCGCTGGCACTGGGTGCGGCCACGGTCGACACGGCCTATGCAGGCATGGACTACGCCGTCGACGTGATGAGCGAGATCAAGAGCAAGCTGCTCATGGCCCGAGAGCCTGGCGTCGATCGCCAGAAGATCGACAAGGAACTGACACAGCTGAAAAAACAGCTCTCCTCGATCGGCGAATCCGCCAGCTTCAGCGGCCAGAACTGGCTGCAGGTCGGCGACGACAGCAAACAGACGGCCTCGATCGTTGCATCCTTCAGCCGCGGTGCCGATGGCTCCGTCACGGTCGAAACGCTCGACTACGACCTCTGGCCGGCCGCGGTAGGTCCCCGCGCGCTCATCGACGCTTCGACGTCGGGCACGACAGGGGCGCGCGGCATCCTCACCAGCACCGAATTCGCGATCGCGGCCGGCGCCGGGCAGAACTACGCCATCATCGTCAATCAGAGCAATGCCTCCACCGCCACGGAGATCAAGCTGACCTCGACCACCACGGACACCGAGGTCGAGGACATGCTGAAAACGGTCGATGCGATGATGGAGCGGATGATCGATGCGACGGCCGATCTCGGCGCCATCAGCGCCCGCGTCGGTCTGCAGAGCGAATTCGTCATCGATCTGCGCGACACGCTGACCAGGGGTGTCGGTCTTCTCGTCGATGCCGACATGAACGAGGAATCGATGCGGCTGAAGGCGCTGGAAACCCAGCGGAAGCTGGCGATCTACACGCTGCCGATCGCCAACGACAATGCCCGCAACATTCTCTCGCTGTTTCAGTAGAGAAATGGGCGGCGCCGGAAAAGACCGGAACCGCCCCCGCGCCTGAACGTTGCTCCTGATCGTCAACGGCAACAGGAGCCTCACCATGAAAAAGATCGTCCTCACAGCAGCGCTGGCCGGCCTCGCGCTCGGCACGTCCGCCTTCGCGCAGGATGCCATGACCGCCACGGCCAATTTCGTCGGCAAGGACGGCAAGGAAGCCGGCCGCGCCACCCTGACCGAAGCAAAGGACGGCGTTCTCATCGAAGTCGAGGCCACCGGCCTGCCGCCGGGCACCTGGGTGGCCTTCCACGTGCATGAGACCGGCAAATGCGATCATGCGGGCGGCCATGAATCGGCCGGCGGCCATTTCGACGATGAGGATGACGGCAAGGCGGAGCATGGATTTCTGGCTGCCAACGGCCCTCATGACGGCGACATGCCCAACCAGTATGTCAGCGCCGATGGTGTGATGAGAGCGCATATCTACAACAGCGCGGTCTCGCTCAACGATGACGACGATCGGATTCGGGGCAGGGCACTGATGATCCACGCCAAGCCGGACGATTATCGCAGCCAGCCGAGCGGCGGTGCCGGTGAACGCCTGGCCTGTGCCGTCATCAAGTAAGACACAGCAAAAACGAAACGGGCGGCGAAATCATCGCCGCCCGTTTTTTTGTATTTGGCCCAAGGGCTTATTCGGCAGCGACGCTTTGTTGCGCGTCGACGGAAAGTTTGGCCCGTTTTGTCAGGTCACGCGTCGTCCTGAACCAGTCGGTGGTTTTCACCCAGTAGCGGACCGTCAGCGTCACCGAACTGCTGGCGATCTCGGAGACGAACACTTCCGGCGCCGGAGAATGCTCCACCCGGTTATCGGCGCGGGCTAGGCTGAGAAGCGCGTCCTGCGCCGCATCCAGATCCTCTTCCTGCGGCACGGTCACGGTCAGGTCGTGACGCCGCACCTTTTCGCGGCTGTAGTTCGTCACCGGCGTGTTCCACAGCGTCGAATTCGGCGCCAGCAGATAGAGGCCGTCGCTGGTCCGCAGTTCCGTGGCAAACAGCCCGACCTCGACGATCGTCCCGGAAATATTGGCCGTCTTGATGAACTCGCCGACCCGGAACGGCCGGAGAACCAGAAGCATGATACCGGCTGCGATGTTCTGCAGCGTGCCCTGCAAGGCCAGTCCGATTGCCAGGCCGATAGCACCGAGAGCAGCGATAATTGAGGCCGTCTGCACGCCGAACTGCCCGAGCACCGTGACGAAGACGAGAATGAGCACGGCGTAGCGAACGATATTGGCAAAGAAGTGCGCCAGCGTGATGTCGATCCCGTGCACACGCGACAGCCCGGCAAGCGCCCAGCGGCGCATATAACGGGCCAGGAACCAGCCGGCGATCATCAGGATGATCGCGCCGAAAATGGAGAAGGAATATTGAACGCCCAGCGCCGCTGCCTGACTGAAGGCGGTGCGGGTGGCGATGATGATATCGGATGCTTGTCGTTCCATCGGATTGCAGTGTCCCTGTTTTTCGAATGGAGAAGGATGGGCGAGGCTCAGCGGTTGAGCACGAAAGGGCAGGTCTCGCGTTTGGTGACCGTCAGGCCGAAGCTGCCGCCATCGTCGCAGCGGTAGGAGCAGGTCTTGAATTGCGACGAGACCCGCTCACCACTGAGGCTGCACATGGCGGCCACCTGCTTGAGGGGGTAATCCTGAATGGCTGGATCGGAGAGCGGCGCAATGCCCGTCTGGGCCAGGCTTAACGCAAGAAGAAGGGTGATCATGCTGCAACTCCCGGTGACGGGGTGCCTTGCGCAGCCGCCGTGACCTTGTAAGGGTGGCTGCGGCGGCACATCTCTCGGGAATCCAGAACCGGAAAGAGGCCACCGCAACCCTGCAGCCCCCGCCAGGGCCGCAGTTTCAGACGGAGCAGGGCGTTAAAAATTCTGCTCCGATTTCGTAAAAAATATCCGCCACCCGCCTTGGCGGAACGGCGAAAGATGACTGTAACGGCTACATCGCCGATTTAGTTTCACGGCCGATCACCGAAAAATCCTTCAGTTTGACCTTTACCGACGTGCCGTCTTCCAGCCCGGACAGGCGGCCGGTCATGGATGCTTTTCCGGTTTTGAGATCGACGCGGTAAATGGAGGTGTCCGCCACCAGCCAGGCAATATTGTCGCCATTCTCGGTGGTTTCTATATCGAAAGCGTAGCTGTCGCTCGGCTCCACGCCGAGCTTGCCGACGGTCTTCAGCGTCCCGTCGTTCGGCATGGTCTGGTGCACGAGAACGCCTGCCATGGCATCAATGCCGTAGAGCGCTGTGGTTTTCGGCGTGCCATGCGAATTCGTGTAGGCCGCCGCCACGATCGTCGGCAGGGTGGCTGCGTTCGGGTCGCTGGAGACATAGGCAAGCTGGCTGTCGATGGTGACACTGCCCGTTTCAGGATCGGTGCGCTGGTTGGTGCTGCCGGTCATGAAGCGGATGGCCTGCGTCGCCGGATTGATGTCGATGACGACAGGCGTTTCGCCGGTCGGGATGGTCTGGTCCATCTGCGCAATTTTTTTGGCCTTGCCGGTTTTGGTGTCGAGCGAAACGATGCCGCCCTCCGGCGTCACCCCTTCGATCAGCCCGCTCTTGCAGTTCCAGTCGATGCCGACGAGTTTGTCGACGCCATCGGCGTCCACGCGCTTGCTGATATCAGGGGTTTCCGTATCGAAGATCACCAGGGTCTTGTCGCCGATCAGGCCGATTGCCGGGGAGGCAACCGCAGGCGCTGTGGCTGCAAGAAATGCAGCTGCGGCGAGGGCGGTTTTCGGTCTCGTCATAAACATCTCCGGCTCAGTCTTCGGCCCATCATGCGTCTTCTGGTCTGACGCATCCTGTGTCTCACCATGCAAACTCGCGAGACCCGTTTTGGGTTCATCGCGGCGACGATTTTTTTGAGGCGGGGATGGAAAGGGAGCGGTCAGCCGTTCAGGGTGAAAACGAACGGCGCATCGCCGGACGCATCGGCACCCCGGCCGATGGCCCTGATGGCGGCTGTAAGGCGGCCCTTGCGGCCGAGCAGACCGTCGGCAAGGTCGATCAGCCGCGCGTTCGGCGTGGCAAAGCGGGATGCTGCCCTGAGCCGTCGGGCAAGCGCGCCATCGTCCTGGTCCGGATACAGCGCCAGAGCGGCGATGGCGGCGGCGGCCGGTGAGCGCGACACGCCCATCCAGCAATGGATCAGCAGCGGCGACGTCCGGTCCCAGCTGCGGGCAAAATCGATGATCGCGCGCACATGCTCTTCCTGCGGCGCCACAAGCCCATCGGCCGAGGCGATCGAGATATCGTTGAGCCCGAGCCGCAGGTGGCGGTCGGCGCCGATGACAGCCGGCCGGTGGAAATCCTGCCCCTTGGCGAGCAGGCTGACCATTTCGCGGCAGCGATGGCGGACAGCCATCTCGGCGATGCGCGACAGGGGGGAAACGACGATATGGGGCATGTCAGCCAGACACCTTCTGCAACCGACGCCCGGCTTCGATGTCGGCGAAACGCGCCGCGAACTGTGCCTGCGCCTGCGGTGCCGCCATCGGCTCGATCGGCAACATCTCGCGGGTGATGCCGCGCGGCTGGCCGAAGAGTTTCAGCGCCTCGCCATGGGAGAAGCCGGCCAGCACCGTCGCCTCGAAGAAGGCGGCGATCTGGTCGGCCTTCTTGATCTGCGCCTTGAGTTCGCGCGGTGTCGAGGAGGGCAGACCGAAACGGATGTGCACGGCGCTTTCCAGCCGCTTCTCCACGATCTTGTAGCCGCCGCCGACCACCGCCTTGAACGGCGAGATCATGTCGCCGATGACATATTCCGGCGCATCGTGCAGCAGCGCCATCAGGCAGGCGTCCGGCGTGCAATCATTGGTGCGACGAAAAATTTCCTCGACGACGAGCGAATGCTGGGCGACGGAAAACGCGTGGTCGCCGGCTGTCTGGCCGTTCCAGCGCGCCACCCGCGCCAGCCCATGGGCAATGTCGGAGATTTCCACGTCGAGCGGCGACGGGTCGAGAAGATCGAGCCTGCGCCCGGACAGCATGCGCTGCCAGGCCCTTGGAGCAGCCGGTGCCATCAGGCGCTCGCCTCGTCGGCCTCGGCGGGAAAGCTCAGGCCGGACCAGGCTGGCAGCGTCAGGGTAACAGGCGTGTCACCGGCGAGAATCGTCTGACCCTTGGCGATGGCCTCGCCGGCCTTGTCGATCCGGACGATCGCCAGCCCGTTCGCGCCGGACACGCTTCCGAGCGCGCCGATGCTACGGCCCTCGACCGCCAGCACTGTGCCGCTCCCAGGCAGCGCGGTCTCGGACGCAACGAGCACCACCCGGCGCCGCGCCGTGCCGCGATGCTGCATGCGGGACACCACTTCCTGGCCGACATAGCAGCCCTTCTTGAACGAAAGCCCGCCATTCTTGTCCATCAGCACATCATGCGGAAACACATCCTGCAGCGCATAGTCGGCGCCGGAGACCATGATGCCGCCGGAGACGCGAAGCGCCTCGTAATCCGCATCGCTGCCGCTCGCCGCCGGCTGATCCGAATAGACGCGCCGCAGCGTGATGCCGGCCCGTTCGAACCGTCCATCCACCAGGCCGTCTTTCGCATCGCCGCCAAAGCTGACCGTCACGGCCGCAGGCGAGGCGAGGGACAGATCGACAGCGGCGCGCAGCTTGTACATGGTCAGCCGCTTGGTCAGAGCCTCACCCTGGGAGGCAACCGTCTCGATGACGAGCGCCTCGCCGTCGCGCGAGATCAGAAAGTCGAACATGATCTTGCCCTGTGGCGTCAAAAGCGCGCCGGGCTCAGCCTGTCCGGCTTTCAGCTGGTCGAGGTCAGTGGTGATCAGGCTTTGCAGCAGGTCCTCGGCATCCTTGCCGGAGAGGGTCAGAAGGGCGCGATCTTGAAGGGCAACGTTCGGCATGGGTTACATCCTGTCTGTCTGCCGAGAGGTAGGATGTCACGGGCCTGCGGGCAAGCACTTCTGTTCGCCGTCAGTCTCCGGCGACGAAAAATTTCCACTGTCCGTCGGCGGTGATCCCGACCTTGTAGAAATTGTAGCTGCCGAATTCCTGCATGTCGGTGACATCGCCGGCCGTCACGATCCGCAACAGCTCGACCTTTTCCGGCGGCGTCAGGCTGGTCAGCGACTTTTCGGCAAAATAGGGCCAGACATAGGTCTCGTCCGGCGTTCCGGCATCGACGCGGACGAAGCCGGTGGAGAGAACGTCGAGCAGGATCGCCATGATCTCCATGCCGTCAGGGTCGCCCGACAGGCTTTTCAGAGTGGTCACAGCATCCTCGTCGGTCTCGACCTGGCTCACCTGCGTCTGGGTCGGGCCCTTGCCGAGCAGCGGCCGAAGGCGTTCCATGTCGCCGGAGGCCGCCGCCTCGACGATCAGCTCGCGCATCCGCCGTACAGGTTCAGGAATTTTCGACACATCGGACAGCACCTCGACCGGCGGCGCCGTCTCCGGCTCGGCAGTCTGTGGCTCTTCATCTTTCTTGATGGTCTTGTCGACAAGCGGATCGGGCATCGGCAGCTGTAGGGGCTGATCGGTCTTGGTGTCGCCCTCGGTGTCGCTTTCGCCTTCGTCTGCCGGATCCGGCGTCTGCTCTTCGGATTTCTGTGCGCCGGGGATTTCGCGAAGTTCGCTGAGCGCATGGGCGGGCAGCACCATGCCGGATGACGAAGCGGCGAGGGCCGCCGTCAACAACAGGCCGAAACGGGCGGAGCGGGTCCACCGTGCGTTGATGCCATGCGTCATGTTCAGTCCGATATGGTTACTGCAGCGACCGTTGCGGTGAGAATTCGCCGGCAAGCATGCGCTCGCGCAGCGCTTCCAGCATGGCTTCCGCGCCATTTTCCCCATGAATGCGAATGGTCTCCCGCATGGCGAGCGCAAAGGCAGCGTCGGCGATGATCTCGGGCTCGATACCGTCGGCCATGCCGTCGGCCCAGGCTTCACTCTGATGCTCCAGGGCTGCCTGCATCTTTTCATGCACGATCATGTCGTCGATATCGTTCAGGCTCGGTTCCATCATTCGTTCCATGCGGCTTTCAAGTCCTTACCACTGTATTAACAACCTTATCAGCGTTTTATCAAAACGACACGGTCTCATGAAAAAACAGGTTAATATGTCGTTAATTTCCAAAACGCGCGACGATTTCACTAACAAGTGTTGCACCTTCGGCACGGTAACGCTCTTCGGCGACCACCGCTGAACCCGTGCAGGAGGTATAAACGGAAGCAAAAGCCCGAAAACCGCGATTGAAGCCTGCCGTCAGGCGCTCCTTGCGCTTGGGCTCGGTCTTGGTCTCGGCGTCGAGCAATGTCTGCATCGAGACGCGCCACTGGTCCTCACCGGTTTTCTGGCAGAGATTGCGCAGGTAATGCACCGAGCCCATCACTTCGGCAAGCCTGAGCAGCCGCTCGTCATAGGGCACCGGCTTTTCTTCGACCGCCACCGCCGGCACCGTCTCGGCGCTCTTCTTGTCGCCGGCCGTCTTTGCAGGCTGCGCATGCGCGAGGGAATGGGCGAGCGCGCCGGCACAGAAAACAACAACGAAGGCGAGGCGCACAGCTGACATCATGGGCTCTTCAAGACGAAATTACGCGTGTCTGCAACAACTACTATCGGGAGCTTGCGTCAGATGTGCGGCGGCGAGCCGGGCGATGCAGTCGCGCACGCTGTCGGGTGCCGGCAGGGCATCGACCTCTTCGGGCAGGAACCAGCCGATTTCGGCCGCATCGTCGGCGGCCTCGCCCGCGAAAGGCGAATCGGTCTCGACCCGGAACACCGAAAGGAAAAAGTGGCTGGAGAGGCTGCCGTCTTCGTTCAGCGTCTTCAGGTCATAGGTGGCAAACAGGACCGGGTCGCGGGCACTGATGCCGGTTTCCTCGAAAAGCTCGCGCACCGCCGTTTCCGCCGGGGTTTCGCCCGGCTCGCCCCGCCCGCCGGGAAAGGCATACATGTCGGCCGACGGCGGATTGGCCCGGCGCACCAAGAGGTAGCGGCCATCGCGCTCGACAATGGCGGAGGAGGCGGGCTTAGGCTGGGCGAGTTCGGGAAGATCGGTCATGGCGGATTGTCCGTTCGGCAAAGCAGGCAATTGACGCACCATAATCAAACTGCCAAGAGAATGACATGTGCGGCCGCTTCTCTCTCACGGCAAGTCCGGAAGACATTCGCGAATTCTTCGGGCTGATGGGCTCGGAAGATTTCCCGGGGCGCTACAACATTGCCCCGACGCAGCCGATCCTGATCGTCATTTCCGCCGAGCGCCCGGCCAAGGGCAGCAACCTGCCGGACCGCCGTGCCATGCTGGTGCGCTGGGGTTTTACCCCGTCCTGGGTCAAAGACCCGCGCGATTTTCCGTTGCTGATCAACGCCCGCTCGGAAACCGCCATCGAGAAGGCCTCCTTCAAGGCGGCCATGCGCCATCGCCGCATTCTGGTTCCGGCTTCGGGCTTTTACGAATGGCACCGGCCGGCCAAGGAGAGCGGCGAGGCCTCGCAGGCCTACTGGATCCGCCCGAAACAGGGCGGCATCGTCGCCTTTGCCGGGCTGATGGAGACCTGGGCATCGGCCGACGGCTCCGAGGTCGATACCGGCGCGATCCTGACGGTGGGCGCCAACCACGCCATCAGCAGCATCCATGATCGCATGCCCGTCGTCATCAAGCCGGAGGATTTTTCCCGCTGGCTCGATTGCAAGACGCAGGAGCCGCGCGACGTCGCCGATCTGATGGCCCCGGCGGACGAGGATTTCTTCGAGGCTATCCCGGTCTCCAATCTGGTCAACAAGGTCGCCAACACCGGCCCGCAGGTACAGGAGCCCGTGGCCGAGCCGCTGAAACCTCCGGCCAAAAAGACGAAACCCGAGCCGCCGCAACTCTCGCTGTTCTGATCGGGCCAGCTTTCTGCCCCGCGATAATTCCCGGATATTTCATGTATTTCCTGTTCAATGCCGCCCTCTCGGGCTTTCTCCTCGGCGCCACACTGATCATCGCCATCGGTGCCCAGAACGCCTTTATCCTGCGCCAGGGCCTGATCCGCAGCCATGTCTTCATTCTCTGCCTGATCTGCGCGCTGTCGGACGCCGTGCTGATCGCCGCCGGTGTTGCCGGCCTCGGCACGCTGGTGTCGAAATCGCCGCTGCTCATTTCGGTGGTGACGATCGGCGGCGCCCTCTTTCTCGGAGTCTATGCGCTGATGGCCTTCAGGCGGGCCTGGAAACCGGCCGCCATGGTCTCGGGGGCGCCTGACGGCATGGCGCTGAAACCGGCCATCCTCACCTGCCTCGCCTTCACCTTCCTCAACCCGCATGTCTATCTCGACACGGTGCTGCTGCTCGGCAGCCTGTCGGCGGCCTTCGAGGGCAACGAGCGGCTGGCCTACGGGCTCGGCGCCTGCATCGCCTCGTTCGTCTGGTTCTTCGGGCTAGGTTATGGCGCGCGGCTCCTGGCGCCGGTCTTTGCAAAACCGGCCGCCTGGCGCGTTCTCGATGTGATCATCGGATTGGTGATGGGCCTGCTGGCATTCAGCCTGGTCATCAGTTTCGTCAACCCCTGAGGGGGGAGCCGCGCGCTGAAGCGCGTGCGGCCTGGAAGAGCGCCTGTTAAACGGCGGTCTTCGGCCGTAGAACCGGCGACGGCTTGGCCTTGATCTGCAGTGCGGCAGCCAGAACGGCCTTCAGGCCGAGCGGGCGGTACTGGTTGACCAGATCGGTCGTCGGCTTCTTGGCAGCTTCCGCCGCCTTCAGGGTACTCATTTCAGTCTCCTTTTAAGTCTGTCCCTAGACGTTTTGATTTTCGCCTCTCTCTTCATCAAAAGTGACGAAATGGAGGCGTTGATTCCCGATTCTAGCGCCAATTCGGGGTTTTATGAAAATCACGTGTTGGCGTTGCATGAAAGCTTCTGTGATGGCCCCGATTTCGCCCCCTTGACCCCAAACGGCGGAAGCGCAATAAGAACACCATGAAAACGCATATCTGCATTTGCCGGATTATTATTCGCTAGCCTTGCGCTGGCCTGGCCGTTTTCGTCTCCCAAAAGCCAAGATGACAAAACGTTTGTGCCAGCCGGTCGCAATCTGACGATCTGTCATGTGCAGCATTTGGAGACGGGACATGAGCGCACTGAAGACACTCAAGCTCTACAACACGCTGACGCGCGAGAAGGCGGATTTCCAGCCGATCGACGCTGACAATGTGCGACTCTACGTCTGCGGCCCGACCGTCTATGATTTCGCCCATATCGGCAACGCCCGGCCGGTCATCGTCTTCGACGTGCTGTTCCGGCTGCTGCGGCATGTCTATGGTGAAAGCCACGTCACCTATGCCCGCAACATCACCGACGTCGATGACAAGATCAACGCCCGGGCGCTCAGGGATTTCCCCAACCTGCCGCTGAACGAGGCGATCCGCGCCGTCACCGAAAAGACCGAGACGCAGTTTCTCGACGACGCCAAGGCGCTCGGCTGCCTCGATCCGACCCACCAGCCGCGCGCCACCGACCATATTCCGCAGATGATCGAAATCATCGAGCGCCTGATCGCCAAGGGCCACGCCTATGCGGCCGAAGGCGAGGTGCTGTTCGACACCAAGTCGATGGCCGATTACGGCCAGCTCTCCAAGCGCCCGCTCGACGAGCAGCAGGCCGGCGCCCGCATCGCGGTCGATGCCCACAAGAAAAACCCGGGCGATTTCGTCCTGTGGAAGCTGTCGTCGCCCAACGAACCCGGCTGGCCGTCCCCCTGGGGCACCGGCCGTCCCGGCTGGCACATCGAATGCTCGGCCATGAGCCAGCGCTACCTCGGCGACGTCTTCGACATCCACGGCGGCGGGCTCGACCTGATCTTCCCCCACCACGAAAACGAGATCGCCCAGTCGCGCTGCGCCCACGGCACCAAGGTCATGGCCAATGTCTGGATGCACAACGGCTTCCTGCAGGTCGAAGGCCGCAAGATGTCGAAATCCGACGGCAACTTCGTCACCATCCACGACCTGCTGCACACGGAAAAGTTCGGCGGCCGGGAATGGCCGGGCGAGGTGCTGCGGCTTGCCATGCTGATGACGCATTACAGAGAGCCGATCGATTTCAGCGTCAAGCGGCTGGAGGAGGCTGAGCGGCTGATGGCCAAATGGCCGGCAGCCGACATCGGCGGCGGCCGGCCGGATGCATCGGTACTGGAGGCCCTTCGCGACGACATCAACACCGTCGCCGCCGTTCAGGCCGTGCATGCGCTCGCCCAATGCGCCAATGCCGATCCGCTGATGCTGCCGGTCTTTGCCGCCAGCGCCGACCTGCTCGGCGTCCTGCCGCCCAAGGCCGACATCGGCGCTGACCTGTCCGACGCCGTCGAAGCCCTCGTCCAGATGCGCCTCGAACTGCTGAAGGCCAAGAATTTCTCGGAAGCCGACAAGATCCGCGATGATCTTCTGTCTCAGGGAATTCAGCTAAAGGACGGGAAAGACTCGGCAACCGGCGAGCGCGTGACGACGTGGGAGGTCAAACGGTGAGCACTGCGGCCGTGGCCACCCCCCTCTGTCACTTCGTGACATCTCCCCCTCAAGGGGGGAGATTGGGAGCCTGTGGCGGCCGCTGGGCTCAGCAACTGCCCATCTCGTTTGTGGCGCTGTGGAAGCTTGATTCGTCAAAAGGTTTTGCGCAAATTACCCAGGGTTGTGTTGATCGCGAAAGGCGCGACAGCCGATCTCCCCCCTTGTGGGGGAGATGTCACGCAGTGACAGAGGGGGGTATCTTGCCGCATGCTCCTGTCCCGCCAAAAAACCGCAGCAACGCCCGCCGCATGCGCAAAAACCTTACAGATGCAGAACTGAAACTCTGGAATGAACTGCGCGCACACCGCCTGATGGGCCTCAGCTTCCGCCGCCAATTGCCCATTGCGAATTTTATCGTCGATTTTGCCTGTCCGTCTCACAATCTCATTGTCGAGCTGGATGGCTCGCAGCACGCGATCGGCCAGAAAGCCGCCTATGATGCCGAGCGCTCGAAGCGTCTCACGGCAGACGGCTGGACCATCCTGCGCTTCTGGAATGATGACGTTATCCGCGATATCGATGGCGTCTGTTTACACATCGTCAAAACCGTCGGGAGGACGTGACATGATTGACCACACGGGCATAGCGGTATCTGATTTCGAAGCATCGAAAACCTTCTACGATGCCATCATGGCGGCGCTGGGCGGGTCGATGATGATGCAGGTGCCCAAGGAGTTCACCGGCGGCAAGAACGTCGTCGGCTATGGACGCGATCATCCCTGTTTCTGGCTGAACGACGGCACCGAGCCGGGCCCGGGCCGCCACACGGCGTTTGCGGCCGAGACGCGGGCCGAGGTCGATGCCTTCCACGCGGCGGCCCTCGCTAACGGCGGCAGGGACAATGGCGCGCCGGGGCTGCGGCCGCACTATCACGCGTCCTACTACGCCGCCTTCGTCTTCGATCCCGACGGCAACAACATCGAAGCCGTCTGCCACAAACCCGAACAACTTTAGCCCCGGAGAACAGAGCATGACGGACACCACGCGCACCGGAGGCTGCCAGTGTGGCGCCGTACGATTCAAAATCCACGGCGAACTCGGCCGTCCGTCGATCTGCCATTGCCGCATGTGCCAGAAGGCCTTCGGCGGCTTTTTCGGCCCGCTGGTCACCGCCAAGGGCGAGACCGAATGGACGCGCGGCGCGCCTGCCTATTTTCAGTCTTCGATCAACATTGCGCGCGGCTTCTGCGCCGCCTGTGGCACGCCGCTCGCCTACAAGCACCCCGGCGGCCTCGAGATTGCCATCGGCGCCTTTGATGACCGGTCGGATCTGGCGCCGCAGATCCAGGTGAATTTCGCCGCGCGAAATGCCTGGGTGACCGAAATCTTCGACAAGCCGGTACACACGGATCCCGATTTCTACATGCAGCAGGAGCAGATCATCTCCTTCCAGCACCCCGATCACGACACCGAGGTCTGGCCGCAGTTTCCAGACGCCTGAGCAGAACAACGGCCATCTCGGCCGACCATGAAAGCAGATCGCATGACAGAGATTTTTCGCACGCTCTACCCGGAGATCGAGCCCTATGCCTCCGGCCATCTCGATGTCGGCGACGGCCATGTGATCTATTGGGAACGCTCGGGCACGCCGGGCGCCAAGCCTGCCGTGTTCCTGCATGGCGGCCCCGGCGGCACGATCTCGCCAAAACACCGCCGGCTGTTTGATCCGAAACTCTACGACGTGACGCTGTTCGACCAGCGCGGCTGCGGCAAGTCGACGCCGCACGCGAAGCTCGAGGCCAACACCACCTGGCATCTGGTCGACGATATCGAGCGGCTGCGTCAGATGGCCGGCGCCGAACAATGGCTGGTCTTCGGCGGCTCCTGGGGCTCGACGCTGGCGCTGGCCTATGCCGAAAAACATGCTGACCGCGTGTCCGAACTGGTCGTGCGCGGCATCTACACGCTGACCAAGGCCGAACTCGACTGGTACTATCAGTTCGGCGTCTCGGAAATGTTCCCCGACAAGTGGGAGCGGTTCGTCGCGCCGATCCCGCCGGAAGAGCGCCACGAGATGATGCTCGCCTATCACCGCAGCCTCACCAGCGACGACCGGGCAACCCGTCTTGCCGCCGCCAAGGCCTGGAGCATCTGGGAGGGCGAAACCATCACGCTGCTGCCGGAGCCCTCGACCTCGACGCCGTTCGAAGATGAAGAGTACGCCCACGCCTTTGCCCGCATCGAAAACCATTTCTTCGTGCATGCCGGCTGGCTGGACGAGGGCCAGCTGATCCGCGACGCCCACCGCCTGCACGGTATCCCCGGCGTCATCGTTCACGGCCGCTACGACATGCCGTGCCCGGCCAAATACGCCTGGGCCCTGCACAAGGCCTGGCCGGAGGCAGAGTTCCACCTGATCGAGGGAGCAGGCCACGCCTATTCCGAACCCGGCATCCTCGACCGCCTGATCCGCGCGACGGATGGGTTTGCGGGGAAGGTGTGATTGAAATGTCGGCTTTGAGTATGCGGCGCGTTACCCCCCTCTGTCACTTCGTGACATCTCCCCCACAAGGGGGGAGATCGTTCTTTTTCCAAGCAAACTCCCAACGAGGGAGAGCATTGGTTGTCGGAGAACGCAGGTTCCGCGCGCACCCAATCTCCCCCCTTGTGGGGGAGATGTCAGCAAAGCTGACAGAGGGGGGTAATTCCCCGCACACTCGGTACCCGCCCACGAAAGCATTATCATGACCCGCGAACGCCTCTACCTTTTCGACACGACCCTGCGCGACGGCCAACAGACGCCCGGCATCGATTTTTCTGTCGAGGACAAGATCGCCATTGCCGCCATGCTGGACGAGTTCGGCATGGACTATGTCGAGGGCGGCTATCCCGGCGCCAACCCGACCGACACGGAGTTCTTCAGCAAGAAGCGCACCGCCAAGGCTTCGTTCGTCGCTTTCGGCATGACCAAGCGCGCCGGTGTGTCCGCCTCCAACGATCCGGGGCTGACGACGCTGCTGCAGGCGCAAAGCGATGCGATCTGTCTGGTGGCAAAGAGCTGGGACTATCACGTGCGCGTGGCGCTCGGCTGCACCAACGAGGAAAATCTCGAGAGCATCTCCGAATCGGTCAAGGCTGTCGTCGCGTCCGGCCGTGAATCCATGGTCGATTGCGAGCATTTCTTTGATGGCTACAAGGCCAATCCGGCCTATGCGCTGGCTTGCGCCAGGGCGGCCTATGAAGCAGGAGCCCGCTGGGTGGTGCTCTGCGACACCAATGGCGGCACCCAGCCGCCGGAAATCCGCGATATCGTCGCAGCCGTCATCGCCGCCGGCGTTCCCGGTCCCTGTCTTGGCATCCATGCCCACAACGACACTGGCCAGGCGGTCGCCAATTCGCTGGCCGCCGTCGAGGCCGGCGTGCGCCAGATCCAGGGCACGCTCAACGGCATCGGCGAGCGCTGCGGCAATGCCAATCTGGTGACGCTGATTGCGACGCTGGCGCTGAAGGAAACCTATGCCACCCGCTTCGAAACCGGCATCGATGCCGATGCGCTGCAGGGCCTGACAAAGCTGTCGCATGCCTTCGACGAGCTTCTGAACCGCTCGCCGGACCACCAGATGCCCTATGTCGGCGCCTCCGCCTTCGCCACCAAGGCCGGCATTCATGCCTCGGCGCTGTTGAAAGACCCGCGCACCTACGAACATGTCACGCCCGAAAGCGTCGGCAACCTGCGCAAGGTCATGGTTTCCGATCAGGGCGGTAAGGCCAATTTCATCAACGCCCTGAAGCGGCGCGGCATCACCGTCAGCAAGGACGATCCCAAGCTCGACAAACTGATCTCCATCGTCAAGGAGCGCGAGGCGACCGGCTATGCCTATGAAGGCGCCGACGCCAGCTTCGCCATTCTCGCCCAGCGGACCCTCGGAACCGTGCCGGCCTTCTTCGAGGTTCTGAGCTTCCGCGTCATGGTCGAACGCCGGTTCGACGCCAACGGCACGCTGAAAACCGTGTCGGAAGCGGTGGTCAAGGTCCTGATCGATGCCGAGACTACCATGTCCGTCGCCGAAGGCAGCCACGGCCCGGTCAACGCGCTCGATCTGGCACTGCGCAAGGATCTCGGCAAATACCAGTCCGAGATCGCCGATCTCGAACTGGTCGACTACAAGGTCCGCATCCTCAATGGCGGCACCGAGGCGATCACCCGCGTGCTGATCGAATCGGTCGACGGCACCGGCGCCCGCTGGTGGACCGTCGGCGTCTCCGACAACATTATCGACGCCTCGTTCCAGGCGCTGATGGACTCGGTCGTCTACAAGCTCCTGCGCAACCGCGACCAGATCGGCGTTGCGGCAGAATAGCCGGCACTTGCAATTGCGTGTAGACACTGCCATTTTGTGTCTACACAGAGGAGGCCGGAATGCCGCTCAACATTCGCAATGAGGACGTCAACCGGCTGGCCGAACGGCTGGCGGCTGTAAAACGCCTCAATAAGACCGAGGCCGTCAAACTGGCGCTGGAAAACGAGTTGCAACGCGCAGGCGAGGTCGTCCCGCTGTGGGAACGCTCGAAGCTGCTGCGCGACGGCATTGCCGCCTATCCGGACAGCGGACTGGAGGCCGACAGGGCATTCTTCGACGATCTGAGTGGAGACAACTGATGTTTGTCGATGCCTCGGCGATCATCGCCATCCTGACGGGCGAGCCGGATGGTGAGGCTTTTGCCAAGGCTATCGATGCGTCCGCCCATCCCGTCAGTTCCGTTCTTGCCGTCTTCGAAGCAACGGTCGGCCTGTTCCGCAAGAAGACGATGCCCATGCAGGAAGCGGACGCCGCCGTGCAGGCGTTTATCGAAGCAGCGCGCATCACCGTTCTGCCGATTGCCGATACGGATCGACCTGCAGCCTTTGCGGCGTTCGAACGCTATGGCCGGCATCGCCATCCGGACACGGACCGCAACCGGGCACTTAATTTAGCAGACTGTTTCCACTATGCCACGGCGAAAAACAATGGCGTTCCGATCCTCAGCAAGGATATCGGTTTTGCGCTGACGGACGTGCAGGTCGTTAGCGTGGGCGCGTAGCATCAGCAATGTTGCATCATTTCTTCACGGGAATGAATTGGTGCATTCATCGCCGTTGTTTTACGACCGTGTAAAACAGGATCTACGGGATGAGACACCATGGCTGACGAGAAGGAAGCGATCGGGACGGCGACCGGCGATACGCCGCGCGGCTTTGCCTTTGCCTTGGCGGCCTATCTCATGTGGGGTTTCCTGCCGTTCTTCATGAAGGCGGTCGGCCATATTCCGGCGTTCGAAGTCGTGGCCCACCGCATCGTCTGGTCGGTACCGATCGCCGGTGCTGTGCTTCTGCTGCTCGGCCGCACCGGCGACATCAGGACGGCGCTGCGCACGCCGCGCATGATGGCCATGGCGGCACTGACGGCGACGGTGGTGACCATCAACTGGGGCATCTATGTCTGGGCGATCGGCGCTGGCCGCGCCATCGAAACGGCGCTCGGCTATTATATCAATCCGCTTTTGAGCGTTTTTCTCGGCGCTGTGCTCCTGTCGGAAAAACTGACGAAAGCGCAGATGGCCGCCATTGGCCTGGCCGTCGCCGCCGTGGCGGTGCTGGCCGTGGATGCCGGCGGCCTGCCGTGGGTTTCTCTCGGCCTGGCGCTCTCCTGGGGCATCTACGCCTTCCTGCGCAAGACGCTTCCGGTCGGCCCGAACGAGGGTTTCTTTCTCGAGGTGATGATCCTCAGCGTCCCCGCCATCGGCTACATAATTTACCTGGAAACCAGCGGGCAGGGGCATTTCGGCGATACCGGCCTTTCCGATGTGCTCTGGCTGATGGCGACAGGCATCGTCACCGCCGTGCCGCTGATGACCTATGCCAATGGCGCCAAGCTGCTCCGGCTCTCGACCATCGGCATCATGCAGTACATCGCCCCGACGATGATCTTCCTGATCGCCGTCTTCGTCTTCGACGAGCCCTTCGGTCCGGCAAAACTGGTTGCCTTCGTCCTGATCTGGATTGCGCTGGCGATCTATTCGATCTCGATGCTGAAGCTCAGCCACGACCGCCGGGCCGCGATCCGCGCGGATGAGAAGGCCGCGTAAGCACAACCGACCGGTCGATACTCCGCTGAGGCTGAGGCGAAAACGGCTGATATCGAGAAGCGGAGCGTACTCAAGGTAGGTCAGCTATGGAAGCGCAGAAGCGGCTGTTTGCAGCCCAGCCTCACGTGGAATGCGCTAAAGTTTGTCGATGATAGCGCCTTGGCCGTCGCGGTCGACCTTGCCGGCCCAATGGGCGAGCAGGGCCGGGACGATCTCTTCCGGATTGTCGATCACCAGCGGCTGCACCAGATGCGCTGTGTGGATGAAGCCGGATTCGGCCATGTGGTGGATGAGCTTCAAAAGCGGGTCCCAGAAACCGTCGATGTTGACGAAGACGATCGGCTTGCGGTGACGGCCGAGCTGCGCCCAGGTCATGATCTCGATGATCTCTTCCAGCGTGCCGATGCCGCCCGGAAGCGTGACGAACGCATCCGCCCGCTCGAACATCTTGTGTTTCCGCTCGTGCATGTCGGGTGTTACAATGAGCTCGCTCAGCTGCCCGAGTGAGTGCCGCGTTGCCTCCATGTCCATGAGGAACTCGGGGATGATGCCGGTGACCCGGCCGCCGCCGGAGAGCACGCCGCTGGCGACGGCGCCCATGATGCCTTTTGTGCCGCCGCCATAGACGAGCCGAAGCCCGTGTTCGGCAATGGATTTTCCAAGCCGGCGGCCGGCATCCATGAAGGCAGGGTCGCGTCCGGGCTGCGAGCCGCAGTAAACGCAAATGGATCGAATCGGGGTAATTTCTTCACTCATGCCCGCAAGGAGACAATGCAAACTCCGTATCCGTCAAGAAAAATGGCGGAAATAAGTGCTGCAAGCCCTTGATGCCGTGGAGAATGCTTGTTTCGAGCGGCCGGAATCGCTAGCACTTTCAACTGGGTTTGCGTGATCTTGCCCGCTGGGAGATTTGGACGATGAAGAATAAGGCTGGCTTGGTAGCGCTCGGTGTTTTGGCTGTGGCCGCGTTGACGATGTATTTCGGCGTGCTGCCCAATATCAACACGCCGAAAGAGGACGTTCCGGCGGCAACCGATACCAAGCTGAATGCCGTGGGCACCACGACGGAGGGCGATGCCAAGCCTGCCGGAGACACGGTGACGGCCGGCGGCAAGAGCGGCCGCACGCCGGAAACCGCCGGCGATGCCGCCAAGACCGAGGCAGAGACGACCGGGACCCAGACCACCGAAACCCAAAAAACCGATGCAAAGCCGGATGATGCGGCGAAAACCGAGGTTGCCTCTGTCGATCCGAAATCAGCGGACCCGACGGCGGACTGGACCGTTCCGGCCTTCGACGTTCTGCGTGTCGAGCCCGATGGTTCCACCGTGATTGCCGGCCGTGCCCAGCCCAACACCAAGCTTGAGGTCGTCAACGGCGACCAGGTTCTGGCGACCGTCGATGTCGGCCCGGCCGGCGATTTTGCCGCCGTCTTCGACAAGCCGCTGGCCGCTGGCGATTACCAGCTTACCCTGAAGAGCGTCGGCGAGGGCGGCCTCAACAAGCTGTCCGAGGAAGTGGCGACGGTCTCCGTGCCAAAGGACGCCTCCGGCGAGCTGCTCGCCATGGTGTCGAAGCCGGGCGAGGCCAGCCGCGTCATCACCACGCCCGACACCGGCAAGGCCGCTGATGCCGCCGCAACCGCCGGTCAGCCCGCAGCGGACGGCAAGGTGGCGGCAGACGCCAGCACCACGGCCGAAACCGCCAAGACCGAGACAGCCCCCACGGAAACGGCAACGGCGACGCGCGAAACCCCCAAGCTCGACACCAAGCCTGCCGATGCCGGCACCACGGTGCCTGCGGCTTCGGCCGAAGTTCGCGTCTCCGCCGTCGAGATCGAGGGTGAAAAAGTTTTCGTTGCCGGTGCGGCAAAGCCCGGTGCGCTGGTGCGCATCTATGCCGATGACAAGCTCGTCGGCGAAATGAAGGCCGACGAGGAGGGCCGCTTCGTCATCGACGGCACGATGCCGCTGTCGGTCGGCAATCACATCATTCGTGCCGACATGCTGAGTGCCGATGGCAGCAAGGTCGATTTCCGCGCCGCCGTGCCGTTCGACCGGCCGGAGGGCAACCAGGTGGCCGTGGTCGCCGATGCGGCGTCTGAAACCGCCACTGAGGGCGCCGCCCTGTCGCTTTTGGGCGGCGGCATTTTCGACAAGCAGCGCACCGAGGCTTCCAAGGCGCTGGCCCTGCTGAAGGCTCTGTTCGAAGGCGGCAAGGTGCCGACGGCTGAAGAGCTGGCGGCTGCCCGCTCGGCCACGGAAATCGCGCTTGGCTCGCTCGCCGAATTCAAGCTGCCCGACGGCGTTGATGCGGCCGGAGCCGACATGGCGGCAAAAGCCTCCAAGGGCGCGGCCGAAGCTCTGGCACTTCTAAAAGGCCTGCCCAAGGATGCCGCCAGTGTCGGCGCCGCGCTCGGCAAGGTCGAGACGGCGGTGAACGCCGCGCTGACCCCGCAGGGCGGCGGCGTGGCTGCCGATGTTGCACAGGATGTCGCCAAGGATATCGCCAAGGATATCGAGGGAGGCGTCGCCACCGCAGCCGCCAACGATGCGGCGGCCTTCGACATGTTGCGGGCCGGTGCCACCGGCGCGCTGGATCGCCTGAAGATCCTGTCTGCCGCCGAAAAAGCGCCTGCGGCCGCCGATCTCGCTGCTGCCCGCACCTCTGCGGAAGCAGCGCTTGCGGCGCTCTCCAACTTCAAGCCGGTCGCTGCTGCCGATGCGGCATCTGCAGAAATCGCCGCCAAGGCAGCCAAGGGTGCTTCCGATGCGCTGGCGCTGCTGAAAGCCGCCCCGGCAGACGCTTCTGCCGTCAAGGCGGCCCTGACCAAGGTCGATGCCGCCGTCAGCACCGCACTGGCGCCCAAAACCGGCGATGCCAGCCCGGGAGACACAACTCCGGGCGATGCGACCCCGTCCGACAGTGCCGATGCGACCGCCAACACCGATGTGGCCCAGGGCACCGTCGTTCCCGAGAGCGAACAGACGCCCGAAGGCACCGGCGATGTTCAGGCTGAAACGTCGACGGAGCCGAAAACCGTCGAGCAGGCGCCGCTGAAGCAGAGCAAGACCTCGGTCATCATCCGCCGTGGCGATACGCTCTGGCAGATTTCGCGCCGGGTCTATGGCGCCGGCGTGCGCTACACGACGATCTACCTTGCCAACGAGGATCAGATTTCCAATCCGGACAAGATCCTGCCCGGCCAGGTTTTCGGCGTGCCCGACAGCGCCCTGCCGGATTCCGAAGAACTGCATCGCAAGCGGCTCAAGTCCGAATAATTGGGCTTTTGGACAGTCTTGTCCATTGCAAGAGAAAGCCCGGAGGACTATGTCCGGATAAGGCGGCGTGTTCGATAGAACGCCGCCTTTTCGTTATCATCCGGCAGGAACCGTTCTTTGGCCAACCCGAAAAAAACCGTCTCGGCGGATAACAGCAATCCGCTGTCGACGCTGCGCAATCTCTGGCCCTACATGTGGCCGTCCGACCGGGCCGATCTCAAGATGCGGGTCGTCTGGGCGACCGTCTTCCTGCTCGCCTCCAAGATCGTCCTCATTCTCGTTCCCTATTTCTTCAAATGGGCGACCGATGCGCTGAACGGCAAGCCGGACGCCACACCGCTGCCCACGTTTCTGGTCGGTGCCGTCATGCTGGTCATCGCCTACAACATCGGCCGCATCTTCCAGGCCGGCCTCAACCAGCTTCGCGACGCGCTCTTTGCCAGCGTCGGCCAGTATGCCGTGCGCCAGCTCGCCTTCCGCACCTTTGTCCACATGCACCGCCTGTCGTTACGCTTTCATCTGGAGCGCCGCACCGGCGGCCTGTCGCGCATCATCGAGCGCGGCACCAAGGGCATCGAGACGATCGTTCGCTTCACCATTCTCAACAGCGTGCCGACCGTCATCGAGTTCCTGCTGACCGCCGTCATCTTCTGGGCGGGCTATGGCTTCAGCTATCTCGCCGTTACCGCCGTCACCGTCTGGCTCTACATCTGGTTCACCATCCGCGCCAGCGACTGGCGTATCAACATCCGCCGCTCGATGAACGATAGCGACACGGAGGCCAACACCAAGGCGATCGATTCGCTGCTCAACTTCGAGACGGTCAAATATTTCGGCAACGAGGACATGGAGGCGCGCCGCTTCGACCAGTCGATGGAGCGCTACGAAAAGTCCGCCACCCAGGTCTGGACCTCGCTCGGCTGGCTCAACTTCGGCCAGTCGGTGATTTTCGGCATCGGCACGGCGGTCATGATGGTCATGTCGGCCATGGCGGTGCAGCGCGGCGATCAGTCGATAGGCGATTTCGTCTTCATCAACGCCATGCTGATGCAGCTCTCCGTGCCGCTCAATTTCATCGGCTTCGTCTATCGCGAAATCCGCCAGGGCCTGACCGATATCGAGCAGATGTTCGATCTCCTGGAGGTCGAGGCCGAGGTCCAGGACAGTCCCGATGCCAAGGAACTTGTCATCGCCCATGGCGCGATTTCCTTCAAGGACGTGCATTTTGCCTATGACCCGGCCCGGCCGATCCTGAAGGGCATCTCTTTCGAGGTCCCGGCCGGCAAGACTGTCGCGGTCGTCGGTCCGTCCGGCGCCGGCAAATCGACCCTGTCGCGGCTGCTCTACCGCTTTTATGACATCCAGAGCGGCGCCATCACCGTCGATGGCCAGGACGTGCGCGACGTGACGCAGAAGAGCCTGCGCGCCGTCATCGGCATGGTGCCGCAGGATACGGTGCTGTTCAACGACACGATCGCCTACAACATCCGCTACGGCCGCCCGGCCGCCTCCGATGCCGAGGTGCAGGCCGCTGCCGATGCGGCTCAGGTCGGCCCCTTCATCCTGTCGCTGCCTGATGGGTTCAAGTCCATGGTCGGCGAGCGTGGGCTAAAGCTGTCCGGGGGCGAAAAGCAGCGTGTGGCCATCGCCCGCACAATCTTGAAGGCGCCGCCGATCCTCATCCTCGACGAAGCGACCTCGGCGCTCGACACCCGCACCGAGCAGGAAATCCAGTCGGCGCTCGATATCGTCTCGAAGAACCGCACGACGCTGGTCATCGCCCACCGCCTGTCCACCGTCATCTCCGCCGACGAGATCATCGTGCTCAAGGATGGCGCCATCGCCGAGCGCGGCACCCATGGCGAGCTAATGGACAGCAACGGCCTCTACGCCTCGATGTGGAGCCGCCAGCGCGCCGCCACGCAGGCCGAGGAAGAGCTGAAGAAGGTCCGCGAAAGCGACGATCTCGGCGTGGTGCTGCGCGGCCCGGCGGCCGTTTGAGCCTCAGCTGTTTGGTGCGGCAAAAAGGATCAGGTTGCCGTCCGGATCGAGCACGATGAAATTCCACGCGCCCCAGGACTGCATCGTCAAAGGCTGGTGGAAGCCGACACCCGCCGCCTGATAGTCCCTATAAAGCCGATCAATCGCTGCCCCGCTGTCAAGCGTGATCGAAGCCGACAGAAGTTCGTCGCGCTGGCGGATATCACCGGCAAAGACCGGCCCGTCCACCTGCCGCAGGCAAAGCCGCGCCTTGTCCCGCTGCACCACGCCGTAGAACGGCGGCTCGCCATAGGTGAAATCGGCCGCAAAGCCGAGTTTGTCCGTGAAGAAGTCCAGCGACCGGGCAAAATCACGGACATAAAGGACCGGCTCGGCGCCACTGAGGAAAGGTTTTTCGATGACAGTGCCCGGCATGGTGCTCATGGCTTGGCTCCTGCGGAAATTAAGAAAGCGGCTTGGATCGGTCGCCATTCGGCTCAGACCGGGGTGAATGGCGATCGGTCCTAAAGCTGTGCCTCGATGGCCATCTTGTCAACAATCGACCAGACCTCGACGATCTTGCCATCGCGAAATTCGTAAATGACGTTCTCGGTAAAGGCCACCTTGCGGCCGTTGACCGGAAGCCCGAGAAAGACCCCCTTCGGCGAGCAGTCGAAGACCAGCCGCGCCGCCACGCGTCTCTCGTCGCAAACCAGAAAATCGATGCTGAACCTCAGATCCGGAATATCCAAAAAATCCTTTTCCAGCATGGCGCGATAGCCCGCGAGCCCGAACGGCCTGCCATTGTGAACCGCTCCTTCGTCAACGAACTCCCCCAGATTGTCCCAGTCCTGCGCATTGAGGCAGGCGATATAGTTGCGATAGATGCCGGAAAGGTGGGATGAGGGCATGGGGGAGGCTCCTGTGCGCGAAGTGAGTAGTGGTTAGTGGGTAGGAGTTAGGGGAGTGGTCGCGAATAGCGAATAGCAATAGGGAATCCAGTAGGATTGTACCGCCCCGCGCTCAACGGTCATCAACTATCGCTACCCACTACCGACTACCCACCGCCTACTCCCCACACTCGACTATTTCCCGCCTGCCGTTGCCCATCCGGCCGTTTCGCGCTAGGTCCTTCGCAACGAAAAATTTGGAGAGTTCACGTTCATGAGTTTGATCGACACGGTCCGCCGCACGCTGGTTCCTGTTCACAAGCAGGGCTATCCGTTCGTCGCCGCCTTCTTCGTCGCGTCGGTGGTGCTGGGCTTTCTCTGGCAGCCGCTGATGTGGGTGGGCTTCATTCTCACCGCCTGGTGCGCCTATTTCTTTCGCGATCCGGAGCGCGTCACGCCGCTCGACGATGATCTCGTCATCAGCCCCGCCGATGGCCGCGTCTCCTCGATCGCCCTGATGACGCCGCCCGAAGAGCTCGGTCTCGGCAATGTGCCGATGCTGCGCATCACTGTCTTCATGAATGTCTTCAACTGCCATGTGAACCGGGCGCCGATGCGCGGCCGCGTCACCACCATCGCCTATCGTGCCGGCAAGTTCCTCAATGCCGAGCTCGACAAGGCCAGCCACGAAAACGAGCGCAACGGCCTGATCATCGACACGGCCCACGGCCCCATCGGCGTCGTCCAGATCGCCGGTCTCGTCGCCCGCCGCATCGTTTGCTGGACGTCGAAAGACGCCACGCTCGACGCCGGCGAGCGCTTCGGCCTCATCCGCTTCGGCTCGCGCCTCGATGTCTTCCTGCCCGAAGGTGCGCAGCCGCGCGTCAGCCTCGGCCAGACGGCGATTGCCGGCGAGACCGTGCTGGCCGAATTCGGCTCGTCCAAGGGACCGGTCATCAGCCGCCGGAACTGACCGCCGCGCGCTTAAGGATCCAAGGAGTTCGACATGGACACACCTTTCCCGCCCTTCGAGCCGAACGGACCCAATGACGAAGGGCGCGGGCCGCGCCTGCGCGAAATCCCGCTCCGGATGATCGTGCCCAACATGATCACCGTGCTTGCCATCTGCGCCGGTCTCTCCGGCATCCGGCTCGCCTTTGAAAACCGCGTCGAGCTCGCCGTCGCCATGGTCCTGCTCGCCGCCTTCCTCGACGGCATCGACGGCCGCGTCGCCCGGCTCCTCAAGGCAACGTCGAAGTTCGGCGCCCAGATGGATTCGCTGGCCGACATCGTCAATTTCGGCGTCGCCCCGGCGCTGGTGCTCTATGTCGCCGTGCTCGACCAGGCCCGCTCGATCGGCTGGATCGCGGCGCTGATCTACGCCATCGCCGCCGGTCTTCGGCTTGCCCGCTTCAACGTCATGGCCGAGCGCGAAACCAAGGCCGTCTGGCAGTCGGAATATTTTGTCGGCGTGCCGGCGCCGGCCGGTGCCATGCTGGTGCTGCTGCCGGTCTATCTCGTGCTGCTCGGCATTGTGCCCGACCGCTTCATCGCGCTCGGCGCCAGTGCCTATACGGTGCTCATCGGCTTCCTGCTCGTCAGCCGCCTGCCGGTCTGGTCGGGCAAATCCGAAGGCAGCCGCGTGCGCCGCGATCTGGTCCTGCCGATCATGCTCTTCGTCGTGCTCTATGTGGCGACACTGATGACCTACACTTGGGAGACCATGGTCGTCACCGCCATCGGCTACCTCGCCACCCTGCCGTTCGGCGCCCGCCTGTGGACACGAAAATACGGCAACTGGCCGGCCAGCCACCTGCATGTGGAAGGCGAACTGCCACCGGAGCTGGACGAGGGCCCAGACCGCAGCAGGGAATAAGGGGCGTGTTTCGGCTTAACTTTGCTGCGGCGATGATCGCCGTCGTGTGGTTGCCGTTTTTCAACATAGCGCAAAAAGCGATGCGCCGTGTCTGCGACGCGATCGCCTAAAGCGCATTGCATGAACACGGATTCACGCAATGCGCTTTAGGTCTTTGTATTATGCATGTCTTTAGCCCAAAACCGCGCACACTTTTGGGAGAGATGCATTAAGCCGGCATCCGGTAGTCCACAATCTTCTTGTCCTGCACGATGAACAGCTTGCCGGTCTCGGTCTGGCCGGGGCCGACGAGGGGCAGAAGGGCTGCGGCGGTCTCGGACGGGTGCGGCAGGGTGTCGGGGTCTTCGCCGGGAATGGCCTGTGCCCGCATGGCCGTGCGCGTGGCGCCCGGATCGACGCTGAGGATGCGCAGGGACGTGCGCTGCGTCTCGTGCGCCCAGGTGCGCGCCAGCGCCTCGACGGCCGCCTTGGAGGCGGAGTAGGCGCCCCAGAAGGGCTTGCATTTGTGGGCGGCGCTTGACGACAGGATCAGTGCCCGGCCCGCGTCGGATTTCAGGAGCAGCGGCTCCACCGAGCGGATCAGCCGCCAGGTAGCCGTCACGTTCACCGTCATCACCTTTTCAAACACCTTGGCCTCGATATGGCCGATCGGCGAGATGATGCCGAGCATGCCGGCATTGGCGACGAGAATATCGAGCTTGCCCCAGCGTTCGAAGATCGAGCCGCCGAGCTTGTCGATGGCGCTCATGTCGGTCAGATCGAACGGCACCAGCGTCGCACTTCCCCCGGCAGCCTTGATCGCATCGTCCAGATCTTCGAGGCCGCCGACCGTGCGGGCACAGGCGATCACGTGCGCGCCGGCTTTGGCGAGTTCCAGCGCGGTAAAATAGCCGATGCCGCGCGATGCGCCGGTGACCAGGGCAATGCGGCCGGTAAGATCGATCATGTCTGGATGGCTCCGAAAAATGGGATGCTGGAAGTGCTGCGCCATGGCTTCGGGCGCCGGGCGAAGCAGATTGACGTCGCGGCTGAGTATCAGCCCTTGCTGGCGAGCACGGACAGCTTTGGTCCGGCCGCTTCGCCGTTCTTGTCGAGCAGGCGGGTCGGATAGTCACCGGTGAAGTAATGGTCGGTGAACTGCGGCCGGGCATTGTTGCGGTCTTCGCCGCCGACGGCGCGGTAGAGCCCGTCGATCGACAGGAACTCCAGCGAATCAGCGCCGATGAACTTGCACATCGAGGCCAGGTCCTTGTGCTGGTTGGCCAAGAGCTTATCGGCGTCCGGCGTGTCGATGCCGTAAAAGTCCGGGTGGTAGATCATCGGGCTGGCGACGCGGATATGCACTTCAAGCGCGCCGGCTTCGCGGATCATCTGGACGATCTTCAGCGAGGTCGTTCCACGCACGATCGAATCGTCGATCAGCACCACCCGCTTGCCTTCGATCATGGCGCGGTTGGCGGAATGTTTGAGCTTGACGCCGAAGGCACGGATCGACTGGGTCGGCTCGATGAAGGTGCGGCCGACATAGTGGTTGCGGATGATGCCGAGCTCGAACGGGATGCCGCTTGCCTGGGCAAAGCCGATCGCTGCCGGCGTGCCGCCGTCGGGAACCGGCACGACGACATCGGCCTCGACAGGCGATTCCTTGGCGAGATGCATGCCCATGTTCTTGCGAGCGACATAGACGTTGCGGCCGCCGACGACGGAATCGGGACGGGCGAAATAGACATATTCGAACAGGCAGAGCCGCTCCGGCTGCGGCTTGTTCGGCTTGCGGGCGTCGATCGACACGGAACCGTCGGCCTCGATCTCGCAGATGATGACTTCGCCGTTTTCGACGTCTCGCACGTATTTCGCGCCGATGATGTCGAGCGCGCAGGTTTCCGAGCAGAAGATCGGCTTTCCGTCGAGTTCGCCCATGACCAGCGGCCGGATGCCGATCGGGTCGCGCGCCGCGATCAGCTTGGTGCGGGTCATGGCCACCATGGAATAACCGCCTTCCATCTGGCGGATGGCATCGATGAAGCGGTCGGCGGTCGACGAATGGCGGGAGCGGGCGATCAGGTGCAGAACGACTTCGGTATCGGATGTCGACTGACAGATGGCGCCGGTGGCGATGATCTGGCGGCGCAGCGTCAGGCCGTTGGTAAAGTTGCCATTGTGGGCGATGGCGATGCCGCCGACTTCGAGTTCGGCAAACAGCGGCTGGACGTTGCGCAGCGCCACTTCGCCTGTCGTCGAATAGCGCGTGTGGCCGATCGAGATGGTGCCCGGCAGTTTCGCCAGCGTTGCCGGATCGGTGTAATGGTCGCCGACCAGGCCCATGCGCTTTTCGGTGTAGAACTGCTGCCCGTCGAAGGTGACGATACCGGCTGCTTCCTGGCCGCGATGCTGGAGTGCATGCAGGCCGAGCGCCGTCAGCGCCGCCGCATCCGGGTGTCCCAAGATGCCGAACACGCCGCATTCTTCATGTAGCGTATCGCCATCCATATCATTGTCCAGGTCGGGGGAATGCAAATGGGTCATTGCAGTTGGCCTTTCCGCGCACACGCATCGCGCATATCGTATGCTTGCTGCCGTCCTTCAAGAGATCATGCCTGAAAGGAGTGGCATTCGTCACTGTCTATTCGTCGATAATGCCGCCGGACCCCTTTGGCCCAAACGGACAAAGCCCGCAGTGCGGGCTTTGTTTGATCGTCAGCCGTTGGTCGCCGGCGTATCGTTGGTGGCCGGCGTCTCGTCCACCGGCGGCGTCGTTTCCGTGCCGCCCGTGCCGTCGTTCTCGCCTTCGCCGGTCGGGTCCTTGCCGCGCAGGCGGTCGAGGATCGTCGCGTCGGCATTTTCAGGCAGCAGTGCCAGCAGCTTTTCGCCGAGATTGTCGAGCAGCGGCTTGGATTTTGCCGTGGTCACCCAGACCGGCTGCTGTGCCGGTGCGACCAGCCAGTTGAAGAACAGGATGGCGACGACGACGAGCAGGATGCCGCGGGCAGCGCCGAACAGGAAGCCGAGCGTGCGGTCAAGCGCGCCGATGCGGCTGTCGATGATGAAATCGGCGATCCGCATGGTGATGAAGGAAATGACGATCAGCGCGACGACGAAGATCGCGCCGGCCGAGCCGACCATGGCGACCGTGTCGCTGGTCGTGTAGTCCTTGGCGTAGGGCAAAAGGACCGGATAGAGGAAGTAGGCAGCCGCTGCAGCGCCGACCCAGCTTGCAACGGACAGGACCTCGCGCGAGAAGCCGCGCACCATGGCGAGAATGGCCGAAAACAGTGCGACGCCGAGAACGATACCGTCGAGAATTGTTATGGGCATTGTGTCCTACTCCAGGGCTGCGGCCACGCTCCGCAGTAAAATTCTTCTTTGGACTGCGGCCTTTTCCCCAAGGGGATGGCTTAGTCGTCATTGTCTGCCTGTATCTGCACGCCGCGCGAGCCGGCAATGCGCGCCACCAGATCGGGCAGGCCTTCCATCTCGCTCCACCGCATGCCCGAAACCTTCGGCAGGTCGGCGGAAGCAGACGGAAGAACGGCCTGCGAGAACCCCAGTTTCTCGGCTTCCTTGAGCCGCTGGGCCGTGTGCGCCACCGGCCGGACGGCGCCGGACAGACTGACCTCGCCGAAATAGACGCAATCGGTCGGAAGGGCAATACCAGCAAGTGATGAAACCAGTGCGGAAGCCACAGCAAGATCGGCTGCTGGCTCGGTGATGCGGTATCCGCCGGCAATATTGAGGTAAACGTCGTGCTGGCCGAGCCGGACACCGCAATGGGCCTCGAGAACGGCAAGGATCATCGACAGGCGGGCGCTGTCCCAGCCGACGACGGCGCGGCGCGGTGTTCCAAGCGAAGTCGGCGCCACCAGCGCCTGCACCTCGACCAGAACCGGCCGCGTGCCTTCCATGCCGGCAAACACGGCAGCGCCCGGCGCCTTGGCGTTACGCTCGCCCAGAAACAGCTCCGACGGGTTGGTCACCTCGCGCAGGCCCTTGTCCGACATTTCGAAAACGCCGATCTCGTCGGTCGGGCCAAAGCGGTTCTTGACGGTGCGCAGGATGCGGTAGTGCTGGCCCCGGTCGCCCTCGAAATAGAGCACGGCGTCGACCATGTGCTCGACGACGCGAGGGCCGGCGATCTGGCCGTCCTTGGTGACATGGCCGACGAGAACGATGGCGGCCCCCGTCTGCTTGGCGAAGCGCACCATGGCCTGAACGCCCGTTCGCACCTGCGTCACCGTGCCGGGCGCCGAATCGACCACGTCGCTCCACAGCGTCTGGATCGAATCGATGATGGCGAGATCCGGCCGCTTGCCATCGCCCAGCGTCGCCAAAATGTCCTCGACGTTGGTCTCGGCGGCGAGCAGCACGTTGGTGTCCGCAGCCCCCAGCCGCTGTGCCCTGAGCCGCACCTGCGCCACGGCTTCTTCGCCCGAGACGTAGATGACCCGGTGACCCTGACGGGCAAGCGCTGCGGCCGCCTGCATCAGCACGGTCGATTTGCCGATGCCGGGATCACCGCCGACCAGCAGCGCCGAGCCGCGCACAAAACCGCCGCCCGTGACCCGATCAAGCTCGGAAATGCCGGTCATGATGCGCGGCGCGTCCTCGGTTTCGCCCGACAATGTCGTCAGCGCCACCGAGCGGCCTTTTTTGGGCGTTTTGCCCGGACCGCCGCCGATACCCCCCATCAGGTCGTCTTCGATGATCGTGTTCCACTCGCCGCAGCCTTCGCACTTGCCAACCCAGCGCGCATGAACCGTGCCGCAGTTCTGGCAGACGAATTGTGCTCTAGCCTTGGCCATCAAATCTCGCTTTCGGGGAAGTCATCGGAAGAAATGTCCTGCCGCCCGTGAAGGATGCGCAGGACGCGGATATGGGAAGACGAAACCCGGAAATGAATGATTCGGTCGCGATAGGGAAGAATTCTTACCTCCGAACCCGTGTCCTGTTGCCGAACGCCGGTCAGGCCCAACCCGGCCACCTGTTGCATCTTCGCGTAGAGATCGAGGACAAAACGATCGGCCGCTTTTGGATTGTAGACATTGATATAGGCGTGCATCGACCGAAGATCGCGCCGCGCCTGTGCCGACAAAACCAGAATCCGGGGCTTAATTGTCGAACTCCCCGCTTTTTATGTCGGCCAGCAGGGCGTCGGCGCTGTCATATTCAAAGACTCGGCCAGCCGCAATATCGTCTTCGCCCGCCTGAATAAGCTTGCGCAACTCCACCATCTTGGCCTCGTCGCGCTCCAACAGCCGCAGCCCGGCCCGCACCACCTCGCTGGCATTGTTGAAACGCCCAGACGCGACCTTTTCGGCAATGAAGGCGTCGAAGTGATCGCCGATGACGAAGGATTTCTTGGCATTCGACATGATCGGGCTCCCTGTGAATTCTGCTCAATCCTAGCAGAAGGGCGGAACAGTTCCTACCGGGTCACCGCGAAAAATCAGCCGAGATAGAGCCGTTCATAGCGGTTGCCGAGGCTGGTCAGCATCTCGTAGCCGATGGTGCCGGCGGCCCTCGCGGCCTCGTCGACCGGAATGTTGCTGCCGAAAATCTCGATATAATCGCCGGCCCGTACCGCAGTTTCGGGAACGTCGGTGACGTCGAACAGCGTCAGGTCCATTGTCACCCGGCCGATCAGCGGCACGCGATGTCCGACCACGAAGCCGAAGGCGCCTGGGATGCCGGTCGCGCGCAGCGGCACGCCGGAGCCGGATGCGCGGTGGTAGCCATCAGCGTAGCCGATGGCCACGGTGGCGATGCGGCTGTCGCGGGCAAGCGTCGCGGTGGCGCCGTAGCTGGCGCTGGTGCCGGCTTTCGCCTCGCGGATCTGCACGATCCGCGCTTCCGCCGTCACCACCGGCCGCATCGGGTTCTGGCCTCCATTGGCCGCCGCGCCGCCGTAGACCGCGATGCCCGGGCGGGTGAGGTCGAAGTGGAAATCCGGACCCAGATGCACACCGGCCGAATTGGCCAGGCTTGATTCGACACCTTCGAAAGCGGCGCTAACCGCGCGGAATGATTCCAGTTGCTGCCGGTTGGCCGGGTGGTTTTTGTCGTCGGCGCAGGCGAGATGACTCATGACCAGCACCGGCGAAAAACTGGCCGGCCGGGCCGGATCGTTGGCAAGCGCCAGCGCTTCCTCCACCGAAAGCCCCAGCCGGTTCATGCCCGTGTCGACATGCAGCACGCACGGATGGTCGCCGCGCTCGGAAATCGCCGCCATGTAGACGGCCAGCTGTTCTTCCGAATTGATGATCGGCACGAGGCCATTGTCGAAGAACAGCGGCTCGTTGCCGGGCCACATGCCGGCGAGGATATAGATCCGGCCATCCGGCACCAGCGGCCGCAGATCGGCGCCTTCTTCGGCATTGGCGACAAAGAAATCACGCGCGCCGGCCTCGTAAAGCGCTTCGGCTACGGGCTCGATCCCCAGCCCGTAGGCATCTGCCTTGAGAATGGCCGCCGCCCGCGCCTTGCCGGACAGCCTGCCCATCTTCCGCCAATTGTCGACAAGGGCTTCAAGATCGATCGTCAGGCGGTTCGAGGCGGCGGCGAATATCTCGTCCATGGCGGCACTATCTCATTGATCTCCAGGCAAGAGATACAGGCTCCACTGGAACGCCGCAATCATTGCCCCCGAAAATGAAACGTGCGGCCTGTCCGGCCCATGCTAGTCTTTACAAACAGCTGAGGAGGCCGCATGCGCACCGTTTCGATCGCTTTGACCATTCTAGTGCTCGCTGTCAGCGGTGCGCGGGCCGACGAGGCGCAGGACCGGCTGGCCGCCTTCGCCGAGTTTTTGGGGCACACACCGGATTTCCGGACGATCCGGCATGAGGGCGATACGCTGGTCTCGTCCATGGTCGGTGTTGTGGAAGAGGGCGCCCGGCTCGTGACGGTGCTGGAGGTGGATGGCCATCCCTGCAGGATTCGCAGCACCGAAATGTTTCAAAAGCCGCCCAACTGGGGGCAGATGAGCGTCACCGTGACGGATTTTTCCAAGGTGGAATTGATCGATGGTTTTGCCACTGCGGACGACCTGAGTTCGCAGACGAACCAGATTCCGGTCGCGAGCCTCAAGGCCATCGGCTTTACCCTGAAGGGCAGGGGCCTCTTCTGCCGCACCGCCTACGACCTGCAGGCAAAGCCGGCCGATATCTATTCCACCTGCGACGATCGCATCGACCGCATGGCCTTCGAGGGCGCGAAGCAAAAGGTCCGGGTCCTCAATGCCCTGACAAAAGTCGCCGATCTCTGCAGGCTGCCGTTCCTCAAACCCTGAGACTGGCGAAAAGATCAATGTTCGAACTGGGTAAAGCTCGGGTCGGCAAGGTCGGTAAAGCGGGTGAATTCGGCCTGGAAGGCGAGCTTGACGGTGCCGGTCGGTCCGTGGCGCTGCTTGGCGATGATCACGTCGGCGGTGCCCTTGACCTTCTCGAACAGCATCTTCCACTCTTCGTACTTCGGGTCGAACTCGTCGCGCGGTTCCATGTTCTTCACGTAGTATTCCTCGCGGAACACGAACAGCACGACGTCGGCGTCCTGCTCGATCGAGCCCGATTCGCGCAGGTCGGACAGCTGCGGGCGTTTGTCTTCGCGGTTTTCCACCGCGCGCGACAGCTGCGACAGGGCGATGATCGGAACGTTCAGCTCCTTGCCCAGCGCTTTCAGGCCCGTGGTGATCTGGGTGATTTCCTGCACGCGGTTGTCGTTGGATTTGCCGGAACCGGTCATCAGCTGGATATAGTCGACGATCAGGCAGTCGAGGCCACGCTGACGCTTCAGGCGGCGGGCACGAGCGGAGAGCTGCGCGATCGAGATACCACCGGTCTGGTCGATATAGAGCGGCACTTTCTGCATCATCTGGCTGCAGGCGACGAGCTTTTCGAAATCGGCCTCGGAAATGTCACCGCGGCGGATTTTTGAGGAGGAGACTTCCGTCTGCTCGGAAATGATACGGGTGGCGAGCTGTTCCGACGACATTTCCAGCGAGTAGAAGCCGACGACGCCGCCGTTTTTGGCCTTGGTCGTGCCGTCCGCCTGGATCTCGCCTTCAAAGGCGGCGGCGATGTTGTAGGCGATGTTGGTGGCGAGCGACGTCTTGCCCATGCCCGGCCGTCCGGCAAGCACGATCAAGTCGGAGCGCTGCAGCCCGCCCATGCGGCCGTCCAGCGAATGAATGCCCGTCGAAATGCCCGACAGGTTGCCGTCGCGCTCGAACGCCTGTCCGGCCATGTCGATGGCCAGCGCCACCGCATCGTTGAACGACTGGAAACCGCCATCGTAGCGGCCGGTTTCGGCCAGTTCGAACAGGCGGCGCTCGGCATCCTCTATCTGGTTCTGCGGCGGCATGTCGAGCGGCGCGTCGAAGGCGATGTTGACCATGTCCTCGCCGATGGTGATCAGCGAGCGGCGCAGCGCCAGATCATAAATGGCGCGGCCATAGTCTTCGGCATTGATGATCGACACGGCCTCGGAGGCCAGCCGCGCCAGATATTGCGCCACGGTCATATCGCCGACCTTGTCGTCGGCCGGCAGGAAGGTCTTGATCGTCACCGGATTGGCGGTCTTGCCCATGCGGATGATATCGCCGGCGACCTCGAAGATCTTGCGGTGCAGCGGTTCGTTCAGGTGCACGGGCTTCAAGAAATCCGAAACACGATAGAAGGCATCATTGTTGACGAGGATCGCGCCCAGCAGCGCCTGTTCGGCCTCGAGATTGTTCGGCGCCTGGCGATAATGTGCCTCGGTCTGCTGATCTCTTGCCACGGGGGCAATCCTGCGCGGTGCTTCGTTCATGATTCCTGGTCTCTGTCTGATCGCCGGTTTTCAAGCTGCCCGGTTTGATCCGGCTGGCCGCCGGGGTCAAGGGCAGGGCAGCCACAGTGGACAACCGTTCGCCTGGAATGGTGCAGTTTCACCATTGTTCCACTCGTCCACAGGGCGGCAAATAAATCTGCCTTATACCCGCATTTTCGGTTGACCTTCGCACCATCGCTCAAGGGCGATTCGCACCGCGTCATCATACCCCATTTCACGCGCGGCCTCTTGAAATTTCCCTTCACCAGGATTAGCTAGTCTTAAAACTATTAGCCTGCTAGTAATATGGAAAGACTACGACATGCCGCAATCCGCTCAAAACCGCGAACTGTTCGACGAACTGGCTCTGGTCAACCGCAAGCTCCGCTCGCTGTTTGATGCCAAGGTCAAGGAGCGCGGCCTCACCCTGTCGCGCGCACGGGCCCTGTTCAGCCTGTCGAAACAGGACGGGTTGAACCAGCGTGATCTTGCCGAAGAGCTCGATATCGAGACACCGACCATGGTGCGCCTGCTCGATGGCATGGAAAAACAGGGCTTTGTCGAGCGCCGCGCCGAGCAGTCCGACCGCCGGGTCAAACGCGTCCACATGACCGACTACGGGCGCAGCATCGCCGCGGAGATCGACCGGCTGGCCTGCGAAATCCGCAAGGAACTGCTGGGCGGTGTCGAGGAGGGTGATGTCACCGTCGCGCTCGATGTGTTGCGCACCATGGCCGGCAACATGCAAGCTGCAAACCGGAACTGAGGCGATGAGCGCGACCGTAAGCGAGGCGGCCAACGCGGCAGAAAAGGAGGCCCCACCGGCGCCCGCTCCACCGCCACCGCCTGACATGAGCGCCGGGAAAGCCTCGCTCTACATGATGTCTTCGGTCCTTTTATTCCTGACCCAGGGCCTCGGCATGAACCTGGCGATTGCCAATATCACGCAGGTGCAGGGCTCGCTCTCGGCCACCTCGCTCGAAGCCGCCTGGCTGTCGGCTGCCTATCTGGCGCCGAATGTCAGCATGGCCATCGCGCTGGTGAAGATCCGCACGCAATATGGCCTGCGCCGTTTCGCCGAAATCGGCATCATCTGCTTCGTCCTCGTCTCGGTCCTCAATCTCTTTGTGTCCGACCTGCATTCAGCCCTCGTCGTGCGCTTCATCAGCGGCATGGCCGCCGCACCGCTGTCGACGCTCGGCTTTCTCTACATGCTCGAAGCCTTCCCGCCGGCCAAAAAGCTCACCATCGGCCTCAGTCTGGCGCTGCTCAACACCACGCTCGCCGCCCCGATCACCCGATTGGTCTCACCGCAGCTGATCGAATACGGCCAGTGGCAGGGGCTCTACACGCTGGAAATGGCTATGGCGCTGATCGTCCTGCCGGTCATCTATCTCCTGCCGCTGACACCACTCCCCCGCGCAAAAGTCATCCAGTTCGGCGATATCATCAGCTATCTCTTGCTCGCCGTAGGCTTCGGCTGTCTGGCGATCTTCTTGTCGATGGGCCGGCTCTACTGGTGGTTCGAGGCGCCGTGGCTGGGTGTGCTGCTCGCTATCGCCGTCGTCACGCTGACATCCGTCGTCATCCGCGAACTCGACAGGGAAACGCCGCTGATCGATGTGCGCTGGCTGGTCAGCAGGGAAAACCTGCACTTTGCCGCCGTGCTGCTGGTCTTCCGTCTGGTCGCCTCTGAACAGTCCACCATCGCCGCCAATTTCTATCAGGTGCTCGGCCTGCAATACGACCAGACGGCGATGCTCTACTGGATCATCCTCGGCGCATCAATCGCCGGTGGCCTGTTCTGCGCAGCGCTGATGCAACCGGGCCATACGGAGACGGCCCATGTCATTGCCCTGACGCTGATTGCGGCCGGCGCCTATATGGACAGCGACGCCACCAATCTCACCCGGCCGGAACAGATGTATCTGAGCCAGGCGATGATTGCCGCCGGCACGGCGCTGTTCCTGCCGCCGGCCATGGCCAATGGTTTCAAGGCGGCGCTGGCCAAGGGGCCGAACTACATTCTCAGCTTCATCGTCATCTTCGTCTTCACCCAGAGCATCGGGGCGCTGCTCGGCTCGGCCGCGCTCGGCACCTTCGTGACGATCCGCGAGAAATTCCATTCCAACATTCTGGTCGAGCAGGTTCTGCTCACAGACCCGATCGTCGCCCAGCGTGTCGCCCAGCTCTCGGCCGTCTATGGCAAGGTCATCACCGACAAGGCCATCCTCAATGCCGAAGGGCTGGCGCTGCTCTCCCAGCAGATCACCCGCGAGGCAAATGTTCTCGCCTACAACGATGCCTTCCTGCTCCTTGCCGTGATCGCCACGCTGGCGCTCGGGGCCCTTCTCCTGCACCTTGCTCTCAAACGGCTGATGCAGCCACCGGCGGACGCTGTTGCGTCCGCGTCCTGAAAAGCGAAATCCGATATGGCCAAGTTTCTCCGCCCCACCACCGTCATCGTCCTCATCGCCGGCATCGCCGGTCTGTTCCTCGTCCTCTACGCCTGGCGCCTGCCGCCCTTCATGAGTTCGGTGGAAACGACCGAGAACGCCTATGTGCGCGGTTTCGTCACCATCGTCAGTCCGCAGCTGCCCGGCTATGTCGCCGAGGTTCCGGTGTCCGACTACGACACGGTGAAAGCGGGCCAGGTGCTGGTGAAGATCGATGATCGGATCTACGCCGAGAAGCTGGCACAGGCGAATGCGACGCTCGCCGGGCAGAAGGCGGCGCTGGCCAATTCGCACCAGCAGGAACTCTCGGCCAAGGCCGGCATATCCGCCAGCGAGGCGCAGCTCGACAGCGCCACCTCGGCCTTCAACCGCGTCAAGGCCTCCTGGGAACGCATCGAACCGCTGGCCGCAAAGGGCGTGGTGACGGCCAGCGCCGCCGACGAGACGCGTACCGCCTTCGAGCAAGGCAAGGCGGCCGTCAACCAGGCCAATGCCGCCGTCGAGGTCGCCCGGCAGGCCTTGGCGACGACGCTCGGCACGCGCGCAACGCTGGAGGCCGCCGTCACCGGCGCCGAGGCCGCCGTCGAACTGGCGAAGATTGATCTGGCCAACACGACGATCACAGCGCCGCGGGATGGACGGCTGGGCGAGGTCGGCGCCCGGCTCGGCCAGTATGTCACGGCCGGAACCCAGCTGATGGCGGTGGTGCCGTCGGACATCTGGATCATCGCCAATTTCAAGGAAACCCAGCTCTCGGGCATGAAGATCGGCCAGCCGGTCTCCTTCACGGTCGACGCCCTGCAGAAGACGGCGCTCAAGGGTCATATCGAGCGCTTCTCGCCGGCCGCGGGCTCCGAGTTCAGCGTCATCAAGCCCGACAATGCGACCGGCAATTTCACCAAGGTCGCCCAGCGCATCGCGGTGCGCATCACGGTCGATGCCGATCAGCCGCTGGCCGCTTCTCTAGCGCCCGGCCTGTCGGTGGTGGTGCGCATCGACAAGGATGCTGGGGTAGATGGGGATGCCGAGGCCAACTGATCGAAGCGCCAAGACCTGAGAATGCAAAAGGCCCGGATCGCGAGATCCGGGCCTTCGGTCTTTCCGTGACCGGAAAGCTTATTCGTCTTCGCCGTCATTGTAGTCGGCTTCCGGATCGAAGAAGTCTTCGGCCTTCAGCGCGTCTTCATCAACGCCGTAGATGGCATCGGCCGATGTCAGGCTTTCGCCCTTCAGCTGGCGCTCGGCTTCATCGGCCGAACGGGCAACGTTGATGCCGATCGAGATTTCGACTTCGCCATGCAGGTGCAGGACGACCTGGTGAACGCCGATCGCCTTGATCGGGGTGTTGAGGTCCACCTGGTTGCGGCCGATCGTGTAGCCTTCGGCGCCGAGAATTTCGACGATGTCGCGGGCAGCGACCGAACCGTAGAGCTGGCCGGTTTCGCCAGCCGAACGGACGATGACGAAGGTCTTGCCGTCGAGGGTTTCAGCAACCTTCTGGGCTTCGGACTTGCGCTCGAGGTTGCGGGCTTCGAGCGTCGCGCGCTCGGATTCGAAACGGGTCTTGTTGGCGGCGTTGGCGCGCAGTGCCTTGCCGAGCGGCAGCAGGAAGTTGCGGGCAAAGCCGTCGCGAACCTTGACGGTGTCGCCCATCTGGCCAAGCTTGGCGATGCGTTCAAGCAGAATAACGTTCATTGTCTTTTTCCTTTCAGTATCAGATCAGGTGTTGTTGTCGTTTTCGAGGTTTGCAGTCTTTCCGGACGGGGAGACGGCGATGGTGCGCCGTGTATCGATCAGCCCCGACAGGAGAATGAAGAAGGCGGGAATGGTGAACAGGAACACCGAGACATAGGTGAGCCAGAGCACCGGCAGCCGCCAGGATTTGCCGCGTGTGCGGAAGTGAAGCGTGGCGAAACCCGCCATCAGGAAGCCGGCGCCGAACGTGCCGCAGACAAGCGCGCCGACCATCGCCGGAATGCCGCCGAGGAAGGAAAGGACGAGGCCGCCGAGGAAGACGAAGATGGCGTTACGGTGCATGCGCAGCGTCGACGGCATGTCTTCGCGCGGCCGCAGCGACTTGCCCGAGGCCTGCACGATGCGGGTGGCAATGTAGTAGGCGGTGAAGATCAGGATCACCCAGAGCAGGCCCTGCACCATCGGCAGCGCCAGCCCGAAGACCGCCTTCATCTGGGCGATGGCGGCCGCATCCGGATTGTAGAGCGGCTCCTGCTGCTTCAGCGCCAGCAGCACCATGTCGACCATCTGATCGGCAATGGCGCTGTCATAACCGATGACGGTGCCGACGACGATCATGCTGACGGTGACCATGCCGCAGAGATTGGTGAGAATGTCCGACAGCGGATACCAGGCCAGCGCATCGTCAGGACCGCCGAGTTCGGAGGCAGGCCGTGCAAGATTGGCGAAATGGCTGAGAAGGCCCGCCGGGATCAGCGTGATGACCGCGATCAGGAGGGCGAAATACGGCGAGGCGGCAAAAAAGGTGAGGGCGCCAGCAACGAGGATGGCAACGATCGACGCCCTGTTGCCCCAGCCGAGACCGGCAATCAGCACCGGCAGTGCCGAGGCCGTATAGAGCACGATGGCAAACAGCGACGCCGTGCTCGAGCCCAGCGAAAGCAGGGCCGCGGTCACGCCGGCAAGAATGCCGATCAGCAGCGATGTCCGGTCGAAAATCTTCACGTTCGCTGTCCTGCTATCAAGCAGTTAGAGGCGATCCGCAATGGACGGCGCCCCAACATGGGTTTTGAGTGTGATGAAACACCCGGTTTCCGATTCGCGCCCAACGCGGAAGGGAGATCGGTAAGGCAACATCCCTCAAGGAGTATTGCCTTACCTGGAGTCACGGCCTTGAGTCAGGCTCGCGTCGAACCATGCTTGCGTCGAGTCAGGCGACTGACGCAGGCACAGCCTTACGACATGACGTAAGGCAGCAGGCCGAGGAAACGGGCGCGCTTGATCGCCTGGGCGAGTTCGCGCTGCTTCTTCTGCGAAACTGCGGTGATGCGCGAAGGAACGATCTTGCCGCGCTCGGAAATGTAGCGCTGCAGCAGACGGATGTCCTTGTAGTCGATCCGCGGTGCGTTTGCGCCCGAGAAGGGGCAGGTCTTGCGGCGGCGGTGGAACGGGCGGCGTGCCGGAGCGGATGAAATGTCAGCCATGGTCTTCTCTCCTTATACCCGGTCTTCGCGCGGACGGCGCGGACGGTCGTCGCGGTCACCGCGCGGCGGGCGGTCGCCGAAGCCGCGGTCTTCGCGCGGGCCACGGTCGGGACGGTCGCCATCGCGGCGCGGACGGTCATCACGGTCGCGCTTCTGCATCATGGCGGACGGGCCGTCTTCATGCTTTTCAACAGCGATCGTCATGTAGCGAAGGACGTCTTCGCTGATGCGCATCTGGCGTTCCATTTCGTGAACGGCCGGTGCCGGAGCATCGATGTCCATGAGAACGTAATGCGCCTTGCGGTTCTTGTTGATGCGGTAGGTAAGGGACTTGAGGCCCCAGTTTTCGACGCGACCAACCTTGCCGCCGTTTGCTTCGAGTACGCCCTTGTACTGCTCGACGAGGGCGTCTACCTGCTGTGCGGACACATCCTGGCGCGCAAGGAATACATGTTCATAAAGAGCCATGAGGCTTGCCTTTCTTGCTTGTTTCTAACCCGGACCCTAGCGGCTAAGCCTCAACGACTGTTCTATTGGCTGGAAACCAGCGGGCAAGAAAGTGTTGTTTCGAGACGGTCGAGAGCGGAGACACGGGAGGCTGGACCTCTGTTGGTCCCGACAGGTTCCCTCGCGAGAACCGGCCCTCCGTTCAGCCACCAGCCAGATGACCGGGTGTTGCGAACAGCCGCGCTTATACGGATTTTCCGGTGAGAAGCAAGGGGCAGGGGGAAATTAGGCCGGACAAGGCATCGCTCCGCCGCCTATCGCACCGCGACCTGTTCGACCATCGCCTTGATCTTCACCGCCTTTTCGAAATGATCGAGCCTGTGGGTGCGGATCCACCACTCGGCCGCCTCCATCAACAGCTCCGGATCGTCATTGCGATTGGCGAAGAAGGCATAGAAGGAGAGGCCCACACCGGAACCCTTCTGCGCGATCTTGGCATCGCAAACCGCAATTATCTTGCGTTTCAGGCTGTCGCGCAGGTCTGTGTCTGAATGCATATCTGTTCTCCGGCGGCGGGGGCTTATGTCGTGTGCCGGCCCTCATAGGTGGTTCGCATCCTGTTAAGTCTCCCCGCTGGTTCCGTGGGTTCGGGGGGTAGCTGACGTCGGAGCAAGCTCGCCCCCCCTCTGTCCCTCCGGGACATCTCCCCACTTGGGGGGAGATTGTCATGAGCTTTTGTGCCCCACAATAGAAGAGACATTGGAGAAAAATCGCTATCAGCGCAGCCCCCAATCTCCCCCCTTGTGTGGGAGATGTCACGAAGTGACAGATGGGGATGAAGCTTCTCCACTCGTACAGAGAGCACCGAACACTCAGATCCTCACGACACGCTCCGCAGCTCCGAATGGCTCTTCAAAACCCGGCCACCGTCCTCCTGCTCGATCAGATAGGCGGGTTCCTCGTCCGACGCCTTGCGCTTCACTGTTTCGCCTTTGATGGTCCGCTCGACGTCCTCGATAAAACTCTCGGCGATCTTGCCTTCAGCCGTGTGCGCCCCCCAGGTCCATTCGACCCGGTGCCCTTTGCGGAATTTCGTCATGCGCATGCCTCCATTCGCTGGAGGAATGCATGGACCGCGACGAGGTTCCGCACGCGGCAGAACGGCACATATCAAATCGACCCCGGAAGCGCCCGGTGCAGGTACTAGGTTCTGCAGACCGGTTGGATAAAGGACGCCTACTGGCCCCTGTGTGGATCGACGCCCTGATAGTAGTCGCCCCTGCCAACGACGCCTTTGCCGGAGTGTTTGCGAACCCGATCCAGGCGTTGGATCGGCCAATCCGGCTCTTGCCTTCGGACCACGATGGGCCAATCGTCCGTGTAGCCCATGGTCACGCCATATTCTCTTTCCGGCAGCTGACGCGTGTCAGACTGGCTACCGTAAATGACGTCAGCATTGTCATCCTCCGCATACTCTTCGTCCGGCTGCGTATCGATGGTGCCCTTGGAAACAGCCGTTTTCGGAGCAAGGCGGATATGAGGCGAAACGCGCCGTTCTGGTGTTGAAGACCCCAGTTGCTGGGCGGTTCGTTCAACCCCATCGTTTGTTGGGATCGTTACGCTTTCAAACGTCTCAAGCGGTGTCGTATTCTCACGCCCCACCGACGCGTTATGGAAGGTGGCGTCATCTTCTTTGACGTTGGAAAAGCTGTTCTCGACCGCATGTACGGTGTCCGAAATCTTCGTTGCAGCAATCTGTTTTACCGTCCACCAAATTGCGGGTGGGACTGTAGGCAGTGCAAAGATCACCAAACCAAGAACGCCAATTCTGCTCATGCGCGTCTCCAACTTAGGCGAGTAATATTTCTATATACGAAATCGCTAAAATGAAAGATGCGTTAATCATAATTTACCGGGCGTTGTTGGATTGCAACAAGCCGTCATGGGTGTTTGAGACAGCCCCTCAAATCGGCCCCGGAAACGCCCGGTGAAGCCGTGCAATCCCCTCGATCACCTCTTTCGGCAGCACCACATCCCTGGCGCCGATGTTGGTTTTCAGCTGGTCCATCGTCGTGGCGCCGATGATGACGGATGTCATGAAGGGGCGGGTGAGGCTAAAGGCGAGCTGCATCTGGGCCGGGTCTAGGCCGTGCTGGCGGGCAAGCCTGGTATAGGCGGCGACGGCGGCGTTCTGGTAGGGGCTGTAGCGGCCGCCGAGATCGGGGTTGATGGTCAGGCGAGAACCATCCGGCACGGCGCCGTCGAGATATTTGCCACTCATGAGACCGGCGGCGAGCGGCGAATAGGCGAGCAGGCCGACATCCTCGTGATGGGAGATTTCGGCCAGATCCAGGTCGTGGGTCCGGTAGAGGAAATTGTATTCGTTCTGGATCGAAGCGAGGCGGGGAAGCCCGTGTTTCTCGGCAAGCCCCAGCATAGTCATGACGCCCCAGGCCGTGTCGTTGGAAACGCCGATATGGCGGACCTTGCCCTCCTTGACGAAATCGCCGAGCGTCTGCATCACGGCCATCAGATCATCGGCCACCGCCGCCTTGTCCTGCGCCGACGGGTTGTAGGTCCAGCTCTGGCGGAAGGCGTAGCTGCCGCGGTTCGGCCAGTGCATCTGGTAGAGGTCGACATAGTCGGTCTTGAGCCGGTTGAGACTGATCTCCAGCGCCTCGCGCATCGTTGCCGGGCTGGCCGGTGTGCCATTTCTGATATAGGGGCGGCCGGGGCCGGCGACCTTGGTGGCCAGCACGATGTCGCTGCGCTTGCCGGTCTTCTTCAGCCAGGTGCCGATATAGTCCTCCGTCAGTCCGCGCGTTTCGGGCCCGGCCGGTGTGACCGGGTAGAGTTCGGCCGTGTCGAAGAAATTGATGCCTTGCCCGACCGCATGGTCCATCTGGTCGTGGGCGTCGGCTTCCGAGTTCTGCGTGCCCCAGGTCATGGTCCCCAGGCAAATCTGCGAAACCGAGAGGTCCGTGCGGCCGAGTGTCTTGTACTGCATCTAAAGCTGTCCTGATCCTGTTTGCGCGGGGGAATGTAGGGGCTGTTTGCTGCAGCGCAAGAAGAAATCCGGGCTGCCCGGCAAATTGCCGAAACCCCGCCAAAGCTTGACTTGATGGACAAGAATGTGAATGGAGAAGAAAAAGCGCGTGTCTGCCCTGGCTATGGCTTGTTATATCCGGCGGCACCGATAGATCGAAGCTTGAAGCGGCGCCACGCCGCGTCTGACGGGAGAGAGCACCGCATGGCCATCGCATTCACATTTCCGGGACAGGGCAGCCAGGCGCTCGGCATGGGCAAGGATCTGGCCGAGGCCTTTCCGGAGGCCGCCGCCGTCTTTGACGAGGTCGACGAGGCGCTCGGGCAAAAGCTCTCCGACATCATGTGGAACGGCCCCGAAGAGACCCTGACACTGACGGCCAACGCCCAGCCGGCGCTGATGGCTGTGTCGATCGCCGCACTCCGGGTGCTGCAATCGCGCGGGCTCGATTTGAAATCCAAGGTCGGCTTCGTTGCCGGCCATTCGCTCGGCGAATATTCCGCGCTCTGCGCCGCTGGCACGTTTTCGCTGGCCGACACGGCCCGACTGCTGCGCATTCGCGGCAATGCCATGCAGGCGGCGGTGCCGGTCGGCAAGGGCGCCATGGCGGCGATCATCGGGCTGGAACATGCCGACGTCGAGGCCATCTGCACGGAGGCCACATCCGAAGGCGCCTGCCAGATCGCCAATGACAATGGCGGCGGCCAGCTGGTGATCTCGGGCGAAAAGGCGGCGGTGGAAAAGGCGGCGGCGCTTGCCACCGAAAAGGGTGCCAAGCGTGCGCTGATGCTGCCGGTGTCCGCCCCGTTCCATTCGGCCCTGATGGGGCCTGCCGCCGACGCCATGCGCGAGGCCCTGTCAACGGTCGCCAAACATGACCCGGTCGTCCCGCTGATCGCCAATGTCCGCGCTGCCCCGGTGACGGATGCCGAAGAGATCGCCAACCTGCTGGTCGAACAGGTCACCGGCCAGGTGCGCTGGCGCGAGACGGTCGAGTGGTTTGCAAAGAACGATGTGACGACGCTCTACGAGATCGGCTCCGGCAAGGTGCTGACCGGTCTCGCCCGCCGCATCGACAAATCAGTGACGGGCATCGCCATCAACACGCCGGCGGATATTGAGAGCGCGATCGCTGCGCTGAGTGAGTAGGATTAGGAGTCAGGGGTTAGCGAATGGCGAATAGCGAATGGAAAGCTGATGCTCCGATCGAGCCTGGCCATTCCCTAATTCCTACCGACTAATTCCCAATCACGACCAACAAAGGAACGACACCATGTTTGATCTTTCCGGCCGCAAGGCCCTGGTAACCGGCGCGTCCGGCGGTATTGGCGAGGAAATTGCCCGGCAGTTGCATGCCCAGGGCGCCATTGTCGGCCTGCACGGCACGCGCGTCGAGAAGCTGGAGGAACTGGCCAATGCGCTTGGCGAGCGGGTTCACCTGTTCCCGGCCAACCTGTCGGACCGCGATGCCGTCAAGGCGCTCGGCGAAAAGGCCGAAGCCGATCTTGGTGGCGTCGACATTCTCGTCAACAACGCCGGCATCACCAAGGACGGTCTGTTCGTGCGCATGAGCGATGCCGACTGGGATGCGGTTCTCGAGGTCAATCTGACGGCGGTCTTCCGCCTGACGCGCGAGCTGACCCATCCGATGATGCGCCGCCGCTATGGCCGCATCATCAACATCACCTCGGTCGTCGGCGTCACCGGCAATCCGGGCCAGGCCAATTACTGCGCCGCCAAGGCCGGCATGATCGGCCTGACCAAATCGCTGGCCCAGGAAATCGCCACGCGCAATGTCACGGTCAACTGTGTCGCCCCCGGCTTCATCGAGAGCGCCATGACCGGCAAGCTCAACGACAAGCAGAAAGAGGCGATCATGGGCGCGATCCCGATGAAGCGCATGGGCACCGGCTCGGAGGTCGCCTCGGCCGTCACCTACCTCGCATCTTCGGAAGCCAGCTACATGACCGGCCAGACCCTGCACGTCAACGGCGGCATGGCGATGATCTGATCGGGCGGCACCTTCAGGACGGGCAATGGTTGTTGACCGCGACGGGGCGCATGTATATTCGGACTTTGCGACAGACTTAAACCGTGTTAATCGGGCCATGACTGTGCGCAGTTGACGGACTTTGCGATGTTTCGTTGCTTGATATGGCAACGGTATTCTCCGCAGTCCGGCTTGAAAGAATTGCCGGGTGAACCATCTTGGTTTATTCGGCAGCAATAGAAGTTCCCGGTGCCCGCAAAGGCATCGCTAATAAACAAAGGTCGAGGAATCCGACATGAGCGACGTAGCAGAACGCGTAAAGAAAATTGTAATCGATCATCTTGGCGTCGACGCCGAAAAGGTAACCGAAGGCGCAAGCTTCATCGATGACCTCGGCGCGGACTCGCTCGACACCGTCGAACTGGTCATGGCTTTCGAAGAGGAATTCGGCGTTGAAATCCCTGACGATGCCGCCGATTCGATCCTGACTGTTGGCGATGCCGTCAAGTTCATCGACAAGGCCCAGGCCTGATATTTTCGCCATCTGGCGAACAGACGGGCCCGTTCGCGGCCCGTCTCGACCCCTCTTGGGTCACACCTCCTTCATTGCGACAAACGCTGAAACAGCAAGGGTGGGTCACGGACAATGAGACGTGTCGTTATCACCGGTACCGGCATGGTATCTCCTCTTGGATGTGGAACTGAAGTCAGCTGGCAACGCCTGCTGGCCGGCGGCAACGCGGCGAGCCGCGTGACGACCTTCGAGGTCGACGATCTTCCGGCCAAGATTGCCTGTTCCATCCCGCGCGGCGATGGCACCGACGGCACTTTCAATCCTGACGATTGGATGGAGCTGAAGGAACAGCGCAAGGTCGATCCCTTCATCATCTACGCGATGGCCGCTGCCGATATGGCGCTGGCCGACGCCGGCTGGGCCCCGAAGACCGACGATGACCAGATCGCCACCGGCGTGCTGATCGGCTCGGGCATCGGCGGTCTCGAAGGCATTGTCGAGGGCGGCTACACGCTGCGCGACAAGGGCCCGCGCCGCGTTTCGCCCTTCTTCATTCCCGGCCGCCTGATCAACCTTGCCTCCGGCCAGGTGTCGATCCGCCACAAGCTGCGCGGCCCCAACCATTCGGTCGTCACCGCCTGTTCCACCGGCGCGCACGCCATCGGCGATGCGAGCCGCCTGATCATGCTGGGCGATGCCGACGTCATGGTCGCCGGTGGCGCCGAATCGCCGATCTGCCGCATTGCGCTGGCCGGTTTTGCCGCCTGCAAGGCGCTGTCGACCCAGCACAACGACGATCCGCAAAAGGCCTCGCGCCCCTATGACAAGGACCGCGACGGCTTCGTCATGGGCGAGGGTGCCGGCATCGTCGTTCTCGAAGAGCTGGAACACGCCAAGGCGCGCGGCGCCAAGATCTATGCCGAAGTGGTCGGCTACGGCCTGTCTGGTGACGCCTTCCACATCACCGCCCCGTCCGAGGATGGCGACGGCGCCTATCGCTGCATGCAGATGGCGCTGAAGCGGGCCGGCCTGACCGCTGCCGATATCGACTACATCAACGCCCACGGCACCTCGACGATGGCCGACACGATCGAACTTGGAGCCGTCGAGCGCCTGGTCGGCAATCATGCCGCCAATGTCTCGATGTCCTCGACCAAGTCGGCGATCGGCCATCTCCTGGGTGCCGCCGGTGCCGTCGAGGCGATCTTCTCGGTCCTGGCGATCCGCGACAACATTGCCCCGCCGACCCTCAATCTCGACAATCCCGATGTCGAGACTGACATCGATCTGGTGCCGCACACGGCACGCAAGCGCACGATTGATGTCGCCCTGTCCAATTCCTTTGGATTTGGCGGGACCAACGCATCTCTCGTCTTGCGCCGCTACGCCTGACACAGGCAGTATCGGCCCGGGCGGGGACCGGCCGGGCAGACAGCTGCCCGGCGGCGACAAGGGAGCATCCTGCCCGACGGAAAACGACCCCAAAACAGGCGGTCCCGATCCCGGTCCATTGCGGCCGCGATCCCGTTTTTGCCGCAATGCTCTGGTCTGAAACGAAGAACATTCAGCCTGATGGCGTGACGGCAGGTCATGCCCGCGACAGGCAGCCATTTTATGATGTGCACGACAGGGCTACCGAAGGTGATTCGGGCGCCGCGCACCAGCATGAGGACATGCGTTAGCACCATGAGCGACCACACTGAAAATTCGTTTGGCAGACAGGACGGCCGTAAGGGGCCGATCATTCCGAAATCCGCCAGCGAGGCTCTTCGTCCCGAAAAGGTGCCGCAGCCGCCAAAACGTTCCCGCAAGGCCCGCAGCCAGGTCGTCATCTTCCTGAATTTCGTCATGACGCTGGTTGTCTTCGTGACGCTGGCGGCCATGGTGACGGCCTATTACGCGCTCGACACCTACGAATCGAACGGCCCGCTGACGGCCAATTCCAACTTCATCGTCCGCAACGGTGCCGGCATTGCCGAAGTCGCCTCGACGCTGGAGCGCAACAACATCGTCTCCGACGGCCGCGTCTTCCGCTTCATGACGCAGGCCTATCTCGGCGACGACACGTTGAAGGCCGGCGAATACGAGATCAAGGCCGGCGCCTCGATGCGCGAGATTTTCGAACTGCTGAAATCCGGCAAGTCGATCCTCTATTCCGTGTCGCTGCCCGAAGGCCTGACCGTCAAGCAGATGTTCAAGCGCCTCAACGACGACCCGATCCTCGAGGGTGACCTGCCGGCGGAACTGCCGGCCGAAGGCACGCTGCGCCCGGACACCTACAAGTTCTCGCGTGGCACCAAACGCGCCGAAATCGTCCAGCAGATGGTCGCCGCCCAGAAATCGCTGGTCGAGCAGATCTGGGAAAAGCGCGACGACAACCTGCCGGTGGCGACGATCGGCGAGTTCGTCGTGCTGGCCTCGGTGGTCGAAAAGGAAACTGGCCGTTCGGATGAACGTCCGCGCGTCGCCTCGGTCTTCATCAACCGGCTGAACAAGGGCATGCGCCTGCAGTCCGACCCGACGATCATCTACGGCATCTTCGGCGGCGAGGGGAAACCGGCCGACCGGGCGATCCTGAAGTCGGATCTGGAAAAGGAAACGCCCTACAACACCTATATCATCAAGGGCCTGCCGCCGACGCCGATCGCCAATCCGGGCCGCGCAGCCCTCGAAGCCGTCGCCAACCCGTCGCGCACCCCAGACCTCTACTTCGTCGCCGACGGCACGGGCGGCCATGTCTTTGCCGAAACGCTCGACGAGCACAATGCCAACGTCAAGCGCTGGCGCAAGGTGGAAGCCGAACGCGCGGCGGCCGTGAAGGCTGCGGAAGATGCGGTGAAGACGGAAGCGACTCCGAATTGATACGCTGAATATCGGATGCTGCCGCTGCGGCAGTGTCCGGAATTTCAGCCGCTTTCCAAGCCTGTGCCAACCGTCTGAGACTGCGGCAGGCTTGTCCCCATCCCACACAGTTGACCTTTCGCCCCCATCGTGGCACGGCCGATGAACGACCGGCGCTTTGAGCGGAGGAATGCGATGACACTGCAATCCATGACAGGGTTTGCTAGGCGCGAGGGCACCAGCGGGCGCCATCGCTGGGCCTGGGAGCTGCGCTCGGTCAATGGCAAGGGGCTCGACCTGCGCCTGCGCCTGCCGCCCGGGCTGGAGGCCTGGGAGGCTGAGGTGCGCAAGCAGGCGGCCGCTCATTTCGCCCGCGGCAACATGCAGATCAGCCTGTCCCTGTCGGCCAGCGAAGCGCAGCTGGAGGCGGTGATCAACCAGACGGCGCTGTCGGCCGTGCTGGCGCTGCGCAGCCAGCTGGAAGGGGTGATCGATCCCTCGCCGCTGCGGCTCGACACGCTGCTTTCCATTCGCGGCATCATCGATTTTCGCGAGCCGGAAGAGGGCGAGATCGACCAGGCCGGCCGAGACGCCGATCTTCTCCACGGGCTGGTCGAGGCGCTGGCCGACATGCGGCGCATGCGCGAGAGCGAAGGCATTGCCCTCAAACAGATCCTGCTGTCGCAGGTCGATCGGATCGAGCTTCTGAAGACCACGATCGAGGCCGATGCCTCGCGCAGCCCCAAGGTGATTGCGGCACGGCTGGCAGGGCAGGTGGCACTGCTCGTCGATGATTCGGTCAAGCTCGACCCGGCCCGCCTGCATGCCGAAGCTGCGCTGCTGGCCACCAAGCTCGACCTGCAGGAAGAAATAGACCGCCTGACGGCGCATGTGGCCGCCGCCCGCGATCTTCTGGCGAAAGGCGGGCCCGTCGGCCGCAAGCTCGATTTTCTCTCACAGGAATTTAACCGCGAATCGAATACGATCTGTTCCAAATCGAACTCAGCCGATGTAACCGCTGCCGGTATCGAGTTGAAAGTTGTGATCGACCAGTTCCGCGAACAGGTCCAGAACCTGGAGTAACAGATGAAGCCCGCCACGTCCTCCCCCGTCAAGATCGCGCGCCGCGGCCTGATGCTGGTGATCTCCTCGCCGTCGGGCGCCGGCAAATCGACGATCTCGCGCAGCCTGCTGGATGCCGACGACAATCTGAGCCTCTCGGTCAGCGTCACGACACGGACGCGCCGCCCGAGCGAGATTGCCGGGCGTCATTATCATTTCGTCAGCGTGCGCGAGTTCGAACGCATGCGCGACAGCGATTCCCTGCTCGAATGGGCCGAGGTGCACGGCAATTTCTACGGCACGCCGCGCGAGCCGGTCGAGGTCGCCATGGCGGCCGGCCAGGACATGCTCTTCGACATCGACTGGCAGGGCGCCCGCCAGCTGCAGGAAAAGATGGTGGCCGACGTCGTCTCGATCTTCGTGCTCCCGCCGACGATGGCCGAGCTCCAGTCGCGCCTGCACCGGCGCGCCGAAGACAGCGAGGCGGTCATCGCCACGCGGCTTGCCAATTCGCGCTCCGAGATAGAGCACTGGCGGGAATACGACTATGTCTTCGTCAACGACGATCTGAACACGGCCTTCAAGTCGGTCCAGCACATTGTCGGCGCAGAACGCATCCGCCGCGACCGGCGCCACGGCCTGTTCGACTTCGTCAAGGGCCTGCTTGAGGAGGAGCCGGGCTGAAGCCACGGCTTCACCGGCGGCTGGGGCCGCCGGCGTCCACAGGCATTCCTATTGCATGTCTCCCAAAAGTGGGACGCGGTTTTGGGATAAAGACATGCATACTAACAAAGATCTAAAGCGCATCACATGAAGCCGTTTTTGTGCGATGCGACTTAGTTCAGCTTGACCAGTTCGACGCGCCGGTTCTTGGCGCGGCCATCGTCGCTGTCGTTGCTGGCCATCGGCGCCATCATGCCGACGCCGGCAGCGCTCAGCCGCTTTGCATCGATGCCGTAATCGGCGACCAGCGCCTCTTTCACCGCCTGCGCCCGCCGGTTGGACAGATCGACATTGTAGTCGAACCTGCCGGCATTGTCGGTGTGGCCGACGATGATGACGGCGAGATCGGGCGTCTCCTTCAGGAGCGTTGCAATCTGCTCCAGCGTCTCGGCCGATTCCGGCTTCAGCGCCGTCTTGTCCGTGTCGAAATAGATGCCGTAAAGCGCGACGCGGCCGGCCGTGTCCAGCCCGTCAGCCATCTCGGCCGCCTTGACCACGACCATCTTCTTGTCGCGGCCCTTCGGCTCCAGCACATGCACGATGGCGATGGTACGGCCGGTGAAGGCCTTGCAGGCGCGGCTGTCGAGCAGTTGATAGGTGTGGACGGTGACATAGGCGTCGCCGTCGCCCTGAGGGATCTTTCCGGCAAAGAAGCGCTGGTCGGCCGGGGTCGTCGTCACGGCGCAAGAACCGTTCGACAGCGGCTTGTCCTTCAGATCGGCCTCGTGAAAGAAATACATCATGAAGCTCTGGTCGCCGCCGCCGCCCGAGCTTGCCCGCTTCAGATCGCCGCCGCAGCTTTCTTCCTTGCACTCATAGAGCGTTTCGCCGCCGGCCTGGGTCACCACATCCTGAAAATTGCGCAGAACTTCCAGCGGTGACCGTTCCTCGGGCAGCAGATAGACGATGCGGCTCAGCGCACCTTCGACCTCCAGCTCCTTCTCCGGCCTGTGGATGATGTTGTTGTGCGCCGGTTCGCGCTTGCGATCCTTGTCCTCGATCAGCGTCGACAGCGGGATTTTGAAATCCGTATAGGCGAAGGTCTCGTAGCTGACGATGAACGAGCCTTCGTAGCGCTTGACCAGCGGATTGTCGGTCGATCCGGGCACGTCGGCGGTGGGAATTTCGGCATCGGCCAGAGCGGGCTGAACCGCCGCACCCAGAAAAAGCAAAGTCATCAGCACAGCAGGCAAGGAACGCAAAAGTCCGATCATGCAACTCTCCACGGAAATGTAGAACTTTGAAAAACCTTCTTAGACGTCAGAGGACGGCAAAATATTCGATGCAGAAGCTAAAAAATCACTCGCTCAGGGGATGTGGAAGAAGACCGGCAGATAACCGCTCGTCTGCAGATATTCGACACCTTCGATGATTGGGAACAGCGCCAGCAGAAACAGGCAGTCGAGGAAGGTCGTGGTCAGCGCCTTCTGCGAAAAAGTGACCTCGGCGGCGCTTCTGTACGCACTGAAGCGCGGCAGCATCAACGGCGTCGACGCCGCATAGGCATCATAGACGCTGCCGAACTTGCCCCTGAGAAACGCCGCTTCGCGCAGCGACGTGTAGTAGAAGACCACGGTACAGGCGGTCACCAGAAGCACGGTCAGGATGATCGAGCCGAACATCAGCCCGATGCCGGCGATGCCGATCAGCGAGAAGACGTAGAGCGGGTTGCGGGTCATCGAATAGGGGCCGATCGTCACCAGTTCCTCGTTCTTGCGCGCACCGATGTAGAGAATGCTCCACAAACGCCCCAGGATCGCCGCGAACACCAGTCCGATGCCAAGTGTCTCGATGACGCCGTGAATGCCGCTGTCGTCGCCCCAGAGCGGGCTGCAGAAGATGAAGACCGCAAGGAAGATCGTGGCGAGGAGCCAGAGCGTGAAGATCCGCTTTTTCTGGTTGAAGGCGGCAGGCGCGGTGGAGGTCATGGTGCGGGTCCAGACGAAGGAGGAAATCTGTCGAATGAAGGCCATTCCAAATATGGTTTTGTCATGACCGCAACCGCCTTTGCAACAGCCAGGATCGGCCATTCTGGCCGTGCGCTCTACAGGCAGTTCGCCAGCGTGCAGAATTCTTCCACCGACAGGGTTTCGGCACGTCGCTGAGGATCGATATTGGCCTTTGCCAGCAGCGCCTCGCCGCCGAGCGACTTGACGCTTTGGCGCAGCATTTTCCGGCGCTGCCCGAAGGCCGCCATCGTGACCTTTTCCAGCGCCGCCGCAGAGCAGGGGATCGGGTTCGGCCGGGGGATCAGGTGGACGACGGAGGAGGTCACTTTCGGCGGCGGCGTAAAGGCCTGCGGCGGCACGTCGAAGGCCATGCGCGCCTCCGTACGCCAGCCGCAGAGCACGCCGAGGCGGCCATAGTGATCGTCGTCGGCTGTGGCGACGATGCGCAACCCGACTTCGCGCTGGAACATCAGCGTCAGCGATTCGTAGAATGGTGGCCAGGTGCGGGGCAAAAGCCAGTTCACCAGCAGTTGCGTCCCGACATTGTAGGGCAGGTTGGCAATGATGCGCACCGGACCATCCAGGCCTGCCGCCAGGCTCTCGAAGTCGGTCTTCAGCGCATCGCCCTCGATCACTTCGAGACGGCCGGGATAATGATCGGCAATCTCGGCCAGCGCCGGCAGGCAGCGCGCATCGCGCTCGATGGCGATGACTTTGGCCGCACCAAGCGCCAGAATGGCCCGGGTCAGCCCGCCGGGGCCGGGGCCGACTTCGATGACGGTAACACCGTCGAGAAGGCCTGCCGTGCGCGCGATCTTTTGGGTCAGGTTCAGATCGAGCAGAAAGTTCTGCCCGAGCGCCTTGCGGGCATCAAGCCCGTGGCGCCGGATGACATCGCCCAGCGGAGGAAGTCCGTCGAGTGCGACCATCAGGCGGCTGCCTTCAAGGAATGATCGGCAAGCTGGGCCGCGAGCTTCAGCGAGGCTAGCAGGCTATCGACCCGGGCCACACCCTTGCCGGCGATGGAAAAGGCCGTGCCATGGTCGGGCGAGGTGCGGATGAAGGGCAGGCCGAGCGTGACGTTCACGGAATCATCAAAACCGAGCGCCTTGGCCGGAATGAGCGCCTGATCGTGATACATACAGATGGCGACGTCATAGCGGCGGCGCGCCTCGTCGTGGAACATCGTATCGGCAGGCAGGGGGCCGACCACATCAATGCCCATGGCGCGAAGCCGCTCAATGGCCGGCCGCACGACAGCATCGTCCTCAAGCCCCAGCGCCCCGCCTTCGCCCGCATGCGGATTGAGCCCTGCAACGGCAAGACGGGGTGCCGTCAGGCCGAAACGCGTGCGAAGATCATGCTCCGTAATGCAGCAGGTTTCATAAATGAGATCTTCCGTCAGCGCACTTGCGACTTGATGGAGCGGAATGTGGATGGTGACAGGCACGCTGCGCAGCTTCGGCCCAGCCAGCATCATCACCGGAAGCGGAACCTTCCCGGTTGCCTGCCCGGCCAGATCGGCCAGAAATTCTGTGTGGCCGGGAAAGCGGAAACCGGCATCGTAGAGCACGGATTTGGCGATCGGATTAGTGACCACGGCCTGCGCTTCACCACCGCTGACAAGGCGCACGGCGGTTTCGATGGCGCCGATGACCGCAGCCGCGTTCCGGGGATCGGGTTCACCGGCAACAACCGGGAAGGTGGCATTAACGGGATAGACCGGGATCGCACCGGCAAACAGGCCCGGCGCCGTCGCGCAATCGGCCTCGGTCACACGGATGTCCTTGCCGAGATAATGTGCCCGAGCAGCCAGCGCAGAGGGGTCGCCGATGAAGATGAAGGCGGGAACGCCCGCCTGCGTGCGGCGCAACCAGGCCTCGATCGTGATGTCGAGGCCAATACCGGCTGGGTCGCCCATGGTCAGCGCAAGCAGGCCAGTCTTGTTCATGTCACTGTTTCCGAGGCGCAGCAGGTCAAAACGTCCGGGCGCGCTGCGCACCCGCACGGGGCACAGGGATCAGCGAAGCGTGATCTGCGCCTTCTCGCGCAGCTCGTCGAGGAACTTCTTGCTGTTCGGATCCTCGTTTTCCTTATTCTTCTTGCCGAGGTCTTCGGCACGGAAAACCATTTCGGCAGCAACGTCGTCCGACACGTCGCGCTTCTTGCAGATCGCCAGATATTCGACGCCGCGCGGGGTAACGCGCGTTGCCGTCGTGCCGTTTTCTCCGGCTTTCTCGATCAGCGGCTTCCAGTCATCAGGAAGCTCCGGCGCCAGCAGGCGGCCGAGCGTGCGGATAGAGACATCATGCATGGTGGCTGCAAAGGCCTTGGATGTTTCACATCCCGGAAAGTTTGCACGCGACGCATTGGCTTCCGACTGGCGCTTGCCGAGAATTGCCTTGCGCCGGGCTTCGGGTACCACGAAAATCACCTGCTGCAGGAAATATTCCGTCGTCACCGGCTTCTTGCCACCGTTTTCCTGCATGCGGGTAACGAGGTCCTGGGTCGACAGGCGGCCGCTGGATCCGTATTTGGCATTGACGACGCGCGGCCAGCTCATCTGCACGGCGATGAAGCCCTTGAAATGCTCCTTGCCGACGCCGGCGCGATCAAGGATCTGGCCAAGCTGCGCGAGCGAAAGCTTGTTGCCCTCGGCAAAGCGGGCGTAAGAGGCATCGACATCCGTCGTGCTCACAGACATGCCGGCCCGCGCGACTTCGGCGCGCTTCAGCGTTTCTTCAATCAGTTGTTCCTGCGCGACCTTGGCATTTGCCGGCTGGCGCTGCAGCCGCAGGAAGGCTGTACGCTTGGCAATGTCGCCGCTGGTGATCGCCGTGCCGTTGACGACGACCTTGACTTCACTGGCGGCCATCACTGGCTGCACAGGCAGGATCACCAGGCTTGTGAGGGCGGCGAGAAACAAACCCAGCAGGGCCGGCCGCTGAAACGAGGATTTTCCGTTCATGTTTCTTCCTTTTGGGTCACCGCCGGTGCCGCGCGCTGCTCCCCGCAGCCATATAAAAGCCGCACGGCACGAGGCTGCGTCTTGTTAGGGAATGCATAATACATGCGGCCAAACGATGACAAGGGTTCATCATCGTCCCAAAGGAAACAATTCGGGTTCAAACCGGGCTAGTTCAGCCCGGTGAAGGCCGCTTCCCCGACATTGATGTCGCCGAGCGTGCGGAAGCTCAGCCGCGCGCCGATCGACCAGTCGTTCGCCTGTGAATTGTTGGCATCGCGGGTCTGCTCGTAAACGACGGAGAAGATCGTGCATTCGTCATCATAGGAGATGCCGATGCCGTTCTTTGACAGGTTGTTGTTGTTGAGATCGTAGGTCACCGAACCGAACACCGTCCAGTCGTCGTGGAACTTCAACGCCGCCGCCGTCTGGATTTCGTCGGCATCTTCGTTCGATCCGTAGACCGGTTGTGCAGCGATGCGCGTATAGGTCATTGTCGTCTGGAACTTGCTGTTCTGATACCCGATCGAGGCATCGGCCCGGCGCAGGTCGAGCGTCTTTTCATCCAGTCGCGTGCCCGCCGTCATGGAGAAGCCGGTCGGTGTATCGAGGCCGATCGAGGCGACATAGTCGGAGCGATCCGTTTCAAGCCCGGAATCTGCGCCAACCTTGACCAGGTCGTCTGTGGCAAACGAGTTGATCCCTGCCAGATGGAAGGACTGGCCGGCAACGCCGCGAACCGAATAGCCACTGTCGAAAGTACCGGTATAACGCAGACCGACATTGGCGCGCGTGCCGCCCTCGACCCGGTCGAAGCCGGAATATTTGTCACGCTCGAACAGGGATGCTGCATCAAAGACGAAGCTCTGGGCATCCTCGTTCGGCAGTCCGCCGCGCAGCTTTTCGCTCGGGCGTGCGTAGATCTGTCCGACCGGCTCCAGAATATGGGTGCTGGTGGCCGTCGACATCAGGATCGGATAGCGCGCTTCGAGACCGGCGGTCAGCATGCTGCGCGTGGCCGAATCGCTGTTGTTGTAATTGCCGGTATAGGCAGCACCGGGATTGGTCATATTCAGGCTGAAGGCGTCGCCGCGCGCTGCCAGCAAGGGCGTCAGCACGAGGCCGCCGGGCGCGATAAACGTCCGCTTCCACTCTGCTTCGGTGGTAAAGCGTGTCGTCGAGCCCTGCAGACCACGGAAACGATTTGTACCGGCAACGGTGTAATTATCAGCATTGTCGCGATAAAGATGCGTCAGGTTCGTATCGATGTTCAGCTCACCGCCCAGAACCGGCTGTGGCGCCGTGTAGGAATAATCCATGACCTGTGCAACGGGCTGCTTACGTTCCGAAGCGCTGGTCGGATCGGCATCCTGAACGTCGAAATAGAAGGCGCGCAGATCGAAATAGTTTCTGCTTCCCAGGCCGGTCAGGTAGCCCTGATTGACATAGGTCGAGCCATCGAGGCCTTCGAGCTCAAAGGTCCTCGCGAAATTGTTGTCGCTCTGGACCATCACGTTCCAGCCGAAACTCCAGCGTGGATTGATGGTGAAAGCCGCCGAGGAACTGATCATGCCGCGCTGATCTACCAGCGCGTCGCTGGTGCCCGGCGTGAAGGTTTCCGGCGAAATCTGATCTATGCCGGCAACGCGCAACGTGTGCGCGCCATTGTGGAATTTTTGGCGGAATTCTGCTTCGAGCAGAAAGCCCTGCGTCGTAAGGCCGGTCCCGGTGACCGTCGCGTCCATATAGGGCGAGATCGCGTAATAATATGGCACAGAAACGCCAAAGCCGAGCGTATCGACATATTTCACGCTCGGAAACAGGAAGCCGCTCTTGCGCTTGCTGTTCTGGTCCGGCAGTTCGATGACCGGCAGATAGGCGATCGGCATGCCGAAAAGTTCGAACCGGGCATGTTCCAGCCGCACGGTCTTCTTTTTGCCGTCCTGAATGATGCGCTTGGCTTTTACCTGCCAGAGGGGTGCCTTTTCCGGCTTTTCCGCGCAGGGAAGGCAGGCCGTATAGACGCCGTTGTTGAGGATCATCTCGGTTTCGCTGATCCGCTCGCCGCTCTCAGCTGCCAGACGCGTATTGTCCGTCGTCTCGACGCGCAAGGCGTTGATGAAACCCTGGCCGAACGTATCGGTCACATCAAGTTCGTCGGCGTAAAGGCGCGTGCCGGTCGGATCGATCAGCTCGATTTCGCCGCTCGCCATCAGGCGGCCGGTCTTCTGGTTATATTCGACCCGGCGCGCCACCATCTTGTAGCCGCTGTAATCGATCTGCACGCTGCCGCTTGCGGTGACCTTCTCGGCATCGCTGTTATAGATCAGTTCCTGCGCCGAAAGCAGCAGCTTGGCATCAGGCGAAACGTTTGGTGCGGACATGCTTGCGGCTGCATCCTGTGCGCCGGCAGCGGTCACGCCATAAGAAATAAGAGTATGCAACGCCGCGCCTGCAAACAGGGCGGTTATCAAAATGCTGCACGTCTTGCGGTTACCTACCGCCACTAGCCATCCTCCTGATGAAGCAGAATCGTCGACCCCAATGCCATCGCTACAACAACTGGGAGCCATGCTGCAACGAAGGGCGGCACAACACCGCTGCTTCCGAATGCTTTTATAAGCACCGTGACGACATAAAGCACGAAGCCTGAAAGGATTCCACCCAGAATTACCGAGCGGGATTGGTTGAACCTGCTGAACTTCAGACATACCGTCGCAGCGATCAGCGTCATGGCCAAAAGCAGGAACGGAAGCGACACCAGCGAGTGGAATTGGGTCTGCAGGGCCTTGGGTGAAATGCCGAGCGATTTTGCCAGCTGAATCTTGCGCGGAAGCTCAAAAAAACCAATGGCTTCAGGCTGTGCAAGACGCTCCGTCATGTACTCCTGTTTCAAATTGGTACGAAGTTCGACGGTCGGAAGCGTGCGTTGCCGCTCTCCGGGTTTGGTCTCCTTCACATCCTTAAGCAACCAGTAACCATCTTCCAACTTTGCGCTCGCGGCGTCCTGCCGCGTGCCGATCGTGCCATCCTTTTCGATGTGGATGACGGTCACGCCAAACAGCTCCGTTCCACTTTCGCCGATCGTTCTCGCGCCAAGAATTGTATCTTCGTCGCCGCTGGTCTGCCGCAGCCATGGCGGGATCGACGGCCCCGACGCAGAGGCCGTTGCCCGCAGGACGGATTCCAGATCGAGCGCCGTGCGTGTGCCCCAGGCCGCCAGCGGGTTGAGAACCGCTGTGCCGCCGATGCCGAGCAGCAGCGAGCCGACGATGAGCGGGGCCATGAATTGCCAGACAGAAATGCCGGCCGCGCGGGTGACGACCAGTTCGTAGCGGCGGTTGAGAGTCAAAAGCGCAGTCATGCCGACGAAGAGGGCGATGAACGGCAGGGTCTGCTGCAGGATCGTCGGCAGCCGCACCGCAGTCATCAGCAGGCCGTTCAAGAGTGTGTAGTGCGGCAGGTTCGACATCCGCCCGGACACTTCGCTGAAATCAATAAAGAAGACGAGGGCTGCGACGCCGATCAGGAACCACAGGGCAATGATCGCATAGCGGCGAAAGAAATAGCGTCCTAAAATGCCAAAGATCACGGAGCGCCTCCCGTTTTGGCACGGTTAGGAGCGCGAAACACTGGCACCAGACGATCACGCAGGTGCGACAGACGGATGCTCAGCCGTGTCTGAAACCGAGACAGCGCCACGACGCTTGCGGGACTGTTGAGCAGGTGAACGCAGGCGATGATCGTGCCGATCGGGATGGCATACATCAGCCCGATGAAAAAGGATGATACGCCGACATTATTGGCCGCATAGAACGAGCCCCAGCGAATGAGGAACGCCAGCCCCATGGCGGGGATCATCGGGTGCACCTGCGCTTGCCGTGTTGTATGAGCACCGCCGACGACGACCAGGGATATGAGTCCGAAAACGAGCGGGAACATCCATTCGGTGAAGCGCCGGTGCAGTTCGGCGGTAAATTCCGACGGATCGTTCTTATAGTACTGATCGTTCGTGTCCGGGTTGAGCAAAAAGGGCAGATCGCGGTCGCGCGGAAAGAGCGTTGGCTGGCCATTTTTGTCGCTCAGATCGGAAAGGTCGAAGGCATAGGAATCGAAGCGGATGATCGAGACGTCGCCCTCCGGCGTGCGGCGGTGCACCTCCCCATCCTGCATCACAAGCGAGGTGCCGCTTTCATTGATCGCACCGCGCTGCGAATAATAGATCATTTCGGCCGCCGGATTGCGCGAATCGGCGACGAACAGGCCCTTCAGCGTGCGGCCGTTGCCGCGTTCGGTCACCTGGACGTAGAGCCCGTCTTCGAGCTTGCGGAAATTCTTCTCCTCGATGACCGTCGACAGAAGGTCCGCGTAAGCGGTGGCCACCATATGACGGGCCGCAAGCCGTACCTGCGGCTCGACGAAGTTGTCGATGCCGAAAGACGCCAAGCTGAGAACGACGGCAAGGATCGTGATTGGCCGGCTGACGATCAGCCGCGAGCTGCCCGCCGCATCCATAACGGTCAGCTCGGAATCGTTGTTCATCGTCGTCAGCGCCTGCGTGATGCCAATGACAAGGGCAAAGGGCAGGACGATGGGAATGATGGTTGGAAGGATCAGCGTCGCGAGCTTCAGAAACGAGCCGATCGACTGGCCCGTATCGGTGACGAGATTGATGCGTCCGAGCGCCTGCGTCGTCCAGATAATAGCCAGAACCGGCAGCAATGCCGTGAGGAAAAGCTGAACGACCCGCTTCAGGATATAGGACTCGAGAATGCTCATTTCGTTTTCCTGGTGGCCAGGTTTCCCTTGTCGGAACACCCTGATCCGGCACGGCAAACCACCGCAAAAAACGGGTTGGCACGGTTCACGAACTCCTGCTCTAACGGAGCCAGCTTCGTGTCGCAACCCGACAGCCGAAAGATTATCACTTCATTCCTGTTCGGGGCTTTTTGTTGGCGGAGGTCCCTCACGAATTGCGCCGAGTGTTGCCAAAATGACGAAGGCAGAGCCTGCAAAGGGGACCAAGAAGCGAGCCCGGCGAAGCACTGCAAGGGCTTGCGCCCGCTGCGGCCCGGTTTCGTCAGGTGCGTGATCATCACGTGCAGCAACGCTTGTTTTTTTAAACCTGAGCATCTGCCATTTTCACGGATGATTGATCTTCGCCGCCCTTCTGGCGCCGCCGGGGCGGCGTATTTGCATGCGCCAGACCTTGCGTTCCCTCAGGAAAACACGATGATCTGCGCAAATTTTGCGCCTGCCACGGTCCCGCGCCCACAGGCATTCTGGAGACGACATGACAAGCAAGTTCGATATCAGTTTCACCAAGGCCGCCTCGCTCTCCGATGGCCTCGTCATTCTTCTGAAATCCAGCGGCGAGACGGAAACATCCGGCGCGTCGCTCGCCGATCCGGAAGGAATCTTGCCCAAGGCGGCAAGAATCGCCAAGTTCAAGGCCAAGCTTGGCGGCAGTCTCGATGTGCTGGCGCCGCAGGGCTCGCCGGCCGAGCGGATCATCGTCATCGGCCTTGGCCATGCCACGGAACTGACCGCCCATGACTGGATGAAGGCGGGCGGCGCTGCCGCTTCGAAAATCCGCAATGTCGAGAAAGTGGTGGTTTTCCTCGACGCGCCGGCAGCGGCCCTCACCGGTGAGGCAGCAGCGAGCTTCGCGCTTGGTATGGAACTCAACGCCTACAGCTTCGATACCTACAAGACCAAGAAGAGCGATGACGACGCCAAGAGCACCGACAGTGATACCGTCGAGGTGACGATCGTCACCGCCGAATCGGGTGCTGCCAAGAAAGCATTCGCCAACGCCGCAGCGATTGCCGGCGGTGTGATCCTGGCGCGCAATCTGGTCAACGAACCGGCCAACATTCTCGGCACCGAGGAGTTCGCCGCCAAGGCCAAGGAGCTGGAAAAGCTCGGGGTCGAGGTGGAAATCCTCGGCGAAAAGGAAATGAAGAAGCTCGGCATGGGCGCGCTTCTCGGAGTGTCCCAGGGTTCCGTCCGGCCGCCGCGCCTTGCCGTCATGCAGTGGAAGGGCGGCAAGTCCAAGGACAAGCCGATCGCCTTCGTCGGCAAGGGGGTCGTCTTTGATTCGGGTGGCATCTCGATCAAGCCGGCTGGCGGCATGGAGGACATGAAGGGTGACATGGGCGGCGCTGCCGCCGTCACCGGCCTCATGCACGTGCTGGCCGCGCGCAAGGCAAAGGCCAATGTCGTCGGCATCATCGGTCTTGTTGAAAACATGCCGGACGCCGCCGCCCAGCGCCCCGGCGATATCGTCACCTCCATGTCCGGCCAGACGATCGAAGTCATCAACACCGATGCCGAAGGCCGCCTCGTGCTCTGCGATGCGCTCTGGTATTGCAACGAGCGCTTCAAGCCGCAGTTCATGATCAATCTGGCGACGCTGACGGGTGCCATCATCGTCGCGCTCGGCAGCCATCATGCCGGCCTGTTCTCCAACGACGACACGCTGGCAGGACAGCTCACCGAAGCCGGTCTCGCCACGCAGGAAAAGGTCTGGCGCATGCCGCTCGGCAAGGAATACGACAAGATGATCGACAGCAAGTTCGCCGATATGAAGAACACCGGCGGCCGCCATGCAGGCTCGATCACCGCCGCCCAGTTCCTCAAGCGCTTCGTCGGCGACACGCCTTGGGCGCATCTGGACATCGCCGGAACGGCGATGGGCTCACCCACCGACCAGCTCAACCAGTCCTGGGCCTCGGGCTTCGGCGTGCGCCTGCTCGATCAGCTCGTTCGCGCCCATTACGAGGGATGACGAGACCTTTGACCGAAGTCCTGTTCTACCACCTGACCGAATCGAAGATGGAAGACGCGCTGCCGCCGCTGCTCGACAAGAGCGTCGAGCGCGGTTGGCGCGTTGCCGTGCAGACGGCCAGCGAGGAACGGCGCGACAGCCTCGACACGCATCTGTGGACCTACCGCGAGGAGAGTTTTCTGCCGCACGGCACCGACGCTGCGGACTTCGCCGACCGCCAGCCGGTGCTGCTGACCGCAACGCCGGCCAATACCAATGCTGCGACGGTGCGCTTCCTGATCGACGGCGCCGAGCCGCCGCCGGTGGCCGACTACGAGCGGGTCGTCTTCATGTTTGACGGCTACGACCAGCAGCAACTGGAATCGGCCCGGGGCCACTGGAAACGCCTGAAAGGCGAGGGGCACACGCTGACCTACTGGCAGCAAAACAATGACGGCCGCTGGGTGAAGAAAGCCTGAGCCAAAAAAATCAATCGTGAAACGCGTCCACGAACTTGCGGCGGCCGAGCATGAAGGCGTCGGCGACGTGGCGGAGCGGCGAGAGGTCGACGTCGGATTGTCCGGCTTTGACGATTTCGGCGAAGCGCCTGTAGAGCGAGGGGTATTCCGCTTCCGGCTCGTCATGCACGAGCTTGCCGCCGACCGACAGCTTGGCGCCGCCTTCCGACAGAACCATGTCGCCGGCCCCTGTGGAAGCGACGATGTCCCAGCTCTGCTTGCCGGTCTGGCGCCAGTCGAAGGCGGCCGTCATGTCGAGGCCTTCAGCGTCGGTGAAGCGGAGATCGGCGGCGATCGGTGCGTCGCGGTTTTCGGGGAATTCCAGCGTTGCCCCGGTGATGAAGACCGGCCGCGGCAGGATATGGGTGACGATCGACAGGGCGTTGATGCCCGGATCGAACACGCCAAGACCGCCCGCTGCCCAGATCCAGTCCTGATTCGGATGCCAGTGGCGCACGTCTTCCTTCCAGATGACCTGGACATTGTGGATCGTCGTCGATGCGAGAAAGGTCTTGGCGGCCTCGACGGCGGGTGCAAAACGCGAATGCCAGCTGGCAAACAGCGACAGGCCTTTCGAATCGGCCAGCGCCTCGAGATCAGCCACTTCGCTCAGCGTCGCACCCGGCGGCTTTTCGAGAAACACGTGTTTTCCGGCCTCGAGCGCCGTGTGGGCTGCCGCGTAGCGATACTGTGGCGGCATGCAGAGCGACACTGCCTCGATCTCGGGCACGGCCGCCAGCATGTCCTCGATGGCGGTAAAGCTTCTGATGCCATCGACCGTGCCATTCCGGCTGGCCGTGGCGATCAGCTCGAAATCGGCATTGTTGGCGATGGCCGGCAGGTGCTGGTCGCGGACGATCTTGCCGACGCCGACGATGGCGATTTTGATGCTCATGATGTTCCGCCCCGATTGCGTATTTCTGGTCGGGCGCCGTTTTAGCAGAAAGCGGAACGGGAGCAAGCCGTCGCGTCGAGAGGTTACTATTGGCGGGTGGACAAAATCGCTGCAAGCCTGTTTGGATGGCCGCCTGAAATGAGGAACCTGCATGCCGACTATCTTTCGAAAGGCCGAACGGGCCGAACTCGACACGATCCTCGAATGGGCTGCGGCCGAGGGCTGGAACCCGGGCCTCGATGATGCGGCCCCCTTCTGGGCCGCCGATCCCGAGGGATACTGGATTGCCGAGGAGGAGGGGACGATTGCCGCCGCCGTGTCGCTGGTGCGGTATGGCGATACCCATGCCTTTCTCGGCCTCTATATCGCCGAGCCGGCATTTCGTGGCCGCGGCATCGCCTTCGATCTCTGGCAGCGGGCTTTGGCGAGCGAACCGGGCCGAACGATCGGTCTCGATGGCGTCGTGGCGCAACAGGCGGCCTATCTCAGATCCGGCTTTGCCTATGCCCACGCCAACCACCGCTATGGTGGCATGGTCGAGGCCGGCGAGCCGACCGGCGAGGGCATTGTCGAGGTGGCGCCGGTGCATATGCAGCTTCTTACCGCCTATGACCACCGCTTCAACCCAGCGCCGCGCGATGTCTTCCTGCGGGAATGGCTGAAGGACACACGCACGCGCCGGAGTTTCGCACTGATCGACGGCGGCGACGTCAGCGGTTTCGGCACGATCCGCGCCAGCCACGACGGCTTCAAGATCGGCCCGCTGTTTTCCGACAGCGAAACCGGCGCCGACCTTCTGTTCCGCAAGCTGGTGGCGAGCGTTGGCGGCGGCCAGATCTATCTCGATATCCCCGAGCCGAATGCGTCCGCCCGCGCCCTCTGCGAACGCTACAACATGACGCCGGTCTTCGAGACGGCACGCATGTACCGGGGGACAGCGCCCGACCTGCCGCTCGGGCAGATCTACGGCATCACCACGTTCGAGCTGGGCTAGGTCTAACTCGCCATCGCCTCTTCGTACTGGCTGGACAGCTCCATCCAGTGCTCTTCGGCCTTGGCGAGCTTGGCGATGATGTCCGCCCGTTCCTTGACCTTGGCGGCGGCCTTTTCCGGGAATTTTTCGTAGAGGTCCTGATCGGCCAGATCCTTGTCCAGCACTTGAATCTGCTTCTGCAGTTTCGCGGTTATCTGCTCGACATCGTTGATCTTTTTCTTCAGCGGCGCAAAGGTGGCGCGCTTGTCGGCATTGGCTTTGCGCTGCTCGGCCTTGCTCAGGCCATCGTCGTTGTTGCCCTTCGGCTTGCCCTTGCCTTTGGACGAGCTGACGATGGTGTTGCGGTAGTCTTCGAGGTCGCCGTCATAGTTGGAGACTGTGCCGTCTTTCACCAGCCAGAGCCGGTCGGCCGTCGCTTCGATCAGGTGGCGGTCGTGCGAGATCAGGATGACGGCGCCGGTATATTCGTTCAGCGCCTGGATCAGCGCATTGCGGCTGTCGATGTCGAGGTGGTTGGTCGGTTCGTCGAGGATCAGGAGGTTCGGCGCATCGAAGGCGGCAAGGCCCATCAGCAGGCGCGCCTTTTCACCGCCGGAGAGATCCTTGGCGGCGGTGGCCATCTTGGCGGTGGCAAGGCCCATCTGGGCGACGCGGGCTCGCACCTTGCCCTCGGTGGCGCCGGGCATGCGCTGGCGCACATGTTCGATGGCATTGTGTTCGGGAATGAGATCGTCGAGCTGATGCTGGGCAAAGAAGCCGATTTTTAGCCCGGGCGCGACCTGCACCGAGCCGCCGGTCGAATCGAGCTTGCCGGAAATCAGCTTGGCGAAGGTCGACTTGCCGTTGCCGTTCGAGCCGAGCAGCGCGATGCGGTCATCCGTGTCGATGCGCAGCGACAGGTGCTGCAGGATCGGCTTGCCCGGCGTATAGCCGACGGAGCCGCCATCGATCGAGATGATTGGCGAGGCGGCTTCCTTTTCCGGGTCGGGAAAGGTGAAGCCCTGGACGTGATCCTCGATGACGGCGGAAACCGTGCCCATGCGCTCCAGCGCCTTGACGCGGCTCTGCGCCTGGCGGGCTTTCGAAGCCTTGGCCTTGAAGCGGTCGATGAAGGCCTGCAGGTGTTTACGGGCCGCATCGTTCTTGGCCTTGGCCTTGGTCTGCAGCTCGTTGGCCTCGGCGCGCTGGCGCTCGAACTGGTCGTAGGAGCCGCGATAGAAGGTCAGCTTCTGCTGGTCGAGATGGATGATGGCGTTAACGGCGACGTTGAGCAGATCACGGTCGTGGGAAATGATGATGACCGTGTGGGGATAGCGGCTGATGTAATCCTCCAGCCACAGCGTGCCTTCAAGGTCGAGATAGTTGGTTGGCTCGTCGAGGAGCAGCAGGTCGGGCTCGGAGAAGAGCACGGCCGCCAGCGCCACGCGCATGCGCCAGCCGCCGGAAAAGCTCGAGGCCGGGCGCAGCTGGGCGGCCGCATCGAAGCCGAGGCCGGCCAGAATGCTGGCGGCGCGCGATTCGGCCGAATGGGCGTCGATATCGGCGAGCCGCATGTGGATGTCGGCGATCCGGTGCGGGTCTGTGGCGGTCTCGGCCTCGGCCAGAAGCGCCTCGCGCTCCTTGTCGGCCTTGAGCACGATCTCGATCAGCGGCTCTTCCGTGCCCGGCGCTTCCTGCGCCACCTGGCCGATGCGGGCATTGCGCGGAATGGAAACCGAACCGCCCTCGCTTTCCATGTCGCCGGTGATGATGCGGAACAGGGTCGACTTGCCGGCGCCGTTCTTGCCGACGAGGCCTGCCTTGGTGCCGGCAGGCAGCGACACGGAGGCGTCGTCGATGAGGAGGCGTCCGGCGATGCGGGCGGAAAGATTGGATATACTGATCATGGCGGCGTTTTGCCTGCAACCGGGAGACAACGCAAGTGCGAAGGCGGCTAGAACCGCCTTATATCAAGGGCTTTGCGTGGCCGAGTGGTGCCAATGTGGCCGCGCTCAGCCGGCCTTGGCGCTCTTGCCCGCCGTCTTGCCGGCAGCGCCGGCATGAAGGGCGATGCGCGGCTCGGCCTGATTGCGCGCCGAAACCAGCGTCGTTTCCGCCTTGGTGAAGAACTCGTTCGGGGTCGCGGCATCGTCGCAGCCGGCAATGCCCATGGTCATCCGCAAAATATTGGCCGGCCGCTTGCCGTCCTTGCGCGGCAGCAGTTTCGCCTCGACCGTGTCGTGCAGCCGGTAGGCGATGGAGCGGACATTGTCGTGGGTGACATCGTCGAACAGCAGCGCGAATTCCTGGTCGCCGATGCGGGCGACGAAATCGTTCTTCTTGACCGACTTGCGCAGGATGACGCCGAAGCGGCGCACGATGCGGTTGGCAAGCTCCTGGCCGACCTGCTGGGTGAGCGCCCGGAGCGACGAAAGCTCGATCAGCATCAGCACCGTGCGGTGGCGCGACGCGCTGTCTTCGAACAGGCCGGTCAGCCGGGCCGAAAAGGCCGCCTTGTTGGGCATGCCGGTCATCGGATCGATGATGTTGGCGCGCCGCTCGGCATCGACACTGCCGCGCAGCTTGTGCAGGTTTTCAAGGCCGCTCTGCAGCCGCAGGATCGAGTTCTTCTCGTGCAGCAGCACGTCGGAGAGCAGGGTTTTCAGAAGCCCCAGTTCGAGCGGCATCTCGCCGGCCGCTGCCGTCCCGTCCATGCCGCGCGTCAGTTTCTCGATCATCTCGGCATAACCCTGCTTGCGCTCGAACAGCGCATCGAGATGGCCGCTGATTTCGCCGAGCATGGCGGCAATGTCGAGGCGCGAGCGCTCGGCCGCCATGGCATTCTGCCCGACCAGCCGGTGGCGCACGCCGAGCGCATCGAGCGCCAGCTGCGACGGTTGAGTGCCGAGTTCGTTCAGATCCTGAACCAGCTCCGGCTTCTGGCCCGACAGAGCCTCGTAGAAAAGCTCGTAATTGCGCGGCAGCGCCGCGACGCCGGCCTTGGTCATCTGCTGCGCGACCGCCAGGAAAATCGCGGCGTTCTTCTTCGCCGCCGCCGTCTGCTCTGTCGTCATGCCAACACTCCGAAACACAGGATACACGGCCGGCACGACAGGCGTCGTTGCGGCCTTTGTCCCCTCTATAATGCAGGCCGATTAAGATACTCTGAAATGACAGTCCCAGATCCGGCCGCAACAGGCCGGAAAAACGCCCGGAAACCCCTGATTGTTAAAGGAAAATTAGCCATAGGGACAAGCCCCTGGAACCGCCGCCCGCACGCCAGAGTTCTCGACCTTGAGGTCCTGCGCGTGTCCGCATGCCAACCCAGGAAAGCGAGACCACCATGATTGAATGGTTCGATGAACGCTACATTTCCCGCGACGAACACCAGGAAGTCGTCGCCTTTTACCGCCGACTGGTGGCGCGGCTCTACGGCAATGTGCGCGAACTGCGGGCGCAGGTGGCGGTACAGGAAATGGTTGGCAGGGTGGGGGACGTGCCGCCGGTCAAGCGGCCGGCGTGCGAGGATGGCAGCAATGTTATCCGGTTTGATTTTCGGCGGCGATAATGCCACTTCACAAAAACCGCATTCCCATCTCCGTCCTTAAAAAATAGCTCATATCCAGCGCCTGGCTCGGCTTGCCCAGGCTCGTCAAGATCATATGCGCCTGACCCCGGTGATGCGTGTGGTGGTTGAAAACGTGGGTCAGCGCGGGGCTGAGGGGCTGGGTGATTTCGACGGGGTTGCTGACCGGCGTGTAGGTGAAGCTCTGCGACAGGGCCTCTTCGGAGAGGCTGTCGATCCAGCCGATGATGCGGGCGTCTTCCTTCTGGCGGGCGGCGGTCAGGCTTTTAAGGTCGTCGAAAAGAACGGCGTCGAGCGTCACCGGAGCATCGCCGCCGCCGGTAAAACGCTTCATCCAGATACGGTCTGCCGCCAGGATATGATTGAGCGTGCCGTGCATCGAGCCGAAGAAGGCGCCCTTGTTTTCGCGGTATTCGGCGTCGCTGAGTTCGGCAGCCGCTGCATAGACCAGCGTGTTGGCCCAGAGATTGTAGGCGGCAAACATCTGGAAGTGCTTGAGCATGCGGTTTCTCCGATCTGGGTTTGGCGCACCCTAACGCAGGAATGCATTGCTGCGGGTGATGGATCCCATGAAATTTCCTGATTTGATTTTTGCTGGCCTTTGCCGTCCGATGCTGTGGAGACACGTGAAAGGACGCCGATGCGCCGAACCCTCTATGCCCTCAGCGGCGCCGACAAAAACCGCCCGTTCAGCCCGCATGTTTGGAAGACCATGCTGTCGCTGAAGCACAAAGGCCTAGATTTTGCCCTGTCCCCGGTCGGGTTCACCGAAATCCCCGTCATCGAGAACGGCGCGACGAAAATCGTGCCGCTGCTGCGCGATGGTGACCGGCTGGTGGCCGACAGTTTTGCCATCGCCCTCTATCTGGAAGAGGCCTATCCGGAGACACCGTCGCTGTTCGATGGCGAGGGCGGCAAGGCCATGGCGCGGTTCGTCGAGGGCTGGTCGCAGACGACCCTGCATCCGGCCCTGGTCAAGATCGCCATCATGGACATTCACGATCGGCTCGATCCCGTCGACCAGGCCTACTTTCGGCAAAACCGCGAGCCGCGCTTCGGCAAGAGCCTCGAAGCCGTGGCGGAAATGGGTATCGCTGAGCTCGCAACATTCAGCGCCAAACTCGAGCCGATGCGTTTGATGCTGAAGTCGCAGCCGTTCTTGGGCGGTCAGGGGCCGCTCTTTGCCGACTATATCGTCTTCGGTGCGCTGCAATGGGCCCGCATCGTCTCGCCGACGAAAATTCTCATCGATGGCGACCCGGTGACGGACTGGTTCGAGCGCTGCCTTGATCTCCATGGACGCGCCGGGCGTTCCGTGACGGCGGCGTGAAACTTCGCACCGCCTTTGCGAAAAGGCGGCGTTCCCCCTTGTTTTGCCCGGCATTGGCGGCTATTGAACCGCCAAATTCACGGACAGATAAGGAAACGACCCATGGCGATTGAACGCACTTTTTCGATGATCAAGCCGGACGCAACCAAGCGCAACCTGACGGGCGCGATCACCAAGATGCTCGAAGATGCCGGCCTGCGCGTCGTCGCCTCCAAGCGCGTCTGGATGAGCACCCGCCAGGCTGAAGGCTTCTACGCCGTTCACAAGGAACGCCCGTTCTTCGGCGAACTGGTTGAAGGCATGACCTCCGGCCCGACCATCGTTCAGGTTCTGGAAGGCGAAGGCGCCATCCTGAAGAACCGCGAAATCATGGGCGCGACCAACCCGGCCAACGCTGCCGAAGGCACGATCCGCAAGACCCACGCCCTGTCCATCGGCGAAAATTCGGTTCACGGTTCGGACGCTCCGGAAACCGCTGCCGAAGAAATCGCCTACTGGTTCTCCGGCACCGAAATCGTCGGCTGAATCAATCTCTGAGGGCTTTGGCCCTAACGGATTGAGATGACTCCAAGAAAAGCCGGAGCGGCAACGCTCCGGCTTTTCTCATTTCGTGTCGAACTTGAAGATCGGCTGGCCGGACACAAGCACCGCTTCGGCGGGATGCGCCAGATAGGAGTTGCACTGGCGGTCGAGCCGGGTAGCGAAGTCGGTGGCGGTGAAGACGCGGGTCTCACCAGCCGGCGCCTTGGCGATGAGCGCCCTCAGGCCGTCGATGTCGCCCTTGGCATAGAGCAGTTCGGCGACGATGCCGAAGAGATGGGCCATGTCGCCCAGCCCCTCCGGCACGCGGCCCTCCTTCACCATCGGCGCCATCGACGTCCAGTTGCTCCACTCTGCCTTCATTGCCTCGGACAGGTCCGCTGGCGGGTTCGGCAGGTCGGACGACGTGCCGGTGAGAAACGGCGTCAGCGCCTCCACGGTCAGCAGCCGGTCGATGATATCACCAAGGGTAAAACGGCCGCTGCTGGCATAGCGCCCCGGCTGGAACGAGATGGCGGCGAGCAGGCCGTCTATCCTGGCGCGGTCACTGGTGGCCTTGACCAATTCGCGGTAGACGAGCAGCCACGCCGCATCGAAAGTGCCGTTGCGCCGCACCTCGCCGGCCTCGACGGCCGCCTTGAGCGCCTTCGCCGCTGCAGCTGCCGACTTGGTGTCGCCGGTCTGGTTGAGAAAGGTCATCAGAAAATCGAATTCCGGCTCGAAGGCGGCGGATATCGCCACCATGTGCACGTCGGCGCGCATGGCGTCCATCTCCGCCGTCTGGCCGTCGCGCTTCAGGGCAGGCTTGCCCACAAGGCCCGGCATCCAGTAAGCGGTGCGGGTGAGCTCGGTGATATCGCCCTTCGCCGCCCGCCTCTTGGCAAAGGCATCCCAGGCCTTGGAGTCGCTTTGCGTCGCGATCAGCTGGGCGGCGATCACAGGCGAGACCACCGGAATATCGCGCGCCTCGGCCAAGGCCGCGATCTTTTCCTTCAGCGCATCCGGCTGGTCGAGCATGGCAATCATGATGGCATTGGCCACCGTGCCCAGCCGGTCCTTCGGCGTGGCGGCGATGCGGTCCATCAGGATCTCTGGGCCATCCTTCGTCAGGAGCAGCGCGCGGATCGCCGAGGTGCCGAGCGACGAAGTCAGGAGACCGGCACGATCCTTCGTCAGCCTTGCCAGCGCCGCGTGATCGCCGAGCGTGTGGATCGACCAGGCAAGCGCCAGCTCGTCGGCACCCTGCACCTTTGCATCGAGCAGGCCGTCGAGCAGCGCGGCGGCTTCCTCTTCCTTGAGCCCGCCATAGCGAATCTTCAGGAAGGACGCCTTGGCGCCGTAACGCCGGACGGCAAATTTCGACAGCGATGCCTGGCCGGCAAGCGCCGTATTGACCAGCGACAGAAGCGCTTGCGGGTTACAGGCCGGACCCTCCGCCGCAGCCGGAGCAACGACGATGGCGGCGATCAGAAAGGCGATAGTCGCAAGGAAAGGCTTCATGTCCGGACCCTCGGCAAGGGCACAAAATAGGGCAGGAAGACCGTGGCCGCAATCGGGGGACGGTTGGGGTGCGTCGGATATTCGGCCTAGCCCTTGACCCACCGGTCGCGGGCGCTGTCGTCGGCGTCGCGGGCGCTGACCCAGCCGCCGTCTTGCCCGCCCGCCCCGTGTTCCTTCTTCCAGAACGGGGCGGAGGTTTTGAGAAAATCCATGACGAAATTGGCGCCGTCGAAAGCGGCCTGCCGGTGGGTGGAGGCGGCGACGACCAGCACGATGTTTTCGCCCGGCAGGATCTTTCCGAACCGGTGGATGGCGGTGAGGCCGAGAAGCCCGAAACGGGCGGCCGCCTCTGTGCAGATGCGGCTGATTTCCGCCTCCGCCATGCCGGGGTAATGTTCGAGCTCCAGGGCGCTCAGCGTTCCCGCCTCATCGCGGCAGAGGCCGGAGAAGGTGACGACGGCGCCGAGATCGTGGCGGTCCGCGCTTAAGGCCCGCACTTCGGCGGCAAGATCGAAATCCTCGCGCTGCACGCGCACGGTGACCGGGCAGGGGCTCATGGCCTCAGCCACCCGTCATCGGCGGGAAGAGGGCGATCTCGCTGGCGTCGGCGATCTTTTCGTGATGATCGACGTGCTCCTGGTTGAGCGCGACGCGAATGACCTTGGGATATTGCAGCGCCGCCGCATAGCCGTCGCCGAGCGTCGTCAGATGGGTGAGAAGGTCGGACACCGTGACGACGCTGTCCGGCAATTCAAGCTCTTCCTCACCCGTACCGATGCGCTCGCGCACCCAGGCGAAATAGACGAGCCTGGTCTTCATCACTCATCGTCCACAATGTGCTTCAGGCCGGCGCGGAAATAGTCGTAGCCGGTGTAAAGCGTGATGGCGGCGGCAAGCCAGAGCAGCGCGATGCCGGTCTCGGTGATGTAGGATATGTACTTGTCACCGGCAGGGCCAGCCAGAAGGAAGGCGATCGCCACCATCTGGATCGTCGTCTTCCACTTGGCGATGCGGGTGACGGGAACGCTGACCTTCAGCGCCGCCAGATATTCGCGCAGGCCCGAGACGAGGATTTCACGGCAGAGAATGATGATCGCTGCCCAGATCGACCAGCCGGCAATCGTGCCGTCGGCGGCGACCAGAAGCAGGATCGAGGCAACCAGCAGCTTGTCGGCGATCGGGTCGAGCATGCGGCCGATGTTCGAGGTCTGCTGCCAGATGCGGGCGAGATAGCCATCGAAGAAATCGGTGATCGAGGCTATGGCGAAAATCACCATGGCGGCCCAGCGGGCAAAATCCGACCCGTGCAGCCGCCCTTCGACGAAGAAGCACAGCACGATCAGCGGAACGGCCAGAATGCGCGCATAGGTGAGCATATTGGGAATGTTGTAGGCGGCGGGCGTCTTCATCGACATCGAATCTGGTTCTCTTCGTCTGGTCCGGTAAAGGATGCATTTGTGACAGCGGCGTCAACAGTTCTTTTGCGTGCTTTGCGACGGAATTGTGCTGATATGGCCGCCGCCGCATCGATTTCTTGAGGGACCGCCCGAAAAACCGGAGCGGAGCGGATTTTCTGCGGAAACTCAGTGAAAATGGTCGTAGACCAGCTTCGCCACCGCTTCGGAAATGCCCTCCACCGACATCAGGTCGTTGACGCCAGCGCGCGACACGGCCTTGGCGGTGCCGAAGTGCTGCAAGAGGGCGCGCTTGCGCGTCGGGCCGATGCCACCGATCTCGTCGAGCGGGCTCTTGACCATTTCCTTCTTGCGCCGGGCCCGGTGCGAACCGATGGCAAACCGGTGCGCCTCGTCGCGCATGCGCTGGATGAAGTAGAGAACCGGATCGCGCGGCGCGAGGGAGAAACTGTCGCGGCCCGGCGCAAAGAAGCGCTCGCGCCCGGCATCGCGGTCTACACCCTTGGCGACGCCGATGGCGATGACGCTGTCGGTGATGTCGAGTTCGGCCAGAATGGCCCGCACCGCCGTCATCTGCCCCTGTCCGCCGTCGATCAGGATGACATCGGGCCAAGCCGGAAAATTTTGATTTTCCGTATCATCGACCGGTGCGGCGCTGCGGTCCGGCTTGCCCTCTTCCTTGAGCAGGCGAGAGAAACGGCGCGTCATCACTTCGCGCATCATGCCAAAGTCGTCGCCCGGCGTGATGTCGGTCGATTTGATGTTGAACTTGCGGTACTGGCCCTTCACGAAGCCTTCCGGCCCGGCGACGACCATGCCGCCGACGGCATTGGTGCCCATGATGTGCGAGTTGTCGTAGATCTCGATGCGGCGCGGCACGTAAGGAAGCTTGAAGGTCGTGGCAAAACCGTCGAGCAGGCGCGACTGCGAGGCGGTCTCTGCCAGCTTGCGGCCATGCGCCTCGCGGGCATTGGCGACGACGTGGTCGATCAGATCCTTCTTCTCGCCGCGCTGCGGTACCAGGATCGTCACCTTGTAACCGGACCGTTCGCTCAGCGCCTCGGCCAGAAGCTCCTGCTCCTCGACGGTCTCCGACAGGAGGATCTGCCGCGGGCACGGCTTGTCGTCATAGAACTGCGCCATGAAGGCGTTCAGAACCTCGGCCGGGCTCAACGACGGGTCGGCCTTGGGGAAATAGGCGCGGTTGCCCCAGTTTTGGCCGGTGCGGAAGAAAAACACCTGGATGCAGGAAATGCCGCCCTCGTGATGGATGGCGAAAACATCCGCCTCCTCGACGCCGGAGGGGTTGATGCCCTGATGGCTCTGGACATGGCTGAGCGCCGCCAGCCGGTCGCGGTAAAGGGCGGCCCGCTCGAAGTCGAGCTCTTCGGCTGCCTCGTTCATCGCGCCGGCGATCGACGCCTTGACCGCCTGGCTCTTGCCCGAGAGGAAATCCTTGGCTTCAGTCACCAGCCCGGCATAGTCGGCATCGCTGACCTCGCCGGTGCAGGGCGCCGAGCAACGCTTGATCTGATAGAGCAGGCAGGGGCGGGTGCGGCTTTCAAAGACGCTGTCGGTGCAGGTGCGCAGGAGAAACGCCCGCTGCAGCGAATTGATGGTGCGCCCGACGGCGCCGGCCGAAGCGAAGGGGCCGAAATAGGCGCCCTTGCGGCTGCGCGCGCCGCGATGTTTGTAGATCGACGGCGCCCGGTGATCGCCGGTGACGAGAATATAGGGAAACGACTTGTCGTCGCGCAAAAGAACATTAAAGCGCGGCCGCAAGCGCTTGATCAGATTCGCTTCGAGCAGCAGCGCCTCGGTCTCCGAGCGCGTCGTCACGAATTCCATATTGGCTGTCTCGCGGATCATTTTTGCGATCCGGTTCGAGTGGCCGCGCCCCTGCGCATAGTTGGTGACCCGCTTCTTCAGGCTGCGCGCCTTGCCGACATAGAGCACGTCGCCGGCCTCGTTGAACATGCGGTAGACGCCCGGGCCATTGGGCAAATGTTTGACGAAGGCCTGGATCAGCGCGGCGCCGCGCACGCCGTCGGGTACGGCGGCAGCTTCCGCCCAGTCGAGGACCGGCGCAGGCTTTCCCTCGTCAGGGGCGGGAGCCAGATCGTCCTCTTCGTCGTCGCGCTCGCTGCCGTCATACAGAATGCCGCCATCGGTTGGCGTGCGTCCGTTCATTCCACGATCTCCAGAATATCCGGCGTCTCCCAGGCCAGATGCTGGCCGCCATCGAGCGCAATCATTTGCCCTGTGATCGACGGCGTGTCGAACAGAAAGCGAATACTGCGGCCGAATTCCTCAAGTTTCGGACCCTGTTTCAGGATCAGCCCATCGACCTGCGCCTGGAAATCGACCGGGTCCTGCCGATCGTTCGGCAGGGCAGGGCCGGGGCCGAGCGCGTTGACCCGGATGACCGGCGCCAGCGCTTGAGCCATGGTCTTGGTCGCCATCCACAGGGCCGATTTCGACAGCATATAGGAATGAAAGCGCGGATTGGGCCTGAGCACCCGCTGGTCGATGATATTGACGATCAGGCCGCTAACATCGGCCGGCAGCCGATTGGCAAAGTCGCGGGCGAGAATCGAGGGCGCTTTGACATGCAGCGCAAAGTGCATGTCCCAGACCTCTTCATCGAAATGCGCAACGCTGTCATTGCGGAAAATTGAGGCATTGTTGACGAGAAGGCCGATCGGGCCGATCCCGTCTTCTGCCTGTTCGAACAGGCCGGCGGCAGCGCGCGAATTGGCCAGATCGCCGGTGACGGCAACGGCTGTTCCGCCCTCGTTGCGGATCGCTTCGACCAGGTCCTGCGCCTCGGCAATCGAGCTGTTGGCATGGATCGCAACCGCAAATCCGTGGCGGACAAGGTCCTCAACTATAGCTTTGCCGACACGCTTGGCGCCGCCCGTGACCAGGGCGGTTTTCAGAGGTTTTCTCAAGGGGCTTCCTGCGCGTTGCTTCGTTTGATTAACGAATGCAAGATATAGGGAGGGAGCGCCAGGCTCAAACACCCTCGGCAAAATCATTTAAGAAAAATTAATGCCACAGGCCGCAATTGATTTATTTTGCGACGTTTAAGTATAACTTACGTACATCTTCTTTTATGGTTAATAATTTACCTGTGCCAATATAGCAACATCGCAATTTGACCATGGCGTTGCCTTGAAAATTTCACATTTTAGCTCTTGAGTTTCCTTATTCGATGGTCATTTTGCAGCAATCCGGGCGGGCTAATCGTAATTCTGATGTTCGGTGTGAAAACCACTCGACCATTATGTTTCATAAGGAGAATAGTATGCGTACTCTTATCACGGCTCTGATGGCTTCGACCGTCTCGCTTCTGACCTTTTCGGCCGTTCAGGCTGCTGATGCCGTGGACGAAGTTCCGGCTGCACCGGCGGCAGAATACAGCGAACCGGTTTCCGGCAACTGGGCAGGCGCTTACGCTGGTGTGACCGCCGGCTACCAGAAGGGCAAGTTCGACGCCACGGGCGGCACCAAGGCTGACGGCTTCGGCGGCGGCGTCTACGGCGGCTACAACATGCAGAACGGCCAGATCGTTTATGGTGCTGAAGCTGACCTCGGCTATTCCGGCATCGACGCTCAGGACGGTGCCCGCGCCATGGAACAGGGCGTCAACGGCTCGGTTCGCGGCCGTCTCGGTGTCGATCTGAACCCGGTTCTGGTCTACGGCACGGCCGGTATCGCCGGCTCGAACGTCAAGGCGCTCGATGCGACCTCGACCGACAAGCACACGCTGGTCGGCTGGACTGCTGGCGTCGGCGCTGAAGCCATGGTCACCGACAATGTGACGGCCCGCGTCGAATACCGCTACACCGACTACAACTCGAAGAACTTCGCTCTGAACAGCGGCAACGTGCGCTCGGACCTCGAAGACAACAGCGTTCGCGTCGGCGTCGGCATGAAGTTCTGATTTTCCAAAGAAAATCGACGAAAAAAAAGGCCGGGTTCATCCCCGGCCTTATACATTGCGAGGCCGGAACATCAGGTATGATGCTCCGGCCTCGTTGTCATTGGGGTGGTTGCAACACCGCAATGGCGATGCGCAAAGCGGTTGGCCTTCCCGGCCTGAACTTTCGTTCGTAAAAAAGCATG
>JAURWE010000107.1 GCA_030655075.1 Pararhizobium sp.
CGATCGAGTTAGGCTCGGTGAGCTGCACCGGTCCCGCCATGATGTTCTCCTTTGAGCACATTCTATGCCGGAAGCCGCCAAGCAACTACTTCAACAACTCCGTAGGCAAATCATGTGGTAAGAATAGGGAATGGGGCCATCGTGCCCGCGATCAATTCTATTCGGTGAGCCGACGTCGGCAGCGCCAGTGACAGATTTGTCTCGGAGGATGCGGCAATTTGCCAATGCAACGAAGCTTACCCGTAGCCGACCTCCTGTCGGGGAGACCCTTAGCCGGAGCGGCGGCAGCGCCCCTCTCGTTTATGGTTCGCGCTCCGTGCGTATCCAATGTCTTTCGCGGCGGAGAATGAACTGGGCGGCGATCGGCAGCTTCCAAAACATATACGCCGGGATCAGCGCGACGCTGCGCCAGGGTAAAAGATCGCGCCCCTCTGCGGCCCAAGCCCGAGCGAGGCTCAGTCCGAGACAGAGCAGCGCAATGCCGAGCGTCAGGGCTGGCCAAGCCAGCCCTGCAATCGCCGCTGACAGCGCAAGGATCAACAAAGATCCGGCCAGCAGCATCACCGTAGGCGGCACCATCAGGTCGAGCGCCATCCATATCAGCCGCGGTTTCCCGCGCAGCGCGCGGCCAAGCAAAGCTGGGACATGGCGAGCCATCGAACTCAACATGCCATGTTCCCAACGCCGCCGCTGGCTCTCGGTGCCCGCATCCGAGCTCGCGTCACTGAAGAATGTGGCGGAATCATCGAATACCACGCGCTCGCCGGCCAGCAGCAGATCGACGCCCATGTCGAGATCCTCGACAAGCGAGTCGGCCTTCCATTCGACGCGGTCGAAAATGCGGCGCGGGAATGCCATTCCCGATCCCTGCAACAGCGCGGTACCCGCGAGGCGGCCCAACGCACGCTGCCGCACAAGATTCTTGATGAGGAAAGCGAAGGAGGAGATCCGTACCTTCGTCGATGCGTCTGAGCGGGGCGCCAGCAAATAGGCGCCCTGCACCACTGCATCCTTAGCGCGCGCCGTAGCCGCGATCCGCGGCAACGCACCTGGCTCTGCGAGGCAATCGGCATCAAGAATGATCACCACATCGCCCGCCTTGCCACGCAGATGCGCGCGGCCGAATTCCAGAGCATAGCCTTTGCCGCGTAGCGAGGGATCGAAACGTTCAATAACCTCGGCGCCCATTGCCCGTGCAACAAGCGCGGTGTCGTCGGTGCAATTGTCGGCAACGACCAGCAACATGTCGGCCGCACCCAGCTGCGCCATGACCGCCTCAATCGACGCCCCGATACCGCGTGCCTCGTCGTGCGCTGGCATCAGCACCGTAAAACCGAACGGATTCTTCGTCGCCGGCGCCGTGAGCGACTGCTGACGCCTAGCGCCAAGCAGGCATTCGAGCGCGAGCAACGCAATCAGCGCTGCCGCACATAAGCAAAGAGCCGCGACGATCATCCGCCGCCCTTCTCCACGCAACCCTGCACCGACATTATGTCACCCGTTCCTGCGCCGTTGCAGAGCGGGCGGCAGCCAGTCGGCTTTGAGGTGGTGGAGCATCACGCGCCAATCGCGCTTGTCGGTGCTTCCCGGCCGCTGCCGAAAATCAGTCGTGCGTTCGATCAGCCCCTGATCCAGCCCCTGATCTTGCGTGCGCGCGGTGTAATAATAGGTTGCGATCGAGCGGCGCGAGCGATCAAGCGGACAAGCGAGCGGTTCGGGATGCCCATGGAAGGTATCACGATCGGTCGAAAATACGACCGCGCGGCCGAATACTGGGAAGATCCGCTGCGTCGCCTGACGCATGCGCTTGTCCCACAATTCGAGCGCTCCCCCATATTCCTCACGCCAATCCTCGTTGAGATAGATCAGCAGGTTAAGACGGCGATTGACGCCCATCTCCTGATGACGGGGAAAATCGGCGTGGATGCTGAGGTGTCCGCCTTGCTTGGTCTCATGCAGCCCGGCGCCCGCATGATACGGATCGGGGATCAGTCCTTCGATGCCGGTCAACTCCGACAGAAAGCCTAAAAAGGCTCGAGAATTGAGCTCGGCAAACAAGGTCCGCGTAAGCGGCCCATGGCATTGGTCGGGTCGGAACTGAAACTTCAAACGCTCCTGCTCGCGCATGAAACAGTCTTGCCCGTCATGGTCGGGGAATTCGGCGGCCACAGCGCGGAGGAATTCGGGCTCGAGGAAATCGTCCAGCACAATATGCGGGTAAGGCTGGCTGGACCGATATTGCGCGGCGCTTGCCGCCCCGGTCGCGCGACATTGGTCGGCATCAAAGCACCGATAGCCGCCCAGATCGGTTAAGCTGAGTACATGCATTCCTGCCTCGTTCTGCGTCGACCTGCCAATTTCCCTGAACCCAGGATTATCGTCCGTATCAGACACGTTAGCGGATCGCGTAGCAAGCCGGGGAAATCACCTTGGGAGTTCTCATAATCGACAGAATAAAGAGTGGGCGGTAAATTACGGACAGAAACTCTCAGGGAAAACAATCCAGTGCACATTGCACTTCACTCTCCCAATTGGCCCCTTGCTGGAGCGCCAGCCGGAATCGGGAGTCACGTCTCCACGATAAGGGCGCACCTTGTCGGCGAGAGGGGATGACGCCCGTTCCGGTTTCCACGCGGACCGAGATCGCCGGGCCGTCGGTGCCCTCACTGGCGCAGAGGGTACAGGATCTGGCGCGCCGCGACACCAATGTCGTTGTGATGTCGGCTGTCCTAGCCAATTTCCTGCGCGCATTCAGCAGCGTTGTCCTGACGCGTCTTTTGGCGCCGGAAATATTCGGCATGTCCGGGGTCATCGCTTCCATATTGTTCGCCTTCGGCATGGTGTCCGACCTCGGGTTTCAGGTGTTTGTCGTGCGGCACCCCGATGGAGACAAGCCGCACTTTCTCGATACGATATGGACGATGGCCGTACTGCGGTCGATCGTCCTGACTTGTGCGGCCTTCGCGGCTGCCCCGACCCTCGCCGGCCTGTTCGGGAAGCCGGAGCTGGCTCCGCTCATCGAAGTGTCTGCCTTTATCTTCCTTATCGATGGCACCGCCTCTCTCACATTGTTGACCGCATTACGTAACCGCATGGTCCTGCGGCTTTCAGCGCTCGAGCTGGCTGCACTTGTCGTGCAAATACTGCTCTCCTTTGTCCTGGCCTATTTCTGGCGAAGCTATTGGGCCATATTGGTGAGCATGCTTACGGGCAGCGCGATCAAAAACTTGCTGAGTTATCTGCTCTTCCCCAATTCGGTGCGCAAGTTCGCCCTCGACCGAGAATATATCCGCGAGCTTTGGGGATTTGCCCGCTTTGTGACCGGATCCAGCATCATCACATTGCTATTGTTGCAGAGCGACAAATTCGCGCTGGGCAGGCTCATGTCGCTGGACCACTTTGGCTTCTATATCCTTGCCAGCAATCTGGCCGCTGCGCCTCTCGCATTCACCACTGCCTATGCCAGTCGTGTGCTGTTTCCGGCCTATTCTCAGGCCTGGCGCGACGGAGAGGAAGATCTGCGCTCGTTATTCTATGCGAAGCGGCGTCTGCCTTCGCTCATCTATTGCTTTGCAGCAGGCGGTCTGATCGGGTGTGCGCCACTGGTAATCGCGGTGTTGTACAACCCGACTTACGAGACGTCTGCCATCTACTTGCAAATACTCGCGATCGCTCCGCTTTTTGCACTGGCGTCATATAGCGGCAACGAGACATTGACCGCAACGGGTCACATTCAAGTCACGTTCCAAGCAAATCTCGCCAAACTGGCTTGGTTCTGCATCGCCGGGCCCGCGGGATATAAGTTGGGGGGCGTGCTTGGCCTCGTCATTGCGGTCGGGTTGATGGAAATTCCTCCCGTCATCCTCAAATGGACCCAGATGCACCGGCTGAAACTTTTGGACCTTCGACAGGAACTGCTCTTCCTCGCGGCCGGCGGCGCCGGAATCGTCGTCGGAGCGGTCGCCGACCGAGTGATCCGTCCGCTGGTTTGAGGCGCCGCCGCTCCGCCTAAACTACCAAGTGGCGAACTCTTCTCGTCAGGCACTTGTCTCGACACGGATTTCGTCGTCCAACTCTTCAAAGGGTTGGGCCTTGGCGACGTCTTGCCGGTCTCAGCGATCAATGTGCGCGGACTGGGTCCGGCCCAATGTATCAAAGATGCAGTGCCTTCCCCGAAAGGCGGCAACCTTCGCTAACGTCAGCAATCGGCTCTTGGCATGTGTGTCATCGGCAAGGTTAGTCTACCCGAAGCGGCACCAACCCCGTCTCGCGAGGTTGCTCGCGAGGGTCTGCCGTCGATACCACCACAAGCTTGGGCTTGCTCTGCAATCTCAGAAAGGCTGCGGCGAACCCGTACAAGGCAAACAGGTAGAAGGCCGGTCGAGTCATTCCGAAGGACGTGAAGAACAGCATCTCCATGAACATCAGAAGGACTCCGAACACGAAGACGCCTGCCTCGGCATCCTTCTTGTTCACGCCCCTGAACCGTCCGACGCGGAACAGACTTATCAGGAAATAGGCAAACGGCACGACGAAGATGACAAGGCCGACCAAGCCAGCAATCAACATGACCCAGATATAGGCATTGACGAAGTCGATGATGCCTTCACCCTGCACCAAATCGGGGATTTTCGGCACGAGTTCGCTCATGGGTTGGCCCAAAATCGGATAGTTTGCAAACTCCTCCAATCCGCGTTGGAGCAACAATCGGCGGTAATCTGATGTCTCGCTTGCTGCCCCCGACAGGCCCAAGGTTTCTGACAGATGAGGGAAGAATTGAGCAGCCAGGAACAAGCATGAAACCGCGCCGCCGACCACGAACAGCTTTTTCGCCAATTGGGCATAGTGCCCGCGCAAAGCGTCAGTAACGACAATAGCAATCCCGATCCCGATCCAGGCGCTACGCGACTGGGGGGCAAGGAGCCCGGCCGCAACGATCACCAACAAGAGCACATGACTGGGGCGATTCCGGAAGAAGTCCCGCGACAGGTAAAGTGCCAGCGCACACATCGCGAGGATCATGGCGACCGACGTTGGTTCAACAAATGGTCCACCGGCGCGGATCAACCCGGCTCTGACTTTGACCATAAGCACCGTCGGCAACTCATAGATCCGGAATAGTTCGTTGTAGACCGGCCAGCCTTTCCAGACCTCGAAGACCAGCACCGAAGCAACGACGACGCCGCCAGCGCTCAGCCACAACATGGCAGATCGCATGTCTTCACTGGACCGAAGCCCCCGGCTGACGATGTAATATGGCAGTGCGAGACCGAAAGACGTTTCCACCAGCGCGCGTAAATGGTGGGAGATGCTGGTATCCCGCGCGACGGCGATGCTGACCATGAACACCACCGCAAGCACAACCATGTCCCAATCCAGGCGAGATTTGGCCTTGGCTGGATTTACAAAAATTGCCACCGCAGCGCCAAGCGCCAAAGCATCATGGACGCTGAATTCGACCAGCTTGAGTGAGCCTATAAATAGCGGTTCGTCCAGGCCTGGAAGCAGCAACAGGCTGAACAGATAGACTGGCACGAAAAGGTTGAACCGCCCTGCGGCAAGCGGCACCCAAAAGCACATGAAAAGGAATAACAGTGGGAGGTTGGGTGCTGACCACGCCAACACTGGCATCGTCACGACGATTACCAGCATCTGCTTCTCGATCGGCGCGCGAACGTCCTTCTTTAACGCATATAGGAACAACCCGATCGCCAATGCGCTGACGGTGACGATGAAGAGGGCTGGCTTGACGACATGATAGCCTCCCATCGCGAGCCGGGAAAGCAAAGCGAGCGCGGCTATGATTATGATCGGCATCGGCATCAGCGGATCCTCGCCTGAAATTGCTTAACTGCACGAAGTTTTGGTGCCTGGTCCAACGGCTGACCTGCATATTCCACAAGACCCCACGAACCATATTGGTCGATGGGCGCCGTCGACGCATAGAGCGTCAGAGTGCTCCGCGCCCTTTTGTCCCATTCGGCAAGATAGCGCTCATAAACGTCCGCCATGCGCGGATCCCGCTGGATCGCGCGGGCAAGCGTCAAATCGGAGGTGACAAGATGCTGACCGCCTTCATAGGCGATGAACCGTTTCTTATGCTTGGCAGCGATCGCCCGATTTTCGTCGACGAACTTCATCGTGCGTTCGATCGCAGCCGGCATCCCGGCGAATATTCGATCGACATCGCTACCGCCTAATCCGTTGAGATCGAACCAGATATAAGGCGCAGTCGCCAAGGCGTCGACCCATTGAGCGGTGTCGGCGTCATCGAGAATGATGTTCGCCAGATCGGACCAGGCGTGCTGGCTGGCGGCGACGCGGACGAGCCGCTCAGGGCGGTCAGCATAAACGCCGGTCCAGATCTTCATCGCCGTCCGCACCTTCTGCGCATAGCGGATCATCTTCGCGCGCGTGGGATCGCCGTTGCCGAGCTTCATCATCAGCCCTTCGCGCTGTGCCTGTTGTGAAGCATCGAACATGTCGTTCCACACTTCATTGCCCAGTTCGACGTAAACCGTGCGGTCCGGATCGAGCTTATCGTGCACGAGCCGCGCGAATTCGCGAATATATTGGTCGTCGGCTTTGTAAGGAATGAGAAACCAGGGGTCGGCTTCAGTCCGATTGGCAACATCGATCATATCCTCAATCGAAGCGCCGACTGAGGTAATCTGGCTTGAACTTTCCGGCCGGGCCCGATCGGCCCAGCGGGCCTCGACATTGTCGTTGGTACGCTGCCAATCGAGAAAGCGGACGACCTTGAAGTTCTTGACGAATTTCAGGAATTCCGGATGGAATCGTTCGGTGCGGGGAAAGGCGACGTCGCGGCAATCGATGTCGCGAACAGGGTTCGAAGCGTCAGTACGAACAAGCTCGATCCAGCCGCTTTCGCCTTCGGCGCCAGTTGGAGCAAGAATGAGCATCAGCCAGCCGTCTCCGCTCGACTGGATGCTTGCCACACCACCCGCGGAGATTTCGCCACGTCCGCGATATTCACAGCGAACCTGCACCGTTCGGAATGGCGCCGGCGGAATTACGAAGGGCCTCGGCGCGGTCTGTCCGGGCTTGAGTTCGCGCACCCAGCCATTCTGATCCAGCTGATCCTTCGACATCGCCGTCCAGCCCTCTCCGTACGACGAGAACCATTCGCTCTGAGTGATCAAATTCAGATAGACCTGACCGCGGTTGTAAGTGGCGAGCCCAAACAGGTTGATGCCCAATTCGGTTCGCGTATCGCCCGGCGGCGGCGGGGCCATCTTTGCCTCTTCGGTCGAGCCTGCCCTGCCGACGCCCATAACAAAAGCCGCAACCGCCGCGGCAGCCGTCAGCAAGAATAGACCCAGCCTCACCGATTGACGCTCCCACAGCTTGGGCGCGCGAGCATCCATAGCGAAGCGCGCCATCATTTCGTTCTCCGACGACATATTGCGGTATGAGCACCTCGGCGTGCCAGCGATCCGATCATGTTGCCTTCCTCGCACGAAACGGATTATCCGGACTGTCACTCCGGAGCAGACGAGGCCATTCGATAGAGAAACGAGCCCATTTATAGTGCGCACGCAGTCGGCCGTCGGCCTTGCGCCAATGCGCTTCGCGAACGTACGAGAGATATGTGCCCGCAAACTGATCCGCGAGATATTGCGAACAGTTGATGGGAACCCGCGCCTGTTCCCGCTGCCACTGCGCCATGAATCGGCGCGCAAATTGCTGCAATTCACCTGCCAGTGCAGGATCGATATTCGAGACCCAGGGATCGGCAGGCAGATCACCGTAAAGTGCGACATAGCTTATCAGCGCGATATAGTAGTTCCCCAACTCGGTCAGATGGACGTCATCGGAAAAAAGCCGCTCTATCGTCCCCCGCCGCGTAGAGCCGCTGAGTCCTTTCACGCCATCTTCTGACACCGCCTGCGTGACGAGCGCGGCGAGAGCAGCTGCCGCCGGGATCAACCGGACAGGCCGCGTGCGCCCTTTGGCCGCCAGCCGATGGTTGATTTCGATCGTCGTGCATTGCCAGGCTTTCGTCGCGGCACGCTCATAGGCGATCCAGTTCGCCGGGTCGTCGAGATCGTCGATGTTGAGCCAGGCTGCATACATATAGGTCTGACCATCGGGGTTCGATGCATGAAAGCGCGCTTCATAGTCGACAGCGTTTCCAATAGTGTCGTTCCAGATTAGGCTTTCCAAAAACGTATGCACCTCATTGAGGATCAACGTATCATAGGGTGCCTTGCCCGGGCGTCGTTTGAGTTCGTCGAGCACGTCGATCGGACGACGATCGCGATCGCTCCCCTGGCGATAGCCTTGCAGCGCAGCGGAACCGTCGCCCTGCGTTCGCATGCGCAACGAGGAGCCTGACAGATGCTGCATGTTCCATTCGAGCGGCTCCCCGGCGTGGCCGGCCAGTGCCGCAAGATAATCGGGGAACGGCCGATCGGTGAGGCTGTGGCCCGAAATGAACAGCTTGCGCGGGCGGTCTTCCGCCGAACCATAGGCAGCTGAAAATGTACCGGTCGCAGAGGGCGTGACGCCTTCCGCTGCGCAGCCGCCGAGGCCAACGGCTGACATTGCCGCAAGCAGACGCCATCGCGATGCCGTTTTTGCACTGGCTCGCATCACCGGCGCACGTCGCGTTTCCAGTCCCGTGCGATCACGAAAATGTCGGGGCCATCGCAAAGATATCGCCGCCACATACGCGCGGGATTGGATAAAAGCCGATAGAGCCATTCCATCGCCAGTAGCTGCATGAATCGCGGCGCGCGCTTTTGCCCGCCGGTTAGGAAATCGAGGCTTGCGCCGACACAGAAACCGATGCCGCAAGCGGCGCCGGTCTGCTTCACACGATGGGCAACGATCTCCTGCTGCGGCGATCCGACAGCGAGGAATATATAGCGAGCGCGCGTGTCGACGATGAACTGCACCGTCTTTGCGACTTCGACCGGTTGGTCGATGAATCCCATTGGCGGGTCATAATGGTGGACGTTCCTCAGCCCGTAAGCTTTGGCAAGCAGGTCGATCATAGCGGCATTGCCGCCGACGATCGCAACCCTGTCGTCCAGACGAACGATGTTTTCGAAAATCTGCTGCGTCAGATCGCTGCCCGGAATGACCGGCAAAACGACTCCCATTTTTCGTGCCAGAAGCGCGATAATTCGGCTGTCGCACAAGGTTGCCCACGCCGAGCGATAAACCGGCCACAAATCGGGCCGCCTGCGCTGCAAGCGCACCACATGGTCGACGTTCGGGGTCACCACATAGGCGAAAGGCGCATTCCTGTCCCGTGCGTCAATCGCCTGCAGAACCGAGGGCATGCTCAGGCGCGTGAAGCCGAGGTCCAGAAAGACGCTCGCATCCGGGTCCATGATATCGGACAATGGCGGTGATGCATGCAACGTTGCCACGGCGGCGAACCTTCTTGCGATAGAGAATTCGGCTACGTTCACCGGGGTGCCGACGAGCCCCGCCGCATTATGCAGATATGGCGCGCCAATTCTGCTAGGCGAATTCCCTTCCGATTATGCCCAATGGGCTGAGCTGGAACGAGTCCTTGGGAGAAGCCTCCCAAAGTAAAAGGGCATCTGAATTATCCCCACCCCATAGGAAGGACCGCAATCATCGAATTTCGGGAGCGAAGATAGAGAACTAGGATGGGCTCTATTCAATCGTTCCGGGAGTCGAAATCGTGTTCTCACCGCGCCGTGAAACCGCAGATAGCCGCCGCAAGACTCTCGTCCGTTCGGCGAGTGTCGTCATCGCCTGCATGGGGCTCGCGCTCCAGGTTCAGGCGGCGGCTCAGGAAGCCTCGCCCGAGCTCGGCGCCATCGCCGGCGCGGTTCAGCAGAGCCAGTATCTCGTCAATGCGGGCGATGACCTCGACATTTTTGTCTGGGGTGAGGAACGGATGCAGCGCGCCGTTCGCGTACAACCCGACGGGACCTTCTCGTTCCCGCTGGCGGGTACCATCCAGGCCCGCGACCGCAATGTCACCGATATCGCCGCCGAAATTCGCGAACGCATCTCGGTCAATTATCGGTCGTCGATTCCCGACGTGACGGTGTCGGTTCGCGACGCGATAGGCATGCGCTTCTATGTGGTCGGTAAGGTCCGGACGCCGGGCAGCTATACCAGCGGGACCTCGGTGAACATCCTTCAGGCATTGAGCATGGCGGGCGGCACCGCCGAGTTCGCCGATATCAAAAACGCCGTGATCCTGCGTCAGACCCCCACGGGTCAGGTCGTGGAACCGGTCAAACTATCGTCGGTGCTCAAAGGCGGCCGTGCGATGGAGGCTGGCGTGCTGAGCAACGCGCTTCCCATGCTGCTGAGTGGCGATGTCCTCGTCATTCCTTAATCCCATTGCCAGTTCGCGGCTGATTGCGATCGGACTCCTTGCTCTCGTGCTGGCGCTTTGCGTTGCCACGAAGAGCGAGGCGCGATCTACTGTCACGTTGGATTTTGATGCCAATGTGCTTTTGTCGGACAATCCGTTTGTCACGACCGAGAAAAAGCAGGCGACGGGAGCCGTCGAACTGGTCGTAAGGCCGCGCGTCGATCTGCAACTCGATCCGAGAACCGACCTCGATTTCACGGGACAGCTAGGCTTCCGGCAATATTCCCGGCGCTATGGCAATTTCGTCACGGGTCGGTCGGATTTGCGAGTCCGGCATCGGAGCAGCGAATTTCTGACGATCAGCGGTCAGGCCAGCTACGCCCGGGATCTCGTTTCGGACTCACTCGCTGACACGATCGATTTCGCGGTCGACACCCGCAGCATCCGCGAAAGCGTTGAGGCACGCACCGCAGTAGCGTGGAGCCCCGATGCGATTACCACGATCATCGGCGACGGCGGCTGGCAGCGGTTGCGATATCCGGACTCGACGCTGCTTAGCACTACGAAAGCCTATGATTTTGGCGTCGCCGCCAACCGCCGAATGGACGAAAAGCTGACGTTGGGTGTTGAGGCGCGCAGAACGTTGAGCAACGTGCTGAATCGCGAGGACACATCATTCACATCGCTGAACGCGACGGCCGTCCGCCGGTTTTCCGCGCACTGGTATGGCGGCACGCGGCTCGGCATCGAATGGTCAAAAATCTATGATCCCGTCAGCCTGACGCAGCAAAGCCGCTCACGCTTCAACGGCGATGTGCATCTTTGCTACGAACCTTCGCAAACGACGGCTTGCCTCAGAAGCGCCATCCGCAGCGAAGTAAGCGGCCTCGGCGGAATTCAGCGTGAATTCTCCATCGGAACCGACGTCAGTCATCGCATATCGGAATTTGGCACCATCATTGCCGACGCGGATTATCGCCGAGCTCGTTTCCCCGGAGAGGACAGGGCTGCACGCGTCTTTGCCAGTTCGTTGCGGTACGAGCACCGCATCCGCCGCAATCTCTATCTTACCCCCGGCGTCGCCTATTTGCAGCGCAACCGGCGCGTGGGGGAAAAAGCTGACGCAATCGTCTTTCAGATCGGTCTATCAATAAGAGGAGCACGCTCATGAGCGCAGACCACGAACCCGAAGGTCTGGGCATCTTCCCACGCGAGATCATCGCCGCGCTCTATCGCAAGCGCGTCTGGGTGATTGTGCCGGTCGTGCTCGGTCTGTTGATCGCCCTTACGGCGGTTCTGTTCCAGAAAGAGCAATATCGATCGACGGCCACGCTATTGATCGATTCCCAACAGATCCCGACGACGGTCGTCGCGTCCCCGCTGGCACATGTTGCCAACGAGCGCATTGCCAAAATCCGTCAACAGATATTGAGCCGCGAGCGTCTTACGGCCTTGGTCAAAGACAATAACCTGTTCCCTAATGAGCGGCCCGACATGCCGGTCGACGATCTGCTCGACCTGGTCCGCAAGGCTATCCAGGTGGATCTGGTGGGCGCCAATGAAGGCCAGCCGGGCGGCGGTGGTTCGACAATCGCATTTTCGCTTTCCTTCACCTATTTCGACCCGGTCAAGGCGCAAGCTGTCACCCGCCAACTAACCGACACATTTTTGGTCGAGGACAAGCGCTTCCGCACCGAACAGGTGACCGGCACCGCAGCATTTCTGGGTCGTCGTTCCGACGAATTGCGCCGCCAACTCGCCAGTCTGGAAGACAAGCGCCGCGAAGTAGAAGCGCGCTATTCGGGCGCCTTGCCTGAGCATGTCGCCATGAGTGCGCAGTCCAATTCCGCATTGCGCGCCGAAGTGTCGCGTATCGATGCGGAAACGCAGGGACTCTCGCAGCAGTCCAGCTTGCTTGCGGCTCGCGCCGACGAAGATACGCGCACGCCGCCGGGCATCGAAGCCCTGCGCCGCGCCGAAGAACGGCTGGCACAGCTCACCGCAGTCTATGCCGACGACTATCCTGAGGTGGTTGCGGCTCGAGCAGCGGTCAGGCAGCAACGCGCTTCCCTGCGTCAGGAGCAGGCATCACAAGGCCCCAGTGTCATCCAGCGCGAGATCTCGGCCAGCAACGCTCGCAGCAGAATGCTTTCGGTGCGCAGGGCCGAGTTGGTTCAATCGATTGCCGAAATGGAACGCCGGAGCGCGCAAGCGCCGCAGGCAGCCTATGAGTTGAATATGATCGAGCGGGAATATGAGAATATCCGCCGTCAGTATGAAGCTCTGCGCGAGAAGCAGCTTGATGCTCAGGTGTCGGTAACTCTCCAGTCCGAAGACAAGGGCGAGCGTTTCTCGGTCGTCGACGAGTCCAGCATGCCTCACCACCCGCTGGGGGCGCATCCCGCCGCGGTTCTGCTGGCCGGGTTGTTTGCCGGACTGGTGATCGGGGTTGGTTCGGTGCTCGGATATGAGCTTTCGGCAGGCACCATCCACGGCGCCGAGACGCTCACGCGTCTGCTGGGTGCTCCTCCGCTGACCGTGATCCCGGCGGCCAACCGTCCGCACCCCTTCGCGCGGCTCAATGCCTGGATTGGCAAGCTAAAAGCGCGCGCAAGCACCAGTAACTGATCCAGTCATTTCCAGAAAGCAGGATGCCATGCACGCTGAAGCTGAAACCGGAAAAATCGTTCCGCTCAACCCGCTAGCCGGTGACGCGGCGGCAACTCCTGATCAAAAGCTCGGGCCTATCCGGGACCACATGTTGGACTTTGAGTTGCTCCGTCGAAACCTGATCGTTGGCTTCGAGTCCACGAATAGCGAGGACGTCCACCCCTTTTCTGTGCTGAGATCGCAGCTCCTTAAGCATGTTCGATGCACCGAGAAGCGGATTTTCGGGATCATGTCGGTCCAACCCGCCAACGGGAAGAGCCACGTCGCTATCAATCTGGCGGCCGCACTGGCGCGCATCCACCCGACCGTGCTCGTTGAACTGGACCTGCGCCGTCCCTCGATCGGCCTATCGCTCGGCCTGCCGAGCTATCATGCAGGCGTCGACGATTATCTGGCCGGCACGGTGGATTTTCAGGACACAGGCATCCAGATTCACGATACCGAGCTGACGGTTCATCGCGTGCGCAATTCGAATGCGAACCCGGAAAGCCTTCTGTCATCGGGCAAATTGCTTGAATTGACCGAGGCGATCCGCAATGCGCCCGACCAGCCGATCTGCATCATCGACACGCCGCCGGCGGTGATCCACGACGACATCATGCTGATTGCTCCCGCGATCGAGAGCGTCATCATGGTTGTTCAGGAGGGACGGACAACCAAGCGCGCGCTGACGAAGACGATCAAATCGCTTAGCCCGACGCCGGTAATCGGGACTGTGCTCAACATGTCCATCTCCAGTCCGCCGCAAACGTCGGAATATGGGGACTATTATCTTTTGGACACGGTGCACCAAACGGCCTGATCCCGTTTCCGCGAGGGCTTTAAAATGCTGCAACAGTTGATTGCGCAACGACGGCGCTGGTTGCGGGACTTGCCCGCGCGCACGGCGCTGAAGCTCTTTAACCGCCCGCGGGTGAGCATGCTGCTCGGCCGGCGGTATGGCAAGGCGCGGTATATCCATAAGCCGGCCCTTCCGCCTCTGAAGGATTTGGACGCCGGGATCGTCGCAGCGCTTGAGAAGGATGGGATCTACATCACGACGATCGATGCGCTCGGCCTTGCAAATGCCGAAGCCGTCATCCGCGAGTCCCGAGCCTTGGCAGAAGGGTTCGCCCAGGAAGCCCACGAGCATGTGGCGAAGGGCGAGGTCTTTACCATCGTGCCGCCGGAGCGCGTATTTCGTCATCCTGCAATCTATCTGCTCGGCCTGCAGGACCGGTTGCTCGACATCGCCGAAAACTACCTCGGCCTCCCACCCGCTTACGATGGAGTGACGATCAACTATACCGTTGCCGACGGCCGGGAGGTTTCCACCCGCAAATGGCATCGCGATTGGGAAGACCGACGGATGCTCAAGGTCGCCGTCTATTTGCATGATGTCGATGAAAGCGCCGGTCCGTTCCAGATGATCAAGCGACACGACACGCTGCAGAACGATCAGGATGGTTTCAACTATGAGTTGGCCGACGATGCCACGTTGATCGAGAGGCTGGGACCGTCATACGCGGATGACATCGTCAGCTGTTGCGGCAAGGCGGGAACGGTGATCTTTACCGACACGGCGCGTTTCTTCCATCGCGGAAAGCCCGCCACAGGCCGCGATCGCATGGCATTATTCTACAGCTATTTTGCCCAAAATCCTCGCCATCCTTTTCTCTGCGAACGGACCGGACTGCCGCGGAGCGATGTCGCACGTCTGACGACGACGCTTTCAAAGCGGCAGAAGAGCGCTGCGCAATGGCGCAAGCAGCTTTCGATCGCTTTGCGGATGATCCCTCCAGCCTCGCTTTGAACGACCCGACCGCTGGGACGACGATCGCAGCTGGCTGAATATGCGTAGCGCCTTACAGGAAGGGCGTGAGCAGCGCGGCCAGATGGCGCGCGTTTATGTCAGGGTCGTGCATGGCAAGCACCCGCTCCCGACCAACCTGTCCCAACGCGGCGAGTTGTGCTTGCGGTGTATCGAGAACCGCCTTCATTGCAGCGGCTAGCGCGGCGACCGAGCCTGCCGGCACCAGCCAGCCGTTCCTGTGATCGACCAGTTCGGGAATGCCCGCGATCGACGTCGCGATCACAGGACGGCCCAGCGCGAGCGCCTCCATCAGCACAACGGGTAGTCCTTCGGCAAAACTGGCGAGAACCATTGCGCGCGACGCCGACAGCGCAGCCCGAACTTCATCGGACGAGCGCCATCCCAACAGCCGAACATGCCCAGACAATCCGAGGCGATCAATCTGCTCCTCAAGGTCCGCCCGCCCCTCTCCGTCGCCGATCACGTCGATCACGAAATCATGGGTTTCGGCGACGCGCGCCGCAGCCTCCAGCAACAGCGGCAAACCCTTCTGCGCGTTCAGCCGCGCAACGCATGTGAGATGCGCCGTTTCCAGCCCGGCGCTGCCCGCCGAGCTGTTTTGCAGGAAATGGGGTGCCACTGCGCAGCGGACGACCTGTATGCGGTCCCAGTGCGACGGGGACGACCAGCGCATGAGTTGGCTTCGGCCAAAACTGGAAACCCCGGTGACGAAGCCCGCGTCGGCGATCTTGCCGGGCAGATCAAGCGCCAGTGGCGCGTCAAATTCATCCGGACCATGCGCAGTGAAACTGTACGTTATCGAAGAAAGACGGGCAGCGAGACGCGCGACCGCAACCGGGTTCGTCCCGAAATGGGCGTGAACGTGCCGGACTTTGTCCTTCGCCATCCGTTCGGCAAGCACCGCCGCCTCGGCGAAATAGGCCAGCGCGCGCACCCTGTCCCCCGTGCTGCGCAGCGATTGCCGCAGAGCACCGACCGTCCGTCGGGGACGTCGCAGAAAGCTTCGCAGCACGGATCCTGCGAGTTCAGCCCAATTTCCGTCAAGCAACGGCGTTGTTCGTTCAGCCTCTTTCCGGTCGGAATCGTCGGCAAAATCCTCTGGCGTTCGCCGGATGGTGAAGCGCGAAACCTCGAGCCCCAGCCGTTCCAAGGCGCTGATTTCCGTGCGAATGAAGCTGTGGCTGATCTTTGGATAGGCGTTGATCAGATAGGCGACACGCCCCGAAAGCGAGACCACGGGGTCGAGACCATTCAGGCCCGCAGGCAACCTCAGCAAAGCGTCGTCCGCCAAGCCGGGTTTCTCGCAGGCGATGCCCCGATTTTCCTCCAATGTCCTGTCGCCGCCATCCATATCTGTCGCTTGTGCCCCAATTCGGCGATGTGCGGCATTCCCCCATTATCCCGGCAATTTATCACCCCCCTTTCTCCCCTACGTAGAATCACGAGTGGAAATCATTGAGGCAGATTCCAGCCTAGTTTTTGACGATAGGAATGGCGTTCAGTGTGGCGCAGACTTTCGGGAGAACCGGGAGCTATTTCATGAATTGCCGTTGCCGCGCCTATCCTCTGACTCTTGCCCTGCTTTGCCGGCGAGTTTGAGCATCTGTCGTGGCAAGCCTTCCTCATCCAGATCAGTCGATGGGCGGTGCCCATGAGCCGTCACGAAACGTGATCGGTTCGCTGACGAGCGGAAGGACCGTGACCTTATTGCTGCTCGGCTTTGGCCTGATCATGACAGCGATATTCGACATGGTGCTGTCAGCCGATAGCAAGCAAGGGCCCGCACTGGTCGCTCCACACGCACAGCAGACGACCGCCGATGGCGCTGCAAACAAAATTCCCGCCGAACTGTTGGGGCTTCCCCCCGGCGTCGCCGTCACGCCCGATGTCGGCCCTGCAGCCGACACCGCACGCAGCATCAACGCCAGCATCGCGATTGTACCCGACGGGCTTGTATCAGCGGCGCCAGTTTTCTGGGCCGGCGGAACGATCGATCGCGAACGTGCGACCGACTGCCTTGCCGCAGCCGGTATATACGAAGCCGGATCGGGACCCACAGATCAGCGCGCGGTGATGCAGGTGATCCTGAACCGCATGCGCCACAGCGCCTTTCCACATTCGGTGTGCGGCGTCGTGTTTCAAGGCACCGAAAGAACCACCGGCTGCCAGTTCAGCTTCACTTGCGACGGCGCGATGTCGCGCCGTACGCCGTCGCCCGAGACCTGGCGGCGCGCGCGCATGATCGCAATGGAAATGCTGAGCGGCCGCGTCGAACCGAGCGTTGGCCTTGCCACCCATTATCATACCGACTGGGTTCACCCCGTCTGGAGCGGGCAGATGCAAAAGATCGCAGCCGTTTCGACGCATCTCTTCCTCCGCTGGCGCGGAAACTTCGGTGAGGCGCGGGCTTTCACGACGCGCTATTCCGGGTCGGAGCCGTTGATCCCCAAGATGGCACTCTTGTCGGCGGCCCACCGCGACGCAAGCGCGTTCGACGACGCGCTGATCTCCACCTCGGTGCCACTCGCGCCCTTGCCGGATATCGCCAGTCCTCGGCGGGTCGAAAACAAGCTTGTGGCAGCGCGGGAGGCCTTGCCCGACCAGTCGCGCTCGCCCGATGCCGATGTATTCCTGATGACGCTGGACAAGGCCAGCCCGGACAATTTCGTCCGCCAAGCTGAACAGGCGTGCGCTGGAAAGACGACCTGCCGGTTCCTCGGCTGGACGAGCCCGGCGCACAAAGCCAGCCAGTTTCCGATTTCAGGCACCGCGATCGACGCGATGTCGTTCAGCTATACCAAACAGGGGGCCGGCGACCCCGGCAGGGCACGTTGGAATTGCGTGGAATTTCCGCGCGGTGACCGCGCCCAATGCCTGCGGCGCGGCGGGTGATGGCGACATGATCCAGCGTCACGACATCAATGCCGGAAAGTCGGGAAAGCGATGAACAGCTTTGCCCATGACTTCCGCAATGCCGTCGTGGTGCATTTCAGAAGCAAGCCTTCCAAGGAGGTCGTGCGCCTGCGCCTCATCACCATATTGGTGTTGACGGATATTTTGTCGATCCAGATGGTCTTCATCGCGGTGAATCTGTTGTTCGTCGGCACAACGGTATTGCATGGTCTGGGATTTGCAGTCGGATCGGTCATTCCCATCTTCCTGATCTGCGCTTTCATGGTGCGCGCCTATTCAGGGCCCGAGATATTGAAGCCCAGCACATCGATCAGCGGCATATTGCAAGCCTTGGCGATCAGCGCGACGGTGCTCGGGTTGATCATCTTTTCGCTGGGTGTCGGACCCCATATTTCGCGCGTTGGCGTCGCTATGACGTTCGTGCTGTCCGCGGTGCTCATGACCTTGACGCATTATTTCCACGCCAAATACACCAATTGGGCGCTGGATGGCTCGCTCTATTCGATTGTCGAACTCTATGACGGGGCGCTTCTGGGAACCGAAGGCGGCCCGGAAATGGACAGCAACTTCTTCTTCGACCCCCTGCAGCCGTCCCCAGCCAGCTTTGACCGGTTGGCGCGCATCATCGGCGGCGCCGACCGCGTAATCGTGCATTGCGCCATTCCTCGCCGCCCGGCTTGGGCCGACGTCCTTCAGGGGATGAACGTCCACGCCGAATTCATGGCAAAGGAATGGACCGACATCCGCCCGATCGGTATCGGGAGCCATAACGGTAGCGGGACAGTCGTCGTCGCACGCGGCCCGCTCAACTTGCATGATCGGATCATCAAACGCAGTTTCGACCTCGCATTCTCCGTTTTGGCGCTCGTCCTGCTTTCGCCTTTACTGCTCGCTGTGGCAATTCTCATAAAGCTGGACAGCCCCGGCCCGGTATTTTTCGTGCAACCGCGAATCGGCCGGCAAAACCAGCTGTTCCAGTTGATCAAGTTCCGCAGCATGCGACAGGATTGCAGCGACAAGGACGGCGCCCAATCGACAAGTCGCCAAGATCGGCGGGTCACCCGCGTTGGCAACTTCATTCGGCGCACCAGCATCGACGAACTTCCACAGTTCATCAACATATTGAAAGGCGACATGAGCGTCGTCGGCCCGCGCCCTCACGCCGTGAGTTCGACCGCAGAGGATCAGCTCTTCTGGGATATCGACAATCGCTACTGGCATCGCCACGCGTGCCGTCCGGGCTTGACCGGCCTCGCCCAGATCCAAGGGTTTCGCGGCGCCACAGGCTGTGTGAAGGACCTCATCGACCGCGTCGAAGCCGACCTGAAATATCTGCAGGCCTGGTCTTTCGGCAACGATATCCGGATCGTGTTTCAGACCTTCAAAGTCATTGTCCACACCAATTCATTCTGAATGACCGATTGGTCAACGCCGGCAGCGTGAAACTGGCACCCCGGCTCGCAAACCTCGATCAGACTTTGCGCACTCCGCTAGCAGCCGCTCTACTGTTCGCTACCCCACCGCTTATATCTGCCGCGAGCGCGCCCCTTTTTTCCGCGCGCGAGCCCGAGAGTATAACAGCGCAGGGCCCAAGCGATACCTCGCGTCAGCTCACGTCATCGCGAGCGCGCCCCGAGGGGCCGATCGAATAGAAGTGGCGGAGACGGAGGGATTCGAACCCTCGGTGCCGCATTCACAGCACGACGGTTTAGCAAACCGTTGGTTTCAGCCACTCACCCACGTCTCCGCATGGCCTGTTGCGTGAACAACAGTCTGGCCTAGGCGGGTGCCTATAGCCATGCACCTCGCGCCCCGCAACGCTAAAGATTGCCAATATTTTGTGCCGATATCGGCAATTCGTCGCGCGGACGATTCGGTCTGGCGTAAATTCGACTCAAGTCATCGCCCGTTCATTGCCCCGGCGCGAAAGCGAGTCATGATTAATGCAGATTTCGCCGAGAAGGCGCCGTCGATTT
>JAURWE010000118.1 GCA_030655075.1 Pararhizobium sp.
ACCGCGCAGTGCAGCACTTCGTTGTTCTCGACCAGGGCGCCGCTGCTCTCCTTGAAGACAATCCCCCCGCCGCCGCCGGTCAGCGCATGGGCAACGTGATTGCCGCGCAAAACCAGATCCGGTGAATAGAGCACGACGATGCCGGTACCGGTATCCGAAAGCCGGTTGTTCTCGACCAGCAGCCGCGGCGAAAAAATGATTTGCATGCCGTAACGACCGTCCGTAAACCGGTTGCCGACAATCCGGTTGTCCGCCGAGTTGGCAAAGGTCAGGTCGCGCCCCCGCGTGAAGCGATTGCCTTCAATGACATTGTGGCGGCTGTACCAGAGCCGAATGGCGTCGCCGCGCATGGCCAACTCAAGCGGCTTGCCGGTAACCCGGTTGCCCGCAATCCGCGAGCGATTGACCTGCTTGAGGTGAATGCCGAACAGGACGTCATCGATCTCGTTGTCCTCGACACGATGGTCGTCGCCCTCCAGCAAAATCCCGGCGTCGATCCGGTCATGCGAATCGCCGCTGCCGGTCAGGCGCAGACCGCGGATGGTCACGCCCTGCGCGGCGACGGACAGCACAGTGCTCCTGCCATCGCCGATGATGACGGCCCGACGGCCGCCATCCAGGGTCATTGGTTTATGAATCGTTGCCGGGCCGGCGTAGGCGCCGGGCGCCAGGCGCAATGTGCCGCCGGCCGGTGTCGCGTCAATCAGGGCTTGCAGCGGCGCCGGGGCCGCCGCGAGTGCCGGCAGGGTGACCCAGGCAAGCAGCCATAGCCATGCGCGGAGGGCTCCGCATCCAGGCCTCAGGTCACGCGCGACGCTGCCAATCAGGTCAGACGGCTCCACGGCATGCTCAGTATGATGGCCAGCAACAGGCCGTGGGCGCTGGCGGCGAGAATGGTCAGCTTGAGCGCCGGTGTCAGTTCTGCCGGCCGCCCTGCCCGGGACCAGAGCTGACGCGCGGCGGCAATGCTGGCAATGGCGGGCAGCAATGCAATCAAGGCCGTCACGGGAAGCTGGCCCAGCAGCACCATCAACAGGGGCCAGCCGTAGGCCAGTGTGGCAATCACCACATAGCCCCAGCGTGCCCGCGCGACGCCCAGCCGCACCACCAGCGTGTATTTGCCCGCGCCGGCGTCCGCCTTCACATCCGG
>JAURWE010000120.1 GCA_030655075.1 Pararhizobium sp.
CGACGGCACGCTCGACATCGTGATCGGCACCCACAAACTGCTGTCGCCGGACGTGCAATTCACCCGTCTGGGCCTGGTCATCATCGATGAGGAACACCGCTTCGGGGTGCGCCAGAAAGAAGCGCTCAAGGCACTGCGCGCCGAGGTCGACGTGCTGACCCTGACCGCCACGCCAATTCCACGCACGCTGGGCATGGCGCTGGAAGGCTTGCGCGATTTTTCGATCATTGCCACCGCGCCGCAAAAACGCCTGGCGATCAAAACCTTCGTGCGCAGCGAGGACGGCTCCATCATCCGCGAAGCCTGCCTGCGTGAACTCAAGCGCGGTGGCCAGATCTACTTCCTGCACAATGAAGTGGAGACCATCCAGAATCGCATGGCAATGCTGACCGAACTGCTGCCCGAAGCGCGCATCGGGGTGGCGCACGGCCAGATGCACGAACGCGACCTGGAAAAGGTCATGCGCGATTTCGTGGCCCAGCGCTTCAACGTCCTGCTGTGCACCACCATCATCGAGACCGGCATCGATGTGCCGACGGCAAACACCATCATCATGCACCGGGCCGACAAATTCGGCCTGGCCCAGTTGCACCAGTTGCGCGGCCGGGTCGGCCGTTCGCACCACCAGGCGTACGCCTATCTGCTGGTGACCGACGTGAGCACCCTGACCAAACAGGCGCAGCGCCGCCTGGACGCGATCCAGCAGATGGAAGAACTGGGCAGCGGCTTCTTTTTGGCCATGCACGACCTGGAAATTCGCGGTGCCGGCGAAGTCCTGGGCGAAAACCAGTCTGGCGAAATGCTTGAAATCGGCTTCCAGCTGTATTCGGACATGCTCAGCGAAGCGGTACGCTCGCTCAAGGCCGGCAAAGAACCCGACCTGGCCGCGCCCCTGGCCACCACCACCGAGATCAATCTGCACGTGCCGGCCCTGCTGCCGTCGGACTTTTGCGGCGATGTGCACGAGCGTCTGTCGATCTACAAGCGGCTGGCCAATTGCAACGCGCAAGACAAGATCGACGACATGCAGGAAGAATTGATCGACCGCTTCGGCAAGCTGCCCGACCCGGTCCAGGCGCTGATCGAAACGCACCGCCTGCGCGTGTCGGCCAAAACGGTGGGCATCGTCAAGATCGATGTGCATGGCGAAGCTGCCAGCCTGCAGTTCATGGCCAATCCGCCGATCGACTCGATGCGCATCATCACCCTGATCCAGAAAAACCGCCATATCAAGCTGGCCGGCCAGGACAAGCTCAAGATCACCGCCAGCATGCCTGACCTGTCGGCGCGCGTGACCCAGGTCAAGCAGACCATCAAACAACTACTCGCCTGACAGCGCGCTCACACCATGAACATGAATCTGATATTGCAGGGCCCGCACGCCACCCAGGATGCGCTGGCGGGCATT
>JAURWE010000130.1 GCA_030655075.1 Pararhizobium sp.
CATGATCGCAGGCGGTCGAAAACCCGTGCGGGACGCCCTCTACATCGCCGCCTTGCCAGCCAACCGCTTCGAACCCGCCATGATAGCAGTCTTAGAACGCTTGAAGGCAAAGCTCAAACCGGGAAAGGTTGCTCTCGTCGCCGTCATGCGCCGGATGATCGTCATCCTGAACGCCCGAATGCGAGATCACCACGCAACGGTGCTTGACCTGTAACACCGTTGCTTTTTTCATGTTCCACAGCAGGCGGCTCTACCCCACAAACACTGACTTGATGCCATCGACGACGAACTGCACTGCCAGTGCCGCCAGGATGACGCCCAAGAGCCGGGTGAGGATCGCCCGGCCGGTGATGCCGAGAAACCGGTCGAGCCGCTCGGCGATGACGAGGGCGGCAAACAGCAGGGCGAAACAAGCGGCGATGACCACGAGCAGCTGCACCCGTTCCACCGGTGCCGCGAAAGATCCCGACAACAGGATGACGGCCGAGATCGCGCCCGGCCCGGCAATCAGCGGCAGGGCGAGGGGGAAAACGGCGATGTTCTGGATGTGGTCCTTGGTAATCGCAGTCTCGCCGGTCTTTTCCTTGCGCTCCTGCCGCTTCTCGAAAATCATTTCGAAGGCGATCCAGAACAGCAGAAGACCGCCGGCAATGCGGAAGGCGCCGATGGAGATACCCAGAAGCCCGAGAATGCCGTTGCCGAAGATGGCGAAGGCGGCAAGAATACCGAAGGCGATCAGCGTGCCGCGCAGCGCCACCTGAAAGCGCTGAGCACGGTTCATGCCGATGGTCAGGCTGAGGAACAGCGGCGCCAGACCGGGCGGATCGATCGTCACCAGGATGGTCGTGACCGCGTTGATCAGAAGATCGATGTTGAACACGGCGGCCACTCCATTTTTGCCTTTCCCCCGAAAGGCGCAATTCCTGTTTTAGGATACGAAAACCGCAAAAGGAAGCGCTCGCGGGCAAAGCATGCGGCGTTTGACATCAAAATGCCTGGCTTTCTGTGAGAAGGGTCAGAAGGCTGTTCAAAACCCTCCGGAAATGCCCGCAGAACTTGGCGTTGGCGAGGCTGTTCCGCTATAAGTACCCATCTGATTCTGAACAGAGATCGTGATAGAAATTGACTGAACAAACACCTCCCGGCGGCGGCAAGAACCCTCCAGGCATCGAGCCCATTTCCATCATGGAGGAGATGCAGCGCTCCTACCTCGACTACGCCATGAGCGTGATCGTCAGCCGCGCGCTCCCCGATGTCCGCGATGGCCTGAAGCCTGTTCACCGCCGCATCCTGTACGGGATGAACGAGCTGGGGCTCGACTGGAACAAGAAATACGTCAAGAGCGCCCGTGTCACCGGCGACGTGATGGGTAAATATCACCCGCACGGCGACTCGGCGATCTACGACGCCTTGGCGCGTATGGCCCAGCCCTGGTCGCTGCGCATGCCGCTGATCGATGGTCAGGGCAATTTCGGCTCGATCGACGGCGATCCGCCGGCCGCGCAGCGTTATACCGAGTGCCGGCTGGAGAAGGTGGCGCATGCGCTGCTCGACGACCTTGACAAGGAAACCGTCGATTTTCGCGACAACTACGATGGCACCATGTCGGAGCCTGTGGTGGTGCCGGCAAAGTTCCCGAACCTGCTTGTCAACGGCGCCGGCGGTATTGCCGTCGGCATGGCGACCAACATTCCGCCGCACAATCTGATCGAGGTCATCAACGGCTGCGTCGCGCTGATAGACGAACCGGCGCTCGAGCTCCACCAGCTGATGGAGCATGTTCCGGGACCGGACTTTCCGACCGGCGCCTTCATCATGGGCCGTTCCGGCATCCGCCAGGCCTACGAGACCGGCCGCGGCTCGGTGATCATGCGCGGCCGCGCCACGATCGAACCGATGCGCGGCGACCGCGAGCAGATCATCGTCACCGAAGTTCCCTATCAGGTGAACAAGTCGACGATGATCGAGAAAATGGCCGAACTGGTGCGCGACAAGCGTATCGAGGGCATTTCCGACATCCGCGACGAATCCGACCGTCAGGGCTACCGCGTCGTCATCGAGCTGAAGCGCGATGCCAATGCCGAGGTCATTCTCAACCAGCTCTATCGCTACACGCCGCTGCAGACTTCGTTCGGCTGCAACATGGTGGCGCTGAATGGCGGCAAGCCGGAGCAGATGACGCTGCTCGACATGCTGCGCGCCTTCGTCGCCTTCCGCGAGGAAGTCGTCAGCCGCCGCACCAAATACCTGCTGCGCAAGGCCCGCGACCGGGCCCATGTCCTGGTCGGCCTTGCCATTGCCGTTGCCAATATCGACGAGATCATCGCGCTGATCCGCACCGCGCCGGATCCGCAGACCGCGCGCGAACAGTTGATGACCCGCCGCTGGCCGGCCCGTGATGTCGAATCGCTCATTCGCCTGATCGACGATCCCCGCCACCGCATCAACGAAGACCTGACCTACAACCTGTCGGAAGAGCAGGCCCGTGCCATCCTCGAGCTGCGCCTTGCCCGCCTTACGGCTCTCGGCCGCGACGAAATCGGCGACGAGCTCAACAAGATCGGCAGCGAGATCAGCGACTACCTGGAAATCCTCGGGTCGCGCGTCCGCATCATGTCGATCGTCAAGCAGGAGCTGGAATCGGTTCGTGATGAGTTCGGCACGCCGCGCCGCTCGGAGATCGTCGAGGGTGGTCCTGATATGGACGACGAAGACCTGATCTCGCGCGAGGACATGGTCGTCACCGTCTCCCATCTCGGCTACATCAAGCGTGTGCCGCTGACGACCTACCGCGCCCAGCGCCGCGGCGGCAAGGGCCGCTCGGGCATGGCGACCCGCGACGAGGATTTCGTCACGCGCCTGTTCGTCGCCAACACCCATACGCCGGTGCTGTTCTTCTCGTCACGCGGCATAGTCTACAAGGAAAAGGTCTGGCGCCTGCCGGTCGGCACGCCGCAGTCGAAGGGCAAGGCCCTGATCAACATGCTGCCGCTGGAGCAGGGCGAACGCATCACCACGATCATGCCGCTGCCCGAGGACGAGACGAGCTGGGAAAACCTCGACGTCATGTTCTCGACAAAGCGCGGCACCGTTCGCCGCAACAAGCTCGGCGATTTCGTCCAGGTCAACCGCAACGGCAAGATCGCCATGAAGCTCGATGAGGAGGGTGACGAAATCCTCTCGGTCGAGACCTGCACCGATCTCGACGACGTCCTGCTGACGACGGCGCTCGGCCAGTGCATCCGCTTCTCGGTCGATGACGTGCGCGTCTTTGCCGGCCGCAACTCCGTCGGCGTTCGTGGCATCACGCTGGGCGCCGGCGACCGCATCATCTCCATGACCATTGTCGGCCATGTCGATGCCGAACCCTGGGAGCGGGCGGCCTATCTCAAGCGTTCCGCGCAGGAGCGCCGTGCCGTCACCGGCGAGGCCGAAGAGATCGCGCTGGTCGGCGAAGAGGTGGTCGAAGAAGGCCAACTCACCGACGAGCGCTACGAGGAGCTGAAGGCGCGCGAACAATTCGTGCTGACCATTGGCGAAAAGGGTTTTGGCAAGCGTTCGTCGTCCTACGACTTCCGCACCTCGGGCCGTGGCGGCAAGGGCATCCGTGCCACCGACACGTCGAAGATCGGCGAAGTCGGTGAACTCGTCGCGGCCTTCCCGGTGGAAGACGGCGACCAGATCATGCTCGTGTCGGACGGCGGTCAGTTGATCCGCGTGCCGGTCGGCGGCATCCGCATCGCCAGCCGCGCCACGAAGGGCGTGACGATCTTCTCCACCGCCAAGGACGAAAAGGTCGTCTCGGTCGAACGCATCAGCGAGCCGGAGCCGGATGAAGACGCAGAAACGGAGCTCGACACGGCTTCCCGCGATGCCACCATCGCGGATGGCGATGAACCGGCGGCAGAAACGCCCCCGGCCGGCGACGAATAGCCGGACGATTTTGAAACCGGGCAGCCCTGCTGCCCGGTTTTTTTTGGGGACTGGCCTGTTTTTTCTGAATGAATGTCCGCTGTGAGCCGTCATGGGAAACGTGCTCTGGGATGGCGGTTGAGGCGAGGGGGATTTATGGGGAGCTTGACGCGGCGCGGCCTGATGATCGGCACGTCTCTGGTGGCCGGTGCTGCCGCCGGGCGGTTTCTTCTGGCGCCGACGAACAATCCCGGGCCCCGCTTTCCCAAGCTGATCGACGAGGCCGGGAAAACCCTGCTGGACGATGCCAGCGAACTGTCGCCGACACCGGTCGCCAAACACATCACCATCGCCGACGATCCGAGCGAAAAGACCGTCGACGCCATCCGCACGCTGCTCGATGAGGCGCGAACCGGCAACATTGCCCTGAACGCCAGCACCGCCCGCCACTCCATGGGCGGCCAGAGCCTGCCGCATGACGGTCTGGCCCTGACGCTTGACCAGCAATGGCTGGAGGCAGACACCGCCGCAAAAACCTATCGCGTCGGCGCCGGAACCCGCTGGTCCACCGTCATCACCAAGCTCGATGCGCTCGGCTTTTCGCCGGCGGTCATGCAGTCGAACAACAATTTCGGCGTCGCCAGCACCTTTTCGGTAAATGCGCATGGCTGGCCGGTGCCCTTCAGCGGCTGCGGCAGCACCGTGCGGTCGATGAAGATGCTGCTGGCCGATGGCGCGCTCGTGTCCTGCTCGCGCACCGAAAACACCGAACTTTTCAACCACGCCATGGGCGGCTACGGCCTGTTCGGCGTCATCACCGAACTCGAACTCGACATGGTGCCGAACAGCAGGCTCACCCCGTCGTTCGAACCAATGCCGGGCCCGGAACTTGGCCAGCGGTTCGCAGCAGCGCTTGCCGCTGATCCGGCGATCCAGATGGCCTATGGACGCATGGACATCTCGCTCGACCGCTTTCTCGACGATGCTCTGCTGATCACCTACCGGCCGACGGACAATCAGAGCGACATTCCGGCCGCCACCGGCTCCGGTCTGATGAGCCGGATTGCGCGCGACATTTTCAGGGCGCAGGTGGAATCCGACCGGATCAAACATCTGCGCTGGTGGACGGAGGCCGACGTCGCGCCCGCTATCGCGGCCGAATCCACCCGCAACAGCCTGATGAACGAACCCGTCATTACACTTGATGACCGCGACCCGTTCCGCACCGATATACTTCACGAATACTTCGTATCGCCAGCCCGTTTCGCCGACTTCGTGCAGGCCTGCAAGGATGTCATCCCGGCGTCCTTCCAGCAACTGCTCAACATCACCCTGCGCTATGTCAACACCGACAAAGACAGCGTCCTGGCCTATGCCACGGAACCGCGCATTGCCGCTGTCCTGTTGTTCTCCCAGGAAAAAACCGTGCGCGGCGAAGCCGACATGGCGCGCATGACGGCCGAGCTGATCGAGCGGGTCATCGCCATCGGCGGCACCTATTATCTGCCTTACAGACCGCATGCGACGCTGGACCAACTGCGGCGGGGGTATGGCCGGGCTGATGAATTCGTCGCCCGCAAACGTGCGCTCGATCCTACACTTCTGTTTCGCAACAATCTGTGGGACGCATATCTTTCCAAGCTTTGAAAGGCTGAGCCGATGGGAAAACTACGCTGGATCGCCGCTGCCTATACGGTCGCTCTTCTGGGCGCGGCCTCGCTCAACTACATTCCCGGTCTGACGGATTCCGAGGGAAGGGCCTTCGGCATCTTCGCCCTCGATATCTACGATGACAGCCTGCATGTCGCCTCGGCGATCTGGGCGGCAGTCTCCGCCTACCTGTCGAGCCGGGCTGCCCGCGCCTTCCTGTTCTACTTCGGTATCCTTTATTTCGGCGACGGCCTGCTCGGCCTGATCACCGGCTCCGGCTATCTCGATCTCGGCATCATCAATTACGGCGTGCAGGACCTGCCGTTCATGTTCAAGATCTTTGCCAACACCCCGCATCTGGTGCTCGGCGGCGTGGCGTTTCTTTCGTCGATCATCTTTCGCGATGAGGCCCGGTGATGCGACGGCTTCTCAAATTGCTTAAATGGACGGTTCTGGCACTGGTTCTTGTCGTGCTGCTGCTCTTGAGCCCGGTCGCCTATGTGGAGACCATGTGCCATGAGGAAGTACAGCCAGAGACCTACAAACCCCTGATCACCGATGCCGGATTTCGGCGACAGGAAGCCAACACCTATTTGACCTATCCGGAATGGCACATCGTCTATGCCTATGACGGCCTCGCCGAAGCGCTCAAGACCGGCGACGAGAAAGACTTCGGCTACGTCTCCAGTGTCGCCGGGTTCTGGCAGACGACCTGCAGCCTGACCCGCATGGCCGATCGGCACGGCGGCGCCGACAGCGCCACGCGCACCATGGTGCACACGATCGGCGTCAGCTTCACCCTGGAGATGGCGCTGAAGGCGGCCTACGAGGAAACCATCGGCCGGGTGACGGCGCTGATCCGGGGCAGCGAAAAGACACCTCAGGACAAGGTCGCGGCCGAGATGGCAGCCGACTATGCGGAATTCCTGCGCCAAACTCCCTGGTACAAGTTTGATTTCGATGCTGAGACGCAAAAGCTCTGGGCAGCACCGGTCGATGATGTCGTGCGAGGCTGGGAGCGGCGGCTGGCACTGGGCGGCGAGTGGAGTGCCAAGACCGCCTATGCCGGCGTCATCGCCGACGCTGTTGCCGCGACAGCTCCGGCAAAGCTCGAAATCCGCTCGGTCATTTCAGGCTTGGGCTCTGCCGACCTCGCGGCGATCCCCAACGTGAAGGTGATATCCGAGCGCCCTGAAGGCATCGAAATCGAGACGCCGCGCTATGATCTCTTCACCCGTATTCTCGTCACCATCGCCGAGCGCGGCGGCAGCATCCGCGAGATCGCCGGAAACGATGACATCATGGTGACCATCACGCTGCCATCGGCCGAGACTTATGCCGGGCCGGGTGAGGTGATCTCGCGCCTGAAACGTGACGGGTTTGCCAGTGATCGGGCTTTGCTGGCGATGAAGGTGACCGATCTCTCCGGTTTCTTGCAGCTGATGCCACTCGCCGATCCGGGCCTTGAACATGTATTCGATTACTGACGAGGATGAAACGCCTCCTCCGCGTTGTCACAACAGCATTGGCAATAGCCGGATTGGCCTACGTGCTGATGGCCGGCGTCTTTCTATTGTCCGGTCGCGCTCCGGCAGCACTCGTCGTCTTTGCGGAACGGATGGATGCGAACGAACTGCCGCCCGGCATCTCAATCATGCGTTGGGACGGAATGACGGCAATCCTCGCCGGCAACGAGCCAATCGATGTGTTAGCCCTCTACAAGGCCGGCGCCGTGCTCATCCTGCCGATGCGCAAAAGCGGCTGTCTCGATGTCGGGCGAACGCAGCCAACTGCCCAATAGAAAAAGCCGAACGGTGAGGGGGACCGTTCGGCTTCCTAGAATCCTGTGTCGAACTGGAGGTCTCGACCGGACGTAAAATAAACGTGTTCAAACGCGGAAGTAAGAATTCTGCTCGCGGCGCAGATCTTTCAACGCTGATCTGTCGCGATGCAGTTCGAAGATGGTTTTTGTGAAATCGACGAGAAACATGACGCTGATGAAGGCAGAGATGAGCATCATTGCGATAGCCATAACGTCTTATCCTCTTAGTTCGCCAGCGTTCTGCGGGCGTTTTCCTGGATTTCGTCGCGGGATTCATTGCGAAGTGCGTTTGCAGTGGCGAACAGCATTGCGAAAAACATGGTCATGGAAAGAAGAATGAGCATCATTGTCGTGTTCCTTTCGCTTTCTAAACGGCGATACCTTGAAAAGGTTCCGTTGCTGTTGTTTGAACTTCAACATTTTCGAGATGAAACATCGTTGAATGCCCCTTTCATCTAGCATTCAGGTTTGGCCGCTGCTGTTTCCGGTGGAACAGGCAGCAACGGCATCGCTCTTTCCCTTGCGGACTTTGCGCCGCCATGACAAAAGGCGGGAAACGGAATGGGCGCCATGACGACAGCTTTCTATCCGGGCTCCTTTGACCCGATGACAAACGGGCATCTGGATGTGCTGGTTCAGGCGCTCAACCTTGCATCAACGGTTGTCGTTGCCATTGGTATCCATCCGGGCAAGCTACCGCTGTTTTCCTTCGACGAACGCGCAGCCCTGATCCGCCAGTCGCTGGCCGATTTTCTGCCGGACCGGGCAGGGGATATTTCCGTCGTCTCCTTCGACAAGCTTTCCGTCGATGCGGCCCGCAGCCACGGCGCGGCGCTGCTGGTTCGCGGCCTTCGCGATGGCACGGACCTCGACTATGAAATGCAGATGGCGGGCATGAACCGGCAGATGGCGCCGGACATCCAGACGGTGTTTTTACCGGCCGGAACCGCGTCGCGGCCCATTACGGCCACATTGGTCCGCCAAATCGCCGCCATGGGTGGAGATGTCAGCGCGTTTGTTCCGAACGCCGTGCTGACCGCGCTCAAAGCCAAGAAAAACGCCTGAAACCTTCATGGAGCACCTATGAAACTCTTCCAGATCGCCGTTGCTGGCGCACTTTTCCTCGCATCGCTCTGCGGTGCCGCCCAGGCAGCCGATGAATTCCTCACCATCCAGCTCAAGGACGGCCCAGTTGTCATCCAGCTGGCACCCGACGTTGCCCCCAAGCATGTCGAGCGCATCAAGGCGCTGGCCGCTGCCGGCGAATACAACAATGTCGCCTTTCACCGCGTCATCGAGGGCTTCATGGCCCAGACCGGCGACGTGAAGTTTGGCGATATGGAAGACGGTTTTCAGCCTGAGATGGCAGGCACCGGCGGTTCCAGCCAGCCGGATGTCGAAGCCGAATTTTCCAAAGTGCCGTTCGAGCGCGGTACGGTCGGCATGGCGCGCAGCCAGGACCCGAACTCCGCCAATTCGCAGTTCTTCATCATGTTTGCCCCGGGCGATTTCCTCAACGGCCAGTACACGGTTGTCGGCAAGGTCGTCTCGGGCATGGAATTCGTCGACAAGATCAAGCGCGGCGCAGGCGACAGCGGTGCTGTCACCGATCCCGACCGTATGATCAGCGTCAAGGTCGGCAAATAATCACATCTATTTCCAACAACAGGAGTTAAGCCATGGCCGAGATCAAGGATCCGGAAAACACAATCATCATGGAAACCACAAAGGGTAAGGTCGTGATCCAGCTTTTGCCGGATCTGGCCCCCGGGCACGTTGCGCGCGTCAAGGAACTGACCCGCGAAGGCGCCTATGATGGCGTTGTCTTCCACCGCGTCATCGACGACTTCATGGCGCAGACCGGCGACGTGCAGTATGGCAAGACCGGCGGCAAGGAATTCAACACCTCGCGCGCCGGCATGGGCGGCTCGGACAAGCCGGACCTGAAGGCCGAATTCTCCAACATGAGCCACGTCCGCGGCACATGCTCGATGGCCCGCAGCCAGAACCCGAACTCCGCCAACTCGCAGTTCTTCATCTGCTTCACCGACAGCCCGTGGCTGAACAAGCAGTATTCCGTCTGGGGCCAGGTCATCGAAGGCATGGAAACGATCGACGCCGTCAAGCGCGGCGAGCCGGTCAAGGATCCCGACACCATCGTGTCCATGAAGGTTGCTGCCGATATCGCAGCCTGATAAAACGGCTTTGAACAACGTGCTCCCGGCAACCCGCCGGGGGCACGTTCCTTTTTGGCGGAGGTCTTCCATGGCCGCTCTACTCTGGTCGCTTCTCGGCATCGTCGCCGGCGCCTGCATCGCAATCCAGGCCCCGATCAACACGCAGCTCGGCCGTTCGCTCGGCCTGCCGGTGGCGGCAGCCTGCATCTCGTTTCTGGCCGGCGCCGTGGTTCTGGCCACCGTTGCGCTGGTGATGGCCAAGGTCGAAGGCAAGATGCCCGACTGGCGCGCGCCGGCCCATTGGCTCTATTTCGCCGGGGGCGCTTTGGGCACCGTCTATGTCACCACAGCCATTCTTTTGACACCCCGCATCGGTGCCGCCGCCGTCATGGGCCTTGCCGTCGCCGGACAGCTGATCGCCGGCCTGATGATCGACCGGATCGGTTTTCTGGGCGTCACCGTCCGTGAGATTTCAGCTGGCCGCATTGCCGGGGCCGCCATGCTGTTGGCGGGCGTCGTGATGATCCGGACCTTTTGATCTGCCATGCGTGTCGACCTCTTCGATTTCGATCTGCCCGAAGACCGGATTGCGCTCAGGCCCGTCAGCCCGCGCGAGGCGGCGCGCCTGCTGGTCGTGCGGCCCGGTCAAGCCTTTGAGGATCACACCGTCGGCGATTTGCCGGCGTTTTTGCGCGAAGGCGATGCTCTGGTTTTCAACGACACCCGCGTCATTCCCGCCAAGCTCGAAGGCCTGCGCCACCGGCAAGGGGCCGGCAGCCAGCCGGTCTCCGCCACCCTTCACATGCGCATCGCCGCCGACCGCTGGAAGGCCTTTGCCAAGCCCGGAAAACGCATCAAGCCCGGCGACCGCCTGCATTTCGGCCACAGCGGCGACGCCTGTCTTCTCGGCGCGCTCGACGCCACCGTCGAGACGAAGGGTGAAGGCGGCGAGGTGACCCTGCGCTTCGACCTGTCTGGCCCCGCCCTCGACGAGGCCATCGCCAGCACCGGCCACATTCCGCTGCCGCCTTACATTGCCTCGAAACGCCCCGACGACGAGGCCGACCGGCGCGATTACCAGACGATCTACGCCAAGGAGGAGGGCGCCGTCGCCGCCCCCACGGCCGGACTGCATTTCACCGACAACCTCTTCAAACAACTGGACGCAAGGGGCGTCGAGCGCCACTTTGTGACGCTGCATGTCGGCGCCGGCACCTTTTTGCCGATGAAGGTCGACGACACGAACGACCATGTCATGCATGAAGAGATGGGCTATGTCTCGCAACAGACCGCCGACCGGCTGAATGCGGTCAAGGCACGTGGCGGGCGTATCGTCTGCGTCGGCACGACCTCGTTGCGGCTCATCGAAAGTGCTGCGGACGAGGGCGGCACGATCCTGCCCTGGTCAGGCCCGACAGGCATCTTCATCACGCCGGGCTATCGCTTCCGCGCCGTTGACGTGCTGATGACCAATTTCCACCTGCCGAAGTCGACCCTGTTCATGCTGGTGTCGGCCTTCAGCGGCCAGGAGACGATGAAGGCAGCATATGCGCATGCCATCGAATCCGGCTACCGTTTCTATTCCTACGGCGATTCCAGCCTGCTTTTCCGGGACCATCCATGACCGAGACCTTTACCTTCAAACTGCTGGCAACCGACGGCAAGGCCCGGCGCGGCGAAGTTTCCATGCCGCGCGGCACGATCCGCACGCCGGCCTTCATGCCGGTGGGAACCGTCGGCACGGTCAAGGCCATGTATCTCGATCAGGTGCGTGAACTCGGCGCCGATATCATCCTTGGGAATACCTACCACCTGATGCTGCGTCCGGGCGCCGAGCGGGTGGCGCGCCTGGGCGGGCTGCACAAGCTCATCGGCTGGGAACATCCAATCCTCACCGACAGCGGCGGCTTTCAGGTCATGTCGCTCTCCGGCCTGCGCAAGCTCGACGAGCAGGGCGTCACCTTCAAGTCGCACCTCGACGGTAGCCTGCATCACATGTCGCCGGAGCGCTCGATCGAGATCCAGGGCCTGCTCGGCTCCGACATCCAGATGCAGCTGGACGAGTGCATCGCGCTCCCGGCCGAGCCGAAGGAAATCGAGCGCGCCATGGAAATGTCGATCCGCTGGGCCGAGCGCTGCAAGGTCGCCTTTGGCGACCAGCCGGGCAAGGCCATGTTCGGCATCGTCCAGGGCGGCGATAGTCCGGCGCTCCGCGTCCGGTCGGCCGAGGCGCTGGCCAAGCTTGATCTCAAGGGCTATGCGGTCGGCGGCCTGGCGGTGGGCGAACCGCAGGCGGTCATGCTCGACATGCTCGACATCACATGCCCGGTGCTGCCGTATGAAAAGCCACGCTACCTGATGGGCGTTGGCACGCCTGACGATCTCCTGAAATCCGTGGCGCGCGGCATCGACATGTTCGACTGCGTTATGCCGACCCGCTCCGGCCGCCACGGATTGGCCTTCACCCGGCGCGGCAAGGTCAATTTGAAGAATGCCCGCCATGTCGAAGATATGCGGCCGCTTGACGAGCAGTCATCCTGCCCGGCGACGCGCGACTATTCGCGCGCTTACCTGCATCATCTGGTGCGATCAGGCGAATCTCTCGGCGGAATGCTGCTCAGCTGGCATAATCTAGCGTATTATCAAGAGCTTATGGCTGGAATCAGGGCATCGATAGAGCAGGGGCGTTTCGCCGATTTCATGGCCGAAACACAGGAAGAATGGGCCTGCGGCGACCTCAGTCCGGTCTGATCTCTCCGGTCCGGACGATCAGATCTCCGGACCAGGCTTTTGCTGCAGCATCTGCACGCCATTGATCTTGTAGCTGCCGTCAGGCTGCTTGACGACATAATAGAGCGCCGTCCAGTCGCTGCCATCAGGTCCGACAATCACGACTTCCTGCACGACGGTGTTGCCATCCAGCTTGTTGCGGCCGAATTTGAAATTGCCGGGACGATAGACCGGCTGGTAACCGCGCTTGACCATCTCGAAGAAGATGCCCTTGTCGCGAAACTTCTCCTTGATCATCGGCGAGGCGAAGGAATAGGCGGTCTCGGCATCGTCGTTGAGAAAAGCCGCGATCTGGTCCTCGATGATCCCCTGAACGGTATCCACGGGCTCGGCCGCCTGTACCAGCGATACGTACGAGGCAAACAGCAGGCTCGCAAACAGGCAGGCTTTGACGAAACGTCTGATCATCGGCATATTCTCCCTCGGCTAAAGAGACGACAGGCATCCGGCCTTTTGAGAAGCACCGCTGCTGCAAGCGGTACGGTGGAAGGTCCTGGAAAGTTTCAAAAGGCGATGGTCTTCATTGGCTTGCAAAGAGTGTCTCATGCACTTGCTGACCGGGCAACTGTTTGTCACAAATACCAGCGGTCAATATTGAGGGCACCAGCTTGCAAGAGGACGACGCCATGTCACGCGACGTCATGATCAGACCTTACCAAGCCGATGATGCCGATGCGACGATCGAAATCTTCCTGCGATCAATTCGCGAGGTTTCAAACAAAGACTATTCGCCAGCACAGATCAGCTCCTGGGCCAGAGTTGATGATCGCGAGGGATGGAGCAGTCACAGACTGAGCCGTCCAGCTTGGATCGCCGAAATTGGCGGGCTGCCTGTAGGCTTCGCCGATCTGGTGCCCCATGGTTATCTCGACATGATGTTTGTACATCCCGAATTCCAGGGCCTTGGCGTCGCCAGCCATTTGTTGACCCGTGTCGAACAGGAAGCCCGACAGTTGCACCTAGACAAGATCAACACTGAGGCCAGTCTGACTGCAGAACCATTTTTCTCCCGAAGGGGGTTTCAGATTGTCCGCAAACAAGAGGTGGCGAAACGGGGCGAAGTCTTGGAGAACTTTCTGATGGAGAAAAGGATCGGGAAGAGATGATAACAAGCAGCAGGTTCCCGGCATACAAAGATCGCATAAGATAGATTATGGAACTAATGGATACCAGGATATGCGGGAAACCGGCCTTGAAACCGTTCTCGCCTTGACCTTTGATACGTCACCGGCATAACCCTTGGCCAGCACCAACATGCGTTTCAACCCTCTGCGAAAGACCCGACACCGATGAGCGATTCGCGTATTCTTTCAGATGCTTTCATCCCTGAGCTGCCGGGTCGCTACAACGGCAAGGTTCGCGAGAACTACGATCTGGCCGATGGAAGCCGCATCATTATCGCCACCGACAGGCTCAGCGCCTTCGACATCATCTTGACGGCCATTCCGTTCAAGGGTCAGGTTCTGACCCAAACCGCGCGCTATTGGTTCGAGCAGACCGCCGACATTTGCCCGAACCACGTGATCAGCTATCCGGATCCCAATGTCGTCATCGGCACGCGGCTCGATATCCTGCCGGTTGAGATTGTCGTGCGCGGCTATCTGGCCGGCACCACCAGCACCTCGATCCTGACCAAGTACAAGAACGGCGAACGCGCCATGTACGGCATCGTGCTGCCCGACGGCATGAAGGACAATGAGAAGCTGCCGCAGCCGATCATCACGCCGACCAGCAAGGCCTTCGACGGCGGCCATGACGAGCCGCTGTCATCAGACGAAATTCTAGCCCAGAAGCTGCTGACGCCGGAGCAATGGCTGACGGTCTCGCGCTATGCGCTGGCGCTGTTTGCCCGCGGCCAGCAGCGCGCCGCCGAGCGCGGCCTGATCCTGGTCGATACCAAATACGAATTCGGCACCGACACGGACGGCCGGATCGTGCTGGCCGACGAAATCCACACGCCCGACAGTAGCCGCTATTGGATCACTGAGAGCTATGAAAAGAGCTTTGCCGCCGGCACCCGGCCAAAAAGCTTCGACAAGGATTTCGTCCGCGCCTGGGTCACCGAGCGCTGCGATCCCTACAAGGACCCAATCCCGGAAATTCCGGCCGAGCTCGTCGAACAGACCTCAAAGGTTTACATCGAGGCCTATGAGACCATCACCGGCCAAAAGTTTCGTCCGGATTTGTCAGGAACAACGGTCCTTGATCGCGTCCGGCAGAACCTGACGCGTTATTTCAGCTGATCTCGAACTCGACCACCAAACCATCATAGCCCGGCTCGACATGATCGGGGGTTTCCAGCATGACCGTGTCGTAGTCGAGCGGCACATGCATATGGGTCAACACGGCGCGTTTCGGCTGCAAGCTCTCGATCCAGCCAAGCGACTGTTCCAGCGACAGGTGGCTCGGGTGAAATTTGTATTGCAGCGTATCGATGATCAGCAGGTCGAGATCTCTGAGTCTGGCCGCCGTTCCGGCCGGAAAGTCGCTGACATCGCTGCAATAGGCGACGTTGCCGATGCGAAACCCCAGCGAATGGATGGAGCCGTGCACCTGCAGCAGCGGCTGCAGCGCAATCGAACCGCCCGCCCCTGTGATCGTCACCGGCTGGTCCAGGTTCTCGATCAGGTTTGCCGTGACAATCGGCGGGTAGTAGCTGCCGGCAGGCGTCTTCAGGCAATAACCAAAGCCTTCCTCAATCCGCTCCATCGTATAGGGATCGGCATAGATCGGAACCTGGCGCTTGTTGTGCAGCACGAAGCCCCGAATATCGTCGATGCCGTGCAGATGGTCCGCATGGGCGTGGCTGTAGAGCACGGCATCGATATGCTCGACGCGAGCCGCAATCATCTGTTCGCGAAAATCGGGTCCGGTGTCGATGACGACGCTGGTGATGCCGCCATCGTCAGCGATCTGCTGTACGAGGAAGGATGCGCGCGTGCGCCGGTTTTTCGGGTTGGTGGGATCGCAGGCACCCCAGTCGCCGGTGATGCGCGGCACCCCCGGTGACGACGCGCAGCCAAGCAGAGTGAAACGGCGCCTGACGCTCACGCTCAGACCCTCGGCATTTTCGTGAAGATGCGAAAGGCGTTGTCCGTCGTGATCCGAGATATCTCCGCCAGCGAAAGCCCGAGCGTCTCGGCCAGCACCCCGGCCGTATGCACGACATAGGACGGCTCGTTGCGCTTGCCGCGATACGGCTTCGGCGCCAGATACGGCGCGTCGGTTTCGACGATCATCCTGTCCTGCGGCACGGTCCTGGCGATCTCGCGCAAGTCCTCGGATTTCGGGAAGGTCAGGATGCCGGAAAACGAGATATAGCCGCCAAGCTCGACACCGATCCGCGCCAGCTCCGGGCCGGAGGAAAAGCAGTGCAGAAGGAAAGGGAAGGCCCCCTTCCCTGTTTCCTCGGTCAGGATCGCCGCCATGTCATCGTCGGCCGACCGGCTGTGAATGACCAGCGGCAGCTGGGTTTCGCGCGCAGCGGCAATGTGGCGGCGAAGTCCGATGGCCTGCGCGTCGCGCGGTGCATTGTCGTAGAAATAATCAAGCCCGGCCTCGCCGATCGCCACCACCTTCGGATGCGCCGACAGCGTGACCAAATCCTCGACGGTGACGTCGAGTTCTTCGTCGGCATTGTGCGGATGTGTGCCGACCGAACAGAACACGGTCGGATTGGCCTCGGCGAGCGCCCGGATCGTGTCGAATTTTTTGACCCGCGTCGAGATCGTGATCATCTGGCCAACGCCCGCGTCGTGGGCGCGCTGGATGATCGCATGCCGCTCGGCCTCGAAATCCGGAAAGTCCAGATGGCAATGGGTATCGATCAGCATCCGCCCCTGCCCTTATGCTTCCGGCGCGACATAGCGTGGAAACACCGGCTTCGGTGCTTCCAGCGGCGTGCCCGCCACCAGACGCCCAGCTTCACCAAAATGGGCAAAGTTCCGCTGGTTTGCCGGTACCGCCACCAGATCAAGCAGCTTGCCGGCCGATTCCGGCATGAACGGCTGCAATAGCAGGGCGATCTTGCGCACCACTTCGGCCGTCACATACAGCACCGTTCCCATGCGTACCGGATCGGTCTTCTTCAGCGCCCAGGGCTCCTGTCCGGCGAAATAGCGGTCGGCCTGCGAAACGACGGTGATAACGGAGGTCAGCGCCCGGTGGATCATCAGCGCGTTCATGTCGTCGCGCGTCGAGGCCAGAAGCGCATCGGCCGCTTGCAGCATCGCCGTGTCTTCTTCCGTCATCTCACCGCATTCCGGCACTTGGCCGTCGCAATTCTTGACGATCATCGACAGCGACCGGCTGGCCAGATTGCCGATGCCGTTGGCAAGATCGGAATTGATGCGCGTGGCGATCGCCTCTTCGCTGTAGCTGCCGTCCTGGCCGAAGGAGACCTCGCGCAGAAAGAAGTAGCGGATCGGGTCGAGCCCGAAATGCTCGACCAGATTGACCGGGTCAACGACATTGCCGAGCGACTTCGACATCTTCTCGCCCTTGTTGAGCAGAAAGCCGTGGGCAAAGACGCGCTTGGGCAGCGGCAGCCCGGCCGACATCAGGAATGCAGGCCAGTAGACCGCGTGAAAGCGGATGATGTCCTTGCCGATCATGTGAATATCCGCCGGCCAGTATTTGGCGCGCGGTCCCTGCGGATCGTCGAGATAGCCGGTCGCTGTGATGTAATTGGTCAGCGCATCGACCCAGACATACATGACATGCGACGGATCGTTCGGCACCTTGATGCCCCAGTCGAATGTCGTGCGCGACATGGACAGATCGCGAAGGCCGGATTTCACGAAGGAAATCACCTCGTTGCGGCGCTCGGCCGGGCCGATGAAATCTGGGTTGTCTTCATAATACTGCAACAGCCGGTCCTGATAGGCAGAAAGCTTGAAGAAGTAGCTCGCCTCTTCCACCCACTCGACGACCGTGCCCTGCGGACCGTAACGCTCGCCGTCGGCGCGCACTTCGGTTTCGCCTTCCTGGTAGTAGGCCTCGTCGCGCACGGAGTACCAGCCGGAATAGCTGTCCTTGTAGAGGTCGCCGGCCTCGCCCATGCGCACCCAGATGTCCTTCACCGCCTCATGATGGCGCGGCTCGGTCGTGCGGATGAAATCGTCGTTGGAGGCATTGAGCAGCTTGCCCATGTCGCGGAATTCGGCCGAATTGCGGTCGGCCAGCTCCTGCGGCGAAATCCCTTCCTTGCGGGCGGTCTGCTGCATCTTCTGGCCGTGTTCGTCGGTACCGGTCAGGAAAAAGACGTCGCGTCCCTCGAGCCGCTTGTAGCGGGCGATCGCATCGGTGGCGATCAACTCGTAGGCATGGCCGATATGCGGCTTGCCGTTCGGGTAGGAAATCGCCGTGGTGATGTAGAAGGGAGACGTATCGGTCATTGTCGGGCTCGGCCTGTGTCTTTGTGCGGAATGTGTCTTTGTGCGTGATGTGTCTTTGTGCGTGATGTCCACGAGCTAATATCGTATCGCCACAGGAGAAGAAACACTCTAGATTTGTAGAGTTCCGATTTATGACGCCGCCTTGACGTCATCGAGAATGCTGAGCACGGTCTGCTTGCGGTCGAGATTGTAGGCCTGTGCCGTCGTCATGCGCTCGGAAATCACCGAGGAGAGCTGGGCAAAGCGCTCGGCGCGCACGATGTCGCCCTTGATAGCCGAACCCCGCGCCTGGCGCATCAGGTGTTCGCCGACATGGCCGGAGAAAAACCCGAACACCGTCTCGCTGTCCTTGGCCGACAGCGCATCGGCGAGCTTGTGCATGTCCTTGCGCACTGCCGGGCCGTCCTTCTCTAGAATGCTCTGAAACACCCGGACGATCTCCGCGCCGCCGTAATTGATCAGCTTCAGGGCCTGCGACACGCTGCCGCCGGCAGCATCGATCACGTCAGTCATTCCGGACTGCGACAGGTCGAAGCCGAGGTTTGCCATGGCCTTGGTCATCGAGGGCAGATCGAGCGGCGTCAGCTTCAGCGCCAGGCAGCGCGACCGGATCGTCGGCAGCAGCCGGCCAGGCGCATGCGCCAGCACCAGGAACAGCGCCCGTTTCGGAGGCTCCTCGAGGATCTTCAGAATTGCGTTGGCGGCATTGCGGTTGAGATCGTCGGCCGGATCGATGATGACGATCCGCCAGTTGCCTGTGCCGGAGGTCTGGGCAAAGAACTTGGTCGCCCGCCGCACTTCATCGATGGTGATGGCGGATTTGACCTTGCCGGTCTTCTCGTCGGTCGGACGGGTCAGATGCAGCAGATTGTGCGACGCGCCGGACGAAATCTGCCGGCTGACCATGCTGGCGGGATCGACGTCGGCAAGGCGAGCCGGTGCATCGCCCGGTTCCGGATGCGACAGGACATGATTTGCAAAGCGAAAGGCGAGCGTCGCCTTGCCGATACCCTCCGGGCCTTCGAGCAGGATGGCGTGATGCCCCTTGCCGGACCTGTAGGTCGTCGCCAGGAACTCTTCGGCGGCCTCGTGGCCATAGAGATGCGGATTGTCGGAGGGCGCGATCGCACCATCGAGCACGCCGTATTTTTCCGTGCTCATTGTGCCGCTTCCGGATCCGCCACCCGCCGCGAAGCGTGCACCGGCAGAAGCGGCTCGACGATTTCAAGAACCCGGCCGGCAATGTCGGCGGAGGATTGGGTGGCATCGACGACGCGGCAGCGCATGGCGTCTGCGGCGGCTATATCGAGAAAGGCTTCGCGGCGCTTTTCGTGTGTGTCGAGTTCTTCGCGCTCGAACCGGTCGGGCGTTGAAGTGTTGGCCGCACCTCTGGCGCTGGCACGCTCCAGCCCGACGCTGGCCGGAAGGTCGAGCACGATGGTGCAATCCGGGCGCACGCCGTCGATGGCGATACGTTCGAGCGATTCGATGAAAACAGGATCGAGATTGCCGGTGACGCCCTGGTAGACCCGCGAGGAATCCATGAACCGGTCGCAGAGCACGATCGTGCCGGCTTTCAGGGCCGGGCGGATGATTTCTTCGACATGATCATTGCGCGCCGCCGCAAACAGCAGCGCCTCCATCCGCACGCCGAAGCGCTCCGCCGCCCCAGACAGCAGCACATGGCGCACGGCTTCGGCCCCCGGCGAGCCGCCGGGTTCGCGCGTCACGAGGACATTGAGGCCGCGCTGCGTCAGCGCGGTTTCCAGAAGGCGGATCTGGGTGGATTTGCCCGCCCCTTCGCCACCTTCGAATGTCACAAACAAACCGGTTCCTACCGACACTGTCCAATTCCTGATCGGCACGACTGTGCCCTCTGCTTTGTCTACGTTTAACGCATCTTGCCGGCAGATGGAAATCGTCAAGGGGGGTTGTCAGAGCCAGAAGAACAACAATTCCTGCACGGCATCGAGCGCGCGGGCCGAAAGCGAGCCGACGCCGGCGGCCTCCGAGGCCTTGACCGGCACCTCGCGCAACAGGCGTTCGCCGCTCGAGATTTTCAACACGCCGATCGTCTGGCCGGCCGCCACCGGCGCCGTCAGCGGCCATTTGTAGATGACCCGCGCCGACAGCCGTTCGGGATTGTTGGTGGCGATGAAGACATCGACCGGCTCTGAGACCACGACCGGCAGTGACGAGCGGTCGCCGCCATAAACGCTGGCGTCACCAACCGCCTCACCGGCCTCAAACAGCTTCTTCTTCGAAAACGAGCTGTTGGCCCATTCGAGCACGCGCTTTGCCTCTTCCGTGCGCTCCTTGTCGCTGGTGAGCCCGCCCATCGCCAGGAGGATCTGTTTGCCGTCGCGCTTCATCGAGGTGACGATCGAGAACCCAGCCCCTTCGGCAAAGCCGCTCCCAAGCCCGTCGACGCCGATATTCAGCGCAATCAGCGGATTGCGGTTGCGCTGCTTGATCTTGTTCCACTCGAATTCGGCTTCCGCGTAATATTTGAAATAGTCCGGATAGGTGGTTTCAATATGCCGGGCGAGCACCACCAGATCGCGAAGCGAGATCCTGTTTTTCGGATCAGGAAGGCCGCTGGAATTGGCAAAGACGGCCGATCGCAGCCCGAGCACCTTCGCCCGTTTATTCATTCGCTCGACAAAGGCCGGTTCCGTCCCCGAGAGACCTTCGGCCAGAATGATGCAGGCATCGTTGGCGCCCTGGACGGCGACGCCGCGGATCAGCGATTCGACCGAAACATCCGATTTCAGCGCCGCAAACATCGTCGCCGTGCCCGACGGTGCGCCGCCGGTCCGCCAGGCATATTCGGAAACCTTGAAGGCCGTATCGAGCCTGATCTCGCCCGTCTTCAACGCGTCGAACACAACTTCGAGCGTCATCAGCTTGATCAGCGATGCCGGCGCGATCGCGACGTTTTCATTCTTGGAGAACAGAACAGCGTTGGTTTCGGCCTCGACCATGAACAGCTGCTGGGCTTTCGGCTCGAAGACGGCAGGCTGGTTCTGCGCATGCACGGGCACGGCGATCAGACCGGCACATGCGATGGACAGCAGAAAACGGCAAAGGCGCATGGCGGGCTCCAGGATCAGCTGCTCCTATCAGGCACAGGCGATGGCCGCAATCGGAGCGCCCTTATTTCGCAGCCCTGTTGCGCTTGGCATAGGCGACGATGGCATCGCTGGTCAAAGGGCTTGGCTCGGCCAGAATGGCCTCGAACGCATCCTCGGCATCGCTGACGCGCACCTGCGCATAGGCCGCCGCATAGCTGGCGCCGCCATTCGGCAGCATCAGCATGTTGGGCCGCTCGACCGGGAACGGACCGATCTGCGGCAGGGCGAAGACAGCGTCGATCGCCTGCAGGCCTGCGGACGTGGTCTCGACACCGGCCAGCGCCGTCACGGGAACACCCTGCCCCAGCACGGACTGCTCGACATCGGCCACCTGGCTTTCCTCAGGCAGCGCCATCGGTTCGTTCGAGGCGACCATCACGCCACTGGCGATCTGGCCTTCCGGCATGATCTGCGGAACGCGGGAGCCCTTGGTTGCATAGGACGCCATCAGATAGGGCATGTCATGACCGTCCATGCGGGCGCGACCGACATACTGCACACGCACGTTGGCCGTGCCCTTGCGCTTCATGTCGAGCAGCTCGGCCGTCTTCGACGACACGTCGATGATGCGGCCATGGGCATAAGGACCGCGGTCGTTGACGCGCACGATGACCGAACTGCCATTTTCCAGATTGGTGACGCGGGCATAGCTTGGCAGCGGAAAGGTCGGATGGGCAGCCGACAGGTGATAGCTGTCATAGACTTCGCCATTGGCCGTCAGGCGGCCGTGAAAGGCCGAGCCGTACCACGATGCCAGGCCCGACTTGTTGTAGCCGAAATCTTCCTTCGGCGTGTACCATTTGCCCTTGACCATATAGGGCTTGCCGACCTGATAGCGGCCGCCACCCTTGGGAACGCGCTTGCCGTTGGCCACACGCGGGCTGGCCTTCACACCATATTCGGATTCGGAGAAATATTCCTTGCTGCGCTGGGTCTTGCCGTTCTTCGGCGTATGCGTCGTGGTGCACGCCGCGATCATCGTGCAGAGAACCGGAACCGCAGCAAAACGCAGTCCTTTCCCGATCAGGCCCAGTGTGTGTCTGAATGTCATATGTCCCACGCGCAAAGCTATAAAAGTACGGTTCGCTCCTGATCCGGAGGCCCCTCGAAACCGTGGCGTACAAGCCGTAACAATCGATTAATCATGACAACAACATGGCAAAAATACGAATGCCTGTACTGCACCTGCGAACGCTATTGGCTTTTATGGTTATCGAAGGGTTACTTGGCTGTGCCGTTGCGCCGCTGCAAAGACCGTGAACGGCTGGCAGCCCTCACCCTGCAACTGTTGACGCTGCAACGCGATCCGCTATAAAGCCGTCCCAGTGTTGATCGATAGTCCCGGCAGCAGGGCCAGAACCACCGCCTTGCCGAATATGGGACTATCCCTGGAAATCAACGCCCTGGAAGGGTGTCCGAGTGGTTTAAGGAACCGGTCTTGAAAACCGGCGTGCGGGAGACCGTACCGTGGGTTCGAATCCCACCTCTTCCGCCATCATATTTATTTGCTTACTATTACTGAACAATGGCAGACCTTGCCTCTGCCGGCCAACACCTGCCTCGCGTTTTTTTCATCACGCACATCAACACAAATCCCTTCCCCCCACCCTGACTTCTGGTAAGGTCCGCGCAAGAACACACACCTATCCTGTCCTCAATTGCCGGGATGTGACACGGCACAAAAAGGGACAAATGATATGTCTGTAGAACTCGACTACTATGCCGGGACCGAAGATTTCCCGCTCGCCCTGTACCTTCAGGACAATGATGCGGATGCGCTGACCGACATTCTCGTCGATGCGCTTGAAGATGCGCTGCGCATCCTCACCGATGAAACGGCTGGCGACACCGTCCACTAGACATCGGCTCGCCAAAACCTGACGCTCTGGCGGTTTAAGACCGGCTTGCCTCATGCATATCGTCGCTGCTGTGCAGGTTCATCAGTTCGATCTGCACGGCATCCTGAAAATCCATGACATGGGCGGAAATGTCCTCCGGCGAGCAGCCGAGGACCTGGAGGCGTGTCGCCAGGCTCCTGCACTCCGTGCGCCAGTAGGTTTCGGCCTCCTTGCCCTGCTTGCCATCAAGGATTTCGGCGCAAAGCCGCACGGCACTTTTCCGCTTCGCGGCCGGGAACGGCACGACATTGCGGGACTCTGATTCCTGGGACCGGTTCATACGCTGAAGGACTTTCCGTGAGAGGGTGATTCCATGTTTACGGTGCGCTGGTTAACGGTTCCTTGTGCCGGGGCATGGCCATGCGAATTTGCCAGCGACGGCTTTGACAGAGCTTGCGCCGGAACGAAGTTTGCAGGCCCGCGTTATGGCGCTAGATTAAGCCGGACATATTTGCTCCGGGCCGTCACGAAGGAAAACCGATGAAACCGATATGGATTGCCGTGTGCCTGATCGCACTTGCCGGCTGCACGAGCGAGCCGCGCGAACTCAGGCCAATTCCGGGAAGCATCACCTATGGCGGCCAGCCGCGCACCAAGCTGCAGAAATCGCCGATCGGCAGCATCGTCAGCAACCGCCTGACCGATGAATACGGCCGCAAGGCCGAGGAAACCTATGTCATCCAGCCGGACCGCTCGCTGAAACTGGTCAGACGGCGCGCGCTCGAGAACGAATTCTTCCCGGAGTGATGCGTTAAGATTTTGTTAACCATTTTGAATCACAGTGGTGCCTGTCATCACATTGACACAGAGAAGCATTAGTCCTGCGTTCACAGAACAATTCGTCTCCGCGGCCTGACTACGGATGTACTAGCAGATCATGTCGAGACGAGTTTAGGAAAGGTCGGGTCGCCCCGGCCTTTTTGCTATGTTGGCCTGTCTCTGCAATCAACGCCGCCACCTCCACGAAACCGGTTTCGCCTCACGGCATCCTGAGTTAGCCTGATGCCGCAAGGATTCCCTGTCGCAATGGTTGTGATCCGGGATGTGGAGTTCGTTCGATGACACGTTGGTTCCTGATGCTGCTTTCTGTGGTTTTCCTGTCCGGCTGCGGCGGCGGCATGGTCAAGGCGACCTCGGATCTGGACCGGGGTTTCGACAAACTCGGCTGCCTGTCGCGCGATTTCAAGGGAGATGCTCCTTGTACGCCGCAAGGCGGTTGAAAAGCCTGTTCCGAATGTCTATTTGTGAACGATAACAACATTTTAGAAAAGAAGATAAGGACGCACATTGCCTCACGAAACACCGTTGATCGCCACAATCGTCTCGGGTCTCGGCCTTGCCTTCATCTTTGGCCTCCTCGCCCAGAAATTCCGGTTGCCGACGATTGCGGGTTATCTGATGGCCGGCGTCTTCATCGGACCTTTCACCCCCGGCTTTGTCGCCGATCAGGGGCTCGCCAATGAGCTCGCCGAAATCGGCGTCATCCTGCTGATGTTCGGCGTCGGCCTGCATTTCTCTCTGAAAGATCTGCTTTCCGTACGCGCCACGGCCGTGCCCGGCGCTGTTGGGCAGATTGCCACGGCGACAATCTTTGGCATCCTTCTGGCGCTGGCCATGGGCTGGTCGGTCGGTGCCGGCATTGTTTTCGGTCTCGCGCTTTCGGTCGCCAGTACGGTCGTGCTGCTGCGTGCCCTGCAGGAGCGGCGGCTGGTCGAAACCGAAAAAGGCCGCATCGCCGTCGGCTGGCTGATCGTCGAAGATCTGGTCATGGTTCTGGCGCTGGTGGTTCTGCCGCCGCTGGCCGGCGTTCTCGGTGGCAAAACGCCCGAAACCTCCGGATCGGTCCTGGCAGATCTCATCGGCGGCGACACGCTCTGGACGACGATTGCTGTCACCGGCATCAAGGTCGCCACCTTCGTCGCCCTCATGCTGATCGTCGGCCGCCGCGTCATCCCCTGGGTCCTGCACTATGTCGCCCATACCGGTTCGCGCGAACTGTTCCGCCTCGCCGTCTTGGCCATCGCGCTCGGTGTCGCCTATGGCTCGGCAAAACTGTTCGGCGTCTCTTTCGCGCTCGGCGCCTTCTTCGCCGGCATGATCCTGGCCGAATCGGCGCTCAGCCAGCAGGCCGCCCGAGAAACCCTGCCGCTGCGGGACGCATTCGCCGTTCTGTTCTTCGTTTCTGTCGGCATGCTGTTCAATCCGAGCGTGCTCATCGAAAACCCGCTGCCGATCCTGGCGACATTCTTCATCATCATCTTCATCAAGGGCGCCGTCGCCTACCTGATCGTCCGCGCCTTCGGCCATTCGCGCAGCGTCGGCATCACCATTGCCGCCAGCCTTGCCCAGATCGGCGAATTCTCGTTCATCCTCGTCGTGCTCGGTGTCGGGCTCGAAATCCTGCCGGTCATGGCGCAGGATCTTGTCGTTTCGGGCGCGCTGCTCTCCATTCTGGTCAACCCGCTGCTGTTCATCCTGATGGACCGCTACGTCACCAAACAAGATGCAAAGACGGCGGCCGCTGACCAGGCGCAGGCCGATGCGGATGCCGAGGCCATCGAGACGGCACGGGTCGCCGAGGAAGAAGCCCTGGTGCCCTCGAAGCTCAGCGGCCATGCGGTGCTGGTCGGCTATGGCCGCGTCGGCAGCCGGGTCGGCGAAAGCCTGATCGCCGCCGGCATTCCGCTCTTGGTCATCGACGAGCGCTCGGAAGCGAGCGACGTGCTGAGGGGCCGGGGCGTCGAGATCATCTCCGGCACGGCGGGTCAGCGTGGGCTTCTGGCCGCCGCCAATCTTCCGGCCGCGCGCTGGTTCATCTGTGCCATCCCGGATGCCTTTGAGGCGGGAACGCTGATCGAGGATGCCCGCAAGGCCAATCCGTCCATCACCATCCTGTCGCGCGCCCATTCCGATGCGGAGGTCGAACATCTGCAGCATCTCGGCGCCGATGTGATCATGATGGGCGAAAACGAGATCGCACGCGGCATGTCGGAATATATTCTCGACCGCAAGGAGCCGGCCCCGATCGACATGCCGCCGGTTGCCGAAACGCCGGAAAGCCTGCCCGGGGCATCAAGCGTTGAGACACCGGCAGAAGAAGGGCCGAACAAGTCTAGCTCGGACTCGGCGCAGCTGTAGGCGCGATAGCCTCACGGGCTGACCGGCGTATGCCGGTCGCCGTGTCAGGCGTGATCGTCGGATGCGCTGGTGTCGATGCGCGAAACGAGGATCTTGTCGATCCGGCGCGAATCCATGTCGATGACCTCGAAACGGTAGCCGAAGGCTTCGGCCGTATCGCCCTCTTCCGGTGTCTTGCGCAGCTCCTGCACGAGGAAGCCGGCTATGGTCTCGAAACTGCCTGTGCCGTCGATCTGGTCGAGACCGATGCTGAGATGGATTTCATCGATCGGCGTGCGACCGTCGACGAGATAGGAGCCATCCTCGCGCAGGCGCACGAAGGCGTGCTCCATGTCGTCATAGTTGGACGGGAGAACGCCGACGATGGCTTCGAGAATGTCGGCCGCCGTGACGATGCCTTCGGTGCTGCCGTATTCATCGACGATGATCGCCAGATTGATATGCGAGGATTTGAAGGCCTCGAGCGCCTTCAGGCACGAGGTCGTTTCCGGCAGCGTGTGCACGTCCTTGATATGCTCGCGGATCTTGATCGAGCCCTTCGACAGGGCCGCGTCGAGCAATTCCTTGGCGAGCACCGCGCCGACGACGTCGCCGGTCTCGCCGTCGATGACTGGATAGCGCGAATGGCCGGACACGTGCACCTTGTTGCGGATCGTCTCGAGACTGTCGTCGATGTCGATGAAGCTGATCTCGGTCCGGTGCGTCATGATCGATTTGACGTTGCGGTCGCCGAGCCGGATGATGCGCTTCAGCATCTCATGTTCGGTCTTCTCGATCGCACCGCTCTCGACGCCTTCGGCCATGATCGCCTGAACTTCCGCTTCCGTCACCTGGTCCGGATCGCCGGGGCGCAGGCCGAACAGGCGCATGACCAAGGCTGCAGATGTCTGGAACAGATAGACGACCGGCGAGACGATGCGCGACAGGAACAGCATCGGCGGCGCCACCATCATGGCAATCGCCTCGGAATTGCGCAGCGCCAGCTGCTTGGGGATGAGCTCGCCGATGACAACAGACAGGTAGGTGATGAGCGTCACGACGAGGCCGACGGCGACCGGCGCACCATAGGGCGCGATCCAGGAGACTTCGTTCAGCACCGGCGCCAGCTTGTCGCCGATATTGGCGCCGCCATAGGCGCCGGCCAGCGTGCCGACCAGCGTGATGCCGACCTGAACCGTGGAAAGGAAGTTGCCGGAATCTTCAGCCAGACCAAGAGCCGTGGCCGCGCGCCGGTTGCCCTGGCGGGCCATCTGCCGCAGCATCGGTTTGCTGGCCGAGACGATCGCCATTTCCGAAAGTGCGAAAAACGCGTTGACGAGCAACAGCAGGAAAATCACAAGCAGTTCGGAGGCAATCATATCTCACCGGAAAATTTCGACATTTCCAGCACATAGGGGACAGGGCCCGACATCACAAGACTTATGTTGTCGTTCCCCTGCCCGGCAGCCCGTCAGGCATCGATTTTTTCATCGCTCTTCAGGGTCGCCTGGACCCGCTCCCGGCCCGTCTTGATGACCTTTTCCATCGCGGCGCGCGCACCGGCTTCGTTGCGGCGGCTGATTTCATCGACGATCTGGATATGGGATCGCGACACGTTTTCAATCTGCTCCTTGTCGGAGGTGGGTGAGCTCAGCTTGAAAATTCCCACCAGTGCCGCCTCAATCAGGCTGGCGACGGTGCGCATGAACGGATTTCCGGAGGCTTCAGTAACGGCAAGATGAAACTTCAGATCAGCGATCGCCATGCTTTCCGCCGTATGGTTGGGATCCCCCATGGCAACGGCGAGACGCATCATCTGGCTGATATCGGCGTCGCTGGCGTGCCGCGCTGCAAGGCCCGCCGCATGCGGCTCGAAGGCAAGCCGCACTTCGCTCAGATGCATCAGGAATTCGTCATCGACACCGGCGAGGAAATGCCAGCTCAGCACGTCGCCGTCAAAAAGGTTCCACTGGTTGCGGGGCGTGACCCGTGTTCCGATCCGGGCGCGTGGGACGATCAGCCCCTTGGCGGCCAAAGTCTTCATGGCCTCGCGCAGAACGGTTCGCGAAACCTTGAACCGCATGGCAAGATCCGGGTCTCCTGGTAGGATCGAGCCAACAGGAAAGTCCCCCGAAATAATTTCCCGGCCAAGATCGTGAACAACCTGGGCGTGGCTTGTGCGGGTTTTGCTTCCCGTCATCACAGTTTCAAGCAGGCTCTTGCGCAAGCGAACGTCCCCCTCAGGCGTGGCTCTTTCTGTACTTCGAAGCAAACAGTATGCCTTTTTGCATCAGGATGAACACGAAAAGCAAAAGGCCGATCACGATCTTCGTCCACCAGCTCGAAAGCGTGCCGTCGAATGTAATGTAGGTCTGTATTAGCCCCTGAATAAGGATGCCGACAAGTGTTCCTCCGACAAAACCGGCGCCGCCGGTCAACAGCGTTCCGCCGATGACCACGGCGGCGATCGCATCCAGTTCCACTCCCACCGCTGCCAGCGAATACCCGGCTGACGTGTAGAGGGAAAAAACGATTCCCGATAGGCCTGCAAGAAAACCGGACAGAGCGTAGATCAGGATCGTCGTGCGCCCGACAGGCACCCCCATCAGGGTTGCAGTCTGCGCGCCGCCGCCCAGCGCATAGACATTGGTGCCGAAACGGGTCCGGTGCGCAATCAGCATGCCGATCAGGAAGACGAGCAGCATCAGGCCGCCTATCAGCGAGATGCGGCCGCCGCCGGGCAGCTTGTAATAGAAACTCTTGAGTGTCGCATAGAAGGGATGTTTGACCGGAATGGAATCGATCGACAGCACGAAGGCCATGCCACGGGCGAGAAACATGCCCGCCAGCGTCACGATGAAGGCCGGCATTTCCAGATGATGGATGATCGCGCCCATCACCGCGCCGAAGAGCGAGGTGATGCCCAGCACCAGCACGAAGGCGGCAAGCGGATGAATGCTGGTGTTTTCCAGCACCACCGCCAGGAACACGCCGGTAAAGGCGATGACCGATCCGATCGACAGGTCGATACCACCCGACAGGATGACGAAGGTCATGCCGACGGCGGCAATGCCGAGAAAGGCGTTGTCGGTCAACAGATTGCCGATCACCCGGGTCGACAGCATGTTCGGATACTGCAGCGCGCAGACGGCAAAGCCGGCGATGAAGATGATGATCGTGGCCAGGAGCGGCAGATGTTTCTGTTTCATGCCTTCTTCTCCTCGGTCGCCGTCCCGCTGACGGGCTTGCGCGCAAAGAAACCGAACGCCCCCTGAACCTTGGGTGACTGGATTACCAGGATGATAACGATGATCGCCGCCTTGATGATCAGGTTGAACTCCGGCGGAAAGCCCGACAGCAGAATGCCGGTGTTGACCGACTGGATGATCAGCGCACCGACGAGCGAGGCGAGAATGCTGAAGCGGCCGCCGAGCAGCGACGTGCCGCCGACGACGACGGCAAGAATGGCGTCGAGTTCCAGCCACAGGCCGGCATTGTTGGCGTCGGCCCCGCGAATATCCGCCGTGACGATGATGCCTGCAATGGCCGCACAGAGCCCCGACAGCATGTAGGCGGCCATCAGCAGCACGGGCGTCTGGATGCCCGCCAGCGTGCTGGCCCGCCGGTTGATGCCGATCGCCTCGATCAAAAGGCCGAGCGCCGTGCGCCGCAGCAGGGCCGCGACCGCAATGCCGAACACCAGGAAGATGATCACAGGCATCGGCATGCCGAGAAACGAGCCGCTGCCGATGAAGATCAGCTTCTCGTCGTTGAAGGTCAGGATCGCGCCCTCCGTCACCAGTTGGGCAATGCCACGGCCGGCGACCATCAGCACCAGCGTGGCGATGATCGGCTGGATGTCGAGCACAGAGACCAGAAACCCGTTCCAGAAGCCGCAGAGAAGGCCGGTTCCCAGCACCAGCAGCAGCGTGACGATCAGCGGATCGCCCTGCACGCTCGAGGATGCCGCCACCGCGCCGCAGATCGCCATGACCGCGCCGACCGACAGGTCGATGCCCTTGGTCGCGATTACCACCGTCATGCCGACGGCCAGCAGCGCCACCGGCGCGCCGCGGTTGAGAATATCGATCAGGCTGCCGTAAAGGCGGCCGTTCTGGATTTGCAGGTTGAAGAAATCCGGAAAGACGATGCGGATGAGCACGAGGATGACCGCAAGCGCCACGAATTGCGGCAACAGGCGAAATCCGAGCTGTTTCAGGCTGGCCATCACGCACTCTCCTTGACGCTATCGGAAGAGGCGATGGCATTGACGATATGGTTGGTGGTGATCTCGGCGCCAGTCAGTTCGGCCACATGGGCGCGGTCGCGCAGCACGACGACGCGGCTGCTATAGGCCACCAGCTCTTCGAGCTCCGAGGAAATCACGATCAGCGACATGCCCTTGGCGCAGAGATCCTCGATCAGCCGGATAATCTCCGCATGGGCACCGACATCGATGCCGCGCGTCGGCTCGTCGAGGATGAGGAATTCCGGATTGGTCGCCAGCCAGCGGGCAAGGATCGCCTTCTGCTGGTTGCCGCCCGACAGCAACTTGATCGGCTTTTCCCGGTCGCTGGTACGGATGTCGAGCGCCTTGATATAGTGATCGGCAAGGGCGACCTGATCGCTGCGCGAGATCGGCCGGGCCCAGCCTTGTCGGGCCTGCAGCGCCAGCGCGATGTTCTCGCGCACCGATAGGTCGGCGATAATGCCGTCCTTCTTGCGGTCCTCGGGGCAAAAGCCGAAATTCTGCCGGATCGCGGCGCGTGGCGATGACAGGTTGACAGGCTTGCCGTCAATCTCCGCCGTGCCGCTGTCGGCCTTGTCGATTCCGAACATCAGCTCGGCCGTTTCCGTGCGGCCGGACCCGAGCAGACCGGCAATACCGACGACTTCGCCGGTTCTCACCTCCAGATCGAAGGGCTTGATGTGACCGGCGCGGCCGTAGTTGGAAAACCGGAATTTTGCCGCCCCGCTCTTCACGGCCTTGGCCGCCACTTCCTTTTCGGCATGCAGAAGCTCGTGGCCGAGCATCATGGTGACGAGATCCATGCGCGGCAGCGAGCCCGTCTCGCGCGTGCCGACGAGCTTGCCGTTGCGCAGCACGGTGATCCGGTCGGAAACGTCGTAGACCTGCTCGAGGAAATGGGTGATGAAGACGATGCCGAGGCCCCTCGCCTTCAGGTCGCGGATGATGCCGAACAGCATCGCCACTTCCTGGGCATCGAGACTGGCCGTGGGTTCGTCGAGAATGAGCACCTTGCCCGAGAGATCCACGGCACGGGCGATGGCGACCACCTGCTGGATGGCCACCGAGAAACTTTCCAGCGGCGACGTGACGTCGAGGTCCATGCCGTATTGCGCCAGAAGCGCACGCGCCTGCCGGTTCATCTCGCTGGTGTGGATCAGGCCGAAGCGCTTCGGCTGCCGGCCAAGAAACAGGTTTTCGGCCACCGTGAGATTTGGCAGGAGATTGACCTCCTGATAGACCGTGCCGATGCCGAGCTTCTGGGCTTCCAGCGTATCGCGCGGATCGACGTCCACGCCGTCGAGCAGGAGGCTGCCTTCGTCGCGCCGGTAGGCGCCTGTGATGCATTTGATGAGGGTCGATTTGCCGGCGCCGTTTTCGCCAAGCAGCGCATGGACTTCGCCGCGCCGCAGCGAAAAATCCACCCGATTGAGGGCGATCGCACCTGGAAACGTCTTCACGATTCCCGAAGCGACGAGCACGTTTTCAGTGGCAATGCTCATGGGCTCGTCTTCTTGAAAGAAAGAAACTCTGGAAACAGGCGGCGCGAAAGGATCGCCCGCTTCGAGCGGGCGATCTTCGTTGTCAGCTGAAACCTCGACTGAAACAAGAGCTCCGGAACGGAACGCTTAGTAACCGAGACCCTTCTTCTCTTCATACACCTTGGCCGGATCGTCAGCCTGGGTGTAGAGCTTGGATTCCGTCTGGATCCATTTTTCGGGCAGCGTCTTGTCCTTGATGAAGGCTTCGAGCGCGTCGAACGCCGGGCCAGCCATGTTCGGCGTCAGTTCGACCGTCGCATTGGCTTCGCCGGCTGCCATGGCCTGGAAGATATCCGGAACGGCATCGATCGAGACGACGAGAATGTCGGTTCCCGGCTTCAGGCCGGCTTCCTTGATCGCCTGGATGGCGCCGACAGCCATGTCGTCATTGTGGGCGTAGAGCGCGCAGATGTTCTTACCGCCGTCTTCCGCCTTGAGGAAGCTTTCCATGACTTCCTTGCCCTTGGTGCGGGTAAAGTCGCCTGTCTGGCTGCGGACGATCTTGAGGTTTGCCTTGCCGGCGATACCCTCTTCAAAGCCCTTCTTGCGGTCGATGGCCGGTGATGAGCCGGTGGTGCCCTGAAGCTCGACGACATTGCAGGCCTTGTCGCCAACCGTCTTGGCCAGCCATTCGCCGGCAACCTTGCCCTCATGGACGAGGTCTGACGTGACGGCCGTCATGTAGAGATCCTTCGGCGCATCGACCGTGCGGTCGAGCAGGATGACCGGAATTTCGGCATCCTTGGCTTCGGTCAGGACTTCGTCCCAGCCCGTGGCAACAACCGGTGCGAGCAGGATGGCGTTGACGCCCTGTGCGATGAAGGAACGAATCGCCTTGATCTGGTTTTCCTGCTTCTGCTGCGCATCGGCGAACTTGAGGTCGATGCCGCGGGCTTCTGCCTGCTGCTTCGTCAATGTCGTTTCAGCAGCGCGCCAGCCGGATTCCGAGCCGATTTGCGAAAAACCGACGACAAGATCGGCAGCAGAGGCCTGAGAAAACACGCAGGCAGCCAGAATAGTGGCACTCGCGAGTGCGGTCTTGAATTTCATGATTTCCTCCCAAAGAAAGCTGCATGCTGCAGCCCGCTTAAAAAATCATACTATATTATTATTGTAAACCGCTATTCGCGGATTTTTGCGCATCGAGAACAAAAAAGGGGCGCACTGGGCGCCCCTCCTTCAGGTTGCATTGCAGCAATTTATTGCGGCAGCTTGTCGTCAACACCTTCGACGTAGAAATTCAGGCCGAGCAGCGTGCCGTCATCAGACGATTCGCCTTCCTTCAGCCATACGGTGCCGTCCTGCTTGTTGAGCGGGCCGGTGAAGGGCTTCAGCTCGCCGGACTTGATCTTGGCTTCCGTGGCTTCTGCCATCGCCTTCACGTCGTCAGGCATGTTGGTGTAGGGCGCCATGGTCAGGATGCCGTCCTTGAGACCGTCCCATGAGGATTCGCCACCCTTCCAGGTGCCGTCGAGAACGGCCTGGATGCGCTTGATGTAATAGGGGCCCCAGGTGTCCTCGATCGCCGTCAGCTGTGCTTTCGGACCGGCGGAGATCTGGTCGAATGCCTGGCCGAACGCCTGGATGCCGCGCTCTTCGGCAATCTGCATCGGAGCGGCGGAGTCCGTGTGCTGAGTCAGGATGTCGACGCCCTGGTCGATCAGCGCCTTGGCAGCATCGGCTTCCTTGCCGGCATCGTGCCAGGTGTTGACCCAGATGACCTTCATCTTGAAGTTCGGGTTGACCGACTTCGCGCCGATTTCAAAGGCGTTGATGCCCTGCACCACTTCCGGAATCGGGAACGAGGCGATGTACCCGGCAACGCCGGTCTTCGACAGCTTGGCGGCGATCTGGCCGATGATGTAGCGGCCTTCATAGAAGCGCGAATTGTAGGTCGTGACGTTCGGCGCCGTCTTGTAGCCGGTCGCGTGTTCGAACTTCACATCCGGGAATTTGGCAGCCACGGCCAGCGTCTGGTCCATGTAGCCGAAGGATGTCGTGAAGATGATACCGCAGCCAGAACGGGCCAGACGCTCGATGACGCGCTCGGCGTCAGGACCCTCAGGAACGTTTTCAACGAACTGCGTCTCGACCTTGTCGCCGAGCTTCTCGTCTACCAGCTGACGGCCAACATCATGCGCCTGCGTCCAGCCGCCGTCGGTCTTCGGGCCGAGATAGACGAAGCAGGCTTTAAGCTTTTCCTGTGCGAAGGCCGGTGTCACCGCCGTCGACGCTGCCAGCACGGCAGCCAGTCCGAGCAGAATTCTTGTCATGGTCTCTGTTCCTCTCTGTTGGTTTTGTGAAAACCGTTGATATGGGCCGTCACCGGTCCGGTTATTTCTCCGGCAGAAACGTGCGCCCGAGGGAGGCGGGCGTGTTCACCAGAGTAAGTCTTTTGTTGCGCGACATCAGCACGAGAACGAGCACGGTCGCCGCATAGGGCAAGGATGACAGAAGCTGCGAGGGAATGCCAAGGCCCAGCGCCTGTGCATGCAGCTGGCCGATCGTCACGGCGCCGAACAGGTAGGCGCCGACGACGACGCGCATCGGCCGCCAGGAAGCGAAAACGACGAGCGCCAGCGCGATCCAGCCGCGTCCCGCTGCCATGTTCTCGGTCCATTGCGGCGTATAGACCAGCGACAGGTGCGCGCCCGCCAGACCAGCGCAGGCACCACCGAAGATCACCGCCAGATAGCGGTAGCGGATGACCGGAATGCCGAGCACATGGGCCGATGTCGGGCTGTCGCCGATCGAGCGTAGCGTCAGGCCCGTGCGGGTCTTGAACAGGAACCACACGGTGCCCGCCGCCAGAAGGATCGACAGGTAGAAGATCGGATCCTGGCCGAACAGCAGTTTGCCGACCAGCGGAATGTCCGAAAGACCGGGAATATGCAGGCTCGGCAGCTTGCGCCCCGCCTGCCCGACGAAACTCTCGCCGATCATGCCGGACACGCCGACACCCAGGAGCGTCAGCGATAGGCCGACGGCCACCTGGTTGGCGGCAATCGTCAGCGTCATGAAGGCGAAGAGCACGGAGAACAGCGCACCGGCGGCAACGCCGAGCAGAAGGCCGATCCACGGCGACCCGCTGACCATGGCGCCAGCAAAGCCGCAGACAGCCCCCATGAGCATCATGCCCTCGACGCCGAGATTGAGAACGCCGGAGCGCTCGACGATCAGTTCGCCCAACGCCGCAATCAGCAGCGGCGTCGCCGCCGTGGCGATGGTCAGAAGAATGCTTTCAGCAATCCCCATGGTCAGGCTCCTTCCGCCGGCTGCAGCTTGCCGAGCCCATGGATGATGCGGATGCGGTAGTGCACCAGCGTGTCGCAGCCGAGCACGAAGAACAGCAGCGCGCCCTGGAACACCCGCGTGCTCTTGTCGGACAGACCGAGCGAAATCTGCGCCGCTTCGCCGCCAAGATAGGTGAGCGCCAGAACCAGCCCGGCGGCAACGATGCCGAGCGGATTGAGACGGCCGAGAAAAGCGACGATGATGGCGGTAAAGCCGTAGCCGGGAGAAATCACCGGCCGCAGCTGGCCGATGGCGCCGCTGACCTCGGAAATGCCCGCAAGCCCGGCGAGCGCACCGGACAACAGCATGGAGAACCAGATCATCTTGCGGCTGGAAAAGCCGGCGAAGCGCCCTGCCCGTTCCGATTGCCCGAGCACCGACACCTCGAAGCCCTTCAGCGTATAGCGCATCATGAACCAGATCAGCACGGCGGCGATGATGGCGAAGGCAAAGCCCCAGTTGGCCCGGCCGGAGGCAAACATGGCCGGCAGCATCGCCTCGGGGGCAAAGGTCCGCGTTTCAGGAAAATTCATGCCGCCGGGATTGCGCCAGGGGCCGCGCACCATCCAGTCGAGAAACAGCTGGGCGATATAGACCAGCATCAGGCTGGTCAGGATTTCGTTGGTGTTCATATGCGCTTTGAGAAACGCCGGAATGGCCGCGAACAAAGCCCCGCCCAACATGCCGAGCAGCAGCATCAGAGGCAGGACCAGCGGCGAATGCCATTCGAAGAACACCACCGGAATGATCGAGCCGGCCATCGCGCCCATGATGAACTGGCCCTCGGCGCCGATGTTCCAGTTGTTGGAGCGATAACAGACCGACAGGCCGACGGCGATCAGGATCAGTGGTGCCGCCTTGATGGCCAACTCGTGCAAGGACCAGACTTCCAGCAGCGGCTCGATGAAGAAGCTGTAAAGCGCAGACACCGGATCTTTGCCCAGAAGCGCGAACATGATGGCGCCGACGATGATCGTCAGCACCAGCGCGATGATCGGCGAGAGGATTGAAAACAGCGTCGAGATGCCGGCGCGCTTTTCCAGTTCAATGCGCATGGGCCATCTCCGCAGTCTTGGTCTCCTGATGCGTGCCGCCCATCAAAAGCCCGATTTTTTCCCGGGACAGTTCACCGGCCGGATAGGTATCGGACAGACGGCCTTCGCTGATGACGGCGATCTGCGTCGCAACCTCGAAGATCTCGTCGAGATCCTGGCTGATCAGCAGCACGGCCGATCCGGATCTGGCCAGATCGACCAATGCCTGGCGGATGCGGCTTGCCGCACCGGCGTCTACACCCCAGGTCGGCTGGTTGACGACCAGCACGGCCGGCTGCCGGTCGAGTTCGCGGCCGACGATGAATTTCTGCAGGTTGCCGCCGGAAAGCGATCCCGCCGTCGGGTCGTCGCCGCTCTTGCGCACATCCATCGCTTCCGAAATCCGCCGCGTCGCGGTTTTGACCGCGCCCTTGCGGATAATGCCGAACAGGCCGCCGACGAATGCTTTCCTGTCGGATTTGCTGCGGGCAAGAACGAGATTTTCAGAAAGCGTCATACCCGTGACCGCCGCGTGGCCGTGCCGCTCTTCCGGCACGAACCCCGCCCCCATCAGGCGGCGGGCATTGATCCCCTTGCAGCCGACCGGCTTCTGGCGAATGTGGACGGTGTTGTCGTCGGCCACGGGATATTCGCCGGACAGCGCATCGAACAATTCACCCTGACCATTTCCGGCGACGCCGGCGATCGCCAGAACCTCCCCGGCCCGGACCGTCAGGCAGATATCCTTCAGCGACACGGCAAAGGGCGTGCGCGATGCGACCGTCAGATGGCGGGCCTCGAGCTCCACCGGCCCCTGGACATTGCCCGGCGCTGCATGCACGGCGGCCACATCGCTGCCGACCATCATCCGCGCCAGCGATCCGGTCGTTTCCTCGCGCGGATTGCAGGCACCGGTGACTTTTCCATGACGCAAAACCGTTGCCCGGTCGCAGATGCGCTGCACTTCTTCCAGACGGTGGCTGATATAAAGAACGGACCGGCCCTCGGCCTTGAGCTTGGCCAGCGTTTCGAACAGGCGGTCGGCCTCCTGCGGCGTCAGGACCGAGGTTGGCTCGTCAAGAATGATCAGCTTCGGGTTCTGCAGCAGCGCCCGGACGATCTCGATTCGCTGGCGTTCGCCGACCGACAGATCGGCCACATGCGCATAGGGATCAAGCGGCAGGCCGTATTGATGCGACAGTTTCGAAGCTTCGGCGGCGATCGTCGCCAGTGGAATGCGCGCATCCATCGACAGCGCAATGTTTTCTGCGACCGTCAGGGCCTCGAACAGCGAAAAATGCTGAAAAACCATGCCGATGCCGAGCGTGCGCGCCACGCTCGGGCTGGCAATGCGCACCGGCTCGCCGTTCCACAGGATCTGGCCGCTGCTCGGCGCCAGCACCCCGAAGAGCATCTTCACAAGTGTGGATTTGCCCGCGCCGTTCTCTCCGAGAAGGGCATGGATTTCACCGGGGCGGATATCGAGATTAATGCCGTTGCAGGCTGCGAACGAGCCGAACAGTTTCGTCAGATTCTCTACAGCCAGCAAGGAGCTGTTGGCGCGTTCTACCACGACCGGCACGCTGTCCCTCTCAGTTCACGCACATTCCGGCCGGTCTTTTGACCCGTTTTACGGAATGAGCAACGTTGTTCCCGTTGTTTTTCTTTGTTCCAGATCCGAGTGCGCGCGCCCAGCGTCGCTCAGCGGATAGGTCTGATTGATATTGATACGCACTTTGTTGCTTTGCACAATATCAAATAGCGAATTTGCACATGCCTCGAGTTCACCCCGCGTCGCGATATAGGAAAACAGCGTCGGCCGCGTCGCAAAAATCGAGCCCTTCTGGGCGAGCAGCCCGATGTTGAAGGCCTCGACCGCGCCGGACGAATTTCCAAAACTCACCCACAGGCCCCGCCGTTTCAGGCAGTCGAGCGAGGCCGGAAACGTGTCGCGTCCGACCGAATCGTAGACGACGTCGACGCCCTTGCCATGCGTCAGGTCCTTGACCCGGTCGACGAAGTTTTCGGTCGAATAGTTGATGACGTGGTCATAGCCATGCGCCAGTGCCAGATCGATCTTGTCCTGCGAACCCGCCGTGCCGATGACGGTGGCGCCGAGCGCCTTGGCCCATTGCCCGGCAATGAGGCCGACACCGCCGGCCGCCGCATGAAACAGCATCACCGTGCCGGGGCCGACATCAAACGTCTGGCGCAGCAGGTATTGTGCCGTCATGCCTTTCAGCATCATCGCCGCCGCCGTCTCCAGCGAGATATCGTCGGGAACCTTGACCAGATGCGAGGCGCCGATGTTGCGCTCGCTGGCATAGGCCCCGTCCGAGGACGCATAGGCAACCCTGTCGCCGACGGCAAAGTCCTCAACACCCTCGCCGATATCGATGACGACGCCCGCGCCTTCCTTGCCCGGAATGAACGGCAACCCGTTCGGCGCCTTGTAGAGCCCGGTGCGGAAATAGACATCGATGAAGTTCAGCCCGATCGCCGCCTGGCGCAGACGCACCTCGCCTTGACCCGGAGGCGTCAGCTCGACCTCTTCCAGCTTCAGGACGTCAGGTCCGCCGAGTTCCCGTATCAGAATGGCATTTGGCATGGTGATGTCCTATTCGCGGCCGAGGCTCGGGACGAGCTGCAGGATACCGCCGATGACATAGAGATAGATGCCGGTGCCGACCACGCCGCAAACCACCCAGTCCGGCGTGTCGAAGTGTAGCAGCAGCGCATAGCCGCTCAAGGCCGACCAGACGGCGAAGACCGCCAGATTGAGCGGCCGCAACCGCCTGACCCGAACCGGGTGCAAAAAGTTGATCGGCAGGAAGGTCAGCACGACCGAGACGAAGACGATGATGAAGGCGGTCCATTGGCTCGCTTGAATGACGAACAGCGTGAACACCACCATGTTCCAGACGACCGGGAAGCCGGAGAAGAAATACTCGTCGGTCTTCATGCCCATGTCGGCGTAGTAGATGGCGCTCGACACGACGATCAGCCCGGCCGCCACGAAGGACCAGGGCTCGCCGATCATGCCGCTCTGATAGAGCGCAAAGGCCGGCAGGAGCACGTAGGTGACATAGTCGATGACATTGTCGAGCGTGTCGCCCGACCAGTTGGGCAGCACTTCCTTCACCCGCACCTTCCGCGCGATCGGGCCGTCGATCCCATCGACGAGCAGCGCCAGGCCCAGCCACCAGAACATGTCGACGAACCGGTGTTCGGCAGCCGCCACCACGCCGAGAAAGGCCAGGAACGACCCCGACGCCGTCAGCATGTGCACGGAAAAGGCGCGAATTTCCGCATAGGGAACGCTGCGATAATTGAAGATATAGTTGAAAAGCTTCATGCCTGCTTCGGTCCGCCGCCCCGTTCATTCGCCCGCTTGCTGCGGTGGTTCCGCCGGGGATTTTGCATCCGCCTCGCAAAAACACTATGCATCGTTTCTCACGTGTCGCCAGCAAAATGATCCCGGCGGCAGGACTATTCAGTGTTTTTGAAGGCCCGTTTCCACACGCGCATCGTCACCAATGCCTGCGCGGATTGACCCCATGGATTTTGCCGGATTTGACCGTTAAGCTTGCAAGACGTCTATCAGACCGATCTGAAAAGGCTTGGGAATACGATGAAGAATCACGATGTTGCCGTTATCGGCGCCGGCCTTGCCGGATCGATCGCCACGCTCGCCCTGGCCGGTCTCGGCTACAGCGTTGTCCGCATCGCGCCCGCAACAGCCAGACCCGACGGACGCACCACGGCGCTGATGGACCCGTCCATCACCATCCTCAAAGATCTCGGCCTCTGGGACGGTATCCAGCCGCATACGGCGCCGCTCTCCGTCATGCAGATCCTCGACGGCACCAGCCGCCTGATCCGCGCACCAGCGGTCAGTTTTCGCGCCGCCGAACTCGGAATGGCAGCCTTCGGCTACAATATTCCCAATGCCCTGTTCCTCGAGCAGATCGAGGCAACCCTCCGCAGCCGCCGCGAGATTTCCCTGGTCGAAGCCAACGTCACCGGTTTCGACCTAACCGAAGCCCATTGTGAAATGATGCTCGACACCGGCGAGACCATCATGGCCGGGATCGTCGTCGGCGCCGACGGGCGGCATTCTGCAACACGCGAAGCGGCCGGCATCGACAGCCGCACCTGGAGCTATCCGCAGACGGCCCTCGTGCTGACCTTTGCCCACAGCCTCCCCCATCGGGAAACCTCGATCGAGTTCCACACCGAAAGCGGCCCGTTCACGCAGGTGCCCCTGCCCGGCAACCGATCCAGCCTCGTCTGGGTCTGCAAGCCTGAGGATGCCGAACGGCTGATGGCCAAGCCGAAAGATGCCCTGTCGCGCGACATCGAGATCCGTATGCAGTCCGTGCTCGGCAAGATCGACATCGACAGCCCGGTCCAGTCCTTTCCCCTGTCCGGCATGAAGGCCGCCCGCTGCGGCAAGGGCCGTGTGGTGCTGATCAGCGAGGCTGCCCATGCCTTTCCGCCGATCGGCGCCCAAGGCCTCAATCTCGGCCTGCGCGACATTGCCAGCCTGATGGACCTGCTCGGGCCGAAGTCCGAAAGCCCCATCGATTCCACAATCGGCGACCGGTTCGACCGCGTCCGCCGCACCGACATTGCCAGCCGCACCGTCGGCGTCGATCTCCTGAACCGCTCGCTTCTATCGGACTTCCTGCCCGTGCAGGTGCTGCGCGCGGCCGGGCTGCAGGCACTGGCCTCGGGCGGTCCCTTGCGCTCCTTCATCATGCGCGAGGGTCTCGCGCCCGGAAGCGCCCTCTCCGGCACATTGGCCAGCATTGCAAGAGGTCTAAGGGAAAAGATCGGGCGGCAGCGTGCCTGAGGTCACCAGATAGAGCAACAGCGTCACCGTCGCCACCGACAGGACCGTGGTGATCAGGATCGTCGCCGAGGCGCGCTCCTGCCAGACGCCATATTGCTGGGCGATGACGAAGACATTGGTCGCCGTCGGCAGCGAGGCCAGAAGAATAGCCGTGTAGACCCAGACCGGCTCGAAATTGCCCACAAGGCTCAGCACCCCATAGGCCAGAACCGGGTGCAGCAGCAACTTGGCCGGGACGATATAGCCGATCTCGCCCGGAATCCTCTTGACCGGGCGCAGCGCCAGCATGACGCCCATGGCAAACAGCGCGCAGGGAGCGGCCGCCTGCGCCAGATAGTCGATCAGCCGCTGAAGTGGCACGGGCGGCGCGAAGCCCACAAAGGCGGCGATGACGCCGGCCAGCGTCGACAGGATGAAGGGGTGAGTGGCGATCTTCTTGAAGACTTCCAAGGCCAGGACGCCGCCCGAGCGTTTCTCGCCGCCGGCCACAGCCATCAGCGCCGGCGCGACGGTGAAATGCACGACATTTTCAAAGCAGAAGATCAGCGCCAGCGGCACCGCCGCCTGCTCGCCGAACGCCAGCAGCGCCAGACCCGGCCCCATGTAGCCGATGTTGCCATAGGCCGCAGAAAGCCCCTGGATGGTCGAATCGGCCAGCGAATTGCGCCGGACCCAAAGGCCGGTGGCGAAGATCAGGATGAAGACCGTGTAGGTGGCGGCAAGGCTGGCGAGAATGAAATCGCCGCGCGCCAACTGGTCAACCGGCGTTTTCGACACCAGCTTGAAGAACAGCGCCGGCAGGGCGAGATAGACGATGAATGTGTTGAGCCAGCCCATCGCCTCGGCCGGTTGACGGCTGAGGCGCGCCGTCAGGTAACCGAGAAGGATGAGGCCGAAGAACGGCAGGACCAGTCCGAGAATGTTCGCCATCGGCCGCTACCGCTCCACCAGAAGAAATCTAGCCGATCTGCATCAGGATCGGAAATGTCTCCTGGAACCAGATCGCCAGCACGCTGACATAGCCGAAGATGAAGGTGAGCCCCGCCAGAATCAGCAACACGCCCATGATTTTTTCCACCAGCCCAAGATGCCTGCGGAAGCGTGACAGGAACCCCATGAAGGCGCTGGAAAAACCGGCGGCGATCCAGAAAGGAATGGCGAGGCCAAGCGAATAGACCGCCAGCAGCCCCGCCCCTTCGAGCACGGTGTCGCGCGCCGCCGCCACGCCGAGGATGGTGCCGAGCACCGGCCCGATGCAGGGCGTCCAGCCGAAGGCAAAGGCCAGTCCCATGATATAGGCGCCCGACAGCGTCGCCGGCTTGCCGCCGCCCTGGAACCGGGCTTCCGAGGCCAGAAATCCAATCCGGATCACGCCGAGAAAATGCAGGCCCATGATGCAGATGATGACGCCGCCGATGCGCGACAGAATGTCGATATGCTGGCGCAGCAAGAGCCCGATGCTCGACGCCCCGGCCCCGAGCGCGATGAAGACCGTGGCAAAGCCGAGCGTGAAGAAGATCGAGGCAAACAGCACAGCCCGCCGAGCGTCGCGGCTGGCCGGTGCATCGGCCGCACCGCCGCGAAATTGATCGACCGAGATACCGGCCATGTAACACAGATAAGGCGGCACCAGCGGTAGGACGCAGGGCGACAGGAACGACAGCGCACCCGCGACAAGCGCACTCCAGAGGGAAATATCCGCAATCGTCACCACGCACTCCGCCGCCAGCTGTTGGGCCAAGTCTTCAGCCAGCCCTCCATAGCGCTCCACCCTTGCGCGAACCAATCACCTTTTGGGGATCATTGGACAAAAGGACAAAAAGCCGCAAAAGCCCTGATTTTTCGGTTGACCGCATGAGGTCGCCTGCCTATGTTCCGCCCACTTCCGCCGGGGCCCATTCCCGCCGCAGGAAAGCGTAGCTCAGCTGGTAGAGCAACTGACTTTTAATCAGTAGGTCCCGGGTTCGAACCCCGGCGCTTTCACCAAAAATACCGGAATGTTCTAAGCACACCGCAGCCTCTTGCCATCATTTTGCACCACTCCGGAACCCAAATCTCACTACCGCGTTTTCATTTTGCTCTCTGGAGGAGGAGTGCAAAATGATTGTGCTGAAACCGGAAAATTGTAGCGCCCTGCGCTGGTCCCATCCCGTCAGAATCCAACTCCGCCCCGGCTCCGAGGAGGATATCCTTGGTCCGCTGCAGGCGCTCAACTGTTTAACCACGCGGTGGTCAAAACCGCCCGGCCCGGAATCGGCCCGGGCGCGGCAGCTCTGTATGGCCGCCTTGGGTGAGCGTGTGCCCTGCGATGTCGTCAAGGATGCTTTTGTGGCAGCCGCCGAAGAAGCGGGCCTGCTCGTGAAGTCCTGAAAAGATGACCAGTCAAAGCCGGGTCACCACGACTGACAGTGGCCGCATCGGGTAAGCCTACCAAAACTGCCGTTCCGGAAGAGCTGCTATGCCCTGCCTGAACCTCAAGCGATCCTCAGCACCTCATCGCGGCTGCGCAGGAATTCGATGGTTTCGGTGAACGGCATGGCCTTGCCGAAAAGATAGCCCTGGCCGATGTCGCAGCCTTCGTGAACGAAATAGGCCAGCTGGCCGTTTTCCTCGATGCCCTCGACCGTGGTCTTGATCTCGAGGCCGCGGCTGAGATTGAGCAGCGCCTGGACGATCTTTTCGTGTTTGTCGTCGTGATCGAGCCCGGATTTCACAAAGCTCTTGTCGATCTTGATCTTGTCGAAACGGTAGCGCGCCAGCTGCGCCAGGCTCGAATAGCCGGTTCCGAAATCGTCAAGAGCAATGCGGATCCCTGCGGTGTGCAGATCCTCGATGATAGAGGCGGCAAGGTCCGGATCCTGAATGAGCGCGTTTTCGGTGATCTCGACCTCCAGACGGCCCGGCTGCAATCCGGCATCATCGAGGATTTTCAGGATGCGCGAGGTGAGCAACCTGTCCTCCATCTGCACGGCCGACAGGTTGAAGGAAAGCGACACATGCTCCGGCCAAAGCTTGGCATCTTGGCAGGCGTTCTTCAGGAGCTGCTGGAACAGCGGCGTGATCAGGCCGGTTTCTTCGGCAATGGCAATGAACACCTGCGGCGAGACAGGCGTGCCGTCGTCGGCCGTCCATCGGGCAAGCGCCTCGAAGCCGCAGACATCGCCCGTGCGAAGGTCGATCAGCGGCTGGTAGAACGGCCGGATCCGGCCGGCCTCGATCGCCTTGCGCAGCTGTCCTTCAAGTTGCGCCCGGGCCGCCACCTTCTGTTGCATATCCTCATGGAACATCAGAGCCGTATGTGTGCCCCGGCTTTTCGCCTCATACAGCGCAATATCGGATTTGTTGCAGACATCCTTGAGGATCTCGCCCTGTTCCGGCCAGCGGGCATAACCGATGCTGGCGCCGACCTGGCTCCAGATCGTGCCGATTTTGATCGAACGGCTGACGGAATGGATGATCAGGTTGGCGAAATGCTGGTCCTTTTCGGGCGGCAGCCCGCGCGCCACCACGATGAACTCGTCGCCGCCAAAGCGGAACACGCAGGATTCTGCGGCAAAGGCCGACAGTCTCTTGGAGACTTCCTGCAGCAGGATATCGCCGCCCTGATGCCCCATCAGGTCGTTGACCTTCTTGAAACCGTCGAGATCGATGGAAAAGACGGTTGCCGTCGGCTGCTGCCCGTCGTCGTCACCCCCCCTGGCGACTTTGCCGATATCGAACTTGTCGAACGCATAGCGGTTTGATAGCCGCGTCAGATGGTCGTGCGTGGCGATCCAGTGGGCGCGCCTGCCCTGCTCCTGCTGGTGCTGCATTTCCTTGCGCAGATCGAAGATGCGAAGCAGGGAATAGACAAAACTTGCCAGCCCCCCGACGAGGACCGTCAGGAAAAGGACATTGATCGACGTGCCGGATATGTCGCGAAACGCTTCAAATATTTCGACGTGCCAAATGAAGCCCGCACTCCACAAAACCATGCCGACAACGGCAAGTGCCGCAAGCTGCTTTCCCGCTTTGCTTTCAAAAAAACCTGGCAATGCACTCTCTCCCGCACGCTGTCATTGGCTCGATGGTCTCAACTGTGACGTCTCGCAATGGAACCTCTGGTTCGTGTCCGGTGCGATGCAGTTCTTGGCAAAATGTGATTTCCGGGCCATCGCGGCGCGAAATCGGGCGCAGTCATTGCGCAGGAATTGCCCACTCGAAGAAGCGGCTTCGACGGCAATTCAAGGGAGTATCCGGCAAGAAGATTAAATTTGTGACAAATCGAAAGGCCCAGTTTTGGCCTGCGCAATCGATCAAGCACGGACTTAGAGGCGGCATCCATGCGTGTGACCTGCTCTATCGCAGCAGCGCAAAGACTGCTATTGCCACCCGGCGCCATGACCGCAAAACCCGATAGATCGCCGCCTGCTGGCAGACGAACCTCCCTGAAGAGGCCGGCGAACACGCAGCCGCCGTTTCGTAAAATCCGTTGAAAGTCTGCCATGCGCGAGCTTGTCGCCCGATTCTTTTCCTATTATCGCCCGCACAAGCGGCTGTTCCTTCTCGATTTCGGCTGCGCCGTTTCCTCGGGCCTGCTGGAGCTGGGTTTTCCCATCGCCGTCAAGCTGTTCATCGATGTTCTCTTGCCGACCGGCCAGTGGGGCATCGTCGCCATGGCCTCGGCCGGCCTTATGGTCATCTATCTCATCAATGGCGGCCTGATGGCCGTGGTCACCTATTGGGGCCACATGCTCGGCATCAACATTGAGACCGAGATGCGCCGCAAGGCCTTTGACCATCTGCAAAAGCTCTCTTTCGGCTTCTTCGACAACCAGAAGACCGGCCATCTCGTCGCCCGGTTGACCAAGGATCTGGAAGAGATCGGTGAAGTCGCCCATCATGGCCCGGAAGACCTGTTCATCGCCATCATGACGCTGATCGGCGCCTTCATCCTGATGATGACGGTGAATACCAACCTGGCGCTGATCACCGCTCTTGTTCTGCCGCTGACCGCCTGGCTCACCACCCGTTACGGCAACCGCATGACCCGCAACTGGCATGCGCTCTACAGCCGGATCGGAGACTTCAACGCCCGCATCGAGGAAAACGTCGGCGGCATGCGTGTCGTTCAGGCGTTCGCCAACGAGAACCATGAGCGCGGCCTGTTCGAGCGCGACAACCAGCGCTATCGCTTGACCAAGCTTGATGCCTACAGGATCATCGCCGCATCGACGACGCTCAGTTACCTGTCTATGCGCTTCGTGCAGATGGTCGTTCTGGTCGCAGGCAGCTATTTTGTGCTGAAGAACGAGCTGACACCGGGTGGCTTCGTCGGCTTTCTTCTGCTGGTCGGTGTCTTTTTCCGTCCGGTCGACAAAATCAATTCGGTCATCGAGAGCTATCCCAAGGGCATTGCCGGGTTCCGCCGCTATATCGATTTCCTCGACACGCGGCCCGACATTGCCGATCGACCGGATGCGCGCGCCGTGCCGGGCCTCAAGGGCGCGATCCGCTACGAGGCGGTTACGTTCGGCTATCGCGCTGGCCAGAACATCCTGAACGGCCTCGACCTCGCCATTCAGCCCGGCGAAACCGTCGCCTTTGTCGGCCCCTCCGGTGCGGGCAAGACCACCATCTGCGCCATGCTGCCGCGGTTTTACGAGGTGACCGGCGGCGCGATCAGCATCGATGGCATCGATATCCGCGACATGACGCTGCATGCGCTCCGAAGCCAGATCGGCATCGTCAGCCAGGACGTTTTTCTGTTCTCAGGCTCGATCCGCGAAAACATCGCCTATGGCCGAATCGGCGCGTCCGAAGACGACATTCTCGATGCCGCGCGGCGCGCTCGTCTAGAAGACGTAATTGCTGACCTGCCATCGGGTATCGATACCGTGGTCGGCGAACGCGGCGCAAAACTCTCCGGCGGGCAGAAACAGCGCCTCGCCATTGCCCGGGTGTTCCTGAAAAACCCGCCAATCCTCATCCTCGACGAGGCCACCTCGGCGCTGGATACGGAAACCGAAAAAGCCATCCAGCAGTCGCTGAGCGAACTGTCCGAGGGGCGCACGACGCTGGTCATCGCCCACCGGCTGGCCACCATCGCCAAGGCCGACCGCATTCTGGTGGTCAAGGACGGTATGATCGTCGAAGACGGCAAACATGCTGATCTGCTCGATCGCAACGGTATTTATCGGCGGCTCAGCCAGGTCTGAGCCTTCGGTTCCAGCCAAGTCCTCAGCGGAGCGTCGTCAAAAGACGAGGCTGCCCGCCATGAAGGCCAGCACGACAAAGATCAGGAAGATGACGACCGCGATGAAGAAGAGGATCTTGGCAATCTGCGAGGTCGCTGCAGACACGCCCGAAAATCCCAGAAAGCCCGCGACCAGCGATATCACGAAAAAGATCAGCGCCCATTTCAGCATGACAATATCTCCATTTATTCTGGAGGAGACATAGCGCCGGCTGGCATGCCTGCCAGTCCCGGTCCGGGAAAATCTGTGTCTACAAAATACATCGCAGCCGGTGTTGCGGGCGTGCATCCAAATGCCCTCTCGCGCGTTACTGACGGACCGCAACAGGAGAATCCAAAATGATCGACGCATCGAAGATTATCGAACATGCAGAAGTTATCGGCGCCGATGGCGTTCATGTCGGGACGGTAGACGGCGTGGAAGGGTCGCGCATCAAGCTGACCAAGAAGGATAGCGGCGAAGGCTCGCACGGCGGCCATCACCATTTCATCCCGTTGAGCCTGGTGGCCGATATCGAAGGCGGTCAGATCCGCCTCTCCGCCAATGCCGATGTCGCCATCACCTTCGAGGAAGAAGAAGGCGGCTCCCCGGCCTGAGCTTTTTCGATAGTGCAAAAAAAGAGAAACGCCGGAGTTTGAAGCTCCGGCGTTTTGTCATTTCACGGTATATTTCATCGTGCCCAGCGACCATTTGATGCCGCGGTTTTCGATGTCGTCGGTCCAGGTCTTCTGCAGCTTTGCGCAGATGTCGCCGAGGCTCTGGCGCGAGTCGGTCGCCGCCTTCAAGCCGCGCGTTTTCGGGGCAACGCCGCTGAGATCGACGGGGTCGCTGACGACGATCGCCACCATGATGCTTTCGCCCGATCCCTCCGCCTCGAAATCGAAGCCGTAATAATCGTCGGGCATGGTCAGCGTGTAGCCGGCCTTCAGCGGCGTGATCTTCTCGGCATATTCATTCGGAAAGATCTGGGTGGCGACGCCCTTGCTGTTGACGTCGAGCAGGATGAGATGGCCGCCCTGCTTGCTGGTCACCGAAACCTTGAAGGCTTCCCCGGCGTGGAGGGCCGGTCCCGGGTCCAGTTTGATCGTCACGCCGCCATCGTCGGTCTTGCCGGCGATGTCATAGACCGCCGAAACCGGATCGGCGGCGACATAGGCGGCCGTATAGGTGCCGGGCACCTTGATCTCTTCGGTTTTTGCCGGGACATAGGCCTGATCGGTCTTTGCCGGTGTTTCGTATTTCTGATAGCTGCCGGTCACGCTGGCACCCAGCGCTGCAGCCGGCACGTCGAGCTTCGGATCGAGCGTCTTGCAATCGGCCTGTCCGGCGCAGTAGGCCTCGGATTCCTTCTTCACCGATTGGTAGACTTCCGCATTGCTGACGAGACCGTTCTTGTTGTAGTCGGCCTTGTCCGCCGTGTGTCCCTCGACATAGGCCGCCGTGAACACACCCTGACGCTGGTCCTCGGGCTTCTTCACATCATCCGTCGCCACCTGATAGGACGAGGCGGCCGCCCAGGTCGTGCCACCGGTTTCGGCGACCTTGTCCGGCTTGTCGACAACGCCGAGATCGATGCGCAGGCCGCGGGTCTTCAGCTTCGGCTCGGGCCGCTTGCCGATGAACGGCAGGAACCTGGCGCCCTCGGCCGGCTGCGCGTCTGCATTGGCCTCGGCCGTCTCGATATTGGCGGAATAGCCGGCGTCGAACACCAGCGTCAGCGTCCGGTCCTTCAACGCGGTCGAGATCGCGTCGATCTCGTCGTCGCGGATCGTGTTCTCATAACCGTTGGCGCCGCTGGTCGTGTCATAGGCCGAAAGCGCCTCGTCGAGACCGTCGCTCTCGTCGTCATTATCATCGGTCAGTTGCAGACCGCGGCCCGAATAATAGAGATAGGCGCGATCGCCCGGCTGCGTGCCCTTGATCAGCCAGTCATCGATGGCTGCCAGGATCTCCTGCCGCGTTGCGCCGGCATCCTCAAGCACCTTGACACTGTCAGGCTGGAATCCGAGCGTTTCGACGAGCAGGCCGGAAATGGCCTTGACGTCGTTTTTCGGGCCGGCCAGCGACATCGCCGCGTCCAGAGACTGGTAGTTCCCAACCCCGATCACCAGCGCACGATCGGCCGCCAGAGCGGCATGGCTCAAGGCCGTTGCGGAAAAGAGCGCTGCAGCGAACAGCAGTTTCGACGATGGACGCGGCATCAGAGCGACCCCCTGGTATAGAGCGGTTGAATGGCGATGGCCGTATCGGTCTTGTCCAGCCGTTGCGGCAGGAGTTTCAAGAGAGCTTCCGGTGTCACCGTCGGCTTCGCCAAGGCAGCCGCAATGGCATCGATCGGCTCGTTGGTCGAGATGACCACCAGATGGTCGGCGCCGAAGGGTTTGACCACCTCAAGCTCGTGCAACTGGAATTCCTGTGTCTGCGTTCCGGCGATCTGGGCATCCAGCAGCTGGACCTCGCCTGTATTGGCCAGATTGAAGACGATCATGTTCTTGTAGGTGGATGGCGGCGCATCGAAGGCCAGCCTGTCGCCCGCCACATAGATATCCTTGACCGGTTTCAGCGTGACCTGGCCAGGATTCTGGCTCGCCAGAGCCTTCAAAAAATCGAGCACGACATATTTGTCGACCACGCCCTGAATCATGTCCTCGGTGATGTTTTCGCCGGCCACGTCGCCGTTCGGCGTAAAGAACGTGCCGTCGGTGGCATTCCAGCGATAGGGCGTGCCGCTGCCGCCAACATTGTTGAACGACTTGCTCGAACCAGCCACCTGCAGTGTCAGCACGCCGGTCCAGCCAAGTTCCTGTGCCGACTTCCAGACCTTTACGGCTGGCTGGCTGAGGACAACAGGCTGCTCTTCAACCACCGGGGTCTCGATCTTGACCTCCGGCTGCTGTTCGACTGGCTTGGTATCGGCAACCGTGGTGTTGAGGATCGGCACGCTGCGCGTCAGGGTCACGACGATCTCGTCCTGCGAGCGGGCAACCTGCGGCGTGAAGTTTGGCACCTGCAGTGCCTCAGAGCGGGTCTTGACCGTCGGGAACACATAATCCTCAAGCTCGATGCGCGTGATGCTGCCATCGCCGTTGCGGTCCGCAGCACCTTCGAGCGACCGGGCAAAGCTCCAGCTGAGCGCGCCGCGCGGCTTGCCGTCGATGATCACCTCCGGCGTCGGCTGGCTTTCCAGCGACGCGGCCAGAACCGTGACCTCGTTGAAACTGTCGTCCTTGATACCGGCACCTTCGACGGCATCCTCGGATGGAGCCTGCAGCTGGACGGTGATCGCCGGTGCAAGGCGGCTCTTGCCGAGCACGCTGCGGCTCATGCCGCCCGAATGGCAGCTGTCGGAGACGAACAGGACATGCACGCCCTTGGCATCGGCTTCCTTGAACCATTTGTTGAGCTCGTTGTCGACGATCATCTCGCCGCCGGTCTGCTCCAGGTGGGCGCGGTCGAGCCCGGGCAGCTGCAGAAACTCATCCAGCCCGTCTTCCTCGTCGCCGGCGATCAGTTCCGGCATCTGCGCGCCATGACCGGCATAGGTGAAAATGATCGTGTCGTCCTTAACCGCCTCGTCCAGCATAGTTGTCCAGGCGCGGCGGATGTCGTCTTTCTTCACCTCCGCATTGATGAACTTCACCATCTTGGTGACGCCCGCCTGCTGCAGCGCAACGGCTACGTCTTCGGCATCGGCCACCGCCCCGTCGAGGCTAACCTCGAACGGGTATTCGTCCGCCCCGACGACCAGCGCATAGGTTGCGGCAAATGCGTTCTGCAGCGGCATGGCGCACAGCACCACCGCAGCAACCGTCGAGCGAAGGGCGGCGGTCCTATTTCTCATTGACGTCGACCTCGACGCGACGATTGAGCTGGTTGAGGGTTTCGGCATCATAGGCGCTGGCGTCATCCGGCTTGAACGGGTCGTCTTCGCCTTTGCCCTCGGTCTTGTACTGGCCCGTATAGCCTTCCGCGACCAGATATTTCGCCAGCGCATCGGCACGGGCGAGCGACAGCGCCTTGTTGGCCTGCGAACTGCCGACCGGGTCCGTATGACCGATCAGGGTGATCGAATAGGGCTGCACCGATTTCAGGCATTCGTAGAGATCCTTGGCAGCCTTCAGGCCGTCCTCGGTAAAATCGGACTTCCCGAAGACGTAGCGAACCGGCGTCGATTTCTTCTTCAGCGCCACGCCGCGGAACTTGGTCTTGCAGGCGCCGCGCATCGCCAGCTTTACCGGCGTCGAGGAAGCCAGCCGCATCTCGGTCGCCATGTGATCGAGACGCACGATATAGGCCTCGTCCGGCGCCATCCAGTCGGGCGTCAAGGCCGTATCGTCGGCATTCTCAAGGGCGGTCTGGTAGAAGGCGCCCGCGTCTGCATAATTCCGTCGGTCGCGGTTGATATCGCCGAGCGCGTCGAAGATCTGCCACGGGCCGCCGAAATCGGTTTTCAGCGACAGCAACTCCTTCTCGTGATCGAAGAGGTTGCCGCCTTTGCTGACCACCGCAAAAATATCGTTGAAGGCCGTCAGCGCCGCGATGCGGCCGACGACGGTTGCGTCCTTCGGGCTGCAGCCGGTCTTGTCGCCCCGGGCGATCGTGACCGCCGTCGTCTTGTCCCGGGCATTGAAGGCCTCAATGACCTTGGTCATGGCATCGCAGGCGGCCTCCGCCGGCATGGCGAAGCCTGTCGTGAAGAGACCGGCAATGGTGATTGCTTTCCAGAACATAGCGTCACTTCCATGAGGTTTCGGCAGGCATCGGATTCACAAAAAGATCAGTCTTAGCAAGGGAACGGCTGGCCGGATGAAAACATTCGGCCAGCCGTTGATTTTTTAGTAGTCCTTGATTTCGAACGTTACCATCTGCACGCCACTGGCTCCGTTGTCGGCTTCCGCCTTCTTGGTGAGCGCGATGGCAAGTCCGCGGGTAACAGGCTGGTGCGACTTCTTGACGAGGTCGCGGGCCTGATCTGCGGTCATGCGGTAGTCACCCAGGCCACCTGCACGGCAGAAGGCCAGCATGGTTTCCGAAGCAGCCGGCGTGTCGAAGGTCAGCGTTCCGCTTCCGGGCTGCGGAATGACCCGCTTCTCGTTGGCGTTCAGCGTCGTGCTGCCGATGATCTGATCGGGGAACACTTCGACATTGCCGTTCTCTTCCACATAGAAGAGCTGCAGTTCGCAGGACTGGTTGCTGCTCAGCTCGAACGAGAGCTGATCGTTCACCTTCGCCGTGGTCGAGCCGACATGGATGGCCAGCTTGACCTTGCCGTCGTTCTTGGCGTCTTCCTGGCGGTATTCCGGCGTTGCTGCAACCTGCTGGGCGGCGTTGTAGACCGGCTTTGCCTCCGCTGCATACTCCGCCTTCTTTTCGGCAGGTGCTGCATCATAGGCTGCCTGGACATAGGCGGCACGATCCAGCGGACGCAGCTGCATCAGCGGCTCGAGCAGGTAGGCGTACTGTTCTTCCAGCTCGTTGCGCGGCACGGTACCGCCGGCTTCGAGAATGGTCGACCAGTCGATGGCGAGATGCAGCAGCTCACCAGGAGGGATACGCTTGACGGCTGCAGCGAACTCATCGGTCGTCATGTCGAACTCGGCAGCCATGGCTTCGTAGTCGAGTTCGTCTTCATACTTGTCGGCGTAGTAAGTGACGAGTTCCGCACTGCCCGGCGCCATCATGCTTTCAGCACCACCATCCGGTGTCGGCTGCGTAACGCCGAGCTGCTTCAGCGCATCCACGAAGTGCTCGCGGTCCTTTTTATAGGTTTCGTCGAGCTCTTCCTGCGGCACGTACATGCTCAAGAGAACGTCCTGCTGGTCCTTGCTGAACAGCACCGAGGTCTCGATGAACTCGCGCAGCTGGTCGCGCTTCGACAGGATGCCGTTTGCATGGCAATCGAAGCAGGACCGGGCGTTGATGACCTCGACACCCTTGCCGATCGGACGCTTGCGGAAGGAGACGATAGCGGTCGGGCCGACATCGAGCTGCTTGCCCTCGGCGGTCGACAGGTAATAGCCCTGCAGGCCGTTCGGGAGCGAGAAGATCATCTCGCCACCGTCATGCTCGAACGGTGTCAGATGGGCATCGAGCGGAGCGATTTCCTTCGGTCCATGCGGGAAGCGCTGCAGCACCTGCTTGCCGACGTCACCGCCGAAGTCATAGGACTTCCAGTAATAGCCGCCGAATGGCATGTCATGGCGCTCGAGCATGCGATTGTGGTCGGACACCCCGGACGAACCATCGGTGAAGGCAGCGCGGATCACCCTGCGGTCACGGATGTTCTTGTCGACATCGACCTTGAAGCGTTCTTCCAGGATCTTGATGTCGGTCGGCAGTTTCATCAGCGTGTTGTAGAACTTCGGCTTTGCAGCGTTGCTCATGAACCAGTCGATGCGCATGATCGGCAGCAGCGTCTTTGTCTGATAGGCCAAGGCTGCCAGTGTCGGATCGCTCTGCGGATCGACACCGTAGAAATACTCGCTGATCAGGAAGTTGTAGTCGTCTTCGGTCCATTCGAGATCGCGCAGGTCGATCCGCACGAGCATGCCGTTTGTGCCTTCGACTTCGTCCGGAATGACCAGCTTGGGGCCGTAGGACAGCGAGTTGAGAAGCTTTTTGAAGCCACCGGACAACACAGCCATGCGCTTCTGGAAAGCCTCGTCGTCCTCGCAGCTCATCATGCCATTGTACTGGTTGCGGTAAGAGAAGTAGCGGACATAGGGCCGGTCGCGTTCTTCGACCTGCGATACGTCCTTGAGGGCTGCTTCCAGATTCTGGGCATAGTTCGCCATCGGGCGGCCGCGTTCCGGCTTCGCTGTCACCGCAGCCGCTTCGACCTTCTCGGCACTGAGCGAGTTGATCCAGTCCTCGAGGCTCTTGACCTCTTCGGCCGACGGACGTTTGCCGAGTGGCATGCGGCCGCTGGTGACCGAGGTGAACAGGCGCGACTTGGCGGCATCGCCTGGCGTCACGAAAGCAGCATTGTTGGAAATGGACGACAGATCGCCGGCCGGATAGGAACCTTGCGCACTTTCGCCCGGACCATGGCAGTTGCGGCAATACTTGCCGATGAAGGCGTCGGCCTGTTGTGCCAGTCCGGCATTGTCGCCGCCCGTAATGGCCGCTTCCGGCGTTGCTTCCTTGCAGGCCGATGCCTTGTCGTCGACGACAACCGTCTTGTCGACAGGCTTGATTTCGCGGTCCGCCAGATAGGCGTACATGGCGTTGCGGTCTTCCTCCGTCAGGATCTTCAGGCCGCGGGAAAAGCGGGCCATGACCGGATCGGCGATCGGCGAACCCGACAGCTTCTTGCCTTCTTCGATAAAGCCGGCCGTGAAGGTTTCTGCCGAAACACCGGACATCTTCGCCTTGGTGATGTCAGGGGCGACAGCACCCGTCAGACCTTTCTCGCCCTCATAGGCGCGATCAGTGTCGAGACCGTAGGTCGTGGTGCGCGGCGTGTGGCAGTCGCCGCAACCGCCGACGTTTTCAACCAGATAGCGGCCGCGCTCGACCTGGCTGTCGCCGACCGGCTGATAGGCCGGAACGGTGAAATTGTTGCGCTTCCACCAGCTGATCGTCGTCTGGCGGCTGAACGGGAAGGAAATCTCGTTTTCCTTGTTCGTCGCGTCGGACTGCGGCAGCGTGTCGATATAGGCCTTGATGTCCAGCACATCCTCCGGCTTCATGCCGCCGTAGGACGTGTAGGGCATGACAGGGTAGAGATTGTTGCCCTCTTTATCGAGGCCGTTCATCACGGCGTTGAGGAACTGCGCGTTGGTCCAGCCGCCGATGCCGTTCGTATGGGGCGAGATGTTCGGCGCGAAAAACTTGCCGATCGCCGTTTCCATCTCCATGCCGCCCGAGAGCAGCTCGACATTGTCGCCGGCGCCATGGCAGGCACCGCAGCCCGAAGCATTGAACATGTATTTGCCGTTCTCGACATTCGCCTTGTACGTGCCGTAGGCATCGTCGGCGAAGGTCTCGCGGGCAGACGCGACATCCGGACATTGGGTCACGGCCAAAAGCGCCACCATCGCGATTGCCGCATGGGACACCAGAAACTGCCTCTTCAAAAACGCTTTAGACAATGCCTTGAACATGCCCATGGCCGTTCTCCTGTTTTCTTCCGTAACCATTCCGACAGAATGCACGATTTTACCGAAATTCGAACTGCTCGAACTCAACCCTTTTGGGTTTCTTTCCGAGGCCCGAGAGACCTTTTTCAATTGCTTTGCGTAATGGGGGCGGTCCACAGAACCAAAGATCCGCCCCTTCTGGATTGACAGCGCTGCCGGCGACGAGTTTTTCGGCGTCGAAACGCCCCTCGATGGCTGAGTCGTGCAGCTTGAAACTGAAATTTGCGAGTTTTTCAGCTTGAGCCTCGAACGTCTCAAGGCCGATGGCCTCAGCACGCTCGCGTACGCAATAGAACAGCTGGATATCCTGGCCTTCGTCGCCTTTGAGGCGCCCGGCCATTGCAAGGAACGGCGTGATGCCGATGCCGCCGGCCAGCCAGATCTGCTTCTTGCCGCCGCGCTTGTGGTTGAAGTGGCCGTAGCCGCCTTCGAGCTTCAACGCGTCGCCGACGGCAATGCCTTCGCGCAGCGCTGCCGTGTAGTCGCCAAGCGGCTTGATGGCAAAACGAACCGTGCCGTCTTCGTCGATGCCGGCGATCGTGAACGGATGTGGCTCGCGCAACCCGCTTTTCTCGACGCGGAAAAAGCCAAATTGCCCCGGAAGGGCCCGAAGCTTGCGGCTGACCGGCTTGGCCGTGATGATCGTCGCCCCATGGTGCTTTTCAACGTCGGACACGGCATAGCGCCGCGTTTTCAACCAGGGGAACACCTGCGTGTAGATGTAGCTCACAATGCCGATCAGGGCGAAGATGTTGAGATAGCCGGCCAAAAGCGCGGTGCCGTCATAGGGGCGCTTGATGAACATCTGGTGGAAGGCGACCATGACAAAGAGCAGGCCGATCAGCCGGTGCGTCCAGCGCCAGATGTGATAGGGAAACTCGATCTTTGTGCGCGGAACGATCTTGACGATCGACAGGACCAGCAGCACGACGAAGCCGTAGAAAGAATATTCGCCGGCATCGGCCGCCAGCTTGTTCAGCCCGCTGGTCAGCGCCAGCCCCTTGAAGTCGGGGGTGATGAAATAATGCACGAGGATAAGACAGAGCACCAGAATACCGACCTTGCGGTGAACCTGGTAGATCCGGTCGAGCCCGCCGAACAGCCGCTCGACGAAGGGTGGGCGCGTGGCCATGAACTGGGCGATGCCCATGCCGACAAAAGCCATCGACGACGCCATCAGCGAAAACGTCGTTGCCGCATTGGTGTGGCTGACCGCAGGAACTGCAAGCAGCCCGGCCATTGCGATCAGTCCATAAACAAGAACAGCACCAGTGCTCAATTTCAACTCCCAGCAGTCCGGCTTTTTGCCGATTTCCCCAACGGAGAGACTGGCAAGCCCCATTCCGTTCGTCAACATGTATTGTCCTGAAGACGCGCCGCCGCGTCACTTTATTCAGATTGCTCGAATCGGGGCACTTGGACTCACCCTCCGTTGGTCACCATTCTTGAAAATCATGCTCGAAATCCACGACGGATGATTGAAGGAACCCTTCTGACACGTCAGTGATTCATGATAGTTTCTTTGACAGAGCTACGGTGAGGGCCGGGGATATGAAACGACTAGTTTTGGTACTATCGATAATTGCGGGGTTTCTCGGCGCTTCGGCGGCTGAGGCGGCCAAGAATGTGGCGCTGGTCATCGGCAACAACGCCTATCAGGGCATCACGCCGCTGAAAAAAGCCGTCAACGACGCCGACGCCATTGCCACGACGCTGAAGACCATCGGCTTCGATGTCGATCTCGGTGAAAACCTCACCCGGCGCGAGACCAATGCCAAGTTCACGTCCTTCATCGCGCGAATCGAACCGGGCGACACGGCGTTCTTCTTTTTCTCGGGCCATGGCGTGGCGCTGGAAGGCCGCAACATGCTCCTGTCGGTCGATGTGCCCGCCGCCCAGAACGCCGACATGATCCGCGACGAGGCCCATGTGGTCGATGAACTCATCCGGCGCGTCAATGAAAAGGGCGCGGCCGTGTCCTTCTTCGTTCTCGACGCCTGCCGCAACAATCCGTTCGGCACCAGCGGCGGAAAAAGCATCGGAACGGGCAAGGGCCTGCAGGTCGTCGCACCGCCGAGCGGCTCCTTCGTGCTGATGGCCGCCGGTGCCGGCCAGGAGGCGCTCGACCGCCTTTCGGAAACCGACGCCGAGCCGACCTCGGTCTTCACCCGCTATCTGGTGCCGCTGCTGGCAACCCCGGGCATGAGCCATATTGCGCTTGCCAAGCGCGTCCAGCGCGAGGTCGCCGACACAGCCGCCAAGATCGGACACGCCCAGCAGCCGGCCTTCTACGACGAGATCAAGGGCGAGATCTATCTGGTGCCGGCCGGCACCGCATCGACCGAACAGACGCCCGTCGAGGTCGCCAAGCTGCCCGACGAGCAGGTGACGCGCGAGACCAAGGCGCTAGAGGTCGATCCGGCGCTGACCGAATGGAACGCCGTCAAGGACACAGACAGCCCCGCCATCCTGAAATCCTTCATCGGCAAATACAAAGGCAGCAGCTATGCCGACTACGCCTCGGCCCGTCTCGACGAACTGAACGCCGAGCGCACGAAGGCGGAAGAAAAGGCCGAGCCCGTCCTGAAGCAGCGCGAAGTGGCAAAACTGGATCCGGAACCGGCCTTTGAAGAACCTGCCCCCGCTGCCGGCGGCTGGTTCGTCATCGTCGGCTCCTATCCCCATGCCGACCGGGCCAAGGCCAGAAGCCGCGCCAACCTGATGGCCAACAAAGGCTTCAACGCCCAGATCATCGACACGGACGAATACAGCAGCCTGCGCGACGGCCTTTATTCGGTCGTCATGGGCCCGTACAAAAAGAGCACTGCCCAGAAACAGCTGTCCCGCGTCAAACGCCAGATCGGCGACGCCTATATCAAGGAAGCCCGCTGATGTTTGGTGGACGCAATCGTCTGGTTCGGGCTGTTATCGCAGCCTCTCTGGCCGCCGCCATGGCGGTTCCCGCCTCGGCCGCCGGTATCATCAGCCGGGCCGAATGGGGTGCACACAAGCCGGTCCTGCCGATGACGAAGCAAGTGCCGGACCGGATCACCATCCATCACACCGCCGTTCGCTCGAAACACGGGTTGTCGATCGTCAAGAAGCTGCAGGGCCTGCAGAATTTCTCGCAAAGCGACGCAAAACTCGCCGACGGCCGCCGCAAGAAACAATGGGCTGATGTGCCCTACCATTTCTACATTTCCGAGGACGGCAAGATCGCCGAGGGACGCCCGGCGGACTTCGTCGGCGACACCAACACGGCCTACGATCCGGCCGGTCACCTGAGCATCGTCGTCGAAGGCAACTTCCAGAAGGAACAGCCGACCGAAGCCGAACTGGCGTCGCTCGCTTCGCTGACGGCAACGCTGGCAAAGAAGTATGGCATCGGCCGCGACCGGATCGGCGTGCACAAGGACTTTGCCCAGACCGAATGCCCGGGCAAGAACCTGGAGCCCTATATCCAGATGATCATTGCCGCCCTGCCGCAATGACGGGCGGGATCAAACGCATCGTGCTGGCGATGAGCCTTGCCGCAGCAATCGCGGCGACAGCCACCGCAGCCGAACCGACGAAGCTGCCGGAAGGCTTCGTCTACCTGCGCCAGCTTGACCCCTCGATCCCCCAGGACATCCGCTATTTCGGCAGCCACAATTTTCTGGGCCGCCGGGTGGCGGGATATGACGCTGCCGAATGCATCCTTACCCGCAAGGCTGCCATCGCCTTGCAGAAAATCCAGCGGCGCCTGAAGCCGCGCGGCCTGTCGCTCAAAGTCTACGATTGCTACCGGCCCGCCCAGGCCGTTGCCGATTTCGCCCGCTGGGCATCCCGGCCGGGCGATGAAGCCGGCAAGACGGAATTCTATCCCACGCTGGACAAGAGCCACCTGTTTGCGCTCGGCTATATCGCCAAACGCTCCGGCCATTCGCGCGGCTCATCGGTAGATCTGACAATCGTGCCCCTGCCCGCACGGGCCGACCCCGCTTCCACACCGGAAAAGGCCTGCCATCTTCCCGCCGGCGAACGGTACGCCGACAACAGCCTGGATTTCGGCACGGGCTACGATTGTTTCCACGACCGCAGCCACACGCAGGCAACAAGGATCGGCAGAGAGGCGCAGCGCAACCGCGCCCTTCTCGTCGCTGAAATGGCCAACAACGGCTTCGTCAACTACAAGCGCGAATGGTGGCACTTTTCGCTGAAGGACGAACCCTTCCCGAAGACCCACTTCGACTTTCCCATCTCCGCACCGGCCGACTGAGTGTGGCGAAACGAAAAAGGCGGCCGCAACGGACCGCCTTTCGGAACACACAGGTAAATATCCGATCAGCCGACGAAGGCACGCTCGATGACGAACTCGCTCGGCTTGTTGTTTGAGCCCTCGGTCAGACCGGCGGCCTCCAGGATTTCCTTGGTTTCCTTCAGCATCTCGGTCGAGCCGCAGATCATGCCGCGGTCAATGGCCGGATCGAAGGCCGGCAGGCCGAGATCTGAAAACATCTTGCCCTCGCGCATCAGGTTGGTGATGCGGCCTTTGAACGGATAGTCCTCACGGGTCACCGTCGCGTAGTGGCGCAGCTTGTCGCCCACCAGCTCGGCCAGGAATTCGTGGTTGCGGATTTCCTCGATCAGATCGAACCCGTATTTCAGCTCGGCCACGTCGCGCGTCGTGTGTGTCAGGATCACCTCGTCGAACTTCTCGTAGGTTTCCGGATCGCGGATGAGGCTGGCGAAGGGCGCTATGCCGGTGCCGGTCGAAAACATATAGAGCCGCTTGCCGGGGGTCAGCGCGTCGAGCACCAGAGTGCCCGTTGGCTTTTTGCGCAGCAAAACCTGATCGCCGGGCTGGATGGCCTGCAGGTGCGATGTCAGTGGGCCGTCCTGAACCTTGATCGAAAAGAATTCAAGCTCTTCGTCCCAGGCCGGGCTGGCAATCGAATAGGCGCGATAGATCGGTTTGCCGTCCACCATCAGGCCGATCATGGCAAACTCGCCCGAGCGGAAGCGGAACTCGGCCGGACGCGTCATGCGGAAGCTGAACAGCCGGTCCGTATAATGGGTGACCTTCGTCACCGTTTCGGCAAACACGCCGGCGGGCACGGCTGCAGCAGCAAATTCTTCGACCTTGGCAGGAGCATTCATCGTGGTCTTCGTCCTGTAATGGTGGGCACGGGTATCATCTTTGCGCGGAGTAGTTCACAGGCGCACAAAAGGAAAGAAATTCTGTGCCAATTATACGCCTGTTTGCAGGAAATTGCCTTGCTTCAGACTGTCGCGGGCCCGATTGCTCAGGAAACCCGCCGCCAGCTGTAGGATTTGGCGTCCGCCGACGGACGCGCCGTCGGCTGATAGTGGTTGTCGATACCCGGAAGCCGACCCTCCGAAAGGCGCTTGATCGCCGTCGCATTGGTGACCGAAAAACTGTCGATACCGCAGCGGAGCATCAGCGGGATGTGGTCGATCAGCACGTCGCCGACCGCCCGGATCTCGCCCTTGAAGCCGAGGCGCGAGCGCAGCAGCGACGCATGGCTGAAGGCCCGCCCGTCACTGAAAGCCGGAAACGCCACGGCAATCAGTTCGAGCTGGTCGATATGGGGTTTCAGCGCCATCACGTCGTCGGCCGGGTTGATCAACACCGCCAGCGGACCATCGTTTCCGGTCTCGACCGACCGGTCGAGAAATTCCTTCAGGCCGACGATCGGCCGCTCGTTCGAGCCGGCCTTGGCCTCTTCGGTCTCGATCACCCACGGGTCGTCGGTCACGAAGCCGGTTTCTTTCCAGATTTTTGTCATCACCATTCCCCTTTAGGCCGCTTCGGCGGCATTACCGCCGTAGAGCGCATCCTTGAACGGCTGCGGTCCGACACGGCGATAGGTCTCGAGGAAGATTTCATCCTTGCTGGTGCGCAGGCCGAGATAGACCTCGACGATCACCTCGATCGCGTCCGTCACCTTTTCCGGCTCGAAACCACGGCCGATGATCTCGCCGACCGAGGTGTTCTCGTCGGCCGAACCGCCAAGGGTGATCTGATAAAGCTCGGTGCCTTTCTTCTCCACGCCCAGAAGGCCGATATGGCCGACATGGTGATGGCCGCAGGCGTTGATGCAGCCCGAAATCTTGATCTTCAGCTCGCCGATCTCCGCCTGCCGCTCGTAGGAGCCGAAGCGCGTGGAGATTTCCTGCGAGAGCGGGATCGAGCGCGCATTGGCAAGCGCACAATAGTCGAGCCCCGGACAGGCAATGATATCGGTGATCAGGCCCGAGTTGGCCGTCGCCAGGCCGGCCGCGACCAGACCGCGATAGATCGCTTCCAGGTCCGCCAGCGCCACATGCGGCAGAACCAGGTTCTGCTCGTGCGTTACGCGGATTTCGTCGAAGGCATATTCTTCGGCGAGATCGGCAACGGCCTCCATCTGCGCATCGCTGGCGTCGCCCGGAATGCCGCCGATCGGCTTCAGGGAAATCGTCACCATGCCGTAGTCGGGGTGCTTGTGCGGCTGCACGTTCTGCTGCACCCAGCGGGCAAAATCTTCGTCGGTCTTTTTCCACACCGCCAGATTGGCCCAGCCTTCGGCGCGGTTTTCCAGCGCTGGCGGGGCGAAATAGGACGTGATCGCTTGGATGTCGCTGTCCGGCAGCTTCAGCTCGGTGTTCTTCAGCTCGGCAAACTCGACCTCGACCTGGCGCGCCAGTTCTTCAGCCCCGGTTTCGTGCACGAGGATCTTGATGCGCGCCTTGTACTTGTTGTCGCGGCGGCCGTGCAGATTGTACACGCGCATGACGGCGGTCGTGTAGGACAGGAGATCCTCTTCCGGCAGGAAGTCGCGGATCTTCTTGGCAATCATCGGCGTGCGCCCCTGCCCGCCGCCGACATAGACGGCAAAGCCGAGGTCGCCCGCTTCGTTCTTCTTCAGATGCAGACCGATGTCATGCACCTGAATGGCGGCGCGGTCGCGCTCGGCGCCTGTCACGGCGATCTTGAACTTGCGCGGCAGATAGGAAAATTCCGGGTGAACCGACGACCACTGGCGCAGGATTTCCGCATAAGGGCGCGGATCGGCGACCTCATCGGCAGCCGCCCCGGCGAAATGGTCGGCCGTGACGTTGCGGATACAGTTGCCTGAGGTCTGGATCGCATGCATTTCGACTGAGGCAAGCTCGGCCAGGATATCCGGCGTGTCCGACAGCTTTGGCCAGTTGTACTGGATGTTCTGGCGCGTCGTGAAGTGACCATAACCGCGGTCGTATTTGCGGGCGATATGGGCCAGCATGCGCATCTGGCGGCTGTTCAGCGTGCCATAGGGCACGGCGACGCGCAGCATATAGGCATGCAGCTGCAGATAGACGCCATTCATCAGCCGCAGCGGCTTGAAGGCATCTTCAGCAAGTTCCCCCGACAGGCGGCGCGTCACCTGATCGCGGAACTGTTCAACGCGGCCGGACACGAAAGCATGGTCAAATTCGTCGTAACGGTACATCTTGTTCTTTCCTCAAGCCGTGACCGTGGGGTTGAGCCCCTTGAATCCCGGCGCATAATCTATGGACGGCCCCTCGGCGCGGATGCGTTCGCGCATGCGCAGGGGTCTCAGAATGCCGCCGACTTCTTCGACGTCCACGACATTCACGTCAACAACCTTGTTGTCGCTGAAGGCAATTTTTCCGGTCGCTTCCAGCGAGGTGACGGCTTCGGCATGACGGGCGATAAAGGCATCCTGCAGCGATTCCGCCCAGTTTCCCGACGCGTCCAGCCATACGGAAATTCCGTCAGTAAGCCGGTTGGCGGTCAGAACCTTGTCTACCATGTCATGCTCCTTGCAATAAACGGCGCATCAGGCGCCGATGGCCACGGTCTTGTGCTCGACCAGAGGCGTGGAATGTTCAAAATTGGCACCGGCAACGGCATCACCGATAATCACCATGACGGGACCGGTCAATTCGCTGCGGTTTTCCAGATCGGGCAGGTCTTTCAGAATACCATGGAACAGCTTGCGCTCCACCCGGCTGGCATTCTCGACCACGGCAACGGTGGTCTCGGCCGGCAGTCCCGCCTCCATCAGCCGCAGCGCCACCGAGGCAGCGACCGTGCGGCCCATATAGACGGCGATCGTGGCACCCGAAACTGCTAGCCGCGCCCAATCCGGCAGAACCGAGCCGGTCAGATCGTGACCGGTGGTGAAGACCAGCGAAGAGGCGACGCCACGCAGCGTCAGCGGCAGCTCGAAATCGGCAGCGGCAGCAAAGGCCGAGGTGATGCCGGGCACGATCTCATAGGTCATGCCCGCTTCACGCAGTGCCGCCATTTCTTCAGCGGCCCGGCCATAGACCAGCGGATCGCCGGACTTCAGCCGCACCACGCGCTTGCCGTCCTGCGCCAGCGCCACCAGCAGCTGGTTGATCTCATCCTGCGACTTCGAATGGCAGCCCTTGCGCTTGCCGACCGAAAAACGCTCCGCATCGCGGCGGCCCATGTCAACGATCGCCTGCGGCACCAGCGCATCGTAGACGATGGCGTCGGCTTCCATCATCACGCGCTGGGCCCGCAGCGTCAAAAGGTCCTCGGCACCCGGGCCTGCACCCACCAGCCAGACGTGACCGGCAACCCGGTCGATCGATTTCAGAAGCCGCGCCGCCTCGCGGCGGGCCTGGGCAACATTGCCCGTAGCCACCTGTTCGGCGACAGAACCCGAAAAGAAACGGCGCCAGAAGATGCGGCGCGTCACGCCGCGCGGCAGAAATTCCTCGACGGCATGGCGATAACTTGCCGCCAGCGTCGCAAGCAGCCCCAGAGACGGCGACAGCAGCTGGTCGACCTGCGCCCGGATCATCTGCGCCAGCACGGGCCCAGCCCCTTCGGTGCCGATGGCGACGGCAACAGGCGCGCGGTTGACCAGCGCCGGTGTGTAGAAATCGCAATAGTCGGGCTGGTCGACGGCGTTGGCCGGGATCTTTTCCGCCCGCGCCGCATCGACGATCAGCCGGTCGAGCACCGCATCGCCGGTTGCCGCAAAGACCAGAACCGACCCTGCGACCTGATCCGGCGTGAAGGACGCCAACACGGTATCAATCGACTGGGCAATGAGGAATTTCGAAAAGGCAGGTTCCGGCCCGTCGGCGTAGACGCGGATCGTCGCTTCGGTGTTCAGCAGTAGCCGCACCTTGGCATAGGCCTCGTCGCCATTGCCAAAGATCGCCACCCTCTTTCCGGCAACGCGGAAAAAAGCCGGAAAGGCTGACAATTTCTGGTGACGAATATCCAAGGCCGAGTCCATTTCGAGTTGAGCGGAATATGACCTCTAAGGCAAAAAAATTGAAGAAACAGAAATTCCTATGCCCTTGGTCTGCCGTATTGTTTTGCTCGATTTCACCGTCTTCTGAGAATATCTTCCGCCTAATATAACGGAAACCCTGTCGCCCGCAGAAGAGGGCAGAAACCTGTCCCGTCGGCATTGCGGATGCCGGACAATCTCCGCTAAATGTTTCCGACCCGATTTTGACCCCGACACCGGATAGATGCCCCATGGAAAATGCTGTTCTGGCCAAGCGCCTGCTGGATGTGATCGAGCAGGATATCCTGCCCTTGACGGAAAAGGGCGTGGCGCTTGGCAACAAGGTGTTCGGCGCCGCCATCCTGCGCAAGTCCGACCTGTCGCTGGTGCTGGCCGAAACCAACAACGAGACCGAGAACCCGCTCTGGCATGGCGAAGTCCACACGCTGAAGCGCTTTTACGAGATGCAGGAAAAACCCTCGACCAGGGATCTGATCTTCCTGTCGACGCACGAGCCCTGTTCCATGTGCCTGTCGGCCATCACCTGGGCCGGGTTCGACAATTTCTACTACTTTTTCAGCCACGAGGATTCGCGCGACGCCTTCTCGATCCCGCATGACCTGAAGATCCTGAAAGAAGTGTTCCGGCTTGAGCCAGGCGGCTACGCCAAGAAGAACGCCTTCTGGCGCTCCCTGTCGATTGCCGAGCTTGCCGATGCGGCTGAGCCAGCCGAGCGAAAAAGCCTCAAACGGCAGGACGAAACGATCCGCGCCACCTATGCGGCGCTTTCCGACAGCTATCAGTCCGGCAAGTCCGGCAACGATATTCCCCTGAACTGAAGCAGATGGAATCCTCCCGCGACATCGCCAGACTGATCGAGATCATGGCCGCCCTGCGCCAGCCGGAAACCGGCTGCCCCTGGGACATCGTCCAGACCTTCGAGAGCATCAAGCCCTATACGATCGAGGAAGCCTACGAGGTTGCCGACGCGATCGAGCGCAATGACATGGACGATCTCTGCGACGAACTGGGCGACCTCCTGCTGCAGGTGGTTTTTCACGCCCGCATGGCCGAGGAGGCGGGAAACTTTGCCTTCGGCGATGTGGTCGAGGCTGTGACGCGCAAGATGATCCGCCGGCATCCGCATGTATTTGCCGTCGCCAGTGCCGATACGCCGGGCAAGGTCAAGCTGCAATGGGACGAGATCAAGCAGGCCGAGAAGCGCGAGCGGCAGCAACGCCGGGCCCGGCGCGGTCTGCCCGGCGATGAAAAGGCCGGCCACCTCGGTCAGGTTCAGAGGAGCTTTCCCGCCCTGATCGAAGCCCTGAAGCTGCAGGAACGGGCTGCCAAGGTCGGGTTCGATTGGTCCTCGCCGGAACCCATCCTCGACAAGATTGAAGAAGAAATTGCTGAATTGCGCGAGGCGCTTGCCGCCGGCGACAAGGGCAAGGTTGCCGACGAGCTGGGCGATCTGATCTTCGCCGTCGTCAACATCGGCCGCCATGTCGGCGCTGAACCGGAAATGGCACTGCGCGGCACCAACACCAAATTCCGCCGGCGTTTCGCCCATATCGAAACATCGCTGGACGCCAATGGCGAGACACTGGAAGCAGCGACACTGGAGCGCATGGAAGAGCTGTGGCAGGCGGCAAAATCCATCGAGCGGCAACTCACGTAACGGAAACTATCGTTACGTGAGGCAAATCACCAGTCCTGAGCGGCGGGCTTCGGCCCGAGACCGAGACGGCGGTCAAGCTCCGCAGCCTGGCCTTCAGACAGCCGCACATCGAGACTGACGGAGCCGTCTTCCATGTCTTCGCGGCCATCGACCATGGCATTCTTGTAGACCCAGGGCAGCAGCGCCAGCTGCTCGACACCGAGAACGATCGTCGCCTCGGTGATGACGCCGGACAGGCGCTTGCCGATGTCCTCGATCAGCGCATCGACGCCCTCGCCGGTGACAGCTGATACCGCCCGCGTGTTCGGCGTGAGTGCGGCCTTCTGCAGCACCGCATCGCGGGCTTCGGGGTCGAGCCGGTCGACCTTGTTCCAGACGTCGATCATCCGCTCGTTGCGCGCCTTCTCGTCGATGCCGAGATCGTTGAGGATGCGGATGACGTCGGAGGACTGCGCCGCATTGTCAGGGTCGGACATGTCACGCACATGCAGCACCAGATCGGCCTCCATCACCTCTTCCAGCGTCGCCCGGAAGGCGGCGACCAGATGGGTCGGCAGATCGGAGATGAAGCCGACCGTGTCCGACAGGATGACCATGCGCCCCTGCGGCAGCTGCATCCGCCGCAGCGTCGGGTCGAGGGTGGCAAACAGCATGTCTTCGGCCAGCACTTCGGCGCCGGTGATCCGGTTGAACAGCGTCGATTTGCCGGCATTGGTGTAGCCGACCAGCGCCACGATCGGGTGCGGCACCTTGCGGCGCTTGGAGCGGTGCAGCTGGCGCGTCCGGCGCACCTGCTCCAGTTCTTTCTCCAGCTTGATGATCTTGTCCTGCAGCAGGCGCCTGTCCGCCTCGATCTGCGTTTCACCGGGACCGCCCATGAAGCCGCCGCCGCCGCGCTGCCGTTCAAGGTGGGTCCAGCTGCGGACCAGCCGGCCCTTCTGGTAGTTGAGATGGGCTAGATCGACCTGCAGCATGCCTTCCTTGGTGGAAGCACGGCGGCCAAAAATCTCCAGGATCAGGCCGGTCCGGTCGATGACCTTGGCGTTCCAGGCCTTTTCCAGATTGCGCTGCTGGATCGGTGTCAGCGGATGGTCGACGATGACGAGGCCGGCATCCTGTTCGATCAGGATATGGCCGATCTCTTCCATCTTGCCGGTGCCCATCAGCGTGCCCGGCTTCGGGTCGCTGACCGAAACGATCATGCCATGCACGACCTCGAGATCGATGGCCGCCGCCAGACCGCACGCCTCTTCCAGGCGCGCCTCATCCGACCGAGTCGTCAGGATCGCGCCTTCGGCCGGCTTGCGTCCGGCTTTCTTCAGAACCGGCACGAGAACGACAGCGCGCATGTCATCGCGCAGCGTTTCCAGCTCCGGGATCACCGACGATGGTTTTGTTACTTTTTTGATGGTCTATATCCTTTTGGTGCCCGTCCGGCATTTCAATCACCGGATATGGGCACGCGCCGCGGCTTTTACGAGGCGCCTTCTTCCGTCTCGAACATCTGCATCGGCTGTCCCGGCATGATCGTCGAGATTGCATGCTTGTAGACAAGCTGCGAATGGCCGTCACGGCGCAGCAGCACGCAGAAATTATCGAACGACGTCACGACGCCTGTCAATTTCACGCCATTGATGAGGAAGATGGTGAGGGAAATCTTCTGTTTGCGAACCGTATTGAGAAAAAGGTCCTGAAGGTTCTGAGAACGTTCCGCCATAGCGCCGCTTCTTTCTTATTTGCCGGCCCTGAGTGACCGGTTGACTAAAATCCATGAGTGATCCAGCGGCTGCCGGACCCCGTCTCCGTCAAGCCAACAAATCTGGTATCAAATCGAAGTCTTTTCCGCAATCTCGAAAACGGCTTCGTGACTTTTCTGTGACGCCGCGAGCGCTCGCCTACACGCCCAGCGACTTCAGCTTGCGGTGAAGCGCTGAGCGCTCCATGCCGACAAACTCCGCCGTGCGGGAAATATTGCCGCCGAACCGGTTGATCTGGGCGATCAGATAGTCGCGCTCGAACATCTCGCGCGCTTCGCGCAGCGGCAGGGTCATGATGTGGTAATCGCCCTGTGCGGAAACCTTGGGCAGCGTATCGCCCACTTCCGTCGGCAGCATGTCGGCGGTGATCGGTGTGTCCGGCCCGTCCGAGCGCGCCAGGATCATCAGCCGCTCGATATTGTTGCGCAGCTGGCGGATGTTGCCCGGCCAGTCGTGCGCCTGCAACACGGCAAGCGCATCGTCGCCGATCTTGCGGGCGCGGATACCCGCCTGCTCGCTGATCTGACGCATGAACATGTCGACCAGAAACGGAATATCCTCGCGCCGTTCCGCCAGCGCCGGAACCCGGACCGGGATGACCGCCAGCCGGTGATAGAGATCCTCGCGAAATGTACCCTCGGCAATCTGGCTCTCGAGATTGTAGGCGGTGGACGAGATGATGCGCACATCCACCTTCACCCGCTTCGAGCCGCCGACACGCTCGAACTGCTGATCGACGAGAACCCGCAGAATCTTGTTCTGGGTCTCGCGCGGCATTTCGCCGACTTCGTCGAGATAGAGAATGCCGCCGTGCGCCTCTTCCAGAGCCCCGGTCTTGCGCGTCTGGCCGGGCGTCATCTCGGTGCCGAACAGCGCCACCTCCATCCGGTCGGGCGTGATCGTGGCGGCATTGAGCGCCACGAAGGGCCCGCCTGCCCGCGACGACTTGCGGTGGATCATCCGCGCCACCAGCTCTTTGCCCGAACCCGACGGTCCCTGGATCATGATGCGGCTGTTGGTCGGCGAGACTTTTTCGATGGTCTGGCGCAGCTGCGAAACGGCGACCGACGTGCCGATCAGCTCGACCGGATCGCCCGAGCGCTTCTTCAGCTCTGTCACTTCCTTGCGCAGCTTGGAATTTTCCAGCGCCCGCTCGGCAATCAGGATCAGCCGGTCGGCCTTGAACGGCTTCTCGATGAAATCGTAGGCGCCGCGGCGGATCGCCGAGACGGCAGTCTCGATATTGCCATGGCCGGAAATCATCACGACCGGAAGCTCCGGATGGCGGCTCTTGATCTCGTCCAGAAGCGCCAGACCGTCGAGGCGGCTGCCCTGCATCCAGATATCGAGAAACACCAGCCGCGGCAGCCGGTCGCTGATCGCCTGCAGGGCGCTGTCGCTATCGAACGCCGTGCGGGTTTCATGGCCCTCGTCGGACAGGATGCCGGAAACGATCTCGCGAATGTCCTCTTCGTCGTCAACCACCAGAATTTCAGACGCCATCGGTCAATTCCTTGTCTTTCAGTTTGTCTTCGACGGCCACGCCGCCCGGCGGCAGGATGACGCGGATCATCGCGCCCTGCCCTGCGAACTCGGCCGGTGCATCATGCAGTTCGAGCTGTCCGCCATGGTCCTCGATGATCTTCTTGACGATCGCCAGTCCAAGGCCGGTGCCCTTGTCGCGCATCGTCATATAGGGCTCGAGAATGCGGTGACGGTTTTCGGTCGGCAGACCCTTGCCATTGTCGATCACGTCGACAACGAACAGACCGTCGGCCGACTGGCTGGAGCGCACCAGCACCTTGCGCTCCTCCGGAGCCACATCGGCAGGCAGCGCCTCGATTGCCTCGACAGCGTTCTTGATGATGTTGCCGAAAGCCTGACCCAGCATCCGCGCATCGAAAAGGCCGCTGAGCGGCGCATCGCCGAACTCGCGCTGGAAATTGACATGGGTATTGCCCATTTCGCGCAGGAAGATCGCATCCTTGAGAATGGCGCGAAGGTCCGCCTCTTCCTTGGTCGGCTTAGGCATGCGGGCGAAGGCCGAGAACTCGTCGACCATACGGCCGATATCCTCGACCTGGCGCACGATCGTGTCGGTGCACTGGTCGAAGACGGCACGGTCTTCCTGGTTGATCTGCTTGCCGTAACGGCGCTTCAGCCGCTCGGCCGAAAGCTGGATCGGCGTCAGCGGGTTCTTGATTTCGTGGGCGATGCGGCGGGCAACGTCGGCCCAGGCCGTCGAGCGCTGGGCAATGACCAGATCGGTGATGTCATCGATGGTGATGACGTAGGATTCCTTGGCGTCGATGGATTCCTCGCGCGTCACCTGGACATTCAGCGTGCGCTCCTTGCCCGAGCGCATGATGTTGATCTGCTTGCGGTATTCGTTGCGATAGCGGCTGGCCGCTTCACTAAGGACAGCATCGATCTCGGGCGCCACATCGGCAAGCCGCTCGCCGATCAGATCCAGCGTCGAACGGCCGAGGAAGAGCTCTGTCGACGGATTGGCGATGGTGATGCGCCGGTCGTCCTCGACGCCGATGACGGCCGCCGTCACGCCGGACAGCACGGCCTCGATGAAGCGGCGGCGGTCGTCCATTTCGTCCTTGGCCTCGATGATCTGGTCGCGCTGCGTGCGGATTTCGGCGATCATCTTGTTGAAGGTGCGCGACAGGCTGCCGACATCCCCATCTGCGGCGCGGACCGGCACGATGACGCCGAGATCGCCGGAGGCGACACTGTCAGCCGCGCCGATCAGCAGGCGGATCGGCCGGACGATGCGGTCGGCAACCGCGATGGCCGTCCAGATCGCAGCCAGAAGCACGATCAGCGCAAAGCCGAGATAGAGCACGCCGAAGGCAACCTGCAGCGTCATACGCCCGGCCTCGAGCGCCTTGTACTCGGCCGTGTTTTCTTCCATCAGCCGCATCGAGCGCATGACTTCGGGGTCCACCGCCCGTATCGTGTAGAGATAGACACCGGGGATTTCGTCGAGACCGATGACGGCGCCGACGAGATTGGTAATCCCGGGCGGAATGAGCGTCGGCTGCCCGGCCACGGTCGCGGCTAGCGCATCCTTCGGAACGGCCGGCAGCGGCTTTTCCGTCGGAATGTCGGCCTGAAGGATGGGCGAGCCGTCGGCGCGGATGAGGAACGCGCCCTGCATGCCGCGGCCGCGCGCCTGACGTGTCATTTCGGCGATGAAGCCGCTGCGGTCGAGGCTGTAAAGCTGGCGCCGCGAATCCAGGATGTTCGCCATCGACACCGTCTGCCCCTGAAGATAGCTCGCGTTTTCAAGTACATAGGCCCGTGCCACATTCTGCGACGAACTGACGATCGACTGAGTTCTGAGCGAGAACCAGCGGTCAAGACCGACATCGAGCGTGATGCTGGCAAAGATCGCAACAAGGATGGCCGGCGTGATCGCAACGATCGAAAACAGCGCCACGATCCGCACATGCAGGCGGGCTGCGGCGCGGCCCCGGCTGCGCGCTTTTAAGAGCCGCGATATCTCGCGGCCGATCAGAAACAGCAGGCCGAGAATGAAGATGGCATTGATGATCGCCGAACCGATGACGACGTTCGTCTCGGGGCGGATCGGGGTCAGGCCAAGCAGCACCAGCAGGGAGATCGTGGCGCAGAGCAGGGCACCGAAGGCCAGGAGAAGACCAGGCAGCGCAAACGACGCCCGGCGGTCATTCGCCACAACGGCGCCAGGTTCTTCGCGCGAAAGCGGCAGCATCGTGTCGTTCGAAACCAACCAATCCCCCCGAACCACATCCGGTTCATCCATTCGCGGGCACCACTTGTCGCGGCTTATGGCCCACACCTTGGCTCTAGACTCACGTTCGTCAGAGTCTCTGCTAAGACTGTGTCTAAAGCAACACATTGTGGCGGAAATGCAACGCTCTTTTCAGGGGGCGTGGCACAGAAGGGGGCGAAAAATAGCCGGCTTACGTGGAACGCGAGCTGCGATAGACCGAAACGCCAAGCTCGCGGATCTTTTTTCGCAGCGTATTGCGGTTAAGCCCGAGCAGGTCGGCCGCCTTGATCTGGTTGCCGCGCGTGGCCGTAAGCGCCGCCAGAATGAGCGGATACTCCATCTCGGCCAGAACCCGATCATAGAGGCCAGTCGGCGGCAGACTGTCGGCAAAACTGGTGAAATACTGCCGCATGTTTTCCTCGACCGCCTGCGAAATCGACAGGCCGCCCGAACGGCCCGAAACTTTTTCGATCGGGCTGTCGGTGATGTCGGCGCGCAGTTCGGTTTCGATAATCTCGCGCGTCATCACGTCCTGCGGGTAGAGCGCCGTCAGACGCCTGACGACGTTTTCCAGTTCGCGCACGTTGCCCGGCCAGGAATGCGCCTTCATCAACTCCAGCGCTTCCTGATCGAAGCGCTTGGCGTCAAGTCCTTCCTTTTCCGCCTGCTGGACAAAATGCCGGACGAGATCTGGAATATCTTCGGCGCGGTCCCGCAGCGGTGGCAGGCGCAGCGGCACGACGTTCAGCCGGTAGTAGAGATCTTCGCGGAAAAAGCCCTGGTTGATCGACTGCTTGAGATCCTTGTTGGTGGCAGCAACGATGCGCACGTCGGTGCGGATCGGCGTGCGACCGCCGACGGTGGTATATTCGCCCTGTTGCAGCACACGCAGAAGGCGGGTTTGCGCATCCATCGGCATGTCGCCGATCTCGTCGAGAAACAGCGTTCCGCCCTCGGCCTGCTCGAAACGGCCGGTCGAACGGTTCTGCGCCCCGGTAAATGCGCCCTTCTCGTGGCCGAAGAGCTCAGATTCGATCAGATCGCGCGGAATGGCCGCCATGTTGATGGCGACGAAGGGGCCGTTGCGGCGCTTGCCGTAATCGTGCAGCGCGCGGGCCACCAGTTCCTTGCCGGTACCGGACTCGCCGGTGATCATCAGCGTCAGGTCGGTCTGCATCAGGCGCGCCAGTACCCGGTAAATTTCCTGCATCGCCGCCGAGCGGCCGACCAGCGGCATGCCGTCCTGCATGTCGTCTTCGATCTTCACCGGCTTGCGCTTCGGCTCGGCCAGCGCTCGGCCGATGATCGCCACCAGTTCCGTCAGGTCGAACGGCTTCGGCAGGTAGTCGTAGGCGCCCTTCTCCGAGGCCTTGATGGCCGTCATGAACGTGTTCTGCGCACTCATCACCAGCACTGGCAGGTCCGGCCGCGCCTTTTTGATGCGCGGCAGAAGATCGAAGGCATTCTCGTCGGGCATGACGACGTCGGTCACCACCAGATCGCCCTCGCCGGCCGAAATCCAGCGCCACAGCGTCGTGGCGTTCGAGGTGATGCGCACATCGTAGCCGGCGCGGCTGAGCGCCTGGTTGAGTACGGTGCGGATTGCTGCATCGTCGTCAGCAACGAGAATGGTTGCGCCTGTCATCAATCAATATCCTTTGGACCCTGCTGTTCCATACTCATCCACGATCTCTTTCGAGGCGGGCATCAAAACTCGGAATGTTGTGCGGTGGTTCTGGCTGTCGCATTCGACGATGCCGCCGTGGCCGCCGATGATCTTTGCCACCAGCGCCAGGCCGAGGCCGGAGCCGTTGGTCTTCGTCGTCACGAACGGATCAAACAGGTGCGGTACGAGATCGGTTGGCACGCCGGGGCCGTTGTCGTGTACGCAGAATTCGAGAGGCAGCGAGATTTTTTCCCGCGTTCCCGCCACCGAAAGACGGATGCCCGGCCGGTAGGCGGTTGTCAGCATGATTTCACCGTCTGGCTTGTCGGCCACCGCTTCGGCGGCATTCTTGATCAGGTTGAGAAACACCTGGACCAGTTGGTCGCGATTGGCAAAGACCGGCGGCAGCGACGGATCGTAGTTCTCGGTGATCTTGATCTTGCGGGCAAACCCGGCCTTGGCCACCGCCTTCACATGGTCGAGAACCGAATGGATGTTGAGCGCAATCCGGTCGATCGGCCGCTCGTCTGAGAACACCTCCATCCGGTCGACAAGCGAGACGATGCGGTCGGTCTCGTCGCAGATCAGCCGCGTCAGCGCTCGGTCGTCGTCGTTGACGGAGGTCTCCAGAAGCTGGGCAGCGCCGCGAATGCCCGACAGCGGGTTCTTGATCTCATGCGCCAGCATCGAGGCGAGACCGGTGACGGAGCGCGCTGCGGCGCGATGGGTCAGCTGACGGTCGATCTTGTCGGCCATGGAGCGCTCCTGGAAGACGACGACGACGCAGCCGGGCGCCGAGGTAACCGGCGCCACATAGAGATCGACGAGCTTGTCGGCACCCAGACGCGGCGAACTGAGATCGACCCGATATTCGTTGACGGGCCCGCGGCGTTCGCGCACCTGCTCGATCAATGTCAGAAGCGGGCTTCCGAAGGGTATGAAGGCGCTGATCGGGTGACGGGCCAGATAATTGGCGCTGGCGCCGAAAAAAGCCTCCGCCTCCCAGTTGGCAAACACCACCAGCCCGGCCTCGTCGACCATGACCACCGGGTTCTGGATGGCGTTGAGCACCGACATCGCCATCGTGTTCATAGGGACTGCATCTTCCTTTTTCTTGATGTCGCGCGTCATGCGGCGCGTTCCGTCGCCACAGGATGCTCGGCGATGAGGGCCTCTGCCACGGCCGCAGCCACGAAGGACGGGTCCTGCGATGTCATGATCTCGCCTTTGCGAAGCGGCCCCAGGCTTGGAGCAAACCGGTCAAGATACCAGCCGAGATGTTTGCGCGCATGCCGCAGCCCGGCCGCAACCCCGTAAAACTCCAGCATCATCGCATAGTGTTCGGCAACGATATCGGCGATCTCTGCCTGTGTCGGATGGGCCTGTGCACCGGCAAGCACGCCCGGATGCCAGGGCCGGCCCTGCGAGGAGCGCCCGACCATGACGATATCGGCACCCGACCGGCGCAGGATTTCATGCGCGTCCTCTCTGGTCTCGACATCACCATTGGCGACCAGCGGCACGGAGACGGCATCGCGCACGGCGCGGATCGCATCCCAGTCGGCTTTGCCCTGATAGAATTGCATGCGCGTGCGACCATGGATGGTGATCATCCGCACCCCGGCCGCTTCCGCACGCCGGGCAATCTCCGGCGCATTGATGGAATTCTCGTCCCAGCCCAGCCGCATTTTCAGCGTCACGGGAATATCGACAGCCTTTACCGTCGCCTCGATCATCGAAAGAGCGTGATCCGGATCGCGCATCAGCGCCGAGCCGGAGTAACCGCCGGTCACCTTCTTGGCAGGACACCCCATATTGATATCGATGGCATCCGCGCCATGGCCGGCAGCGATCTTGGCCGCCTCGGCCATCCAGTGCGCCTCGCGCCCGGCCAGCTGCACCATGTGCGGCGTAATGCCGGAGCCCTTGAGGCGCGACCAGGATTCGGCGGCATTTCCAACCAGTTCGCGGCTGGCCACCATTTCGGTGACCACGAGCCCCGCCCCATAGCGCCAGGCCAGGCTGCGGAAGGGAAGGTCCGTCACACCGGACATCGGCGCGAGAACAATCCGGTTGCGCAGCACCAGCGTTCCGATCTCAATCGGCTCTGACAGGGCTTGGTCTACTGGCTCCATCGCCAAATGCTTATCTTTCGGGCACATAAAATCTCTGCACTATTTTTAGACACTATTGCGGGTCTTGCCAAGCCAATTTACGGGCGCTCCAACAAAATTCCGCCGGGCGCTGGAATTGCCCCGTGCTTGCCTGTAAATCACCGTCAAACTGGTGGGATTTGCGGGGCGAATTTTCATAATGCAAGAGATCGACGCGTTCTCCTGCGGTGCCGTCATCGTTGCCGCTGGCCGTGGCGAACGTGCAGGTACACCGCAAGACGGCCCAAAACAATACCGCACGATCGGCGGGCGGCCCGTTGTCAGCCATACGCTTGACGTTTTCACGACATGGACGCCGGTAAGGGATATCGTCGTCGTCATCCATCCCGATGACGAGGCCTTGTTCGAAGCGGCGCTGGCGACCGTATGCAACCGGCATCTGGTGCGCTTCGTCCACGGCGGCGCCACGCGGCAGCTCTCGGTGCTTGCCGGCCTCGAAGCCTTGAGCATCTCCGGAGTCACCCATGTGCTGATCCAGGATGCCGTGCGGCCGTTTGTCGATCATGACCTTTTCGAGCGCACGAGGGCTGCCTTTGATGGCGGCGCGCAGGCGGTGCTGCCGGGCGTGGCTGTCGCCGACACGCTGAAGCGCGGCGCCTTCAACACGCCGGTGACCGAGACCGTGCCGCGCGCCGGGCTTTTTGGCGCCCAGACGCCGCAATCCTTCGCCCTGCCCCTCATCCTCGATGCCCACCGCCGCGCGGTCGCTTCAGGTGAGAACAATTTCACCGACGATGCTGCCGTTGCCGAATGGGCGGGCATTCCGGTCACCCTCATCGAGGGCTCCGCCGATAACATCAAGCTGACATTGGCACGGGATCTGGCAATGGCCGACGAAAAACTCCAGCTCCACGCCCTGCCCGACGTCCGCACCGGCAATGGTTACGACGTGCACCAATTGGTCGATGGCGACGGCGTCACGCTCTGCGGCGTGCTCATCCCGCATCACAAAAAGCTGTCCGGCCATTCCGACGCCGACGTCGCCCTGCACGCGCTGACCGACGCGCTGCTCGCCACCTGTGGTGCCGGCGATATCGGCGACCATTTCCCGCCCTCCGATGCGCAATGGAAAGGCGCCGCCTCGCGCATCTTTCTCGAACATGCGGCTGCCATCGTTCGCGAAAACGGCGGCACGATCATGAACGCCGACGTCTCGCTGATCGCTGAAGCGCCCAAGGTCGGGCCGCACCGCCTCGAGATGCGCCAGAACCTCGCTGCCATGCTCGGCATCGCGCTCGAACGCTGCTCGGTCAAGGCAACAACCAACGAGAAGATCGGCTTCGTCGGCCGCGAAGAAGGCATCGCCGCCATCGCCACAGCGACGGTCGTCTATTCAGGACGGCCCTCATGAGCATGTGGCCTGCCGATATCGAGCTGCTTGCCGCCGGGATCATCGACAGCTTCATCCGGCGCGGCCTCAAGGTTGCGACAGCGGAATCCTGCACGGGCGGCCTGATCGCCGGCGCTCTGACGAAAATCCCCGGCTCCTCGGCCGTCATTGATCGCGGCTTCGTCACCTATTCCAACGGCGCCAAGATCGACATGCTGAGCGTCAAGGCCGAGACGCTGGCGGATCATGGTGCGGTCTCGGAGCAGACGGCACGGGAGATGGTTGCAGGGGCTCTCGCCAATTCGAAGGCGGATATCGCCGTGGCGGTGACCGGCATCGCCGGGCCCGGCGGCGGCTCGGACGAGAAGCCGGTCGGCCGGGTGCATCTGGCCGCCGCCACCTGCTCCGGCGCCCTCCTCCACCGCCGAATGGATTATGGCGACATCGGCCGCGATGCCGTGCGGCTGGAAACCGTCAGGACCGCTCTGCAGATGATCGGCGAGATCGTCCAGCCTTCCTGATGCAGCGTCTCAGTTGTTAGGGCAAAGCTCATAGATATTCATCGCCCGCTCGTCGGCCGGAAAATCGTCGCTGGTTTCCCAGAACGCCTTGCCGTCGCGGATAAACCCGGCCGCCATGGTTTTGTCCGATCCGTCGCGCTGGTTCAGCGCCATGGTCTCGTAGGTCTCCAGAGCCTGTTTTTCCCGCAGGCATTTGGTCTGGTCCGGCAGCACATCGGCTTTCAGCATGTATTTGATGTAGAAATCGCCGCTGCTGAGCGCCGTGCCGGTTTCGATCGCCGTGACGAGGTCGAAGTCTGTCTTGGACAGATCCATGTCCAGCGTCTCGACATAGACGCGGTCGCCCCAGGACGCGTTTTTGTCCGAGAGATCATACGGTTCGATCCGGTAAAGCCGGTTGATCAGCCTGACGCCGCTGATGGTCGTTGCCACCGTACCGGTCGCGGTGAACTTTATCGGCGTTTCCTTGACCGCCGCGCCGGCAAACGGTCCCAGCAACGCGTCCCGCCTGACAATTCTGACCTCGTCGCCAATGGCGACTGCAAGCGGATCGGGCGAATAGCTGATCTTACGGTTGATGAAGGACAGCATGACGCCACGCCGCTGCGGCATGAATTCCCGGTCAAGATAGATTGGCTCCGACGGATAGCCGCCATGCGTGGTGGCCGTCACGGCGATCTTCAGCTCGGGCGACAGCCAGTAGGACCCGGCCACCGGCTTGCCGGCGCTGTCGAGCAGCAGAACATAGGTGCCGGCCTGACGAATGACCGGCGCCTGCGCCCAGGACGAAGAGACGGACAGCCACGATATGGCAGCGATGAAAAAGAAGAGCCTTGTCATGGCGGAATGACGGAACGGCAGGCCAGAATATTCGCGACAAGCCATTCCATGCCTCCCTCAACCGGCCGCAAACACGCGAACGCGCGAAAACTATCCATCAGAATGGCGAAACAGGCAAGAAAGCGAAAGTCAGCTGCTGGCGTAGATCGTGTCCGCACGCTTCTCGAAAGCTTCGGAAAACATCCGGAAGGCCCGGTCGAACATCGATCCCATCAATGCGCCGAGAATGCGGCTCTTGAACTCGTAGTCGATGAAGAAATGCACCGAGCAGCCGCCATCCGGCAAAGGCTCGAACCGCCAGCGATTGTCGAGATATTTGAACGGCCCATCGATATATTTGACGTCGATGACCAGTTCAGCCCTGTTGAGCAGAACCTGCGTCGTGAACGTCTCGCGGATCGCCTTGTAGCCGACGGTCATGTCGGCCACGAGCAGCTCCTTGCCATCCCGCTCCTTGCGGCTGCGCACGGTCAGTCCCTCGCATAGAGGCAGAAATTCCGGATAGCGCTCGACATCGGCGATGAGATCGAACATCTGGTCGGGAGAATGTCTGACGGGGCGGCGTGTTTCGAACTGTGGCATGCGAGGCAATTAATTGCCGCAGGCAAAAATATCAAGGAGTGATGGAAAGCGCTTCTGGTTTTGGGCAGAGGAGAGGATCGATCTTTTGACATATTGCGGCATCGGATGCCAATATCGGTTCAAAGGAGACAGTGATGGCAAATCTGAATATCGCCCTGCCGGACGCCATGAAGCAATGGGTGGATGATCAGGCCCAGACCGGCCGGTATACAGATGCCGATGACTATATCCGCGACCTGATCCGCAAGGACCAGCAACACGCCGCCCGTGTTTTGCAACTGCAGCGCCTCGTCGATGATGGACTGGAGAGCGGCATCAGCAACGAAAGCATGGACGACATCCTCGCAGCGTTGCAAAACGCTGCAGAGTAGCTGCATGCCCTATCGGCTGACAAAGCGCGCAGCTGATGATCTGCGTGGAATATACAACTGGGGGAAGCGACATTTTGGCCAAGCCCATGCGGTATTATATCACCACAGCTTGGAAGAGCTTTTCGAGTTGCTGGCCGATAATCCCGAGGTTGCGCGCGAACGGCAGGAAATTACCCCGCCAGTCCGCGTCCATCCGTTTGGCGCCCATATGATCATTTATAAAGTGGAGCACGATGGATCCGTCCTTATCGTGCGCATCAGCCACAACAGGGAAAACTGGGTCTCACTGATACCCTCAAGCACTGCTCGATAGCTTCAACCCACAGCCAGCAGCTTCTTCTCCCGCGCTGCCCGGAGCCTGGCAAAGTCGTCGCCGGCATGGTGCGAGGAGCGGGTCAGCGGGCTCGAGGCCACCATCAGGAAGCCCTTTGTGTAGGCGACCGTCTCGTAGGACTTGAATTCGTCC